>NZ_JAEQ01000003.1 GCF_000518985.1 Chelativorans sp. J32
GACGGCAGAAAGAACTGCTGTTGCCGTACTCGCCAGAACCCAGCTTCTCGAAAACATGCGCTTCGCCGACCTGGTGGTCATGGCGGGGTGGCTGCACCCGTTCCCATTCCGAACACGGCCGTGAAACGCCCCAGCGCCGATGGTACTTCGTCTTAAGACGCGGGAGAGTAGGTCGCTGCCAGGTCTGCAAAACGCATGCTTCTCATCTTCTCTTCACGCTTCCTCCGCCCCGATCGCGGAGAACGGTCCCGGCCGACGCCGAAAACAAGCCAAAACAAGGCCCGTCGGCGCAAAACGCTTCCCGCAGGCAACGCCTGCCATGGTGACGCGGGGTGGAGCAGCCCGGTAGCTCGTCAGGCTCATAACCTGAAGGTCGTAGGTTCAAATCCTACCCCCGCAACCAAACGATTAAGACACTCCCGCGCGAAACCCGCCGGGAGTTTTTGTTTTTGCAGCCTTCTCAACACCTTCCGCACCGAGCCACGCCAGGATCGCGCCAAGCTCGCCGTGCAGCGTCACCTCCATCTCGCCCCACCTGGCACCGGGGATGAGCGTCACGCGCTCGATCAGGGCACGGATCGCCTCCGCCGCCTCGCGCCGATCCTCCGGGTGCCGCAGGGGCGTCCGCTAGCCGCTCGATCGTAAGCGCCAAGCTGACCCCGTGTTTCGCGGGTTGATGAAGGCAGCGACACTCTCGTGATGATTCTCGCGGGAGGTTTGTTTGCAGTCTGCACCCAAGTCCAGACACGGAACGTTTGCAGTCATCGAGGCGGTGCCGAACCGCCTTGATGCCAGCCCTGCTGTCCCTCGCCGTCGCTGGTCGGACGACGCGAAGGCTCGGATACTGGAAGAGGCGATGACGCCGGGAGCGAATGTCTCGGCGGTTGCCCGTGCGCATGACGTGAGCCCGCAGCAGGTGTTTGCATGGCGGCGCAAGGCGATCCGTTCAGGCGCCATTGCTATGTTGCCGGAACGGCCGCTGGCAGAGGCGCAAAGCTTTGCGACGGTGGAGGTGGCGCATGGCGAAGATGATCGCGTGGGCCGCCTGGAGATCGTCATCGGCGATGCGACCATCCGCGTGGTTGCCAATGTGTCGTCAAGCCTTCTGGTCGAGGCGATCCGTGCGTTGCGATCGGCATGATCCCAGCGGGAGCCAAGGTCTATGTGGCAACGCGCCCGGTCGACTTCAGGAAAGGCCCGGACGGCCTGGCGGCACTGGTGCGCGACACCGGCGCCGATCCGTTCTCCGGCGCGCTCTACGTCTTCCGGGCCAAGCGGGCCGACAGGGTGAAGATCGTGTGGTGGGATGGGTCCGGGCTTTGCCTGTTCGCCAAGCGTCTGGACGAGGACAAGTTCCGCTGGCCGCGAGTGGAGAACGGGGTGATCCGCCTAGCTCCGCCGCAACTGATGGCGCTGGTGGAGGGCATGGACTGGACGCGCGTGCGGGCTGAACGAAGACGCCGCCCGACCTCAGCAGGATAGCCCGTGGCGAAGTGACTCAGGCAGCAAAAACCGGTGCCGGAATAGGCCCGGATGTGCTTGTCTCGAGGTCATGACGCGCCATGCTTCGGCTCTTCCCGACGATATCGACACGCTGAAAGCGATGCTGATCGCTGCTGCGGCCCGGGAGGATGAGCTGCAATCACAGGCGGGGCAACTCCAGTCCGAAGCCGCCACCCTCAAAGCCGAGATCGTCCGCATGGCCGCGATCAACGAGCGCGCCGAGGAGCGGATTGCCAATCTGCACATGATCATCAAGCAGCTGGAGCGCGCCCGCTTCGGCCGCAGCTCCGAGAAGCTCGACGGCGACCAGCAGGCCTTCGCCTTCGACGAGGTCCAGACCGGTCTTGGCATGATCGAGGCCGAACTCGCGGCGACCGGGCCGGCTGGCGAGCGCAGGCAGCGCGAAGCTCGTCCGCGCAAGGCGTTCCCGGCGCATCTTGAGCGCGTGGAGATCGTCATCGAGCCCGAGACCGTCGCCTGCGCCTGCGGCGGCTGCCAACCGGTCAGGATCGGCGAGGACGTCTCGGAACGCCTCGACGTGACGCCGGCGAAGTTCCGCGTGATCGTCACCCGCCGCCCCAAATATGGCTGCGCCCAGTGCAAGGAGGGTGTCAGTCAGGCGCCGGCTCCCGCTCACATCGTCGAGGCCGGGATGCCGAGCGATGCGTTGCTCGCCCATGTCGCCGTCTCCAAATATGCCGATGGCCTGCCGCTCTATCGCCAGGAAGGCATCTATGCCCGCGATGGCGTCGAGATCAGCCGCAACACCATGGCCAACTGGATGGGGCATGTCGGCTTCCATCTCGCTCCGCTCGCCGAACGTGTCCTGGCGCTGATCAAGGAGGGCGAGCGGGTCTATGCCGACGAGACGACGCTGCCGACCTTGTCGCCGGGATCGGGCAAGACGAAGACGGCCTGGTTGTGGACCTATGCGCGCGACGATGGACCCTTCGGCGGCCAGGCGCCGCCTATGGTGGCCTATCGGTTCGAGGACAGCCGCGGCGGCGAGAACGTAGAGCGCCATCTCGCCGGCTACACCGGATTGCTCCAGGTCGATGGATGGGGAGCCTACAACCGTCTCGCCGATGCCAGGCGTGCCGATGGCCCACTGACGTTGGCTGCCTGCTGGTCGCATCTGAGGCGCAAGTTCTACGAACTGCACGTGTCCGGCGTCTCGCATGTGGCCAGCGAAACCGTTGAGCGGATGGCCGAGCTATGGAAGGTCGAGGAGCGCATTCGCGGGCAGAGACCTGCGGATCGCCGGGCCGCGCGACAGGAGCAGTCGGCCGCCATCATCGCCGATCTCTGGCCGTTCTGGGAAAAGGAATTGAGCCGCATCTCCGGCAAGTCGAAACTCGCCGAGGCGATCCGCTATGCCAGGAGCCGCCGCGAGGATCTCGAGCGCTTCCTGGACGATGGTCGCCTCGATATCGACTCCAATGCCGTCGAGCGGGCTATCCGGCTCCAGGCCATCACACGCAAGAACGCGCTGTTTGCCGGATCCGGCGGCGGCGGGAAGACATGGGCCACAATCGCGACCCTTCTGCAGACAGCCAAGATGAACGACGTCGATCCCTTCGCCTGGCTGACACTGACTCTCCAGCGCATCGCCGAAGGCTGGCCAAACCGCGATCTCGACCAACTCCTGCCGTTCAACCATCACCACGGCTGAACGGCCTCGGCTGGGCGCTTACGCTCGATCTTGCGCCGGTAGACCTGCGCCACATACGGGTGGATGTCGGGAAGGGGATGCCTGGCAGCCTCGATCTGCTCGCGCAGCATGTCTTGTTTGGCTTCAAGGTCGCGCAGGCGGTCCATCAGCGCGCGCAAGATGCCGCCGCCCTCCATGATGTCGACAATCTCCTTGATCGCACGGTCCACTTTGGTGAGTTCGGCGCGGTCGCGCTCCATGCCGGCGCGCCGCTCGCGGTTCAGCCGGTTGTTCTCCTCGGCATAGGCGCGCAGTGCCGCTTCGGCTGCCTCCGGCGCCATCATCCGCTCCTTCAGTCCCGTGAGCACGCGCTCCTCGAGTGTCTGGCGCGGCATCGTGCGGCCATTCGTGCAGGAGCCGTTGGCGTTATGCGCCGAGCAGACGAAACGGCTCTGGCCGCGCAGCGAGCATGGGCCTCCACCAGACGCCACAATAGACGAGGCCGGAGAGAAGGCTTTTGGCGCGTTGCAGCGCGCTCAGCGGATTGGTGCGGTGATGCTCGCGGACGGCGGCGATGGCGTTGGCGTGCTTCTCGGAGATCTCCTTCTGCTTCGCCTTCACCTTCCGCCAGAGTTCGTCATCGACGATCCTCAGCTCCGGGACCTCCGTCCTGATCCACTTCTCCGGCGGATTGAGGCGCGAAACGCGCTTGCCGGTCGCGGGATCCTTCACATAGCGCTGCCGGTTCCAGACCAGCCGGCCGATATAGAGCTCATTGTTGAGAAGGCCGGTGCCGCGCCGGACATGGCCGCGAATGGTGGTGTTGCTCCATAGCTTTCCGTCAGGGCCGGGGACGCCTTCATCGTTCAGCTTGCGGGCGATCTCGCGCGGCGACATGCCGCCTGCGAAGTCGCGGAAGATGCGGCGGACGATCTCTGCCTCTTCAGACACGATGGCACGGTCGCCACGGATCGGCTCGCCATTGGCATCGTGCCTGTGCACGACGCGATAGCCGTAGCAGATCCCGCCGCCGGACTTGCCGGCCTCGACCCTGCCACGCAGGCCGCGATGCGTCTTCATGGCGAGGTCCTTCAAAAACAGCGCGTTCATCGTGCCCTTGAGGCCGACATGCAGCTCCGAAATCTCACCTTCCGCCAGCGTGACTATGGTCACGCCGGCGAATTTGAGGTGCTTGAAGAGCGTGGCGACGTCCGCCTGGTCGCGGCTGATCCGGTCGAGCGCTTCGGCGACGACGATCTGGAACTGGCCGCATTGCGCGTCGCGCACCAGCTTCTGGATGCCCGGCCGCAGGATTGTGCTTGCTCCTGAGATCGCCGCGTCGTGATAGGATTCGGCGATCTGCCAGCCCTCGCGCGCTGCGTGCTCACGGCAGAGCCGTATCTGGTCCTCGATCGAAGCTTCACGCTGGTTGTCGGAGGAGCAGCGGGCGTAAAGGGCAGCGCGGGTCATGGTCGGGCTTCCTCTTCGTCGTCAACTCGTGTCGTGTGCGCGGTCGCCTGCGTTCATTCCTGGCGGACGCTCCTCCGCGTGCTGAGCCGCCCGGTTGTCATTCGTGGCGTCGAACTGCTCGCGCGCGATGCGGCGGCCGATCAGCCGCGCCAGCGACAGCACGACGCTCCTGATCTTCTCCGTGCGCGTGGCCTTGGTATTGTCGTCAGACCCACCTGTGTCACCTGCCGATTGTATCTCTCCTGCCATTGCGACCTCGCTTTCCGTTTCCCTGAACGGAAATGAAGCCGCCAAACCTGCGTAGGGAAAAGAGCGAAAATCCCGCCATCCCGCAGCGGCCCGCAATGACCTGCGCGTTGCGGTTCGCGGTGACCAGGAAGGGTAGGGCGGGTGAGGAGAGGAGCGCGCTGCTTGCACGGGTGGCCTTGTCTGCCTCCCAAGCCTTCGCCGAACCGGAGGTGGCCGGTCAAGGCTGGCGCGGCAGGCGCCACCGCGAAGCGGCACCGGCCTTGACGGGCCGGCGCCGGTCCGGCCTCCTGAAAGAAAAGCAGACGCTCCCTTGCCGAAACGCATCGCTGTCAGCCGGAAGAGCGCGACCGAACGACAGCGCTCGTCTTCCCCGGCGCATCGCATTGAGGCGCCTGAAGGTGCATAAACACTCGGAACCAGAAGCGGTACTCCTCCCTCCGCCCGTCACAGCGCGCCGACCATCCGTTGTTCACTGGAGCACACGATTACCTACAAGGGCATTCTCGCGGAGATCGACAAGATCCGCCTCCAAGGCTTTGCCGTTGGCCGCCAGCTCATGCATGACGGTCATATATCCATAGCTGCCCCGACCATCGGCAACTTTCCGGGCGCGCGGTTGCAGCCATCGACCTGTCGGCGTCCATGGAGCGCTGGGGCAGGGCGAGGTGATCGCGACGCTGGTTCCAGCAGTGGTGGACGCCGCAAACTTCATCAGCGCGATTTTGAGACACCAAGGCTAGATCCCCCTGTCGCAACCACGGCTTGGGCAGTTTGGAGCCAAAGGCGCTCGGTTGATGCCAGAATTCCTGGTGGCTTGACTCCTTCCAGACCTTCGGCAAGCGTCAATCATCTACTCATGCTGAAGGTCAACGTACCGAGCGCCCGATTGTGCAGGATGGCATAGGGGATCGATACGCTGAACTCGTCGTTCATGGGATCGAACATCGAGAGCCGGAGATCCGTGCGAGCATGGCAATGGACCGGTTCAGGCTCGTCTGAGATCAACCGGCAGCAATTCGTCGGGCATCTGCTGATAGCAGACAGGCCGCAGGAACCGCCGAATGGATAGCGTGCCGACGGATGTGGCGCCGAAGTTCGTCGAAGCGGGGTAGGGGCCCCCGTGCACCATCGCATCGGCCACTTCGACACCCGTCGGGAAACCGTTCGCCAGAACGCGCCCGGCCTTCCGTTCGAGGATCGGCATCAGCCTCCGGGCAAGTCCGAGGTCGCCGTCCGCAAGTTGCAGGGTGCAGGTCAGTTGTCCCACGAGAGACCTCGCCACGGCGATCATCTGTGCAGCGTCGCGCACCTTCAGAACCAGGCCAAGCGGCCCGAAGACTTCCTCGTGGAGATCGGGGTGCGCCAGCCAGGTGTCACCGTCAACCTCATAGAGACCGGGGGTAACGTCGCGCGCGACGCAGGCCGGGCGCAGCAACTCGTGCACGGCGTTCTTCCCGGCAATGTGGGCGAAACCAGCGTCAAAGGCCGCCGCGATGCCGCGGGTAAGCATGGTCTGCGGTCCGATTTCGCCGAGAAGCGAGGTGGCGGTGTTCACGAAGGCCTCGGCGTTGGCGTCTGCGATCATGACGGCAACGCCGGGATTCGTGCAGAACTGGCCTGCGCCTGTGGTCAACGAGGCAACCCAGCCCTTGGCGATCTCGTCTCCCCGCTTTTCCAGTGCGTCCGGGAGGAAGAAGACCGGATTGACGGAGCCCAGCTCACCGAAGAACGGAATGGGCTCGGGACGTGCGGCGCAAAGATCGAACAACGCCCGTCCTCCAGCGAGCGAGCCGGTGAAGCCAACGGCCTTCACAAACGGGTGCTGTACGAGCGCCTGTCCGACCTCGCGATTGCCGCCCTGAATCAATGAGAAGACGCCGGGGTGAAGACCAAGCCTGGTCCGTGCGGCCTGTACCGCATGGCCCACGATCTCGCTCGTGCCGGGATGGGCTGAATGGCCCTTGACGATGACCGGGCAGCCGGCGGCCAGCGCGGCTGCCGTATCGCCACCAGCCGTCGAGAATGCGAGCGGGAAGTTCGAGGCGCCGAAAACGGCCACTGGACCCAGCGGACGCTGGACGAGCTTCAGATCCGGCCGCGGTGCGGGCTGCCGGGAGGGCAGGGCCTCGTCATGGCGGCGATCCAGATATTCGCCATCCAGGATGTGCTTGGCGAAAAGGCGCAACTGGTTGGTCGTCCGCCCGCGCTCGGAGGCGATGCGAGCTGGCGGCAGGCCGGTTTCCTGATGCCCGATTTCAGTGATGTCGTCCGAACGGGCGTCAATCTCTTCGGCAATGGCATTCAGAAAGCGCGCCCGCTCGTCACGGGTCGAGTACCCGTAGGACCAGAAGGCTTCTTCCGCTGCTTCCGCAGCGCGGTTTACGAGCGTCACTGACCCGCTTTGAAACTCGTGCGCCGGACCCACTGCCGGGTCGGAACGGAACGTACCTTCCCCGTCGAGCCAGTCTCCGGAAATTAGGTGCTTTCCAGTCGGTATAAAAGCCATTGCTTGACTCCTCGGGTCATCGTTTTTCTCTAAGGGGGGCAAGCTCGCTGACAACTAGCGTACAGGGGTTATTGCGGCCCCGGTCTCGAACCAGGAGATGATGTTGTTGGCAACAAGCTCGGCCATCCTGGTGCGCGTGTGTTCTGACGCCGATCCGATGTGAGGCGTCAGGACGAGGTTATCGAGGGACAGAAGCTCGTAAGGGACATTCGGCTCGCTCTGGAGGACATCCAGTCCGGCTGCAGCTATCGTTCCCGTCCTCAGTGCGTCGGCCAGGGCGCGTTCATCCACAACAATGCCCCGGCCCATGTTGATGAGAACACCGTTTCCGCCCAGCGCCTTGAGGGTCTCGGCGTTTATGGTGTTCGCGGTGGTTGCTGTTCCCGGGACGATCGAGATGAGGGTGTCGACGGCCCGGGCAAGATCCACCAGCGTCTCGTAGTAGGGATACTGGATCCCCTCGACGGGCCTGCGGCTATGATAGGCGATCGGAAGGCCAAACGCTTCCAGCCTCCTGGCGATCGCGCGGCCGATACGGCCCATCCCATAGATGCCTATGCTGCGGTCGCGCAGCGTGAGGCGTGTCAGGGGGTAGGGTGCCGCCATCCACTTCCCCGACCTGAGATACTGCTCAGCCTTTGACAGCTCGCGAACGACGTTGAGCAGCAGGCCAACCGTGGTATCGGCCACTTCCTCGGTGAGCACGTCGGGTGTGTTGGTTACGACGACATTCTTCTTGTGGGCGTAGTCGGCATCGACCGCTTCGTATCCGACGCCGAAGTTTGCGATGATCTCGAGATTCGGCAACAAGTCTATGAAATGCGCGTCGATCCTGGCGTGGCTGGCCACACCGCGAACCGCCAACCGCTCGCTCTCGGTGAGCTCGGCCAGCCGGCCTTCCTCAATTTCAACGACCCGGAACTGCTGGGCGAGCATGGATTTGGCATGCTCGTGCATCCATCCAGGGATCAGAACTGTTACCGGCTGCCTCTGCACGGCGCCCTCCCCTTTGCGCGTGAACGAGCGGTGGCCCGTTTCCTTACCCTAGTGATTGTCCCTCGGGACGCCCCTGGTTTGCGCGATGCGCTGGTATTTGACGGCGGGCTTGAGCACCGCGCCATCCCCCAGCTGGTCCACCATGGAGCGCTGAATCTCCTGCCAGGGCGTCTGGTGGTCCGGATAGGGGTAGCCGCCATTGGCTTCGAGATCGGCGCGGCGGCGCGCCAGTTCCTCGTCCGAAACCAGCATGTTGGCCGTCCCGGCGCGCAGGTCGATCCGCACGCGGTCGCCCGTCCTCAAGAGCGCCAGCCCACCGCCGGCCGCCGCTTCCGGGGAGGCGTTAAGGATCGAAGGCGAGCCGGACGTGCCGGATTGCCGCCCGTCACCAATGCAGGGAAGCGAATGCACACCCTTCTTGATGAGATAGTCAGGCGGCCGCATGTTGACCACTTCAGCCGCGCCCGGATAGCCGATTGGCCCGGCCCCGCGCATGAAGAGCAGCGTGTGTTCATCTATTTCCAGCGAGGGATCGTCGATGCGGTGGTGGTAGTCCTCGGGGCCGTCGAACACCACCGCCCGGCCCTCGAAGGCATCCGGATCGTCAGGATTGGAGAGATAGCGCTCACGGAACTCGGGGCTGATGACCGAGGTCTTCATGATCGCGTTGTCAAACAGGTTGCCGCGAAGGATGAGGAAGCCTGCCCTCAGCTTCATCGGCGCGTCGAACGGACGGATGACGTCTGTGTCCTCAATGGCCGTCGCGCGGCAATTCTCGCCAATCGTCTTGCCGTTGACCGTGGGCGCGTTCTCGTGGATCAGCCCGTGCTTCATCAGCTCGTTGATGACCGCTGGCACGCCACCAGCGCGGTGATAGTCCTCGCCGAGATACTCGCCGGCGGGCTGGAGGTTGACGAGAAGCGGCACCTCGAAGCCGTGGGTCTGCCAATCGTCAATCGAGAGCTCCACACCCGCATGGCGCGCAATGGCATTGATGTGGATGGGGGCGTTCGTCGACCCGCCAATGGCAGAATTAACCACGATGGCATTGAGGAAATTTTCGCGCGTGAGGATGTCGGAGGGCTTAAGGTCCTCGTGCACCATCTCGACGATGCGCTTGCCGGTGCGCCAGGCCATTGCCGCGCGGTCCTTGTGGGGTGCGGGGATCGCCGCCGAGCCGGGTAGTTGCATGCCCAGCGCTTCGGCCAGCGAATTCATCGTGGTGGCCGTGCCCATAGTGTTGCAATAGCCGACCGAGGGCGCAGACGAGGCAACGAGATCAATGAACTGTTCATAGCCGATCTCGCCGGCCGCCATCATCTCGCGGGCCTTCCAGATGATCGTGCCAGAACCGGTACGCTTGCCGTTGTACCAGCCGTTGAGCATCGGCCCCACCGAAAGCGCAATGGCGGGGATATTGACGGTGGCCGCCGCCATCAGCTGCGCGGGCGTGGTCTTGTCGCAGCCAATCGTCAGCACCACGCCATCAATAGGATAGCCATGGAGCACCTCAACAAGGCCGAGATAGGCAAGGTTGCGATCCAGCCCCGCCGTGGGACGCTTGCCCGTCTCCTGGATCGGGTGGACCGGGAACTCAAAGGGGATGCCGCCGGCCTCGCGGATGCCCTCGCGCACGCGCTGGGCGAGCACCAGGTGGTGGCGATTGCAGGGGGAAAGGTCCGAGCCGGTCTGGGCAATGCCGATGATGGGCTTGCCCGATTGCAGCTCCTCCCGCGTGATGCCGTAGTTCATGTAGCGCTCGAGATAGAGTGCTGTCATGTCCGGGTTCTCGGGATTGTCAAACCAGGCGCGCGAGCGCAGTTTCGTTGCCATAGCCGCATCCATAACGTGGGCAAGTTGTCCACACTTTTAGTAGACGCGTTTGGATGTGCCGTCAAGCATGAGCCGGCCGAGCGGTGTTTTCTACCTGGCAGCAGACAAGCCTACTCCATGGCGCCGGCCGTGTCCGGGCGTAGGTGCTGCCACTTGGGGCTATTGGCAGTCCTCACGCCGACCGGTGCGTAGGGCGCCGCACCGATTGTCCGGGGTAGCTATGGAAGTAGAGAAAGTTCCTTCGAAATGGTGGCCGCAGTGTCCTTGACGAGCTTGGCAAACTGCCGGTGCCTTACCGAGTCATGGCGGTATGTGGGCATGCTCACGCTGACCGTGCCAACCGGCTCGCCATTCCTGTTGTATATCGGGCTGCCAATGCACAGGATATCCGGCTCGTTTTCCTCGTTATCGACCGCATAACCGCGTTCACGGCTCCGGCGAAGTTCTTCCAGCAGGGAGAATGGATCGGTAAACGTGTTGACGGTATGTTTTTTGAGATCAAGCGAGTGCAGGATTTCCTGCAGCTTGTCTTCGGGCAATCCTGATAGCCACGCCTTTCCTACGGAGGTGGAGTGCAGTTCCACCTGCGCGCCAATGCTCGTCTTCATCTGGACGCGGTTGGCGCCCTCGATCTTGTCGATATAGACCATCCGGTCGTTGTTGCTCGGCACCGCCAAGTGCACCACTTCATCTGTGGCATCCCGCAGCGCTACAAGATGACTGCGCGCAATGGTACGGAGATCCGAGCTTTCCCACGTTTTCGACGCGAGGGCCAGAAGGCGAGGCCCGGGCCGATACGTGCCGTCTTCCGCGTTCTGCGTCACGAGGCCCTCGGCCATAAGTGCGGCAACCAGACGATAAATCGTGGCGCGCGGATAGGGCGCCTGCTTTGTCAGCCGGGAAATATCAAGCTGCCCGGGGGCGTCTGCGATAAGCTGCAGTACCGCCATGAACTTCGAAAAAGAAGCTGCTCCCTGCACGTGAGGGGAGCGGTCCGTGGCTTCCTTCAAAACGCTCTTGGGTCGATTCATATCGCCTCTCCAGCCCTTGACAATGAACAGGACCTATCAGTAATCTATCTGTGGACTATTTGCCCACATTGTAGACGGTACTCGCGGGCGTCCGGGCACATGGGTGCGCCGGAATCACTGTGCCAGCGCGACACTAACGGATCGTAGTTGTTCCACAAGTGCTTCGCGTCGGATTGTGATATTTGAGGAGAGCATATGGCCAGGAAGGGCTATTGGGTCGCGATAGTCGATATCGACCACCAAGAGGGATACAAAGATTACATCGCGCTAAACCGCCATGCATTTGAGAAATACGGCGCTGGCCGATGTCGAACCTTGTGGGCGTTGTTCCCGAGTTCATGATCTACGACCTGCCGTTCTTCTACGACAGCTTCGAGGCAGCGGACGCGGTAATGGATGGCTCCGTTGGCGACCATCTGTTCGAGCGCCTCAAGGAGGGGCGGGTATCGTTGGACTGGCCTGGTGGGACAATGGCTTCCTCCACATGACCAACGCAATCCGGCCGATCAATACGATCGAGGACATGACGGGGCTGAATATCCGCATCATTCCGAGCCCGCTGTTCATCGCAACTTTTGAAGCACTTGGGACGAACCCCACGCCGTTTCGCTATCCCGAGCTCCCCGCCGCCCTGGAAAATGGTGAGGTTGACGCGCAGGAGGCGCCGGTTGGTCTCATTTGCACGAGCAGGTTCTACGAAGTTCAGGATCACCTCGCGCTGACGGGCCACGTCTATACTCCGTTCGTCCTGCTGGCGAGTGACCGGTGGTTCAACAGCCTGTCCGATGAAGACAAGGCGCTGGTGCTCGAGGCGGTCGCTGAGACCGAGGAATTCCAGCGCATCCTCTCCCGCAACGACGCAGACCAGCTGACCGGCTTGCTAAGCAGGAGGGGATGGAGATCACCCGTCCGATACCGAAAGCGCTCGCGGTGCTGCGTGAACGGGTCGCCCTGGTGGTCGAGCAGTTCAACGAAACGATTGGTGTCGACCTCGTGAACAAGGCGAGATCCGACATGGCTGCCGCCGCTCAGTAACGTCCTGGAACAAGCATCCCTGCCACGGCCATTCGCTGATTGGTCCTGGCATTTTTTACATGGAGAGTTCAATGCGACTGATACAGTTTGAAAGCCGCGACGCCGGTCGCGCCGTAGGAGTTGTGGAGGATTCCGGGGTTCGCCGGCTTTCCCGGTTTCGCACGGTGAGAGATCTGGCCCTGGCGGCTATCGAAGCGGGGCAGAGCATCGTGGAGCTGGTCAGCGCGCATGTCACGGAGGAGGTCCTGGATTATGAAGCCCTGCTGAGCGAGGGCCGCGTGCTGCCTCCGATGGATCATCCGGATCCTGCGCACTGCATCATTGCCGGCACAGGTCTCACGCATATCGGCAGCGCCGCGTCGCGCGGAAGCATGCACGAGGAAGGGGCCCCGAAGCCGTCGATCGACATGAATGACTCCATGCGGATGTTTGCCTGGGGGCTCAAGGGCGGCAAGCCGGCAGGTGGCGTTGTCGGCGTGCAGCCCGAGTGGTTCTACAAAGGCGACGGCTCAACCGCTGTGCGTCCGGGTGGGGTCATCCCCATTCCGGGTTTTGCGGAGGATACCGGCGATGAGCCGGAAGTTGTCGCGCTCTATGTGGTGGGCAACGATGGCCAGCCCTATCGCGTTGGCTTTGCCATCGGCAATGAGGTCACCGACCACAAGATGGAGAAGAAGAACTACCTGTACCTGGCGCACGCCAAGCTAAGGAACTGCTCCTTTGGCCCGGAGCTTCTGGTTGGCGACCTGCCGCGCGAGGTCAACGGCAGGGTGACCATCAGGCGCGATGGCAAGGTGCTTTGGACCAAGGAATTTGCCACGGGCGAAGAGAACATGTCCCATTCGCTCGACAACCTCGAATACCACCATTTCAAGTATGGGCAGTTCAGGCGGCCAGGGGACGTCCACGTGTTCTTCCTGGGCACCTCGGTGGCATCTTTTGCCGACGGCGTGGAGACCCGGAACGGTGACGTTTTCGAGGTGGACATCCCTGTCCTGGGACGGCCGTTGACCAACGAGATCCGCGAAACGGCCGACACCTTCACAATCGGCCAGGTGAGGGCGCTCTAGAAGAGCTCGCCAGCACGAAAAAAGGGAGGGCTATAGCCCTCCCGCAACCGTAATCAATGTGGCGGTCACGAAACCTGACCCGGGCGATGCCAACCACAGCGCCGCCTGGGCTATGTCGTCGGGCTCGGCAATTCTTCCCATCGGGGTAATCGCGGCAATCCTGGCCGGCCGCTCCGGATTGCCTTCGGTCGTGTGAATTCTGGTGTTGGTCGTGCCGACGCGAATGGCATTCACGCGAATGCCTTCTGGCGCCAGCTCTTTGCCAGCGCCAATTGAGATCGACTCGACCGCGCCCTTGGACGCCGCATAGTGAATGTATTCGTTTGGGCTTCCCAACACGGCCGCAAGGGACGACATGTTCACGATAGTGCCGCCGCTGCCCCCGTGCTTGGTCGACATGCGCCGTGCGGCTTCCTGGATGCAATAGAAGACGCTGAACACGTTGACGCGGAATGTTTTTTCCAGCGCCTCCGGGGAAAGTTCCTCAAGTCTCGAGGCCTTTCCGATTATGCCTGCATTGTTGATGAGGCAGGACAGGCGACCCAATTCTTCGTCGCAACGCCGGAAGAGGAAAGCTATTTCGTCCTTGTCACCAACGTCCGCCTTGACGGCAATCGCCCTCGCGCCGGCGGCCTCGCAGTCCGCTACGACCCCGGCGGCCGCCTCGTCGTCGGAGAGATAGTTTACACAGACATCGTACCCGTTTGCCGCGAAGAGGCACGCGGTTGTGGCTCCGATACCATGGCTTGCGCCCGTTATTAGAACGATAGGTCTCATGATATGCTTTGTCTAACCCCGCTTGATATTGCTGTCTCTAACCCCGCTGGTTGATGGTGGCCGGGAGAGCCCTAGAAAACCGCCTCCAGGATTTCTGCGTAATCCGACCTGCTGAGCGGGAGCGGGTTGGTCCCATGGCTGTGATCGGCGACCGCACGCTCACAGGTCCAGTCAAACACCTCCCTGGTCACGCCAAGTTCGGACAGCCGTGCAGTAATGCCTAGCGAACGGTTGAGCTCGTCGAGAGCGTCTGCCAACATTCCCGGCGCCAATCCGGCAAGCGCTTCGAGGTTCGCGATCTTCCGGCCCGCGGTAGGGTCCTGTGAATTCCAGCGTATCACCGTCGGCATCAAGATCGCATTCAGCGTCCCATGGTGCAACTTTAGGTCCTTGAGGCCGCCAAGCGCATGGCTCAGGGCGTGAACCGCCCCAAGACCCTTCTGGAAGGTCATGCCGCCTTCAAGTGCACCCATCATAAGGTCCGTTCTGGCATCGAGGTCCGCGCCGTTGTTGAACGCGCTGGGAAGCGCACCCCAGATGCGCTTGAACCCATCGAGGGCAATCGCCTCTGCAGGTGGGTTGTAGCGGGGCGACAGATAGGTCTCGATGCAGTGGGAAAGGGCATCCAGGCCGGTGGCAGCTGTGAGGAATGGCGGAAGCCCGAGCGTGAGTTCGGGATCGCAGATTGCCCGTTTTGGGATGAGATGAGGGCTGATGAAGCCCAGCTTCCGCCCATCGTTCAGCGTCAGCAGCGCGGCGCGCCCAACTTCCGACCCGGTCCCTGCCGTCGTTGGCACTGCCACGACCGGTGCGACCGATGGCTTGATCCGGGCGACACCGCCAAGGATCGCCGCATATTGCTCGAGTTCTCCCTCATGAGTGGCCAGCAACGCCACGCCCTTGGCCAGGTCTATTGGGGAGCCTCCCCCGATGGCGACAACGCCATCGCACCTCGCTTCCCGGAACAGGCGCAGCCCGTCCAGTACGGCGGCTTCCGTGGGATTGGAGGGGACGTCAAGGAACCGGGGCGCATGCCGGATCGGTTCCATGCCCCGATCGAGCAATTCCGCTGCCTGGACTCCGTAATCGCTGATGACCAGCGGGGCTCTGATGCCGAGGTCACGCAGCGCGTCCTCCAGTGAGTGGATGGATCCGGCACCGAAATGGATGGTGGTGAGATAATTGATGATGTCCATGGGAAAACTACGTGTTGGGTTTAGTCAGCAGCGAAGTCATCAGGTGAGGCGGGCCAAGCTCCTTCGGTGCGGCCTCCCGATGTCTATCCACAATATGGATATACTGTCCATACGTTCGCCCCTAGTGGAGTTCTTGTCAAGGCGCTCCTTGCCGAAAGAAGCCATCTGGCCCAAGCGAAATCCGCCTTACGGTCAAGATGCATCCCGGTCCTGCATTCCATAATATGGTCAGATTGAGTAAAGCCGCACTGGCACTCTTGGCTGCGGTTGCGATTGGTGTTGGTGCTTCCACTGTCGCCTGCGCACAGGAGCATCCTGTGCTGGCCTGGACGCCGAAGCCGGCTGAGCCAGCGCGCTATATTGCGTGCATCAGCCGCACACGAAGTTAAGCGCAGTGCTGGCGAGCCATGAGGGAGAGGCTACGGGCGGCGTCTCGCTCGTGCGATGGGCCTTTCGGGGTCTTCCGGCCCTTTTGCCATCCCCCGTAAAGTTCGACAGGGCACGACGACAACAGAAGCGCGACCGTGGTGATGTGATCGGCTGTGGCATCGCCTCGTCGTGAAAAACGCAATGCGATCAACGCAAAGCTGTCATTTTCCGGCTGTTTGGCAGATCACCACCAGCCCGACCGCGGAGGCTGCGCCGGCGATGTAGGGCATCGCCAGCCAGAGGTCTGTTCGGCTACAAGCTCGACTGACCGCGCCTTCGACCTCGACAGCACGTGCGGCCTCTTCGCCAGCGACAAGGGCACGGTCGTCGTCGCCTGCGCCGCAAGATGGGCGAACTGCTCTCGGACTACAGCGAGAGCAATTACGACATGTTCGGCGAGCGCCATTCGCTCACCCAGACCGATGGCGTCGTCTATACGCCCGACGCCATGTGGATGGTCGATTGGGGGCTTGAGATCGGCCGCGTGCGCGACGACACGGTGGACGAGGACATCGAACTGTAGCGGGAGGACTTCGACTGCTACGCCCCCGCTGGCCATCGGCTACAAGGACGAGGAGCGCGGCATCAACGCCCGCGTGCGAGGCGAGGTCAGGATCGAGCGCTCCGATGAGGAGACACGCGACCAGAACACCTTCTCTTCGCCGCCGGCCTCGGCTGTAGACCAGCCCCTACTGGCTGCTTCTCGTCTCCATATCGACGCGGTTGTCTCGGACACCGAATCCTGGGAGACCTCCTTTGCCGGCACTGATTATGTCGAGGCCTCGCTCGGCTATGCCTATGGGCCGGTCGACAATGAGCGCCTCAACGCGCTCTCTTCCGGTCAGGCCTCAGAGCTTTCGCTTGATGAGGTTCTGCAGCATCTCACAATCGAGCGTCAGGTCCGCCACGATCTACTTCAGCCGGATATTCTCCTGTTCAAGCTTGCGCAGCCGCTTCATCTCCGACGGCATCATGCCGGCCTTCTTCTTCTTCCAATTGGAGTAGGTCGCCCGGCTATCCCCGTCTTCCGGCAGATCTCCGCCACCCTCATCCCATCTTCACCCTGCTTGATGATGAACGCCTTCTGAGTATCCGTGAACTGCGATGCCTTCATCGCTTCTGCTCCTCTCAGTCAGCGCGACCTTATTCTGTCGACAGAGTTCCACGGTACTGTCCGGTGACGCCATTTGGCCGACATCGAAGTTCGTTGCAATCCTTCTTGAGGCTTCTTGGATCAAGCTTGGCGCATTACTCGCTTACTTCTTCATTTCGGGGTCGAATCCAGGAATATACGATTGATATCCATATGAGGCAGGACAACGCGAACAACGCCAGAGCGATCGGGCGATTGATGAAGTCAATCAGGCTTCCCTGGAATTTAATAAGCGTCGTAATCAGGTTTTCTTCCAAAATAGGCCCGATCACGATCCCCAGAACACATGGCGCTACAGGAAAGTCGTTCTCTTCCATCAGATAACCGACGATACCGAAGATCAGCATAATGGTGACGCCGTAAACAGAATTGTTAGATGCAAACGCTCCGACGATGCAAAAGATCAGGATCAATGGCATCAGCACGGATTTTGATACCCGCAGAATATTCTTTGCAAACTTGATAAGCACCCAGCCGAGCGGGATCATGATCAGGTTGGCCAGGATGAAGATCAGGAATACGGCGTAGATCGTCTGGGGATTGAACAGGAAGAGCGTCGGCCCGGGATTCATGCCCTTGACATACAGCACGCCGACCACGATGGCCGTGATCGTGTCGCCCGGAATGCCGAACACTAATGCCGGGACCCAGGCGCTTGAAAGCGACGCGTTATTCGACGAGGTGGCTTCCACGACGCCTTCCGCATGACCGGTCTCGTACTTTTCCGGTGTGCGGGAGAAGCGTCGACTGATCGCATAGCTGACATACGCGGCTACATCGGAGCCCGCGCCAGGCAAGATGCCGATTACGGTGCCGGTGAGATTGCCGCGCAACATCTGACGCCAATAGGTTTTCAGCATGAATCCCCAATGACGAAAAATATTGCCTACGGTTTTCGGAACCGCTTCCTTTTCACCACCGCCGTTCATCGCGGCCCGCAGCACCATGGAAATGGCAAAGATTCCGATCATAACGGGAATGAAATCGATGCCGCCCAACATGTCGGTCGAGCCAAAGGTAAGACGCGGCACGCCGGCGGGATTATCGAGGCCTACGCTACCAATCGTCAGGCCCATCAACAGGCTCAAAAAGCCTCTTTCTAAACTTCCGGACCCCATGAAGACCGCACAGGTCAGCCCGAGTAGAGCCATCCAGAAATATTCCTGCGAGGAAAAACTCATGGCGAATTCGGCCAGCGACGGCGCGGCGAAGATCAGGACCAGCGTCCCAAAAAGTCCGCCGATTGCTGAAAACAGAACGCAGGCTCCAAGCCCGAGTTCGGCCTGCCCTTTCTGCGTCAACTGGTACGTGTCTTCGACATAGGCAGCTGATGAGGGCGTGCCGGGGATGCGCAACAGCGCGCCGGGAATGTCTCCGGCAAAAATTGCCATGGCCGAGCACGCAACCATCGCGCCAACAGCCGCGACCGGCTCCATGAAAAATGTCAGCGGCACGAGCATGGCGGTGGCCATGGTCGCTGTGAGACCGGGAATCGCTCCCACGAAGAGCCCAAATATGGAAGCAGCGATTACCGCCAGCAACACGTTCCAAGTTGCGACGAGATTTAACGCTTGGATTAAGACGTCCATCGCGCTGTACTCCTTACCAAGGCAGTCGCGGCATGATGCCGATAGGCAGCGACACGAGAAGCATCGTCCTGAAAATGAAGTCACAGGCGAATGCTGCGATCACGGTGAGTATCAAAGCCTTCACCGGGTGAACTTTCAGAATCAGGAACATTGAAAAAATAATGATACTGGCGGTCGGGATAAAACCGAGGCGGCCCGCGAAGTAGATGTAAAAGACGATCAAAAGAACTGTAGCTGCCACGCTCAGCACCGCGCGAACGCTTTTCACCTCGGTTGCCAGATAGACGAACGGTACGCCGCGTTGCCGGATTCCAGTGTAAAGCAGCCTTGCCGAGCAACCGATAATGCCGACCGATATAAGCAGCGGAAATGTCGCCGCCCCATAGTTTTGGCCGGGTATCGAGGGCAGACTGTAGGAATACAAGGCTAGAGAAATGCCCGTCACAAGGAAAATTAGTCCAAGAGCCGCATCGCTAAACCGCATGAGATGAACCTCGATAGCGCCAGAGCTAAAACAGGCCGCAGCACTGCAACGGCCTGTCCAGGAGCCATATCGTTATTTCGCGAGCCCGATGGCTTTCATCGTCTCGCCGAAGCTGGCATCTGTCGTTTCAAGGAATGTTCCGAACTCTTCACCGCCGAGATAGCGCGTGCCGAACCCCTGTGAGCTCATGAACTCCTGGTACTCTTCGCTCTGGTAGACGGCATCGAGAGCGGCAATCAGACGATCCCTGACATCATCTGGAAGGTCTGCCGGCGCCACAATACCGCGCCATGCGCCAAACTGCCAATCCGAACCGGTCTCTTCTTTCAGTGTTGGCACGTCCGGAAACAGTTTCGAGCGTTCGCTGCTCATATAGGCCAGGGATTTCACCCGTCCGGCTTCAATCAGACCGCGCGCTTCAACAAGTGAGGATGGAACGATATGGGTTCCGCCCGACAGCAGTTCCTGAAGACCACTCGCCGCGCCGTCGCTGGGAACCCACGTAACTTTGGAGGGATCTATATCGGCATCATTAAGCAGTCCTGCGATGGCGACATGCCAGCTCGATCCCTGACCGCTTCCCGTTGCGCGGAACGTTCCCGGGGGCGAATCCTTGATTGCCTGAAGCAGGTCGTTGACATTATCAAATTCAGAGTTTGCCGCGACCTGAACGCCTGCCGGGTCCACGTTCATAAGAGCGAGCGGCGTGTAGACGGTGTAGTTCAGATCCGTCAGACCCAACCAATGCATCAAATTGACCTCGGTGGTGGCTAGCCCGATCGTGTATCCATCCGGTTCGGCATCTGCCATGGCCGAATGCCCCACCACGCCCGACCCGCCAGTGCGGTTCACGACGTTTACTGGTTGGCCCAGTTCCTTCTCAAGTCCTACGGCGATAATGCGCGCCACAGCATCCGTACCACCGCCGGCACCCCACGCGACGTATAAGGTGATTGGACGATCAGGAAAGTCGGCCATTGCTGGGAAGGCGGCAGTAGAAAGCAGAACCGCAGCGGCCAAGCTCTTAGCAAATCTCATCTTTTTCTCCTCCAGATAATTTTTAACCTAGACAAAAGCCTCGGGTGACGGTGACTTTTTTATCAGTTTCCCCAATTCTCCCACTTTTCGTTGCCGGCAACCCTGTAACCCGCCTGCGACAGTAATGATTGTACCCGTTGCGAACGCGGATCTTGGCGAGGCGAGCCACAAAGCAGCGCGGGCGATGTCATTCGGCCCGGCTATCTTCCCATAGGGGTATTGCGGCTTGATGCAGACGTCGTAACCCTCAGTAAAAAGCCGTGCGGTTGCGGCACCGATACCGTGGCCTGTCTCCCGTGATGACGGCGATTGGCTCATGAGAATTTTCCGTAAGAGAGTATGGTATGCAACTTGTTCTCTCCGCTACATCACGCTTTCAAGGATCGCGGCATAATCGTCCGCGTTAAGGCTGCGGGGGTTCGTTTGATGACTGTGATCGGCAAGCGCACGCTCGCATGTCAAAGGGAAGACGTTCCGTGTGACGCCCAGATCGGAAAGTTTCGCTGGAATTCCCAGCTCACGGTTCAGCCTATCGAGCGCATCAGCCAATGACGTCCCGGACAGCGAGGCCAGCGCCTCCAGGTGCGCAATCTTTTTCGCGGCAGCAGGCACGTTGGCATTCAGGCGCAGGACCGGCGGCATCAGGATCGCGTTGAGCGTTCCATGATGCAGTTTGAGTTCTTTCAATCCGCCAAGCGCATGACTTAGCGCATGGACCGCGCCGAGCCCTTTCTGGAATGTCAGCCCGCCCTGGAGCGCGCCCATCATCAACTCGGTTCGCGCATGGATATCCGACCCGTTCGAGAATGCCACGGGCAACGCGTTCCAGATGCGAACGAAGCCATCGGTTGCGATCGCCTCCGCAGGCGAGTTGAAGCGCGGTGAAAGATAGGTCTCAATGCAGTGCGACAAGGCATCGAGACCGGTCGCGGCCGTCAGGCTCGGAGGCAGACCGAGCGTCAGCTCCGGGTCACAGATGGCGCGACGGGGAATGATATATGGGCTGATGAAACCCAGCTTGCGGCCGTCGTCCAGCGTAATGAGGGCGGCGCGCCCCACTTCGGATCCGGTTCCGGCCGTCGTAGGCACCGCCACCAACGGTGCCACCGCGCTGGTAATCTTCGGAATGCCACCGAGGATGGCGGCATATTGCTCAAGCCTGCCATTGTGGGTCGCGAGAAGCGCGACACCTTTGGCAAGATCGATCGGTGAGCCGCCTCCGATTGCGACGACACCGTTGCATCCAAACCGGCGATAGACATCCACCGCTGCCATAACGGCGCTTTCGGTGGGGTTTGTCGGAACATCGAGGAAGGTCGGAGCGGAACCGAGAAACTGTATGCTCGGCGTGTCAAGCAGCCCAGCGGCCCTGATGCCATGGTCGCTGATCACCAATGGTCGCGTTACGCCAAGCTCGCCAAGGGCATCCGGTAAGGAACTGAGAGCTCCCGGTCCAAAATTGATCGTGGTGAGATAGTTGATGATGTGCATGTATATTTCCACGTGATGTAATCATTTTGCAGACGTGACGGCCGTTCGAAGCATCCGCTACTGCCGCGGAATCTATCCACAACGACCGCATAGCAACTTCTTCATGGCATTAGATGCAGCCTGCCGCTGAATGTTCGCGGCCAAAGGCACCCGCCACAGCGGAACGTGGCATTTCAAAGCCCACAAGATTTCCTCCCTTTTCGACCACGGCCAACTGAGCACTCGCCCGGTGATTTCCTCCTAACCGCACGAAGATGATCGTTATTGTTCAGCATGTGGTCTATATGTCCATATATGATGGTTGCCTGTCGTGGACGGCTTGTCAACCCGTCCGCGATCAGCAGCCCCATGGCTGGATATCGCGATGCGGCGTTTGCGCGAGCGATCCGAAGGGATTGCGCTTGAAGATGAGCAGCCGTCGCACGTTCGAAGGAACAACATACCGCCATTCGCGCTATCGCATCCTGCATCAATCCATAATGTGAACAGTGTGAGGCCGTTTGCGTAGACAACGCCTGCACGGTTCGGCGAGCCTGCTAAGGGGAGACATTGCGATGAAGGAACGATGCCCTCGGTGACGCCAGGTCGTCTCGATTTCCTGCAATGCCTTGCTCGCCCGGTTGCGTCAACGCGACCTGCTGCGAGGCCTTCAGGATGAGAGCCCGCGCTCGCCCAGCGCGACTAGGAGCGCAGCCGTTTCAGGTGGAGCCTGGAAATGATCGCGTGGAGCGGTCGGTAATGCTTGGGTTGCGTAAATGTTATACCGAGATCACATCTTCTCAGTTGTCGCGCGAGCGAATACCGCAATACTGCGGTCGACCAAGTCTCTACGGCGATCACGATTAATAAGTTTTGCTGTTCAGGCCCAGATCCACAAGCCCGAATGATTGGCCAGGGCTGGGCGTGCGCTGATTTAAACGGGAGGAGAACGTAATGACAGTCAGCCGACGCTCGTTGTTGAAGGCCGGTGCCGGAATCGCCGCCGCAGGGGTGGCCAGCAGCATGTTGCAGCCGAGCATCGCCAATGCCGCCGACCCGCGTGTAGCCGATGTCGTCGTTTTGGGTTGCGGCTCGGCGGGCCTCGCCGCCGCAGTCGCCGCCGCAGAGGCAGGCGCGTCGGTTATTGTCCTCGAGGCGCAACCGCACATTGGGGGACGTGGCATCGTCAGCTCAGGCAACATTCCCCTGGGAGGCGGAACCGCTGCCCAGATGGCGGCCGGCATCGTGGATACGCCAGATCTCCTGTTTCGCGACCTTACCGACTGGTCCATCGTCCAGGCGAACGGCTTTCCGAGCTACCGCTATAACGATCGCGAGGTCATCCGGGCATTTGCCGACATCAACGTCACCATTTACAACTTTCTGGTTCGCCATGGCGTCGTGTGGACGAGAAGCACGCCCGACAATGTCGGCGGCAATGAGGTCGGCAACTCCGTCAACCGCATGATGCACACGGCGATCATGGACTACCCCTCGGTCCGGACCGGCTTGCAGGTACCCGAGAACCAACGGCGCACGACGTCTCAAGGGCCCGGCTTCATATATCCGCTGGAGGCCGCAGCAAAAGCGCGTGGCGTGAGGATCCTGCTGAATCACCGTTTGGAGTCGCTGCACCGTATGCGACAGGGCGTGACCGGGGTCAAAGCCACTTATCAAGGCCGCACCGTTAACATTCAGGCACGCAAGGGCATAGTGATCGCGACCGGCGGCGGAAACGGGAATGTGGAATACCGCCGAATGTTCGACCCACGGCTCACCGCTGAGTACTGCGGCGTCGCTGGCGAGCCCTATTCCTTCCAAGACGCCAGCGGCATACTCGCAGGGCTGAATGTGGGCGCGGCCCTCGCGGGAATGTACAACCAGACCGGAGAGTTCGGCACTAACATCACCAAGCCAACCGCCATCGGAACGCGGTACAACTACTCGTTCCTGCAGTGGGGGCCCAATAGCCCTGTCTTCCACCTTGCGAAAGCTACGGGACTTTCCAACGTCAACTTCCAGAACATTATCCATGTAAACATGATCGGGAAGCGGTTTTACGACGAAACGGGAGGTCAGTTCGGGACGAACAGCGCTCGCTCGGTCAACCCGTACACTCCCAACAGCTACCTGAACGCCAAGAACATCACATACAACCCACAAAACTGGATCAACGCCGCTATGGCTGGAATCGGCGACGGCCACAACGGCGGTGGCCCGATCTGGGCCATCTTCGATGCAGATGCCGTGGCGCGCCAGAGGTGGAATCCGGCGCCCCCCAATGTCGATCCTGACGGATTCTTCTTCCAGGCAAACTCGCTGGAGGAACTCGCACAGAAGATCGTCATGCCGTATCAGCGGGTTCCCATGCCGCCAAGCAACCTGGTCGAGACGGTGGCGCGGTACAACAGCTTTGTTGACGCGGGTGCCGACGCCGACTTCGGCAAACCGACACCTCAATACAAGATCCAGAAGGCGCCCTTCTATGCCGCATGGTCGACGCCGGTGCTCCACGACCCCCGGTCCGGCCTGCGCATCAACGCCGCAAGCCAGGTCCTCGACTTTGCCGGCCAGGTAATTCCCGGCCTCTACGCCGCCGGCGAAGCTGCTGGCGGGTTCAGTCAGCACGGGAACGGTCGAGCTCTCGCTCAGGGCTACATTGCAGGAAGGCACGCAGCTCTCCGTTCCGTATAGCTAGGACTGCAACTCTCTACAACGATCCCGCCAGGCCTCTCGGTCCGGCGGGATTATCTGTTCCTCGGGCCCGAGGCCGTTGATTCCAGCGCGTGCGGCCGGCCATCAGCGCCGTCCAATCACACGGTCATGATTGCGCGTCACCTAGGCACGCACCGGAGTAGCTTCCAGTGCACCCACTCCGACCGCTTCTATCGGCAACATCAGGTTCTCGTATCCCCGGGTGGTCCGGCCACCGCGAGGGCGAGGACCCGGTGGCGCAGGGCAACCGCCTGGTGGGCCCGGAAACCCTGGATGCCACCATGGCCGCATTCGCCAACCATACCGACCGTGACCTGGCCGAGCGGCTGCTGCTCGCCCTGAGGGCCGTGAGTCCACGGGCGCGGACGCCGAGGGCGCCTTGTCGGGCGCCAAGGAGCCTTTTGCTCCACTACTGCGCGCGGAGCAGATCAGGCGGCCGTAAACGCCGTCTTGACCGTCGTGTAGTACTCCGCGGCGTACCGGCCCTGCTCGCGCGGCCCGTAGCTGGAGCCTTTGCGATCGCCGAGGGGCACGTGGTAGTCCACGCCCGCGGTCGGCAGCTTCACCATCACCACACCGGCCTCTACGTGGCGCTTGAAATGCGTCGCGTACTTGTGGGAGGTCGTGGGTAATGCCGGAGCAGAGACCGAACTCGGAGTTATTGGCCACGGCCAGTGCCTCCTCGTCGTTCTTTGCGCGGATGACGCTCACCACGGGGCCGAACACTTCTTCGCGGCTGATGCGCATCGCCGCCGTCGTCTCCGCGAACAGGGCGGGACGCATGTAGTAGCCGAGTGCCCCATCGCCATTTCTGTGGATCGCCTCGCCGCCGTCACCAGCTTGGCGCCTTCGGCCGTGGCGATCGCCACGTATTGGAGGTTCTACGCGAGCTGCTTATCGTCGACCACGGGACCGATGTAGGTGCCCTTCTTGCGCCCGTCGTCGAGCTTCAGCGCCTTCATCTTTTCCGCCATTGCAGCGATGAAGCGGTCGTAGATGCCTTCAGTGACGATCAGCCGCGAGGAGGCCGCCGCGCTGGCCGGTGGAGAAGAAGCCGCTGTTCAACGCCCCGTTCACCGCGACGTCCAGGCAGGCGTTGTCGAGCACCACCATCGGATTCTTGCCGCCCATCTCCAGCTGGAACTTGGCCCCCGCGCGACACAGGCCTGCGGGATGCGATAGCCGGTGGCCACCAAGCCGGTGAAGCTGATCGCGTTGGCGCGTTTGTCGTCCAGCGACATCTGGCCCACTTCGGAGCCGGCGGCCCATCACCGGTTGAACACTTCCGCGGGCAGGCCCACGCGGCGCAGGATATCGGCGATGGTCCAGGCGCTGCCGGGCACGAGATCGGTCGGCGAGCCGGCTTGAGTACCACGGCGTTGCCGCAGGCCAGGGCCGGGGCGGTCTTCCAGGCGAGGAGCGCGATGGGGAAGTTCCAGGGCGTGATCAGGCCCGCGGCGCCTGTAGGCCCGCGGGTGACTTCCACGCCGACGCCTGGGCGCGCGGAAGGCACCACGTCGCACCCGACAGGCAGGGCTTCGCCGGCAAAGAACTCGAAGATGTTGCCGGCCATGCTACCTCGTCGATGGCCTCGGGCATGGTCTTGCCTTCCTTGCGGGCGAGCAGGTCGCCCAGTTCGGCCTTGCGCGCCAGGATCTCGGCGCCGGCGGCGTCGAGGATGTCGAAGCGCTGTTGCGGGTTGGACAGGTCCTAGGCGCTGCGGCGGTGGCCTGCCTGGCCGGGGCCGCGTCGGCTTGTGCGAACTCGCCATTGACGTGCGCGTGTTCAAGGGATTGATGTCGCGGGAGACGCGAGGGCCTTCGACCCACCCGCCGCCGATCAGGTTGTTGAACATAGTGTGCTTGCTTCTTACAGGCTTGCTTCGAGCATCGCTTCGTAATCGGTGTCGATGCAACGCGCGGGTTGGTCCGGTGGCTGTGGTCCTTCAGGGCGCCCCGGACGATGCCGGGGAACATCGCGCGCGTCACGCCCAGTTGGGCCAAGCCTGTCGGCAAGCCGAGCCCGTTCAGTCATGGCGCGCGCGGACGGCCCCACCTGGGCACCCGCAGGCCAGGTCCATCGCCTTGCCATGCGGTCGAGCTTGTCCTCCTCGCGCACCGACGCGGCCGCCTCGTTGAGACGATCACAGTCGGCAGGAACATCGCGTTCAGCGTGCCGTGATACAGCCGCGGATCGATGCCGCCGAGCGATTGGCTCAGGTTGCGCACGCACCCGAGCCCCTTCTGGAACGCCAGCGCGCCTTGCATCGACGCGCTCATCATGTTCAGCCGCGCGTCGCGGTTGCCGGGCTGCCGCGTTGCGCGCTCGATGTGGCGCCAGGCGCGCCGCAGCCCATCGAGAGCGATGCCGTCCGCGGGCGGTTTTGAAGGCGGGCGACAGGAAGGTCTCGATGCAGTGTGCGATCGCATCCATCCCCGTGGCCGCCGTCAGCGGGGCGGTAGGCCCACGGTCAGTGCCGGGGCGCAGATCGCGACCTTGGGCACGACGAAAGGCGAGATCACACCGACCTCGCGGCCATTGTCGAGGATGAGGATCGCCTCCCGGCCCACTTCACTGCCGGTGCCGGCGGTCGTCGGGACGGCGATGACGGGGCCGTGCGGGAGGTGATGCGATCGGCCTCGCCTTCGATCACGGCAAAGCTTTGCAGCGGGGCGTCGTGTGCCGCGCAGACGGGACGCCTTTGACGAGATCGATGGACGAGCCGCCGCCCAAGGCAACGATGCCATTGCGATCGCCCTCCTTGTACGCGCGCGCACCGCCCGCGCACGGCAGCCTCGTTCGGGTTCGGCGGAGTGCCGTCATAGAGGGCAACGGTGTCCGCGTGCGCGAGCGCGTCGAGGGTGTCGATGATGCCGGCCGCCTTCACGCCTGGTCCGTCACGATCAGCGGACGGCGGATGCCTGCCCCTTCGCATTGCTGCCTAGGTGATGGCGCCGAACTCGAACTGGATCTGGGTAATGTCGTTGAGAGAGCCATGGCAATAAGCACTGATTATTGCACACGCGCCGGCCGAGATCACCGCCACAGGGCCGCTTCCGATGCTTTTTTAGGGCGACGCCCTGGCGGGATACAGCGCTGACCGGCGCGGTCGCGCCGACCTGATGCTCAGGACTGGCGATGGACCAATTCGTCGATCAGCAGTTTGGCGGCCGGCGGGACCTGCGCCCCCTTGCGGGTGACGAGCTCATAGGGCTCGCTTCGCGACGTCAGGGCCAGGGGCAGGATGCGCGTCATCTGCCGGTGCGCGAAGAACTGCGCGACTTCGATCGATACCAGGGCTACGAAGGACGGGTTGGCCTGCAGCAGCGCCAGCGTCGCAAAAGCGGAGGTCGTCTCGAGCAGGTGCTGCGGGAACCGGATCCCGCAATCGCGGTATTCGCGTTCGAGCAAGAGCCGCATCGGCATGTTCGCGCGGTATACCACCCATCTGTATGGCGCCAGCTCCTGCAGGGTGAGCTTCTTCGCGTGCCGCAGCGGATGGCCGACGTTCGCGATCACCGCGAGCGTTTCATCCTGCAGCTTCACGCTGTCGTAGACCTGCGGCGCCTGGCTGATGGTCGTGCGGCAGATCGCCAGGTCGAGCCGGCCGGCGTCGAGCTGGGCCAGGAGCGCGGCGCTGGTGTCCTCGACGATCTCGACGGACAAGTCCGCCTGCCGCGCAACGAGCGCGGAGACGGCATCGGTGAGCAGCGGCACCGCGCCCATGATGACGCCGGCCGCCACCCGCCCGCCCTGGCCGCGCATGATTCCGACGATCTCGTCGCGCAAGTGCGCGAGATCCGTCTGGATCAGGCGCGCATAGCGGATCACGCAATGGCCGACGGCATTGGGCTCCAGGCCTCGGTTGGTGCGAACGAACAGCGGCGTGCCGAAGGTCGTCTCGATCTCCTGCAATGCCTTGCTCGCGCCTGGTTGCGTCAACGCGACCTGCTGCGAGGCCTTCAGGAGCGAGCCATGCTCGCCCAGCGCGACTAGGAGCCGCAGCTGTTTCAGGTGGAGCCTGGAAATGATCGAGTGGAGCGGTGGGGTCATGCCTGGGTTGCGTAAGTGTTATACCGAGGTCACATCGACCGCAAGGATTTCAAATGAAGATCATTGGCGGTCCTCCGCCAGATTGGGTCCCACACTACAGAGAGATCGCGGCTGCTGCCGATGAGGCCAGGACAGCGATAACCACCTAGAGCCATAACTCATCTAAGGCCGCTCCGTTCAGATACGGCGACGAATGACCGGGAATCGTGAATATGACTCTCTGCGGTGGATAACGCGACCGGCGTTGCGCTAAGTTGGCCACAACGACAGGAGGGATCACATCTTTGGTCGAACTAGTGCGGGTTGTCATCACCGCGGCGCCGGTCACCGGTTGCATGCGGAGGGACCCGAGGCTATCGCCGGTTGCGAGGAACTTTCGCTTGGATTGCAAGGCTTTTTCGAGAAAACCACTGCAGCTGAGCCGTTGCGGCACCGATGCCGTGGCTTGCGCTCGTTACGATCACATTCGGTCTCACTGAATTGCCTCCTCGCTCCTTATCTGAGGGCGTTTGCAGCTTAGAAAACGGTCTCAAGGATCGCGGCGTAGTCTTCCTTGCTCAGCGAACGTGGATTTGTGGGATGACTGTGGTCTGCGATGGCTCGCTCACACACCCAATCGATGACGTGCCGGGGGACCCCCAGTTCGGACAATCTGGGCGTGATGCCCAGACTACGATTCAACCCGTCCAGCGCATCTGCGAGCGTTGTATGTTCAAGCCCCGCCAGGCGCTCGAGGTGGCCGACCTTCTGAGCCACGGCTTCAACTTCCACGTTCCACCGAAGGACGGTCGGCATCAAAATGGCGTTGAGCGTCCCATGATGGAGCTTAGCCTCCTTGAGGCCGCCCAATGCATGGCTAAGCGCATGGACGGCTCCAAGCCCCTTCTGGAATGTCATGCCCCCTTCGAGGGCACCCATCATGAGTTCGGTCCGCGCCTCTGCGTTCGCGCCATCTGCGTAGGCGACAGGCAAAGCCTTCCAGATGCGTTGGAAGCCGTCGGTGGCAATTGCCTCTGCAGGCGGATTATAACGGGGGGAAAGGTACGTCTCGATACAATGCGACAGTGCGTCGAGTCCTGTCGAGGCCGTCAGAGCCGGGGGGAGCCCCATTGTCAACCCTGGGTCGCAGATCGCCCTGCGCGGGATGAGGTAGGGGCTGATAAATCCGAGCTTGCGGCCGTCATCCAGTGTGATCAGTGCCGCGCGCCCAACTTCGGACCCGGTGCCGGCCGTGGTCGGGATGGCCACGAGCGGCGCCACCGCGCTAGTGATGCGTGCCACCCCGCCCAGGATCGCTGCATAGTGCTCAAGTGCACCATCATGCGTGGCGAGCAGCGCCACGCCCTTGGCCAAGTCGATCGGAGAGCCCCCGCCAATCGCCACCACCCCATCGCAGTCGCCTTGCCTGTAGAGCTCGAGACCAGCAGCAACCGCGCTCTCAGTCGGGTTGGAGGGAACGTCCAGAAAGACTGGCGCCGTTTTCAGAAACTGGAAATCCAGGCGTTCAAGCAGACCAGCAGATTTGATACCGTGATCACTGATCACAAGAGGGCGCGATACGCCGAGTTCGCGCAAAATTCCCGCTAATGACCCGGCCGCTCCAAACCCGAAAGTGATGTTTGTAAGGTAGTTTATATTGTTCACGCTGGTACGCTCCTTGATATTCGCCCACATGCATCGCTGCAACCACCGGCTGTCATCAGGCACGTTCGCGCCGCCGGTGGGTACCAACGAGCGAGCTCCTTGGAACCATTGAGTCCATAATATGGACATTTTGCCCAAGCATTAGGCGGAACTCCGCAATTGTCAAGCTCCGCCTTGTGATTGCGGCAAGGTCATTCGATTCATCGCAAGCCGATTTGATTGTGGCTTTGCTGCATCTGCAGACTGGAACGTACGGATGGGAAATTGTGGGGCGACCTGGTCGCCGTCTTGACAACGACACTGCAGGCGGCCTTCCTGGATTTGGACGAGTTGACCCCTTTACGGCCACTTAGACGACCGCCCTGGAAGAGATGGTACTGGAACCACCGACATGCTGATTTCGTCGAAGGCCAGCTGACGCCGCGAACTCGGGACATGGGGGATCTTCCTCTCCCCGCACCAAACGCCTTGGCAGGAGATCCATCGCGCGACCGTCGACCAGTCCGGGAAGAGCCGCATCAAGTCGGCGGTTCACTATAGCGCATTGCCCAATTCAAAGGCCTCCCGCGCGGCAACCATGATGGTTGCAGCAATTCGCGCCGGCAGTGACACCCCGAACCGGAAGGAAAACCGTTGTCGAAACCCGCTCCCATCGTGCTGATATCAGGCTGGATGCACGAGCATGCCGGGTGCATGCTCAGAACATTTCAACCTGGTCGAAACTCCTGACTGTGACATTCATGCCCATCTGTCGCCGGAGGTACGAACTTCGATTCGTGGCGTGGCCTGTCGTGCCAGAATCGATCGGCAGTTCATCGACTCCCTTCCCAAGTTCGAGATCATCGCTAGCTACGGCGTCGGCTACGACGCCGTGGATGCTGCCTACGCACGCAGCAAGAATATCATCGTCACAAACACGCCTGATGTCCTGAATGAGGAGGTCGCCGATCTCACCTGGGCTCCTTATCAGCGTCGTGCGTGAGATACCCAAGGCGGAAGCCTTCGTGCGCGAGGGCCGGTGGAAAGCCTCGGACTACCCGCCGTCTGACGCTACGGAACCGCAGGGTCGGCATCTACGGAATGGGGCGGATCGGTCGCTGCATCGCCTGACGAATTGAAGCATTTGGGCTTCCGTTGCCTATGACAGCCGGCACCCGGCGGACGGAGTCGCGTACGACTACTTTCCTTCGCTGCTGCAACTTGCCAGCGCCGTCGATGTGCTCTCTCCATCGTGCCGGGGGATCGGCCGACCGCAAACAGCGTGAATGCTGAGGTGCAGCGTGTTCATCAATGTGGGCCGCGGAAGCGTCGTGGACGAGGATGCGCCGTCAGCGTCCTGCGCGCAGAGGCCATTGCGGCGGCCGGCCTCGACGTGCTCGCGGACGAACCCAATGTCTCCGACGACCGCTGGCGCTCGATAACCTGACGATCCTGCCCCATATCGGACCCGCGTCGGTCAGTACGCGCACCGCCATGGCGGACCTCGTGGCGCAGAACGTGATCGCCTGGTTCTAGGTTGGAGCGGCGCTCACACCCGTGACCTGGGGGCTGAACCCTCGACAGCATCCGATCGGCTGCCGAGGCGCATCCTCCCAATCAGAATGCAGCGATGCCACCATCAAAGCCAATCGGCGATGCGGTGAATCGAGTCCCTGTCTCTGGGCTCTGAAGCGCGGCGGCGAGGCGTTGACAATCTGCCAATAGTCTGCCCATTATGAGTTGTTGGACATCGTGTCTATATTATGGACGCTCTCTCAGTTCGGTGCTTGGGGGGTTGAGCGGTTGGCGATGTCGGCAACGGTCAAGTAGATAAGGAGGAGAGCGTGAGAAATTTATGGAAAGGCGGATTGGCTATCGCGGGTGCGATAGCGATAAGCGCGATGGGGATGACGGGGGCTCTTGCACAAACCGTGAATGCTTGGACGCCAAAGCCGTTAGAACCGGCGCCATACGTGAAAGGGCATAAGCCGCATACGAAGCTGAGTGAGGTACTCGCCGATAAAGACCCCTTCAAAAGTTGGACCCACAAAGTTGTCGATGATAAACACCTGAGAGCTGAATATGTGGGTTTGAAGGTAGGCGATGCGACGAGGCCCGTACTGGTCGCGGATCACCAAACCGCCTTTATTGTCTGGGAGGGTGAGATTGAAGTCACCATCCAGGGTGTGGAACCGTTTGTAGCCACCAAGGGTTTCATGGTGCGGGTTCCCTTCCGCCGGGAGTTCTCACTGAAGAACGTGGGTTCGACGCCGTCGCTGCACTTTGCAATCTGGAATGCAAACGCTACCATTCTTTACCCGCAAGCATCAGCAACTTTGCCAAAGCCACCGAAGGCTCAAGGGTGGTACCTGAGTCGACTTGATGCCCCCGATAGCTTAACCCGACAGCCTGAGCCTATTTTCTACGACTTCCTTGCTCAGCCCGCAGCCGGTGCATTCGTAAGCGATGATCGCATGTTCGTTAACCGCATCCGCGGCCAAGCGCGCAATTGTGACCCTCAGCCCGCCACGAACATCGGACATTTCCACGTCGATTATGCTGAGTTCTGGTTCATCATGGAAGGTCAGATCAGCTACAACATCGAAGGCTTGCCCTTCTTTGTCGCAGAGCCCGGCGATATCGTCTATGTCCCGGCCGGCCGCTGGCACTCGGCGGCGAACCATTGTCCGGGGTTCGACACGCGGATTGCCATCAACGGCTATCCGAGGGGTTCGCATCACTGGCCTGTTGCCGCCCAACCGCCAGTACCCCCAATCGAAGGAGGGCGTCCTCCCCACGCAGGTCGTCCTCCCCAGCACGCCCAAAACCCCTGATCTCAAACTGGTCTAGTGGTGGCCCGCCCGCATCGCGAGAGCGGGCCGCTCAGGTGTCGCACACCTTTGGTGAAGACGGCAGGCATCGACCCGGTGTTTTGGGGTTCTGTTCATCCTGACTGCAACGATCGGCATGATCACACACCGCCAGTGGGCGCCGTCCTCGACACGATGATCAGTACAGGCAACATGCCCTTCGCTTCAGTGGACAGGGGTGCGATGCAGTTCCTCTTGGCCGAACCGGCCATTCTCGTACTGCCGGTCCTGTTTCCTCATTCGTGACAGGACCGGTGTCCTGGTTCCCGTGAACCGATTTCTGGGAGGTTAAACTATGAAAGTATTGCTTCTAACGGCGGCAGTTCTAGGAGGGCTTCTGGCTGCCGCTCCGGCCATGGCTCAGAATGCGCGCTTGGGCTACGTGCCTACGGAAGACCATCCGGTCGGACAGGCTTCGCGCCATTTTGCGGAGCTGGTGGAAGAAAAGACGGGCGGGCGCATCAAGATCGACACGTTCGGCAATGGCGTGCTCGGCAGCGAGCCCGAGATGCAGGCGTCGGTTCAGGCCGGCTTCATCGATATCATGGTTGGCCCCACGCCCAACCTGGTCGGCGTCGTTCCGCAATTCATGATCTTCGACCTTCCGTTCTTCTATAAGGACTTCGCTGCGGCCGATGCCGTCATGGACGGCGAGGTCGGCGAGCAGCTGTTTGCGCAGCTCAAGGAAAAGACCGGCATCGTCGGACTGGCTTGGTGGGATAACGGCTTCCGCCACATGACCAACAAGATTCGCCCCGTCAACACCGTGGAGGATATGGCTGGGCTCAACATCCGGGTTATACCTAACCCGTTGTTCATTGCGACCTGGACGGCCTTGGGCACCAATCCGACGCCGCTCCCTTGGCCTGAGCTTTACAGTGCCCTCGAAAACGGCGCCGTCGACGGCCAAGAGACGCCGTACGCCCTTATCTACACCGCCAGGTTCTATGAGGTGCAGTCCCATTTGGCTAAGACAGGGCACGTCTATACGCCCTTTGTTCTTCTTGCCAGCCAGAAATGGTTTGGAAGCCTCTCCGAGGAAGACAAGGCAGCCGTCATGGAAGCTGCGAAGGAATCGGCAGCCTTCCAACGGGAGCTTTCTCGCAAGGACGCAGAGAATTTGGAGGCGGAGCTTGAGGCGAAGGGTTTCAAGATTACCCGACCCACGCCTGAAGCGCTCGCAGCCATGAGCGAACGCGTTGCGCCTGTCGTGAAAGAGTTCAGCGAAAAGATCGGGGTCGATCTGGTCGAGAAGGCGCGCGCCGATATGGCCGCGGTTGCCAAGCCGTAAAGGTCTTGTCGCGCCGGAGCCGTTTGCCTGCTCCGGCGTCCATTGGCAGAAGCATGATGCATCTGGTTCAGTTTGAAGTGGCAGGCAGTGTGTGCGGTGGACGGGCCGTCGCAGACACCAAGTAGTTGGGGAGCAAGAGGATTTGTGTGGCAGCTAGTCGCCTGTGATCAATTTGCAGGCGGTTGAGATTGCGGTGTTTTCGGCGGGCTTTCGAAGTCTCGGTTTGCAGGCTTGTGACGATCTGGCGGCAATTCCTTGCGTTCGTGGGTATACGCGAAGGGACTTGGCATTCCGGGCACGCTCTGCGGAGATCGAAGACGGAGCTTCGCCTTTGCGCCCCGAAAGCCCGAACCGACGCCGGACATAGTTGCGGACGGAGCAGCACCGGGCGGCGGATCTCGTTCAGCAGGGCCGCCGGCCCGGCGATCCAGTCGGCCTGGCGCGCTCCGCGGCGGCGAAAGTGGAAGCGATGCTCAGGTCCTCAGGCCCAGGCCGTATTTACGATCGTTCAGCCCTGACCGGTGCGATGACAATGCATCCCCGGGCATTCATTCCAGCTCGATTGCCGCGCGGCGCCAGTCAAGCACCCGGTAGGGTGCCTCGTCCGCGTTCGACACAAGCATCAATACCTCGAAAGATTCGCTGTAGCCCGATTGCAGGGTCGTCCTGAGATCGACACGCCAGCTCGGTGCCTGCTCCAGCGTGTTGAAGGTGACCCCCGCCAGCGACTGGTCGAGCTGCTCGCGCGACAGCCTGCCGGCGTGGAAATCCCTGATCGCCTTTCGAATCGAAGGCGGCAGGCCGGGAATGTCGCCCAGCAGTCCATCGTCGAGCGCTTCCAGGCGAACGCCGGCCAAGCCGGAGGAGACGGTGACATAGGGTTCGATGGCGATGGCCATGGCGGGCGTTATTCCCGGGAAGGCGGCAAGTTCGGAGACGGTCTGAAACAGCTTTGTGTCGCTTCCGGCCTGCTGCGGAGCGGAACCGGCCGGCTGTCCGCCCGGCGAAGGCGGCGCGGCGCGGAGGCCGATGATCTTCGTCGCCAGATCGTCCGCGGTTGCGGGAGCAGCGCCGGCGGCTCGCAACGCGCCAACGATCAGCGGCCGCTCGGCGGTGTTGAGATCGATCCGCAAGGCTTCGTTCCTCGCAGAGACGGAGGCGACCCCGGCCGGCAGGGTGATCGTGGACGATATCTGATCGCTCAGCGCGTCCATACCGTCAGGCGGGCCCGCGCGGATCTCGGCCGCCGCCTGCGACAGCCCGGCTTCCGCCAGAATGCGAGCCGACGCCTTGTCTTCCGTGACGCGCACGCTGGCCACGACCCCGGTCATCTGCATGCGAAGGATGACGGCAAGGAATCCCAGGAAAACGATGATCCACAGGACGCTGACGAGGATTGTACCCCGCCGGCGCCTTGTCGAGTTCATGCCCACTGCCGCACCAGCCATTTCCGCCCCATGCTTCGCCACGATCCCGGCGAAATCAAGACTTGACCTCCCCCGGCTCAAGCAATGCGGATCACCATGCGGCGGGCAGCCACGCCCAGACGATGACCAGTGCCGGCGCGAGGAACGTTCCGAACGGAACTCGCGCCGCGGCCCGGAGAGGGCGGCGTAAGCGAACCGCGCGGATGACGCTGAAGATGAAAGCCGCGACCGAAGCAAGTACGATCTGGGTGCCGACGCCGGCCAGCCCGACCAGGACGGCGGACACAGCGATCAGCTTGATGTCGCCGAAGCCGATGCCGTCGCGGCCGCGCAGCCTCCCATACGCGGTGTCGAACAGACACAGCAGGAGCATCAGCGTGACCCCCGACCCGATGCGCCAGACCAGCGCGGCGAAATCGCCCGCCTCGAACCACCAGTCGGCGAGCGCGACGACCAGGATGCCGGCCGTGTAGCGGTCAGGAATGAGCAAAGACGCAAGATCATGGACCGCGATTGCCGCCGCCAGAAGGCATAGCGCAAGCGTCGAGGCGGCGAAGAATGCGGGGCTTCCCATGACAGCGGGCAGGGTACCGACGGCGAGCGCGAATGCGGCGGCGGCAGCAGACCGGTGCCGCGCCCTCATAAGCTTCATTCGATCACCGTCTTGGCCGGCCGCCGCAGCGGGACGTTCGGGGACGGTTCGTTCATCAGCCGCAATTGCGACCGCATCTGCTCAGCCACATATTGCGCATCCAGGCTGTCGCGGATGACCTGCGGCCGGATCAGGATGATGAGTTCGGTGCGCGTCGCGGAATTCTGGTTGGACCGGAACGCCTCGCCGATCAGCGGAAGCTCGCCGAGAACCGGAACGCCGTCGCGGCCGCGTTGCTGGCGTTCGCTGATCAGGCCGCCGAGCATCACGGTCTGGCCGCTGGTCACAGACACGGTCGAGCTGACGCGCCTCTGGGAGATCGTCGGCGTCAGCGACTGGGCCTGGCTGCGCTGGACCGAGCTGATCTCCTGCTCGATGGCCAGGCTGATCGTGCCGTTACCCGTGATGCGCGGGAGGACGTTCAGGATGACGCCGGTATTGCGGAACTCGACATTGTTGACGATCGGCGCCTGTGGGTCGGTCACCGACTGCGCCGTGCGCGTCACGATGGGGATCTCGTCGCCGACCTGTAGCACGGCCGGCTTGTTGTCGAGCACCACCACCGACGGCGAGGAAAGCACCTTGACCTCGGTAACGCCGCGCAGGGCGTCAATGACGACGCGCGGCTCGGTGTCAGGGCCGAGCAGCAGGTTGAAGCCCGGAAGCGTTTGCGACAGCACGGCCCTGCTGGCTTCCTTGAACAGACCGGCCGATCCATTGTTATCGCCCAGGCCGATATCGCTGGATTTCAGGAAGAACTGCACGCCATAGCGCAGCTCGTTGGTCAGGGTGACCTCGGCTATCATCGCCTCGATAGCGACCTGCTCTTGCGGCCGGTCGAGTGCCGTGATCGCCTGTTCGATCAGCCGTTGCTGGTCGGGCCGCGCAAAGATGAGAATGGTGTTGTTTTCCGGGTTCGCGGTGATGCGCACGCCGCTTTGCGACCCACCACCGCCCGCGATGGGCATTTCATCCGTCATGGGCTGATCCGGCGCCGCACTGGCCGACTGCGAACCATCTGCGCCCTGACTCTGGTCGTCGACCAACGAGTCGGGCGGAAACTGCGAGGCCGGGTCTTCCGAAGCCGACGATGCCGAGGCGCCGTTGAACAACTCGTTGACCATCGATGCAAGGCGCCGTGCCTGCAGGTGCTGGACCTTGTACACCCGCAAATTGGAGGCAGACGCTTGGATCCGGTCGAGACGCTCGATCCAGCTCGCCGCGCGCTGCAACTGGTTGCGCGTCTTCGCCACCACCAGAATCGCATTGCTGCGCTCGATCGGCTGGACCCTGATCGTGTTGCGTCCGCGACCGCCCTCACCGAGGTCGAGCACGCGCGTAAGCTCGGGCATCATGGTGGCCGCACTGGAATTGTTGACGGGGAAAATACCGACCGACTGGTCCGCCAGCCAATCCTGGTCGAACGAGCGCGCTGCTTCGATGGCCGTGGTCCGCTCCGCCGCCGTCCCCTGGAAGATCAGCGCGTTGCGGCTGGGATCCTCGCGCACCATGCCGGGACGGGCGACGAAGTTTTCGAGCAGCGGCAGGATCGTGCTGGCGGAAACGTTTTTCAGGGGAAACACCGTGACGGCGTAGCCGGGCTGGATGGTGGTGCCCTGATCGAGTTGGGCGGTTCCGAACACTTCGCCCGCAGGCACCAGCCGCAGACGGTCGCTCTCGCGCGCCATGGCCACGCCGTTACTGCGCAGCGCGGACTCGAACATGGTGAGGATTTCCGCGGCCGGCGTAGGCCTCGACGTCGTGATCGAAACCCTGCCCGTGACCCGCGGGTCGATCGAGTAGCTGATACCCAATACCTCCCCCAGCACCGTGCGGGCTGCGACCTTGATCTCGGCCTCCTCGAGGTTGACCTCGAATTCTTCGCTGCTCAGTCGCTCGAGCGAGCGGCGCTCGCCGGCAGTCAGCTGCTGTTCGTAGCCGTAGTATACTTCACCCTGCCGGTTGCTCTGCGAGCGGCCGAAGCCGCTCGACAGAAAACCGCCGCCGGCAGGCCTGCGCGCGCTCAAATCTGCGTTCGCGACCTTGTCCAGTGGATCCGGCCGCGCGGCAACGTCCCCAAGATAATCACCAGTGGAGGTACACGCGGCCACTAACGACAAGGCGCAGGCCGTGGAGGCTCTGCGAAGCCACAGGATGTAGGCAGTTGCAGCGCCGCCTTGCCGACCTACCCTCACTTACACACCCCACCCAAGCTTGCATCCGGCGCCCTATACTCGGAAAAGTACTGGTCTAAGAGGCGCTTACCAACCATAAAGCACTGCTTTCTGCTGCCCGCTTTGGGGACCGTACACCTCGTCGACGTCGGTCAGCCCGAGGAAGGTGAAGAACTCGAACGTGTGCAGCGATTCGACATTGACCTGCGCCAGCGGCTGCAACTCCCCCGCGTCAGGGCCCCGCCGACATCGTCGTCGAGGCCCTGCTCGCATGCGCGGAAAAGCCATCGCCGAATGTTCGGTCTAACTACTCCACAGTTCGGATCTCAATGGAACCAGCCCGCCGGCACGGTCACCAATGCCGGGAACAGAACCAGCAGCAAAATGAGGATCATCTGGGCCACAAGGTACGGCATGGCACCCTTTGTGGCCGCCTCCATTGAAACCCCGCTGATTCCGCACACTGTGTTGAGGACCGTCCCGACAGGGGGCGTGATCATGCCGACCGCGTTGACCATCATGAAAATGACCCCGAAATAAACCGGGTCGATCCCGGCCGCATTGACGAGCGGGATGAGGATGGGCACGAGAATGGTGATGCAGGGCGCGAAATCGAGCGCCGTGCCGACGACGAAGACTGCCAGAACGATCATACTCATCAACAGAATCGGCGAGTCGATGAATGGATCGAGGAGACTGACGAGTTGGGCGGGCATATTGGAGATCGTCAGCATGAAGCCGGAGATCATGGAAGCCGCGACCAACAGCATGATCACTGCTGTCAAGCGCCCGGCGGCGAGTAGCGCGTCGTAGAGCAGCCGCGGTGTCAGCTCGCGATAGACGAACACCCCCACGAACAGTGCATAGGCGGCGGCAACGACGCCGGCCTCCGTGGGGGTGAAGATGCCGAACCGCAGTCCTGCCAGGATAATCACTGGCATCATCAACGCCCAGCCCGCGGTCATGATGGTTTTCGGGAGGTCCCTGCGCGGCAGTTTGGGCCGGACCGTCGCCGTTTCCTTTTTGGCGAGGAACCACCAGGCGATCATGAGGCTCAACCCCATCATGAACCCTGGCACGATTCCGGCGAAGAACAGGCCGACGATGGAAATGTTTGCGGTGACGCCCAGAATGATGAACCCGACAGACGGCGGGATCACAGGAGCGATAATGCCTGTCGCTGCCATCAAGCCCGAAGCTCGACCCATGTGGTGGCCCGCTTCCCGCATCAGGGGGACCAGCATGACCGCTAGTGTCGCAGTGTCCGCAATTGCGGATCCGGAGACGCTGGCAAGCACCAGGCCCGTGCCGATGACCACGTAACCGAGGCCGCCACGTACGTGCCCGACGATCGCTAGGGCCACGTTCACGATGCGGCGGGAAAGGCCGCCGGCGTTCATGAGCTCGCCCGCAATGAGAAAGAACGGGATCGCCATCAGCGGATAGCTGTCCGCGCCATTGACCAGCCGCTGCGCGAGGATCTGAGCATCCAGATTTCCCATCAGCAACATCATCGCAACGCCTGACAGCATCAGAGCGAAGGCAATGGGAATCCCGATGCTCATTGCGCCGAGGAGGGAACCTATGAAGACCAAGCCGCTCACGGTGCTTTCTCCGAAATGAGCTCGGGGGAAACGACCGGTAGCGGCTCGACGTGCTCTACTCCCGACCAGGGTGCCGGCAGGACGCCACGCAGCGAGCGCCACAGATCAAGAAGGAGAACCAGAGCCATCAGGATGGCAGCGGCGAGCCCCGCGGCGTAGATGGCGCCGACGGGAATTCCCGACAGTGCTTGGACGTTGTCCCATTCGATCACGGTGAGTGACCAGCTGCCTTGTGCCAGGAGCCAGCAGCACCAAAGCATCAGGCCGTATGAGACAAGAAAGCAGGCGAAGCGCGCCGTGCGGGGCAGTCGGACAACCAGCGCCTCGACGCCGAGATGCGCGCCCTTGGCCAAGGCCACCACCGATCCCAGAAAGATGACCCAGACAAGGACCACTCGCGAGACTTCAACGGCAAAGGGGATGCCTGAACTGAAGCCATACCGCAGCACGACATTTGTGAAGACCAGTAGGCTCATGACGGCCATGCCGACGACTACGAAGATGTCAAAAGCCTTGAAAAGCCACTGCAACGGTGTGGTCATAACCGCTCCCAAAAAGGCTATGCGCGCATGCAACAACCCGCGCCCCATTTTGACGAGGATTCTGAGGCCGTGAGCGGGGCGCTTCCAGTATGCTGGCCGCGCATAAACACCCAATCGCTTGATGAATGCCTGTTTTGCTCAGCCGGTCGAACAGCACGCAAGGGATGAACGTAATGATCCCTCCGATCAGTTTGATAGGAGGTCTCAAGCGATGCTTTCGGCGTCAGATACCTTCCACCACGGCCAGATGTGCCTTGGAATACTTCTCTCGGACTTTGATCGCCTTCTGATACTCGGGAGAGTTGTAGCAGGCGAGGGCAGTCTCGTAGTCCTTGAACTCGATTACCGCCAGGCGGTTCGCGTCAGGGCCCTCCATAACCTGGCTCGTTCCCGCGCGAACGACAAAGGTCGCCCCATATTTGTCGAACGCCGCCTTGTTCAAGGCAATGTACTCCTTGTACCCCTCCTGGTCTGCAATATCGACCATCGCAACCCAGTATCCCTTTTTGGTCATTTGCTTCCTCTCCCTACATAAATTCCCGCGCCCTCTCGCGGAGGATACGGGAGGTCCTTTCGTTCACCTTCGGTGCACGAGCGTTGCCGTTGATCCTGCTCGATCACACGACTAGGACCGAAACAAGAACGCCTGACTACAATATGGACAACTTGTCCAAGGACGTGTAATCCCACCATGTCCCGTTGTCAAGCTTGCAAGGAGATGTGCCATGAGCCTGAGCGACCTCCAGGACGGAGCCGATGCAAGGGCTCCTATTCACGTACAGGGAGCCGCCTCGTTCTCGAAGTTCATGACGGTGCTGCGGATCATCGCGGATGCCCCCGGAACACTGGACATCGCCCAACTGACAAAGCGCGCGCCATTTCCCCGAGGGACGGTCTACCGCCTCGTTTCGGCGCTCATCGCGGAGGGACTCGTCACGCAATCAGGAGAGGGCGGAACGTTTCGCCTGGGGCCGAGCCTCCTCCAGCTTGCTTCCAAGACCTGGGAGGACTTCGACTTGCGGACGATCGCGAGGGATTTTCTGGTATCGCTCCGCGACGCAACGGATGAAGCCGTGCACCTTGCGGTGCCCAGCCACAACCGGATGGTCTACATAGACAAGTTGGTGGGCACCAGCAGGGTTCAGATGAAAACCAGTATCGGCGGCCAGGTTGAACTTCACTCCACATCCGTGGGTAAGGCGTGGCTGTCGGGACTGCCGGACCAGCGGCTGTTGGAAGTCATCAAAAGCCTGGATATGACGCGCCACACGGCCAAGACGTTCACGACCCTCGAAACGCTGTTCGATGAATTGAAGCGGACGCGCGAACAAGGGTTCGCATTCGATGACGAGGAGAACGAGCCGGATATCCGCTGTCTAGGCAGCCCGATCTTCAATCGTTCGGGGGAACCGATTGGAGCGGTAAGCATCAGTATGCCCGTGTATCGGCACGACGAGCGGCGCCACGAGCTCTGCGGAAGGCTGGTGCGTCAAACGGCGAAACTGATCAGTGCCGAATTGTCCAGGATGGTGTAGCGCCCGCGCGCGCCACCGCGTACGGCGGGTCGCGCCACGCGCCGGCACTATTCGATGACGGTACCGAGCAAATCGATTTGGAGAGACAGAGATGGGATTGCATCAGCACGCCGGGCGATTGTTTGCCGCTGGCATGTTTATTGTTGTTTCGGCGGCGCACGCAGAGGAAGGTCGGCGAGAACTTGGTCCACATGTCCATGGACACGGCACATTGGCGATCGCTTTCGAGGGCGACAATGTTCAGATGGAGCTCGTTGCCCCTGGCATGGATATTGTCGGGTTTGAACACGAAGCTGAAACCGCCAGGCAGAAGAACGCTGTCGAGACCGCGCTCGCCGACCTGAAGGACCCGCTGAAACTCTTCATATTGCCCGAGTCCGCAGGTTGCACTGTGACCTCAGCAGACGTCAGAGTCATCGCCGAAGACCACGAGCACCATGATGCTGTGGCAGAGGCCGACGATACCGCGGGTTCTGAAGAGCACGAGGATAATCACACCGAGTTCCGAGCGACCTACGTTCTCGCCTGCGCGGATGCGGCCAAGGTCACTTCGATCGGCTTCCCTTTCTTCGACCGCTTCGCCGGGCCCAGGGCACTCGCCGTGACGGTCATCGATGCCAATGGGCAGACCTCCTCAGACGTGACCCGCGAGTACCGTGTGCTGGAAAGATGAGATGAACGCGGAAGCAGCGACGGACGCCGTGCGCTTGCACGGCGTCGAATACAAATGGAGAGCGCGGGACGCGTTTGGCCTCTCAATCGGCGAATTTGAGGTTTCCCGTGGGGAGCGCCTCCTGCTGCTTGGCGCATCCGGTAGCGGAAAATCGACACTGCTCAGCCTGCTGACCGGCCTCGTTTCGTCGCAATCTGGAACCCTCGAGATCCTGGGGACGCGCCTCGACAAGTTAAGCGGCGGTGCACGCGATCAGTTCCGCGCCGAGCACTTCGGCATCATCTTCCAGATGTTCAATCTTCTTCCCTACGGCGCCGTCATCGACAATGTGATGTTGCCGCTCAGCTTCGCGCCGGAACGTCGCGCCCGCGCTATGGCTGCGGGCGGCACGGAGAACGAGGCCCGGCGCCTCTTGTCGGCCCTTGGGCTTCCGGCGGATATCGGGCGGCAAACGGCGGCCACGTTGAGCGTCGGTCAGCAGCAACGCGTCGCGACGGCGCGGGCGCTCATCGGCTCTCCCGAGATTGTTGTCGCCGACGAGCCGACATCGGCTCTCGACGACGGCCGGCAGCAGGATTTCCTCGACCTGCTGTTCGGTCAGATCGATGCCACGAAGGCAACCCTGATCATGGTAAGTCACGACCGGCGATTGGCGCAGCATTTCACGCGGGTGATCGAGCTCAACGACATCCTGGCAACGTCGAAAAGCGGAGCCCCGGCATGATCGTCGCACGCCTTGCCTTGCAATCCCTGCGCAACCGCTGGGCCACGGTGCTGCTGACGATCCTTGCGATCTCCGTCAGCGTCATGCTGCTGCTCGGTGTCGAAAAGGTGCGCAGCGGGGCAAGAGACAGCTTTGCCGGCACGGTGTCGGGCGCGGATCTGGTCATTGGCGCCCGGTCGGGTGCCATGCAGCTCCTCCTCTACTCGGTGTTCCGCATCGGCAACGCGTCCAACAATGTCACCTGGCGCAGCTACGAGGATATTGTTTCGCGCCCGGAAGTAGCCTGGGCAATACCGCTCTCCCTCGGAGACAGTCACCGTGGCTTTCGCGTCATCGGGACGACTCCGGATTACTTCGAGCACTTACGATATCGCGGCGGCCAAGCCTTAAAGTTTGCTGCAGGCGCACCCTTTGATGACCTCTTCGATGTCGTCCTGGGCTCGGACGTTGCGAGCCGGCTTGGCTATGCCATCGGGGACAAGATCATCATCGCGCACGGTGCGGGGTCCCTTGGGCCACGGCATGACGATCTTCCGTTTCGCGTCTCCGGCATTTTGGCGCGTACCGGCACGCCGGTGGACAAATCCCTCCATGTCAGTCTCAAGGCTATCGAGGCCATTCATGTCGACTGGCGGTCCGGTTCACGGATCCCGGGTCAAGTTACGCCGGCCGATCGTCTGCGGCAGATGTCCCTTCCGCCGAGGGCGATAACCGCGGCCATCATCGGCTTGAAGTCGCGCCTGCAAGTCATCGGATTTCAGCGCGTGGTGAACGAATACAGGGCCGAGCCCCTTTCAGCCGTCCTGCCCGGCGTAGCTTTACAGGAGATGTGGGGCCTGGTCGGCACCGCCGAGACCGCGTTGCTGGGCGTTTCTGCCATGGTCGTGGTGACATCGATGCTCGGATTGTCGGCAATGATATTGTCAACGCTCAACGAGCGACGTCGTGAGATCGCGATATTGCGCTCGCTAGGGGCGAGACCCGGCACGGTTGCGGGCCTTCTTGTCGGAGAGGCGACGCTGCTGACCGTGGCGGGAATTGTGATCGGCTCGGCCTCGCTTTATGCGGTCCTGGTGGTGGCCCGCCCTCTGATTGACAGACGATTCGGCATCGACATCGGTGTTCAACCCCCTTCCACGACCGATGCGCTGCTACTCCTGGCAATTTTTATCGGCGGAATGGCAGCAGGATTCCTGCCGGCCTATCGGGCCTACAGAATGTCCCTCGCAAATGGAATGATGGTGAGAACATGAAGACTCCCGGATTCTCCTTCGGCAACGCGAGATCAGTGTTCCACTGCATCACTCTCGCTCTGACTGTTTTGGGCCTTGGCTGCGGCGCGGCATTCAGTGAGCGCGCCACCCAGCTAACTTGGGAAATGCTGATCCCGCCGACAGAACCGCTGGCAAATTTCCTGGAAGATGTTCCCCTGGAGCAGCAGGAGGCGTTGCGAGATTTCAGTTACTGGAAAGGTTACCTGGCGCACGAGGCGGCCGAACAGCTTGCTGATCAGATCGACGAAGCCAAAAGGAGAGTCGACGCCAACAGGGAGAAATTTTCAAAGCAAGGCGTCGACATTGACGCGCTTTACGAACGATACCTGGACTGGGTTGGAGAGATTGAGAGGCGTGGAACCCTCACCGAGAAGAAGTTGGACGGCAAGCAGGTAGCCATCGCCGGTTATCTGCTGCCCCTGGATTTCAATCCAGGCGGGACGACCGAGTTCCTGCTTGTCCCCTATTTCGGTGCGTGCATCCACGAGCCGCCACCGCCGCCGAACCAGATAGTCTATGTAAAATCATCCGCTCCATTCGCGCTTACGAGTCTGTTTGAGGGCGTTATGATAACGGGCACAATGCGAGTACAGTCTGAAAAGAAAGACCTCTCCTTCGTAGACGGTTCGAGCGAGATTGCATTGGGCTACGTTTTGGAGGACGGAAACATCGAGCCCTATCAATACGGGGAAGCCGGGCAATAGGCCAAGTCGTGCAGAGGGGGATTCTGGATCATTTCACTATTTCACGGAAACACTGAAATGATCTAAGCCTTGTTCCTACGCATTCCCGACGGAAACCGGTCCCCACTTTTCCTGGAATTGCTCTAACCGCCTGGCCGCGGGTCAGAGGCTCGCACGAGCGGCGAACTGATGGTGTATCCACTTTCGACGTCTCTGCGCCGTCACCATCACGAGCTGCACCTTCCGGTCGCCAGCAAAAAGCATTCCGGTTACGCTTGCCGACTGACAGATGATGCGCTCAGCGAAACCCGGTGACCCTGAGCACCTCCGCCGGGGAGGTGAGACCTTGCCCTGCCTTCCTGGCGCCGTCATGCGACATCGTGCTCATGCCCCGCTGCAGCGCGAGCGCTTCGATCCTGGAGTGGTCTGCCCCTTGTGAAGCGAGCTCGGTGATAGCCTCATCGAAGACCAGGATCTCGAACACTGCGATGCGGCCTCGATACCCCGTGCCGTTGCAACGGCCGCAGCCAACTGCGTTGAACACTTTCTGGCCTGGGGAGAACCCCACGGCCTGGTAGCGCAGGTCGGAGGAGAACGTCTCGGCCGAAAGAATTCCTTCCTGCTTGCAGTGATCGCAGAGCCTACGCAACAGGCGCTGGGAGATGATGCCGCGTACTGCGCCGACCAGCAGATAGGTCTCGACACCCAGGTCGCGCATACGGGTGAAGGCTGCCGCCGCGGTGTTCGCGTGGACGGTGGTGAGGACGAGGTGTCCGGTGAGCGCTGCCTGGACGGCGGCCCGCGCCGTCTCGCCGTCGCGTATCTCACCGACCAGAATCACGTCGGGATCCTGGCGCACGAACGTCCGGATCGCGGACGAGAAGGTGATGCCGATCGCCGGGTTGATCTGCGACTGCACGATGCCGGGAATCTGGTATTCGACGGGATCCTCGATGGTCACGATCTTGCGGCCGGGATCGTTGAGCTTCGAGAGGGCGGCCGCGAGCGTCGTCGTCTTGCCGCTGCCAGTCGGGCCAGCGACGGCGATCATTCCGTGGGTGTGCTCAAGGAGCCGGTTCAGCGTCCGCCGTTCTTCCTCATCCAGGCCCACGCCCGCGAAATCCAGCAGGACGCTGTCGCGGTGCAGGATGCGCATGACGACGGTCTCGCCATGGATGGAGGAGAGAGTGGCAACGCGCAGTTCGACTTCGCGGTCCCCGATGGGAAGGCGCATAGCACCATCCTGAGGCTTGCGGCGCTCGGTGATGTCGAGGCCGGCGAGAACCTTGATGCGCGACACGATCGCATCGGCTATTTCGTGCGGCGGCGCAGGCATGATCCGCAAGACGCCGTCGATGCGGAACCGCATCACGAGTCTTCCGCGCATCGGTTCCAGGTGGATGTCGGTCGCCCTCAGGTCGAGCGCGCGCCTGAAGATGTCGTCTACGACAACCACGACCGGCGCGCCGCTCGCGAGATCCCTAAGGCTTGCGATAGCCGCTTCGGAGGTTGCTCCTTCGCCGGTGGCCTGGGCAACGTCCTGGGTGCCGGAAAGGCGTTCCAGGCAGGATTCCAGATCGGGTGCGGGAACCACGCAGACCTCAGCGTCACCGTCGAGAACGGATCGCAGCGCCTCTATCGGGTCCGCATCTCCGGGGTGGAGAACCCCTATGACCGCGCTCCCGTCCGGTGCCGTGAGCGGCGCGATCCAGTTCTCCGCAAGAAATCGGTTTGAGAGATTCTGCGCGACGGGCCTGTAGTCCGCGAGCTGCTGCCGGTCCAGAAGTCGCACGCCATAATAGGACGACAGGAAGCCTGCGAGAGCATCGGCGTCGACGATCTGCGCTTCGATCAGGCGGTGCAGGTCGGAGGCTCGCGAGGCCGTAGCTTCACCGAAAAGGCTCCGTATAGCCTCGCGGCTCGCCAGACCGGCATCCGCCATGGACGACAAGAGTGAGTGAATTTCTGTATGCTGTAGGTTCATCGAATGTATCTGTCGGAGTTGACCCTGAGCACAATGGATGCCGGCTTGCGTATGCCAACTCCGGCTATGGGTTCAACGCGCAAAGCGGTCTGCCTGATGTGACGTTCAGCCACCGGCGGTTCCTTCGAAAGCTGCTCCAGAGCAGAAGGCAGTGCTGTATAGTTGTCAAGCGCCACTGCCCTTCTCTTGGCGTCGCCGAGCAGCATCATCTGGCTCACGCTCGGCTCCCCCACCCCCGCACGCGGCGCATCTGCGTGCCTGCCGTATCGTTCAGATCCTGCTATAATCCACAAAATGGGCAATTTGTCCACATTTCTAACTGAGGGACTTGTCCGACAATTGCCGATGTGATTTGTTTTCACGCGGCAACGGACTCCGGACCCTGTGCCGGCTTCCGCTCTAAGGTTTGACCGGAATGGCTTCTCATTTCACCGCGGCGATCCGCGGCATGGATGACTGGATCGCGGGACCGGCCTCCCTGCTGGATGAATTCGTGCGCGCCAAATCCAGCGGCGTGGTTGCGCGGGTCGCGGACGACGACGGGAGCGCGCTTGAAATCGAGCAGGCGACCGGCCGAAAGCCGTCAGCACCCCTGTTGGTACCGATTTCTCCGGACATGCAGGCGTCGGGCGCACTGCGCACCGCGTTGAATGGAAAGACGGTCCTTCTCGGCATCCCGGCGCGCTGGGTTATCGCGCGCCGGATCGAAATGCCGATAGAGGCTGCCAGCCACCTCGAAGGCATCGTCGCGTCGCGGATGGGCGCGCTTTCGCCATTGCCTGCTTCCGATATCTATTTCGGCCACAGGGTCCTCGGGATCAGCCGTGAGGCGCGGCAGATCACCGTCGCCGTCGCGATCGTTGCGAAGTCGCGTGTCGCTGCTGCCTTGGCCTGCCTGAACGCGGCCGAGGCCCGCCAGGTCGTGATCTCGGCGCCGTTTCCGGAAGGGGAGGCCGTGCAAGTATCGACACAGCGGCAGCGGGTCGCCAGCACGCGCGGCCGTATAAAGTTCGTCCTTGCCGGAGTTCTGGGCGTAAGCCTGGTCGCTGCAGTCACGGCTCTGGCGGCGCGGCCGATGGTCCAGAACAGCTATGCCGAGCGCCGCGCCGCCGTGGAGATCCGGGCCGAGAAGGCGCGCCAGGCAATCGCGCTGGCGGCGACTCCGGACAAGGCTGATACAGCGCCGGAGCAGGAGGCTCTGAATATCAAGGACGACGCGATAAGCGCGCTGGGAGCATTGGACGACCTGGCTGAGGCTTTGCCGACGCATTCCTATGCCATCGAGGTGTCCTTCGCCAATGGCCGCATGCGTCTCTCGGGCCGGACCATGGATTTACCCGAAGTGCTGACTGCGCTGGAATCGTCGGGTCGCTTCGAAGACAGCAAGCTTGTCGGACCGGCCCTCCGCGGGGAGGATGGCGTTACCTCGGAGTTCGAGATCGACACCCGCCCGCTCATCCGCACGGGAGGTTCGCTGCGATGAGGACGACACCGCTGTGGCGCGACACGCGGCTTCAATCGCTGGTCGTCATGGCCCTGCTGGTCGTCGGAGCGCTTGTACTCGTTGCTGATACGCTGCTGTCCTGGCGCGCGGAGGTGAGGGCGCTGGCGCTCTATGAGGAACGTACCGCCTTGCTCGAAAGCAGGGCGTCCACTTCCCCGGTTCCCCAAGGGACGGACCAGGCTCTGGCCGGCGAGGGCAAGATTCTTCTCGATGCGCAAACCAGCGGGCTCGTCTCGGCTGAATTCCAGCGTCTGCTCTCCAATCGCGTGGAAAGCGTGGGTGCCGTTATCCAGCGCGTCGATGTTCCCGCAGACGGTCAGGGCGCCGATATAGGCGATCCTCAGTTGGAGTCTTTAGAGCGCATTCGTTTGACTGCCGATATCGAGGTTATGGAGCAATCGCTGCCCGATCTCATGTATGCCATCGAGGCAGGTTCGCCCGTCATGGTGGTCGATAGCTTCAGGCTTCGGTTGAACCGAAAGGTCGATCTGTTGTGGGGAGATCAGACCTCGAGTTCCATGGATCGACCGCTGTCGCTGAACGTCACGTTGTCGGCCTTCTGGGAGAAGGGGCCACAGTCATGATGACCACGCTGCGCGTGACAATGATGCTCGCCGCCATCGCGGCCTCTTCGAGCCTGTCTTTTGGCATGGAAACGCTATCGGTCAGAGAACGCCCGCTGAGCGACTATGCGGCGCTTCGGGATCGGCCCCTGTTCTCGCCGGACCGGAGTGCTCCGGTCGCGTTCGTTGCCGCCGAGCCGGAACCTGTCGTCGTGCAGCCCGAGCCGGAACCTGAGCCGCCGCCGCCTGCCGCGGCGCCCGATTGGCAATTGGTTGGCATCGTGCGGTCGTCGAAGCTCAACAGCGCGACCTTCACAGCCCCGACCGAGATAGCGGCATTCACGCTGCGCACGGGGGAGAGCCGCGAAGGTTGGACCCTGACGGCAGTCGGCCAGTTTGAAGTCAAGCTCGATGGAGCGGGAGGACGCGCCTCGCTGCGTTTTTCCGATCAGGGAGGCGGTGAACAAATGTTTCCGCCGGAGCAGCCGATGAACATGGATTCCGGGGTTGATCCATATGAAGCAGGCAATGATTATTTGCCCGGGGGTTGAACAAATCGAGCGGTCGCACCTTCCGAGGCACCGGCAGAGATTTTGATGGAGGGATTTCCTCACAGACGCAGATCGGGAACGAACTCTCCAGTGGATCGGCCTCGCCCGTTTCGGGAGTGTGAACTGCTCACGAACATGACAAACGATCCATGCGTTGATGTTTCCGATCTGGCATTTGCGTGCGCGAGTCTGCATCGTTACGCCAGGGTGGACACCCATTTCGGATATGATTTCGCCAAGGAACCGCTAGGGGTAAAGATCCGACCTCGCGATTGGCGCATGTTCGGACGCAGAACGTTGCAACAACGCGATGTCGCGCTTGCATCCGAACGACGGGCGTACAGATAGAAAGTTCGGCTCCATGGGCTCAACGGCATTCGCATACAAGGCTTTGAACGGCGAGGGGCGTATCGAACTCGGGCGGATAGATGCGTCTGATTCCGACGATGCCGTCCAGAAGCTCGGGGCGCGCGGGCTGATCCCGGTAAGTGTCGAAGAGAGCGGGCAGTCCGCATCGCGCGCACCGCTGTTTTCGACACGTATACCGGCGGCGCAGGTCACGCGGCTGCTCTCCGACCTGTCGATCATGCTGAATGCGGGGATCCGGATCGACGAAGCGCTGGCGATCATGGAAAAGGAATTCGACAGCGGCAGGCTTCAGCCCGTCGTTGCCGGCATTCGCACCGACCTGGCGTCGGGCGAGTCATTCTCCAGCGCGCTGGAAGCCTGGCCTGCTCTGTTCCCGACGTTCCAGGTCGCCATGGTTCGTGTCGCGGAGAGCTCCGGCAAGTTGCCCACCCTCCTGTCGCGCATCGTCCAGGAGCGCCAGCATTTCGAGGCATTGCAGACCAAGGTCAGCGAGGCGCTGCGGTATCCGGCAGTCCTGTTTGCCGGCACGGTCTGCGTACTGGTCTTCTTCCTGGTGGGGGTCGTTCCTCAGTTCGAACCGATGATCATGCAGAGCGGCAAGGAGGACACGCTTATGGTGGTGATGTTCGCGGTCTCGAATTTCCTGCGCGCCCACGGACTGGTCCTTTTGCTTGCGGCTTCGCTACTCGTTTTGCTGGGATTGGTGGCGGCGCGGCGAGGCCTTCTTTCGGCATGGCTCTGGGGTTTCGCCAAAAAACTTCCGCTTCTGTCGGAGATACCGGGAAGCTATCGGACGGGGCGCTTTGCCCGTCTCCTGGGCATCATGGTCGAAACGGGCGTGGCGGTTCCTGTGGCCTTCAAGCTCATCAGCGATACCATCGACCACGGCGAGGTTGCCCGGGCACGCGCGCAGCAGGCCTCCGACGCGCTGAGGCAGGGAAATAGGCTTGGCCATGCGCTCGAGATTCTTCAGCTTCCCCCGCTGGCGGTGCGCATGTTGAGGCTCGGCGAGCAAAGTGGCGAACTCGCGGGGCTGGCCTATCGTGTCGCCGACTTCTATGAAGTGCGGCTGGAGCGTTCGCTGGCCCGTATCGTCGGGCTTGTCGGCCCTGCGGCGGTCGCAACGATCAGTGTCTTGATCGGTGGTATGATCGTGTCTATCATGTCTACTCTTATGTCCTTCAACGACATGGTCCGATAGGAGCGCTGGTTGCAGAGCGTACATTTCGCATCCGGTCCCGACCTCATGCAGCGCAAGCGTACCCGGCGCCGCAGGGCGGGCTTTACGCTGATCGAGATGCTGGTCGTGCTGGCCATCATCGGCCTGATCTCGGCGCTCGTCGGTCCTCGTGTTCTCGCGCAATTGTCCGACTCGCGCGAGCGCGCGGCGAAGCTTCAGATCGAGGCGTTTTCGAGCGCGCTCGACATCTTCTACATCGATGTCGGCCGTTATCCGGTGCAGGCCGAGGGCCTGGGAGCCCTCGTGCGTAAGCCTTCGACCATCCAAGTCTGGAACGGGCCATACCTTCGCGGCGAGAACGTCCCGCTCGATCCGTGGGGCAATGAATACAAATATGTGAGCGACGGAAAGACGTTCAGCATTACCACCGAAGGGCCTGGTGGTTCCAATGTGTCGGGCCAGCCCTAGGGGCAACAGCATTCGAAAGAAGGCGCAGCGCGGTGTCGTGCTGCTCGACGTGGTCGCCGCGCTTGCAATCGTCGCGCTCGCGGCCTTCGTGCTGATGCCACGCCCGCGTTCCAGCATCGGGGCTGCCGAGCTTTCTGCCGCGGCGGTTCGCGTCAGCGGGGAATTCCGCAAAGGCAGGGCGAAGGCGCTGACCACGGGGAGCGTCGCCGACGTGACGGTCGATCCGGGAAGCAAACGCATCCAGGTGGATGGCGCCGATCCGATCTCGATCAGGGACGGGGTGGCCATGAACTGGGTCACATCGGACCGGTGTCCCATACGAGGCGGAACCAGAGCCCTGCGCTTCCTTGCCGACGGACGGTCCTGCGGGGGCGTCATGACGCTGTCCGCCAGCGGCCGGGAGATCGAACTGCGCGTCGACTGGTTGACCGGCCGCGTGGAAATGAGCCCGAAATGACAGCGCGGCGCAGACGCGGCTTCACGCTGATCGAGGTTCTGGCCTCGCTTGCCGTCGCCGTGCTGCTGATCATTCCGATCGCGCGCATCATCACGGGCACCGCAGGCGCATTCGCGGGTCTGGAACGGTCGACCGAACGCCGTGTCGGCATGCAGGCTGCCATGGCGGCCGCGATGACCCTCAACCCGTTGCGAACGGGCCGGAGCGTGATCGGGGATTTCACGGTCACCGTGGAGCCGTACCGCTTCGAACGCGACGCTGCGTTGGCGCAGACCGGATGGCAGCTTTACTCCGTCACCGTTCGCAGCACCGACAGATCGGACGACGACGTGATGCAGACGGTGCGCCTCGGCAAGCTGCAATGACGAGGAAACGCAGCGTTCGGGACGGCTTCACGCTGATCGAGGCATTGGCTTCGCTGGTGCTCGCGACGATGCTGTTTGGTGGGCTGTCACTCTACACCGGAACCTGGCTGCGCCACTGGCAGGGGATGATCGCCAGAGGCGGGCAGGAGGATACGGTGGCAGTGATTCTCGACCGGATGGTCGAGGACCTGGAGGCGGCGCAGCCCGGCTATTCCAACTCGGGAGGGGCCACTGAAGTCCGCTTCACCGGCCATGCCGACAAGGTCACCTTCGTACGTCCGGCGCTCGGCTACGAGCGGCGTGCGGGACTCGATGACATCACCTATTCGATGGGTCGGGCCGGAGCTGACGCGGCCCTTATCCGTGCCCGCCGCGATCACATGATGGGCGAGGGCGGGGAGGATCTTCCACTGGTGCGCGGCGATCTGAAGCTTTCGTTCAGCTATGCCGGGCCGGACGGCGCGCTCAATCCCGAATGGACAAGCACCAACCGCATGCCGTCCCTCGTCCGCATCGAAATATCCGGCAGTTCTCCCCGTCCGTGGCGGCAATGGGCCTATGCGCGGTTGCGCGTCGAGCTGCCCGCGCGTTGCGGCGCGGCTCAAGCGCTCGCGCCGTGTCTGCAGCGCTACGGCAACGGCTTCTGAACTCCGCAGGGTTGTACGATTGGCGCCGGTAATAGGCTTGCAAAACAGTGTGGCATGCAGACGGCGCAGGACTGCCGCTGATTATCGACATTCACGCCTCCATGATATCGACGATTTCCTTGATCGCACGGTCCATTTTGGTGCGTTCGCACGGTCGCGCTCCATGCCGGCGCGGCGCTCGCGGTTCAGCCGATTGCTCTCCTCCGCATAGGGGGCGCGCAGTGCGGCCTCGGCTGCCTCCGGCGCCATCACCCGTTCCTTGTCGTGCAGGAGCCGTTGGCGTATGTGCCGAGCAGACGAAACGGCTCTGGCCGCGCAGTGAGCATGGCCCGCCGACACTGCGACAGGCCGCCGGATATGATCGGACTAGAGAGGCAGTGCTCTAAATTAGCTCCCGTGCATCCGCCGGGAGACTTCTTCGGCCGCCGCAAGGACCGCCGGCAGTAAAGACGAGCGCAGCTCTTCTGTAAAACGGAAGCGCGGGACCGATACGCCAAGAGCGGCAATAATCTCGCCGCGGAGCCCGCAAACCGGCGCTACGATTCCGTATCCGCTATCAGGATATTGCTCCTGCGTGCCTTCGGCATACCCATCCTTTCGGATCTGCATGATCGAGGATCGAAGCGCTGCAGGTTCCGTGATCGTCTGCGGTGCGAGCGGTTCTAGCTCGACGCGCTTGAGGTAATTCTCAAGCTCGGCCTCGGAAAAACCTGATAGCAACAGCCTGCCGGCAGCACCGGCATAAAGCGGCTTTTCTACCCCGAGTGCCACGACGCGGCGGATGGATTGGCGGCCGACCACTTGTTCTAGGTCGACTCGATAGTCGCCCGAGACCACGCTGAGAACGACCGTCTCGTTGAAGGCCCGGCAAAGATCGCGCATCACTGGGCGGGCGACCTCGACGAGACCGGCATTACCGCGAGCGTCTTCTGCCAGCGCAACCAGGCGATAGCCGAGGCGATAGCGCCCGCTGTCCTCGTCCTTGGTGACGAAACCATGATGGCGGAGATTGACGAGGAGCCGCATGCACGTGCTGACATGCAATCCGGTGAGCTTGGCCAGCTCGGTCTGGGTCAGGCTCGGACCATAGCGCGAGAGCGCATCGAGGATCGAAACCGCACGGTCGAGGACGTTGACCCGATATTGCCGTGCACCGGCCTCTACACCTTCTTCCTCCTCGACGTCCCCGGTCATCATCGGCCCCGTCGCCTATTCCAGCGTCAGGATGATCTTACCGATGTGCGCGCCACTTTCCATCCGCTGATGGGCGGCAGTGGCATGGGCCAACGGGAAAACCTGATCGATAACGGGCCGGAACCGGTCGGTGCGGATCAGCGGCCACACCTTGTCGCGAACCTCCGCCACCAGCCGCGCCTTTTCTGCCAGCGGTCGGCTTCGCAAGGTCGAGCCCGTAACGGTCAGGCCGTTCATCATTACGCGGGCGATGTCGAGTTGACCCATGCGGCCATGGTTGAAGGCGATGAAGACCAGTCGGCCTTTGGGAGCCATGGCGCGAATATTGCCCTCCAGATATGGGCCACCGACAATGTCGAGAACGACGTTGGCCCCGCCGTGGCGCTCACGCAGGATCGACGCAAAATTCTCGCTGCGATAGTTGATCGTGGTTTCTGCGCCGAGTTTGCGGCACATCTCCGCCTTCTCCTCGCTGCCGCAGGTGGCCGCCACACGGGCACCGAATGCCTTGGCAAGCTGGATCGCGGTCGTACCGATACCACTTGTTCCACCATGCACCAGAAGCGTTTCGCCTTCCGCCAGTCCGGCAATGTCGAAGACATTTGTCCAGACTGTGACGATGGTCTCCATGAGGCCGGCACCTTCGACAAAGGAAAGATGCACGGGCAGCGGGAGCACCTGGCTGGCGGGCACGGCGCAGTATGAAGCATAGCCGCCCCCGGCCAGAAGAGCGACGACGCGGTCACCGACGGCGAAGTTCTCGACGCCCTCGCCAAGGGCTTCGATCGTTCCCGAAACTTCAAGCCCCGGAATGTCGGATGCGCCCTTTGGCGGGGGGTAGACGCCACGGCGCTGGGCGAGGTCGGCTCCGTTCAGGCCGGCCGCGGCGACCCTGATTAGGACTTCGCCGGCGCCGGCCTGCGGCGCGGGCCGCTCTACAAGCCGCAAGACCTCCGGTCCACCTGCTTCGGCGATCTCGATTGCCCTCATCATCGACATTTCGTTCTCCTTGCGCCGGACCGGGATCAGGCTTTTATTCTCCGGTCGATGAAGTCGCCCACCTTGGCAATCATCGCATCGTTGTCCCACAAGCGCGCATCAACCATGCTTGCGCTCACCTCGAGCACTGGCAGGCCCGCCCGCTCTAGCATGTCGATGCACGCGCGCGTGCCGTAAGAGGAGAGCCGGTCGCCGATTGGCGTCAGCATCACCGCGCCCGATGCGCGAAAATCCTCTGCCTGCTTGAGAATCCATCCCGCCATCCATGGCGGCAGATGCAGCTGCTCATTCATGGAGATCGAGCGCGCAGCAAGCGCGCGCAGTGGATCGTCCTTAAAATACTTACGGTAGCCGTCCGAGAAATAATTCGAGTACATCGACCAGACGAACACCGCATTGTGGCTTTCCTCGAAAGCCCGGTAAAAGCCCGTGTTGAACCACAGACCGGTGTTGAGCCACAGAAGCCGGGTCTTCTCACCAGGGCAGATCGCCTGTCGTTCCGCAATGCGGGCCTCTATACAATCGGCATAGGCTGCCGTGTGATCGACGGACCATTGCGAGCCGCGGTTCCATGTCGCCGCCATCACGTTTGTCAGCTGGTCGGGAAGGCTGACCGGGCATTTTTCGGCCGAAGCGATCGCATCTCGCGCGCGTGCGACGTTTTCTCCGGCTTTGTTTATGCGATGCATCTCGCCTTCGAACTCGTCCATGTCGAAGCGGCGCCCACAGGTGCGTTCTGCAACCTCGATAAGAGCCTTGAGCTGCTCGACCTGGTAATCAAGACGGTGGCTCTCGTAGAGCGTTTCCCAATCGTGCTGGGCCAGTTCCCACCAATTGGGGATCAGCTTTTTCTGCGCCGGAACGTCGAGAAAGAAGGTTTCGGCATCGAAGGCCTTCGCCCACTTCGATGAGATGCGCTGTGCATAATCCCCGCGCAGCCGGTCTAGGATCAGCGCCGGTTTCGGCAACCCGCCATAGGGGGCACGCTCTGGATCATTGTCGAGCGTCGTCATCATCGGCAAGCTGAGGTAGCGAGGCAGGTCGGCGTGGAAGCCGAGCTTCTCCATCAGGTCGAAATAGTAGGGCGACTGGCGCTTCGCGGAAATGATCGACGAGTACCAGGTGTTGGTTACGACCGGTACGTCCATCGTATGGAATATCTCGTGCGGGCTCACCGCAGCCGCGATCACATAGGGCTCGCCCTGTTCCATCGAGCGGGTCCTAAAATCGACGAACCAGCCTTTCTGCTTTTCTTTGGCCAGCGCCGTCGTCGCCAACGGCTCGTTGGCTACCGATGTGAAAATCTCACCCATGAGCCGTTCCCCCGTTCTGCAGACGCGCCGCAAGATCGGCGATGCCACCCAGACAGGCTTCGCCGTTGACCGGACCACGCAGCATGGGTGCGGCTATTCCGAGCCTTTCGAGGCGCACCCTCTCGTCCGGGTACTCCCAGCCGAGCGTGTCGTCGTTCTCCTCGAAATAGAAAGCGACAGCCTTTACGCGGGCCTCTTCACCATTGAGATCAAGCTCGGGATGCCGTCTCTGGAACTGGCGCATGCTGATGCCGTAAAGGCGGTAGCGGGTCTCCAGTGCCTCGATCGGCTCGGCCGCCTCGCTTACGTCATGCTCGTAGATCGCACCACCCCAATCGTGATCCTCGACCGCTACATCCAACCCATGAGCCGCCAAAGCTTCATAAAGCGATGCGTTCTCGTGCGGAGAACCTGAAAGTCCGATGCGGACCGCAGACGGGCAGGGTGGGAGTTCTGCCAGGCCCTCGATGATTGAGCAGAAGTCCTCGATAGGTTCATGCTGGCCGAAGGCCGCAAGCTTGAGCCGTTGCACGCCGTCAAGTTTCCCGCCAACGCTGATGTTTCGAAATGCCGCCCGTCCAGCGTTGTAGCGCACTATCTGCTGCGAGATCGAAGCCGAGTCGGGTCGTGTGCCGGTAACTTCCTCAAGGCGATTTGCGAACTCGCACAGCATCGAATGATTGTAACGGACGCTGTAGTCGTGTGGCGTCTGCAGAAAATCCAGCAAGTACACGGGTGGAAGGCGCTCGCCGTGCTCCAGGCTCTTGGCATAGTCCAGGAGATAGTAGAACTGCAGCAGGCCCTCGGACGTGCGAGGAATTACCAGAAGGTCGAGCCACTGAAATTCTCCCTTCAGCATGCGGTCGAAAAGATGCCGGAGGTAGGCTTCGCGAACCGGCTCCATCAGTCTATCGGCGAACTCGGTTGTCAGATCCTCCGTACCTGGCGCTGTTCCCTTGAGGCGAAAAGGATAAGCTCTGCTCGCCGCGATCATTTCCACCGGCGCAGTTGCGCCGAGAAAGCCCACAACGGGCTCACCCTCCGCCTTCTTTTGGCGCGCAGTCGCGTCCGGGGCCGACCAGGCGCCCCCAAGCCGGGCTAACGCCCGTGCTGCGTTGTTGCCCATGATCATTGCATTTGGGCCCCTGCCAAAAGGCTTTCTAGCTTGTCGCCATCGAAGCCCAGCGCGCGCAGCACATCCTCAGTATGCTCACCGAGGTCCGGCGACGTCGCAGTTGATTCCGGGGAATCCTCGTTCGCAAGGAAACCGCCATTAAGCACCTTCATCTCGCGCCCCCACGAGGGCACGTCGATCGTCTGGAAAGTCGGCCGATCATTAAAATGCGGGTGGGCCACGATGCCTTTGAGATCCCTAACCACCGCCGCTGGAACGCTCGCCTTGTTCAGGGCCACCTCAAGTTCTTCCGCTTCCCATTCGGCGATTCGGCTGCTGACCATCGGGCGAAGCGTAGCGGCATGCTCCCAGCGGCCTGACGCATCCTTGTAGCGCGGATCGTCAATCAGCTCCTCAACGCCGAGAACCTTGCACAGGGCGGCGAACTGCTTGTCAGTATTGGCTCCGATCGAGATCGGACGATCACGGGTCGGGAACATGTCTGCGGTGGCACTCAGGCTGAAGCCCTTGTTGCCCACCCGTTTGGGGACGACGCCAGTCGCATTGTATTTGAGTATCATCGACGACATCAGCACCATTGACGCGTCCAGCATCGAGACGTCGAGACGCTGGCCTTCGCCCGTCCGCTCGCGGCGTAGTACAGCCGAGACGATGGCGAAAGCGGCCATATGTCCGGAAAAGGTGTCGACCAGCGGAAATCCAACCTTCATGGGTGGATCCTGCTCGCTGCCCTGCAGCGACATCAGGCCCGACATGGCTTGTGCGATATGGTCATACGCGGGATTGTCGCGCAGGATCGATTCCTGGCCGTAGCCGGAGATCGAGCAATAGATGAGGTCCGGCTTTATGGCACGGCAGGCTTCGTAACCGAAGCCACGTGCTTCGAGCACCCCTGGCCGAAAGTTCTCCACCAGTACATCAGCTTCGGCAACGAGGCGGCGAAGGGCTTCGGCTCCCAGCTCGGTCGTCCAGTCTAGCGCGACCGACTTCTTACCGGCGTTGTAGCCGACGAAGTTGGGGGAGTTGCGGCCGAAACGCGGATCGTGTCCGTAGTACCGCATCACGTCGCCGTCGCCGGGTTTCTCAATCTTGATGACATCCGCCCCAAGCAGAACCAGCTGCCGCGTGCAAAAAGGGCCAGCCATGACATGCGTCAAATCAAGCACCTTCATGCCCTGCATTGCTTTCGCCATCAAACTCCTCCGGATCCCGGCGTAGACACGTCGGCTTTTTCACGATGTGATTTTCTATTGCATAACATGATACATTCTGAAAAACTTATGCAAGAGGAAATCTGGAACGGACCGCAAGGGCCGGGCGGGAGGGAGGGAGAATGGTATCTGCCCCACGAGTTTCGGTGCGCAACCTGACCAAGGTCTATCGGACCCGCCGGGGGGCACACGTGGCGTTGGACAATGTCTCGCTCGATATCGACCCCGCCGAATTCGTCGTACTTCTCGGTCCAAGCGGATGTGGAAAGACCACGCTTCTGCGCTGCATTGCCGGGCTTGAAGAGCCGGATTCGGGAGAAATCCTGATCGACGGCAAGGTGGTCTTTTCTTCAAAGGCGGGCATCTATGTGCCGCCGGAGAAGCGCCATTTGTCGATGGTGTTCCAGTCCTATGCGCTATGGCCGCATATGAGCGTGCTTGAGAACGTGATTTATCCGATCCGCAACTCCGGGAAGCCACAGCGGGAGGCTGCACGACGTGCCCAGGACGCTCTCGACAAAGTCGGTCTCGGAAAATATGCGGCGGCATATCCCGGGCAGCTCAGCGGCGGCCAGCAGCAGCGTGTCGCATTGGCGCGCGCCATCGTCTCCGGTGACGGCCTCGTCCTGTTCGACGAACCATTGTCGAACCTCGACGCCAAGGTTCGCGAACGGCTACGCCTTGAACTTCTTTCCCTTCAAAGCCAGATCGGCTTTGCCGCCGTCTATGTAACGCACGACCAAACCGAAGCATTGGCCTTGGCCAACCGCATCGCCGTGATGGACGTTGGTACCGTTGCGCAGATCGGCGCGCCGGAAGAGATCTATGATCATCCTGTCTCGCGCTATGTTGCCGATTTCGTAGGATCGGCAAACGAGCTTGAAGGAACGGTCGTCGGAACTGGCGACGCGCTGCGCGTTCGCACCGCTTTCGGAGAACTGAAATCAGCAAACTTTCCGAAATCGATCGCTGAAGGACAGAAGGTCTCGGTGATGATCCGTCCCGAGCACTGCGATGTCGCGGCCGATGCCAACATCGACAACCGCATCACCGGCCGCCTCGTGCGCTCGCTCTACCTGGGGGCGGTGCGCCAGCATTTCCTGGAAACGGAAGGCGGAGAACTGCTCATCACCACGCAAGCGCCTGTCACCGCAAACGCAGACGGAAACCTTACGGTGACCTGCCCGCCTTTGCGCGTCCACGTCTTTGCGCAGGGTACGTGACATGAGCGTTGACAGCGCCGCGCCGAGCCAGAGCGGCTTCACCTGGTGGTCGCGATCTGGGCTGACGCCATTTTCCTTCGTGCTGTGGCTGACGCTCGGCTTGATGGCTCTCCTGATCATCTACCCGCTCGGTCTCGCCATCGTCTATGAGTATGACAACATCGTCGCCAGTTTCCATTCGCTGGTCGACGGGCCGCTGTCGCGAACGGTGCCAACCGTCATTCTCAACACGTTGATCGTTGTCTTCGGCGCCACCGCCATTGCTCTCCTGATCGGGTCGATCCTCGCCTGGATCAATGAGCGCAGTGACGCGAGCCTCGGTTTTATCGGGCAATTGCTGCCGCTTTGCGCCCTGATCGTTCCGCCGGTAGCGGGCGTCATCGGCTGGGCAGTGCTGCTCGACCCGCGCGCCGGCCTCGCCAACTTTGCCCTGCGCAATTTGCTCGAGCACTTCGGCATCACGATGCGCACCGGCCCTTTTAACATCTATACGATGTGGGGCCTCGTGATCATCACCAGCCTCTACACGGTTCCGTACGTGTTTCTTGTCGTTTCCGCAGCCCTTCAGCGGGTCGATCCGGCGATGGAAGAAGCCTCGCGGACCGGCGGGGCGGGGCCGATCAAGACGATGATGCGTGTTACGCTGCCCGCCATCCGCCCAGCGCTTGCGGCATCGCTTCTCCTCGGCGTCATTTCCGGTCTCAGCCTTTTCTCTGTACCGGCCGTCCTTGGTGGCGGTGCACGCATCGACGTCATCTCGGTTTATATTTTCCGCCTGCTGCAGTCCTATCCGGCGCAGACCGGCCCCGCAATCACGCTGTCGATCGGCCTGCTGGCGTTGGTTCAGATCCTGCTGGTCCTGCAGAACCTCGTTACTCGTCCTGGCCGCAACGCTGCAATCTCGGGCAAGGGCTTTCGCGCAACGCCGGTGCGCCTGGGAAAGCTGCGCTGGATCGCCTACGCGGTCGCGGTACTCTATCTTTTAGCGACTGCGGTGCTGCCGATCCTGGGCCTGCTGCTCGTCTCGCTCCAGCCCTTCTGGACGCCGGCCGTTAATTTCTCGACCTTGACGCTTGCAAACTTCAGCTTCGTCCTGTTTGAGAACCGGCAGACGGTGAGCGCGCTGATCAACAGCGTCACGCTTGGCTTCATCGTGGCTTCGTTCAACATGCTGGTCACGGGGGCGTTCGCGCTTCACTTCGCGCGCAATGGCAAGGCGCGCAAGCTCGCCGACATTCTGACCGGCATTCCGGCGACGATCCCGCACACGGTTATTGGCGTTGCCTTCATTCTTGCCTTCAGCCGCGAGCCGCTTCGCATCTACGGGACAACGGCGATCCTGTTGCTGGCCTATATCGTCATGACGCTCAGCTACGCCGCCCGTGCTGCCGCATCGGCCGCTGCCTCGATCGGCGGCGAATTGTCGGAAGCATCGCGTGTCTCCAAGGCCTCGGACATGAAAACCCTTTGGAGAATCTCGCTTCCGCTGGCAATGCCCGGGCTTGTTGCCGGCTGGATCATGGTCTTCGTTCACACTGTCGGTGAAGTCACTGCCTCCGCATTCCTTTCCGGCACGCATAATCCGGTCATCGGCCGCGTCCTGCTCGACCTGTGGAATTTCGGAAACTTCCCGCAGGTCGCCTCGCTTGCACTGGTCATCACCGCCATCTCCGCCTCGCTCGTCGGCCTGATGCTGTTCATCACCCGCCGCAGCCAGCGTCTGACAACGTCATGATTCCGCCAGGAACCGATCATCCGCAACACTTCAAGGGAGGAAGCAATGAGTGAAATGAACACGTTCAGGACCCGCCTTGCCACGCTCGCTTCGGCGGCAGCGCTGATGATAGCCGCGACCTCGGGCGCGGCAGCACAGGCCGAAATGCCTGCAGACCTTGTTGCCGCTGCGAAGGCCGAGGGTTCGCTAACGGTCTACACAAACGTCGACCCCTCGTTGATGGAGAAGCTGTCGGCTGCATTTACCGCCGCTCATGGCATCAAGGTCGACATTCAGCGGCAGGCGTCATCGGCGCTTGCGCAACGTTTCGTGGCCGAGAACGACACCGACAATACCATTGCTGATGTCTACTATTCCACTGACCGCGCCTTCCACGATGACCTCTTTGCGAAGGGATTGTTCTCGTCGGTCGAGACCGTTCCTGGTTATGCGGAATGGCCGCAGGAAGCAAAGTCCGAGGGCACGATCACCATCGGCTACAATCCCTATTCCCTCGTATGGAACAAGGACCTTGTTCCGAACGGCCTGACGAGTTGGGAGCAACTGAACGATCCGGCCTATGAAGGACAGGTGATCCTCACCGACCCACGTTCCAGCGTAACGTCGAACCAGTTCTACAAGATGCTGCATGATCTCTACGGAGACGCGTTTCTCGAGAAGCTTGGCAGCCACGCAACCTACTCGCCGAGCGCGGTTCCGGGCATCCAGCAGGTTGCCGCAGGCGCTCAGGCGATCTATGCGCCTGGGATTCATCAGGTGGTGACGGGCCTCGTTGCGTCCGGCGCCCCGCTCGGCGAGAGTTTCCCCGAGCCGTCGATTTCTTCGAACAACGTAGCCAGCCTGGTCGCCAAGGCACCGCACGCCAATGCAGCCAAGCTTTTCGTAGCGTTCCTGATGACGAAGGAAGCGCAGGCAATCAATAATTTCGACGGCTTCTCTCCGATCGAGGGCATCGAAAACACTCGCACGATGCCGCAGATCGTCAATATCGAACCGACAGACGCCATGGCCGCGTCGGAAAAGATCTATCAGTTGATGGGACTGCAATAAGCTGCTTTCCCGAGCTCGACCAATTATGCCGATGCCGCGGTTCGCAGGAACCGCGGCTCTTTTCTTCCGCCATGAAGCAGTTTCCGCCCAAAGACGCTCAAGATTGATGAGCACGGCCGGGCGAAGGCCGTAGACGGGTGCCGTAGGCCGAAGCCGGACGGGTTCGCTCATCGACCCTCATCGGGCGAAAAGGGCGTGGGGGCGGCGTTCCCTAAGGCGCCTTATGCTTGCTGTTGCCGCCGGCTGGATGCGGCCACCCCTCAACCCGATCGAAGGCCTTCCAAAGATCAAACACTGGAAGCGGCGCGCCCACGGACGAGCGAGGGGGCTTTTGGCGCCACATCGGCCATCTTGTCTCAACAATCGAACCCGGCGGATGCGAAAACTACTTCGCGGACGCCGGACAGCTTCCATTTGAATGGATTATGGAAGCTTGCCTCATGGGCAAAGGTATTAATTTGCGGGCAGTAAGCCCTCTTCTGGAAGGAAACGCAGCCCATCCCCGATCTGACATTCAAAAACGATTGGTTCAGACAGAGGTTTGTAGGTGACCGGAGAAAGCCTTCTCACGGTCAAGGTTCCGATATTATTCGATGCGACCCTATATTGGAGAAACTCAATAACAGGCGCTCCATCAGGCGTTACGGTGAAATGCTCATCGGCATAAGCAATGTGAGCGTTAGGCTCTGGAAGGATTTGAAACGCATCAATCCAGAACCCGCCGACAGATCTAATATTGGTGATTATCGTTCCCGATTTTTGAGTACACTTCTTCAAATCAGAAATTGATACGGTTTCTTTCCCGCTAAGAAGCCTATCACGCAGCTGCTCATAAGGAGAGGGGGTTCCGCCAGAGCTAGTTGGGGGGCAACGATAGACACCGTTATTAGTCCAAACAAGTAACGCAACATATGTCGCCTCAAAGACTGTTTGTAAGAAATGAGCTAACAATAAACTTGGCGATTGCTGACGTGAAACTTGACATACAACTGTCATGGATATCACCAAGGGAATGGCATGGTCATTATAATGTTTGTTTACGTTTCTGCCGTCGCTCCTTAGCGGTTGGTTGGAACCCGGTCAGGCGTAAACGATATCAGGATGGCTTTCAATCCCACTTGATGGCTGGCAGTCCAATCGAGCGTGCGCAGAACAATGCAAAACTCAAAACTGCGCCGAGATTTCCGAGGTATCGGTTCCGGTGAGGGAAAGGCATCCTGGCAATCACTTCGCGATCTTCGACGGAGATTAAAATCTGGCGAGAGCTGTCGGCAGCGCTCGCCCGCTCTGGCACTCGTCAACGCCTTAAGATGCACCCGGCCAAACAGGTTTATCCGCATCATCTGGCTGTGTCGCGCGCACCGTTGCGGTCCGTTTAGCCACTGCAATAACGGCCTGCTTCTAGACTGCCCCGCTCAATCTTCCGGGCTGCGTCCTTCAGCGCTGCCATGAGATCAGTGGGATGACTGACCACTTTTACCTCACGACGGATATTGCGGTTCATCCCGATGCGAACGGTACTCCGGGGCTTTGGGGCCGCATTGTGCGACCATTCGTGCAGGAGCCGTTTGTGTTGTCTGCCGAGCAGGCGAAACGGCGCTGCAGCGAGCATGGCTGCTGCGGACGCCGCAATAGACGAGGTCGGAGAGCGGGCTTTTGGCGCGCCCTCAGCGTGCTCAGAGATTGGTCCGGTGATGCTCGCGCACCGCGGCGGCGACTTTGGCGCGTTCCTCCGCAATCTTCTGCTTCGCTTTCGAACGCGTCGTGTCGAGCAGCATCTTCATTGAAGGAACAAACGATTTGATCTGAGCATTTAGGGGAGGCTTCAACGAGAGCCTCAATCATGAGCCGCAGGTCTCCAGCCTTTGAAGGTGAACCCGTAATCGGCTTGAGATGCAAAGTGCTCGCCGCCTTCACGGCGGGACTGCTTTCTTTTGCAGTCCTTGGGCCCGCCCTTGGCCAGCAAAGCCCCGGCGCGAACATAGCGCCGCCACCAGCCGCCGCTCCGGCCGATGACGGGCAATGGACGATGCCCGCCAAGAATTACGCCTCCACGCGCTACAGCGAGCTGAGCGAGATCAATGAGAGCAATGTGGGCCGGCTGCAGGTGGCCTTCACCTTCTCAACCGGCGTGGCGAAAGGTCATGAGGCAGCGCCCTTGGTCGTCGGCGCCACAATGTATATCGTCACCCCCTTTCCCAACATCCTTTATGCGCTCGACCTCACCAAGCCGGGCGCTCCAATGAAATGGAAATTCGAGCCGAAGCCCGAACCTGCTGCGCAGGGCGTGGCCTGCTGCGACGTGGTGAATCGGGGCGCTGTCTTTTCGAACGGCCGCATATTCTTCGCCACGCTCGATGGTCATGCGGTCGCCGTCGATGCCGAGACCGGCGAGCAGGTCTGGAACACGAAGATCGGCAACATCAATATCGGCGAGACCATCACGATGGCGCCGCTGGTGGTGAAGGACAAGGTACTGGTCGGCAATTCCGGCGGCGAACTGGGCGTGCGCGGCTGGATCAAAGCGCTCGATGTCGATGATGGGCACGTTGTCTGGACCGCCTACAGCACCGGCCCGGACAATGAAGTGCTCATCGGGGCGGAGTTCAAGCCCTTCTACGAGATGGACCAAGGGAGGGATCTGGGCGTCACAAGCTGGCCGCCGGACGCGTGGAAGATCGGCGGCGGCAATGTGTGGGGCTGGATTTCCTACGATCCCGAACTCGACCTGATCTATCACGGCACTGGAAATCCGGGTCCGTGGAATCCGGATTTGCGCCCCGGCGACAACAAATGGACGGCCGGTATTTTTGCGCGCGATCCCGATACGGGGTCGGCGCATTGGTTCTATCAATGGACGCCGCACGACCAGCACGATTATGACGGGATCAACGAGCAGATCCTGCTCGACATGGACTGGCAAGGCCAGCCGCGAAAGGTTCTCGTCCGGCCCGAGCGAAACGGCTATGTCTACGTGCTGGACCGGACCACCGGCGAAGTGCTCTCGGCGAAGCCGTTCGGGGCCGTCAATTCGAGCAAAGGCGTCGACCTTGAAACCGGCAGGCTGATCGAGAATCCCGAGAAGAAGACAGGCACCGGCAAGGTCGTCCGCGATATCTGCCCGACGGCATCGGGCGCCAAGGATTGGCAGCCTTCCGCCTTCTCGCCCCGTACGGGGCTGCTCTATATTCCTCACAGCAATCTATGCATGGATGAGCAGGGCGTCGAGGTGAACTATATCGCCGGCACCCCTTATGTCGGCATGAATGTGCGCATGAAGCCGGGGCCAGGTGGGCATCGCGGCGAATTCACCGCCTGGGACATCGCCAACGAAAAACCTGCCTGGAAGCTCAAGGAGAATTTCCCCGTCTGGAGCGGAGCGCTCGTGACCGCCGGCGACGTGGTGTTCTACGGGACCATGGAAGGCTGGTTCAAGGCTGTGAGCGCCAGGACGGGCGAGCTGTTGTGGCAGTTCAAGACCTCGTCGGGGATCATCGGTCAGCCTATCGCCTATCGTGGCCCCGATGGGCATGAATATATCGCGGTGCTTTCCGGCGTGGGCGGTTGGGCCGGTGCCATCGTGACGGGTGATCTCGATCCGCGCGATGCGACCGCCGCGCTCGGCTTCGCCAACGCGATGAGGGACCTCAAGGATGCCACCAATGCCGGAGGGGCGCTCTATGTGTTCCGGCTGCCTTGATACGGTGGGTCCGGTTCTGAGGCGGGGCGGAGGTCGGCTTGTCCGGTGGTTCGTCCTCTCCCTGCCCATCATCGTCGGGCTTGCAGTGCCGGCGTCGGCGCGGGAATTGAGAGTGTGCGCCGATCCGAACAACCTTCCTTTCTCGAATGAACGCGGCGAGGGTTTCGAGAACAAGATCGTCGAGATCCTTGCAAAGGATCTCGGAGCGGAAGTCTCCTATGTCTGGTGGGCGCAGCGGCGCGGATTTGTCCGCAACACGCTTAAGGCCGGCCTTTGCGATCTCATTCCGGGCACGCCGGCTGATCTCGAAATGCTGAGCCCGACTGCGCCCTATTACCGGTCGAGCTATGTTTTCGTCACACGCGAGGATGGGCCGGATATTTCGTCCTTCGATGATCCGCGGCTTCGCGACCTTACGATCGGCGTGCAACTGATCGGCGACGATGGCGCAGACCCACCTCCCGTAACCGAACTGGCGCGCCGTGGCATCGTCGGCCGACTGCGCGGGTTTCCCGTCTATGGGGACTATTCGCTGCCAAACCCGCCGTCGAGAATTATCGAAGCGGTTGCCGAGGGCGAGATCGACGTGGCGATCGCCTGGGGGCCGCTCGCCGGTTATTTCGCGGAAAGACAGCCGGTGAGGCTGAAGGTCGCTCCGGTTTCGCCGCAGGCCGATCAGGCTACGATACCGATGGTCTACGACATCTCGATGGGCGTGCGCCGCGACGACGAGGGTTTGCGTGGCGAGATCGATGCTGCACTCGCCAAGCACAAGCCGGAGATAAAGGCGGTGCTGACCGAGTACAATGTGCCGCTGCTTGACCCGACTGGCAGTAGATCACCATGAAAACCCGCGTTCTCCTCCTGATGCTGCTGTGTGTCGCGATCCCGGTCGCCGGCTGCGAGCGGGAGGAGCGGAACACCCGGCCCGACCCGGCGCTCGGCAGCAGCGAGCAAGGCGTACCGGTAACCACATTGGCGCCTGGAGGGGAGCGGCCGTCGCTTTCCGATACGAAGGCAGCCGAGTTCGAGAACAACGCTTACCATCTCAGCGAGGGCAAGAGGCTGTTCGACTGGTTCAACTGCTCGGGCTGCCATGCCAATGGCGGCGGGGGCATGGGGCCGGCCCTGATGGATGACAAATGGATTTATGGCGGCTCCATCGAATCGATCCACGCGACGATCCGGGATGGCCGGCCGAACGGGATGCCGTCCTTCCGTGACCGGATACCCGACGATCAGATCTGGGAACTTGCCGCATTCGTGCGTGCTCTCTCGGGCAATGCTTCGAAGGCGGCCGCTCCCAGCCGCAACGACGATATGATGGCGCATCCGTCCGAAAACAGGCTGCCGAATGCGACCACCCTGGGGAAATCGCCATGACAAAGGCAGCGGGCCGGATCGCCGGCGCGGTGTTGCTGGCCTTCATCCTTTCCGGTTGCAGCGGCGTGCAGTCGGCCTTGGATCCGAAGGGGCCTGCGGCCGGCGAACTCGCGCGGCTCATCTGGTTCTTCACCGTTCTCTGCACGATCATCTGGGTGCTGGTAATGGGCGTGGTTGCCGGCATCCTGTTGCGTCGAAGGCAAAGGCGATTGCACGATCCGCTTCGTGTCGATCAGGACGAAGAGCGGACGATCTCGCGCGTGGTGATCTCGGCGGTCGGTGCCACTGCCCTGGTGCTGGTCGGGCTCACACTTCTCAGCTTCTTCGCCAACCGTACGCTTGCGGGAATCGGCGAAGACGCGGTCCTGACGATCCGTCTCACAGGGCATCAATGGTGGTGGGAGGTGCGTTATGAAAACGCGGAACCGAACCGGATCCTGACCACAGCCAACGAGATCCACATCCCGGCAGGCGAGGCGGTTCGCCTCCTTCTCGAGTCGGACGATGTCATCCACTCGTTCTGGGTTCCGTCGCTGCATGGGAAGCTCGATCTCGTTCCCGGCATGGTCAACACGCTGACCCTGCGGGCCGACAGGCCCGGCATTTATCGCGGCCAGTGTGCGGAGTTTTGCGGCGCCCAGCACGCCCATATGGCGACCCTTGTGGTCGCCCAGCCGCGGGCCGAGTTCGACGCCTGGTACGACGAGCAGCTGAAATCGGCCGTCGAACCTTCTTCGGAAGAGCAGCGGACCGGGCGCGACACCTTCCTCAACGGCCCTTGTGTCATGTGTCACAGGATCCAGGGCACGCCTGCCGGGGCGATCACCGGTCCCGATCTCACTCACGTCGCCAGCCGGCAGACGATCGCAGCGGGCACCTTGCGGTTCAGTCGCGGCAATCTTGCCGCCTGGATCGCCGATCCACAGGGTATCAAACCCGGCTCCAAGATGCCGGTCATGGATCTCGATGGTGACCAGCTCAATGCGATCGTAGCCTATCTCGAGAGCCTCAAATGAGCAGCGCCGACCTCGCGCCGAAGCCGGAAGGCATCCTGGATACGGAACTTGATGCAGAAAGCCTGCGGCGCCGGCTGGCGGAGACCTGGAAGACCAGGTCGGGATTGGTCGGTTTTCTTTCAAGCGTCGACCATAAGGTCATCGCACGAAGATACCTGATCACCGCCCTGATCTTTCTCTGTCTGGGCGGCCTCAGCGCCGTCGCCATGCGTGTCCAGCTTTCAGGCCCCGAACGCGGCCTAATCGGTCCGGACCTCTACAACCAGCTCTTCACGATGCACGGCGTGACGATGATGTTCCTGTTCGCCGTGCCTATCATGCAGGCCGTCGGCCTCTATCTCGTTCCACTGATGGTTGGGACGCGCAACATCGCTTTCCCGCGCCTCAGTGCCTTTTCCTATTGGGTTTATCTTTCCGGCGGCGTGTTTGTCTGGGTCTCGTTCTTCCTGAATATGGGGCCGGATATCGGCTGGTTCGCCTATGTGCCGTTATCGGGCCCCGAATTCGCGCCCGGCAAGCGCGCGGACGTATGGGCGCAGATGATCACCTATACGGAGGTCTCCTCCCTTGCCGTGGCGGTGGCCACCATAGTCACGGTGCTGAAACAGCGCGCCCCCGGCATGTCGCTCGACCGCATACCGCTGTTCGTCTGGGCAATTCTCGTCACCTCCTTCGTCATCGTCTTTGCCATGCCCTCGGTGATGATCGCCTCGAGCTTTCTCATCCTCGACAGGCTGGTGGGCACACACATATTCAATCCGGCAGAAGGCGGAGACGCACTGATCTTCCAGCATCTCTTCTGGTTCTTCGGGCATCCGGAGGTCTACATCATCTTCCTGCCGGCGACCGGAATGGTTTCCGCCATCGTCCCGACCTTCGCCAGGCGGCCGATCTTCGGCTATCTCGCCCTGGTTCTCTCCCTGATCGCCGTCGGTATCCTCTCCTTCGGGCTGTGGGTTCACCATATGTTCGCGACCGGCCTGCCCAAGCTCGGCGCCAGTTTCTTCACCGCCTCCAGCATGCTGATCGCCATCCCGAACGGCATACAGATCTTCTGCTGGCTGGCGACGCTATGGAGCGGCGGACCGCTTCGCCTGAAGACGCCGCTGCTCTTCGTGTTCGGCTTCTTCTTCATCTTCGTCGCGGGAGGCTTGACCGGCGTCATGCTCGCCTCGGTGCCGCTCGACCTGCAGGTGCACGACACCTATTTCGTGGTCGCACATTTCCATTACGTGCTGATCGGCGGGGCGGTTTTTCCGCTGCTCGGCGCGACCTATTACTGGTTTCCCAAGCTCACCGGCCGGATGATGAGCGAGCGCCTCGGCCGCTGGCATTTCTGGCTCGCCTTCATCGGCTTCAATGCGGCGTTCTTCCCGATGCACATTGTCGGGCTATGGGGCATGCCGCGCCGCGTCTACACCTATCCTGTCGAGCTCGGCTGGGGCGGCATCAACCTCTTCATCACCGCCGGTGCACTCTTGTTCTTCCTCAGCTTCGTGCTGTTCGTGATCAATCTCGCCCGGAGCGCCCGTAGTGGCGAGGCCGCAGGTGAAAACCCCTGGGACGCCGGCACGCTGGAATGGGCGGTCTCCTCACCACCGCCGAACTACAATTTTGCGCGCATACCCGTGGTCGCCCATTCGGAACCGCTCTGGGCCGAGCGCGGCTCGATGCCCGTCGCCGCAGGGCTTCGCGTCGATGCCCGCGAGGTGCTCATATCAACGGTCGCCGAGGCCAAACCGGACCTGAGAGAAAAATCGGCCAGACCGTCAATCTGGCCCTTCTTCTCGGCACTGTCCGTCGGGGGCACCTTTCTTGGCTCCATCTTCACGCCGTGGGCGGTGGTTTGGGGCGCGCTGCCGATCGCCGTCTCGCTGATCGGCTGGTTCTGGCCCAAGGGCGCGCCGGAGGACGAAGAATGAGGGAACGGACCGTCCTCGAATTGTCGAGCCTGCCTACATTCGGCTCAGGTCCGCGCAGCCCGACCTGGTGGGGAACGCTCGCTTTCATCGCGCTGGAAGGCACCGGCTTCGTGCTGGCCGCCGCCACCTATCTCTATCTGGCCTATATCGCGCCTGGCTGGCCGCTCAGCGCGGCTCCGCCCAATCATTGGCCGGGCACGATCGTCACGATCCTCTTGGTGGCAAGCCTTGTCCCCAACCACATTCTCAGCGGTTACGCGAAGAAATGCGAGATGCGCCCCGTCCGCATCGGCATGCTGGTCATGACCGCATTCGGCCTGGCACCCCTCATCGTGCGCGGATTTGAATTCCCTGCCCTTAATATCTACTGGGATACGAATGCCTATGGTTCGATGCTGTGGGTGCTGCTTGGCCTCCACACGCTCCATCTCCTGACCGATGTGGGCGACACGATCGTCCTTGCCGTCCTGATGTTCACCCATCACGGCAACAGCGGCAGGCGGTTCGCCGATGTCGAGGACAATATCTTCTACTGGTACTTCGTCGTCCTCACCTGGCTCCCGCTCTATTTCCTCATCTATTGGCTGCCGAGGTTTTAGATGCGCGCGCTGCAGGCAGGTACATCGTGGGGTGGATTGCTTGCCGGACCGCTGGCCTGGGGAATTTCCACGCAACTCAATTACGCGCTGGTGGAATGGCAGTGCCAGCATCAGGTTCCTGTGATCCCGTTTGCGGCACTCCTTCTTGTGCTTTTCGCAATCGCCGGCGGAGTGCTGTCGTGGCGCGCCTTCGAACAGGGCGGCGCTTCCTTCAAGCCGGAGCGTGAAGCTGGCACCGAGCGCTTCGTCGCAATGCTCGGCATGCTCACGGCAGCACTGTTCGCCCTTGTCACGCTGATGCAGGGCGCAGCTTCGCTCATCCTGGACGAGTGCACGCGATGAACTGGTTCTTCGACGCTTCGATCTGTTTCGGCGCGGGCGCGCCCCAGATCGGCTGGACTGTCGGCCCTGCGATCCTCCTGCCGCTGATCGCGGTTGCGTTGCTTTACGCGGGCGGTGCCTGGCGGCTGTTCCGGCGAAGCAGCAGAGCACAGGGATTGCGGTTGCAGCAAGCTTGGCTTTTCGCCGCCGGGTGGGCGGCGCTCGCCATCGCGCTTGTGACGCCGCTTCATGCCTGGAGCGAGCATCTTTTCACCGCGCATATGATCGAGCATGAGCTGATGATGATCGTGGCCGCACCGCTGATCGTAGCCTCCGGCCCCGGTGCGGCGATGATGTGGGGCCTGCCGCGCTCCTGGCGGCGTGGCCTTGGGCGGCTCTTCCGCTCCGGTGCTCTGTCTGGCCTGTGGAGGCATCTCACGCGGCCGGCGGTCGCGACGGTGCTGCACGGCATTGCAATCTGGGTGTGGCATGTGCCCGGCCTGTTTGAGGCCGCTCTGGAACGCGGCTTTCTGCATTATGCCCAGCATGCCAGCTTTTTCGGCACGGCCCTCCTGTTCTGGTGGGTAATGCTGCCGCGCAGAGGAGGAGAGCAGGGGCCGGGCGCTTCAGTCGCACATTTCTTCCTGACGTCCATGCACACGTCTTTGCTTGGAGTTCTGCTGCTGCTGTCGCCTCGTCTCTGGTATCCGGAAAACTCCGGCCTGTCGGAGCTGTGGGGGCTCTCGCCATTGGAGGACCAGCAGTTGGCCGGGCTGGTGATGTGGGTGCCGGGTGGCCTGGTCTATGGCGGTGCCGCGTTGCTGCTCGCCGGTTTGTGGATCAAATCCAGCAGCAAATCCGTCGAGGGAACGAGTCATGCGCTACCGGCGCGGTAATTGGCGCTTGTTGTCGGAAAGACGCTTCTTCTACACCGCCATAGCCACGGCCATCATGGGCGCGGGCGCGGCGGCGCTGGCCGTTTTCACTTTGCGCCATCGGCGCGAGGCTCCTGCAGCACCTGCGCGTCCGCGTCCGATCGCGACGTCCCGGGCCCTCGTGGTCCGTAAAGAGCTACCTCTGCCGGCAGTTCAAGGCGGCAACTCAGCGCCCGGCCGTCTTTCCCGGCCAAGAGCCTTCAGATGGGCGGCCGCTACGCTCGTGGCCGTGCTGATCATGGGCCTGGCAAGCGCCTGGGTCTATCGCGACCAGCGGGTGGAGCGTCAAACCGATCTTGCCACCGGCGGCGTAGCCGAACGCGCGATACCCATCATGTTGGCGAATGGTTGTGCAGGATGCCACACGATTTCCGGTGTTCCGGGGGCGCAGGGGCAGGCTGGCCCAAAACTCGATGCGACGCTTTCAAAACGGCTGTATCTCGCCGGCGTCATCCCCAATACGCGCGAGAACATGATCCGATGGCTGCGCTCCTCACGGGAGGTGGTTCCACACACGGTCATGCCTTCGACCGGGATATCCGAGCAGGAGGCGCGGGACGTGGCTGCCTATCTCTACGCGATCCGATAGGCAAGCGCGGTTCTAACCTCGCGTGGCCGCCCTCAGGATGTGAGCATGCGCGCGATGCGGTCGAACGCTTCGGCCAATTGCTTCTCCTCGCGGAATACGCAAACGCGCAGAAAGCGACGGGAGGCCTCGCCGAACAAGTGGCCGGGCGCCAATCCGACGCGTGCTCCTTCCAGGATCTGGCGGCAGGCGGATGAGGCGTCCTCATGGCCTTTGAGGGAAAAGAAGACATACATCCCGCCACGCGGTGGGGGGCCGAATTCCGTTTGCGGAAGGCCGGCGAGCCTTTCGTATGCGAGATCGCGCCCGACACGGCACCGCTCCCGGATTGTCGCTACCAGCGGTTCGCCTTGGGTGAGCGCCGCTGCCGCGCCAGCTTGAACAAATCCGGCAGTCCCGCTGTTCATATACTGGGTCATTGCTCCCAGCGGAGCGGCAAGATCGGAAGGATGGGTCAGCCAGCCAACGCGCCAGCCGGTCATCGCCCACGCCTTTGAGAAGCTGTTGACGGCCAGAACGCGGTCTCCGTCTTCGGCGATCTGCAGCAGGGATGGAGCGACATCGCCTTCGAAAAAGAGGCGGGCATACACTTCGTCCGCGATGATCCATATGCCGGTCTTGCGGCTGAATTCGAGCAGGATGCGGTTTTCTTCCGCGCTCGCCACCCATCCGGCGGGGTTGGAGGGTGTCGGCAGGAAGATCGCTTTGGTCTTGTTCGTGCAGCTGGCCAGAAGCCTTTCCATATCGAGCCGCCAGCCACTTTCATCGAAATCAAGCCCGAACGGGACCGGGACCCCGCCTACCAGCTGTATGGCGTTGCGGACGTTGGGCCATTGCGGCTCGATGAAAATAACCTCGTCGCCCGGATCCACGACGAGCTCCACGGCCAGCAGCACCGCCTGCATGCCACTCGGTGTGACGGTGGAGCGGGAGACCGGGATTTCCCGGCCATGGATGCGGGACTGATATTGCGATAGCGCCTCGGTCAGGGCCGGAAGGCCGCGCATATCAGGAATGTAAAAGGTCATCCCCCCGTCGAGGGCGGCCTTAGCGGCGTCGCGGATGAACTGCGGCGTTACCAGGTCGCCTTCACCATACCAGAGTGGAATGACATCGCTGAGCGAGGAGGCGCGAACGGCGAGTTCCGCAACATTCTCGGTAGACAGGTCACGGATGGCAGCCCGGATGCCGGCTGAGGAGTTTAATGAAACGCTTCCACGCCCCTGATCCATCCAGCTGAATCCTCTCCATACGAACTGTATTCCGTTGCAGCATAATTTTGATAGGCCGGCAAGGTGGTTCGGAGAAGCCGCAGCTTACTCAGTCGCCGGAGCTAGGGCCGTCCCATAATGCCCTGGATGCTCGCGAACATCGGCCAAATTATCAGGATTGCCGGAGAAACGGTATACTGTATCCTGTTCAGGAACGGAGGAGAGACGGCTTGGGAGCCCGAAGGAAAGCGGCGGCAAGTCTCAGCAGCCAAATTCATTCCGATCTGCTGCAGAAAATCCAGCGGGGCGAGATCGGCCCCGAAGACCGTTTGGTTGATATCGGCATCGCGCGGGAAATTGGCGTGTCCCGAATGCCGGTCCGGGAAGCGCTGCTGCGGCTGGCTAATGACGGCTATGTCGTGGGCACGACGCGCGGCTTTGTGCTTCCCACCCTTGATCGGCGGGATGTGGCTGACATTTTCGAGGTGCGCCGGCTGATCGAGCCGCGGGCTGCCGCCAATGCTGCGCGCGACATGTCGGACGCTGACCATGACCTGTTGCGACAAGCGGTGGCAAATGCGGAAGACGCTGTTCGGGCACATGACGCCGGCGGTCTGGCGCTTGCCAATGTCAGGTTCCGGCAAATCTGGATCGGGGCTCTGGCAAATCGGCGGCTTGCGGAGACAATCTCGCGCTTTGCGGATCAAGCTCAGGTCGTGCGTGCGGGAACGCTGTATCAGCCCGACACCCAGCAAATCGTCATTCAAGGGCTTCGCCGCCAGTATGATGCCTATGTGACGCGGGACTCCATGGCGGCCCACGATGCCATGAGCGATTTTCTGACGAGCGCCGAGCGAGCCTTCTTCTCGGAACTCCATCGGCCATAATGCGCAACCACAGGCGGTTCAAAGATGACAACCTCTATCAAAGCGCATCCATTGAAGGGACAGAACAAGTTCAAGCTTGGCGTTTTTTCCGCCAATGCCGATGGAGCGCTGGCGATCACGACGGTTCCGGAACGCTGGTCCGCGCGGTGGTCCGATTGCGTTACGTCGGCCCAGATCGCGGATCGTGCCGGGCTTGAATTCGTGCTGCCCATCGCCCGATGGCGCGGTTTCGGTGGCCAGACGCAGGTCCGCGAATGGTCGTTCGAAACCTTCACATGGGCGGCGGCGCTGGCAGCGCTTACCGAGCGTATCGGGCTGTTCATGACGGTCCATGTGCCTCTGGTGCATCCTGTCTATGCCGCCAAAGCGCTTGCAACGGTCGATCATGTGTCCGGGGGGAGGGCGGGGCTCAACATCGTCTGTGGGTGGAACCCCGAAGAGTTCGCCATGTTCGGCACCGCCCCGATGGATCGGCCCTATGAGCAGGCTCAGGAGTGGATCGACATCATCCTGCGCGCCTATGCCTCGAGCGAGCCGTTCGACTATGAGGGTGCCCATTATCAATTGAAGGGCGTGGTAAGCCGACCGGCCAGCTTGCAGCTTCCGCGCCCTGTGACGATGAACGCAGCCTTCGGCCCGCCCGGCCGTGACTATGCGGCACGCAATTGCGATTATCTGTTCTCCACTTTCTCCACTATCGAGGATGGGCGCCGCCACGTCGAAGACGTCAAGAGCCGAGCCTTCGCCTTCGGGCGGGACGTCGGCGTCTATACCGTCTTGCATGTGGTCTGCCGCGAGACGGAACAGGAGGCCCGCACCTATTACGACCGCTACGCCTTGGAGATGGCAGACCACGCGGCTGTCGACAATCACATGGCGAAGAAGAAGGAATTCGCCAATTCGCACGACAGCGAGGCATTCCGCATTTACAAGCAGCGGTTTGCCGGTGGAGCGGGAAGCTATCCGCTGGTCGGGACACCGGAGCAGATCGTTGATGAGATCGCGGCCATAAGCGCGCAGGGCTATGCCGGCGCAGCGCTCAGCTTCGTCAATTACACTTATGAGCTGCCCTTTTTCTGTGATCGCGTGCTGCCGCTCTTGCGCCAAGCCGGGCTGAGGGTCGAATAATGGCCTCCTTGGGACATCCCGCTGACCTTCTGCTGGCGAGGAACAGAAACGCGCCGGGAACCTTTTCTGCAAAGCGCCATCCAATGGTCAAAGGAGGCGGAGATGCGCGCGACGGAATCCAAGACCTCACCAGCCCCTGCAAGCCTCGGAGACATGGATTTGGTGGCCAGAGCCCTTGCCCATGACCGGCAAGCGTTTCAGGCGATCATGAAACAAAACAACCAGAGCCTCTATCGTATCGCCCGCGCGGTAATCCGTGACGACGCGGAAGCGGAGGATGTGGTGCAAGAAGCCTATACGCAGGCCTTCGCGCATCTGGAGGCTTTTCGCGGGGGCTCCAGTCTCTCGACCTGGCTTTCCCGCATCACGATCAACGAAGCCCTCGGCCGGTTGCGAAGAAAGCGCCGGGCGGAAGGAGCCGGTCTTGCGATTGCTGGTGCGGCGGAGGCCGAAATCATCCGCTTTCCACTGAACACGAGCGAAGGCGATCCGGAGCGAACCACGGCTCAGCGCCAGATACTGCATCTGATCGAGCAGGCGATCGATAACCTTCCCGAAGCGTTTCGCACCGTCTTCGTGGCAAGGGTGCTCGAAGGAATGTCGCTTGAGGAAACAGCGAAGTTGCTCGACCTGCGGCCTCAAACGGTGAAGACTAGGTTGCACCGCGCCCGCGCGTTGTTGCGCAGGGATATCGAAGCCAAAATCGGCCCCGTCCTGCTGGATGCATTCCCCTTTGCCGGCCGTCGCTGCGACCGGCTGACTGCAGCAGTGCTGAAGCGGCTCGGCTTTGATGATTGATTTGCGGGAACGTATTCCCCGACGCGGCATCCAATAGACGTCAACTGAAGGAAAGCCCGGCAACAATGCCGGGGAGAGGAAGCATCATGACCGCAAGATCTTTGGCGGCGCTCGCCGCATTCTGCCTTCTTGGAACGGCTGTTCTGGCCGATACGCAGGAAGGTCCGACCGATCCTCAGATCGCTCACATCGCTTATACGGCAGGTCTTATCGATATCGACGCGGCCAAGCTCGCAGTGGAGAAATCGAAGACCAAGGAGGTCGTCGACTTCGCGAAGGACATGATCCGCGACCATGAGGCGGTCAACAAGCAGGCGCTCGCGTTGGTCAAGAAACTCAATGTCACGCCCGAAGACAATGACACGAGCAAGACACTGACCAAGGCAGCTGCAGACAAGAAGACCGAGCTCTCCGGACTCGAAGGCGCTGCTTTCGACAAAGCCTATATCGATAACGAGGTCGCCTATCACAAGCAGGTGAATGAGGCGCTCAAGACGCAACTGATCCCTGCCGCCGACAATGCCGAACTGAAGAGCCTGCTCGAAACCGGTCTGAAGCTCTTCGCAGGCCATCAGGCTCATGCGGAGCACGTTGCCGCCGATCTGAAGTAGGATGCGGATTATGTCCATCGTGTACCGCCGATGGGTTTTCGTGGCATTGGGCCTGCTCCTGGGCGGGGGGCAGGCTCAAGCGGACGCGATCCGGGTCACCATCGACCAGCTTGTATTCTCACCCGACATCATCACAGCCAAGGTTGGCGATACGATCGAATGGATCAACAAGGATCCGATCGACCATACGGCGACGGTAAAGGGAGATTGGGAGGTGATGATACCCGCGGGCCAAACGGTGATCCAGCCCCTTGAAAAGGCCGAAGCGGTGGACTTCTATTGCCGCTTCCATCCCAACATGATGGGCAGGATCATCGTCGAGGAAAAATAGGCCTTGGCATTATTCCGGACTAGACAGCGAGCGTTTGGGCAACGTTCCAAGCAGGCGAGCACCGAAAAGGTTGAGGCAAAGCCCGGCTATAACCAGGCCGGAAGCGGCGAGCTTCCAGCCTTGAAGCGGCTCGCGCAGCACGATCGTCGATCCTAGAAATCCAAACACAGGCACCAGCAACGTGAACGGCGCAACGGTGTTGACCGGATAGCGCCCCAGCAGGCCGCTCCAAACGGCGTAGCCGAAAAGGGTGGAGAGATACACGATATAGGCGATGGACCCGGCTGAGATCCAGTCGAGGCCGATGAAGGAGTTCAGCAACTCCCGGCCTTCCAGCATCAAGCTCACGACGAACAGGGGCGGCAGCGCAAACAGGCTTCCCCATACGACGAGCCCTATCATGTTGACGCTGCCCGAGTGCTGCGAAATGCGTTTGGAAGCCACGTTTCCTCCGCCCCAGGAGGCCGCCGCGGCCACCAACAAAACAAGGCCGATCGCCGTCACGTCTCCGCCGATATGGGCCGCCACCAACGCGACCCCGGAAAACGCAAGCAGCGCTCCGCCGAGTTGCCAAGACGTGGGTTTTTCCTCCAGCACCAATACGGAAAGCGCGATGGTAAAGAAGACCTGGAGTTGCAGGATGAGGGAGGACAGGCCAGCGCTCATGCCGAGCTTCATTCCGGTGAAAAGAAAGCCGAACTGCATGGCGAAGATGAGCAGGCCGTAGATCGCGACCAGTCGCAGCGGAACTTTCGGCCGCTCGACGAAGAAGACCCAGGGAAAGGCGGCGAGGAAAAAACGCGCAACACCGAGCCCCAGCGGGGAGACCTGCCTGAGGCCGAGCTTGATGACGGCGAAATTGACGCCCCAGATGAACACGACGGTGAGGGCCAGAAGCAGGTCGCGCAGCCGCATTGGAAATCTTTCGAGCAAATCCATCTTGCGCCCGAGCAGGGTTCGAGAGGCGGGCCGTGGGTCGGGCATAACCGTTGCCACGGTCCGGCAAGATAGGCGAATGTCAGATCGGTCTTCTTAAAGCATCGGCGGGCAATGGGAAACGCTGCCTGGGGATGCGTCACGAGTTTCTGCAATGGATTTGTGCGCAGGCTGAGCCCCGCTTGATGGGCTCAGCCCCGGTATGACAGCAATGGTTATACGGCCGCTTTGAGCACTCCGCGGCGGATCTGGTCTTCCTCGATGGATTCGAAAAGGGCCCGGAAATTGCCTTCGCCGAAGCCTTCGTCACCCTTTCGTTGGATGAACTCGAAGAAGATCGGGCCGATGACCGTCTTGGAGAAGATCTGCAGCAGGATCTTCGTCATGCCGCCATTCACCACGCCTTCGCCGTCGATCAGGATGCCGTGCTTCTTCATCCGTTCGATCGGTTCCGAATGCCCGCTAACGCGTTGGAAGGACATCTCGTAATAGGTTTCCGGCGGGCCGGGCATGAATTGCAGGCCATTATCCGCAAGCCGGTCGGTGGCATCGTAGATGTTCTCCGTGCCCACCGCGATGTGCTGGATGCCTTCGCCCTTATACTTCTTCAGGTACTCGACGATCTGGCTCGTCTCGTCCTTAGATTCGTTGAGCGGGATACGGATCTTGCCGCAGGGGCTGGTGATGGCGCGGCTGACGAGGCCGGTGATGCGGCCGTCTATGTCGAAATAGTGGATCTGCTTGAAGCCGAAGAGCTCGCGGTAAAAGGCCCACCATTTGTCCATATTGCCGCGATAGACGTTGTGCGTGAGGTGGTCGAGATAATAGAAGCCGACGCCTTCCGGCTTGGGGTTGCGTTCGCCCAGCCACTCGAACTCAGCGTCATAGGCAGAGCCCTTCTCGCCATAGCGATCGATGAAATAGAGCAGCGACCCACCGATGCCGACGATTGCCGGCACATCCAGCGTCTTGTCATTGCCTTGATATGGCTCGGCACCCTTTGACACGGCATAGTCGAAGGCATGTTTTGCATCCACCACGCGCCAGGCCATAGAGGGCGCGCAGGGCCCATGCTCTTCCACGAACCGGGAAGCGTGGGAGCCAGGCTCCGCGTTCACGATGTAATTGATATCGCCCTGGCGCCAGACGGTGATGTCCCTGGTCCCGTGCTTGGCGACCGGCGCGAAGCCCATGCGGTTGAAAAGCTCGGCGAGTTTTTCCGGTTCCGGATGCGCGAATTCCACAAACTCGAAACCGTCCGTGCCTGCCGGATTTTCCGGGCTGATGGTGGCCGGCGGCGCATCATGCGGGAAGGGTCCCATGGTCTCCTCCTGTCTCATCCTCGTTGCCGTGATTTTAGCGGAACCGAGGCGCAGGGAGCTTGCATTCATAGGCTTTGAAGGTCTATTTTTGCACGATCCATGTGAGGCTGTCATGAAATCCGCTCAATCCGTGCATCTTGACAAGGCCGACCGCAAAATCCTGTCTCTCCTTCAGGAAGACGCTCGCCTCACCAACAACGACCTGTCGGAGCGAGTGAACCTCTCCGCATCGCAATGTTCCAGACGCCGGCAGAAGCTGGAAGAGGAGGGTGTGATAAAGGCCTATAGGGCGATCCTCGATCGGGACCGGTTGGGCCATTCCCTCGTGAACATGATCACCGTCACTCTTGCCACGCACAATCGGGACAATGCCCGCCGCTTCGCGGAACTCGTGTCTCGGTTGCCGGAGGTTCAAGAGGCTCACGCGCTCACCGGCGAGATGGACTACATCCTGAAGGTGGTCACACCCGACCTGAAATCCCTGTCCGATTTCGTCAACGAGGTCCTATTGCCTCACGAATCGGTGCAGCACGTGAAGACGGCGATCGTGTTGCAGACACTGAAGGAGCATAGCGGGCTGCCGCTCTGAGGACTACGGTCGCCGTTCGGAAAGTCCCGCCGCCCGTTCCAGAAGGGTGAGCGCTTGAAGAATACCTTGCTTCTCCTGTGTACTGAGGTCATCGAGAAACCGGCTTTCAAATACCCGGGCGATCGGCAGGAGATCCCGATAGGCCTTTATCCCCGACGGCGTGAGGCTGAGATGCTCAAGACGACGGTCGTTCGCATCGGGAGTCCGCTTCAGCCATTTGCGCCGCTCCAGCTCTGCCACCGCCCGGCTCACCTTGGTCTTGTGCATGGATGAGTGCTGAGCGATCTCCGTGGCGCTCATGACGCTGAACTGACCAAGGGTGGCAAGCGTCCGCCATTCCGGTCGGGTGAGTCCATATCTCGCTTTATAATTGGCGGAAAACTTGCGGCTGACCGCTTCGGCAAGCCTGTTCAGCCGGTAAGGCAGAAAGCTTTCGAGCGAGAGGATGTCGTCGTCCGGCATTGTCATTATTTGATAGTTACAAAAACAACAGTTACAAATGAAACGAACTCGCGTCAACATGGAGGAACGCCATGGGCCTCTCCTACATGCCCGGCTTCGGGAACGATTTTGAGACCGAAACGCTGCCTGGATCATTGCCGCAAGGCCGGAACTCGCCGCAGCGCCCTGTCTACGGCCTTTATGCCGAGCAATTCTCCGGCTCACCCTTCACCGCGCCACGCGGCATCAACGAGCGCTCCTGGCTTTACCGGATCAGGCCAAGCGTGAAGCATACGGGCCGTTTCAGGTCGACGGAGTACCCATTCTGGAAATCGGCGCCCAATATCGGCGATCACGAGCTACCGCTTGGCCAGCTGCGCTGGAATCCGGTACCGATCCCCAACGAACGCATCGATTTCCTCTCCGGCATCCGCACCATGACGACAGCCGGCGATGTCTTCACGCAAGCTGGCATGGCCGCCCATGTCTATGTGGCCACCTCGAACATGACCAATGATCATTTCTTCAACGCCGACGGCGAGATGCTCGTCGTGCCACAGCTTGGCGGCCTCCGCCTCCTCACGGAAATGGGCATCATCGAAATAAGACCGGGAGAAATCGCGGTTCTGCCCCGCGGCCTGGTGTTCAGGGTCGAGCTTATGGAGGATCACGCCCGCGGTTACATCTGCGAAAACTACGGCGCGAAGTTCACTCTGCCGGATCGGGGACCGATCGGCGCAAACTGCCTGGCCAACCCGCGCGATTTCAAGACGCCCTGCGCCTGGTTCGAGGATCGGGACGAACCCTGCCGGCTGATCGCAAAATGGTGCGGAAAGTTCTTTGCAACCGAAATCGATCATTCCCCGCTGGACGTGGTCGCCTGGCATGGCAATTACGCGCCATACAAATACGATCTCTCGACCTATTCGCCGGTCGGCTCGATCCTCTTCGACCATCCGGATCCATCGATCTTCACGGTCCTCACGGCGCCCTCTGGCGAGGAGGGGACAGCCAATGTGGACTTCGTCATCTTTCCGCCGCGCTGGCAGGTGGCGGAAAACACTTTTCGACCGCCCTGGTACCACCGCAATATCATGAGCGAGTTCATGGGGCTGATCGAGGGCAAGTATGACGCCAAGGAAGAAGGCTTCGTGCCGGGAGGCATCAGCCTGCACAATATGATGCTGGCGCACGGTCCGGATGCGGACGGCTATGAGAAAGCTTCGAGAACCGAACTCAAGCCGATGAAGCTCGAAAGCACCATGGCCTTCATGTTCGAGACACGCTACCCGCAGATGCTCACGCGTTTTGCCGCCGAAAGCGAAGTGCGGCAGGACAATTACATCGATTGCTGGAGCGGTCTGAAAAAGCGCTTCAATGGCACGCCGGAAGGCGACTGGAGCTAACATGAAGCTTGCCACACTCAGAAACGGCTCTCGCGACGGCAGGCTTGTGGTCGTCTCGCGCGATCTGACACGCTGTACGGACGCCTCGTTCCTCGCCCCGACGCTACAGGCAGCGCTTGATGACTGGCGGCGGATTTCGCCGCATCTGGCGGCGTTGGCGGAAACATTGGAGCACGGGGCAGTACCGTCAGAACGCTTTCACGAACACGAAGCCCTCTCGCCCCTGCCGCGCGCCTATCAATGGGCCGACGGCTCGGCCTATGTGAACCATGTCGAGCTCGTGCGGAAGGCGCGCAATGCGGAAATGCCGGAAAGCTTCTGGACCGACCCGCTGATCTATCAGGGCGGATCGGATTCCTTCCTCGCCCCGCGCGACCCGATCGCCATGGCCGACGAAGCCTGGGGCATAGACATGGAAGCCGAGATCGCCGTCATCATCGACGACGTGCCGATGGGGGGGAGCCGCGAGCAGGCCCAAGAGGCGATCAGGCTCCTCATGCTCGTCAACGACGTATCGTTGCGCGGATTGATCCCTGCCGAGCTTGCGAAAGGCTTCGGCTTCTTCCAATCGAAACCATCATCGGCCTTCTCGCCCGTGGCCGTCACGCCTGATGAGCTTGGCGAGGCATGGGACGGCGGGAAGGTTCATCTGCCCCTCCTAGTCGACCTCAACGGAGAGCGGTTCGGCCGCGCCAATGCGGGAATCGACATGACCTTCGATTTCCCGACGCTCATAGCGCATGCGGCGAAAACCCGGCCGCTTTCGGCTGGAACGATCATCGGCTCGGGCACGGTGTCGAACAAGCTCGAAGGCGGCCCCGGCAAGCCTGTCTCCGAAGGAGGAGCTGGCTATTCCTGCATCGCGGAGGTCCGGATGGTGGAGACCATCACCCGCGGCGAGCCGGCAACGCCTTTCCTGCGCTTCGGCGATGTCGTCCGCATCGAAATGCGCGACGCGGGCGCCCGGTCGATCTTCGGTGCCATCGAGCAGACCGTCGTCAAATACGAAGCTGCCTGAGCTGCCCGCTATTCGGCAGGAAATTCACATAGCTCCCGGATCTTTGGGATAGGCCCGCCGGAAGGCTTCCATCCTGCCGCATTCCTCCGCGATCGCGCGGATGCGAGGCATATCTATCAGATCCACACCCCAGCGCTTCGCGTTGTAGACCTGGGGTATGAGGCACAGATCGGCCATGGTCACCTTGTCGCCATGGCAGAACGTGCCGGTCGCCGGGTGATCGAGCAGCGTCTCGAAGGCCGTCAGTCCTTGGCCGATGAATTTCCGCATCCAGGCAGTGCGGACCTCATCACCGCCCGAAGTAAGCGCCAGGATGTGGTTAACGGTCCCGGTGTTGCAGATGGGGTGGATTTCCATTGCAATGGCGTAGGCCAGCATGCGCACCCTTGCGCGGCCTTCCGGGTCCTCGGGCAGAAGCGGGTGGGCACTGCGCGTCTCGCTCAGATATTCGATGATGGCCAGGGATTGGGTGAGCCGCGTGCCGTCGATATCGAGGACGGGGACAAGGCCTTGGGGGTTGCGCGCAAGGTGCTCGCCGCCCTTCTGCTCCCCCTTCAAGAGATCCACCGGGACGGCTTCATAGTCGATCCCGAGGAGGTTTAGCGCGATCCGAACCCGGTAGCTCGCCGAGGAACGCCAATAGTCGTAGAGAACAACCTTGCCCATGGAGCTGCGATCTCCCTGCCAGGAGCCTTGTCCTGATGGGCTACACTGTCCGCCTCGTTCCTGGCAAGCTGCCGCTTGGTTGCGCTTGGCCCTTCGGCCGCCGTTAACGTACAATTGAAGTTTTTCTTTACGATACATTTGCAGCGTGCATGTTATGCGCTATCGGGCAGAGAGGGTTTTGCGAGGCACCAGCCTTCGGCTCGGCTATGAAATAGGGGCGTTTCCGTTTGTGCGGCTTTGGAGGATATTTCGGCGCGGGTGTCGATCCGGCTGACGCCGGGCCGCTGCTCAAGCGCATGGGATCCGCCATCGCGCATCGCGGGCCGGACGAAAGCGGCATCGCCGTGCTCCACGACGCTGGCCTCTGTCATACGCGTCTCTCCATCGTCGGCCTTGCCGACGGCCAGCAGCCCATGTCGCTCGACGGCGGCAGGCTCACGATCGCCTTCAATGGCGAAATTTTCAATTATGTCGAGTTGCGCGAGGGGCTGATTGCGCGCGGACATGTTTTCCGCACGTCCAGCGATACGGAAGTCATCCTTCATCTCTTTGACGAGAAGGGGCCGGACTGCCTCGCCGACCTCAACGGCGATTTCGCCTTCGCCATCTGGGATGCGCCGCGCCGGCGCATGTTTATCGCCCGCGACCGCATGGGTGTGCGCCCGCTGTTTCACACGACTGTCGGAAACACGCTTTTCTTCGCCTCCGAGGTCAAGGCGCTCCTGGAGGTTCCGGGCGTCGAGGCGGAGATGGACCCCATCGCGCTCGACCAAATCTTCACGCTCTGGGCTCCCATTGCGCCACGCACGGCTTTCAAGGGCATCGAGGAACTCGAGCCCGGGCATATGATGATCGTTGAGGAGGGCGGGCGGACGATCCGCCCTTACTGGTCGCTTTCCTTTCCGGACTCGGGCGAGCCGAGCCGCCATACGGACGAGCGCGCCGCGGCGGAAGAGCTGCGCGCGCTTCTCACCGACGCCACGCGGCTTCGCATGCGCGCCGACGTGCCGGTCGGTTCCTATCTCTCCGGCGGGCTCGATTCCTCCGTCATCTCGGCGCTCGCTTCGGGCATGACGCCTGAAACGCTCCGCACCTTCTCGGTCGCCTTCGACAGCGCCGAACATGACGAGAGCGCCTTTCAGAACGAGGTCGCCGCTGCGCTCGGCACGCTCCACGCCACCGTGCGTTGCGGCGAGGGCGACATTGCTGCGGTCTTCCCCGACGTGATCCGCTTCACTGAGCGGCCGATCCTGCGCACCGCGCCCGCGCCGCTCTTCAAGCTCTCGGCGCTGGTGCGCGAGCGGGGACTGAAGGTGGTGCTTACGGGCGAGGGGGCCGACGAGGTCTTCGCCGGCTACGATATATTCAAGGAGGCGCGGGTGCGCCGCTTCTGCGCGCGCCAGCCGGGCTCGCGCATCCGCCCGCATCTTTTCCGCAAGCTCTATCCCTATCTTCCCGGGCTCAAGCAGCAGTCGGCCGAATATCTCGCCGCCTTCTTCGGCGCAGGCGCGGATTTGCCCGAGGACCCACTTTTTTCCCACAAGCCGCGCATCCGCGCGACGGGGGCCGCCAAGCTCTTCTTCTCCGGTGACCTGCGTGAACAGCTTGCCGGTTACGACGCGGCGGAGGATCTCGCCTCGTGCCTGCCGGAGACCTTCTCCCGCTGGCATCCACTCCATCAGGCTCAGTATCTGGAATCCCGCTTCCTGCTTCCGGGCTACATCCTGTCAAGCCAGGGCGACCGCATGGCGATGGCGCATGGCATCGAAGGGCGCTTCCCCTTCCTCGACCACCGGCTTGTCGAGTTCGCAGCGACGCTCCCGCCCGAGATGAAGCTGAAGGGTCTGGTTGAAAAGCACATTCTGCGCGAGGCGACGCGGGACCTTCTGCCGGAAACGATCCTGCGTCGCACCAAGCAGCCCTACCGCGCGCCCGACAGCCAGTCCTTCCGCGGCGCGGGCGAGAAGGATTATGTGCGCGACGCCATGAGCGTCGAAAAGCTGGCCGCCGGCGGCCTCTTCAACCCGGCCTCGGTCTCGAAACTCTTCGCCAAGAGCCGGCAGCAGCCGCTCTCCGGCTTCCGCGACAACGCCGCCTTCGTCGGCATCCTCTCGTCCCAGCTCTGGCTGGAGACCTTCACCGGTTCACGCCGACGCACGGTTAGGGCCGCATAACTGGAGATTGGAATGGCAGAGAGCATCAAGGATCAGGTCAGGGCCTTCATCATCGAGAATTTTCTTTTCGGCGACACATCGGCCCAAATTGATGACGACGCCTCGCTCATCGAGAACGACGTCATCGATTCAACCGGCGTGCTGGAGCTCGTTGCCTTCATCGAGGAGCGTTTCGGCGTGACGATGGCCGATTCCGAGATCGTCCCGGCGAATCTCGATTCGCTCGACCGGATCACTGCCTATGTCGGCTCGAAGACGGGCAAGGAAACATCGCTCAACGCCTGATCGGCGGAGCGGGGAGGCTGTCATGCGTTTCGAGGAATTCCTGCGGGGCAGCGCCTCGCGTCATGGCTCCAAGACGGCCCTGGTCAGCGGCTCCAAACGGCTCACCTATGCCGAGTTCGATGGGCTGACGGATCGCCTCGCCGCTGCGCTGGCCGCCAGGGGCGTGCGCCGCAACGATCGTGTCCTGGTCTTCATGGACAATTCCTGGGAGGCGGCGGTCTCGATCTTCGCGGTGCTGAAGGCTGGAGCCACCTTCAGCCCCATCAATGCTTCCACCAAGGCCGAGAAGCTCGCCTACATCATCGGCAATTGCGAGGCTGCGGCGGTGCTCACCCAGGCGAAGCTGATGCCGGTTGCCGCCGAAGCCCGCGATCTTCATGGGCGGCCGCTCTTGTTGATCTCCACGGAAGGGCGGGGCGGTTTGGTGCCGGAAAGCGCCATTTCCTTTTCGCAGTGCCTGCAAGCCGAGCCGTTGCCGGTCCCCCATCACGGCATCGATGTCGACCTCGCCATGCTCATCTACACCTCCGGCTCCACCGGACGCCCCAAGGGCGTGATGATGACGCATCGGAATATCGAGGCGGCGGCTACCTCCATCACCACCTATCTGCGCAACACGCCTGACGACATCATCCTGGGCGTGCTGCCGCTCGCCTTCGATTATGGCCTCTATCAGCTTCTGATGTCCGTCAAAATGGGCGCTACGCTGGTCCTGGAAAAGTCCTTTGCCTTCCCGCACGCGATCTTTGACCTGATGCGCAAGGAAAAGGTCACCGGGTTCCCGCTGGTGCCCACCATGGCAGCCATGATCTTGCAGATGCGCGATCTGGAGCCCGGTTTCCTGCCCACGCTGCGCTACGTCACCAACACCGCCGCCGCGCTTCCGCCGCCGCACATCGCGCGCCTGCGCGAGCTTTTCCCCGGGGTCGAGCTCTATTCCATGTACGGGCTCACCGAGTGCAAGCGCTGCACCTACCTCCCGCCGGAGGAACTCGACCGACGGCCGGATTCCGTAGGCATCGCCATCCCCAACACCGAAGCCTTCGTGGTGGATGACGAAGGCAAGCCGCTTCCTCCCGGCGAGGTGGGCGAGCTCGTCATCCGCGGCCCCCATGTCATGCAGGGCTACTGGCGCAATGACGAGGCGACCGCGAAAATGCTGCGCCCAGGCCTCAATCCTTGGGAAAAAGTGCTCTATACGGGGGACCTTTTCCGCACGGATGCTGACGGCTTCCTCTATTTCGTCGGCCGCAAGGACGACATCATCAAGACGCGTGGCGAGAAGGTCGCACCCAAGGAGGTGGAGGCGGTGCTGCACACCCATCCTTCCATCGCCGAGGCCGTCGTGGCCGGCGTGGCGGACCCGGTGCTGGGCCACGCCATTGCCGCCATGGTGGTCTCCAGGGACCCGGCCCTCACCGAGCGCGAGGTTATCCGCCACTGTTCGCAGCACCTGGAAGATTTCATGGTGCCCAAGGTCGTGAAATTCGTCTCAGAATTGCCTAAGACCGATACGGGCAAGGTCAGCCGCAGGCTTGCGGCGGAAAGCATAGAGCCAGCCGCATGAACGCACTTCCTTCCTTCTCTGCCGCCACGCTTACAATCGATCCCGCCGTCGAGACGGAGCGGATCGTCGCCGCGCTTCGCGGGCAGCTCCGCTCGCTGCGCAAGCGCGGGCTCGTGTTGGGCGTCTCGGGCGGTATCGATTCCAGCGTTTCCACCGCGCTCGCGGTGCGGGCCGTAGGCGCGCAGAATGTCTGCTGCCTCTTCATGCCCGAGAACGACTCAGATCCCGAGAGCCTTCGCCTTGGGCAGCTCTTGACGCAAACCTTCGGCGTCGAGGGCATTGTCGAGGATATCGGTCCAAGCCTGAAGGCGATGGGTTGCTACGAGCGGCGCGACAGCTTCATCCGCAAGCTCGTGCCGGATTATGGTCCGGGCTGGGCGTCCAAGATCGTCATTGCCAATGCGCTTGAAGGTGCTGCTTACAACATCTCCTGGCTTGTCGTGCAGGACCCGGAAGGAAACCAGAGCAGACACCGCATGACGCCCGAGGTCTATCTCGGCATCGTCGCCGCCACGAATATGAAGCAGCGCACGCGCAAGCAGATCGAGTATTATCACGCCGACCGGCTGAACTTCGCCGTCATAGGCACGCCGAACCGGCTGGAATACGACCAGGGCTTCTTCGTCAAGAATGGCGACGGCGCGGCTGATGTGAAGCCGATCGCCCACCTCTACAAGTCGCAGGTCTATCAGCTCGCCGAATATCTCGGTGTGCCGGAGGAGATCCGCCGCCGCCCGCCGACGACCGACACCTATTCGCTCGCCCACACGCAGGAGGAGTTCTACTTCTCGCTGCCTTACGACCGCATGGACCTCTGCCTCTACGGACTGAATCACGGCGTTCCGGCAAGCGCGGTTGCCGCGGCGGCCGCACTTACCGAGGAGCAGGTTCAGAGTGTGTGGGCCGACATCGCAGCCAAACGCAAAGCGACGCGCTATCTCCATCTCCCGCCGCTCCTGGTGGAAAAGGTGGAAGAAGCCGGCGCCTGAACGCTTTCTCTCAGGGATTGGCCGTAAGCGGATTCAGCCTTCGCCGAGCTTGCGGCTTTCCACCCATGCCTTCGGATCGACACGCGCGCGGAGAAAGCCGACGGGCAGCGCTGCCGCGTGGAAAAGCCAGGCGACCACCACGTAAAGGCCCATGGCGAGGCCGCCCTTGCGCAAGGACATGACCGCCACGGCGAAGACAAAGGTTGCAAGCACGATTATGAGCGCCATGAGCTTGTTGGGGAGAAAGATCAGGATCGCCAGGCAGAAGGCCATCCAAGCCAGCACAAGCGCCCAGAGGCGTAGCTCGGGCAGCTCCCTCAAGAGCCGTGTGAAGTGAGGCTTGCCCGCGGCGGCACGCAGCAACTCTCCAATGCCGAAAAGATATTTGCTCTTCCAGCGCCTCACGAGGAGGCGATAGGAATTTTCGACGTGGCCGTAATGCTGCACGAAGCGCCTGTCGAGGCGAACGAGACGCCATCCGGCGCTGCGCAGACGGATGCCGAGATCGAACTCCTCATAACCGTGCAGATTGCGGTCGGTAAGATAGCCCACACTTTCAATCGCCGCACGGCGGTAAAGCCCGCCGCCATTCATGCGGTCGATCTCGCCCACACGGTTTTCTGGCGCGTTCCTCGTCACCCGGCGGGAAAATTCCAGGTTCGAAAGGTTCATCTCCTGGACATGGCCAGTGACCCCAGCCACATCGGGATGGTCCTGCAGATATTTGATCGCCTCGGCAAGAAAGCCTGGGTCGAGATCCATGTCACCGTCGAGAAGGCAGACGAAATCATAATGGGCGTATTGGAATCCGAGCTGGCCGCCAATGCCGCAACTCGGCTTTGCGGGGTCGACGATCTGCACCATTGTGGCAGGATATTGCGAAACGATCTCGGCCGTCCGGTCGGTGGACCCGCTATCGGCGACGATCACCTCTCCCTGGCCAGCGGGCAGGCCGGCGAGCGCATGCTCGATGGTGGAGGCGATCCGCTTCTCCTCATTGAGGGTCTTGATGACGATACTGACCGTCAATTCCATCTCCGTGCCAGGCGTTGGTTAAGCAGGCGCAGGAGAAGCCATGTGCCGGTCACGCCGCCAATCCCGCCGGCAAGCTTTACGGCAAAGTCCGCAAACCGGGCATGGCGGTCGCTGAGCGTCAATTGCAGGAGTTCAAGGCCGGCGGCAGCCAAAACAACGGCCAGCAGAACGAGAAGAATGCGCCTGGGGAAAGCGATCGCATAAAGGGCCCCCAGCACCGCGAAAGCGGCGAAGTGCTCGAAATGAACCGGAAATTGCGTGCGCGGCCGCATGTTCAGCGGTGAGAGCGTGGCATAGAGGATGATCGCCAGGATCAGGAAAGGCGCTGCCATGCGTGCCCAATCGAGCAGTTTCGGCGCCAGCCGCCGACGCATGAAGCCGCCCGAGATGATCTGTGTTTCTTCCGTTACGCGCATTTCTACCTGATGTTGTGTCAGTGCGGGAGCAGCGAGCGATAGACGAGTGCCGTGCGCTCCGCAATGGACGGCCATCCATATTGCTCTTCGATTTCTCGCGCCTTCTCGCGTCGTTCCTCCGGCGAATGGGGATGGGCGAGTTTGCGGTCGATGGCGGCAGCCAGCGCGTCCGTATCGCCAAGGGGGAAATAGTCCTCGGGCGGAAGGCCCACTTCCAGATTGGCGGAGATATCGCTGGCAAGGACCGGCAGCCCATTGCCAAGCGCTTCCAGAAGAGCGATGGGCATCCCTTCGTGGCTGGATGGCAGGACAAAGAGAGCCGCATTTGCAAACAGGGCTGCAAGATTGTTCCCGGTTTGGAAACCGGTCATGATAACGCCGGGCACCTCGGCGGCTCTTTCCTTCAATCTCTTGGAATAAGGCGTCTCGAACTCGCTGCCGCCAACGATCACCAGCCTGTAGCCCGGCCGGTTCAGCTTGGAGAAGGCCTCGATCAGGTCGGTCTGGCGTTTCTCCGGCACTAGCCGGGCAACCGTCAGGATATAGCCCTGTTCGTTCAGACCGAATTGCGCAAGAGCGCCGGCCGCGTCTTCGGTGGTGTGGATCGCCACCCCATTCGGGATGAAGCTCACCGGTACGCCGTAGCGGCTTTGCATCGTGTCTGCGACACCGGCCGCGACGGCGATGCGCCTATTGGCGAATTTCATGCCGAGCGCTTCCCCAAGCTTCAGCATCTTTTTTGCGAAGCGGCCCCATTTCTGCCGATCATAATCGAACCCGTGATGGGTCACGACGATCCTGAGGCGCAAGAGTCGAGCAAGCGGTACCACAAGCGAGGGCCCGATTGCGTGAATATGCAGGATGTCGGGACGGCGGAAGGCTGAATAGAGGACGCCCAGGAAGGTATGGATGGCAGCTTCAAGCGCCTGCTTTCGCGGCGACCAGAGCGGCACCACCTTGATGCCATCCCAGACGACCGGTTTCTTCTCTTTCAGATACTGCCGGCGCCCTATGACGGTGACGTCCCATCCCAGGTGCAGCAGTTCCCGGCCCAATATCTCCACATGCCGTTCGACACCGCCCTGGACGTTCGGTATCCCGCGTAGCCCGAGCATCGTGACGCGGCCTGTGACCTCTGACGGGTTCCGCGCCGCCCCGTCATCGGCCGCGTGCTCCTGCCCATCGAGGCGGAGACTCGCGCCGGCGGCGGCATCTTTGCCACCAGCTTCTGTCCCACTTCGAAACGATGCCCCCAAACTATCCATGACCTATAATGAAGATATGACCGAAGCCGAATTAGAGCTTACGTTCCATAAGGCCTTACCGCCGCAAGGTCCAATGGTGTCAGCGTCGCATAGAGGTCGAGCATCCGCCGCTTATAAGCCTGGGGAGAGAATTCTTCCTGGATCCAAGCCCTGCCTAGCCGTCCCATAGCCGTGCGGTCAGCCGCCGAAAGCGATGCCAGTTCGTTCAAGGCCTGGGCGAGGTCGTCCGGCGAGCCAGCTTTTGCGATCCTCCCCGTCTCTCCCTCCTTGATCATTTCCGGAATGCCGCCGATCGCGGAGCCGATCACCGGGCGGCCGAGAGCATAGGCCTCCAGAATGCTGATCGGTGCGTTCTCATACCATTCGGACGGTAGAACCAGCGCCTTCGATTCGCCGATGAGCCTGTGGAGATTTTCTCCCGAAACATAGCCCGCGAACATGACGTCGGCATTCACCGTGCGAGCGAGATCCCGTAGCGCGTTCTCCTCGGGGCCCGTGCCGGCGATAACCAGCTTTTGCCCTGCAAGCGCTGCCGCGCGGATCAAGGTTGCGATGCCCTTTTCCGGCGCAAGCCGGCCAGCATAGACGAAATAGTCCTGCTCTATCCAGTCGGCCTTCATTTGCGAGGCGTCCACGAAATTCGGAATGTAAACCAGCTTTTCCGGCGGCCATCCCCATTCGATGAGCTTCTCGCGGTAGAAGCGGCTCGGCACGACGATACGGTCGATCTTGTCGCGGTAGAGACCGAGAAGCCGGTGGACCAGCGTTTCGATGAACACCACCCCGCTGACCGCAGCCGAATCCTTTACGCAGCGATTGAGCGCGACCTTGTAGATGTGGCCGCCTTTGCACTGCTCGCAAATCGAGCCCTGCCGCAGCATCTTGTAGGCGGGGCAGGCGAGCTTCAGGTCATGCGCCGTCATGACGACCGGAACGCCGGCGTTTTTTAAGGTGGAGAAGATCGCGGGCGACAGGTGGTGATAGACATTGTGGGCGTGGGCGATCATGGGCGGGGCAGCCGCGATCAGTTGCGCGAGCTTTCGCTGCGCCTCGAACGAATAGATGACCTTTGCAGCGTCCAACGCTTTTGTAACGAAGCCTTGTTGATTGCCGTATTCTATCTCCGAAACGAAGTAGTCAGACCATTTGGACGGTTCGTTTTTCTCGTGCTTCATCGCGAACGGCACGACGTCCCAGCCCATTTCGGCAAAGAGCGACATATGGTCGAAGAAGACCGCTTCGGCTCCGCCGCGGCGGTAGAAATAGTTGTTGATCGCCAGGAGGCGCGGCCCATCCGTCCGCATGATCGGTGGCGCCACGGTTCAGGCCTCCCAGCCAAGCAGTGAAACAGCTTCGCCCATGGTGACGATCCGGCAATTCTTCGACATTGCGTAGGAAACCAGATGATCGAAGGTCTCGGGCGTGCAGCCGAACGGCGTGGGGGTCTCCACGATGTCGTGGGTGAAGAAGATCAGCCACCCCGGCTCGACGGCCACATTGTCGATCCAGCCGGTGAGGGTCCGCGCATATTCCTCGGGCTGGCGGATTTCCACTCCCTTCAACATCAGGTGGTCCGCCCTGCCACGGTTGATCGCCTCGCCTGCCCCCCTGCAGGCGGCGTAGCGGGAGGAAAGCACCCGTCTTGCTGACGGCCAGGCGGCATTGAATGGATAGGAGAAGCTGCGGATCGGCTGCTCCACGCCAGCTCCTCGCAAATAAGCTTCGTTCCTGGCCAGGTCTTCCTCAAGCCCGCTTCCGATCGTCCTGAGCTTGCGGTGGGCAAAGGTGTGGCAGCCGATTTCATGGCCTCGCATCGAGAGTTCGCGGCAGCCTTCGGGCGAGATCAACCTGCGGCCGGGCTCTACATGCGAAGCTATGCCGCCGGAAATGTAGAATGTGCCGCGGGCGCCATATCGTTCCAGAATCCGAGCGCCATTGGTGAGTGCGGTCTCGGGCACGTCGTCGAAGGTGAACGTGACGAGCGGCGTGTCTGTCGCGACCTCCCGCTCCCGGCTGCCCATTTTCCAAAGAAAGCGATTGACCGCACGATCGATCAGCTCGCCCGTATCCGCGACGCCCCCCACCATTTCCTATGTTCCCCCCGTTGCCCGAGAATGGATTATCCGGGTAGAGGCCGAAGCCTGAAGCCGAAATCCGTAAAGCGCCAGCATGAAGGTGAACCAGAGCATGTTGCCACCTTCAAAGAACAGGCTTTCGAGACCGGCATTGAAAAGCGTGTACAGCCAAACGCGAAAATAAAGCCGCATCAGCGGCGAGTGCTGCTCTTCCGGCTTCACCCGAGCGATATCGCGAAGGGGAAGAAAGAGCACCCAGATCAGCGTCAGCAGCAAGCCCGGAACACCGGTCATAAGCGTGATGTCGAGAAACGAATTGTGCCCGTTGGCGGCCGCAACCGCCCATGTCTCGATCGAACCGCCGCTGTAGACAAGTTCTTCCGTCTGCCAGAACCCCTTAAAGCCGTAGCCCAGTATGGGGTTTTCCGCAATCGCGCCGAACGCAAAGCGCCAGATATCTGCGCGGTTCGTAAATGTCGCGTCAATCCCGAGATTGGTGAGAAACGCGCCGAAAGGCTCTATGACAGCCGCCCCGACAGCGAGCAAGTTGAACAGCGCGACGCCGCCAACCGCAATGGGCACGCGCAGAAAGCGGAAACGCTCGAACGCCCAGGCCACGATGAGAGTGGCCGGAAGCATTGCGCTGGATGTCTTTCCTCCCGTATGGATCAGGAAGAAGACCGCCATCACCACGATGAGGCCGCCCAGGAGGCGCGACCACGCGGCCATGACGAAAAGCCCGAAGAACGAAGCTATCACCATAGCCGCCGCGGCACTGTTCTTGTGCGGGAAGTGGCCGCGCCAAAGCCCGGCATTCATCGGCTCGCGCAATTCGGTGGCTTGGTGAATGGAGACATTAGGCTCGAAAAGCACACCGTAATAGGAAAGCAGAAGCGCTGCCAGGGTCCCCAGGGCAAGCATCACCGCAAAGTGCCGCTCCGATACCGGAATCAAGAGATATATGCTGGCATTCACCGTCATGATGACGGCCAGGACAACCCCCTTTATCCCGAGCATCGGTTCGTTCGAGAGGATCGAGACGAACAGAAACCATGCGAAGAGGGGAATGAGGACAAGACGCGGCTGGAGGATCTGATTTCGCAGCGCGTGGAACAATCCGAAGAGCAGGATCAGGCCTGACAGCCCGAGGGAGACGATCTGATTTAGCCTATTTGAATTTCCCGCCGAAGGATCGAGCACGGCCTCACCGGTCAGATCCACGAACGGGTTGAGAGAAATCCAGAAGAACAGGAACAGCGCCATGAACAGCACCGTACGTGCTGCTGTGTTGGCCGCCCTTTCCGGCAGATCGACGGCGCTCAGCTCGGCGGTCTGCATTGGAGGGGCCCCTGCGTCATGTGGCCGGCCTATGTGGTAGGCGCAGATAGTTCAGGAGGCCAAGAGCCAGCGCCAATCCAAGGCCAATAAAGAGCCCGCCGAAAGCGCCCGCAGCCATTAGGATCATGGTGCGGGGCGGCCAGCTTCGCGAGGTTGGCGGCACCGCCCGTGAGATCACGCGGATGTTGCTGGTGTCGATCTGCTGCCGCTCGGTGATTTCCTGGCTGCGCGAAAGGAAGGTTTCGTAGAGAGCAGCCTTGGCCCGCGCATCCCGCTCCAGTTCGCGAAGGGTCACCAGGGCGCTGTTGTCCTGGAAGACGACGTTTTCCTCGGCCTGGGCCTTTTGGCGCAACTCGTTCAGCACCATGGTTGCCTGATCGGCTTCCAATTTTGCGGCGTTGACGATGCGTTGTGCCTCGGAGGCGATCGCTCGTTCCACCGCTGCAATCTCGGTCCTGATCGCCTGCAGGCGCGGATGCCGGTCAAGATAGGTGAGCGACAGCGCCTGCAACTGCTGCTGAAGCTGGTTGTATTGGGCGCGCAGCGTGGTCAGAGTGTCCGATTGAAAGCCGGGCAACGTTGCCGAACTGCGTTCATTCAGCGCCCTCTGCAGTTCGCGATAGCGGCTATCCAGCTGGATCTGGCGCTGTTGAGCCGCGAGTACCTGAGTGTCCAATTCTCCGGAACGGCGGGCGCTCGCGAGATTGTCGCCGCTCGACTGCAGCCCGTGCTCCCGCTTGAATTCTTCAACCCGCGCTTCGGCCTGCGTGACGCTGGTCCGCAGTTCGTCGAGTCGCTGCGTGATGCTCGATACGACGCGTCCGGCACTCCGTGACGCGGATTCGAACAGCTCGGTCTCGAAAGCATCCACGATCGCATTGGAGATTTCGACCGACTTGTATGGATCGTCGGTCCACACGCTTAGAACGACGACATAGGATCGCTCCTCACGGCGCGCCTCCACGCGCTCGGAAAGCGCTCGCAACACGCCAAGCTTCCGATCCCCTTCGTCGGGCCGACCGGAAAAAAGCTCCTTGATGGGGTCAAGCAGGCCGGGCTTCACGAATTCAGGGTCTTCCGTCAGGCGCAGTTGATCGATGACGCGCTCGAGCACATTGCGTGAGGTGAGGACCCTCAGCTTGCTTTCCGCCTCGAGCAGCTGCGTATCGCGCTGGGGCGTGTTGGCGAACACGTCGTCATCGACCACCTGCAGGTTCGACGGGTCCACCATGATGTCTGTGTAGACGGTGTATCGAGGGCTGGCGGTGATGGCGTAGATGAAAGCGGCAGCCACGCCTGCGAGCACCATCAAGGCGATGAGATACTTCCCTCTGTTGAGCCAGGAGACCACATCGTCAGGCGTGAGCTGGTGCAGTCTTGCCATATAGTCGGAAACACGCGGCGCTTCGGCCGCTCGCTGAGGGGGCAGATCAGAGGGCCGTTGCGGTGGCGCGGGATCCTCAACCGGCTCGGTGACCGGTGCACTGCTGGGAAGCATGTTCAGGAGCGAGCCGCGCGTAGGCGTCTTTGCGGCCTCAGCTTCGCCTGGCCTCCTCGGTCCGCGAGGCGGTTTTGCTACTTCGTACATGCCTTACCTGCCCAGGGGCCCCTTACTCGGCCGGAAGCTGCAACTTCGGGTGAACTTCCGTAAAATTTATCACGGTATCGTTTATCACGTCTTAAACCATGTTTCGGAAGAGCGCATTCGCCTTCCTGGGCGACGTGATCAGAAGCCGGCCACCAGATTGCTCCACCGCTCCGAAGCGAGACCGCCGACATAGATATCGTCGTTAAGTGCGGCCGTCACGATTTCGGAATAACGCGTGGCGAAGCAGAAATACCCGGAATGTTTGAAGGTCAACTGCCTTTGACGCATGAGGGCCTTCATGAGGAAGGGCTGTGCGGTGCCTCTTGCCTCGCAATAGCCTTCGCTGTCGAAAAAGGCGAGCATTTGCTCGATGACTTGCCGCTCCCGTCCCTCCAGGCAGATCACATTGAGAACGCGTGCAATGCGCTTCGGTTGGCCAAAATAAAGCACCAGGCCAACGGTTTCGCCGTTACGGTCGAGGATCTTTCGGCAGTTCAGCGACCCGCAAGCGGTATTCTTTCCCGCAAGCGAGATTAGCCAGGAGAATTCCTCGGCGGACCAGACCGGGCGAACCGAAAAGCGCTTCAGGAGGATTTCCGCCTGCTGCCTGAACTCTTCGAAGCTTGCCGGCTCCACGCGATAGCCGCTCTCCGCCGTGGGCGTAAAGGAGGCGACGAGCCGCCGTGCCAGACCGTCCAAAGGGCCTGCGAACAGCTTGAAGGGGGTGGGCCGCAAAGCCGGCATGACGGCGCAGAGGCGTTCGGCTGCGCTGGCGAAAGGTCGCAAGACCCGACGCCACTCCAGGCTTTGGATCGGCAGGATGTGGCCGCCTCCGGCCTCCCAATGGTCGGCGCTCACGGGTGAAGCATTGTCGGAAAAAATGAAATCCTGGCGCTTGGCGCGCAGGGTCCGCGCAAGATGTGCAGCGCCGATCGCGCCGGGCTTTCCATCTGCCATGAAGGCGCAGAGCAGCCTTCCCGTCAGCTTGCGTTCGCCGACCCAGAACTGCATGGGTACGGAAAGGACCGCGCTGTCGATGCGGCCAGCCGAATTCTCATGGAGGATGCTGCCATATTCGGGCGCGTAGAGCGGGCTCGAGAAGAAGGCGGTGTCCAGATAACTGTGAAATTCCGGGCTGCCTTCCCGATCGTCGTTCCGGAAGATGCAGTTGAAGAGCTTGCTGATGGCGGCGATATCGGCGCGCTCCATCGGACGTACGCGTCCGCGCCGGTTGGTTGCATCTGCGTTTGCCTCCCCTCGATCCGAGGGAATGCTCGCATTTGGCACCGCGCCGTTTCCATGCAGCTCCAGTGCGTTCACGGCTGAGCCCCCTTCAGCAGCTGCGCTCCGGTGGAACCGCCCCTGCTTTTTCGTATGGCCCGCGCCAGGACGGCCCAGGAGGCGATGACCATGCCGAACTCGATGACATAGAACGAGATGATCGTGCCGGCCGGAGGATCGTACCAGGTGGCCCATGCTGTAATCGCGCATCCTAAGAGGCTGCCGAGCGACATCACCGTTCCGCGATAGGCATGGTTCCCGGCAGCGCCAAGGGCCTCCACCGCGACCGACCAGATCGCCAGCAAGATCACCACCCAGCTGAGTTTGCGCACGAATGAGACCAGGGAGACATAGTCGTGCCCGAAGAGGTAGGGCAGAACGGGTGCGATGATGAATACGGCGACAGCCGCCGCGACCGAGATCAATATCGCGGCGGCGAGCACCTTCTTCACGCGTTCGGCGATGTGGTGCAGTCCTTCCGCGCTGGCCCTCGCCGAACCGGGATAGATCAGGCGGTTGAGGGCTTCGACCGAAAGATAGCTGCTTTCGATCATGCGGCGGGCTACACTGTAGCTCGATACGATTTCCGGCGTCGAAACGAGGCTCAGAACCATGAGGTCGACGTTCTGCCGTGCCGCGCGCAATATGAAGGGCACGCAGAAATAGATGCCGTTCATGATCTCTTCCCGCACGATGCGGAACTCTGGAGAACCGAGCCGCAATAGCATGCGGAAACAGACGAGAGCGACAAGAACGTGGCAGGCGAACTGCCATATGGTCCATTCGGCCGTGGTCGACACGCCGAAGGCAAAGCAGGCCAGCACCGCGGCGATCGTCCGTGCGACGGCAAATCCAACCACGACCTTGTTGGCGGTCCCGAATTCACTGCGCCCGATGAATGTCTGCTCGGTCAGCACGATCAGGCGTACGAGAACGATGTTGGTGACCAGCATGGCGCCGATCAGGAGCGCGTTCAGGGCCGGATTTGCGGAAAGCTCGAACAGGAACGGGAGCGTGATCGCGCCAGCCGCGACGAGGATCGCCCCGGTGATCCCCGTCAGGATCAGGTTATGGCCGAGCAGGACCGGATAGGTGGACCCGTCGCGCGCCACGCGGCGAACGAGGCTTTCCATGGCTCCGAGGCCGCACAGGTGTAGCGCGACGCTGGAGATTGCGGTGATGCCTACGAAAAGGCTGAATTCGTGCACGCCAAGGGATCTGGCCAAGACGGCGAAGGTGATGAGCTGCGCGGCCGAGCTGATGATGAGGCTTCCGCCCGATGCCGCGTAGGCAACGAGCTTGTCAAAGGCGGATCTGAAATCGCCCGTGATCTGCCTGAAACCGAACATTAAACCCCGCACACAGGTGCCAGCCCGTCCTGGTCGCATTCGCAAGAGGGCAGGCTGCGGCCCTCATATACCTTATTTCTCGGCTTTGGTACCCAGCCGGATAACAGCAGGGTTAACGTGATTGGCGGCCCATCGCGAGGCTTCAAGCTCCATTTACCTCTGTGGGCTATATCCGCCAGCACGATACGGGGAGGCGCATTTACATGGCGAAACCAGCGAACACCGAAGCGGCTCGCGGATCTGCACGATCTGCACGCTTCATGGGACTGGATCTTGAAATTTCGCCCGATGTGCTGGTGCCGCGAGAGGAAACCGAGCTTTTGGGCCGGAACGCCGTCGAGCTGCTGCAGGAGATCGAGGGCAATCCCGTGGTCATCGATATGTGTTGCGGGTCGGGCAATCTGGCGCTCGCGATCGCGAGTGCTGTGCCCGATGCGCAGGTCTGGGCTTCGGACCTCACCGAAAGCACGGTGAGGCTTGCGCGGCGAAACGCCGAGCGCCTCGGTCTTCTCGAACGCGTGAAGGTGGTCCAGGGCGATCTGTTTTCCGGGCTGGCGGGCGAGGAACTGGAGGGCCGGGTGGATGTCATCGTCAGCAACCCGCCATACATTTCCACGTCGCGCCTGGAGACAGATCGCGCTCATCTTCTGGAGAACGAGCCGAGGGAAGCTTTCGACGGTGGCCCATATGGCCTCTCGATCCACCAGCGGCTGGTTCGCGAGGCGGCCGCTTTCCTCAAGCGCGGCGGTTGGCTCGCTTTCGAATTCGGTGAAGGGCAGGAGCGCCAGGTCGCAATCCTTCTGAAACGCGCCGGAATTTACGAAGAGCCCCGCTTCGCCAGCGACGAGGCAGGCAAGCCCCGCGTCGCGATCGCACGCAGGAAGCAGGAGCCATGACCGCAATCCGCCCGCTGGAGGACACCGATATTTCGGCGGTGGCGGGTCTGTTCCAGCGCATTTTCCGCGATCCCCGGCAGAAGCCCCCCGCTTCGCTCGCGGCCTATCTGAGGCGGCTCTATCTTGATTTTCCTGGGCGGGACCCGGAAATCAATCCGCTCGTTCACATAAGGAGTGATGGCAGCATCTCTGGCTTCGTGGGTGTGACGCCTCTGCCGATGGTGCTCGAAGGCAAGCCGTTGCGCGCGGCCATCTGCGGCTCGCTGATGGTAGAAGACCGGGACACCGATCCCATGGCAGGCGCGCGGCTCCTCAAGGCGTTCCTCGCCGGGCCGCAGGACCTTTCCTTCAGCGAGACCGCAAGCGAAGTCTCGGCCAATATGTGGACGAGGCTCCGCGGCATCCAGCTTCCGGCATACAGCCTGGACTGGATACGCGTCATCCAGCCGCTTTCCTTTGCGACCCAGCTCCTGTCCGGCAAGGTTGGTGCCGCGCGCTTGTTTTCGGCGCTGGCGCTTGCGGCGGATCGCCGGCTGAACAGTCGGATGGCGCCGGACGCGCTACGCTGGTCGGGTGTGCCCAGGGGCTGGAGGCGGGCTAGTGCGCTGAGCGTAACGGAAATCGAGCCGGACGAGTTCGCAGGTTTGGTTCCCGCCCTGACCACCCAATTCGACCTGCGACCGAATTGGGCCTCTCACCAGCTGGAAGAGATCCTGCGCGACGCGGAGCGCAAGGAGGAGTTCGGCCCCGCCCGCTTTTGCAGGGTGGATGCCAAGACAGGCAAGACGCTGGGGGCGTTTCTCTATCACGCTGCTCCCGGCGGGATCGGGCGCGTGTTGCAGGTGCTCCACTTGCCCGGCCATGCGGGCGCCGTGGTGGACGCGATGTTCGCACATTCGGCAGACAAGGGCTTGGCAGGACTGAGGGGACGTACCCAGCCGGCCCTCCTCGAAGCCATGCTGGGCCGGCGCGTCGCCTTCACGCATCTTGCCTCGACAGTGGTCCACGCACGGGATCCCGAGGTGCTCGCTGCGTTGCAGGAGGGAAGGGCCTTCCTGAACGGCATCGCGGGCGAACACTGGAGCCGCCTCATCGGCAGCCGCTTCGATTAACTTGGTCGGAGCTGAGCGCTCGGCGGGCCATCTTCAAAGGTTTTGTTGTGTTGAGCGGAAGCCTGTCGATGGCAGGCGGCCCCATGCCTCTGCAGTGGAGAAAACGTCGACCGGTAGGTCCGGAGCTCTTCGAACCTGGCTGATAGGCGGGCTAGACTGCCCGCTTGATCGCCTCCCTCAGCCGATGCGAAGGGAGTCGTCGTCCAACTCCGCGCCGCCGCGCACGCGGCGGAACATTTCAACGAGACCGTCGACCGTCATGTTCTTGCGGCGTTCGCCGGCGATATCGAGGACAACCCGGCCTTCATGCAGCATGATGGTGCGTGTCCCGAGATCGAGCGCCTGGCGCATGGAGTGGGTGACCATCAGCGTTGTCAGGCGATGGGATGTGACGAGACGCTGCGTCAGTTCGGCAACGAACTCGGCCATTCCCGGATCGAGAGCGGCCGTATGCTCATCGAGCAGCAGGACCTCGGCCTTTGCCAAAGTGGCCATCACGAGCGAAAGCGCCTGCCGTTGGCCGCCTGACAACAGCCCCATGCGGTCGGCCATCCGGTTCTCAAGGTTCAGGCCAAGCTCGGCCACCTTCTCGCGCAGTTCACCGCGCCGGTCCACCGTGAGCGCGGAACCCAGGCCGCGCCTCGCTCCGCGCATCCATGCAAGCGCGAGATTCTCCTCGATGGAAAGATCGGCACAAGAGCCGGCAAGGGGATCCTGGAACACGCGGGCAACGCGGCGCGCCCGCTTGGCAGGCTGCTCCCGGGTAACGTCGCGGCCACCGATCTCGATGTTGCCGCTGCGGGGGGCGACATCGCCCGCGATCGCCGCCAAAAGCGTCGATTTCCCTGCCCCGTTCGAGCCGATCACGGTCACGAACTCGGCCTCGTTGAGGGTGAGATCGATACCGGCGATCGCGCGCCTTTCAAGCGGAGTACCGGGGTTGAAGGTGACGTGCAGGTCCTTGACGGAGATCATCGCGCGACCCTCTTTCCAGCGCGCAGCTTGGGCAGGATGAGAGCGAGCGCCACCAGCACCGCCGTCACCAGATTAAGATCGGACGGATTGAGGTAGAGGAGATCCGCCGAGAGCGCGAGCTGCACCGCCACACGGTAAATGACCGAACCGATGACGCAGGCGAAAAGGGCGATCAGCATGGAGCGGCTGCGGAACAGGGTCTCGCCCACGATTACGGAAGCGAGGCCGACGACGATGGTGCCAACGCCGGAGGTCACGTCGGCAAAGCCCGAGATCTGGGCGAAGAGGGCGCCGCCGAGCCCCGTGAGCGCGTTGGAAAGCGCCATGCCCACGTAAATCTGACCACCGACATCGACGCCATTGGCGCGGGCCATGCGCGGGTTGGCGCCTGCCGCCCGCATCGCCAGCCCGAAATCGCTGCTGAGGAAACGCGCCAGCAAAAGGACCGCGATCAGGATGAGCACCGCGAGTATAGCCGGGCGGACAAGGTGATCCGGCAGGCCGAGATCATAGAAGGGCGTGATCACCGTATCCTGATTGAGAACCGCCATGTTCGGCCGCCCCATGACACGCAGATTGACCGAAAAGAGCGCAATCATGGTGAGGATCGAGGCAAGCAGGTTGAGGATGCCGAAACGGACGTTGAGGAAGGCCGTCACCAACCCGCAGGCGGCGCCGCTAAGGGCGGCGATCAGGCACGCCAGCCACGGATTCCAGCCGGCGGTGATAGCAACTGCCGCCGTTGCGGCACCGAGCGGGAACGATCCGTCGACGGTGAGGTCGGGAAAATCGAGAACACGGAAGGCTAGGAATACGCCGAGGGCGACGAAGCCATAGACCAGACCAAGCTCAACGGCTCCCCAGAAGGCGATGGCAGACATCAAGACGAGCAACCCTGATAAACAATCAGCACTTGTGGTTCCGGGTGGCGCGAAGCACCGGCAAGTGCAAGCAAAAAATGCGAAGCGCGAAAAAATACATGCAAAAACGGCCCCGCCTTGGAAGACGGGGCCGTTCGATCGGTTATTCGATGACCTTGGAGGCGCGGTCGATCACCGCCTGCGGCAGCTCCACGCCCATGCCTTCAGCCGCCTTGCGGTTGACGACGAGATTGGTGCCTGAAGCGAAGGTAACCGGGATCTTGGCCGGCTCCTCGCCTTTCAGGATGCGGACCACAACCTCCGCGGTTTCCTTGCCGACCTCGTAATAGTTGAAGCCGACGGAAGCGAGCGCGCCGCGCTCGACCGAATCCGTGTCGCCCGAGATCAGCGGGATGTCGTTTTCCTCGGCCACGCGGATCAGTGATTCAAGGGCCGAGACAATGGTGTTGTCAGTCGGCACATAGAGGGCCTGCACCTTGCCGACCGCGCTACGGGCTGCCGCCTGCACGTCCGCCGATTTGTTAGCGGGCGCCTCGACGACGGAGACCCCTTGTGCCTCGGCAGCTTCCTTGAAGAGATTGAGAAGCACCACGGAATTGGCTTCCCCGGGATTATAGACGAAGCCGATGCTCTTGACGTCCGGCACCAGTTCCTTGATCAGCGCGACATGATCGGCGATCGGAGAAAGGTCGGAAACGCCCGTGACATTGGCGCCCGGCTCATCATTCGATTTCACGAGGCCGGCTGCAACCGGATCGGTCACCGCCGAAAAAACGATCGGGATTTCGCGCGTGGCTGCCGCCACCGCCTGCGCCGACGGGGTGGAAATGGGAACGATCACATTCGGATTGTTGCCCACGAATTCACGGGCGATCTGCGCTGCCGTCGCGGTGTTGCCCTGAGCCGATTCATAGGTGAATTCGAGGTTTTCACCTTCCTTGTAGCCAGCCTCCCCCAGCCCGTCACGCACACCGTCGCGAACCGCGTCCAGCGCGGGATGCTCGACGATCGCCGTGACCGACACTTTCACGGTCTGAGCGTAGGCTGCAGTGGAAAGCGCGAGGCTTGCCGCTGCAAGCAGAAGGATTTTTCTCATAAGTCGCTCCCTAGATTGTTGTTGCCTGATCGTTGTTCCCGCCGGACAACCCTCCCGGCAGTCTCTATTGCCCGGAACTCCGCGGCCATAACGGATTCCTTTAAGGGATGAAACGATGGTTCGTCCAGATGGAGAAGGGCGCATCGGCACAAACTTCAGGCTGTACCTCCGGATGGAGGAGCCGCGAGCCTGCCGCCGGTCAGGGGCCTTGGTGCGCCGGTGGTCTGCGGAAAGCTGATGGGCAGCCCGCGCAAGCTCCGCATGGCGAGATAGGCGAAGCATTCGGCCTCGATCGCATCCCCACGCATGCCGGACTGGTCGACCTGCAGCACCTCCACGCCGGCGCGGTGGCGCAGCTCCGCCATGAGCGAGGGATTCCTGCGGCCGCCGCCGCAGACCAGGAGCCGGGTCGGACGCTTTGGCAAGCCGTCGAGTGCTCGCCCGACTGCCGCCGCCGCGAAGGCCGTCAGCGTTGCCGCTCCGTCTTCGATAGAAAGCCCTTCGGCCATATCGGCGGTGAACGAATTCCGGTCGAGCGATTTCGGATAGGGAGCGCCGAAATAGGGATGATCGAGGAGGCGGGAGAGCCGCGCCTCATCTACCGTTCCGGAGCGGGCGATCAGCCCGTCAATGTCGAAATCTCCCCGACCGTGGCGCTTGATCCAGTCGTTGACCGGTGCGTTGGCAGGGCCGGTATCGAAGGCGGCCATCTCATCGCCGTCGCACCAGGTTATGTTGCCGACGCCCCCGAGATTGAGCATGGCCGTTTCAGGGCCGCCACCGATCCTTTCGAGGAGCGCGCGATGATAGACCGGCACAAGGGGCGCGCCTTGCCCACCCGCTTCCACATCCGCAGAGCGGAAATCATAAATCACGTTGATGCCGGTGATCCCTGCCATGAGCGGACCATCGCCCAACTGGCGCGTGTGGCCTCGCCTGCCTCCGTCCGGCGGGATATGCAGCACGGTCTGTCCGTGAAAACCAATTCCCGCGATCTCCTCCGCCGAAAGGCCGTTCTCCCTCAGGAAGTCATTCACCGCGAAAGCCTGCGCGCGCGTCAGCGCGGCTTCGGCTTCACGGAAAATGGCTGGCTCCTCCCCCTGGAAACGCCACCTGCCGGCCTCCTCCAGCGTGCGGACAAGAAGGGGCGGCAGCTCCGGCGGGTATGGCGCAAGCTTGTACGGGCCAAACTCGTGCACCTTCTCCCCGTCGGTGCGGATCATGGCGATGTCAATATTTCCGTCGAGTACAGTGCCGGTCATCAGACCGACCGCCCACACAGGCTCCATATCGCCCTCTTTCGTTAGCGGAGAGGGCGCAGCATGCACATGGGCGTGGCGGACCTCAAGCCGCTTCACAGCCCTGTCACCAGCAAGGTGCATTGATCTTCGGGTGGGATAACGCGCACTTGATCAGCGGGGGCGCAAAAGCGCCTTTCTGCTGTTGAGGCTCGATGTTTTCGCTGCGTTATTTGACCGGAACATTTCGATGGTGCATTGGTATTATATTGGTTCTTATCCAGGTGAAAACCACTTGAGCATGCGCACGGAAAGCACGAGCGATCGGTACCGCGATCTGGGGCTTGCGCCCGATGACGAGATGCTGCGCGTCCTTTTGGAGGGACAGAAATCGGCATTCTCCGCCGTTTCATCCGCATTTCCGGCTTTGGAGGAAGCATTGGCGGGGATGGTCGGTCGTCTGCGCGGCCCCAACGGACGGCTTTTCTATGTGGGCGCCGGGACGTCGGGCAGGCTGGCGGTCCTCGACGGGCTAGAGCTCGGGCCCACCTTCAGTTGGCCGGAAGAGCGGCTGGTACTGGTTCTTGCCGGGGGCATGGGCTTTGCGAGTGGAGCGGAGGCTGCCGAGGACGACATTCACTCTGCAGCCAGCGCCATCGAGAAGGCCGATTGCGGGCCCGACGATGTGGTCCTTGCGCTTGCGGCGAGCGGGACGACGCCCTTCACGCTGGCTGCCGTGGAGGCTGCGCGCAAGCGCGGCGCCCTTACGATTGGCTTTGCCAACAATCCGGGTGCGCCGCTGCTTGGAAGAGCGGAAATCGGCGTCCTGCTCGACACAGGGCCGGAGGTGGTTGCCGGTTCGACCCGCCTTGCAGCCGGAACGAGCCAAAAAATCGCGCTGAACCTGCTCTCCACCGCTCTCATGATGCGGCTTGGCAAGGTTTTTCTTGGCCAAATGATCGATATGAGGGCTTCGAACGACAAGCTGCGGCGGCGCGCGGTGACGATCCTTACGGAGGTTTCCGGGGTCAGCAGGGAAGTCGCCGTGGCGGTTCTCGAAAAGACCGGCTATCGCCTCAAGCCAGCCGTGCTGGTCCTCAGGGGGATGGAACTATACGCGGCGGAAGCGGCGCTGGAGCAACATGGCGGCGATCTTCACGCAGTGCTCGGAATGAAGAATGACAAGACGTAAATGGAGACGAAGCAGTGAGTGAACGATCGCTGATGTTCCTGGAAACGGGCGAGGCGGCGGGGGCCGTGGACAGGCTTCTTCAGCGTGAGGAAAAGACCTTCGCCGAGATCGGGCGGCTTATCGGCGAGCGGCAGCCGCCTGTCGTCACCGTTGCGGCACGCGGCTCATCCGATCACGCCGTCAGTTTCTTCAAATATCTCTTCGAGATCTCCTGCGGCATCCCGGTGGCCTCCATCGGACCGTCCGTCGCTTCCGTCTACCGTGCTTCCCTCCGCATACCCGGCGGGCTGCACATCACGGTTTCCCAGTCGGGCGCGAGCCCGGACATCATTGCCGTGCAGGAAGAGGCCAAACGCGGTGGCGCTTTGACGGTGGCAATCGTCAATGTCGCAGAAAGCCCGCTTGCACGCGCCGCCGATATCGTGCTGCCGATCCATGCCGGCGAAGAGAAGAGCGTGGCCGCGACGAAAAGCTTCATCGCTTCGGCAGCAGCGCTGGCTGCGGTGACGCAGGCGGCCTCGGGGAGCAAGGCGCTCGCTTCGGGGCTTTCGCGGCTGCCGGAGGCGCTCGAGACCGCGGGTGGAGCGGATTACGAACCTGCCCTTCCGCTTCTCGTCAAGGCGCAGTCGCTCTTCACCGGCGGCCGCGGTCCGGGCTTTGCCATCGCGCTTGAGGCGGCGCTGAAAGCCAAGGAAACGGCCAAATTGCACGCCGAAGCGTTTTCCCTGGCTGAGCTTATGCACGGGCCGATGCAGCTTGTGGAGGAGGATTTCCCGATCCTCGCCTTTGCGCCCGAGGACGAGGCCTTGTCCTCGAGCATCGCCGTCATGGACAAGCTGCGGGGCATGGGTGCGCGGATCGTTGCTTTCTCTTCGCGGCCCCTCGGCCAGGATACGATCGCGGTGCCTTCCACCGGATATGGCCAGCTCGATCCGCTGGCGGCGCTTGCTTCCTACTACCGTCTCGTCGAGCGGCTTGCACGGGAGCGCGGGTTCAACCCGGATACGCCCGACAAGCTCAAGAAGGTGACGGAGACGATATGATGGAAGGCACCATCCTCACCGGAGCCCGCATCTTCGATGGAGAGCGGTTTTTTGATGGCCATGCACTGATAGCCGAGAACGGGCGTGTGAAGGCCATCGTGCCGGAGGCGGAGGTTTTCGGCGCAAGCGATGTTACGAAGCTCGACGGGGGGATTCTCGCGCCCGGCTTTATAGATGTTCAGGTAAATGGCGGCGGCGGGCGTCTTCTCAACCACGATCCCTCGCCGGAAACCTTCTTCGTCATCGCGCGGGCACACCGGAAGTACGGAACGACTGCACTGCTTCCGACGCTCATCACCGATACGAGTGAGGTTACACGATTGGCCGTCGAAGCGGCAATCGAGGCTGCCAAGGCGGATGAAGGCGTTCTCGGCATCCATCTTGAGGGTCCGCATCTTGCCCCCGCGCGGCGAGGTGCCCATCTGGCCGAACTCATGCGTCCGATGGATGAGGAGGATCTCGACCTGCTCTGCCGCGCTGCGGGCGAGATGCCCGTGCTGCACGTGACCGTGGCTGCCGAACAGGTCACGCCGATGCAGGTGGAGCGGCTCACAAAGGCGGGTGTGATCGTCAGCCTCGGGCATACGGATTGCACGAGCGATGAAGCAACGCGCCTGTTCAATGCCGGCGCGCGGGGAATCACCCATCTCTATAATGCCATGAGCGCGCTGTCTCACCGCGCCCCGGGGCTGGTGGGAGCGGCGCTCGACGCAGGCGATGTCTGGGGTGGGATCATTGCTGATGGACATCATGCCGACCCGACCGCACTGCGCGTTGCGCTGCGCGCCAAACGAGGGCCGGGCAGACTCTTCCACGTCACCGACGCCATGTCGCTGGTGGGGAGCGAGGACGACAGCTTTGAACTGAACGGACGTGTGGTGCACCGCGAACCCGGCGAGGTCTGCTCCAAGCTCGTGCTGGAGAACGGAACGCTGGCAGGTTCGGACCTCGACATGGCGTCCGGGGTCCGTTTTGGCGTGCAGAAGCTGGAACTCTCGGTCGAGGAGTCCCTCAGGATGGCCTCGGCCTATCCAGCGGCATATCTGGGGGGCGAGAAAGAGCGCGGTTTCCTGAAGCTCGGCTGCCTGGCCGATTGCGTGCATCTAAGTGACGATTTGCGCGCTCTTCGCGTCTGGATGGCTGGCCGGGTGAGATAATTCAACGCTGTTGGTCTAGCAATTTGGCCTTGGCTCGATCTTCAAGCTCGGGTTAGGTTCCGGCTACCAGTCAGCAGAGTGCCCACTCATGGATTTCGTCCCCGATCTCATCACCATCCTGCAATTTGCGGTGGCGGTTTTCGTACTCGCCATCACGCCCGGGCCGGATATGACGCTGTTCGTCAGCCGCGCTCTTTCGCAGGGCAGGGGCGCCGGTTTCGCCTGCATGTTGGGAGCGATGACGGGGATCGTAATCCATGCCACCCTGGTTGCGGTCGGCCTCTCCGCCTTGCTCGTGGCTTCACCGAAGATATTCTGGCTTCTGAAGATATTCGGAGCTGTCTATCTCGTCTGGCTTGCCTATCAAGCGATCCGCTATGGCTCGGCCTTCAATCCCGAGCTGAAGGCCAGCAAACAAGCGTCATTGTTCAGGAATTGGTTGACCGGTCTCGGTATCGATTTGCTCAACCCGAAGATCGTCATCTTCTTCATGACATTCCTGCCGCAATTCGTCTCGGCGAGCGACCCTCATGCGCCGGGCAAATTGTTTTTTCTCGGCGTTCTCTTCATCCCTCTGTCGCTACCGGTCACGGTGCCGATCGTGATCGCAGCGGACAAATTCGCGGGGATCCTGCAGAAAAATCCCCGCGTCACGCGGGTGGTGGATTACCTGTTCGCGGGCGTTTTTTCGGCCTTTGCGCTGAAGATCCTTACCGCGCAGGCGCGGTAGAGGGGTGGTGAGGCCTCAAGCCTCACCATGCCCCGCAATCATCATCGCTTCAAGCTTCAGCCGCTCGGTCTTCTTCATGCGTTCCGACTGCGACTTCAACTGCCCGCAGGCGGCGAGAATATCACGGCCGCGCGGCGTGCGGATAGGCGAGGCATAGCCGGCGCGGTTGACGAATTCGGCGAACTTCTCGATCTGCTCCCAGTCGGAGCACTCATAGCTGCTGCCGGGCCAGGGATTGAAGGGGATGAGATTGATCTTGGCCGGTATGCCCTTCAGAAGCCGCACCAGCTCGCGCGCGTCGTCGAGAGAGTCGTTGACGTCTTTGAGCATGACATATTCGAAGGTGATGCGGCGGGCGTTCGACAGCCCGGGATAGGCCCGGCAGGCGTCGAGCAGCTCCTTCAACGGGTATTTCTTGTTGATTGGAACAAGCTCGTTGCGGAGCTCGTCGCGCACCGCATGCAGCGAGATCGCCAGCATTACGCCGATCTCGGCGCCCGTTCGATAGATTTCGGGAACGACGCCGGATGTCGAAAGCGTGATGCGGCGCTTCGACAGCGATAATCCTTCGCCATCCGAGGCGACGAGGAGCGCCTGCTTCACGTTCTCGAAATTGTAGAGCGGCTCGCCCATTCCCATCATGACGATATTGGTGACCTTGCGGCCTTCCGCCGGAACGATGGCACCATCGGGCGTATCGGCATCGGGGAAGTCGCCCAGACGGTCGCGGGCGATAAGAAGCTGGTCGAGAATCTCGCCAGCCGTCAGGTTGCGCACCATCTTCTGCGTGCCGGTGTGGCAGAAGGAGCAGGTGAGCGTGCAGCCGACCTGCGAGGAAATGCAGAGCGTTCCGCGATCCTCCTCGGGGATGTAGACGGTTTCGACTTCCACCGGGCGCCCGGCGCCTCTTGGTGGAAAGCGCAGGAGCCATTTGCGCGTGCCATCCTGCGAGATCTGCTCTTCCACGATCTCCGGCCGGGCGATAGTGAAATGCTCGTCGAGCGCAGCTCGCAGATCCTTGGAGATGTTGAACATCTTCGAGAAATCGGAGACGCCGCGCACGTATAACCAGTGCCAAAGCTGGCGCACGCGCATGTTGACTTGCCGCTCCGGCACGCCGATCGAGATAAGCGCGTCTGCCAGCTCCTCACGCAAAAGGCCGATCAGCGGCTTCTTTTCCGGCTGAAGATCAGGGCGCAGAAGCGCGCGGCTTTCGGGGGTCGAGGTGTCGATTGTCAGGGTCATCGTGCATCAAATGCGTTTCGGGCGGCGCCTCGGCCGCCCGTTCATCTTTAGGCGCTCATAACATGGCCGCGCCGCGCCGTCACCCCGGCACAGCCACTTGCTCTAGATACGCATCGAAAAGCGCGTTTCAATGCGGCTCAGAGATAAAGAAGCGAGCGCCCGCTCTCGTTGAAGAGATGCATTTTGGCCGGTTGGGCCATCAGCGACACCGGTTCGCCTCGACTGAACCTCTGGACGCCCGGCAGCTTGACGACGATCGGTTCCGGCCCGTTCTCCACATCGACATAGACATTTGTGACTTCGCCGAGAGATTCCACGATGTTCACGCGGCCGTCGATGAGGCCGTCGCCATTGGAGGCGATCGTCAGATCCTCCGGCCGGACACCGACATGGATCTCCTGCCCGGCCATGCCTGCGGGGGAGGGGATGGGAAGATCGGCTCTGTGCCTGCCGAGCGCGATGGTGGTGTGTTCACCCGCTTTCTCGATCTTCGCGCGCTGAACGTTCATGGCTGGAGAACCGATGAATTGCGCGACAAAGAGATTGGCCGGCCTTTCGTAAAGCTCGATAGGAGCACCGACCTGCTCGATATTGCCGGCCGAAAGCACGACGATGCGATCGGCAAGCGTCATGGCCTCCACCTGGTCGTGCGTGACATAGACCATGGTGGTGTCGGGCATCGACTCCTTGAGCTTGGCGATCTCGATGCGAGTTGCCACGCGGAGCGCGGCATCGAGATTGGACAGCGGTTCGTCAAAAAGGAAGACTTTCGGGTCACGAACAATTGCCCGGCCGATGGCGACGCGCTGTCTTTGACCGCCGGAAAGCGCCTTGGGCAGACGTTCGAGATAGGGTGTCAGACGCAGGATCTCTGCCGCTTCCCGTACGCGCTTCTCGATTTCCGCCTTCGGTCTTTTGGCGATCTTGAGCCCGAAGGCCATGTTGTCGAACACGGTCATATGCGGATAGAGCGCATAGGACTGGAAGACCATTGCGATGCCGCGCTGCGACGGAGGAATGTCGTTCACCCGCTCGTCGCCGATATACATGTCGCCGCTGGTGATCGTCTCCAGACCCGCAATCATGCGCAGGAGCGTGGACTTACCGCAGCCCGAGGGGCCGACGAACACGACGAATTCGCCGGTCTTGATCTCCAGGTCGATGCCATGGATGACCTCGGTCGCTCCGTAACTTTTCTTGATGTTCTTCATCAAAACGCCGGCCACTGACTTTTCTCCCGCTTGTGTCACCGCATTTGGAACAGATCCTGAAGCGCTGCCCGGTCAGCCTCCCTTGACCGAACCCGCAAGCAGGCCGCGGACGAGATAACGCTGCAAAGCAAAGAACACAATGATCGGCACGACAATCGCCACAAAAGCGGAAGCGGAGAGGATTTCCCAATTGCCTCCGCGCGAGCCCAACAGTTCGCGAAGCCTGCCGGTCATTACGAGCTGCTGCTCGTTGTTTCCAAGGAAGACGGTTGCAACCAGCAGATCGTTCCAGACCCAAAGGAACTGGAAGATGGCGAACGACGCCAAGGCGGGGAAGGAGAGAGGGAGGATGATCTTGCGGAAGATCTCGAAATCCGATGCGCCGTCGACGCGGGCGCTTTCCAGGATCTCGCGCGGCAGGCCGGCGATATAATTGCGCAACAGGTAGATGGCGAGCGGCAGGCCGAAACCCGTATGTGCCAGCCAAATGCCGATGAAGGATTTGCCCACGCCGATATCGTTGTAGAGGCGCAGAAGCGGGATGAGCGCCATCTGCAGCGGCACCACGATCAGGCCCACGATTGTCGCCAAGAGCAGGGCTCGGCCGGGAAACTCCATCCAGGCGAGCGCATAGGCCGCATAGGCCGCAATCAGGATCGGTATGACGGTGGCTGGTATCGTCACCGTCAGCGTGTTGATGAAGCTCTGACCTATGCCCTCCGAGAAGAGGACGGTCTCGTAATTGTCGGTGGTGAATTTCGGCGGTTCTTGGGAGGTGACGAAAAGGCGCTGGCCCCGCGCACCTTCGGGACGTTCCGGATAACTGATGGCGTAGTCGCCGTTCTCGCCGATGGTGATCAGTTCGCCGTCGCGAGTTTCAGCAGTGTCGCCGGCACTGAATTCGGTTGGCCGCTGAATGGATACGCCGAAGGCGCTGACGCTCCCAGATATCTCGCCGAAAACGTTTCCGCGCAAAACCCAGCGGCCGTTTTCCTCTATGGCGTCATCCGGGGCGGCGGCACGGACCACGAGATTGCGTTCAGCCGGCGCCAAGGCGGTCCACCAGCCGCTGGTGACGATCTGATCCTTGTCGCGGAAAGAGGAGATGAGGATGCCGAGCGTGGGAATGGTCCAAATCGCCACCAATACGAATACCGCGATATGGACTGCCCAGGTTAGCGCCGGGCGCGCGCCTACGACGGTGCTCATCTTATGCCCTTTCGCGCTTCGCGGATGTTCCAGACCATGATCGGGGCCACCATCACCATGATGACCAGAGCGATCGTCGAGGCCCGCCCGAAATCCAGCCCACGGAACATCCAGTCGAACATGTAGTTGGCGAGCACTTGCGTGCCCCACTGGCCATTGGTCATGGCGAGCACGATATCGAAGACCTTCAGGACCAGGATCGTGATCGTGGTCCACACCACCGCAATCGTGCTCCAGATCTGAGGCACTTTTATCTTGTAGAAGATTTGGAAGGGGGAGGCCCCGTCGATGACGGCCGCCTCGATCGTTTCTTCCGGTATGCCGCGCAACGCCGCCGAAAGTATGACCATCGCGAAGCCGGTCTGGATCCAGATCAGCACCACCATGAGGAAGAAATTGTTCCAGAAGGGGACGGTGATCCACGCCTGTGGATTTCCGCCCAGTCCGGTGACGATGGCGTTCAGCAGACCGATTTGCGCCTCGCCCGCCGGCCGGTAATCATAAATGAATTTCCAGATCACACTGGCGCCGACGAAGGAGATCGCCATGGGCATGAAGATGAGGCTCTTGGCGATATTGCCCCAGGATATTCGGTCGGTCAGTGCGGCCGCGATGAGGCCGATGAATGTGGCTGCGGCCGGCACGACGATGAGCCAGAGGATGTTGTTGCGCACGCTTTCCCGGAAAGCGGGATCCTGCGCCAGCCATTCATAGTTGCGCGTACCCACCCAGGCTTCGCCATTCGGGCCATGGAAGCTCAAGATTACCGAGTTGACCACGGGATAAACGAGATAGATCCCGACGACGATCAGCGCGGGCCCGAGAAAAAGCCAGGGCCGGATAGCGTTCGCCTTTGTGATGTTGGACACGATCTGCGCACCCGAGGCCGGGTAGATGGTGTCGAGCAGCTTGTTCGAACTCCAGAAATAACCGAAGCACGCGGCCACCCCGAGCACCATGACCAGGAGCGCATTCAAAAGCTTGGTATAGGGAAGGACAAAGTCGAAAGCGGCATAAACGGCGACCGCAACGGCGATACTCGCAATAAGCCCAGCCGCCATTACCGCCAGGGCTGTGACAAAGGTCGTGAGGGCGGATGCAAATCCGCTCTCAGAGGCGGCGGGGGCCGCCGTTGTCTGCGATAGAGCCACCTTCCTCCCCTTCTTCCGGAGGAGCCGCCAGCATGTGCGTGCTGAGAGCGACCCCTCCTTTGCAAGTTTAACGCCGGGGCCGTCCTGAAGACAATCTGGCCGGCCGGACGAGCGCTACTTCTTGATTGCGTCCCACTCCCTCTGAATCCCATCGGCCACGTCCTTGGCCGATTTGCCGCCGACATAATCGACCATTCCGGTCCAGAACGCGCCGGCGCCAATGCGGCCCGGCATCAAGTCGGAGCCGTCGAAACGGAAGGTCGTCGCGCTCGTCAGGATCTCGCCCTGCTTCTTCAACGGATCATTGGCGTAGGCTTCGAGATTGGCGCCCTTGAAAGGGGTTAGGAAGCTCGACTGCGCCATCCATATCTCATGCGCGATCGGCGTCTTCAGGAACTCGATGAAGGCGCGCGCGGCTTCCGAATCCTTGGTGACGGCGAACAACGTGCCGCCGCCGAGGACCGGCGTTCCAAGATCCTTCTCCGCATAAGCGGGGAAGTAGAAGAAGTCGGCATCCACGCCGAGCTCCGTGCCTTCGGGGAAGAAGCTTGGGATGAAAGATGCCTGCCTGTGCAGATAGCAACGGGGAGGGGAGGAGAAGAGGCCCGTGGGGCTTTCGCGGAAATCGGTGGAGGTCACGGCTTCCGCCCCGCCCGCGACGAAGTCGCTGTTGCGCGCGAACCATCCGAACTCGTCTATGGCGGCAACGACGCGCTCGTCATTGAAGGGGATCTCGTTCGTGACCCACTGGTCGTAAACCTCCGGCGGCTGAGTTCGAAGCATCATATCTTCGACCCAGTCGGTCGCGGGCCAGCCCGTTGCGCCGCCATCGCCCAGACCTATACACCAGGGCGTGGCGCCATCCGCCACGATCTGCTCCGTGAGGGCCTTCAGATCCTCCATCGTCTCGGGGATTTCATATCCCGCATCCTCGAAATTGTCGGGAACGTACCAGACAAGGGACTTCAGATCTGCCTTGTAAGGAAAGCCGTAGAAGGCTTCCGTGCCATCCTTGCCCACATAGGTTCCAAAGCTCGCCCAGGAATCTCCCGCCGCGTAATTTTCCTTGACCCAGGTTTCCGTCTCCTCTCCGAGCGAAGTGAGATAACCCTGGGCGGCCAGGTTGGCGGCCAGCCCCGGCTGGGGAAAGATCGCGATATTGGGCGCGCTGCCCGATTGGGCATCGATGACGATTTGTTGTTCGAAGGAATCGGAGCCGGTGTAGTCGACGTCCGCCCCCGTGGCTTCCACAAAATAGGCGACAACGGACTCGAAAAGATCCTCATCGGAGGACAGCCACGGCCCGAATATGGTAAGGCGCTGACCCTGAAGATCGTATTTCGCCTTGAAATCCTCGAGACTTTGCCAGTTGAAGCGGCTGTCCTCGCCGGGCGCGAATTTCAAGTCCTGCGCCAGAGCGGTGCTGCACGAGAGCGCCAGCGTGGCCGCGCCGGCAATCGTCCACTTGTTCATCATGTCCTCCACATGGCCTTTCGGCGAGGCCTAAATCTGCCGTCAAAGCGCGGTGCATGAGGCCTCTTCCCATAAACCTCAAAGCGCTTTGAAGTTCTTCTAACATCCAGCCTTCGCCATGAGGAGTCAAGCCGAGCGGCAGCGACGGGTGTGGCCCTGTCTACCGGACAGACAGGGAAAGGCGTTCCGGCTTGATTTGCGCTAGCATTGCGCGAATAATCTCCAAAGCGCTTTGAAAAGGTGAGCGGCGTTGTCCCGCGAGACGGTCAATCTTCGAAAGCTGGCGGAGGCCTTGGGCCTTTCCCAGACCACGGTATCGCGGGCCCTGAACGGGTTTCCGGAAGTGAGCGAGGTGACGCGTGCGCGTGTCATCGAGGCCGCGCGCCGGCTGAACTATCGCCCCAGCGCCAGTGCCGCCAGCCTGGCGACAGGCAAAGCGCGCGCCATCGGTCATGTGGTGACGTTCGGCGACCATATGATGGTCAACCCGCATTTCACGGATTTCCTGGCCGGGGCAGGGGAAGTTTACGCCCGCTTCGGTTACGAGATGCTGCTTCGCCTTGCGCCTGCCGGCGGTGAGGAGGATGTCTATCGGGACATGATCAGCCGTGGGCGCGTCGATGGAGTCGTCGTCCATGGCCCTTTGACGGACGACCCCCGCATCCCCTTTCTCAGATCGCTCGGCATCCCCTTCGTGGTGCATGGCCGTTGCGGAGAAGATCCCGCCGGCTATAGCTGGATCGACGTCAACAACCGGCGCGCATTCATGCGCGCCTGCGACTTTCTCATGGATCTGGGCCATCGGCGCATTGCGCTCATTAACGGCATCGAACGCATGAATTTTGCCGATCGTCGCCGGCAGGGCTATGAAGCAGCGCTCATGGCGCGCGGCATTCGGCCAGATCCTGCAATCATGTTCAGCGAGGATATGGTCGAACCGTATGGGTATCGCGCCGCCATGGAGGTGCTTACCGGCCGAGATCCTCCTTCGGCTTTGTTGGTCTCCAGCGTCCTCCCCGCAATCGGTGTTATGCGTGCCGTCGCGGAACTGGGTTTGCGTGCGCCGGCCGATGTTTCGATCCTGGTCTTCGACGATTGCCTGTCCTTTCTGCAGCCGGGAAGCGCTGCGACGCCTCGCGGCATCCCCTTTTTTACGGCAATGCGGTCTTCCATCCGGCTTGCTGGACGACGGATTGCAGAACTGCTGATCGAGCAGATCGGGACGCCCGGGGGCGAGCCCAAGCACGAGCTGTGGGAGGCGGAACTGGTCGTAGGCCATACGACCGGCCCCTTACCAGTGACCGAGGCGGTCGGCTCGGTTTCAGGCCAATCTCTTAAGAGCCGCCGTTAGCCGCCGCAACACGGCGAGGTGGTCAGCTAAATCTAGATTTTCAGCCTTTTTGTCGCGGGCGCAATAAAGTCAAATAAAACTTTAATATTGCAAATATGTCCTATCATAGGGCATAAAGAAAGGGTTACGGCCCCTGGCTTGGCTGCCGTAACCCCTCTCTGGGCTAGATAAGCGGTAATATTTGCGTATTCAAAGCAGATCCCAGATCATTATCGCTTAGTGTAAGCAGGGGTGCCTCTGCGAGGCATCTCTGGCTTACCTATCCGTTGCATCGACGGTTCCACGGCCTCGCCGGTCGGAGAAAAAATTCTTAGCCGGCGGGCCTCCCCGTTGATGCGTTGATATGGTCACGTCATAAAAAATCGACTCGGTTCATTATTTACGTAAACAAAAGCCTTGCAACTCTGGCAGCGTAATTTTGCTGCCTTGTCGACAGAATGTGACAGGCACGTTGTTGCACTCGTTTGTGTCGACTTTGTGCATTGGTGGCTTCATATCATGCATAAGTATCTAATCAAGCGTTTATGTCCTTCATTGATGCATAATAAAATTGTCATTTGATCAGTGATACTTACATCGTGGCCCAGCTTTTGAGCGTACGCCGCTTCGCCACGTGGGCGGACAAACGCCCATTGTCGTCGTCTATTGGTCATCCGATATGGGGCTATTCGCTCCTTCTGGTCATCGCACCCCGCACTACACCGTGCTGCCTGATCAGCTTCCATCCCTCTGTAGTGAAAGCTAGACCTCTTTAACGTAGTTGCAAATGGTTTGCAATTGCATTATCTCTTGGAACGAATCATTTTCAAGCGCATTGCAGGCTTGATGTTGCAAATAATTTGCAAGTGCAGATAGGCTGAGGAACTCGGATGGCAGACAGGGCAAGGCGTTGGTTGCTGGTGATGGCTGGGCTGCTCGCCCTCGCGCCGGTGTTTCCTAGCATGGCGCAGGAGAAGTTGAAGGTTGTCGCGACCACCGGCATGATCGCCGATGCTGCTCGGCAGGTGGGTGGCGATCTGGTGGATGTCCAGGGGCTGATGGGGCCGGGCGTCGATCCGCACTCCTATCGGCAGACGCGGACGGATATCCTGGCCATGACAAAGGCCGATCTCGTGCTCTGGCACGGGCTCTATCTGGAAGCTCAGATGGAGGATTTCATGAAGACGCTCAGCTCCCGCCGCCGGGTTGTTGCCGTGGCGGACGATCTTCCGCACGACCTCCTCCTTTCCCATGATCAATATAAAAGCCGTTACGACCCCCATGTCTGGATGGACCCCGAGCTCTGGTCCCGGGTGGTCGCTGTGGTGCGGGATTCTCTGATAGAAGCGAGGCCGGAAGGCGAAGCGCAATTCAGGGCGAACGCGGAAAAACATCTCCAGGACATCGCAGCCCTTTCCGATTATTCGAAAGAGGTGCTCGCCTCCGTCCCCGCCGAGAGCCGCATACTGGTCACGGCGCACGATGCCTTCAAATATTTCGGCCGTGCCTATGGTTACGACGTCCTCGGCATTCAGGGGATCTCCACACAAAGCGAAGCCGGCCTGAGCCGCATCGCGGAACTGGTCGATGTTCTTGTTAAGCGGAAGATACGTGCGGTTTTCGTGGAGTCCTCCGTTTCGGACCGCAATGTGCGCGCCCTGGTGGAAGGAGCCGCATCCAAGGGCTGGAAAGTGGAGGTGGGCGGCCAGCTCTTCTCTGATGCGCTCGGCCCCGGCTGCACCTATGAAGGCACGTATATCGGCATGATCGACCACAACGTAACCACGATTACCAGAGCACTGGGTGGACATGCCGCCGGGTTCGGTGAGCCGGAAGTGCTCGTGGCCTGCAGTTGAATGGAAATCAGATGAACAGCGCCGTATTCGAACTCTACAGGGACGAGCCCCCACAGGCGGCTTCTCCGCTGGCTGCAGATGTGCCGCTCTCGATCCGTGAACTTACCGTCTCCTATGGCGAAAAGCCCGCGGTGCTGGCGGTAAGCGCCACCGTGCCGCCTGAATCGATGACGGCAATCGTCGGCCCAAATGGCGCAGGCAAATCGACGCTGCTCAAGGCGGCGCTTGGCATCGTGCCCAGCCTTTCCGGACAGGTGCTCGTCTATGGGAAGCCGCTTTCCCAGGCCATGCATCGCATCGCCTATGTGCCTCAGCGTGCCTCGGTCGATTGGGACTTCCCGACGCGCGTCATCGACGTGGTGCTGATGGGGCTTTATCGCGAGCTTGGTCTCCTGCGCTTTGTACGCCATCAACACAAGGAGAAGGCGCTTGCCTGCCTCCACCGCGTCGGCATGGCCGATTTCGCTTACCGTCAGATCGGCCAGCTTTCGGGTGGCCAGCAGCAGCGCGTGTTCCTCGCGCGCGCCCTGGCGCAGGATGCCGATCTCTATCTTCTGGACGAGCCTTTTGCGGGCGTGGATGCCGCGACGGAAAAGGCGATCATCGACGTGCTGAAGTCACTGAAGGCGGAGCATAAGACGGCGGTCTGCGTTCATCACGATCTTTCGACCGTGACCCAGTATTTCGATCATGTGCTACTTATAAACGTGCGCAAGATCGCGGAAGGCCCGGTCGCCTCGACCTTCACGGAAGAGAACCTGCAAAAGACCTATGGAGGGCGGCTCGCCACCGCCCATATCGATGAGCTCAAGCTCCCCGAGCCTCAGCGATGATCAGTACTTTCCTCAACGCATTGCTGTTCCAGGCCGGCTACAATGCCGCGCTTGTCGCTCTTGGGGCTGCGCTCTTAGGCATAGCTGCGGGCAGCGGCGGCACCTTCCTGTTCCTGCGCAAGCGTTCATTGCTGAGCGACGCGCTGGCGCATTCCACCCTGCCGGGTGTCGGCATCGCGTTCATGGTGATGGTGGCGTTCGGCGGCGAAGGGCGCAATCTGCTCGGCCTGCTTTTCGGCTCGACCGTTTCCGCGGCGCTCGGCCTGCTCGCGGTAGGCTGGATCACCAGCCGCACGCGTTTAACGGAAGATACGGCCATCGGAGCCGTTCTTTCCGTGTTTTTCGGCTTCGGGGTCGTCCTCCTCACCGTCATACAGACCATGTCCAGCGGATATCAGGCGGGGCTCGAAGGTTTCCTGCTCGGTTCCACCGCCGGAATGTTGTTCAGCGATGCGATCGTGATCGCCGTCGGGGGTGCGTTTGCCGTTGCGATCGTCTTCTTCCTCCGCCGGCCCATGACGCTTGTCTCCTTCGACCCTGAATTCGCAGCTGCATCGGGTATCAATGTGCAGCGCATAGACCTCGCGATGATGGGGCTGGTCATGGCCGTCACGATCGTTGGGCTGAAGCTTGTCGGGCTCATTCTCGTCGTGGCCCTGCTGATCATCCCGCCGGTTACGGCTCGCCTTTGGACCGACAGGACAGAGCATGTCGTCATGTCAGCCGGTCTCATCGGCGGCTTCTCGGGTTATGTCGGCGCCGCACTATCCGCCTCCGCGCCCCACGTACCAACGGGTCCGATCATTGTGCTCGTGAGCTTTGCGCTCTTCACCTTTTCGCTCCTCTTCGCACCGGCTCGGGGCGTTCTCGCAGCCATAATCCGACACCGCCGGTTCCGCACCCGACTGCACCGACGGCAGGGGCTGCTCGCACTTGCAAATGGCGAGGCAATCCGAGACAGGCCGACCTTGGCCGTGCTGAGGCGTGAAGGCTTCATCCGCCGCGATGGCGACGTGACGGACATGGGACGGCAGGCGGCGGCAAAGGTGTTGCGCGACGAGAGCCGCTGGGCGATGGCTCGCCGCCTGCATCAAGATAACGATCTTTCCGGCCGTTATGACGGATCGACGCCTATCGAAGCCGTTCTGACCCGCGACGAAATCGCGGAGATCGATCGCCGGATGGGCCGGCCCACCTTGCTCGATAGGAGCGGCGATGGGCGCTGAATTCGTACAACTTAGCCTTACGCCTCTTCTTATCGGCGTGCTTGCTGCGGTTGCCTGTGCGCTGCCCGGCAATTTCCTGATCCTGAGAAGGCAGGCGCTGGTTGGCGATGCGATCAGTCATGTCGTCCTGCCGGGAATCGTGGTTGCCTTCCTCATCACCGGGACGGTCTCCACCTGGCCGATGCTGCTCGGCGCATCTGGCGCCGCGGTTGTCGCAGTGGTCGTGATCGAAGCGATAAGGCGGGTGGGCCGCATCGATCCGGGCGCCGCGATGGGAGTCACGTTTACGTCGCTTTTCGCAGCCGGCGTGCTGCTGCTCGAGCAGAGCGACACCAGCGGCGTCCATCTCGACGTGGAGCATGCTCTCTACGGAAATTTGGAAAGTCTTATCTGGCTTTCTGCCGAAGGATGGGGCTCGCTCCTGGATCCCGTGGCCCTTGCCGATCTGCCGCCCGAACTCCTGCGCATGGCTGCCGTTGCGCTCCTCATCTCTGTCCTCATGATCATCTTCTGGCGCCCCTTGAAGCTTTCCACCTTCGACGAGGGGTTCGCAAATGCGGTCGGCTTGCCCACCGCTGTCATCAGCTTCAGCCTCGTGATCTGCGCGGCAGTGGCGGCAGTGGCCGCCTTCGATGCGGTGGGGTCCATCATTGTCATCGCGATGTTCATCTGCCCGCCAGCCGCCGCACGGCTGATGACCAACCGGCTGGAAATCCAGGTGCTCTGGAGCGTCGCATTCGCCGTTCTGTCCGCCGTGCTCGGCTATGTGCTGGCAGGGTATGGGCCGCTATGGCTTGGTGGCGCAAATGCCGTGAGCGCTGCCGGCATGATCGCCACCGTCTCCGGAGTGATCCTGGCCATCACCTGTCTCTTCGCTCCGCATCGCGCCAGGACTGGTACGCCAAAGGGTAATTAGGACCGCGGCCTCCAGCCGAGCAGCCGCATCGCGTTGGCAGTTACGAGAACTGTCGCCCCCGTATCGGCAAGGATTGCGGGCCACAGGCCCGTCACCCCGGCGATCGTGGTGATGAAGAACAGCGCCTTCAGCCCGATGGCGATGCTGATATTCTGCCGGATATTCGCCATGGCGCGCCGTGATAGCTCGACCATTGCTGCAATATCGTTCATCCTGCCATGCAGGATGGCGGCGTCGGCTGTCTCCAGGGCGACATCCGTGCCGCCGCCCATCGCGATCCCGATATCGGCTGCTGCGAGAGCCGGCGCATCATTGATCCCATCTCCGACCTTGCCGACCTTGAGCCCCTGTGCCCGAAGACCTTCCACGATGCGGCTCTTGTCGGCGGGAAGGAGTTCCGCCCTGGCCTCGATCCCGAGCGAGCGCGCCACCGCCTCTGCGGTGCGACGATTGTCACCGGTAAGCATAACTGTGCGGATTCCTTCGGCCTTAAGCCGGGTAAGGGCGGCGCGGGCGTCGCCGCGCGGCTCGTCGCGCATGGCGATCGCACCGAGAATGCGGTCATCTGCCAACAATACGGAGACTGTCTTGCCCTCGTCATAAAGGACTTCAATTTTGCGGCGCTGCTCCTCTGAGAGCGGCTGGCGTTCGTCTATCGCCTTGGCGGAGCCGAGCAGAACCTTCCGGCCTTCGATGAAGGCGGTTACGCCTTTGCCGCTCAATGCGGTGCTGTCTGCGCTTTCCGGGATCGAGATCCCCTCCTGCTCTGCGCGCTTCAGGATTGCGGTGGCCAGCGGATGGCTGGAGCCGCGCTCCAGACCTGCCGCCAAGCGCAGCACTTCCGACTGATCTTCGCCAAAGGCAACGATGTCCGTTACGGTCGGCTTGCCTTCGGTGAGCGTTCCAGTCTTGTCGAACGCAATAGCCTGCAATTGGCCGAAGCCCTCGAGCACGGCCCCGCCCTTCATGAGGAGCCCCCGACGAGCACCGGCTGCTAGAGCCGCCGCAATGGCGGCCGGAGTGGAGATGACCAGTGCGCAGGGGCAACCGATCAGAAGAATGGCCAGTCCCTTGTAGATCCATTCAGACCATGCGGCTCCCCCCAGGAGGGGCGGCAGGCAGGCAACCAACGCTGCAAGCACCATCACGCCTGGCGTGTAGTAGCGGGAAAAACGATTGATGAAGCGCTCCGTCGGCGCCTTCTTTTCCTGTGCTTCCTCCACGAGCTTGATGACGCGGGCGATGGTATTGTCCTCGGCCGTCGCAGTGACGCGAATGCGAAGAACGGCATCGCCGTTGATCGTCCCCGCGAAGACGGGGTCTCCCGCTTCCTTTGCCTTCGGGATGCTTTCGCCCGTAACGGGTGCCTCGTTGACGCTGCTCTCTCCCGAGACCACGGTGCCATCGGCAGCAATCCGGTCGCCGGGGCGCACAAGGATGGTATCTCCGACGGCCAGGCGATCGGCAGCGATTTCCTGCAAACCGCCGTCCCTTTCCACGCGCGCGATCTTCGGCACGAGGTCCGCCAACCCACGGATGCTTGCGCGGGAACGGTCCGCAGCCACCCCCTCCAGCAATTCGCCGACGAGGAAGAGGAAGATCACGACGGCTGCCTCTTCCACCGCTCCGAGGAAGAGGGCGCCTACGGCTGCGACCGTCATAAGCGTTTCAATCGAGAAAGGCGTTCCCGTTATGGCGCCTGCAAAAGCGCGCCTGGCAATCGGTATCAGCCCGACAAGCATGGCAGTGGCGTAGAGCCAGAATTCATACTGAGGCGCCAATGCCGCGACCGCGTATGCGACGAGGAACGCAAGCCCCGAAGCAAGCGTCAGGCGGACGGCGGGCCGATGCCACCATTTCCCTTCGGTGGGCGCATGCGAGGCATGAGAGTGCCCCTCGTGAGAGGCCTCGTTGCCATGGATCTCTTCGCGGGTGAGGGTATGGCCCTGAGCCGGAGGCTGGATCCGGTAGCCGAGCCTGGTCACCTGCTTCGTGATCTCAGGTTCCAGGTGTATGCCGGCAGAATGCTCCACCGTCATTGAACTGTTCATGACCGAGATGGCGACATTTTCGACGCCCGGAATGCGGCGCACCGCAGACTCGATCTTCTGTGCGCAGCTTGCGCAGTCCATGCCTTGGATCTGGAACCGGCTTTCGCGTGCGGATTCGACCATGAACCTACTCCTTGAATTCCTATGATCCCAGGCTTACTTCCTCTAGTGACTATAGGAGCAAGAGAAAAATGAACGCCCGCAGCATCACGATCGGTGAAGCCGCTCGGCAGAGCGGTGTAAAGGTCCCGACGATCCGCTTTTACGAGCAGATCGGGCTTCTTCCTGCTCCCTCGCGAAGCGAAGGCAACCGCCGGCAGTATGATGAGAAAGATCTAAGCCGCCTGGCCTTCATTCGCCATGCACGCGAACTGGGATTCGATGTTGCGGATATCCGCGAGCTTCTAACCTTGACAGAACAGCCCCAAAGCTCTTGCCATGAAGCGGATAGCATCGCGGCGCGGCATCTGCGGGAAATCGAGGAAAGAATCGCAAAGCTCCAGGCACTGCGAGGCGAGTTGAAGCGCATGGTCAATGAATGCGGCCACGGCAAAGTGTGCGAGTGTCGCGTTATTCAGGTCTTAGCGGATCATGGCCGCTGCCAGAGCGATATTCATTAAACGCGTTTAGCGCCGCGACACGAAATCGCCTCCGCTTTCGCTTATCCGTTGCATAAACGCAACGGTCCACACCCAGCGTGGTGTGCTTGCGATCGGTATATGCGACCATGGGTTGTGTATGGCAAAAATTCTCTCGCGATATCAAGGGTATAGCCGGAACGTAGTTTCCTGTTGTTAACTGTCGTCTGATAAGCTCGTTTAGGTTGTAATTGCACAACCCTTACGTTAATTATTCCCTAGGTTGAGGCGGTAGACCAGGGGCGGAGGGCGGTCGGAGTACAATTCCAGGTTGGATTTGCCCAGCCGCGGTCCGAGTTCAATGTGCACGTAGATTAGGTGCAGCCAGCAGACAGATCTCTGCTTGCGGGCGTGAGCGCGGTTGTTCCGGACACCCTGTTCGGCAGTTCAAGAAATGGACGAGTCGTATCGGCTCCGGCGGTCTCTATGCCTGTCGGAGAGCGAGGAAGCGTGAATCCGTTCAAGACAGGCAACACGAAGGTTGGATCCTTCGACCACTATGAAAGGGCGCGGGAGAATGAACGTAAACAAGCAGGAAGGACTGTCCTTTGCGACGCTTAGAGCCGCAGAAGCAGTTATAGAGACAAAAAGCCTGACGGGCGCGGCGATGAAGCTTGGTATCAGTCAACCTGCAATCAGCATGCATCTCGGCCGATTGGAGCGAGCGATCGGCACGTCCCTCATCAAGAAAGTCGGCAACAAGATCATCGTGAAGGAAGAGATCTCGCGTCTGATCCGGCAAATGCTCGATCTCGAGCGGCGGCTCAAGACGGTGGGTTATGAAAAGAACATCTCAAAGCTCAAGGTCGGCATCTGCACTTACTGCGCGCCGCTGCTTGTCGAACGCGCTGGGTCGCTCGGCAAGCTCAAGGACACGCTCACCTGGCGCATAGCCGATAGCCGCCGGCTGGAGGAAATGTACGAGCAGGGAGAGCTCGATGCCGTGTTCCGTGCGCTCTATCCTTCGGAAATCGCGCCCGACCTTACCACCGAGTTCACGCTCAAATGGATGGGCGAGAAGCATCTGCTGGACTTCATGAAGCACGACAGCCAAGGCTTGCCGGTTGTGCTCGCCTCGCCGAACTCGCCTCTCGGCGCGGTGGCGCGGGAATGGCTGCGCCGGCACGAAGTGACCTATGACGTGGTCGGCGAGGTCGACGACATCATGACAGCCATCCGCCTCGTCTCGAGCGGACTTGCCTTGTCGCCTCTGCCAGTGCACGTGCAGGACAATCTCGCTGAGGGGTTCAGCAACTGCGCGCAAATCCTGCCCGGGCATGTCGATGCCCGTTACGGCATGTTCTTCGATGAGAGGCGCTTCAGCCTGCGCGCGGCGCTGGACATCTTTGAATTGTTGAAAAGTGAGCTTACGCGTACGGTGCGTCCGGTGGAGGGTTCTCGGCCGGCGTTGGTGCATCCGATCTGATCGGATCGAACCGGACTCAGGCAACATAGTCCGAAGGGACCCGTCGTGTTCAAGCGCGGCGGGCTTTCACCTTTCAGACCGGTTTGGAAGTCGACTGGCGAATGTGGAGCTCAGGTTTTATGAGTTCCTGTACGGGATTCACCTCCGCGCCGTTCAAGCGGTCGAGCAGCACCCTGGCCGCCCGGCGCCCGACCTCGCGCTGGCCGTTCCATACTGTCGTAAGAGCCGGCGTCGCGATAGCCGCTTCTTCCAGGTCATCGTAGCCGGTGACCGAAATATCGACCCCGGGGACGAAGCCGGCGCGTGCGATGCCGTTCATCAGCCCTATGGCCACGAGATCGTTCCAGCAGACAGCCGCGGTGGGTTTATCCTTCAGCGCCAGGAAAGCGCCGGTCACCTCGAATCCGGCCTGCTTGGTGCGGGGGCCTGGGAAACGCCACTCGGGGCGCACTTCCAGTCCGGCCTTTTGCATCGCCACCACATAGCCTCGATATCGGTCGCGCCCAGTAGATGTCTGGTCCGTGCCGCCGACCATGGCGATGCGGGTGTGGCCGAGCGAGATCAAATGATTCGTGGCAAGGCCGATCCCGTACGCGTCGTCACCCCTGAAGACGGGCACATCGGCTCCCTCTACGCTTCGCGCGATCAGCACTGCGGGAAGCCCGTTGTCTTCGGCCATCCGAATATCTTCCGGTGGCGTGCCGATCGCTGGCGACATGATCACACCGTCAGCGCCGAGCTGCAGTAAGGTGTCGATGAAGGTGCGCTGCTTTTCCAGCTGCTCGTAATGGTTGGAGAGGAGAAATGTCTGCCGGGAACGGTCAAGCTCGCTCTCGATCGAACGCAGGATTTCCGCATAGAACGGGTTCATGATGTCGTGCACAACGACGCCGATGATCCCCGAGCGGGAGGTGCGGAGGCTCGCCGCGCGCCGATTATAGATATAGCCGATCGCCCGAGCGTGCTCTTTTATACGCTGCCGCGTGGCTTCGGCGACAAGCGGGCTGTCCCGCAGCGCAAGCGAAACGGTCGCCGTCGATACGCCCAGTGCATCGGCGATCGTGGAAAGCTTGATCTTCTGCGCCAGCGCTCCCCTCCATCACGGAATTTCCCGGCTCGGGACGGCCCATTAGCTCTTTTAGACGGGCTTATGCCATCCTCCTTGCGGAGTTCAAAGCTTTTTCGCCAGGGTCTCCGTCTCGGCGGTGGGCAGGCTGCGCGTCGCCAGACGGAGCCGGTGCTCGCGATGGACGATGTAGAGCCCACTGGCCACGATGATGGCTGCTCCCGTGAGGGTAAGCGCATCGGGCAACTGGTCGAAGAAGAGATAGCCGAATCCAATCATCCAGACGATCTGGAGATAGGGATAGGGAGCGAGTGCCGTGGTCGTTGCCTTGCGGTACGCCAGGATGAGCAACCAATGACCCATCCCCCCGAAGAAGCCTAGTGACAGAATGACCGCCCATTGCAGCGGTCCGGTCGGCATGGATGCGTATAGGGGCACGGCTGGCAGCATCAGGATGACGGGAAGAAGGGCGGAATAGAAGATCATGCTTTCCGCCGTTTCAGTCGTGCTCATCCGACGCGTCATGATCACGTAGGAGGCGTTGCAGGTCATCGAGCACAGCGCAAAGATGTGGCCAATGCCGAATGTGCCGAAGCCAGGCCGCGTGACAACCAGCACGCCCACGAGGCCCACCAGAATTGCTGCCCACCGGCGCCATCCAGCCCATTCCCCGAGAAGCGGACCTGCCAGGGCAGTGGTCAACATCGGAGCGAAGAAAGCTATGGAGACGGTTTCCGCAAGCTGCAAGGTCTGGAGTGCGATGAAGTTGAAGATCGTGGAGCCGAAAAGAAAAGCGCTACGCAGGATTTGCAGGGGAACGCTGCCGACTGCGAATACCCGGCGGTTGCTCCAGGCACGCAGCAGCAGAAGCACAAGCAGGAGATGCGTGAGATAGCGCACCCATGTAACGAATGGGGCCTCGATGCCTGATGTCACGAGAAACTTGGCGCCCGCGTCCAGGCATGAGAACAGGAGGCCCGAGCCGAAGATCAGTCCGATCGCCGACGCCGGTGCCGCCGATTCAGCGTTGCTTTGCCCGCGGCCGCTCGGTTGACGGTCAGTAGCAATCTTCATCTTCAGGAAAGTCGGTTTTTAAAGCACATCTAAAGGCGCATACGCCTTTGTTTTGGAAAAGCAAGCTCCGGGTGGCCTAGCGGTGGTTCGGCTAGGAAGCTCCTGGGAGGCTTAGGCTTCTTCCTCCAGTTCTGTTTCGTCTTCCACCAAAGCCGGACCTCTTCGGGAAAGATTGTCCTCGATCCGCGCGAGCAGTTTGATAAGCGCCTTCTGCTCCTTTTTGTCGAGGCTCTTGAGTGCCTGCTTTTCCGTCTTGCGTACGGAGCGCTCGATTGCGCGGATCGCTTCGGCTCCATTACCCGTCAGATAGATATGAGCGCGGCGGGCATCGGTGTCGGATGCTCGTTTCTCGACGAAGCCCTGGGCTGCCAGCCGGTTGATCGTTTTTGTGATGGTCGGCGGACGCACGCCAAGCCGTTCAGCAAGCTGGCTCGGGGTGAGCCCGTTTTCCTGGCTAAGGGCCAACATGATCTTGTCCTGTCCCGCATAAAGACCCTGGTCCAGAAGCCGTTCGGCCAATGCGGTGCGGGACAACCGGGCGGCCGATTGCAACCTTCCAATGATCGAGCCCCTGGAAATCCTCGCCATACGATCGCATCCTGTTCGCGCGGCCTTGAGGCCTCAAAAGATAGTCCGGCCGCCGGCGGCGGCAATGGTGAGCCGGCTTGTGGCCAGAGGCGCCAAAGGTTAATTTGATGCCGCCGGCTATCTTTCCGCCTATGCCAAACCGGCATTTCAATCGTGTGACAGCGGAGTTCCCGTGGCGCCTCGCGAGAAGATTGCCATCCTGCCCCTGGGGGCGACGGAGCAGCATGGTCCTCATCTGCCGCCCGAGACCGACTGGATCATCGCGGAGGCGATCGCCCGTCGCGCATGTGACGAGGCTGGGGGCAAGATGAACGTTGAAGTCCTTCCGGTCGAGAAGGTGGGCTATTCGATCGAACACTCGGACGATTCGCGCACGACGTCCCTCGGTTTCGCGGAGGCCGTGGGGCGGTGGATCGGGATAGGCGAGACGCTTTGCAGGAGAGGAATCCGCAAGCTTGTCCTGCTCAACGCGCATGGCGGCAACTCGCCGCTGATGACCGTCGCGGCTACGGAGCTGCGGGTGCGCTGCGGAATGCTGACTGTGGCCACGAGCTGGACTCGGTTCGGCTACCCGCCGGACCTTGTAAGCGAGGAGGAAAGGGCGCTTGGTATCCATGGCGGCTTGATCGAAACATCCGTGATGCTGGCGCTGAGGCCCGATCTGGTGAAGATGGATAAGGCGCGTGATTTTCCCTCCGAGCAGGCCAGATTCCAGCGCGAATTCAAGTATTTGCGGGCCTATGGACCGCATTCTTTCGGGTGGATGATGCGCGATCTCTCTCCTGAAAGGGTGGCAGGAAACGCAGCCGGTGCGACTCGCCAAGCCGGCGAACGAATCCTCCAACACGCCGTCACAGGCCTCGTCTCGCTGCTGGACGATGTCGACAGGTTCGATCTCACGCTTTTGAAATAAACTGCCGTGCAAAACGGGCTGCCAACTCTTATATGGCAGGGAAGACCAGCAAAGCCCGCGAGGGAAATCCATGTCCGAACAGAATTCGCAAATCCCGGTCACGGTGCTGACCGGCTATCTCGGTTCCGGCAAGACAACGCTCCTGAACCGCATCCTCTCCGAGGACCATGGCAAGCGCTATGCCGTGATCGTCAACGAATTCGGAGAGATCGGCATCGACAATGACCTCATCGTGGAATCCGATGAGGAAATCTACGAGATGAACAATGGCTGCGTGTGCTGCACCGTGCGTGGCGATCTGGTGCGGGTGGTAGAAGGTCTTACACGGCGTCCGGGCCGGTTCGATGCTATTATCGTCGAGACGACCGGTCTGGCGGACCCCGCCCCGGTGGCGCAGACCTTCTTCATGGACGACGACGTGCGCGCCAAGACGAAGCTCGACGCGGTGGTGGCGCTGGTCGATGCCAAGCACCTTCCGCTGCGGCTGAAGGACAGCCGCGAGGCGGCAGACCAGATCGCCTTTGCCGACGTGGTGGTGCTGAACAAAACCGACCTTGTCTCGCCTGAGGAGCTTGCCACGGTGGAAGCCGCCGTGCGCCAGATTAACCCCAGCGCGCGCATCCACAAGACCGAGCGTGCGGGTGTCGCTCTTTCCGATGTGCTCGACCGGGGCGCCTTCGACCTGAAGCGTGCGCTGGAAAACGACCCGCATTTCCTAGATCACGATCATCCCGACCATGTCTGCGGACCGGACTGTGATCACGATCACCACCACGGTCATGATCACGATCACGACCACCATCATCACCATGCGCATGGCGAGCTCTCGCCGATCCATGATGTCGGCGTGAGTTCGATCTCGCTACGCGCGGGCGAAATGGACCCGAAGAAGTTCTTTCCCTGGCTCAACAAGACAACACAGATGGACGGGCCAAATATCCTGAGGCTCAAGGGCATCATCGCTTTCAAGGACGATCCGGAGCGCTATGTGGTGCAAGGCGTGCATATGATTGTGGAAGGCGACCATCAGCGTGCATGGAAGGAGGGCGAAAAGCGGGAGAGCCGCCTCGTCTTCATCGGCCGCGAGCTCGATCGCGAGCGCTTGAAGCGCACCTTCGAGGCGTGCCAGGCCTGATATGCCGACAGTCGCGCCGCTTGATCTCGAAGGCCATTGCATCGCCGTCGCCTGGCTCAACAACACTCCTCATTTCGCGCTGGCCGATGGCGTTGTCCACCGCCTGGACAACGGCCAGAAGTCGGTGGAATTCCATGACGGGCTTCTTTGCGCCGTCCCGATGCAGGACGGTCGCCGGCTTCTGACCGGCGGCGAGGATGGGAAAATCTTCGCGCTTTCCTCGGACGGCTCGGTGGAGCTTCTCGCCGAGATCGGCCGAAAGTGGGTGACGAGCGTCGCCGCGGGCCCGCATGAAGCGACCGCATTCGCAAGCGGCCGCGTCGCCTATGTGCGTTTTTCCGATGGGCGAATCCGCGAGTTCCAGCATTCGCGGAGTGTTGAAGGCCTGGCCTTTGCACCCAAGGGCATGCGGCTCGGCGTCGCCCGGTACAATGGCGCGACGCTTCATTTCCCGGCCACGGAAGGAAAGCCGACCGAACTCGAATGGGCCGGCGCCCACACCGGCATCACCTTTTCGCCCGACGGGAATTTCCTCGTCACCACCATGCAGGAAAACGCCCTGCACGGCTGGAAGCTGGCCGATGGCAAACACATGCGGATGACCGGCTATCCAGCCAAGGTGAAGAGCTTTTCGTGGAGCGCGAAAGGACGCTGGCTTGCCACGTCCGGTGCGCCCGCCGCGATCGTCTGGCCTTTCCAGGGCAAGGACGGTCCCATGGGAAAGGCCCCGCTCGAACTCGGCACCCGCGGCAATGTTATGGTTACGCAGGTTTGCTGCCATCCCGCCGAGGATATCGTGGCGATCGGCTATTCCGACGGCATGATCCTCGCCGCTCGCTTTGCCGATGCGAAGGAAGTCCTGCTGCGCAGGCCGGGGAAGGGCGCAATCACCGCCATGAGCTGGGATGCCCAGGGAGGCCGGCTCGCCTTCGGCTCGGATGCGGGTGATTGCGGCCTGGTCGATATCTCGGCCTAGGCTACTCCCTTCGATAATCGGAACCTTTCAGCCTCGTTGCCGCTTGAGCGGGCAGCGAGGTTGCTCATGGTGCTGGAAAAGACGAAGGAGACGAGGCCAAAAACCCTTGATGCGCTAAGGGAAGATGCGCGCGACTGTACGCGCTGCGATCTCTACAAGAACGCCACGCAGACCGTCTTTGGCGAGGGCGGCAGCGAAGCGCGCGTGTTGTTCGTCGGCGAGCAGCCCGGAGACAAGGAGGACGTGGAAGGCAGACCCTTTGTCGGACCGGCCGGCCGGCTCTTCGATGGCATTCTGGAGGAGGTGGGGATTGATCGGAAAAAGACTTACGTCACGAATGCCGTCAAGCACTTCAAGTTCGAGCCGCGCGGCAAGCGCCGCATCCACTCCAAGCCTAATGCCGGCGAGATTCGCGCCTGCCGCTGGTGGCTCGATCAGGAGCTGACGCTGATCCAGCCGGATCTGGCCGTGGCGCTCGGCGCCACCGCGGCGCGGGCACTTGTTGGAAAGCCGGTGCCGATCACGAAGTTTCGTGGCACCCTATTGGAAAGTGCCGAAGGTGTGCCGGTCTTCATCACCGTCCACCCGTCTTACCTGCTGCGCATCCCCGACGAACTTGACAGGCGCCGCGAGCGCGAGCGTTTCGCAGAGGAGATGCGCAAGGTGAAGGCGATGATGAAGGGTTGATCCTTCGGAGGCGCTGGCGCCTTGTTCCATCCCTAACGAAGCCCGCCGTGGCTTACCTCACCAGCACTGCCCGAAGATCATTCACATTCGTTCCGGTGGGACCGGGCGTGAATAGATCGCCCAGTGCGTTGAACGCCCCCCAGGAATCATGAGCGGCCAGCAGAGCTTTCGGATCGAACCCGGCCTGGCGCAGGCGGGAGACCGTTGTGTGGTCGGCAAACGCGCCGGCATTGTTTTCCGAACCGTCGATGCCGTCGGTATCGGCTGCGAAGGCGGTGATGCCCGTGAGGTTCTCTATGCCCAAGGCGAGGGACAGAAGGAACTCGGTATTGCGTCCGCCGCGTCCGCCTCGCTCCCGGATCGTCACCGTGGTTTCACCGCCGGAAAGCATGAGAACGGGCTTCTGGAAGGGCCGATCACGCAAAGCCACTTCGCGGGCGATCGCCGCGTGGACACGACCCACTTCGCGTGCTTCGCCCTCGATCGCGTCGGAAAGGATCACCGTCTTCACGCCCTCCTTTTCCGCCGCAGCGGCGACCGCTTCCAGTGAGCGGGCCGCGGAGGCCACGATATGCACCTCGTTGCTGGCAAAGCGCGGGTCGTCGGGCTTGGGTGCATCGGCCAGATGCGAGTGGATATGGCGGATAGCTGCAGCAGGCAGGCGAATGCCATAGGCCTTCACCACAGCCATCGCATCCTGGCGCGTCGCCGTATCAGGCACCGTGGGGCCGGAGGAGACCAGCGCCGGATCGTCTCCCGGTATGTCGGAGACGATGAGGCTCACGACATGCGCCGGATAGGCGGCGAGGGCGAGCCTGCCGCCCTTGATGGTCGAAAGATGCTTACGCACCATGTTCATGGCCGAGATGGGTGCTCCGGAGGCGAGCAACGCCTCGTTGACGGCGATCTCATCTTCAAGGGCCATGCCCGGCGGGGGTGCTGGGAGAAGAGCCGAACCGCCGCCGCAGATGAGCGCCACCACCAAATCGTCTTCCGTGAGATTGCTGACCAGCCGCAGAATGTGGCGCGAGCCCTCGAGGCCGGCCGCATCCGGCACCGGGTGGGCGGCCTCGAAAACCTTGATGCGCTGCGTCGGCGCGCCATAGCCATAGCGGGTGACCACCGCGCCTTCGAGCGGCCCGTCCCACGCTTCCTCGAAGGCCTGCGCCATCTGTGCTGCGCCCTTGCCTGTGCCGACGACAATGGTGCGGCCTTTGGGCCGGGAAGGGAGGAAGGCGGGAAGCGCCTGGCGTGGGTCGGCGGCGGCAACGGCAGCACGAAACAGGTTTTCGAAGAATGGCTTAGGCGTGATTGTCATGAAAGCCTCCTTTCCAACCCGGCCCCGACGCGGCTGGCCCCTCCTGCAGGGGACGCGGCGTCCACAACCGCAGCTGATTCGCGGCGGTTCCGACGCCTATCTCGCCCTTGGTGGGCAAGAAAGCAAACCCCTTGGAGTGGACAGTGTCGGTTTTCCGGATTCTGCAGCGGAAGGTGGTCGACCTTGCTTCAGACCGTGCTCTTCGCGGGGTCGCCCGCAATATAGGTTTCCACGATGGAGCGATCGTCGCCGAGCGTCTGCAGCACAAAAAGTTCTTCGGCTAAAGTCTCCGCCCGTTCCATGCGCAGCCGCATGACCGGCGTCGCGCTGGCATCGAGCACGACGAAATCGGCATCGGTCCTCACGTCCAGCGTTCCGATGTGATCGGCAAGCGAGAGCGCCTCGGCGTTGCCGAGCGTCATCTGCCAGAAGGACGCGAAAGGATTGAGCTTCTCGCCATGAAAGGCAATGACCTTGTAACCCTCATCCATGGTGCGCAGCATGGAATAGCTGGTGCCACCGCCGGTATCCGTGGCAATTGCGGTACGCAGAGGCCTTGCGCGCCGGCGATAGCGGAAATAGTCGAAGAGGCCGGAGCCCAGGAAAAGGTTCGAGGTCGGGCAGAACACCGCCACGGAGCCGGTGTCCGAAAGAGCGTCGGCTTCGCGTTCCGATAGATGGATGCAGTGGCCGAGCAGCGTCCTCGGCCCGAGCAGGCCGTATTTCTCATAGATGCCGGTATAGTCAACGCAATCGGGATAGAGCTCGCAAGAAAGCGCGATCTCGGCACGGTTTTCCGAAAGATGGGTCTGGATGTGGAGATCAGGATGCTCGGAAGCGAGCGCCTGCGCCATCTCCATCTGCTTCGGACTTGAGGTGATCGCAAAGCGTGGCGTGATCGCATAGTGCAGGCGGCTGCGGCCATGCCACTTCGCAATCAGGGCCTTGGTGTCGTCATAGCCTGATTGCGGCGTATCGGTCAGGGTCACCGGGGCATTCCGATCCATCATGACCTTGCCGGCAATGATGCGCATCCCGCGTCTTTCCGCCTCGGCAAACAATGCTTCGGCCGATTGCGAGTGGACGCTGCAATAGACGGCTGACGTGGTGGTGCCCTGCCGGACCATTTCGTCCAGGAATGAGGAGGCGATGCGCGCGGCATGAGAGCCGTCGCCGAACTCCGATTCGGCGGGAAAAGTGTAGTTGTTCAGCCAGTCGAGCAGTTCAGCCCCGTAGCTCGCAATCACCTGCATTTGCGGGAAATGGGCATGAGGATCGACGAAGCCCGGCAGGAGGAGGTGAGGCCGATGGTCGACCAGCCTCGCCCCGGCCGCCTGGGGCTCGATCTCGGCATAGTTCCCGCTGGCACGTATGATGCCGCCTTCGACCAGGACGGCCCCATCTTCCTCGTACCTGTAGGAGGAATGGTCTTCCGCTGTCAGAGGCTCCCTGATGAACGTGAGCAAGCGCGCGCGGATCAGGGTCTTCGTCATTCAATCCTCTTGAATTCTCTTCAGCGCGCCTCAGCGTGCTTCCTCGAACCATGTAATGAGCAGTCGCCGCTCATCCTCCGTCATGCCCGAGACGTTTCCCGGCGGCATGGCGTGGCTGCGGCCGGCCTGAAGGTAGATTTCGCGAGCATGGCCTGCAATACCGGCTTCCGAATCCAGCAGCACGCCTTTTGGCGCGGCATGAATTCCGTCATAGCCGGGCTCGGCTGAATGACACATGGCGCAGCGCCCCATCACCGTATCGCGGACTGCGGGAAAATGCGCGGAGGCAACAAATCGCTCTTCGTTTTGCGATATCCGCCGTTCCCCGGTCAGGATCGCGGGCACGGTCGAAAGCCACATGATGATGACGAAAAGGATCGCCGCTGCGGCCCAGGTCCAGTGAGGATTGCCCTTCCGCGCGTGAAGGGTGTTGAAATAGTGCCGGATGAGCACGCCGATGATGAAGATCAGCGAAGCGATGACCCAGTTGAACTGCGTGCCGAACGCCAGCGGGTAATGGTTCGACAGCATCAGGAAGATCACCGGCAGCGTGAGATAGTTATTGTGCAGGGAACGCTGCTTCGCCTGGGCGCCGAGCTTCGGATCCGGCTTCCGGCCCGCCTTGAGGTCCGCCACCACGATCTTCTGGTTTGGAATGATAAGGAGGAAGACATTCGCCGACATGATGGTGGCCGTGAAGGCGCCCAGATGGAGAAACGCCGCGCGCCCGGTAAAGAGCTGTGTGTAGCCCCAGCTCATCGCCACCAGAATGGCGTACAGGATCAGCATCAGGCCTGTATCGCTCTTGCCAAGCCGCGACTTGCAAAGCGCATCGTAGAGAAGCCAGCCAAGGCCGATCGAGGCAAGCGAGATCAGAATCGCCACCGGTGCGGAGACATCGAGCACATTGCGGTCGACGAGGTAGAGGTCCGCGCCGGCATAGTAGACGATGGCGAGCAGCGCAAAGCCCGAGAGCCATGTGAAATAGGCTTCCCATTTGAACCAGGTAAGGTGTTCGGGAAGGGAGGCCGGTGCCACCATATATTTCTGGATATGGTAGAAGCCGCCGCCATGCACCTGCCATTCCTCGCCGGACACGCCTTCGGGCAAGCCGGGTCGCTTCACGAGCCCCAAATCCAGCGCGATGAAATAGAAGGACGAGCCGATCCAGGCGATCGCCGTCACCACATGCAGCCAGCGCACCGCGAAGGCCAGCCACTCCCACATCACAGCAAAATCGTTCAAGGCCCGCTCCCACTCCTGTTGCAGGCGGCAAGCTTACGGGTTCCGTCCTAAAGAAAAAGAGAGGGAGACCGCGATGACTTTCAAATTTTTCTGGAAAATCGCGAAGCCGTCGGTTTGATAGGCATCATGGCTTATCTCGATAATATCGCGGTTTTTGTACGCGTCGTGGAACTGGGCGGCCTGTCGGCGGCAGGCAGGGACCTGCGCGTCTCGCCGGCGGTCGCATCGAACCGCATCAAGGAGCTGGAAAAGCATCTGGGTGTGCGGCTGCTCAACCGAACCACCCGACAACTCACTCCGACGGAACATGGCCGCGTCTTTTATGAGGGCGCAAAGAAGGTGCTCGAAACGTTGCAGGAGGCCGAGGGAGCGGTGGCCGCGCTTTCCGGCCAGCCACGCGGCACGATCCGTGTCACCGCGCCGCTCGGGCTCGGCAAACGCCTCATCGCCAGCGCCATTCCGGAATTCCGCGAACGCTATCCGCAGATCGAGGTGCGACTGAGGCTTTCAGATCATGAAGTCGACATCATGCGCGAGGGGATCGACGTTGCCTTCAAGCTCGGGCTTCTGGAGAATTCGAGCCTGAGGATGCGCGGGATCATGGATTGCGAGCGCGTGCTTGCGGCTTCGCCAGCCTATCTCCAGCGGCGCGGGGAACCTGTGCGCCCGGAACAGCTCGTCGAAGACCGCCACGACTGCCTGATGCTCCGCTTTCCCGGCGTGCGCGAATATTTCTGGACATTGCAGACGCCGGAAGGCCCGAGAAAATTCGAGGTCCGTGGACCCTTTGATACCGATGACGGCGATGTGATCACGGGCTGGGCGATCGCGGGCCACGGCATCATCAACAAGCCTCGGTTCGAGATCGAGCCCTTCCTCCGGAACGGACAGCTGCGGGTGATCCTGCCCGATACACCGCCGACGCCGGTGCAGCTTGCCGCGGTCTATCCGCACAAAAAGCTTCAGGATCCCAAGATGCGGCTGTTGGTGGATTTCATGGTCGAACGCTGCCAGCGCATGATCGGTGAGATTTTGAGGGGCCGGTAAATCAGCTCAGCGCCTGCATCACCTCCGCTGCCGTGAGCGCAGCGATGACGGCGGGGCGCTTGTCACGAACGGCTGCTCCTCCGATTGGCGTGACGAGCCGCGAAAGGCGGGCTTCATCGCCGCCATTCTTCAAATACCAGCTTTTGAACGTCGCCTTCTTCGTTTTCGAGCCGATCATCCCGACATAGGCCGCATCGTCCCGAGCCAGGGCTTCGGCAGTAAGCAGGAAGTCCAAGGCATGATCATGGGTGAGGATGATGAAGGCGGAACGGGGAGGTGCTTCGCGGATGATGGCCTCCGGCACCGGCGTTAGCCGGGTTCCCACATCCGGCGGAAGATCCTGCAGGATCTCCACACGTGTTTCCACGAGGGTGGTCTTTACGGGAAGAAGGGCGAGGGCTTCGGCAAGCGCATGACCGACATGGCCGCCACCGAAGAGATAGATGTGGGGGAGGGCGCTGTCTTCCTCCTCGGCGCGTTTCAGAAGATCGGCGCGCTCTTTGGAGCCGATGATGCGGATATCCAGTGCCACGCGTCCTCCACAGCACTGGCCGATCTCCGGCCCCAAAGGGATATCCATCGCGCCGCTTGCGATGTTTTCAGCCACCAGTTCGCGCGCCCTGGCAATCGCCAGAAATTCGAGTTGACCGCCACCGATCGTGCCGAAGGTCTTGTCGGCTGAGGCGAGCATCCAGGCGCCTTTTTCGCGGGGCGTGGAGCCTTTCGCTTCGCTGACCGTGATGAGGGCGGTCGCCGGAGCTTGATCCAGGAATGCAGCAAGGCTTTTGGCGAGGGCAGTCATTTTCCTGATAATAACGGTAGGCGCACTCGCAATCTATCTGCTCGCCTCCCTCTTCAATCGCTCCACCGCCATCAGCACGCGTTCGGGCGTTGCGGGCGCATCGAGACACGGGAAGATCTTGTGATCCGCCACGCTTGCCACGGCATCTGACAATGCATGAAGCACGGAGATTCCGAGCATAAAGGGCGGCTCGCCGACAGCTTTCGACCGATGCACCGTAGGCTCGGCATTTTCCGCCCAGGTGGCAAGCTTCACATTGAAGATTTTGGGACGATCAGAGGCAAGGGGGATTTTGTAGGTCGAAGGCGCATGGGTGCGCAGCATGCCTTTCTCGTCCCAGACAAGCTCCTCCGTGGTGAGCCAGCCCATACCCTGGATGAACCCGCCTTCGATCTGGCCGATATCGATAACGGGATTGAGTGACCTTCCGGTATCGTGAAGGATATCCGCCCGCTCCACGACGTATTCGCCGGTAAGCGTATCGATGGATACTTCCGAGCAGGCTGCTCCATAGGCAAAGTAGTAAAAGGGATGCCCGCGGCCTTTTTCCCGGTCCCAGTGAATTTTGGGGGTCTTGTAGAAGCCGGCGGCCGAGAGTTGCACCCGCGCCATATAGGCTTGGCGCACCAGATCGGCGAAGGGGATTTCCTGATTTCCCACACGCACCCGGTTGGGAAGGAAGACTACCTGCTCGCGCGGCACGTCATAGTGGGTGACCGCGAAATCGATGAGACGATTCTTTATCTGGCGGGCAGCATTTTGAGCCGCCATGCCGTTCAGGTCCGAACCGGAAGAAGCTGCCGTTGCCGAGGTGTTCGGCACCTTGGCCGTCGTGGTGGCCGTGATCTTCACGCGGTCGATATCGATCTGGAACTCTTCCGCGACAACCTGGGCAACCTTCACGTAAAGGCCCTGGCCCATCTCCGTTCCACCATGGTTCAGGTGCACCGACCCGTCCGTATAGACATGCACCAGTGCGCCCGCCTGATTGTACTGGGTGGCAGTAAAGGAAATACCGAACTTGACGGGGGTGAGCGCTATACCGCGCTTCACGACCGCGCTTTGGGCGTTGAATTCAGCGATTTCCCGGCGGCGGGCGGCGTAACCGGCACTCTCTTCGAGCTCAGCCACGAGGCGGTGGATGATGTTGTCTTCCACCCTCTGGTGATAGGGCGTCACGTTGCGGTCCGTCTCGCCATAGAAGTTCCGCTTGCGGATCTCCAGAGGGTCCTTGCCCAAAGCGAAGGCGACCTCGTCTATGATCCGCTCCGCGCCAACCACGCCTTGCGGACCGCCGAAACCGCGAAACGCCGTATTCGAGACGGTGTTGGTATAGAGCGGTACGGATACCGCGCGTATCGCGGGGTAAAAATAAGCATTGTCGCAATGGAACAAGGCGCGGTCGGTCACCGCCCCTGAAAGATCCGCCGAAAAGCCGCAGCGGGCGGCATAGGTAAATTCGACGCCGAGAATATTCCCTTTCTCGTCGAACCCTACGTCGTAATCGATCAGGAAATCGTGGCGCTTGCCGGTGGCGATCATGTCGTCGTCGCGATCGGGACGCAGCTTCACCGGCCGGCCTGTGCGCTTTGCAGCGATCGCGGCAACGGCGGCGAAAAGGTTCGCCTGGGTTTCCTTGCCACCGAAGCCGCCACCCATCCGGCGCACTTCAATGGTAACCGCATGGGAGGGTATCCCCAGCGCATGCGCCACCATATGCTGCACTTCGCTCGGGTGCTGCGTAGAGGAATGGACGGTCACATCCATATCCTCGCCTGGAAGCGCCAGCGCGATCTGGCCTTCGAGATAGAAGTGGTCCTGGCCGCCCACGCGCATTTGGCCCTTGAGGCGGCGGGGTGCGGCCGCTATCGCCTTCTCCGCCTCCCCCCGCTCGAGTTTCATAGGCTTGGTGACGAGCCTCGGATTGTTCCGGTCCGCGTCGAGGATGTCGATGACGAAGGGTTTTTCGTCATATGTGATCTTCGCAAGCCGGCAGGCCCGCCGTGCAGCCTCACGCGTTTCCGCCACTACAGCGAAGATGGGCTGTCCCAGAAACTGCACTTCGCCTTCGGCAAAGATGGGGTCGTCGCGAGCTCCGGTAGGGCTGACATCGTTCTCGCCCGGAACATCGCCGGCCATCAGCACCGCCACCACGCCGGGCGCGGTTTCCACCTCGGAAAGATCCATGGATGTGATCGCTCCGTGCGGAACGGTGGAGAGGCCGAGATAGGCGTGAAGCGTACCTGCGGGCTCCGGCATGTCATCGATATAAACCGCCTCCCCGGTGACGTGCTTGTGCGCGGAATCGTGGCGGAGATTCACCGCCACGCCGCCCGTAATCTTCGTGGAAGTGAGGTCGGGAGCTGTATGCTTGTTCATTGGGAACCTCCGGCGGAGACGTGGAGGAATGCAGAATCGATCGGGAGGTTCATACGGCCTCCTCATATCTGCTTATCGTCACCGGTTTGCTCGTCCCCGACATTTCCAGGAAGAAGCGGCGCAGCAGGTTCTTCGCCGCCATCATCCGATACGCCGCGGATGCGCGCATGTCGCTGATCGGCGTGAAATCGCGTTCATAGGCAGGCAGCGCCTGTTCGACGGTGTCCATCGTCCATGGCTTGCCGATAAGCGCGGTCTCGACCGCCAGTGCCCGCTTTGGCGTGGCAGCCATGCCGCCATAGGCGATGCGGGCGGAAGCCACCGTGCCATCCGGTCCGACAGTCAGCGCAAAGGCGCCCAACACGGCGGTGATATCCTCGTCACGTCGCTTGCTGACCTTCCATACGGCAAAGCGCGTCTCGGGGGTGGGCAGAGGCACGTGCACGGCCTCGACGAACTCGCCCGGTTGCCGATCCTGTTTGCCATAAGCGATGAAGAAGTCCTCCAGTGGGATAGTGCGCCGCCCTTGACCCCGGCGCAGGGTGAGCGTTGCGCCAAGTGCGATCAGCGGCGGTGGCGTATCTCCAATGGGGGAGCCGTTGGCGATGTTCCCGCCGATCGTGCCCATATTGCGCACCTGGTCGCCGCCGATTCTGTCGATCAGCTGCCCAAGGGCCGGGAGGCGCCTGGAAAGGTGGGAGAAGGCGTCGGAATAGCTGACGCCCGCACCGATGGTTATGGTGCCGTTCGCCTCCGAAATGGTGCGCAGCTCTTCCAGGTTTCCGATGAAGATGGCGGGCGCAATGTTGCGCATGAATTTCGTGACCCACAAGCCGACGTCGGTCGACCCTGCCACAATGGTGGCATTTGGCTCCGCTTCGAGTATGGCAGCAAGGTCATCGAGGTTTGCGGGAATGACGAGACGCTCGCGACCGCCGCCAATCTCCACGCGGGTCCCATCTCTCATTGCCTTGAGCGCGGCAATGATCGTCTCTCGCTCAAGAGAGAGCGGATCCGTCGCTGGATTTCCATAGGAAGAAAGCGCACGGGCGGCACGCACGATGGGTTCGTAACCGGTGCAGCGGCAGAGATTGCCTTGCAACGCCTTTTCAACATCCCTGTCGGAGGGATGAGGAGTGCGCATCCACAGCGCGTAGAGCGACATGACGATGCCGGGCGTGCAGAACCCGCATTGGGAGCCGTGGAAATCCACCATGGCCTGCTGCACGGGATGGAGGCTGCCGTCGGGCCGCTTCAGATGCTCTATCGTGACGACGTGGCAGCCATCGAGCGAGGCGAGAAAACGAATGCAGGCGTTGACGCCCTCATAGAGGACAGTGTCTCCGGCGAGGCGGCCGACCAGCACCGTGCAGGCGCCGCAGTCACCCTCGGCGCAGCCTTCCTTGGTCCCCTTAAGGCGCCGTTCGAGCCGGAGATAATCGAGCAGGGTCTGGTCCGGGCGAACATCGTCCAGGTCCATCTTCAGCCCGTTGAGGAGAAATCGGATTTCATGGCGGATTGCCGTCATCGTCAGCTCCCCCGATAGGTGGAATAGCCATAGGGCGATACGAGCAGGGGTACATGATAGTGTGCGCGCTCTGCCATCCCGAAGCGGATCGGCACCTGGTCGAGGAAGGCTGGCGCCGGCAGTCCGGCGACTCTGCCACGCAGATATGAGCCGACCTCGAAGAGAAGCTCGTAAACGCCGGGCGTAAAGCTCTCCCCGTGCAAAAGCGGGGCGTCGCAGCGGCCATCCGCGTTGGTGCGCACGGTCTTCACGAGAGTGCGGCTTTCGCCGTCGAGCCGGTAGAGCTTGATCTCCATCCCGGCGGCTGGCCGCCCTATGGCCGTATCAAGAACATGGGTCGTCAGCCGACCTTCAGCTTGCTCACCCATGCGATCTCCCTCCTTCTCCTCTTGACTGATGATTGTGCGGCAAAATGGCGACGTGCATAAGGGGGGAACGGCGGAAAGGCTGCAAAAAGACTTTCAAATTTTTCGAGGGGAATGGGGCTGGAAACCATCGGCTATTCTTGAAAAAATAGCTCAACCTAGGGGTCGATAAGAAGTGACGCGTTACGTCCGCAACATGCGCGGCTACGGGCCAAACCCGCCGGATCCGAAATGGCCGGGCGGAGCGTTCGCCGCGGTGCAATTCGTCGTCAATTACGAAGAGGGTGGCGAAAACTGTGTCCTGCATGGGGATGCGGCGTCCGAAGCCTTTCTTTCTGAGGTCGTCGGAGCGCAACCCTGGCCCGGTATGCGCCACTGGAACATGGAATCCATCTATGAATACGGTGCGCGCGCCGGCTTCTGGCGGCTCCATCGCATGTTCACGGAAGCGCAAGTGCCGGTCACCGTCTATGGCGTTGCTACCGCTCTCGCCCGCTCGCCGGACCAGGTGGCAGCGATGAAGGAGGCAGGCTGGGAGATCGCCAGCCACGGGTTGCGCTGGATCGACTATCGGGCGCACTCGGAAGAGGACGAACGCAGGGATCTGCAGGAGGCGGTTCGGCTTCATACGGAAGTCGTGGGTGAGCCGCCGAAGGGGCTTTATCTCGGGCGCACCTCCGTGAACTCTGTCAAGCTTGCGATTGAGCAGGGCGGGTTCGACTGGATCTCCGATACCTATGACGACGATTTACCTTATTGGCTCGACCATGACGGGCATGGGAATGCGGCGCCGCCGCAGCTCGTGATCCCTTACACGCTCGATGCCAATGACATGCGGTTCGCCACGCCGCAGGGGTTCAATTCGGGCGACCAGTTCTTCAGCTATCTGAAGGACGCCTTCGATACGCTCTATGAGGAAGGCAGGCTCGGGCGGCCGGCTATGATGAGCGTGGGGCTGCATTGCCGTCTGATCGGCCGTCCGGGCAGGGCCGCTTCGCTCAGGCGCTTCATCGATTATGTGAAGGGCCATGAGAAGGTCTGGCTACCCCGGCGCATCGACATTGCCCGGCATTGGATGGAGCACCATCCTTACATGGCGCCGGCACTGAGGCCGAGCCGCATGGGCAGGGGTGAGTTCGTGGAGCGCTTCGGCTCCATCTTCGAGCATTCGCCATGGATTGCCGAGCGCGCCTTTGCCCTCGAACTCGGCCCCGCGCACGACAGCGCGGCTGGGCTGCATAACGCGCTGGCGCGGATCTTCCGTAGCGCGACCGAGGAAGAGCGCCTGGGTGTGCTCAAGGCGCATCCCGATTTGGCCGGAAAGCTCGCCGCGGCGAAGCGGCTGACGCCGGAATCAGCCAAGGAACAGGCTTCCGCGGGGCTTGATGCCTTGACGGACGAGGAGCGTGCTCGCTTCACCGATCTCAACACGCGCTACATGCAAAAATTTGGCTTTCCCTTCATCATCGCCGTCAAGGACAACACGAAGGAAAGCATCCTGCGCGCGTTCGAGAAGCGCATCGAAAATGGCCGTGAGGAGGAGTTCGCCACCGCGTGCGGCCAGGTGGAGCGCATCGCATATCTGAGGCTCAAGGAGATCCTGCCGTCATGATCAGAAGCTATTACGCGCCGACGGGCGGGCATCCGCCGCAAACAGATCTTCTCACCGGCAGGGCGGTTTTCACCGAAGCCTATGCGGTGATCCCGAAGGGCGTGATGCGCGACATCGTCACCAGTTGTCTGCCCTTCTGGGAGAGGACGCGGGCGTGGATCATCGCGCGCCCGCTCTCGGGCTTCGCCGAAACGTTTTCGCAATATATCATGGAAATCCAGCCGGGTGGTGGCAGCAAAAGGCCCGAGCTCGACCCGGAGGCGGAAGGTGTAATCTTCGTCGTCGAAGGAGAGTTGACGGTGGAGCTGGGCGGCATGACGCATCGGATGGAGCCGGGCGGCTACGCTTTCCTGCCGCCAGCGAGCCGGTGGAATGTGCGGAACGAAGGCTCTGCTCCAGTGCGCTTCCATTGGATCCGCAAGGCGTATGAGGCGGTGGACGGCATAGCTGTGCCGGAGGCTTTCTTCGTCAACGAGAAGGATATCGCGCCTACGGCCATGCCGGACACGGAAGGGAAATGGGCAACAACGCGCTTCGTCGACCCGCAGGACGTGCGGCATGACATGCATGTAACCATCGTGACGTTCGAGCCCGGCGCGGTGATCCCCTTCGCGGAGACGCATGTGATGGAGCACGGCCTTTACGTGCTCGAAGGCAAGGCGGTCTACCGGCTAAACCAGGACTGGGTAGAGGTCGAGGCGGGCGACTTCATGTGGTTGCGCGCCTTCTGCCCGCAGGCGTGCTATGCGGGTGGGCCGGGCAGGTTTCGCTATCTGCTCTACAAGGATGTAAACAGGCACGCAGCCCTTAGGCCGTTCTGGCGGAGAACAGGTGAATGAGGAAGATCGTCGCCGAACTTCTGACGAAAGATGCGTTTTCGCCTTTTGGGGACGTGATCGAAGCCGAAGAGGGAGCCAGCTTCCCGATCAACAACGGCAAGACGCAGCGCTTTCATGACCTGGCGAAGGTAGACGTGGTGGGGGAGAACGCGCGGGTGCTGGTCAGCATCGCGCGCGGGCAGCCATATGAATTCCCGCTTGCGCTGAAGATGGTAGAGCGGCACCCGCTCGGCAGCCAAGCCTTCGTGCCGCTTGTGGCGAGGCCGTTTCTGGTGGTCGTTTGCCCTGATGAGGGCGGCAGGCCGGGAGGGCCGCGTGCTTTCGTCACAAAGCCGGGGCAGGGGGTGAATTACGCCCGTAACACCTGGCACGGCGTACTGACGCCTATCGGCGAGGAACAAGATTTCCTGATCGTCGATCGCGGCGGGGATGGCCAGAATCTGGAAGAGTTTTTCTTTTCCGACCCGTATGAAATCCATCTGCCGGAACAGCGATGAAACCCGATACGGATCTCATAAACCGGCTGCTCGATGTCATCGAATATGACATTGTGCCCAAGACGAGGGCTGGCGTGACGGCAGGCAACAAGCTCTTTGGCGCGGCCATTTTGAGGAAAAGCGATCTGTCGCTCGTGATCGCGGAAACGAACAACGAGCTCGAGAATCCGCTCTGGCATGGCGAAATGCATGCGCTGAAGCGATTCTATGAAATGGACAAGGCGAGCCGGCCCGACACAAGGGACTGCATCTTCCTGTCCACGCACGAGCCCTGCTCGCTCTGCCTGTCGGCCATCACCTGGACCGGCTTCGACAATTTCTTCTATCTTTTCAGTCATGAGGATTCGCGGGATTCCTTTGCGATTCCGCACGACCTGAAGATCCTGAAGGAGATTTTCCGGCTGGAGCCCGGCGGCTATGCCGCGGAGAACGCGTTCTGGAAGAGCTATTCCGTACCGGCGCTCGCGCGAGAGTTGCCGGCATCGGAAAGAGGAAGGGCGGCGGCGCGAATTTCAAAGCTCGCCGAGATTTATGCGGGACTTTCCGACGCTTATCAGAAGAGCAAGGCAGAGAACGACATTCCGCTGAATTAGCCGCTCTTGCGGGGCTGGGCGGCGGTATATACCGATGCCATGCCCCGGACCGCAAGCTCTTCTGGAACGGCCGTGGCCAGGCCATGCGATTGCCCGCCGAATTCCGCTTCGAAGGTGAGGAGGTGGAAATCCGCCGCGATTCCGAGACTGGAGATGTGATCCTTTCTCAGAAGCTGCGGCAGGGCGCATCTTGGGGCGAGTTTTTCAGCAGGCGTGAGCGGATTCCTTCAGAGAAGCTGGAAGGCTTCATGGAGGATCGTGAGCAGGGCATCGATGAGCGGGATCATCCGCTGGCATGACCCGGCGCTTCATGCTTGATAACAATCGTGAGCACCTTCATGCACAGCCGCAGTACCGCGCTGGACAGGAGGATGTCCGCAGACGAAAGGCTGAACTTTGCGTGTCCGCAGTGAGCTCGGGCGAGACCAGATCTGGACTCGCTCAGGGGCCGGCAGCAAAGCGTCTGGCAGCTGCCGCTGACGTATTCTTCGATCTGGTCGAGATGTTGGACTGCGGATGTGGCACGCCGATATGGCGAGAATGCGAGCTCAGCTTCGACATGAGGGCGGATGTTCCCGCCACTCGAGATGCTGATCGCCGCTCATGCCTGGAAATTGGCGCGACGCTGGTGACCAGCGATCGCGCCTTCCGCTTTGTCCCGAGCCTTGCCGTCGAAAACTGGATCGAGGATCAGACCCGCTCGAGCGCCAATGCGATGCCCTGACCGACGCCGATGCACATGGTGGCGAGCGCCAGTTTTGCGCCGCGCTCCTTCAGCTCCAGCGCGGCGGTGCCGGAAATGCGCGCGCCGGACATGCCGAGCGGGTGGCCGAGCGCAATGGCGCCGCCATTGGGATTCACATGCGCCGCATCTTCCGGAATGCCAAGCTCGCGCAGCACGGCGATACCCTGCGAAGCGAAGGCCTCGTTAAGTTCGATCACATCGAAATCGGATGGCTTCAGGCCGAGGCGGGCACAGAGCTTTTTCGTCGCCGGTGCGGGGCCGATGCCCATGATGCGCGGGGGAACGCCGGCCGTGGCGCCGCCAAGCACGCGGGCAATGGGCGTCAGCCCGTATTTGCGCGCCGCGGCCTCCGAAGCGATGATGAGGGCAGCCGCGCCGTCATTGACACCCGATGCATTGCCAGCCGTGACGGAGCCATTCTCGCGAAACGGAGTGGGAAGCTTGCCCAGCTTTTCCACCGTCGTCCCGGGGCGGGGATGCTCGTCCTTGTCAACGATGATGGGATCAGCCTTGCGCTGGGGAATGGTGACCGGCACGATTTCCTTGGCCAGCCGTCCATTTTCCTGCGCGGCGACTGCTTTGTCCTGGCTGCGGACGGCGAAGGCATCCTGGTCGGCGCGGCTCACCTTGAAGTCTTCGGCGACGTTCTCGCCCGTTTCGGGCATCGAATCCACGCCGTACTGCTTCTTCATCAGCGGATTGACGAAGCGCCAGCCTATCGTCGTGTCGTGGATCTCCGCGTTGCGGGAAAAAGCCGTCTCGGCCTTTGGGAGAACGAACGGTGCGCGGCTCATGGATTCCACACCACCTGCAATCATCAGCTCGGCTTCGCCCGCCTTTATCGCGCGGGCGGCGGTCGCAACCGCATCCATGCCGGATCCGCAGAGACGGTTGATGGTCGACCCCGGCACATCGACGGGCAAGCCTGCAAGCAACACAGCCATGCGGGCGACGTTGCGGTTGTCCTCGCCGGCCTGATTGGCGCAGCCGTAGATCACATCGTCCACTGCAGCCCAATCAACCGCCGTATTGCGCTCGACCAATGCCCTTAGCGGGACGGCGGCAAGATCATCAGCGCGCACGGAAGAGAGCACACCGCCGAAGCGGCCGATCGGAGTACGGATGTAGTCGCAGATGAACGCTTCGGTCATATCGGTGCTCCTGTGGCTACTTGCCCTTATGTGCGGCGTCGGTGCGTGCCTTGAGATCGCGCAGGGTCTTCAGTTCCAATTCCGTCGGCGGTGGCGTCTCCTCGACATTGTCGGCAAATTTCACCTGCCAGCCACAGGTCTCCTGGACCATCTCGCGAGTGACGCCGGGATGCATGGAAACGACAGTGAATTCTTTCGTTTCCGGATCCGGCTTCCAGATGGCGAGATCGGTAATGAGAAGCGTGGGGCCTTTGGTTTCGATGCCGAGCCGTTTGCGGTGATCGCCGCCGTCGCCATGGCCGAAGGAGGTGTAGAAGTCAATCTTCTCGACCATCCCGCGCTTGGACTGCGCCATGGTGATGTAAACCTCTTGCGACGAGGTCGCGATCTCCGGCGCACCGCCGCCGCCCGGCAGGCGCGTCTTTGGCTTGTGATAGTCGCCGATGACTGTGGTGTTGATGTTGCCGTATTTGTCGAGCTGAGCGGCCCCCAGGAAGCCGATGGTGATCCGGCCGCCCTGCAGCCAGTAGCGGAACATCTCCGGGACCGAGACGGTGGTGAGCGCGGTGTCGCACAGTTCCCCATCGCCGATGGAGAGGGGCAGCACGTCCGGCGCGGTCCCGATCGTCCCCGACTCGTAGATCAGCGTGATATCGGGCGCATGGGTGAGCCGCGCCACATTGCAGGCCGCCGAGGGGGCGCCGATGCCGACGAAGCAGACGTCGCTGCTCGTTAGCGCCCGTGAGGCCGCGATGGTCATCATTTCATTGGGGGTAAAATCGCTCATTTCGCCACCCTCAGCTTTTCGACACGTGCGGCGAAATCCTCAGGCTTCGCCTTGATGACATTTTCTTCCATCCAAGCGCGGAACCGGTCACGGTCCGCCGCGACCTGATCCCACTCCAGATAGGAGGCATTGTCGCGAACGTAATAACCATGCGTGTAGGACGGATGGGCACCGCCAGGAACCACGGCGATGGCCGTGATCGTCCAATGCGGCAGAATGCAGAGATTGGGGTGAGCGTCGGAGAAATCGTCGACCACCTCTTCGACCGTGACGACCGCGCGCTTGGCCGCAAGCACAGCCTCTTTCTGAATACCGATGATGCCCTCGATGAGGACATTGCCCTTCTTGTCCGCCTTCTGAGCATGAATGAAGGTGACGTCCGGCCTGACGGCAGGCACGGCAGCAAGCTTCTCACCCGTGAAGGGGCAGGTGATGCTTTTGATGTTCGGGTTGACCTCGGCAAGTCCTGCGCCGCGATAACCGCGGAAGACGGCCAGCGGCAGGCCCGCAGCCCCCGCTTCATAGGCGTTTGCCATGGCAGCGTGAGAGTGTTCTTCGATCTCCACTTCGCGCGGCCAGCCGTTCTCGACGGAATCGCGCACGCGCCGCAGGAGGCCAACGCCGGGGTTGCCAACATAGGAGAAGATCATCTTCTTCACCATGCCCATCCCGACCATCTGGTCATAGATCAGGTCTGGAGTCATGCGGACCAGGGTAAGATCCTTGAAGCCTTGGCGAATGGCTTCATGAACCGCCGCAGTGGGGATAAGGTGGGTGAAGCCTTCAAAGGCAACGGTATCCCCATCCTTCAAATTCTCTCGTACCGCCTGCTCCAGCGGGATGAAGTGCGCCATCATCGCCCTCCAGATGTTCGTATTGCGAACAAAAGTTTTGTATGCGATACGTGATTAGATGAACGAGCCGATTGAGTCAATGGAGCAGCGGTCTGAGCAGCGCGATCTGGTGGGGTCGCTTGCGAAGGGGCTCGGCGTGCTCGAAATCTTGGCCGGAGCACCTGCCGGGTTAAGGCTGACCGAGGTCGCCGAAGCGGCGGGTTTGACGCGAGCGGGCGCCCGCCGGCTGCTGCTCACGCTTGTTTCGGAGGGATATGCGCGGCTGGAGGGGCGACAATTCGTTCTTTCCGCCAAGCTGCTATCCCTTGGCCGGGCCTGGCTGGGCGGAGGATCCATCTGGTCTCTCGCCGAGCCTATCCTGCGCGAAGTATCCCATGCCGTGGGGGAATCCTGTTCGGCAGCGGTGCTTGAAGGGGAGGATATTGTCTATGTCGCCCGTGTGGCAGGTAGGCGGATCGTTTCCGTCTCTCTTTCAGTTGGGACACGCCTACCAGCCTATTGCACCTCTATGGGCAGGGTGCTCCTCTCAAGCCTGGATGACGCCGAACTCGCCCGTTTTTTGAACAAGGCGACGATTCGCGCCAATACGCCCAAGACGATGACGGACCGGCAGGCCCTTGCGGCCTGCGTGGCGGACATCCGGCGGGCAGGTTATGCCATCGTCGACGAGGAACTCGAACTCGGGTTGCGCTCGATCGCCGTACCGGTGCGCTCGCGTTCCGGGGTCGTTGTGGCAGCCGTGAACATCTCGACCCAATCGGCGCGATTTTCCTGTGACGAGATGCGTGACGCTCTCCTGCCGCCCCTGCTTGAGGCCGCGGCAAGAATCGAGGAACTCATCGCGTTTCAATAGCGAGCCAAGCGTCCTCATGCGGCGCTCCTCGCGTTGTCTGGCTCCCTTGCGCCCTCCAGAACTTCACGCATCTTGCGAGCGAGGCGTTCCTGAAGCCGCGCATGCAGGATCTTTTCCCAATCAGCGTTATCGGCAGCCATCACGTGAGGCATCGACAGCAGCATGTCGATTACGGATGCCGAGTCATCGCGCGCCAGCAGCGCGTCGATTTCCGCTTCCACCTTTCTATCAACGCTCATCCTACGCCTCCGACGTTTGGAGCCTGAATCTAGGCCATCAATCCTGTCTGGATGAAGGCGGTCAGATGAAGATTTGGCGACAAGTTTATAGTGAAATAGCCATTTTGTTTATCGCAAGTTAATAAGCAGTCACAAAAGTTTAATAAACAGCTCCGCCTTTGGTATTGACAGTGCGGGAGCTTACGCGAAATCGCTTAGATTTCGTCGGAAAACGCCTCTTCCTGTAGCGGATAAGCTTTCTATTTCTGCTGCGTAACTAAAGCATTAGGTCGTGCTCGCTGCGGCTAAACGTAGCGATTTACGATATTTTCGAGTTTCTCCTGTCTGCCCGATATAGGGAGCGGATCGAGGTTTTCGCGCGCCACCCTATCTGCGATCGCCTCCAATGTGCGCTCACCCTTGAGCATGGCCTGCGCTTCGGGCTTGCTCCACCCGGCGTACCGCTCCTCCAATGGATTGCTCAGCGCATTGTCTTCAATCATGCGGGCTGCGGCCTTCAGCCCACGTGCACAGATATCCATTCCGCCGATATGGGCAGCGACAAGATCCTCCGGATCGAGCGACTGGCGCCGCAGCTTGGCATCGAAATTCGTCCCGCCGGTGGTGAAGCCGCCCGCCTGGAGGATATGGTAGTAGGCAAGCGCGGCCTCGGGCGCGTTGTTGGGGAACTGGTCCGTATCCCATCCCGACTGGTAGTCGTTCCGGTTCATGTCGATCGAGCCGAATATGCCCAGAGCAGCGGCAAGCGCGATCTCATGTTCGAAGGAGTGACCAGCAAGCAGAGCATGCCCTTGCTCGATATTCACCTTCACTTCGTTTTCGAGCCCATAGCGCTTCAGGAAGCCGTAAACCGTGCCGACATCGAAGTCATATTGATGCTTGGTTGGTTCCTGTGGCTTGGGCTCGATCAGGATCGTTCCTCTGAAGCCGATTCGGTGCTTGTAATCCACCACCATGGAGAGGAAGCGGCCGAGCTGGTCCAGCTCCCGGCCCATATCGGTGTTGAGGAGCGTCTCGTAGCCCTCGCGCCCGCCCCAGAGCACATAGTTCTCACCGCCCATGCCCTTCGTCACGTCGATGCAGGCCTTCACCGTCGCAGCCGCATAGGCGAAGACGTCCGGATCGGGATTGGTGGCAGCACCCGCCATGAAGCGCCGGTGAGAAAAGAGATTGGCGGTGCCCCAGAGCAGCTTGACGCCGGTTTTTTCCATTTTCCGGGCGAGGTAATCCGCGATCTCGTTCAGCCGGGAAACGCTCTCGGAATAAGAGGCGCCTTCCGGGCGCACATCGGCGTCATGGAAGGTGAAATAGGGAACGCCCAGGATTTCAAAAAGCTCGAAGGCAACGTCGGCCTTGAGCTTGGCCCTTTCCATGGTCTCGCCGAACCAGGGGCGTTCGAAGGTTTGGCCGCCAAAAGGGTCGCCGCCGGGCCATACGAATGTGTGCCAGTAACAGACGGCAAAGCGCAGATGGTCTTCAAGCCGCTTTCCGAGCACGATCTCGTCGGGATTATAATGGCGGAAGGCGAGCGGGTTGTCGCTTTCCGGCCCCTCATAAGCGATCGGCCGCAGGTCGCTGAAAAATCCGGTGCTCATAGTGAAACTCCTCGTATTGCGGGGTAGAGGCCGCGATAGCGGCAATAGGCATCCTCAAAAGCCGGCAGGAGCTTGGTATCTGGGTCGATCGCCGAGGAAATCTCAGGCGGGGTGCAAACGGCGATGGGATCGGCGTCTTCCGCCGCTATAAGGCCGAGGCGAGCAGCGCCGAAAGCCGCGCCGAAATCACCCTCCGCCGGAACTTCGACGGGCAGGTTCAGGGCGGTGGCGATGACCTTCAACCAATAGCCGGAGCGGGAACCGCCACCAATGGAGGTGACGCGGGAAAGCTCCGTTCCCGCCTGTCGCAGTGCTTCCAGGCTGTCACGAAAGGCGAACGCCACGCCCTCGAGAACCGCGCGGGTGAGGGCAGCGCGGTCGGTCTGGTGCGAGAGGCCGATGAAACCTCCGCGGATCACGGCGTCGTTATGCGGGGTGCGCTCGCCGGAAAGATAAGGAAGAAAGACGACGCCGGTCGGTGCTTTCAGTTCGTCGCCCAATTCGCCAGTGAGTTCGCCGGCCTTATGACCGGTGACGCCGGCCAGCCAATTGAGCGAATCAGTTGCAGACAGGATGACGCCCATCTGGTGCCATGTGCCCGGCAGGGCATGGCAAAAGGTGTGCACCGCGCTTTCGGGGTTCGGAAGATAAGCATCGTTCGAAGCAAAGAGTACGCCGGAGGTGCCAAGCGAGACGAAGGCGGCGCCCGGCTTGACCGTACCCACGCCACAGGCGGAAGCCGCGTTGTCGCCTGCACCACCTGCAATCACGACATCATGGTCCATGCCCCATTGACTGGCGAGCTCGGCGCGCAGCACGCCGGCGCGCTGGGTTCCTTCGACCAGAGCCGGCATATGCCCTTCTTCGAGCAAGGTGGCGGCCAGCAACTCCGCGGACCAGCGGCGGTTTTGCACGTCCAGCCAAGCGGTGCCTGCAGCATCCGACATTTCGGAGATATGCTCTCCGGTAAGCCATAGGCGCAGGAAATCCTTGGGCAGAAGCACCTTGGCGGTTCGAGCGAAGACTTCCGGCTCGTTGTTTCGGACCCAGTTCAGCTTCGGCGCGGTAAAGCCCGGGAAAACGATATTGCCGGTGATCCTACGAAATCGCGGATCGGCATCGAGCTCGGCTGCTTCTTTGTAGCTGCGCGTGTCGTTCCAAAGGATGGAGGGGCGAAGCGGCTTGTCGGATCTGTCGAGCAGCGTGGCGCCGTGCATCTGGCCGGAAAGCCCTATGCCTTTGACCGCGGCCATTTCGGCGGGATGGGCCACGTTCAGAGCAGCAACCGCCTCCTCCAAGGCGCGGATCCATTCCGCTGGATCCTGCTCGGACCAGCCTGGATGCGGCCGGGAAACGTCAAGAGGCGCGGTTGTGGTACCGACGATGTTCTGTTCGCCGTCGATCAACAGTGCCTTGACCCCGGAAGTGCCGAGGTCCAGCCCGAGATACATTCACTTCCTCCCGTAAGGCCGGCTGAGGATTGCCGTCGCCCTCATTTATTTCGAGTTCCGAAACAAATACGATAACAGCCGCCGCGCGGCAATCCGTCAAGTCTCCAAAGGGCGCACAGCTTTACTTTTAAGCTGCTCGTCCCATCAGATGATGAGGTATGATTCGGTTATTACTGGTCGGAGACGATGCGAATGCCTGAGGGAGCCGGTGAGGTCACCATCCTTGTTCCAGGAAAACTGCACCCCCATGCGGTCAGCCGCATTGGTGAGCACTTCAAGGTGGTAGAACTCGAGCGTGCGGATCCGGCGCTCCTGACCGAGGAGATGAAGCAAGATATAGTTGGCATAGCGTCTTCGGAGACGATCAGCGCAGACTTCATCGACGCTCTTCCCCGCCTTCAGATCATCGCCAATTTCGGCGTCGGCTATGACGCGGTGGATGCGGTCCACGCGGGAAAGAAGGGCGTGATGGTGACCAATACGCCCGACGTGCTGACGGAAGAGGTGGCGGACACGACCATCGGATTGCTGATCAACACAGTCCGCGAACTGCCCAAGGCAGAGGCGTATTTGCGTGCAGGCCGCTGGAGGAGCGAGGGGGCATACCCGTACACGCGCGCCACGTTGCGTGCGCGAAGTGTCGGCATATTCGGAATGGGGCGGATCGGCCGGGCAATCGCACGGCGCGTGGAGGCGTTCGGCTTGCCGGTGAGCTATCACAACAGGCGTGAAGTCGCAGACCTGCCCTACGCCTATTTCCCGAGCCTCCTCGCGTTGGCCGAAGCGGTGGATACGCTGATCTGCGTTGCTCCGGGAGGAGCGGGCACCGCGAAGGCTGTGAATGCCCAGGTGCTGCGGGCACTTGGGCCGAATGGTGTTTTCATAAATGTCGGGCGCGGTAGCAGCGTTGACGAGGAGGCGCTTGTGGCGGCGCTGCGCGATGGCGCGATCCTTGCTGCAGGGCTCGACGTCTTTGCGGATGAGCCCAATGTGCCGGAGGCGCTGCTGGGTTGCGAAAACGCTTGTCTGTTGCCGCATGTGGCTTCGGCCTCTGTCCATACGCGGCAGGCGATGGCGGAGCTGGTCGCTGAGAACCTCTTTGCGTGGTTCTCGCGCGGAGAGGCGCTGACCCCTGTGGCTGAGACGGTACATGTAAGAGCGAAGGCTTGATATCGCCGTTCGAGCCACATTACGGCCAATTAGATTTTATTAACCATTGGCATTAACAATGCGAAAACGAACTGGAAAGGAGCACAGGATGAAGCTGGGATTATCAGCATTTGCCCTCCTCGCTGTGCTCGGGGCCGTGCCTTTCGCCTTTCCGGACGGCGAAACCTCCGATGCGGCAGAGCGGGCAATTGAGAAGGCGAAGCAGAAAAACACGTATCAGCTGAGCGTTTCCGGAAGGGACGGCGACTGCACGGTGGTGAAGCGCGGCGAAACACAGCGCGCAGAGCTCGAACTGGAGCCCGAATGCGTGCGGATCATGCCGCGGCTTGCCGACGCACGTTACTGGCAGGAAGACGGAGCTGGCGAGGTGTCCTTCGTGGCGGCCGACGGAAGCTCGGTCATCGAGTTCTTTGCCGCGGATGGAGTGGCTTACGAATCGCTCAAGCCCATATCTCCGATCGTCGCACTGAAAGCGCAATAGCGCTATTCAGCCGCCAGTGGCCGCCGGCGCACCTCCTCATGGGCCCGCACTGCGTTGCCAAACGCTTCGAAGATCCGGCGGGAAGGGGCGTCGCTTGCCGCCCAAAATTCCGGATGCCACTGAACCCCGACGGCGAAAGCCGCGGATCCAACGACCGATACTGCCTCGATTGTTCCGTCTGGTGCCAGCGCTTCCACCTGAAGGTTGGGCCCGAGGCGTTCTATCCCCTGCCTGTGGACTGAATTCACCGCGATTTCCCCGCCGCCGACAATATCTGCGAGGCAACTGCCCGGCTTGATTTCCACCTTCTGGCGTATCGCGAAACGCTCTTGCTGCGTCTCGCCATGGCCGCGGTGGTCCAGCATCCCGGCGCGCTCCTGTATCTCATTTGCAAGCGTGCCGCCGAGCGCGACATTCAATTCCTGAATGCCACGGCAAATGGCAAGCAGCGGTACGCCCTGCTGGATGGCTTTGCGAATGAGAGGAATGGTTGTGCCGTCGCGACGCTGGTCATAGGGGCCGCTGCTCTCGTCCGCCAGGCCTCCGTAAAGAGGCGGGTAAACATTCGATTTCGCACCTGTAAGCAGGACCCCGTCAACGGAAGCAAGGAGCCCGTCCAAATCGATCCGCTCTCCGAAGGAGGGCAGAAGAAGGGGAGTAACGCCGGCAACCGAAAGAGCCGCTTCGAGATATTGTTCGGGGGCGGCATGCCAGGTGTAATTTTCGAACTCTTTTACGTCTGTGGAGACGGCAACGAGCGGCTGGCGCATTGAGCTTTCCTTGGGGGGCTGTTGGAGATTATGTAAGCTCCCTTTTCCCGCAGTTCAAACCGGTCGCGCTTGTTTTTCAACGGCGTGTTTACCAACCAAAGGAGCAGGTCTGAAAACTGGACACGCCGGCCATCGCGTGTATTGATAGCCGATCGGTAATCGGGGGGAGGCTCGGCTGCCATCGCGCTCGATATCCGTTCATTTCGATCCTCAATATGGGAGGTATTTCATGGATCGGCGTTCATTCATAAAAAAGGCCGGACTGGCAGGCGTCGGCGTTGGAGCCAGCGCGCTCGCCACACCCGCCATCTCTCAAGGCAACCAGACGTGGCGCATGGTTACGACCTGGCCAAAAAACTTTCCGGGCTTGGGGGTGGGGGCGCAGCGCCTTGCCGACCGCATCACCGCTGCGTCCGGAGGACGGCTTACGGTGCAGGTTTATGCGGCAGGCGAGCTTGTGCCGCCGCTCCAATCGCTGGATGCCGTAATCGACGGCTCGGCGGAGATGAGCCACGGGGCTGCCTATTACTGGCAGAACAAGAGCCAGGGTCTTTCCTTCTTCACCGGCGTTCCCTACGGCATGACGTCGCGCGAGCTCACCGGCTGGGTGCGCTATCTCGGCGGCCAGGAGATCTGGGACGAAATCTACGATCAGTTCGGCGTACAGGGCTTCCTATCGGGCGATACCGGAACTCAGGCCGGCGGATGGTTCCGCAACGAACTCACTGGACTTGACTCCATCAAGGGCCTGCGTTTCCGTACCCCCGGCCTTGGCGGCCAGGTATGGGAAAAGCTCGGCGCAACGGTCACCAACATGGCTGCGGGCGAAATTTTCCAGGCGCTGCAGTCGGGCACGCTCGATGCGGCAGAATTCGTCGGCCCGTATAACGATCTCGCTCTTGGCTTCTACCAGGTCTGCAAGAACTATTACTTCCCAAGTTTCGTGGAGCCGGGGCTTGCGACCGAACTGGTCGTATCCAAGGCAAAGTATCAGGAACTGCCGGCCGACCTACAGGCGATCATTCGAGATGCCTGCCAGGCCGAATATGACGCTGTGGCGGCGGATTTCGCGGCCAATGACCCGCGTGCGCTCCAGACGCTCGTAAATGACCATGGCGTGCAGGTTCGGACATTCCCCGAAGACATCATGGAAGCCGGTGCAAAAGCATCTCAGGAGATCATCCAGAGCATGCTTGATTCGAGCGATCCACTGACCAAGAAGACGGCGGAAAGCTTCGTATCCGCCCTCAAGATCGTGCGACAGAAGACCGAAGGCACCGACGCGCTCTTCATCCAGGCACGCGAGAAGTATTTCCAGCTTTGAATCGACTTTAGGCGTGAAAGCCCGGGCAACGCCCGGGCTTTTTCTTTCAGCCAAAAATGGAGGTGAGGCCGCGGCCGGCCACGAAAGCGGCATAAGCGAGTGCCGAAAAGTAGACGATCGTGGCGATCGTCATGCCATAGCCCGCCAGCACGAACAGGCCATCGCGTTGCGAAATGCCCACCGCAAGGAATAGGATTCCGAAGGCAGGCAGGGTGTTGGAGAAGGGCACGAGCCCGAGCGGAAACATCAAGAGCACCCCCCCAAGCAGAAGAACCAACCCGTTGAAACGGTTGATCGCCGCGCCGGCGGTAAGGCTCTCGACGCGCGGTTTGATCACCTTCTCCAGTCGAGCAACGATCTCCGATCCCTTCCGCAGGGTAGGGACGAGCTTTTCTGCGTCGATCGGCCGGTCGGTGATTTTCTTCGGCAGCCAGGGCGCACGGTTCAGCGTGATCCCGATCGAGATCAGGATGATGGCCAACCCGAACACAGTACTTACGCCAGGAATGGAGACCGGCAGGAGAAAGGGGAGGGTGAGAAGCGCGCACAGCAAGAGCAAACCCTGTTCGCCAGTCAGCTCCACGATTTCCCTGAGCGTTACCGTGCGCCCGTCGATTGCTTCAACTGTCGCGCCGATGGTCTCGCGCAGGGACTGCGACGTGTCGCCAAACCTCATCATCCAACTCCAATCCGAAACTCCGATTCGGCTTAGCTATAGATCCAACGCGGCAGCCAAGTGGCAATTTCCGGAAACGTGAACATGATGGCGATGGCAACGATCTGAAGGCAGACAAAGGGAATGATGCCTTTGTATATCATTCCGGTTGAAACGCTGGCGGGCGCCACGCCTCTTAGGTAGAAGAGCGAAAAGCCGAAAGGCGGCGTCAGGAAGCTCGTCTGCAGGTTCACGCCTACGAGGACGCCCAGCCAGAGCGGATCGACATCGAGCGCGAGCAGGATCGGCGCCGTGATCGGGATCACGATGAAGATGATCTCGAACGTATCCAGGATGAAGCCCAGCAGGAACATGATGAACATCACCACCGCCACGGCTGCAAGCTGACCGCCTGGAAGGCTGGTCAAGAATTCGTGGACGAGATTGTCGCCGCCCATCAGCCGGAACACGATCGAGAAGACGGACGCGCCGAGCAGGATGACAAAGACCATGGAGGTGATTGCCGCAGTGGAGATGACCGCTTCCCGGAGGACACGGAAGGAAAGGCGCCACCGGAATGCAGCCAGGACCATCGCTCCGACCGCGCCTACCGAGGCCGCTTCCGTGGCCGTCGCGACGCCGCCCAGGATCGAGCCGAGCACCGCAATGATCAGGATGAGCGGAGGCACGAGCGCGATGATGATTTCCTTGAAGAGATCCTTCTTCTCTTCAGGAGGAACGGGTGTGGCAGGGCAGGATTCAGGCTGAAAGATCGCCTTGAAGATCATCCAGGAAAGATAAAGCCCGACAAGCAGGAGACCGGGCAGGATCGCACCCGCGAAAAGGTCGCCGACCGAAACGGGTGAAGGCGCGAAATTGCCCTTCGCCATCTGCACCTGAGCATTGATGCCTGCCAGCATGTCTCCCATGAAGATGAGAACGGTGGACGGCGGAATGATCTGGCCCAGGGTTCCCGAGGCGCAGATCACGCCTGAAGCAAGCTTGGGATCGTAACCTGCCCGCAGCATCGCAGGAAGAGAAATGAGGCCCATGGTGACGACCGTGGCGCCGACGACGCCCGTGGAGGCGGCAAGGAGCGCGCCCACGACGATGACCGAGATGCCGAGGCCTCCGCGAAGGTTGCCGAAGAGCTTGCCCATGGTGAGCAGCAATTGCTCCGCAATCTTCGAACGCTCGAGGATGACGCCCATGAAGATGAAGAGCGGGACAGCAACCAGCACTTCATTGGTCATGAAGCCCGCATAACGCGGTGGCAGGCTGCCGAGATTCGAGGGATCGAACACGCCGAAGAACATGCCGACCACGCCGAAGAGGAGCGACACGCCGGCCAGCGTGAATGCCACCGGAAAGCCCAGCATGAGGAAGCCGATGATGCCGAAGAACATCAGGCCGGAGAGGATTTCGCCGATCAGCTTCGGGTCCATCAGTGCGCGCTCCCGTCACTTTCATAACGCAGCCTTTGTGGCAGCAATTGCTCGGCGCCGCCGAGAACCAGAATGCTCCGCAGGGCCATGGATATGCCCTGGAGCGCGACGAGCCCCGCGAAGACAAGAATGAAGCTCTTCAGGATAAAGAGGCCAGGCATTCCGCCGGGGTTCGCCGAGCCTTCATGGATGCGCCAGGACCGGGCGACGAAAGGCCAGCCATAGCGGTAAACGACCCAGCAGAAGGGAAGGAGGAAGACAACCACACCGATCAGGTCCACGATCGCCTTGTTTCGCGTGGAAGCGGGTCGATAGAAGATATCGACCCGGACATGGTCGTTGCGCAGCAACGCGAAGCCGGCAACCGCCGTAAACATTGCCCCGTTCAGCCAAACATACAGATCCTGCATCCACACGAAGCTGACGGAGAAAACATAGCGCTGCACCACCACAGTGAAGCAGACGAGCACGATGGCCAAGGATAGCCACGAGAATATCTGGCCGACCGCAGAGTTGAATGCGCTGATCGCGCGGACGACAAGGGCTATTATTCGCACGGTCGAACCTCCCCCTAAGACGCGCGGGCGCCTCGTTCGATCATTGATTCCATTGTCACTCCCGATGCCCTTCAAGGTTGAGGGCGGAAATTGCGGCGCTTCTGTCGCCGTTTTTGTTTTTCGAGGGGTTCTTAGCAGTTTTGCACCATCGAAAAAAGCCAGAGCGTTGTATTTACGGGAGGAAAGAAGGCGGTCCCGCGTCTCCGCGACCTGGAAGCGCCTTGAATTTGCTTATTAAATCGTGCGCCAAACGCCGCTCGTGCCTAATAAAATGTCGTGGGCAGAGGGGCCGCCGATATAGCTGTTGCTCTTTTCGCGGGGGTTTCGATTTTACTTGGTCAAACCGCAGGTGAAATCTATCTTACCGTGTAGCCGGGTTGGGTCTCAACCCCGGCTGGGGCTTGCCACAGCGGAGGAACTTGGCATGACGCTCCACGAGGTGTCGCTCGGCGACAAATACGATCTCACGAAGGAGCGGATCTTCGTATCCGGCGCGCAGGCGATCGTGCGCATGCTTCTGATGCAAAGGGAGCGGGATCGTCTGGCAGGTCTCAGCACTGCCGGCTTCGTCTCCGGATATCGCGGCTCGCCGGTGGCGGGTATAGACCACCAGATGTGGAAAGCAGCCAAGGAGCTCTCCGCCGCGAATATCGTCTTCCAACCCGGTCTCAACGAGGAGTTGGCTGCGACCGCTTGCTGGGGCTCTCAGCAGACGGAACTGCTGGGCGAAGGCAAATATGATGGCGTCTTTGCCCTCTGGTATGGCAAGGGCCCTGGCGTGGACCGCACCGGAGACGTGTTCCGGCACGCCAATATGGCTGGAACGTCGAAGCATGGCGGCGTGCTGGCATTGATGGGCGACGATCACGCGGCCGAATCCTCCACGGTCGCGCATCAGAGCGAATTCGCTTTCGTCGATACGATGATCCCGATCCTCAACCCGGCTGGCGTGCAGGAACTGATCGACTACGGCCTTTATGGCTACGCCTTGTCACGTTTCGCCGGGACTTGGGCCGCGATCAAGTGCGTGAAGGACAATATCGAGTCGACCGCTTCCGTCGATGTTGCGCTGGAGCGGATCAACGTCGTTGTTCCTGAATTCGAGATGCCGCCTACGGGGCTCAATATCCGACATGAGGTCAACCAGCTTGGGCAGGAAGAGCGGCTGCATGACTATAAACGCGCCGCGGCTGCGGCTTTCGTCCGGGCAAACGGGCTCAATCGAATCGTTTATTCCGGCGGTCCCAATGCCAAGCTCGGCATTGTCACCATCGGAACCAGCTATCTCGATACGAGGCAGGCGCTCGACGATCTCGGCATAGATGAGAGGCGCGCGGCGGCACTTGGCATTCGCCTGTATAAGGTGGCCTGCCCATGGCCTTTCGACTACGAGCACATGGCCGATTTCGTTCGTGGGCTCGAAATGGTGATGGTCGTCGAGGAGAAGCGCTCGCTGCTGGAACTGCAGTTGCGCGAGAATCTCTACGGAACGGCAAATCATCCGGTCATCATCGGCAAGAAGGACGAGCGGGGGCAGCAGCTTTTCCCGGTAAAGGGCGCGCTCGACCCCAACGAGATAGCGATTGCGATCGGTGAGAGAATCCTGCGGGTCGTTGGCCCTTCGGAGGAGATCTCCCGTCGGGTAGCCGATCTTCGCCAATTCCAGGCGAGGCTCGCCGACACCAAGGATGTGGCTACCCGCGTGCCGTATTTCTGCTCGGGATGTCCGCACAACAGTTCAACAAGGGTGCCCGAAGGCTCGATCGCGGGCGGAGGTATCGGCTGCCATTTCATGGCCCTATGGATGGACCGGGGCACGATCGGTTTCACAGCCATGGGCGGCGAGGGCGCACAGTGGATCGGCCAAGCGCCCTTCTCCAAGCGCGAGCACTTTTTCCAGAATCTTGGCGACGGCACTTTCAACCATTCCGGCTCGCTGGCGATCCGTTTCGCGATCGCGAGCGGCGCGAACATGACCTACAAGATCCTCTACAACGATGCGGTGGCCATGACGGGAGGCCAGCCGCACGAAGGCGGCCTCAACCTGGCGCAGATTGCCGACGAGGTGCGGGCGATGCGGGTGAGGCGCATCGCCGTCGTGAGCGACGATCCGGAAAAATATCGCGGGGTGGTCCGCTTCCCGGCCGGTACATCGGTGCACCATCGCGACGATCTAGACCAGGTGCAGCGCGACCTGCGTGAGGTGAAAGGCGTTTCCGTCCTCATTTATGACCAGACCTGCGCGGCCGAAAAGCGGCGGCGGCGTAAGCGGGGAGCCTATCCCGACCCGGACCGGCGGGTGATCATCAACGAGCTGGTCTGTGAAGGCTGCGGGGATTGCGGGGTGAAATCCAACTGCGTCTCCGTGCAGCCGGTGGAAACCGAGTTTGGGCGCAAGCGGCGCATCGATCAATCGAGCTGCAACAAGGATTTTTCGTGCCTCAATGGCTTCTGCCCCTCCTTTGTCACCGTTCACGGCGCAAAGCTGAAGAAGATCGAAGGCGTCGCCGGAGAGACGGATCCACTGGAAGGCCTTCCCGAACCTGAGCTTTTCCCGCTCGATCGCGGCTGGTCGGGAATCGTGGACGGCATCGGTGGCACGGGCGTGGTAACGATCGGAGCCATCCTCGGGATGGCTGCGCATCTGGAAGGGAAAGGTGCCGGCATCATCGATATGGCGGGCCTTGCCCAGAAGGGCGGAGCTGTATTCTCGCACCTGCGGATCGCCCGCACGCCGGCCGACATCAGTTCCATCCATGTCTCGGCAGGCCGCGCCGATCTGGTGCTGGGTTGCGATCTCGTCGTCTCCGGTTCGCGGAAGGTGCTCGCCACGGTGCGCGAGGGACACACGCTGTTTCTCGCCAATACGGCGGAGGTAATGCCAGGCGACTTCGCGCGCTCGGCCGATTTCTCTCTGCCCGTCGAACGATTGAAGCGCGCCGTCCGCAAGGCCACTGGCGAAGAGAGGGCCCATTTCTTCGACGCGACGCATACCGCCACGGCACTTTTCGGCAACTCGCTCGGCACCAATATGTTCATGCTCGGCATGGCCTACCAGAAGGGTGGGCTGCCGGTCTCTGCGGAGGCGATCGAGAAAGCGATTCGAATGAACGGGCAGGCGGTGGGCATGAATATCGCCGCATTCCGCTGGGGACGCCGCGCAGCACATCAACCGGATTTCGTTCGCGATCTGGTGGCACGCTCGGCGCAACCCGCGAGCCAGCCCATCTCGCGCACACTGGACGAGATCATAGAGCGCCGCGCACAGTTCCTCACCGCCTATCAGGACGAAGCCTATGCGGAACGCTACCGCAGCCGCATCGCCAGGCTTCGAGCAGCGGAGGAAAAGGTGGCTCCCGGTTCCACCGCGGTGACGGAAGCAGCCGCACGCAACCTGTTCAAGCTGATGGCCGTGAAGGATGAGTATGAAGTGGCGCGGCTATATACGGACGGTGCATTCCAGCGGCAGCTGGCCAACGAGTTCGAGAGTTTTGACAAGCTCGAATTCCATCTTGCCCCGCCCATGTTTGCGCGCCGCGATTCGCAGGGAAATTTGAAGAAGGCGCGTTATGGGCAGTGGATGCTGAAGGCTTTCGGTGTTCTCACGCGATTCAAGCGGCTGCGTGGCACGCCCTTCGACCCCTTCGGCCTCACGGCGGAAAGGCGGATGGAGCGCCGGCTTCTGAAGCAATATGAATCAGATCTCGACCGCATCGAGAACTCGCTTGCGCCAGATAGGATCGAGGCGGCTGCCGCGCTTGCGATGGTGCCCGCTCTGATGCGCGGTTTCGGCCATGTGAAAGAGGCCAATGTGGGCAAGGCGGAGGAAGAGCGTGCGAGGCTGATCGAAAGATTTGAGAAAACCGATCCTGACCCCCTCCTGCAGGCCGCCGAATGAGGTATATGAACTTAGTGTAAATATACGGTTTCGAGCGGATAATTTTTTTTTAAGCTCGCGTAGCCATAATCGTGTCGCGGAGCGGGAGAATTTATGGCCAAGCGTGCAAGTGACATCCCGGAGGACGTCTACGTCCAGTTCGTCCGGTCGTTGTTCGAGAGCAGAAACATGCTGCTCATCGGTGCCATCTGCCATATGCTCGTCGCGCTTATGGCCTATGTGCGGACCGGCCGTCTGCTCTTTGCTATCGTGGCCTTCATGTTGCTCGCGGTCGGGTTCTGGCGTTTCGCCGGGCTGAGGCCGGGTAAGGAAGAACTCGATAAGCTCGACCTTGAGAAGGCCCAGAAATGGGAGGCCACCTATGTGGCGAAGGGCGGCTTCCAGGGCCTCCTGCTTGGTTTTTTCGCTTTCGCCTCCATCTATCTCTACCCGGATCAGTTCGCCGAACTGGGCGCGCTTGCCATCAATCTTGCCTCACTGGTGACGGTTGTCGGCCGCAATTACGGCTCCGCGCGCATGGTGGCGGTGTTCACCACCACCATGATGGGACCGATCATGGCAGGTCTCGTGCTGCGTGCCGAACTGCCCTACGTCGTGCTCGGACTGCTTGTTCTACCATTCGGCTATATTGTAGTGAGGAGTGCGGACGAGGTTCGAAAAATCCTCGCACGGGCAGTGGAAGAAGGCCGGAAGGCCGACGAGCTCGCCCGGCGGTTCGACCGAGCACTGAACACGATGTCTCATGGCCTGGTGATGTTCAGCCCGCAAGGCCGCGTCGTGGTTGCCAACGCGCAAGCCGCGGAATTCCTGGGTTTCCAGTCCTCTCAGCAGTTTCTTGGTCGAACGCTCGACGCTCTTCTCAGGCGCGGTTTGGCCGGCAATCTCCTGAGCCGGAAGGACTTCGACTATGCGCGCGCCCAGCTGAAGCGGGCGCTCAGTAAAGGGCAGGGCAGGAAGGTTCTTCTAGAGCTTACGGATGGGCGCCACATCGAATTCTCCGCAAGAGAAGGGCGCGAAGAACTCCGCGTCCTTACTTTCGAAGAGGTGACGCAGCGCGTCGAGGCCGAGGCCAAGATCCGTCACATGGCGCGGTATGACAGCCTGACGAACCTTCCGAATCGCGCCTATTTCCAGGAACTGGTGCGTGAGTTCATGGCGACCGGCGATGAGAACCGGCTTTGCGGCCTCGCCGTGATGGATCTCGACGACTTCAAAACGATCAACGACACGCTCGGGCATCCCGTGGGCGACGGGCTGATCTATGCGGTGGCCGAACGGCTGGTGGAGTTCGAGACCGAAAGGGTGAAGATCGGCCGCTTTGGCGGCGACGAATTCATGGTCTATTTCGACCGCGTCGAAGACGAGGCGGACTTCGCCAACCAGTTCGGCGTGATCTTCAGCGCGCTGCAGGGTGAGGTAGACATTGCCGGGCACGTGTTGCGTATCCAGGCAAGCGGTGGCGCAGTGGTTATACCTGTCCGCGACGGCGATCTCGACATGATCACGGTCAAGGCAGACCTGGCACTTTATCACGCGAAGGAGCAGGGCAAGAACTGCTGGAAGCTTTTCGAAGCCGATATGGATGCTGCCTTCCGCAACAGGCAGGTCATGAAGTCGGAACTGCGCAGTGCTATCCAGGCAAAGAACCTGCGCGTGGTTTACCAGCCCATCGTGGATGTGAGCACGATGCGCATCTCCGATTGCGAAGCATTGTGCAGGTGGGACCACCCGGAACTCGGGCCGGTATCTCCCGCGGTGTTCATACCGCTCGCGGAAGAAATGGGCCTGATTTCGGAAATCAGTGCCTTCGTACTGGAAGCCGCGTGCCAGGAATGCATGAACTGGCCCGAGCATATCGGCGTGTCCGTCAATCTTTCGGCCAAGGATTTTCAGAGCGGGGCGGTGATCGACAAGGTTCGGGAAACGTTGGTCAACACGGGGATCGCCCCCGAACGCCTGGAAATCGAGGTCACCGAAACCGCGCTCCTATATGACCGGGATTCCACCCGCCTCTATATCGAGGGGCTGAAGGAACTCGGAATCCGCATAGCCCTTGATGATTTCGGCACCGGCTATTCAAGCTTGAGTTATCTGCACACTCTTCCGCTCGACCGCGTCAAGATCGACGGAAGCTTCCTGCATGACGTGACGACAAACCCGCGGTCGCACAAGCTGCTGAAGAGCGTCATACAGCTTTCCCGCGGCCTGGGGCTCGAGGTGACGGTGGAGGGGGTGGAGACGTTCGAACAACTCAAGCTGCTCGAGACCTCGGTCAAGCCTGACAGGGTGCAAGGCTTCCTTTTCGGTTCAGCTCTATCGGCTTCGGGCATCAAGACCATGTCCGATGCTGCATGGTCTGCCGAAGGCGGGAACTTTCGACGCGACAGAAGCTTGCAGCATTGAGCGGAACGTTTGAGGTCTAGAACCTCGCGTTAAGGTTAACAGAAGGTAAATATGAATCTTTCAATTTTTCACTTTCCCCGTATAGGATTGAAAGGTTACTCCTAATCTGGAGATGGGGGCTTTCATGCAGATGTACAGAAAAATATCCGTTGCTGAAGATCGTTTCGAAACACCGGATACTGATTCCCCCTTTAATAGAAGCGTTTTCTCGGTTCTTGAGGAAATCGAATACAGGCGTTGTGAAAAAGGGGAGGACCTCGAGGCGATATATCGTCTTCGATATGAATCCTACCGAAATGCCGGCATGGTGAAAGAAGACGCAGCGAGGACGGTAACCGACCAATATGATGATCTGCCGAATTCATATCGCTTCGGCATCTTCTATCGGGGAAATCTGGTCAGCACTCTGCGGCTACATTATATTGACAGGGCCAATCCTACGGGGCCTAGCAACACCGTTTTCAACGATATCCTCGAGCCTCGGATCAATGCCGGCGAAAGCTTCATCGATCCCAGCCGCTTTGCCGCCGATGGCGAGTGGTCCCGCACATTGAGGGTGCTTCCCTACGTTACGCTTCGCCTTGCGGTCGTCGCCTGCAAATATTTCGATCCCACTTGCTGCCTGACGGCGATCAAGGAGGAGCATTCAGCCTTTTATCACAAGGTGTTCAGGTCTGTTCCGACGACCGGCCCGCGCGAGTATCCCGGCCTCACCGTGCCGGTGCATCTGCTCGAATCCAATTGCGACAGGAACCTGGACAACATCATCAGCCAGTATCCCTTCTTCCGCTCCACGGCATTCGAGCAGCGGATGCTCTTTGAGCAGCCGGGGCGGGGCGAAGTCGGCCCTCTTACGGTGTTGCCGACGGCGAAGTATCTGAAGAACGCGGCCTAATCGCCACCGTTTTTGAACATAATGAAGCAAAGATGGTTGATTGGCAGCGTTCAACCATTCACGGGTTTAAACCATGCAAACGACAGTGCTCGGAATTTCCCTCGCACCACTGGTTTCATTGATTGCGGGCATTCTCATCCTGATCATGCCGCGGCTGCTGAACTATATCGTTGCCATCTATCTTATTCTTATCGGCCTTCTCGGCCTTTTCCCGCAACTTGCAAGCTGAGTTCTTCCATCCAGCTGGGATGACAGGCTAAAAGTCTCGGCTCGGGGGGCGGGAGCTTTACGCAATCTGCGGGTATCTCTGTAATGGCGCGGGCTGCGGCTATGCGCACCTTGCCCTCTTGCATCCTTTTCGCTATTCCCCTTCGCAGTCTTTTTCCAAGGGGTTTTGCAATGGCACATGATACGCCGGACCTGCCGGCCGAAATGGGTGCGGAAATGGATTACGCCGAGCATGAGCGCACCTATTCTCTGTTTCTGACCATCTCGAAATACACCGGCCTTGTTGTGGCAGCTGTGTTGATTGCGATGGCTTTCGGCTTCTTTACTCCTGCCGGCTTCATTTCCAGCACCATTCTTTTCATCCTCATCTGCGCGGTCGGCGCCTGGATCCTGCGGTAACCCAACCGTTTCGGCCGGGGGGACCGTCTAACAGAAGGAATTGACGGTGGGACAGACGATCTTTGTGCCCAGGGAGGCGGACGCGAACGAGCCGCGTGTCGCCGCATCGCCTGATACGGCGAAGCGACTGAAGGGCCTCGGCTTCGATGTCGTCGTGGAACAAGGGGCGGGGCGCGCCTCGCGCATACCCGACGAAGAGTTCGAGAAAGCCGGCGCCACGCTTGGAGGCGCGGCGGATGCCGCCAAGGCCGATGTGGTCCTGAAGGTCCGCAGGCCGACCGCTTCCGAGCTCAAATCCTATAAAAAAGGCGCCGTGGTGATTGCCACCATGGACCCTTATGGCAATGAGGCCGAAGTGGCCGCAATGGCCAATGCGGGCATTTCCGCTTTCGCCATGGAGTTCATGCCGCGGATCACGCGTGCGCAATCCATGGACGTGCTGTCCAGCCAGGCGAATCTCGCTGGCTATCGCGCAGTGGTCGACGCGGCAGCGGAATATGACCGCGCTCTGCCGATGATGATGACCGCAGCCGGTACCGTTCCGGCTGCGAAGGTATTCGTCATGGGCGCGGGCGTCGCCGGGCTGCAGGCGATCGCGACGGCGCGACGCTTGGGGGCCGTGGTCACGGCTACGGACGTGCGCGCGGCCGCTGGCGAGCAGGTGGCTTCGCTCGGTGCCAAGTTCATCATGACGGACGCGTTGAAGGATGCCTCCGGTCAGGGTGGCTATGCGCGTGAACTGACCGAGGAGGAGAAGCGTGCGCAGGCCGAACTCGTGGCTGAACACATCTCCAAGCAGGATATCGTGATTACCACGGCGCTCATTCCGGGCAGGCCCGCTCCGCGGCTTGTGACGGCGGAAATGATCGCTTCCATGCGTCCTGGATCAGTGATCGTGGACCTTGCAGTGGAACGCGGCGGCAATGTCGAAGGCGCAGTGGCCGGCAAAAGTGTTACCACTGCGAATGGCGTCAAGATTCTCGGGCATCTCAACATGCCGGGGCGCGTGGCTGCTTCCGCTTCTCTGCTTTATGCGCGAAACCTCTTTGCATTCCTGGAAACGATGGTCGACAAGCAGACCAAGACGCTGTCGATCAATTTCGAGGACGAATTGGTGAAAGCGACCGTTCTCACCCATGAAGGGGCGGTGGTGCATCCCAACTTCGCGGGCGCTGCCGCTGCTGCACCGAAGCCGTCGCCGGTCGATCCCGAGGTCGTGAAGGCGGCTCAGGGAACGGAGCCCGGCCTCGAGGTCGCGCCCAAGAAGGCATCGGGCCGCCGCAGCGCCGCCGAAAAACCGGCGGAGGCCGTCAAACCCCGCTCAACCAGAAAATCGGCCATGCCCAAGACGGGAGGGGATGCCTGATGGAGCCGAATGCAATTGAACAAGCGCTCGATCAACTCGAGCGCGCAACGGCGAGCGTTCGCGCCGCCTTCGAGAACATGCAAGCGGAAAGCGTGGCGGACGCCGCCGGCGCCCTGGCACACGGGGCGACAGGCGGGGCAATCGATCCGTTCATTTTCCGTTTCGCGATCTTCGTGCTGGCGATCTTCGTCGGCTATTATGTGGTCTGGTCGGTGACACCCGCGCTGCACACGCCGCTGATGTCCGTTACCAACGCGATCTCTTCGGTCATCGTTGTCGGTGCGCTGCTAGCGGTGGGCATCTCGGCCTCGGGCCTTGCAACAGGATTTGGTTTCGTGGCTCTGGTCCTTGCCTCGGTGAACATCTTCGGCGGGTTCCTCGTCACCCAGCGCATGCTGGCCATGTACAAGAAGAAGGAAAAGTGACGTGAGCGCCAATCTCGCCTCTTTCCTTTATCTTGTCTCCGGCATTCTCTTCATCCTGGCGCTTCGGGGGCTTTCGCACCCGACCACCAGCCGGCAGGGCAACTTCTACGGCATGCTGGGCATGGCGATTGCCATCGTCACCACGCTGCTGCTGACCATGCCCACGCCGGGGGGCTTCCTCCTCATCCTGATTGGTCTCGCGATCGGCGGCGGAGCGGGCGCGGTGATCGCCCGGCGCATCGCCATGACTGCGATGCCGCAGCTTGTCGCCGCCTTCCACAGCCTTGTCGGCCTTGCGGCCGTGATGGTGGCGGCCGCCGCCCTCTACGCGCCGGAAAGCTTCGGCATTGGCGAACTGGGTGCCATCCATGCCCAGGCTCTGGTCGAGATGTCCCTTGGCGTGGCGATCGGTGCTATCACCTTCACCGGTTCCGTTATCGCCTTCCTTAAGCTTGATGGGCGGATGTCGGGCAAGCCTATCCTGCTTCCGGGGCGCCATGTCCTCAACGCTGCCATAGGCATTGCGCTCGTCGTGCTGATCGTGATGCTCGTCATGACCCAGAGCCACACCGTGTTCTGGCTGATCGTGGCCCTGTCGCTGGTGCTTGGCGTGCTCATCATCGTGCCGATCGGCGGCGCCGACATGCCCGTGGTGGTGTCGATGCTCAACTCCTATTCGGGTTGGGCCGCGGCCGGCATTGGCTTCACGCTCGGCAATCTGGCCCTCATCATCACCGGCGCGCTGGTCGGCTCTTCGGGTGCGATCCTGTCCTATATCATGTGTAAGGGCATGAACCGCTCCTTCATCTCTGTCATTCTCGGCGGCTTTGGCGGCGAGACGGCGGCAGCGGTCGATGATGGCATCGAGCGCACCGTGAAGCAGGGCTCGGCCGACGATGCGGCCTATCTGATGATGAACGCGCAGAAGGTCATCATCGTGCCGGGTTATGGCATGGCGGTCGCCCAGGCGCAGCATGCACTGCGCGAAATGGCCGACAAGCTCAAGGCCAATGGCGTCGAGGTGAAATATGCCATTCACCCGGTGGCTGGCCGCATGCCCGGGCACATGAACGTGCTGTTGGCCGAGGCGAATGTGCCCTATGACGAGGTGTTCGAGCTGGAGGATATCAACTCCGAGTTCGCCCAAGCGGACGTCGCTTATGTCATCGGTGCGAATGACGTGACCAACCCGGCCGCGCGCGACGACAAGTCTTCGCCGATCTACGGCATGCCCATCCTTGATGTGGACAAGGCACGGACCTGCCTCTTTGTGAAGCGCTCGCTAGGCTCCGGCTATGCCGGCATCGACAATACGCTGTTCTACAAGGACGGCACGATGATGCTGCTCGGCGATGCCAAGAAAATGACCGAGGACATCGTCAAGGCGATGGACCACTAGGTGATGCGATAAGCACCGCAGCCTAGGTGGAAGTCATGCACCGAGAGCCCGGCCGTTGTGCCGGGCTTTCGCATTTCTAGCCGCCTCGTCTCGCCGCCCTACATATCTCGACGAGCGAGAGGAGGCGGAGATGATCGTCATATGGCTAGGCGCGCTGCTTGTCATTCTCGGCCTGTTGCAAATGGCCTACTCCACATTGTGGACCGGAAGGCTGAGCGATCCGCCGCGATCACGCCAAGGTACCCGTGACAGCACCTTAGAGCCGCCGCGACAGGACCTGCGATTCCTCGGGCTGGCAAGCAATTGGCCTGGCATAGTCCTGTTCGTGCTCGGGCTTTTGCTTCTCCTGTCGGGCGGTGCGTTCATATAGCCGGAGCGGCAGCGGAGAGTTTGGCTTATAATGCCGAGCGCAGCTGGAACTCGCTGACGCCGACTGCCACGTTGAGGCCTGTCTGCGCCTGAAGGCTGACAGGCTGGAGGATCAGATTCTTGTTGGTCTGGCTCACCAGTATGTTTGCGCCACCGCCGATACCTGCCGTTATCTCTGCGCTCGGGCCAACATAGTTATCGGCAAGAGATCCGGGTACATAGGGGTTTGTGGCGGTAGGAGCCATGACGACCCAGCGCATCACGCGTTCGCCGGTAACACCTGCCTCAAGCCCGAATTTCCTGACTACGCCTATATAGGTCTCGGGCGGCCTGGTGGAATCCGCGGGCTTAAACGTGCAGGAGAGGTCCTTCGAGGTTACAAACCCGATATCGGCGCCGCCCTGGATGATGCAATCAAGCGTGCCAAGCTCCGTTCGCTGCTGCGCAGCTGCCGGCAGGGTGGCAGAAGACAGGACGAGTGCCGCTCCAATTGCGGCAATCACGCTCCCTTTCATGATTGAAACTCCTTTCCGTTGCCGTCGTAAAACAGCAGCGGACAAGTGATGGTTCCAACCTAGAAAGTGGTACTCACGTCCGGGATGCGGTTGCTGCACCACCTGCGCCGCGGGTTCTTGAAACGCCGTCGCGAGCCGGTCCGTAATTCGCGTCAAGGCTCAGTGCGCGTGCGTAGGAGCGCGCGGCCTTATCCATTTCGCCACGCTTTTCATAAACGAGCGCCTGGTTCGCCCAGCTCTCCGCCAGATTTTCGTTCAGGCGGATCGCGGTGTTGAAATCCGAAAACGCGTTCTCGTCATCGCCCAGGGCAAGATAGGAAAGACCCCGGCCGTTGTAGCCATAAGGCTGATCGGGCGCGAGCGAGACGGCTTTGGCGAAGTCCTCGATCGCATATTGATGCTGGCCGCTTGCCTGATAGAGCAGGCCGCGGCGGTGATAGGCACGAGGGTCGGTGGTGTCGAGCTGGATCGCCCGCTCAAAATCCTGGAAGGCTTCGCTGGAGCGCCCGGCGAGACGGTAAAGTTCACCGCGGCCAATATAGGCGACGTCGTAATTGGGGTTCAGCGTGATCGCCTGGTTGTAATCCGCAAGCGCCTTCTGCTGGTCATTCATGTACCGGTAGATGAGTGCGCGGTTTGCATAGGCCCGGTAGGAACGCGGATCCAATTGTATCGCCTGGTCGAAATCTTTCAGTGCTTCGCGATAATTGCCGGCCCGGCCATAGGCAGAACCGCGGATATTATAGGCCTCGGGGTCGTTCGGCGTCCGCTGAATGACGGCGCTGAGGGACGCGATGTTCTCCTGCGATCCCTGTGCCGTATCGATGCGAGACAGGTCTGTCACGGGGTCGGTGGTGTTGCAGGCTGCCAGGGTCATCATTGCGAAGAGTGCCAGTGCGGTTCGCACTCGGGAATGGTTTGCATTCTCTGCGATTACTCCATCAGCCATCAACTGCCCGTCCTTTCGCATTTGCCGCATCTGACGGCGCATATTAACCAGTGCGCCGCAATAAAAAAGGTGGCTGCGATTCGAGATCGCGCCACCTTAATTTAAATCGTGGAAACGGACAAAAAATAGGCGCTCAGCGCGCCGCTGCCCGGCCGCCAACAATGCCTTCACGCTGGGCGCGTTTACGCGCCAGCTTGCGTGCGCGGCGCACAGCCTCGGCCTTTTCGCGAGCGCGCTTTTCCGACGGCTTCTCGTAATGTCCGCGCATCTTCATCTCACGGAAAATGCCTTCGCGCTGCATCTTTTTCTTCAGCGCGCGGAGCGCCTGATCAACATTGTTGTCGCGGACGAGTACCTGCACCTGGGTTTCCTGTCAAAGCGTTGATGATGGCAGCCTTGAGCCCTTGTCGCTCAACAGCCGATCCCCCGCGACGGACTTCCCTTCGCAGGATTGCGCGCTGATATCAGAAACTATGGCCTTTGTCGAGAGGCACGTGCCGTACCGTCCGTCAGGTTCGATTTATCGAAACGCCACCATCCGCCAGCAGGGCAGAACCGGTGACAAAACTTGCCGCGTCTGAGGCGAGGAAGAGAGCCGCGCGAGCGATCTCTTCCGGTCTCGCCACGCGTTTCAGCGCATGCAAACCCTCCACGAAAGCCCATTCCTCAGGAGTTTTGAAGGTAGCCGCGGGAGTATCCGTGCCGCCCGGCAGAAGCGCGTTCACTCGGATTCCCTTTGCTCCGAATTCTGCGGCAAGTGCCTGGGTGAGACCAACCAAGCCGGCTTTGGATGCGGCATAGGCCGACATGCCCGGCATGCCTATCGTGTTTCCGACGAAGCTGGAGGTGAAGACCAGTGTGCCTCCTCCTCGATCCAGCATCGCGGGTATCTGGTATTTTGCTGCAAGGAAGGCCGCGGTGAGATTGGTCGTCAGCGTGTCTTCCCAATCGCTCTGCTCAAGCTCCGGCAGAGGGGCCATGCGGCCGACCGTGCCGGCATTGTTGAAGGCGATGTCGAGCCCGCCGAACCGGGAGATGGCGCAGTCCACCAAAGCCTTTGCTTCTGCTTCTGCGCGTAGGTTGCCGGGAAAGGCCTCGGCCTCGCCGCCGCTTTGCCGGATCTCGACTACAAGATCCTCAAGTTCCTTTGCTCGACGTGCGCTTGCTACAACTCGCGCGCCATGTTCCGCGAATAATTTTGCTGCGGCCCGGCCGATACCCGAGCTTGCGCCGGTGACGATCGCCACCTTGCCGGAGAGTGAGAACATCGCTGTCATCCTTTCGATTTCAAGCCGCCCGTGCAGGGCATGACGGTTTGTTCTCAAAAGGAAGCTGCCCCGGCCACCCGAAACCTGACGAATGCTTCGATACAGGGGCGGCGGCTCTGTCGCGGTCCGGCGGGGCGCTTCTCGCGCCGCTGCGTGACCTCTTGCGACAAGAATGTCGGGTGCGACGAAAGACGGTGGGGGAGATCGGAACCGGCGCCTCCATCCGGCGTTTTCCTCGCACAGAAGGAGCCGAACCATGCTTCCCGATAAACGTAAACCTGATGAGCAGCCTGGGCCGAAAGACCTGGAAGAGGAGCTGGAAACGGGGCTGGAGGATACTTTCCCCGCCAGTGATCCTGTCTCCGCCGCGCAGACCACGCGAACCGGCGCGCCGAGCGAGGCCGCGAAGCCGAAGAGCAGTCAGAACGTGGACGAGGACGCGTGCGAAAAGGACGAGGAACTCGAGAAGGCGTTGGAGGATACGTTTCCCGCGAGCGATCCGCCCTCCATAACATCAAGCACCGTTGCCGGCGGTCCGAAGAAAGCGAAAGCTAAATCTTCCTGATGGCTTAGATGGCCAGGATGCCGCCATCGGCTGCCAAGGCCTGGCCGGTCATGAAGCTGTTGTTGGGGTTGGCGGCGAAGAGAATTACCTCCGCCACCTCCTCGATCTCCGCAAGCCGCCTCATGGGAACGCCGCGTGTGAGGCCCGCCTCCGCGCGGCTCGCCTTTGCTTGAGTCATCGCGAGGACGCCTGTCACCATTTCCGTGCGGGCATAGGATGGGCAAACCGCGTTGATCCGGATTCCACGAGTTGCGTATTCGGCGGCAGCGGTGCGCGTAAGACCAATGACGCCGTGCTTGGCCGCCGAATATATGGCCAGGCGTGGCGCGCCGGTGAGTCCGGCCACGGAAGCGACATTGACGATGGCAGCCCGGCGCTTTTCCCGGCGATATTGCCTTTCCATCAATGGCAGCTGGTGCTTCATTGCGTAGAAGATGCCGAGGAGATCGACGTCGATGACGCGGCGCGCCTCATCCGACGGGATGAGGTGTAGCTTCACGAAGGCTTGCGCGATTCCGGCATTGTTGATGGCGACATCGAGACCGCCGAAGCGTTCTTCCGCCAATGCGACGAGCCTTTCGGAAAGCTCCTCCTCGGCAACGTCGCCTGCGAGGAATGCAGTCTCGGTATCGAGTGAGCACGCAAGTTCCGCGAGCGGTTCTTCGCGCAGATCGGAGAGCACGAGGCGCGCGCCTTCGGTCGCCAATCTTTCCGCCAAACATCTTCCGAAACCGCCGGCGGCGCCAGTCAGTAGCACCGTCAGCCCTCTAAATGCCGCCATGCAACCTCTCGTCCAATCAACCTCCACGCCATGGAGCGCGGATCTTGCTGTTTTTATCCCCAAGGAGTTGGTGCGGCACCAGACTCGTCCCCGCGCGTCTTTTCACGGTTTGAGGCAGTGTCGTCAAGCGATTGCGGAATGGAAGAAGGTCGCAGTGTGGATCAGGCGGCAGACTGGCCTGGAAGTTCTGCGGGAAGCGCCAGGGTCAGCCAGCGGGCGGTGAGGGCAGGCTTCACTGAGTTTTCGACCTCGATCGTGACGTCGTAATGCGTTTCGACGATGCCCGAAGGGCGCACCTTCATATGCGCAAGAAGAAAGCGGCCACGGACGCGGCCTCCCGATTTGACGGGGCTCATGAACCGCACACGATCGAAACCGAAATTCATACCCATCGAAGTGCCTTCGAGAGTGGGCACGGCTTCGAAGATCAGAGTGGAGAGCAGCGAGAGGGTAAGGAACCCGTGGGCGATCGTGCCGCCATAAGGCGTTTCGCGTGCGGCACGATCCGGGTCGGTGTGGATGAACTGATGATCATCGGTCGCGGCAGCGAACTGGTCGATCATCTCCTGGGAGACGGTTCGCCATTCGGAGACGCCGACCTCCGTTCCAACCATTGCCATCGCATCTTCGATTCGCACCGCCCGCCTGGACAACGACCTGCACTCCCTGCTGGAAAGCCCGCCGCATCTTCGCGGCCGGCTGCAAAACGCGCGCACAGATATCGCGTTGCAGGCGCGATGTCATCCATATGCGGGCAAGCGCGATTTCTAAATCTTGGCGCTCGTCGTCGCTGCAGCCTGGGTCAGCTCGCGCTCCAGCCGTGCCTCCTCCTCGACCTTCGGCGTTATGAAACGACCAAGAAGCAGATAGGCGACGGGCGTCAGGTAGATCGTGGAAAGGGCGGACAAACCGAGGCCACCCACGATAACCCAGCCAAGGGCGATTCGCGCTTCCGCGCCGGCACCTGAAGCGAGGATCAGCGGCACGCCGCCGACCACCGTACAGATCATGGTCATCATCACTGGGCGCAGGCGAATGAGCGAGGCCTGTTCTACCGCTTCACGAACATTGAGCCCGCGGTCGCGCAGCTGGTTGGCAAATTCGACGACGAGGATGCCATTCTTCGCCATGATTCCCACGAGCAGGACCAGGCCGATCTGACTGTAGACATTGAGGCTCGTCCCGGTGAGCAGCAGCGCAAACACCGCGCAGGCGAGCCCCAGCGGCACGGTCACCATGATGATGATCGCACTGACGAAGCTTTCGAACTGCGCCGCCAGCACGAGCAATATGATGACCACCGCGAAACCAAAGGTCGTCAGCATGCTGTTGCCGGTTTCGCCGAGGGTCGCGGCCTCCGCCAACGGGATGATGCGGGCACCCGGCGGCAGATGCGGGGCTGCGATTTCCTCCGCCCGCTCGAGCGCTTCGCCCAAGGGAAAATCAGCGGCAAGATTGGAGGTGACACGCACCACGCGCAGCTGCTCCTCGCGATTGAGCGACGGCGGCACCGGTTCTTCCCGCAGCGAGGTGACGGTGGAGAGGGGCACGAAACGGCCGTCGCCCGTTTTGATGAAGATGTTTTCGAGGTCTGTCGGATCGTTGATCGGATTGGTGGTCGAGACGAGCTTCACATCATAGCTTTTGTCATCGATGAAGAGGTCCGCGATTTTGCGCCCGTCGAGTAGCGATTGTATCGCTTGGCCAAGGCCGTTGATGTCGATGCCCAGATCGGCTGCACGCTCGCGATCGACTTCCACCTTCAATTGCGGCTGGGTGGCATCCTGGCTGAGACGCGGCTGGTCGAAGCGGGGGTCCTTCTCCATATCGGCTATGATCGCCTGCGCCGCCTGGGTAAGCCGCTCGTAGTTGTTTCCTGCCACTGCGAATTGCAGGCCGCTGCCCGACCCGCGGATACCAAGGCTGTTGGGCTGGAACGCAAAGGCGCGGACGCCCGGGATTTCCGACGCGCGCGCGTTCACTTCCTGCAGGATCTCCTGCTGCGAACGTTCACGCTCGCCCCAGGGGGCAAGGCCGAGCATGAGAAAAGCGCTGTTTGAGCTTCCCTGGCCTGTGACGGAAAAGGTGGTGCGGATTTCGCCGCTCTCGCGCAGCGGCTGGATCGCGGCCTCGATCTCGCGCATTTTCCCGGCGAGGTAATCGACGCTCACACCTTGCGGAGCGGAAACGCGCATCATCGCGACGGCCCGATCTTCCGGAGGGGTAAGTTCGGATTTGATGTTGCCGAACGCGATATAGGCGGCCCCGGCAAAGAGCAGGGAAACGAGGATGACGATCAGCGGCGCGTTCAGGCAGAAGCGCAGAGTTCGCGCATAGAAGTTCGCCAGCGCCCCGCCAATGCGACCGAGGGGACCATCATTCTTCTCTCCGTGCAGTTCGCCCGACGACAAAATGCGCGACGCGACCATCGGGCAGAGCGATAGGGCGACGATCGAGGAGAGGAGCATCGAGAAGGCCAGGACGAAGCCGAATTCCTTGAAGAGACCGCCTGCCTGGCCCGGGAGGAAGGAAAGCGGCACGAAGACGGCAACCAGGGTGGCCGTCGTCGCGACGACGGCGAAGAACACTTCCTGCGTCCCGAGCACTGCGGCGGCGCGAGGACCCATGCCCTGGTTGCGCCGTCGCACGATGTTTTCGAGAACGACGATCGCATCATCCACGACCAGGCCGGTTGCAAGCACAAGTGCAAGCAGCGTCAGGATGTTCACCGAAAAGCCGACGAGATAGATAGCAGCGATCGTGCCGATCAGCGCCACCGGAATGGCAAGTCCGGGGATAATCGTGGCGCGCCAGTCGCGCAGAAAGAGATAGATGACACCAAGCACGATGGTGACCGAGAGGATGAGTGCGATCTCCACCTCGTGAATGGCACCGTTGATGAAGATGGCGTCGTCGCTCGTGATCTCGATCGACATGCCTTCCGGGATGGTTTTCTTGAGATCCTCGACGGCCTGCTTGACGCCTTCGGAAATATCCAAGGTGTTCGATTGGGCCTGGCGCACGATGCCGAGGCCTATTCCCAGGCGGCCATTGGTGCGCAGGCGGCTTTCGCCCTCGTCCGGGCCGAGCGTCACAGTGGCGACGTCACCAAGACGGACATTCGGCGAGAGCCTGATGTCTTCCATTTCCTCCGGTGTTGTGACGGAGGACGTGGCGCGGACGATGAGATCCTGCGAGTTGCTTGTAAGGGAGCCTGCAGGGCTGTCGAACGCGACGGTCGACAGGGCGGTCGCGATATCCCCGACCGTCATGCCGTGGCTTGCGAGGCGGGATTGATCGATGTCGACGCGGAAGATCTTGGTGCGGTCGCCATAGACCTGCACGTCGGCCACGCCGGGAACGGCTGCCAGCCTGTCGACGATCTCATCATCGACATAGAGGGTCATGTCCTCGATGTTCATCCTGTCCGAGGTGACGGCAAGCCGCATGATCGCATCGGCATTGTCATCGGCCTTGACCACGATGGGAGCGTCCGCATCCTCGGGCAGCTGGTTCTGCACGCGGCCGACCGCATCGCGCACATCGGAGGCTGCGGTGTTGATATCGACGCTTTCGCGGAACTCGATCGTAACGCGGCTTCTGCCGAAAGAGGAGGAGGACGAGATCGCAGAAACACCGGGCACTCGCGCCACGGCTCCCTCGACCGTAGCGGTGATCTCGCGATCGATGGTTTCGGCGGCCGCGCCGTCGAAACGCGTCGTCACGGAGATGACCGGCCGGTCCACGTCGGGCAGCTCGCGCACTTCCACGCCGAAAAAGGCGGCAAGTCCGGCCACCACGATAAGTATATTGATCACGAAGGCGAAGACCGGGCGGCGCACGAAGAGCGCTGTTACCCCTTCAGCGGCCTTGTCGATATCCTTCTGGCTCATCTCGCTCTCCGCCCCGCTCTTCAGGAGCCGCGTGCGGGGCGGTTCGAGCCCACGTCACCTGCGACGGCGATGGGTTGACCCTCGCGAACGGCGTGTACGCCTTCAACCACCACAAGGTCGCCATCGGCGAAATCGCCGTCGACCAGAACGCTGTCGGAGTTGCGCTGGATGATGCGCACGGGCAGACGCTGCGCGGTGCCGCCGCGCACAGCCCAGACATAGGCACCCTCGGTGCTCCATTGAACAGCGAGCGGATCCACGGCGGGGAAGCTTTCGCCGGGGAACTGCATCGTCACACGGAAGGCCATGCCCGAGCGCAGCGTATCGGCAGGGTTGGCGATGCGTCCCTGGATGTGCATCGTGCGGCTGGTGGTATCCACCTGATTGTCAATCGCACTGATCTCGCCCTGGTATTTCTCGGCGGGACGGGCGACGGATTCGGCCGTCAGCGGCATGCCGATCTTGATCATCCTCGCGAAACGCTCGGGTACCCAGAAATCGACAAGGATTTGCGACCGGTCGTCGATCGTGGCGATCTGGTCGGAAGAGGTGATGTAGTCGCCGGGAGAAACGGGCAGGATGCCGACGGTGCCGCCGATCGGCGCGACGATGTCGCGGCGCTCCAAAGCGAGCTTGGCCTCTCGCAACGCCAGCTCCGCATTGCGCACGGCGAGTTCCGCCTCGGTCTGCTGCACGGCAGTCGCCGTGTTCGACGACCGCAGCGCATTGATCCGCTCCAGCGCGGCGCGGGCATCGTCCAGGGTGATCTGTGCACGGTCGACGGCGATGCTCTCGGCTTCGGAATCCATGCGGGCGATCACGTCGCCCGCCTTTACCGTGGCGCCGGGCTCCACGAGTATTTCCGTCAGGCGCCCCGAGGTATAGGGGCGTACCGCGACCGTATGCAGCGCCTTTCCATTGCCAATGGCGGTGAGCCGGTCATTGATTGTGGCGCTCATGACCGGGGCGGAGACGATGGCTGCCGGTGTGCCGCCACTCGGTCCATTCCTGCGCTGCCGCACGGCGGAGGCCGCCCTTTCGTCAGAAGAAGGCGCTGCTTCCGCTGGTGCTTGGGCCAGGCCGAGATCGGCCACCGTCTGGCGGGCGCCTGGAAAAAAATGGTACCAGACCACCGCCGCTGCCGCGAGGATGAAGAGACATAAGAGGGCCTGCTTCCACCAAGACATTCGATTCTCCGGATCGTGGCCGTCCAAGCGGCCGAATCAAGCCCGTGCCCTCCTCCAAGCAGCGGGATGCCGTGTCTTATGTACACGTTCGTGCGGCTAGATTTAGCCTGGTTTCCCCAGTTATATCATTAAATTGCTGTAAGGATTAGTGGCTACCCACAAGGGATGCGAGTTCCGGGAACAAGTTCAAGCCTAGTCCGTTCATGCAATCATGCTGGCGCCCGGCGGGTTTCTTGCCCAACACATGGCAATCCATATTCTGGCGATGAACCTCGCAGCACCGCTCGTCGTGCTTGCATGGCAATTCTTCCGGTGTTCCGAACAAAAGCCCGAGCAGGTGCGTTGGATAGGGCCGGCCGCCGCGGTGCAGATCGCGCTTCTCTGGTTCTGGCATCTGCCAGCCCCCATGGCGTTTTCCTTTGCCGTACCGGGCGGGGAAGCGCTCATGCATGTCTCATTGTTTGCCGCTGCGCTCTGGTTCTGGAGTGCGATCCTGGATGAGGCGGAAGCTGCGCGCTGGCGGGCGCTGGGCGCGTTGCTGTTCACGGGAAAACTCTTCTGCCTGCTCGGGGTGATCCTGACCTTTGCTCCGCGGTCACTCTATGTCGCAGCCGCCGAACTGTGCCTGGGCGGCAGGGTAGATCCCAATACTCTTCTGCCAGACCAGCAGCTTGCCGGCTTGATGATGCTGATCGCCTGTCCGTTCGTCTATGTCCTCGCCGGGATCATCATTGCCGCCCGATGGCTCAGGGAGATCGATTCCCGGGTCCCGTCGTTCCAGCCCGACGGGAACGGGTGACCATGCGCAGATTTGACAGGCGCTGGTGGAGAGCGGTTGCCCTCGGGGCTGCGCTTGCAATCGCCGGAGCCGGGATCTTCGGCGGCTTATTCGCTCTGTCAGGGCTCTACAATGTCGCCGCCTCGCGAGAACATTTCGCCATCACCAATGCGATAATTCGCCTTACGCTGACGCGATCGGTGGAAACGCGCAGCATGGGAGTCGAGGTTCCGGATCTTTCCGATGAGCGTTTGGCCGCTCTCGGCGCCCGGCATTTCGCAGTAGGCTGTGTTCCCTGCCACGCTTCGCCCGGTTCGAAGCAGAACCCCATCGTGGCGGAGATGTACCCGGCACCGCCGCCGCTCACCGAGGCAGCCGAAAAGTGGGATTCCGAAGAACTCTTCTGGATCGTGAAACATGGCTTGAAATTCACCGGCATGCCTTCATGGCCCGCTTTGGAACGCGATGACGAGATCTGGGCCCTGGTGGCTTTTCTGGAACGGCTTCCGGCGAGCGATGCAGAAGACTACGCGGCACTGGCAGGCGGGCAAGGGGAAGGGGATGATACGAGCCTTGATTTTGGCGACGGCGAGGGCATGACGGAGGCGTTGTGCGAGAGTTGCCATGGAAACGCCGATGCTCGCCCTGTGCATCCCCTTGCGCCTGCTCTCGCGGGCCAGAAGCAAGCCTATCTGCTGCGCGCGCTGGAAGAGTATGCCGATGGGAAGCGGCCGAGCGGCATGATGCAAACGATCGCTACCGCCCTTGCTCACGACGAACTCGCAAGGCTCGCCGGGCATTATGCGCAGGCGACGAGCAGCGCGGCGCCGGTGGGAAATCCTGACGTCTTGGCGATAGCACGCGGAGAACAGATCGCACGAAATGGCGTGCGCGAGGATGATGTCCCGGCATGTCTTGCCTGTCATGGCGAAGGGACATCCGCCCAGTTTCCCCGATTGGACGGGCTGGCGCCTGAATATATCTCGACACAGCTTTCGCTCTTCCGCGACGGCGTGCGCCAGCGCTCCACCTATAGCGCGATCATGAAGCCGATTGCGGACCGTCTCACTGAACGCCAGATTTCGGATCTCGCCGCCTATTTCTCTTCCCTGCCGCGCCAACCAGGAACCGCCTTCCTGCGACCGGAGGGGGCGCGATGAGGTTCGGCAAGGGATGGGTTTTTCGGGCCATTGCCCTATCAGCCCTGCCGGGCATTGCCAGCTGTTCCGGCGTCCAGTCGGCTCTCTCGCCTAGGGGCGTGGAAGCCCTTCGGATCGATCCGCTTTTCTGGACGTCGGCGGCGGTCGGGCTCGCCGTGACCTTGATGGTGGTCATCCTGGTAGCCGCCGCTCTCTATGGGCCGCCACGCTGGCGCGAAAGGCTTTCAGGCGACCGGATGCTGATTGGCGGGGGGATCGTTCTGCCGATCATCGTGCTCACCGGCCTCTTCACCTATGGTCTTCTCGTCATGCAGGCAGGTGCGGTGCGAGGCGAACAGGAAACTGATGCGACAGTGACCATTACCGGCAAGCTCTGGTGGTGGGAGGTGGTCTATGAAGGGCCTGATGGCAAAGCGGTTCTGAGCGCCAACGAATTGCGCCTGCCGGTTGGCCGCCCGGTGCGTCTGCGGCTCGAATCGGACAATGTGATCCACAGCTTCTGGGCGCCGCAGATTGCCGGCAAGCTCGATATGATCCCCGGCCGAACCAATGAAGTGGTGGTCGAGGCGACGGAACCGGCGGTGAGCCGCGGCCAATGCGCCGAGTATTGCGGCGGAGCCCATGCACTGATGGCGTTCTATGTGGTCGCCATGGCGCAAGCCGAATATGACGCATGGCTGGCGCGCGAAGCCGGCCCAGCGGTTGAACCTGTTTCGGAAGAGGCGGCGCGCGGGCGCGAGATCTTTTTCGAGCATGGGTGCGGCGCCTGCCATCAGGTCCGGGGCACCGAGGCGCGTGGCGTGATCGGCCCCGATCTCACCCATGTCGGAAGCCGTAAGTCCCTGGCCGCAGGCATGATGTCCAATGATGCGCAGGCTTTCGCGCGCTGGATCGTCGACAACCAGCATATCAAGCCGGAGAACAAGATGCCGCCCTTCGGCCAGTTCTCCGAGGAGGAATTGTCGGCACTCGCCGCTTACCTGGACAGCCTGGAGTAAGGGATGAACGAGGTCAGAGAGCTGCCCAACGAAGCTCCACGCCCGGCGAACGAACTGGAGGAACTTGAGCGCGCCTGGAAGCTGCCCACCGGCTTCAGATTGATCACTGCCGTGAACAATCAGGTGATAGGCATCCTCTATATCGGCATAGCCTTCCTGTTTTTCCTGCTGGCCGGCGTGCTGGGCGTCATCATGCGCACGCAGCTTGCCGTCCCCGAGAACGACCTTGTCAGCCAGGATCTTTTCAACCAGATCTTCACGGTCCACGGCACGACGATGATGTTCCTCTTCGCCGTGCCGGCCATGGAGGCACTCGGCGTCCTGCTCCTGCCGCAGATGTTGGCCGCGCGCGATTTGCCCTTTCCGCGCCTCTCCGCCTTCGCGATCTGGGCCTATATCGTCGGTGGGCTCGTCTTCTTCTCCACGATATTCTACGACCTCGCGCCCAAAGGCGGCTGGTTCATGTACCCGCCGCTGACGCTCAAGGAGTATTCGCCCGGCGACAATGCCGATTTCTGGCTGCTCGGCATCGGCTTCATCGAGATCTCCGCAATTGCTGGTGCCATAGAGATCATCGTCGGCGTCCTGCGCACGCGGCCACCCGGCATGTCGCTCACGCGTATGCCGATCTTCGCCTGGGCGATGCTGATCTTCGCGGCGATGATCATGATCGCCTTTCCGGCGGTCATTCTCGCCACCATGCTGCTGGAGATCGAACGCTCCTTCGGCTGGCCCTTTTTCACTGCCGACAAAGGCGGGGATCCGCTTCTTTGGCAGCATCTGTTCTGGTTCTTCGGCCACCCGGAGGTCTACATCATCTTCCTGCCGGCAGCAGGGCTCGTCTCGATGATAGTGCCCGCCATGGCCCGTAGGCCGCTGGTTGGCTACCGTCTCATCGTCGTGGCGCTGATCGGGACAGGGTTCTTCTCCTTCGGCCTCTGGGTCCACCACATGTTTACCACTGGCATCCCCGCGCTAAGCCTCGGCTTCTTCTCGGCGGCCAGCATGGCGGTGGCGATCCCGTCGGGCATCCAGGTCTTCTCCTGGATCGCGACCATTGCCTCGAGCAAGGAGCGGTTCCGTATCACGACTCCCTCGCTCTTTGTTCTAGGCTTCCTCTTCATCTTCACCGTTGGCGGGGTGACGGGAGTGATGGTGGCGCTGGTGCCGCTCGATTTCCAGGTGCACGACACTTACTTCGTCGTAGCACATTTCCATTATGTGCTGATCGGCGGAATGGTCTTCCCGCTCTTTGCCACCTTCTATTACTGGATACCGATGGTGAGCCGGAAGATGCTGTCGGAACGGCTGGGGCGATGGGTCTTCTGGCTGATGTTCATCGGCTTCAACGTGACCTTCTTCCCCATGCACATTACCGGCCTCATCGGGATGCCGCGCCGCGTCTGGACCTATCCGGATGGCCTCGGCTGGAACACGCTCAACATGGTGTCCACCGTAGGCTCCTATATTCTGGCCGCCGGTGTTGCGCTTTTCGTCATCGATCTCTTCCTGCGCTTTCGCCCGACCATGGAGAACAATGCCGGTGACCCGTGGCGCGCGGGCACATTGGAATGGCTGCCTACAGGGGCCTATTCGGCGCGCAGCATACCCTTCGTGACAAGCCGCGAACCCCTATGGGACAACCCGAATCTCGGCACGGAGGTAGAGGAGGGGCGTCACTTCCTTCCCGGTGCACCGACAGGAGAGCGTGAGACGATCGTCACCAGTCCCGTCGACGCCAAGCCGCAATACATCATCCGCATGCCGGGTCCCGGCTGGGCCCATCTCGTCGCGGCCGTCTTCATGGCGGCTGCCTTCCTTCTATTGACGGTGAAGCTCGTCACCATCGCGCTCATATGCGCGGTGATCTCGATAGCAGCCTGCATCGTATGGGGTTGGCAACTCGACCATGGGCCGGGAAAGGGTGAGGTCGATATCGGGGCCGGTATCAAGCTGCCCACCTATATGGCCGGCCCGAGATCGCATGCCTGGTGGGCTATGGCGGTTCTCATCCTCGTCGCCTCCTCGCTCTACATCGCCTATGTCTTTTCCTACCTTTATCTGTGGGTCGTATCGCCGGAAGTATGGGCTCCGCATGGGTCGCCCGACCTGCCCGGGTTTGGCTGGCCGCTTGGAACGGCTCTTCTGCTGATCGCCGGGACCGGCTCCATGGTGCTTGTGCGGCGGATGCTGCCCGCGCCCGGCGGGAGGGAGCCGGCAATCCCCCCGATGCTTGCGCTCGCAGCAGGATGCCTGCTCGCCGCCTTTCTTGCCGAGGTCTGGGGCCACTGGATGACCGGCTTGCGGCCCGCCCAGAATTCCTACGGCGCGATGGTCTACATGGCGAGCGTCCTCAATTTTCAAGTCGTCTTCGCCTGTGTTGTCCTCGCCGGCTTTGCCATCGCGCGCTACCTCACCGGAAAACTCGATGCCGAGCGCCGCGTTGGGTACGAAAACGCGGCACTCCTCTACTATTATGCGGCAGGGCAGATGCTGCTCGGCCTTGTTTTGGTGCACGGTTTCCCACGTCTGGCGGGGTGAGAAATGACCAAGCTCGACGACATGCGCCGACCGGACCGAGGCAATATGCTTGCGGTGCTTCTGTTCATCACCGCAGGCCCGCTTCTCTGGGGTTTGCATCTCACCATCGTTTATATGGCGCACACGGCGGTTTGTGCGCTCGCCGCATCTCCCGGCGCGGCGACGGCCATCCTCGCGATCGTGACTGTGGCCCTCGCTGTGCTGTTGATGCTGATCCTTCTCGACCAACAACGTTTTGCCAGGCTTCTCAAGGTCAGCCAGGAGATTGCGGAACGCGGGAGCTATGACAGGATCGCGTTTTTCCTGACCCTGCTTTCGCTCGCCGGGATTCTGTGGTCCGGCCTTGCCGTAACCATTTTATCCTCCTGCGCTCCAGGCCGTTGAGGGCCTAAAAAACTCTTCCGCGGCTTCGGAACCAAGTATCTCCAAGGGGATTGGAAATCACACAAACAGGGGCGTTGAACCCGCAGGAGATCAAGGGATGCCCAACCGGGAGCGAAGAGTAGACCGCCTATCGCGGGAGCAGACGAACGAGTTTCTCCGGCGATCCTCCATCACCTATCTGGAATGCTGCGTGAGCCTGATGCTGACGCATCTGAGCCGTGAGGAGGTCGCCGAAATTCTCGAACAGGAAGCGCATATGGTACGCGAACTCGGGTGAGATCCGCCCAAAAACACCTGGAACATGAGGAACACCGATGCCGAGGCATCTGTTGGGAGGCTGGACGACGGCTAGCCCGGATCCAGGTTCAACCATCCAGATGGAGGCTAAAGTGAGAGTGAGCGAAGTAATGACGCGTGACGTTCGGCTGGCAAGTCCGGACGACACGATCCAGGATGCAGCTCGGATCATGGCTGAAATCGACGCAGGCTGTCTACCCGTCAGCGATGGGGACAGGCTTGTGGGCATGATCACGGATCGGGACATCGCCGTGCGGGCGGTGGCCGAAGGCCATGGGCCGGATTGCCGCGTCGGCGACGTGATGACACGGGAAATCAGGTACTGCTTCGAGGACGAAGATACCGACGAGATCGCACAGAACATGGCGGATCAGCAAATCCGCCGGTTGCCGGTGTTGAATCGCGAAAAGAGACTGGTGGGCATCCTTTCCCTCGGAGATATCGCTTTTACCGACGGCAAGGACCCCGCCGGAGAGGCGCTTACCGGCATTTCGCGGCCGGGCGGACTGCACAGCCAGACAGGCGGCGACGGCGCCGCACGCTTCTAGAAAACAAGGAGAACCGCAGATGGCGGAGAACAAGAAACGTCAGGCTCCCGACGACGTGCTCGATGAAGCGCCAAGACGCGCTGAAGGGGACTGGGAGTCGCTGAGGGGAACGGAAGACATCCCCGCTGGCAGCGAAGATGGGAAATCCGTACCGCTCGACCGGTCCGGCCGTGTGGACACCGACGAGCATTACGCCGAAGGAGAAGACAATCCTTATATGGAGAGCGATGACGCACTGCCGAGCGATGAAGAGGAAGAGGTCTTCCGGCGGAACAATGCGCGCGAGGGTGGCCGCTTCGACGAAGTGTGAAATCACGCGCCCGAGGGAGGCCGACGGGAAGTTTCCTGCAATAGGCTCCGGGCATCAGAAAGGATGCGGCGGAACTCGCCCTTCGCCGCAGCCTCGATAGCGAAGGCTCCGCCCGAGGGAACAGCGCCGGGATCTTCCTGGTGATCTTGAAAGAGGGCGTGGGCTTCCATCGAATCGAGAAGGCGACCGGCATCTGCCGCCCCGCTCGATTCCATGCTGGCGAGGCGGCCGATGAGGAAGGAGACCGCTTCACGCAGCGCGATGAGCCTTCCCTCAATCTCCTCATTCGGCAGTTGGGACATGATCGTCACTCCGCAGCCGCGCGCATCTCCCGTCGGCCATAGATGCGGTCAAGGACCTCCGCGACGTGCACGAATTCATGTGCCTGCGGGTCGAAACGCGCATTCGCGGCAAGGCGCACCGCCCAATCCACGGCGGCCCGCCCACCCCAGTCGTCAGGCGGCAGGGCCAGCGACTCCCGCGATGTCCCCCGATAGCGTTCCGCGACGAAGTCGTAGAACGAACCGTTCACATTGCGCAGCGCAGCGCCCCCCTCCGTGCCGTAGAAGGAGGCAGCGATTTCCGCATCCTTTCCGGCATTGAGCCGCCACGAGCAGGCAAGCCGCACGACCGTGCCGGTTTCCAGAGTGAGGGTTGCCACGGCAAAATCCTCAACCACGGAAGGGTTGGCGGGAAGTGGATCCCCTTTTGCAAAGAGATGGCTCGTTACCTCGATTACCTTGGGTGAATCGAGCGTCCATAGGGCCAGATCCACCAGATGCACGCCGAGGTCGATGACACAGCCGCCGCCTGAAAGCACCGGATCGTAAAACCAGGGTTTGTCCGGGCCGTAGGCATTGTGGAACACGAGATCGACGGCGTGGACCCGGCCAATACCGCCTTCCGCTATGATCGGCCGGATCTGCCGCATGGCCTGGGTGTGCCGGTAGGAGAGGTCCAGTCCCAGCAAACGGTCGGCTGCCCTGGCTGCCTCCACCACAGCAAGAGCCTCTTCCCGATTTCGGCCAAGCGGCTTCTGGCAGAAGACGGCAATACCCTGGCCGAGGGCTTGAAGCGCCTGCTCTGCGTGTTGGGCGCTGGGCGTGGCAATGACAACGCCATCCACGCCCTCGTCGATGATGCCTTGGAGATCGCCGGCGGGCTTGGCATCGGGCGCAAGCTTACGGGCTTCGTCAAGGCAATCAGCGGATGGATCGGCGATGACGGCCGCCTCCGCGACGCCGGCGTCGATCAATGCCTTCATGCGATGACGGCCGATCCAGCCGACGCCCAGAAAACCCAGGCGGAGCTTCCTCAGGGCGGTTTTACGGGGATGATCCACGACGGCGGTCATGGCATCCTCACAACGGCCTTCATGAAGCCATCCGGCCGATCGCGCGTGGTGTTAAGCGCGTCATCAAGCCGGGAGAGCGGAAACATGTCGGTGATCAGCGGCATGGGATCGAGGCGGCCGGACATCACCGCGTCAATGGCCTCGCGCATGCCCCTTATATAAATGGCAGGGTTGCGTTCGTGGGCATTGACGACGTCGATGCCCCTCCAGTTCCAGAGCTGCATGTTGATCTGACGCGGGCCGTCCTGATGATAGCCCGCAACGATCAGACGGCCGCCTTCGGCCGTAAGCTCGCCCGCAAGATCAAGAGGCCAGGCCTTGCCGGTGGCCTCGATCACCCGCTCGCAGAAGCTGCCGCCTGTCAGTGCGCTTACCTTGTCGATGATGGCGTGACGGTCGTCCATGGGAATGGTGTGAGCGGCGCCCATCTGGCGCGCCATATCCAAGGCATATGGGCGCCTGGAAACTGCGATCACATCGGCTCCCGCCTGGGTCGCAAGCCTCGTCAGGATTGCCCCCAGGAAACCGATGCCGACGATGACGACGGTCTGGCCGGCCTTGATATCGGCACGGCGGAAGATGTTCATGGCACAGCCGAGCGGCTCGCCGGGGAGCGGCATATGCGCGAGCTCCTGGGGGAGTGGCACCGCCTGTGTGGCATCCCCAACATCGAATTCCGCATAGCTGTTTTGGAAAAGCGCGGTCACCGCTTGCCCGGGCTCAAAGCCGGTGACGCCGGGTCCGACTGCATCCACCACGCCCCATCCCTCATGTCCAAGCCCGCCGGGTTCGGTCGGGAATTTCATCCACTCCGGGCCGGACCAGGGGCCAAGATTTGAAGCGCACACGCCGCAACCGGTCAGGCGCACCCGGATCTGACCCTCTCCGGGCTCTGGAACCTGGACCTCTTTGATCGCGATGGTTCCGGGGCCGGTCAGTACGGCTGCCTTCATTTTGGTCTGGTCGGAAAGGGAAACGGTCGCGCTGTCGCGCTGAAGAGGTGTGATCATTATTGCCGCCTAGGGTAGTCAGGAGAATTGCTCCTGATGAACAAGAAGGGGGCCTATTGGTTCCAATATGCGGGGTCACATCTGCCGTGCAGGCCTGAAGGGGCAGCCGCGACTGCGGTCTCCGTGCCCGGTTGGGGCCCGGCCTCGGTTTCGGTATTATGCGGATCTAAACGGCTAACGCTGCGTCCGGCCCACGGCGGTGGCGATATCCGTATAGGCCCTTTCAGCCCCTGGCGCGGCATCCTGGCGGTTTGCCTCGCGCAGAAAGCGGATGGGGAAGAGGGCGGCCTCGATATTCGCGCGCGAGATCTGCTCCGGTCGCCGCTCGTCGGAAGCCAGCGTTCTTTCTGCCTCTGCGAGGGCGTTCTCGATTTCGGCAGCATCCGCCACGCCCTTCTGGCGCAGCAGGCGACAGAGGGTCGCCATTGCCATCAGCACCCCCTCCATCTGCAGGTTCGCAGTGTTCATTGGCGCTTTCTCCGATTACACCAGAACATATCCTTGTCCTTCGTAGGGATACGCACAAGACAAGAGTGCGAGACGGTGATGTGCCCCGTCGGTTCGTGCCAAATGTCAGGCATGACCCGGCGCAGCCACGCGGCGGTCCCATCTGTCGATCGGAGAAATGCCACCTTTCTGACGGACGGAAGTTGCTGCCCGGCCGAGGCTGAAGTAACGCAGACCGTGCTGGCCCACTGAACGGGGATCGAACAGGTTTCGGAAATCGAACAAAGCATCGCCCGAGAGCGCGCGGGCTACCCGATCCAGGTTGAGCCGGCGATATTCATCCCACTCCGTCAGGATGACGACTGCCGAAGCGTCCGTACAGGCGGCGTAAGGACAGTCTGCCCAAGCCACGTCCTGGAGGTGTTCCTTGGCATTCGGCACCGCTTTCGGATCGTGCGCGACCACCCTGAGCCCAGCTTCCTGAAGTGCTGGGATAATCGAGAGGGCTGCGGCTTCCCGAACATCGTCCGTATTCGCCTTGAAGGCCAGACCCAGCACCGCCACGGTGCTCTCTGGGGCAAGACGGCCCTCCTTGAGAATGCGCCTGGCAAGAAGAAGCTTGCGCTGGTCGTTTCTGGCGATGAGCGTTTCCACGAGCTTCTGCGGCGCTCCGAATTGCCGCCCCGTAGCCGCGAAGGCCCTGGTGTCCTTCGGAAAGCAGGAGCCGCCGAAGCCGGGGCCGGGCAAGAGAAAGCTTTCGCCGATGCGCCGGTCAAGGCCTATTCCCCGCGTCACGTCTGCGATGTCGCCGCCGGTTTTCTCGCAAAGATCTGCGACATCGTTGATGAAGCCGATCTTGAGCGCCAGAAAGGCGTTCGCCGAGTATTTTATCAGCTCGGCATTGCCAGTCGTCGTGATGACCATGGGTACGCCGGCGCGCTCAAAGGGGCGGTAAATCGCCCGCAAGATATTGCGGGAGCGCGTATCGTCCGCGCCAAGCACGATGCGGTCCGGTTCCATGAAGTCTTTCATCGCGGAGCCCTCACGCAAGAACTCGGGGTTGGAAGCGACGCGGATATCGAATGCTCCACGTTCCCGTGCGATGATCTCCCGCACGCGGCGGGCTGTGCCGACCACGACGGTGGACTTGATGACGACGGTGGCACCGCGTCTCAGATGTGGTCCGATCTGCTTGGCCGCGGCAAGCACGTGGGACAGGTCGATGCTCCCATCGGCACCCGACGGAGTTCCGACCGCGATGAAAACGGCATCGGCTTCGGCAACGCTTTCCCTGAGGCGTGTCGAAAAGGAAAGGCGCCCTGCCTCGACGGCACTGCGCATCGCTTCTTCCAGCCCGGGTTCGTAAATGGGTATATCGAAATGCTCCAGCCGCACGATGCGCGCGGCGTTGATGTCGAAACAGCGGACGCTATGGCCCATATTCGCCAAGCAGGTGCCGGTTGCCAGACCGACATAGCCGGCGCCTATCATGGTGATCTGCATGCCGTTCTCCTGTGAGCGTATCACACCGGCCTAACACTGAAGGGTATGATGTTGTTCCCAAGTAGAAGAAGAAGGATTCCGGTAAGTGCTTCCGGGGAAACAATATTTTCTTCCCGCAAAGAGCGGGGAAGCTAAAAGGCCCCGCTCTCCGGCTGCAGGGGAGCCGATAAGTTTCGTTTATCGATCGACAAATTTGTTGAAGCGACTGGTTCCACCACCGCCAGCTTCTTCCTGATAGAGGAAGGCAAGCTTCCGCTCGTCGAATATGCGGAAGAACTCATCCCATTCGATCTCTTCCAGACTTTCGTCCGGTTCGCCGAAATCGATGCGGAGGATACCGCCCGGACCGCTTGTCTTCACACGTGCGGGGCGTCCGCCGCGGGATTCGGCCCATTTGCGGATCGTGTCATGATCGGTCGTTGTGTTCGCTTGCGACATCACGCCGTCCCATCAACTGGTTGCTTCAACCGGCTGTACTGAGTGCACCGCCTTGGGCCCGAACGTCGAGGCTCCCCAAAAGTTCCTGATTGGCTCGCTTTGCCGGCTCAGTTCCGCCAAACCGGGAACCAAAGTTCATGTTGATTGTTTGTAGCTCGCGACCCCTCTTCTTCATCACAGCAGGAGCAGCCGTGAGCAAGAATGCGCTTATTACCGGGGGCTGCGGCTTTATCGGCCGCCAAGTCACTGAAGAACTTCTTGAAAATGGATATTCGGTCACAGTTCTCGACAATCTAATCGAGCAGGTACATGGAGAAACGGCCCCGCCGAAGGACCCGCGCGCGGAGTACCTCATCGGGGATGTGCGTGACCCCGAATGCGTGAAAAAGGCATTGCGAGGCATCGATTTCGTGGTGCATCTGGCTGCCGAAGTTGGTGTCGGCCAGTCCATGTACGAGATTGCGCGCTATGTCGGCGTCAACGATCTCGGAACAGGCGTGCTTTTGGAGGCGATGATCAATCAGCCGGTCAAGCGGATCGTGGTGGCCTCTTCCATGAGTGTCTATGGTGAAGGCCTCTATGAAACTGTGGACGGCAGGCGTTTCGACCGCGCCCGCCGACGCAAGGACAGGCTCGGGGCAGGACAATGGGATCCCGCCGATGCCGATGGCAGGGCTCTCCGGCCGATTGCCACCGACGAGGAAAAGCCGGTTGAGCTAGCGTCGATTTACGCCCTTACAAAATATGCGCAGGAAAGGGCTGTACTGATCTTCGGCGAAGCCTATCCGGTAGAAGCGGTTGCGCTCCGGCTTTTCAACGTATTCGGGCCCGGTCAGGCGCTCTCCAATCCCTATACGGGCGTGCTTGCCAATTTCGCATCGCGGCTCGCCAATGATCAGCCACCCTTGATCTTCGAGGATGGGCAACAAAAGCGCGATTTCGTCCATGTTCGCGATGTGGCGCGAGCTTTTCGCCTTGCACTCGAAAGCAAGGATGCCGTCGGCCAGGTGATCAATATCGGCAGCGGCAATGCCTATACGATCCAGCAGGTGGCCGAAATCCTGGCGGACGCCATGGGGCTGCCGGAGATCCGGCCGGAGATCCTCAATAAAATACGCTCCGGCGACATCAGGCATTGCTTTGCGGATATCTCCAAGGCGCATGAGCTGCTCGGGTTCGAGCCGCTGCATCGGCTCGAGGATACCGTTGCGGAATTCGCCGAATGGGTGCGGGAGACCGGTGCAGTCGACAATGCAGCACAGATGCGCAAGCAACTGGAAGAGCGGGGGCTGGTATCATGACGGCGGCCAGTCCCAGCGAACCGCCTGCATTGGCAGGTGGCGGTAGGCCGGTGGTTATCACGGGCGGCAGCGGGTTCATCGGCTGCAACCTCGCCGAAAGTTTCCTCCGCGACGGATATGACGTGGTGGTGCTCGACAATCTAAGCCGGCCCGGTGTCGGCCAGAATCTTGAATGGCTGAAATTCGAGTTCGGCGAGCGTATCCGTCCGGTGATCGCAGACATCCGCGATCCGCAGGCTTGCCGGTCGATCTTTGAAGATGCGGGAGCGGTGTTCCATCTCGCCGCCCAGACCGCCGTCACGACCAGCCTCGACGACCCCCTGGGGGATTTCGCGGTAAATGCACAGGGCACATTGAACCTGCTGGAGGCGGTACGTGCTTCGGGACGCACCATACCGGTCATATTCGCAAGCACGAACAAGGTCTATGGCGCGCTCGAAGACCTCGAAATGATCGAGCTGGAGGACCGGTACGTCCCGGCCTCGCCGGAGATCCGGCAAGGCATTGGCGAGGATCGGAAGCTCGATTTCTGCACTCCCTATGGCTGTTCAAAGGGGGTTGCGGATCAATACGTGCTCGATTACGCAAAGTCCTTCGGGATCCCGACGGCCGTGCTGCGTATGAGCTGCATTTACGGTCCGCATCAATACGGCACGGAGGACCAGGGCTGGGTAGCCCATTTCCTCATCCGGGCTCTGCAGGGCGAGCCGATCTCAATATACGGAAACGGCAAGCAGGTGCGGGATGTCCTGCATGTGGCGGATGCCGTCGCGGCTTACCGTGCTGTGCTCGAAAATATCGACGCCGTCACCGGCCGGGTATTCAATCTCGGAGGGGGCGTTCAGAACGCGGTCAGCCTACGTCTTGTGCTCCAGGAGATCCGTCGCATTACCGGGGCGGAGCCCCTCATCGGTTGGGGCGACTGGCGTGCGGGCGATCAGTACTATTTCGTGGCGGATACGACGCGCCTGCAGCGTGAGCTTGGCTGGACTGCCAAGATCGGCTGGCGCGAGGGCTTGAGAGATCTTGCCGACTGGCTGCGCAGGGAGCGCGGACTGGGGCGGCCGCAACGAGAGGAAAGGCTGACTGCATGAACATGCTCCGCGTGCCGGCGCAGGAAGGCGCCCCGCTCGACCATCGCTGCGTTCTCATGACCGTCGATGCGGTGGGCGGGGTTTGGCGCTATGCCATGGAACTTGCCCGAGGGCTGCTGAACCATAACATCGCTGTGGTGTTTGCCGGGCTCGGTCCCCGACCGACAAGGCACCAGATCGACGAGGCGCAGCGACTGGGCAAGCTCGTCTGGCTGGACGAGCCGCTCGACTGGATCGCTCCGGATGAAGTCTCGGTGAAGGACCTCCCCGCGAAACTCGTGCGTCTGGCGCGGGAGGAGGGAGCAGACATCCTGCATCTGAATCTACCCTCCCAAGCCGCCGGCATCGAGACCGATCTGCCAGTGGTGGTGGTGTCGCACTCCTGTGTGGTCACCTGGTGGTACACGATGCGCGGCGGAACACTGCCGCAGGAATGGGAGTGGATGAAGCGGCAGAACGCGCAGGGGATGGCGCGGGCGGATGTGGTCGTGTCGCCGAGCGGTAGCCATGCCCAGGCGATCGGCGAATGTTATGGCGAGCAGCCTACCTTGAGGGTTGTGCATAATTCGATCAGCGCCTTTCTCCATGGTGCGGACAAGGAGCCGCTCGTCTTTGCCGCCGGGCGCTGGTGGGATGAAGGAAAGAACGGCCGCATTCTCGACGAAGCAGCCGCTCAGACCTTGTGGCCGGTGATCACTGCCGGCTCTACAAAGGGCCCGAACGGGCAGGAAATGACATTCTCCCATGCCCGGGATATGGGGGAAGTTCCGCATAGCCAGGTGCTGGCCGAGGTCAAACGAGCGGGTATTGTCGTATCGCCGTCGCTCTACGAGCCGTTCGGGCTTGCAGCACTGGAGGGTGCACGTGCCGGAGCGGCACTCGTGCTTTCGGATATTCCGACGTACCGGGAACTTTGGAGCGATGCGGCCATCTTCTTCGAGCCGCGAGACGCGAAAGCTCTTGCGCATGCGGTGAACCGGCTGGCTTCGGATTCGGGGCTTCGAAACGAATTCGCAGCCAGGGCGCTCGCGCGCTCGCGCCGCTTCACGCCGGATATCCAGGCGGGGCGAATGGCCGAGCTTTACCGTCAGCTGGTCGATCAACCGATGGCCGCGTGATGAAATTTCTCTTCTATACGCATTCGCTGGTCTCCGATTGGAACCACGGCAACGCCCATTTCCTGCGGGGTGTGATGCGCGAGCTCGTGGCGCGGGGGCATACGGCCCTGGCGCTGGAGCCTGAAGACGGCTGGAGTCGAGCCAATCTGCTGCGCGATCAAGGAGATGGGGCCATCGAGCGCTTCGGCCGGGATTTCCCGGAACTGGTTTCGCTCACCTATGACAGCAGCTTCGACCATGAAAAACTGCTGGACGATGCCGATGTGGTGATCGTGCATGAGTGGACCGATCCGGCGCTGGTCGCGCGGATCGGGCGCGCGCGGGCGCAAGGGGGCGCCTTCGCGCTCGTCTTCCACGACACCCATCACCGCGCCGTGTCCGCGCAACCGCAGATCGCCGAGCTTCAGCTCAAGGATTATGACCTTATCCTCGCATTCGGGGAGACGCTGCGGGAACGGTATCTGGCGGCAGGCTGGGGGCGCAATGTCGTCACTTGGCACGAAGCGGCCGATACGCGGCTTTTCCATCCGATCGCGGATCAGGAAAAGGATGGCGATCTCGTCTGGATCGGGAATTGGGGGGATGACGAGCGGACGGCAGAGATCAGCGAGTTCCTGATCAGGCCGGCCGCCGAACTCGGATTGAAGGGCACCGTGCGTGGAGTGCGCTACCCGCCCGAGGCGCTGCACGCATTGGCGCAAGCCGGACTCTCGTTTGAGGGGTGGATCGCCAATCGCGATGTGCCAAGCGCGTTTGCACGCCATCGCGTCACGATGCACATCCCGCGCCGGCCTTATGTGGAGGCCTTGCCGGGCATTCCCACCATTCGCGTGTTCGAGGCGCTTGCCTGCGGCATTCCCCTGATCTCGGCACCATGGAACGATGCCGAAGGCCTGTTCAGGCCGGGCACTGATTTCCTGTTCGTGAATAACGGGGAGGAAATGGCGGCCGAGCTCCGCCGCATCCTTTCGGACCCCGAGCTCGCCGCTAGCCTTTCGGCTGCAGGACTTGAGACCATCCGCGACAGGCATACCTGTGCACATCGCGTGGACGAGCTTTTCCGGGCTCTTATGCGTCACGGCACATCAAGGGTTCAGAGGCTTTTGGCACCCATGGAGGCTGCGGAATAATGAAGATCGCTTTTTATGGATCGAGTCTCGTTTCGTCATACTGGAACGGAGCGGCCACTTACTATCGAGGGCTCATCCGTCACCTGGCTCAACTCGGCTACGAGGTGACCTTTTACGAGCCCAATGTCTACGAACGCCAGCAGCACAGGGACATAGCGCCGCCGGAATGGTGCCGCGTGGTCGTCTATGACGGCACGCATGAGGCGTTGAAGCAGGTTACTGCAAAAGCGCGCGAGGCCGATGTGGTCGTCAAAGCGAGCGGTGTCGGATACGAAGACGACATGCTCATGGATCATGTGCTGGCGGCTGCCAGGCCGGACGCGCTCAAGATTTATTGGGACGTGGATGCGCCGGCGACGCTCGCCGAACTCAGGAGCAATCCCGAACATCCGCTGCAAAGGCAGCTCCGCGACGTGGATCTTGTGCTCACTTATGGTGGCGGAGAGCCGGTCGTCTATGGCTATCGCGCTTTCGGCGCGCGCGAATGCATACCGATCTATAACGCGCTCGATCCCGAAACACATCATCCTGTGCCGCCGGAAGGCCGCTTCACATGCGATCTCGCTTTCCTTGGGAACCGGCTCCCGGACCGGGAGGCGCGGGTCGACGAATTCTTCTTCAAAGCCGCCGCGCAGTCGCCGAAGCAGACGTTCCTCCTCGGCGGTTCAGGCTGGAGTGACAAGCCGATGAGCTCGAATGTCCGCTATATCGGGCATGTTTCAACCCGGGACCACAACGCGTTCAACGTTACGCCGAAGGCGGTGCTCAATATCAGCCGGGCCAGCATGGCGGAAAACGGGTTCTCACCGGCAACGCGCGTTTTCGAGGCGGCCGGCGCGGGTGCCTGCCTCATTACGGATGCATGGGTCGGGATCGACTTCTTCCTGAAGGAAGGGGAGGAAGTCCTGGTTGCCCGCGATGGCCAGGAGGTGGCGGAAATCCTTGCTGGCCTCGATTCGGAGTGGGCGAAGACCATCGGCGAGCGGGCGAGGGCCCGGATCTTGCGCGACCACACCTATGCGCATAGAGCCGCCGAAGTGGACCGCATCATCACCAATTTCTTCCGTTCTCGGCGTGTGGAGGCGGCAGAATGAGCCGGCCGCTCTCCATTGTCATCCTGGGTTTGACGCTTTCTTCTTCCTGGGGAAATGGACACGCGACGACCTTTCGCGCGTTGCTTCGCGGCCTCCATGCGGAAGGCCACAAGGTGCTGTTCCTGGAGCGCGATACGCCTTGGTATGCGGATAGCCGGGATTTGACTGACCCGGATTTCTGCCGGCTCGCCTATTACAACGAACTCTCGGATCTCGACCGTTTCACCCCCGCTATCCGCAACGCCGACGCCGTCATCATCGGCTCATATGTTCCGGAGGGCGTCGCAGTCATCGATCGTGTGGCCGAGATGAGCCCACGCCTTCTTTGCTTCTACGACATTGACACTCCCGTGACGCTCGCGGCACTGAAAAGCGGCAAGGAGGAGTATCTTGCCCGCAAGCAGGTATCGCTCTTCGACATCTACTTCTCCTTTTCCGGCGGCAAGGTGCTGGACCGGCTGGAAAGAGAGTTCGGCGCCCGGCGGGCCGAGGCGCTTTACTGCTCGGTGGATGCGGATGCCTATGCGCCGACGGGCGAGAACGTCCGCTGGGATCTCGGCTATCTCGGGACCTATAGCCCGGACCGCCAGCCCACGCTCGAACGATTGCTGATCGAGCCGGCGCGGCGGCTGCCGGAGAAACGCTTCGTCGTAGCCGGAGCGCAATATCCCGCCGAGATCGAATGGCCTGCTAATGTGGAGCTTATCCCGCATCTGCCCCCGGAGGCACATGCTTCCTTCTACAGCCGTCAGCGTTTCACCCTGAACGTCACGCGCGCCGATATGGTGGCCGCGGGCTGGTCTCCCAGCGTGCGGCTGTTCGAGGCGGGAGCATGCGCAACGCCTATCATCAGCGATCGGTGGCAGGGCCTTGAGGAGATATTCCCCGACCGGGAGTCCATCCTGATCTCGGATGATAGCGATGAGGTGGTCAGGCTCCTCACCAAATTGTCCGACCACGACCGACAGGCCATAGGGCTGGCGGCCAGGCAACGCGTCCTGAGCTGCCATACCGGAAAGGTGAGGGCAAGACAGCTTGCCGGCGTCCTTCGAGAGGCAGGCAGCGCCGTGCTCGCGAAGGCGGTCTAACAGGACCTTTTTAGCAGAGGGAACCCGGATGGACGTTCTGAACACCAAAGGGAGAGGAAAGCGCGTGCTCGTCGCGGGCGGTGCCGGCTTTGTCGGTTCCCATCTCTGCGATGCCCTGCTGGCGGAGGGATGTTCGGTCGTCTGCGTCGACAGTTTCCTCACGGGCGCTCACGCCAACATCGCCCCGCTGGAGAACCATCCCGGCTTTCAACTCATCCGGCATGATATCTGCGAGCCGCTTCAACTAAAGGGACCGCTCGACGAGATCTACAACCTGGCCTGCGCGGCCTCGCCACCACGCTATCAGGCAGATCCGGTCCATACGATGATGACGAGCGTTGTCGGCACGCGGAACCTTCTTTCGCTCGCGGAGCGCCATGGTGCGCGCTTTCTGCTTGCTTCCACGAGCGAGGTCTATGGTGATCCGGAAGTGCATCCGCAGCCGGAACACTACCGAGGCAACGTCAATTGCACCGGGCCTCGTGCCTGCTACGACGAGGGAAAGCGCGCAGCGGAAGCCTTGTGCTTCGACCTTCTTCGGCTTAATAGGGTGGATACGCGCGTGGCGCGGATCTTCAACACCTATGGACCGCGTATGCAGGCCGACGACGGCCGCATCATTTCCAATTTCATCAACCAAGCCCTGCGCGGCGAGCCTCTGACGGTCTACGGCACCGGTGAGCAGACGCGCTCCTTTTGCTACGTGTCGGACCTGGTGACAGGCCTTATCGCCCTTATGCGGCTGGATCCGAACCCTAAGACGCCGGTCAACCTCGGCAATCCCGGAGAGTTCACCATCAATGAACTCGCGGCGATCGTGCAAGAGATGATTCCGGAGGCGAAGGGTAAGATCCACCGTCCGTTGCCCCAGGACGACCCACAACGCCGCCGTCCCGACATCACCCGCGCAAAGGCGCTCCTTGGCTGGGAGCCGAAGATCGCGCTCCGCGAAGGACTTGAGGACACGATATCCTGGTTCCGGCTTGGCTACGAGGCGGAACAGCGCATTACGGCTGCTTGACCCAGTCCTGGCTCGGCTCTTTGGCGTGCGAGGCTTTCGCTGCGTCCCGACGGCGCTTTTCCACCAGTGCTTGCTGAAGCTTCTGCGCCAGCGCGAGCAGTCTCTCGGGGACCGGCTCGTTCTCGATCTCTTTCAGAAGAAGAGAGAGATCTGGCGGCAATCCATGCGCCGCCTCGGCATGGCCCTCGGGTGCTTCTTTTTTACGATCCATGGCAACCCCGCAACTCTTTTGCGAAAGGTTTGTCGTCATATCCCCCGTTTGGCAATCGCAATCCCCTCGATTCCGATGATTTTCTGAACGAAGCCTGCGTTTTTTGGATTGCTGGTGCCGAAGAGGAACAATCCCGCATCGCCGCTCATTAGGCCCTCGCGCCTCTGTTGGGCGGGCAAGGGACCTCATGTTGGATATTCTGGAACGTGCTAAATCCGCGCCTCGCGATGCCGTCGAGGATGCTCTGCGCGCTGAGCTGACCTATGTCAACGATAGTGAGCCGGGCATTGTGCGCCGACGGGCCGGCAAGGGCTTTTTCTATCTTGCACCAAACGGCGCCCGTGTCGAAGAGGCCGAGACGCTTGCGCGTATCCGCAAGCTCGCGATCCCTCCGGCCTGGACGGATGTATGGATCTGTGTGCGGGCCGACGGCCACATCCAGGCAACGGGGCGGGATCAGCGCGGACGCAAGCAATACCGCTATCACGAGGCTTGGTTTGCCTGCCGGGACGAGGTGAAGTTCTCCAGTCTCGTCGCGTTTGCGGAAGCGCTTCCAAAGCTTCGGGCACAGGTGGATACGGATCTCGCTAGGCGCGGCGTTCCGCTCGAGCGGGCGGTAGCCTCCATCGTCTGGTTGCTGGACCACACGATGATCCGCATCGGGAACGAGGCCTATACAAAGGAAAACAAGAGCTTCGGCCTGACCACGCTGCGAACGAAGCATGTAGAGGTACAGGGCTCGCGCCTGCGTTTCTCCTTCATAGGAAAGTCAGGCCAGGAATGGAAACTTGGCCTGTCGGATCGCAGGATCGCGCGTGTCGTGCGCACGATACAGGAACTGCCGGGCCAGCAACTGTTCCAATATATCGACGAGGATGGAAGCCGGCGTCCGGTAAGTTCGCAAGACGTGAATGCGTATATTCGTGCTTATGCCGGCGATGCTTTCACCTCAAAGCATTTTCGCACCTGGGGCGCGACACGAGCAGCGGCGATCCTGCTTGCGGTCGAGCCTCCGGAGACGAGCAAGCGGGGAAGAAACCGGCAGCTCAATGCCATCGTGGATCGCGTGGCGCGACGCCTGAACAACACCCGGGCGGTTTGCAGGCGCTGCTATATCCACCCGATCGTCATCAAGGCTTGGGAGGAGGGGCGCCTTGCCGGCGAGATGCTGGAAATACGCCGGCGCCACCGCAAGCCGCTGAAGGGCTTGAGCGAAGAGGAATCGCTGGTGCTCCGCTGGCTGCGCCAAGGCGAACGGAGCTGATCTCTGCCGGAACCAACCGCGAGCGATGGCGTTGCCAAGACATGACCACGCACAAGGCCAAGAAATTCCTTCGAAGCCTTCTGGCGGAGTTGCTGCCAGGTTGGATAACGCAAAAGCGGCTGGAAGATCCGCCCGGTAGCCAAGCCGGTAACGACGGTGCCGCATTTGGAGCGGAACTCCCGGATCCCGGAGAGGATCGGTCGTCGGTGCCGCGCAAGATCTAAAATCACTGGGAGTGCCTTATGGGAGATTACTTGTGGTTCTTCACGGTCGGAATAGCCCCTTTCCTCGTAGCGGCCGTCATGATCTACGCGTTGTTGCGCCGTAGGCGCCTCAGCCCGGAGGAAAAGATTGCTCGTGACGAGAAGACCCGGGAGCTTTACCAGGACCGTGACAAGGGTCGCTCGCTCTAGAGGCCGGCTGACAGGCGGAGCCGCTGCGGCGGCTCATCATTCTCATCCGGATTCGGCCAAGGCTCCTCGTCGGGAAGCCGCTCAGGATCGGGCTCGCGTACGGGCTGCGGATCGGGAAACGGCTCTGGCGGTAAAGGCGGAGTAGGCTCGGGGATCGGGCGTGGAGTGCTCATGGTCCCTCCTCAAGTGGCTATGAGGGCGAGAGCACCGATCACAACGAGAGCAATTCCTACGATGAGAAGTGCGTAAAGTGCGAGCGATCCGGGCTCGCGCCGATGCGGCGCTTCGTGCAGGGTCCGGTTCTCGTTTTCCTGTTGCCGCTGCTCGGCGGTTGGGGGTGTGCCGCCTGCTTCGTCATCGGCGCCCAGAGGAGCGGCAGCGGGATCCGGATATCTGACTTTTTCACCCGTGCGGCCCCGATCTATATCGGCGCGCAGGCGCTCGGTCGTAGGGGGATCGGCTTGCTGCTTGTTGGGCATGCTCATGGCAGTCTCCATCACGGAACATGGGGTTCGTGGATGATGTCCTCCTGCGGAACTGCCTCGACCCTCACCTTGGATCGATCGAAAGCGGCATGCTGCCGGATCGCATTCAATTCGGGTCCAGGCTGCTCGATAGCCCACATCACGTCGTCGGCGGATTCGCCGACCGCGCCGACGTTCCAGTAACGCGCGCGGCCTTTTCCCGGCACCTCGCGTTGGGTCGCGGATTCAGTGAGAAAGTCGAAATAGATATCCCGGAAGGGGATATAAAAGACCGGCTCCGCCCCAGCTTCCGCGAGGACCAGCGCCTCCTTGGTCGAGGCAATCATCGCGTCGGAGAACATCACGTTTACGGTGCCGCGGAAGGGTTCGATCTTGAGGTTCGGGTTCTCGTTCACGGTCGCTTTCTCCTTCTGTCCTTTTCCCTAACGTCCGCTCTACCCTCAGGTTCCGGTCTCCAGCGATGTGGGAACAACGGTCGCTGGCCGGCCGTTTGGATCTGGCGAGGGCCGCCCAGGGGCGGCCGGACAGACAAGAGGTGCCTATGCAAGTCCCGCTACAGATTGCGTTCCACAAGGCCGAGAAGTCGGATTGGGCGGAACAGGAAATCCGCGCAAGGGTGGACAAGCTGCAGACCTATCACGATCGCATCATCGGCTGCCGGGTGACAGTGGACCAACGCGCGCGAAACGTGGAAGGAACCTTGCCTCCGGTGGTGCGCATCGAAATCAGCCTGCCGGGCATTGCGCCGGTCGTTGTTGCGTACGAGCCTGACCGACTCCAGCAGAAGTACCAGACACCGGATCTCGGGAATGCCATCAACGACGCCTTCAGCCTGGCCGAGCGGCGGTTGGCGCAAATAAAGGAGGAGCGCGACGGCCGGAACAAGGACGCACACCATGACAGTCAGCGGCAATTTCTCGGCCAGGTGGCGCAGCTCTATCCTGATGAGGACCATGGATTCCTGCTAACCAATGAGGGAAGCAGTCTCTATTTCCACCGCAACGCAATGTTGCAGGGCGATTTCGACAAGCTGCGCGTCGGCGACGAAGTGCGTTATGTCGAGGAGGTTGGCGATACCGGCCCATTGGCAACGAAAGTGAGAGTGGTCCAGCCGGACCGCAATTGACGCTGAAGCCAGTCGATGGAGCTTCACCCCCAGGGGCGGCGGTGTCCTCCCGCCCCTGTTTCTTGCAAGCCTTGGCCGGTGCCTCAATCTGAAAAGCTCGTGAGGTCAGGGGAACCGCTTGCGGCGCCGGGAATTGTTCGGAGACGACCCACGGGATGACTGAGATGATCACTGAACCGGAACGGTTCCTCCTCTCCGCAGCTCCGCTTGAAGCAAGGGCTGAACCTATCCTGGATGCGGAGGCTGAGAGCTTCTACACCGAAGCCATTGGAGAATTGCGAGAAGCGGGCATTCCCTTCATGGTGGCAGGCACCTTCGCCGTGGCCGCTTATACGGGGATTTCGCGTCTGACGAAGGATTTCGATATCTTCTGCAAGGCAGGAGATTGGCCGCGACTGCTCTCCCACTTCAAGAGCCGCAACTACGACGTTTTCATCGAGGACGAGCGCTGGATCGGCAAGGTTACACGAGGGCCGGTCTTTTTCGACGTGATCTTCGCTTCTTCGAACGGCACGACACCTGTTTCGGACCTATGGTTCGAGCACTCCTGCGAAACAAGCCTGCTGGGACATTCCGTGCGGCTGGTGGGACCGACCGAGTTGATCTGGTCGAAGTTCTTTATCCAGAACCGCAACCGCTATGACGGCGCCGACGTGGCCCATCTCATCCTGCGTGCCCACGAGCGGATAGACTGGAAGCGGCTCCTGCAGCACATGGAGGTACATTGGGAGGTGCTCCTCATCCATCTGCTCAATTTCCGCTTCATCTATCCCAGCGAGCGCGAACGCGTGCCTGCCTGGCTGATGGACGAGCTTCTCGACCGCTTGGCGCACCAGCGGCAGCTTCCTCCACCACAGGCAAGAATCTGCCGCGGCCGCATGTTCTCCAGCCTGGATTACGAAATCGATGTGCGTGAATGGGGTTTCGCCGATAATGAGGAGATGGTGAGCGGTAGAAATGAGTGAAATAAATTCACACGTGCGTATCGCCGCGATCGGTGATCTCCACGTGAAGGAAGATGCGACCGTTTCCTATCGGCAGATGTTCAACGAGATCGCGCGGGATGCAGACATCCTCGTCCTGGCGGGCGATCTGACGGATCTTGGTAAGCCGCATGAGGCGGAACTCCTAGCCGAAGATCTGCGCGGCTGCGGTGTGCCTGTCGTTGGGGTGCTCGGCAACCATGATTATGAATGCGACGCGGTCGACGAGATTGCGCGGATATTGCGTGAAGCCGGCGTCCATCTTCTCGATGGACAGACCGTGGAGCTCAAAGGGGTGGGATTTGCTGGCGTGAAGGGCTTCGCCGGCGGTTTCGGCAAGCGCATGCTCGCTTCTTTTGGAGAGCCCGCCATCAAGGCGATGGTTGGGGAATCGATCAAGGAAGCCATGAAACTGGAGAATGCATTGCGGCAGGTGAGGGCGGACAAGTCCCTCGCTGTGCTCCACTACGCGCCGATCCTGAAAACGGTGGAAGGCGAGCCCCCCGAAATCTACCCCTTCCTGGGTTCCGCCCGACTGGGCGAAACGATCGATCGCTTCCAGGTGGGGGCGGTTGTGCATGGCCATGCGCACCACGGTACTTATGAAGGGCGAACGACGAGCGGCGTGCCGGTTTACAACGTGGCAAGGCATATCGAGAAGCCAAACGGGAAGCCCTATGCGGTCATAGAATTGTGATCGCGGTGGATCGCCCGGCGGGGATAAATTTGAAGCAGATGTTCCTGGGTATATTGCGGACGGGATTCAGCCTGCGCCGGGAAGCCATTGAGAATCCAATACGTTGAAGGACCACTAGCTCGGGGCAGGGGCAAACTTTCCTTTCCATTTTCACGCAGGATAAAGAGATTTATCCCCGCGTTTCGCCTTCATTGCAGAATGCCTCACAGACACGGCCGGCATGGAGGCGCAGCTATGAGCGAAGAGACCGAAAATCTGAAACTCCCCTACATCATGCCCTCCCAGGCGCAGAAACATGTAACGCATAATGAGGCCATAAGAGCGCTGGACGCGCTGGTGCAAATCGGGGTTCGGCAGCGCGGTCTGGAGCAGCCGCCGGCCACGCCCAAGGAGGGCGAACGATACATTGTGGGAGAAGCGCCAACGGAAGCTTGGGCCGGCCAGGCGGGACGTATCGCGGCATTTCAGGATGGGGCCTGGGCGTTCTACGCACCGCGCGCCGGCTGGCTGGCTTACGTGTCCTCCGAAGACCGGCTCGTGGTGCATGATGGGACGCGCTGGCAGGAGATGCACAACGGCTTTGCGGCCGAAGATCTTCAAAACCTGCAGGGCCTTGGCATCAACGCCGCTGCAGATCCGGCCAACCGGTTGTCGGTCGCTTCTTCGGCTTCGCTGTTCACCCATGAGGGCGCTGGCCACCAGGTGAAGGTGAACAAGAACGCGCCCTCCGATACCGCAAGTCTCCTTTTTCAGACCGGCTGGTCCGGACGTGCCGAGATGGGGCTTGCCGGGAATGACGATTTCTCGATCAAGGTCAGCGCTAACGGGACCATCTGGACCACGGGGCTTAGCCTGAACCGGACGAACGGGGCAATGGACGCGCCCGCCGGCCTTTCCGTGGCCGGCAAATCCGTGTGGCATGCCGGTAATTTTTCACCCGCATCCAAGCAGGATTCTTTCGCCACCACGCGCATCGTGGAAATGTACGAAGCCGGCGCAAACGGCACTGCGCCCACCTATATCGACCTTCATACCGAGCCCGGTACCGATTACGATGCGCGGATCATCCGCTGGAACAGCAGCCACGCCAGCAAGCCCGGCTGGTTCGAAATCGCCAATGCCAGTTCGGGAACCCTGTCGCTGACGCCCGCCGGACCGCTATGGAACAGCATCGCGATTGCTTATAACGGCACCTCCCCGCAGTTCGGGAATCAGGTGCGCCTTTCCGGAACCTCACCAACTCTCCTGCTGACCGAGACCGATACGAACATCTCAGGGCGAGTGCTCGTGGACTCGGGCTGCCTCTACATCCAGGCGACTGCACAATCGGGCAATGCCGGAGCGGTTCGCATTTCGGGGTGGTCGAACACGGATGTGGGAGCATTCCAAGTGCATTATGACGGCGCCTTTCGAGACGTCCATCATTCCGGCGCTCCCGCCGTTCTTCGCAGCTACAGCGTGGCAAGCCTGCCAAGTGCGAGCGCTGCCGGCGCGGGTGCTATGGTCTTCGTGACGGATGCATCCGGCGGCGCTGCTCCGGCGTTCTCGGATGGCACGAACTGGCGGAAGGTGACGAACGGAACGCTCATCTGAGTATCTACGCGCAGGGCTAACTCAGGGAGCCACCTGCCAAGCGTCCGTTTAAGCTGAAAGCCGTTTATCGGCCGTTTCTGGCCTCATTCTTTATTGAGGCCAGAACAGCAGCCGACGCATCACCGCACCGGGTCTGCGGCGGCAAGCTCTTCCAGGGTTTCCACGACTGACTCGCGCCAATGCGGCGCTCGATAGCCAAATGCCGTAGCGAAGCGCTCGCAGGAGAGACGGGAATTGCGTGGGCGGACAGCTTTCGTGGGGTAATCCGCCGTGGTAATCGGCACTACGCGCGCCGAAGGGCCGCCGCGGGCTGCGTTTTCGGAAAAGATATGTGCGGCGAACTCGTGCCAGCCGGCCTCACCGGAGCCCGCCAGATGGTAGGTGGCGCTCCAGCCTTCGGGCCCCCTGCGGCGGCGAGCGTCGATGGCTGTCAGTATGCCGTCCGCAATGTCGCGGGCTGCTGTGGGATTGCCAATCTGATCGGAAACGATGCGCAGCTCTTCGCGCGTTTCCGCAAGCTTCAGCATCGTCTTCAGGAAATTCCTTCCATGGGCGCTGTAGACCCATGCGGTGCGCAGGATCAGATGATCCGCATTTTCGCGACGGACCGCCTCCTCCCCGGCAAGCTTGCTCTTTCCATAGGCCGAGAGCGGATTGACCGTATCGTTCTCCTCGTATGGGCGGTCAAGCGCACCGTCGAAGACATAGTCGGTCGAAATCTGGATGAGCGGAATGCCACGCTCCGCGGTCAGCCGCGCAAGGAGGCGGGGTGCCTCGGCGTTTACGGCATGCGCCGTTTCCGGCTCGTCCTCCGCCTGATCCACGGCCGTATAGGCAGCAGCATTGACGACCAGATCTGGCGCGTGGCGAGCAAGCGCGGGCTCGAAGGTGCGCAGGTCGGCAAGGTCGAGCTCGGGCCGCCCGACGGCTATCAAGGTCAGGCCGGGATGCGCGCTTGCGCGTGCAAGCAGAGAGCGTACCACCTGGCCGTCCTTGCCTGTGACAAGTATCTTCATGCAGCGCCTAGTCTCTCGCCGGCATAGGTGCCTTCGCGGATCGGCCGCCACCACCAGGGATTGGCAAGGTACCAGTCGACCGTCCGTTCCAGCCCCTTCTCAAAGCTCACCGAGGGCTCCCAGCCGAGCTCGCGGCCGATCTTGCCGGCATCGATGGCGTAACGCCGGTCATGGCCCGGCCGATCGCGCACGAAGGCGATGAGATCGTGGTGCGATTTGCCGCCGCGGCGCGGGCGCCGTGCATCCAGCGCGTTGCAAATGGCCTCAACCACGGCGAGATTCGTGCGCTCGGCATTGCTGCCGATCGCATAGCTCTCGCCTACGCGCCCACGCCGGAAGACAAGCTCCAGCGCGTGGGCGTGATCTTCCACAAACAGCCAGTCGCGCACATTTTCGCCGCTTCCATAAACCGGCAGCGGCTTTTCTTCGAGCCCGTTCAGGATCGTGAGCGGGATGAGCTTTTCGGGGAAATGGAAGGGGCCGTAATTGTTGGAGCAATTGGAAAGCACCACCGGCAGACCATAAGTGGCGTGCCAGGCGCGCACGAGATGGTCCGATGCCGCCTTCGACGCCGAATAGGGGGAGGAGGGGGCGTAGGCCGTGGTCTCATCGAATTTCTGCGAGGGGTCGAAAGGCAGATCGCCAAACACCTCGTCGGTTGAAATATGATGGAAGCGGAAGCGCTCCTTGCGGTCGCCATTCAACGAACGCCAATATTCCAGCGCTGCTTCGAGAAGGCGGAAGGTACCGACGATGTTGGTCTCGATGAAGGCGGCAGGTCCGTCGATGGAGCGGTCCACATGGCTTTCGGCCGCCAGATGCATGATGCCATCGATGGAGAAGCGGGCGAAGATCTCGCGCATTGCTCGCCCATCGCAGATATCCGCGCGTATGAAGTGATAATTCGAGCGGTTTTCTATCTCCCGCAGCGAGGCGCGGTTGCCGGCATAGGTAAGCTTGTCGACATTGATGACGACATTGGCCGGATCGGAGGCCAGCCGGCGGCACACGGCCGATCCGATGAAGCCCGCGCCGCCTGTGACGAGAATCCTCATGTCGATGTCTCCTCATAGCGAAAGCCTGTTTCCACCTCGGCAAGAAGGGGAGCAGCACGATCCTTCGGTGAAAGAAGCGGTGTGAAACCTTCAGGCCAGGGGATGCCGATCGTGGGGTCGTCGAAGCGGATCGCCCGGTCGTGCTCGCGCGAATAAAGCGCGGTCACCTTGTAGACGACCTCGGTTTCGGGCTCGAGGGTCATGAAGCCGTGGGCAAAGCCCTTCGGCACCAGGAGTTGGTTCCATTCGCGCGCGGACAGCTCCACTCCCACCCAACGGCCGAAGGTGGGCGAGCCCACGCGAATATCCACGGCCACATCGAAGATTGCTCCCCGCACGACGCGCACGAGCTTGTCCTGCGCGAAGGGGGGTGTCTGGAAATGAAGGCCTCGGACGGTACCGGCCGGTACCGAGAGAGAGTGGTTGTCCTGCACGAAGTCGAGTGTGATTCCGGCCGCTGCAAACGCGGCTGCGTTGTAGGTCTCGGAGAAAAAGCCGCGCTCATCAGCGAATTTGGCCGGTACGATCTCCAGGACGCCATCGAGCTCGAGTTCGCGGACCTCAGGCATTCTCCAGCTCCTCGGCGCAGCGGATCACATAGGAAGCATAAGCGTCGTTCTTCATCGCGCGGGCCCGGGCGATGGCCATATCCGGTGTCAGCCAGCCCATGTGCAATGCGATTTCCTCGGGGCAGGCGATCTTTATGCCTTGGCGGTGCTCCATCGTCCGCACGAAAGAGGCGGCTTCGTGCAGGCTGTCCGGCGTACCGGTATCAAGCCAGGCATAGCCGCGGCCCAGCCGCTCTACCGTGAGATCGCCGCGTTCCAGATATACCCGGTTTACGTCGGTAATCTCCAGCTCACTGCGCGCGGAAGGCTTTACGTTCGCTGCGATATCGAGCACGTCATTGTCGTAGAAATAGAGGCCGGTGACGGCCCAGTCCGACTTGGGCTCGCGGGGCTTTTCCTCTATGTCGATCGCCAGCATCGTCTTAGGATCGAAGGTGACCACCCCATAGCGCTGCGGATCGGCGACGCGATAGGCAAAAATGCTTGCGCCGCTCGTCCGCGCGGCGGCGGCACGGCATATACCGCCCAGCCCGCCGCCATAAAAGACATTATCGCCCAAGATCAAAGCACAGGGACTCGAGCCGACGAAGGATCTGCCTATGATGAAGGCTTCCGCCAGCCCGTTGGGATTTGGTTGTTCGGCGTAGCTGAACTCCAGGCCGAAAGAGCTTCCATCCCCGAGCAGCATCTGGAAGCCAGGCAGGTCGCGAGGGGTGGAAATCACGAGAATTTCCCGTATACCCGCCAACATCAACACACTTAGCGGATAATAGATCATCGGTTTGTCATAGAGCGGTAGCATCTGCTTCGATACTGCCGCCGTTATGGGATGCAACCGCGTACCGCTTCCGCCTGCAAGTATGATACCCTTCATTCCCCCCGCGCCCAATATGCCTAGGTCATGGCCCGCTTTCGCGTGGGCCATGCGTCAACGTGACCAAATATGCTTCCCCCGCAACTTTGCAGCGCAGGTTCACATCTACAATTTTGTGGCGAATTCTCGCCCCCGATTTGGACCATCTAGTCAGTAATTTCCTGTGTGTAAAGATTGGAAAGTAATCCGAAGCATTTCTGCGTGCTTTCATGACTTGGGGTCTTTTCTCGCCGGGCTGAAATTGTGGACTACTAAATTGTTCTCGAGCCTAGATCCGCAACCTCCGGGCGGTGGTGATTCGCAGCCTGGCAAGCGACCGTAAAGCGGCGCTGATAAGGTTGGCTGCCCTATCATGATAGGATTGCCGATCACGTTTAGGTGGAGGCGCGCTGCCCAGCGCTCGCCTGCGCCTCCTTGCCTACTGCCAAGCAGTCCCCACATCCCGCAGCCTAGACGCACTCTTGCCGGGTATAAAGGAAGCCTATAACCCCGCCATTATTTGCCCTTAGCGGCGCCCGGCTGCTTGCAATCGTATACATTACTATTGCAGGTTGCAATGAGTGCGGCGGAACTGATCGGCGATCCAAAAATCGATAAATCCAGGATGGGTATGCCGATACCTATCCTCATGTATCACCAGATAGATGTGCTTCCGCCGCGCCCCGCGGCATATCGCTATCTGACGGTATCGCCAAAGAGCTTTGCTCGCCAGATGACCTGGCTAAAGCGGCTTGGCTTCCAAGGCTTATCCATTCGCGACCTGATGCCTTACCTCTTCGGAAGCAAGACCGGGCGTGTCGTGGGGATTACTTTCGACGACGGCTACAGGAATGTTTACGAGCATGCGCTGCCGGTTCTTCAGTCGGTCGGCTTCACTGCCACCAACTATTTCGTAAGCGGGCAGGTCGGCGGCTACAACGCCTGGGACGAGCATATCGGAATTCCCTACTCCTCATGCATGACCAAGACGGAAATGAGAGAGTGGGCCTCGCTCGGCCACGAGATCGGGGCGCATACGGTAGACCATCTGTGGTTGGCCCAAGTGGATCCGCCGATCGCCCGACGACAGATAAACGAAAGCAGGGACAGTCTTGTGGACATGCTGGGGCAGGCCGTCACGTCCTTCAGTTATCCTTATGGCGACCTCTCGCCCGTGGTCCGGGACCTGGTTTCCGAAGCCGGGTTCTCCACCGCGGTGACGACCAGGCGTGGGCGCGTCCGCGCCCACGACGACCGGCTTCTCCTTCCAAGGCGGATCATACGCGCCAGCGATAGTTCGCTCGGCCTTCTGCGGAAATGCGTGACAGGATGACAACCCGAATTTCTTTGAAGAGCAAGGGATATGGGAGGCGGAGCATTTGTCTGGCGACGGTGACGAGAAATCGTCCGGTAATGCTTCGTAATCTTCTTTTATCTTACGCAAATCTGCGCGTGCCCGCGGGAGTGACACTGCACTTCGTCATCGTTGAAAACAATCATCGGGCGTCTTTGACCGACATCGTCCGGGCTTTCCAGAGGCAGGTCCCGCGCTGGAATATCCAATATGTCGTTGAACCGGTCCTGGGCATCGCTTCTGCCCGCAATCGCGCCTTGCAGTGCGCGCTGGACGGAGGCCATGACCTGATGACATTTGCCGATGATGATGAAGTCGTTGATGAAAACTGGCTTACCTATCTGCTTGCAGAGCGGGATCGCCTTGATCTGGATATCGTCGGTTCGCCGGTTCGGCTCGCGCCTTATCACGGTAGGCTGACCTTTCTGCAGCGTGCGATCTGGTCGGGTGCCAACCGGATCAGAACGAATGCGGAAATGCGCTGCCTGAAAATATGGGACGAAGGCCAGGCGGACCAGATTAAGATCGCGACCGGAAGCTGGATGGGCAATCTTGATTTTTTCCGCCGGACGGGGCTGCGCTTCGATTCAACTCTAGGCCTCTCAGGAGGGGAAGATTGGCGGCTCTGGGCCGAAGCGAAAGCTCTGGGGGCGAGGACCGGCTGGACACCCTATGCCATCGTGTACGAGATTGTACCTACCGCCAGGTTGAGCCTGCGTTATTATTACAGGCGCACAAAGGATCACAACACCACGAGAGTCCAGGAGCAGCTTCGAAGGCACCCGCTGCGAACGCTGATTCGCTTTCCCGGATCGCTCTTGGGTCGTTTGTTGAAGCTCTGCATCGGGCTCTGCTCTATCCCGCCGATCACGGGAGGAACGGCCCTGGTATCCACCGCGTCCAATCTGGGCGGTATTGTCGGCCTCCTGCAGGGATGCGTCGGCAAGAAATCCGCGCATTACCGGAAGATAAGCGGCTATTGACCAAATGCGGTTCGTCTAAGGTCTTGGATGGTGGGCGTGACAGGGATTGAACCTGTGACCCCTACGATGTCAACGCAAAGACTTCCAAGCAAAATCAACGACAAACGGTAGCAGGCTTCCGCAAATGTGTGCACGCAACATCAATGGGTTAGCTGATGTTGCGTACCAACTGCGTTCTAGCAGAAAGCCACTTGAAAGGCCAGAGCGATCTCAAAGCCGATAAGACCGGAATATCTTCTGAGAGCGGGTCTGCCTCAGGAATTCGCATTCGTCGGAACTCCTTCAAAACCGGACGCTGTGAGGCGGTCTTCTGGCGGCGGACCTCGCGTCAGGATGTACAAACGATCGTCTTGGCGGCGAAACGCCTGGACCGGGCTCAGCGATCGCCGGGGAAGCGCAATGGCCCCCTGGGATCGGTGGCAATTGAGATACTGGAGCTTTTCGCGAACCTCGTAAATTTCAAAACCGGCCGTCTTGAGCCCTCGATAGAGACCATTATGCGCTATTTGAAGCGCTCCAGAGATGCGGTCGTCCGAGCTCTCAGGGCCTTGCGCGCATATGGTTTCCTTGACTGGTTGAGACGATATACACCCACTCTGCGGGAGGGGCGCGGCCCGCAGGTCCGGCAGGCAAGCAACGCATACCGTTTGATGCTTCCAGAACGCGCCAAGCGCTTTCTCGGGCGATTCGCAACACCCTGTCCGTTGCCAGAAGATGTGGAGTATCAGCTTCAGGTTCGTGAAGGTGAGGTTCGGGCGCACAGGGCTAGCCTCAACTTGGAGCGAAGGGTGCTGTTCGATATTGGCGACACGCCGTTGGGGCACTCCCTCGCTCGGCTTGGAAAACTGATCAGGGAACGTGAGTCCGCTCGGCAGAGAGAATGTCATTCTAAGTTTTAATTTAAAAATCCACCGTGCTGCTTATGGGCAATCAGCGGTACTGACGCATGCCATTCCCGGCGCTTCCCCTTCCCCCCGCCCTTCCCCGTGTGCGGGGAAGGGAGCCGTTCGCCACGTGGCAAGGGTGCAGACCGGCGGGCTTTGCCCTTGTTCTGCCCCCATGCCCGAGCGTCCAGCGCTCCATCCGCGTCAAGGATTCGCTACGCCGGCATCCTCGCCCGTTCGGTGCTCGCCTTCGGCTGTGCTCCGCATGCGGCCTGCGGTGTCGTCCTTGACCCGGATTCCGCTCTTGTCACCAATGGATTGTGCAATCCAATTACTCTCCCTGTTGCGTCAATAGCTGTCAAACATTCTTGGACAACTATTGACTAAACTATTGAATTTTAATGTCTTTCTTGACGTTTCTTCGTGGCATTTCCATAATCATGGCTACTCGTTGGACATCTACTTTGGGGGACGTTGATGGATATGCACTTTATCGTCATGGCCGCCTCTGCGGAGCTGCAGGGTTGGCTCTTTTACGCAGGCATGGACCAAGGCAAAGACCCAATTTGGGGTGAGCCGGACAGCGCTGTCCATTTTCCAACATTCCAGCAAGCTCGTCGCATCGCCCGTCGTGTGAGGGGTGCGCAGATTTGCGCGTCAGTTACCCACCTACAGGAGGCATTTCAGTGAAAGGCACGAAACACGTAGCCGCAGTCATATGCGTCGCAGCAGCCGTTCTGGCCGGCTGTAACGAAACCGCGACGGCAAAAGACCAGCAGGAGAGCAAGCGAGGGGCAGAAACCTCAACCGCCCATAGTGTGGAGTTCTACACCAAGAATTTCGCGGAGCGGCTGAATGCTGAGGCTCGATGCAAGAGAGAGCCTGGAATGGACAACACCAAAATGTGCATTAACGTTCGCAAGGCTGTGAACGCGATAAATGCAAAGCTCGGCATGCAGCCGACTTACCCGGAGGTGGGCAATGGCAGCAGGTAATTTTTCGATTGTCGAGCCCCTATTCAACAAGATCGACACTCTGACTCAGAGCTTCGTCACCGACATTTCTTCAAGGGCGATTGCTGAAATTACGCCAGTGGCATCGGTCGGCCTGACCCTCGGTTTCATTGCCTATGGGCTGCTCATCATCCGCGGCGCAGTCGATATGCCGGTGGCCGATTTCCTCGCGCGGTGTCTTCGCACCGGCATCATTGTCTCGATCGCCATGGCCGGCGGCCTTTACCAAACCAGCATCGCTGACGCGATCATGGCAACGCCGGATGCGCTTGCACGTGCGATCGCGGGCGGCGCGACCGGCGGAGCCTCCGCTGCAAACATCATCGATCAAGCTGCGCAGCAGGGGGCCTCTTATGTGTCCCAGGCGTGGGAACAAGCCGGCCTCCTGAGTAAGGACGGCCTGACCTATGCGTTCATCGGTGCCATAGGGGCACTTGCAACCGCCGCAGTCGTTGGAGTCGGCGCGGTTTTCGTGACAGTTGCCAAGGTCGCGCTTGCAATTCTCGCGGGGCTCGGGCCGATATTCATTGTCGCGCTGCTGTTTCAATCGACCGCGCGTTTCTTCGAGCAATGGGCGGCGCAAGTCCTCAACTATGCACTGACGATTGTCCTGTTCTCCGTGGTATTCACGCTGTTGATGGAGATCTTCGGCGGCTACATGGTCGATGCGAAATTCGATGGAGCGCAGAACGTCGGTTACACGCTCATCGGAATGCTCGTCATTTCGATTGTCTCGGTCGGCCTGCTGCTGCAATTGCCATCCATCGCAAGCGGTTTGGCAGGCGGCATTGGCATCAGCTACTGGTACGAGCTGCGGGCAATCCGGGGTGGCGTGGGTGGTGCCTATCGTGGTGGTCGTGCGGCAGCTCGCGGCGCAGTAGCGGCCCCGCGTGCCGCTCGCAACGTGGTAAGCGGCGCGGCCAACATGGCGACAAATGCTGCGTTGGGTACGGCCGGCGCTGCACGCGCTGCGGCAGGCTACTTCCGTGGTCGCAAGGCCGGATGATGCCAAAATGCACGATTTCTGCGTCATCCCTGCATCAAATCTGCACCAGCAAAGAATCGCGCAGCACCATCGGCGCATCAGATATGCATCACACCTGCATCATCTTTGCACCATGCCGATGAGCTGTGCTCATCGGAGCAAGGTCGGACCCTCTGGATGGCCTTAAATGGCCATCCCTTGGCCCTTAACAGGGCTATACACAATACGCACCTTGCGGTGCAGTGTAACCATTTGATTTATAAAACTTTTCACAAAGTGCATCATTTTCGGCTGTAGTGCTCGCGCACTACAAACCAGCCGGAAACCCGCAGAAATTCTGGCCTCGATGCACTACGTGACGCACTACAGGAGGCACCGTATGTTGGGGAACCCCCTGACGCTCCGGCTCAGCCCGGAAAAACACCTGCAATACGAGGATGAGGCCGCCCGGCGCGGCAAGCCCCTTGGCACCTATTTACGCGAACGCCTCGAAGCAGGCGATGCCGTACATGACGAGCTGGCCGCTATCCGCCGGGAGCTCTTCGGCCTGCATCGAGCAATTGATGACCTAGTCAACGAAGGGCTGAGGACGGTCGAAAAGAGAAGCGGCGATACAACACCGCTCATGCTGGAAATTCTCCTTTTGCTCCGTGCTGTCGCCGGCATGGACAAACTCACGATGGTCAAAGGAGAGTTGAGACGCCTCGGCTACATGCCGTGGAACAAGGAGGAGGATCAGAGTGCCTAAGCAAACCGTCATCATCAAGGCGGTCATCAGTCCATCTCTCAAGGCCGAATTCAAGGAAACAGTACAGCGGAAAGATCGGGTATTGAGTCAGGTCCTGCGTGATCTCATCCGTGAGTATGTCTGGCGGTCGTCGAAGCGGGGGTTACCAGTGCCGGGAAAGGAATATGCTCGCCCACATGGTGACCTCATCCGGGCGGTTATTGATCCGGCTTTGAAGGAGAATTTCGAGAACGCAGCAAAGCGAAATGGCCAGCTTCCGAGCCGTGCCCTCCGTGGCCTCATCCGAGAGTACGTGCAGCGCCATGCAAAGGGCGAAATCTGGGAGCCGGGGCAGGAAGTCAAGCGTCAGATGTGGGCGAAATAGGAGCACAGGATGTCTGATCGAGCCGAGCAAATAAAAGCAGCTTTCCGTGGTCTAAATCGATCGTTCCAGATCGGGTGCGCAGTGCTTTTTTTGCCTGCATGGGCGGGATGCTACTGGTGACCCTCATTCTGCAAGCGCCAGACCTGCTGAAAAGCTTGTTTTCCGGCGATAAGGCGGCCGCCCGGACCATCATCGGGGGCTTTGCCGGCGTGAAGCTGTGCTGGCTGCAATGGCGCTATCGGCATATCGCGTATCCGCAGCTCCGGCGGTAAGCGGCTGCCGTTACTAGGCTATTGCCAGTTTCACGTAGCGCGGAGGCGTGGCCTTAGCCCTCGCCTTGTACCTGACGGCGAACCCGCTCTTTATAGGCTTCGATCAGATCGCTGATTTCAATCTCGCCCACAATGACGCGCTCCATCCGGGCTACAACCCATGGGTCAGGTTCCAAGCCCTCAAGCCGCTGGCTGGCAAGCGCGTTTTCGGCGGCACGGCGGCGCTCTGCGATTTCCTGTCCCGTCACTGGCAGTTTATTCACGACTGATTCTCACGTTGTTAGATTGTTTTTGAACACTTTGTTAATACAGGTCATTTGGATACTCGCAATTAACCGGAAATAGCAATAGATGGGGCGGTTACGTCGCGCAGATCGCGCCAAGTTCGCGTTGGGGGGATAAATGGTAAATGAAAAGAAAAAAATACCGGCTCTGAAGGTACGGCAATGGTCCAAAGGATGGAATCACGTTGATTACTCGGATGAGTCTCACCGACGTAAACCTGAACCACATTTCTACCTATTTTCCCTATCGGCAGTTGAGCTTCGCAGCCTATGCGGCATCAATCGGCGGCAAGCCGCCGGCGTAGTGCCGCGAGCTACTGATCTCGGAATTCAAAGGCAACACGATCCCGAACGCTCAGAGGAAATTTCTCGGTTTGTCGAGTTTGGTTACCCCTGGTCAACTTTGAGCGAAAGCAAGCGGAAAACGGCGGAGTTCCACGATCTGCGAAAGCCGGGTTGGCTTCCCACGGCAATCGTCGTCAATATTCTGGGAAATGGAGAGACACGGGGTGGCGAGACTCTCTCCGAAGCAGATGAAATCACCGTATCTGAGGCAGGAAATATATGTGAGCTGAGACTGCCGTATCAGCGATGGCAGAAAGGTTGGAGACCTAGCGGAGCGGCGCCTATCGAAGTCATAGACGGCCAGCATCGTCTGTGGGCTTTCACCGAGAATGATGACCCAGAATTTGAGGTGCCAGTGGTTGCATTCCACAACTTGGATATCAGCTGGCAGGCGTATCTATTCTGGACGATTAATATCAAGCCAAAAAGGATTAACGTCAGCCTAGCGTTCGATCTATACCCACTCCTTCGCGGCGAGGATTGGTTGGATCGAGCTGAAGGCCACGCTGTCTATAGGGAAACGCGGTCTCAAGAACTTACAGAGGCCCTTTGGTCCAATCCGCGCAGCCCTTGGTACGATCGGATAAACATGCTCGGCGAACGGCAGGGGCGCGGCGTGTCACAAGCTGCATGGATTCGGTCGCTTATGGCGACATTTGTTAGGCCGTGGGCAGGGCGCGGAAAACGCACCGGCGGACTTTTCGGCTCGCGAATTGCCGATGATGAAGAAGTGCTCGGGTGGAGCCGAGCGCAACAGGCAGCGTTTCTCATTGCTGCATGGGAACAATTTCGTGTGGCGGTTACATCGACAACGGGCATTTCATGGATCGACGACCTTGCCGGCAGTAAGTCATCTGATGGAGACCACCCAGCATTTTATGGTTCTCATTCACTCATTCCAACGGATCAGGGCGTTCGGGGATTTCTTCATGTCTTGAATGACGTATTCATATTCCTAGCCGCTCGTTGGAATCTGCGGTCTTGGCGCTTTGCCGAAAAAGCTAGTGCTGGAGATGAAGGCGCCGTTAATGCTGCACTTGAATCACTTTTGAAAAGCGAGATCCACCCGCGCCTCGAGAAATTCGCGCAGGAGGTTGTGTCATTCGACTGGCGGAGCAGCTCGGCTCCGTCTCTTACTCCAGAACAGCGAAGAGCAAAGCTCGTATTCAAAGGAAGTGGAGGGTATACCGAACTTCGGACGCAAGTTCTGGAGCATCTTGCGAAAAGCGAGACCGATATTGGAGAAGCAGCGACGCGCATTTTAGGAGAAGCCTGAAATGGCGCTTCATCAAGATAACAGCGCGGCAATTACAGCCGCGAGCCCAGCTGCCGTGATTAAGACGCTTGCTGCGACAGGACGTTATTGCAGGCAGGGTCGTTGGCTCGGGAAAGGCAACAGATATGCTTCAGACACAGTACAAAAGCTGGCAAATGATATCGCGTCTAATACTATCAACAGACGACATTTAGCTCAATACATCGCGGTAAGCACTGTACTCCATGCGTCCGACGGATGGAGTTACCTCGGGCGTGCGATACAATCGCTTTTGCAAGGAGACCCACATCGAGCTTTACATCTCAGCTATTACGCTGAGTTGCGCGCCGCAATGTCACTGCTAGCAACGCAGGGAATAGGAGTCTTCAAGAACAAACATTTCATTGTTGACGCAAGCAACCAGGCGACTTCGCTGCCAAAAAATTCGCAGACTCATGAGTTCGCTTGGGACGCTTTGAACTTTTGGGCGCAATCCTCTTCCTCAGGTTCGGTTTTTGCGGCGATACTGCGTCCATATGGTCGGTCACTAGAGGATTGGCTCAGTCCGGTAGGTGGCGGAGCCGCTGTCTTACCTCAAGCGCAAGAATGGCTGAAGCAGTGGGGGATGGACCTCAGCTTGATTGGTGAGGACCGCGAATCTCGCAACGCACGTAGCTATCGTCCATCAGGATTGCCCGCACCGTGGAGTGTGAACCCCGAGCTGGTAGTGAAATTTGCATCAAATATCTGGGGGGTGCTGGAACCTGGCGTTTCGACCTTCGAGAAGCTTGATCGGCATGTTCTTCGACTTTCCGTTGAAAGTTTGTTTCGAGGAAGAACAGGATCGCCACCATCGCGTCATAACAACAACTTTATCACGCTTGTTAATTCCGTCGTTGATAACCAGGGAATGAGTGGGAGATTGGCAACAGAATGGGCAGAGTTTCTTTTTAGAATGACAGATCCCGACGACCCAGACCTTATGAAATATTCGAAAGTACCTCCGCAGGACGGTGAAGCTGATCCTTACGGCGTGATCTCACGATCAACTTTATTGTTGCGGATCGCAACAGGTGCAACCCACCAGCTATTCGAGAATGCGGGTGTCGCTTCGCAATCCATTGACTTCTGGCGCTCGGATCTGGGCCGTTCAAGAGGTTTTTGGGATGCAAACAGTAGACCAGAGGCAATGTCGGACCTCTGGTCCGACGTAGTAGACGCAGTTACAGAACTGGCTCCTTTCTACGATGAAATTCCTGCGGCCGATCGCACTTTAAGAAATCTTGCAGTCCAGTTCGGAGCATACATCGTTCCGTTCGGTGGATTTGAGCGCGTCGCTCTCTGGGGAGTTCTTTCATCGCAATGACCGGGCCGAGAATGAAATATATGGGCTCGAAGAGAGCTATGCTTCGCAATGGCTTGGGGCATTTGCTTGACGAGGAAGCTCCAAAACACAAGAGGTTCATAGATCTCTTTACCGGTTCTGGGTCGGTTGCCGGACACGTTGCCGTGAGGAACGCAATTCCTGTGATTGCCTATGATCTCCAAGAGTATAGCGTCGCAGTGGTGGGGGCAATCGTTGCGCGAACTCGGCCTCTCGACGCTGATACTCTCTGGAAGACGTGGCTGGAAGCTGCAGAGCCGTTAGTTCATGATGTCCAGCCACCCGTCGGTCCTTGGGATTCAGAAAAATCCGTATATGCCGCGCGTGAATGGTGCGCAGCACAGCTCATGCTCCCCATAACGCGCGCTTATGGTGGTCACTACTTCAGTCCTCTCCAGGCAGTTTGGATTGATGCCTTGAGGGCGACAATCCCAACTGCCGAGCCGCAGCGATCCGTCGCGCTTGCTGCCTTGGTGCACGCCGCCAGCCAGTGCGTCGCAGCTCCAGGTCACACCGCGCAACCGTTTCAGCCGAGCACAACGGCTTTGCCCTATTTGCGGGAAGCGTGGAATCGAAGTGTCGCGGCTAAAACCTCAGAGAGCTTGAACCGGGTTTCGGCTCAGCATGCTCTCAGGGTTGGGCAGTCGTGCAGGGAAGATGCAAATGTTGCGGCTGGAAAACTGCACGCTGACGATTTGGTATTTGTTGATCCGCCGTACTCTGGAGTGCACTACAGCCGCTTCTATCATGTCTTGGAGACCATAACGACTGGAGAATGTGGAGAGGTTTCGGGTAGCGGGCGATATCCAAGTGCTGAACGGCGGCCTAAGTCCCGCTTCAGCTTGAAAACGGAATCTGAACTCGCGATGAGGGAACTACTACGATCCATATGGCATAGTGGTGCTACAGCGATACTTACGTTTCCCGATCATGATTGCTCAAATGGACTCTCAGGCGACCTTGTACGGAAAATAGCCTCTGAATTTTTCAAAGTCACAGAAATCGGTGTTGCTTCCAAATTCAGCACATTGGGTGGGTATAGTGAGGTGGACAAGCGGGAGAAGGGGCGGGCGGCGAGGAAGTCTGCAAAAGAGCTTATCCTGGTCTTACGTCACTAAACCAATGAGACGGAAACGAGTAATAACGCACAGGAGAGCTAAGTGGTTGCGCGGCTCTGGGCAGACACCACGACGCCGGCGGGTCGAATGGTGCTGACCTTTTCTGCGGTATGCGGAATTCGAGCGTAGTCTGATCGTGGAACGACCGGAAGAGGGCCCGTCGCGGCCAAGATGCGAGGTGTGCGGTTCGGCCCTCAGTCCTGCCTATCGCGCGCTCAGATTGAGCATGCACGGCATTTGATCGACTCCGAAGGCAGGACCGTGAACGAGGTAGCCGCGCTGTTGAATGTGCATCGCACGACACTCTACCGAGCCCTTGTGAAGGCTCAAGGCAAGCAGCGCCCGAATTGACGTCCGGCAACAAGAAGAGCTAAAGTTGTGATTACGAAGAAGAAACCCCAGAGGTTGCCGCCTCTGGGGTTTCGGATTCTCTCAACTGAGACAGCAGCGAGAGAACCGCGTCCTCATAGTGTACCGGTCTTCCCGACCACCTCGCAACATCTGTCCCACCGAGAGAATCCCTATGGCCGCCACCGTGTGGCGTGCAACGTGGCCGGAGGGGTTGGATTCGAGAGCTTGTTACCCTCCTGGCCGTGGCGGTCGGACCGAACGGGGAGTCCTCACATACGGTCCAGCGTGCGACGCGCGTCCAAGGCTTGCTAGAGTCGCGATCTGGCAGCACTGCATCGAGGGTAACGGGTAACCACCAACGGCCACCTCGTAAAAAAACGGCGCGGCGGCTCGGCTTTATGCGGGAGCCAAAGCAGTGCAGCAGCATGTGGCGTGTCTCTCCGGCGCGTGAGGGGGGCAAGATCGGGCCACCGGTCTACCGAGAGCGGAGAGCAAGGCGGACCATCCTGAAGCCATCGGCGGAAGGAGGGCGAGCCTGTCTTGGAGCGCAGCGGAAAGACAGGCTCGTCCCAGTACCTATCCGCCTGAACGAGTAGGCCGTGAACCCATAAAAGCGAATGGTCGAGATGGGGTGGATTCCTGCCTGACGGGTGTTGTGCGTCCAAGCTGGGAAAGCGGTCGTTCAGGTGCCACCCTACTTCGATGACAACCGCGTCCCAAATGCCGATCTTCCGGAAGGCCCAACGGCTCCTGCAAACCGAAAATGCACGTTTGGCTGCTGATAGACCGGATCATTGGACAGCAAACATTCATGACGCGACAGCACGTGCACTGCGGAATTCGCGCGCGGCAATGCGCTTGACAAAACGCAACCAAGACAAGAATTCTGGGCGGCGCTCGTAGCTCAAGAGGTAGAGCAGCCGCCTTCATGAAGCCTTGGCTTTCTAAGAGCGGCAGATGTGCGTTCAAATCGCACCGGGCACACCACAACTGAGAACGAAATGACGCTTTACCTTGAACAAAGCCGGCCACGAAAAGCTTTTAAAAACTTGCTTGGTAACGCCAATCACTTGATCATAACGGCCTTGGTCGGTCTTGACGGCATTGAGCGTGGTGTCGTGCGCGAAGTGCCGAGAGATTTGCGGACCGTTTGGTCTCCCAAAGATGCGGTGAGTTCTGCCAAACGCAGTCGGCGACTGATTCTGGATATGGCACTGATCAGGGCCATTGATGCGATCGATGTGTATCTCCGCCTTTCCGTGCGCAAACCTGCACTTGTCCAATCGGACGAGTTGCGGAAGGACTTGGACTCGGCGGGCTTGAGCGTCTTCCGGAAGCTACAGGCGGTTGAGCGCCATTGTCCGGACCTTGATATGATCGCGTTCGCGTTAGTGTTCCTTATGGTGACGTGGCGAAATCGGAGTGCCCACACCGAAGCGGACCGGGATGCGCCGGAGAGACATCTCGCCCTGCTCCGTTCCAATGCAGAGGAGGTGGCGGCTAGATTCAGTGGGCTCGACGCCGAAATGCTTCTCGGTGGGTACGAGGCTATGCGGCCCGTCACGTTCAAGGAAGTTGCATCGCTGATCAACGCTGCGCATCACCTTGTCGCGGACTTAGACGCGCTGCTCCTAAAGTCCTTGGACATCGAGCAGTTTCTGAAAGACGTCGTTTGGGCATCGCTGAGCGATAGCCAAAAAGACTTTGAGTTGATTGAACAGACAAGAAAGCGCCGCGCCGTTAGTGTCTGGGGCAAGGATCCAAGCGACCGAGGTGACGCAGTCTTGCGACTTCTCAGCCAGCAAGGGTTCTCTACAGTTCCGGGCAAGCAGCCAACCGGGGCGGTGATCCCGGCAGACCTTATCGCTGCGCTGCAGCGACAAACGCCAAAATCGGTTCTCACTTGGGCGGGTCCAGCGAATTAGCCGGTGCGTCCTTGCGCCGGGGTGACTAGAGGTAAGACATGGCTGATAACGACCTTGAGTCCGACCCGGTAACGGCGATGATCCAGGCTGCTGTGGCCGAGCGGCAGCGGCGTTCCGACGAGCATGCAGCATTGCGCGCAAGCGATGCTTATAAAGCGTCTATTCGCCAGATTGACCGCTACATTTTCGACTACGGACTCGGCATCAACATGATCGAGATGATGGCGAGCCGCAATCCGCCCTTCTTCGAGCAGCTGATCTCGCTCCGGATCAAGCCCCACTTCGTCCAGTCGATGATCGCGGCCGCCCACATGATCAAGGAAGGGCTGCACGATCCTGCAAGGCGAGAAATGCGCTTCTTGGTCGAAGCGTCTGTCAAGGCGCTGTGGCTCGACCAAGGCTCGCCCCCGCTCAGGCAGGACGCCGATGTCGGTGAAGCTGTGCCCCCGCGGAACGTGGCTGAGAAAGTTACCGCGCTCGACGGGCTGGGGCGCGAGCGTTTCAACGAGGTAGTCGACAGCCTTCGGTTTGGAATGCTCGACGAGACAGCTGGCAAACAGTATCGGCAAGCGGCGAAGAGTCTCTATGGCACGCTTTCGACGACCACCCATGTTTCGTCACGTAACGTTCAGCGGGACCTAGCAAATTTTGAAAGGGGTAAACATTTCGCGTTCGAGACCATCGCAGACATTAATGCGATCGCGGGGCTCCTGCGCCAGGTCCTCGATGTTGCGCTCGCCAGCCATTTCGAGGCGTTCGATCACGGGCTCGTCGGTGACCTGTTCGAGCCACATTTTCAGCCGGCCTGGTCTTATCTCAAGATGCCACTCGTCGGGGCGATTGACCGGCATTTCGACCACAAGCATGAGCGCCGCGTACGCCGTGGCGAGGTGGGCTGAACTTAGCTAGAGAGCTCGTGGTCCCCATCCTGGAATAGTGATGGCTGAAGGGTGCCTTCATGCTGTGGCGCATTAGGATAAGGAGCTGGTAGTCAGGTTTGGGCACTCGAACCTGCCAGTTTGCTAACGGCTCCGTGTTTTGCCTTCGTGCGGGCTCTGAACGAACGGCAGGTTTGCGGCGACGACGGAAGTACTCCAAACGGCGGCAGTGGGGCGATTGCGACCTCTCCAACATTGAGGATCAATGTCTCGAACGGCTCGCGCCGACTTACGGCGATGTGTCCGCTCACCTCAATGCGGCTTTGGCTTCGTGCTTAGCAGTCACCGACCCTAGTCAAGCACCTGTTGGCAGATCCATTGCTAGAGGTTCCATTCCCGTGAGGAAAGCCCGTCTTTCGGATCGTCCGGCTGAGTGATTCGCCCAATGCCGAGAGCAGCCGTCATTGAGCGAGGCGGAAGGGCTTGGGATGATGCAGAGTTGATGCAAACATGATGCAAATATGATGCAAATATGATGCAAATATTTGAAAATGTTTGATTTTATCGCTTTTTTCGGTTTGTTCATGTGGCACAGAGTAATCCCAATTGCACTACGCGAAGGCGATCTGCCGCAATGTGGGGCTCGGTTGTTCATATGCGAGATGAGGTGTGCCCTTGAACGAAAGGACAGATGCGGTTCATGCGAGAGTTGAGCCGGAGCTAAAGCAGGCATTCAATCGAGCTGCAGTAGCGCTTGATCGGAGTTTGAGCCAACTGCTCCGAGACCTGATTAGAGAATACGTCCATCGATACCAGCGCGGAGAGCTGTGGGACCCTGGACTCGAAGCCAAGCGACGGCTGCTAGACGAGCGTGCAGCGGGAGGTGAGCGATGACAGCGTCTCCTACGCGATTACCTCTCCTGCTCACCGAGTGTGAAGCAGCGGAAAAGCTTCGCATTTCCGTTGACACCTTGCGGCGCATTAGGAAGCGCGGTGAGATCGCCGCGCGGCGAATCGGCGGTCGCTGGCGATACACGGACGAGGACATACTGGAATATCAGGAAGGCCAGAAGGTTGCAGCATGGCGCGGAAGGGTAGTCGAGTTGGAGAGATCGGCGGTTACTGGTTATCGCAGCGGCCCAACTCAGCCAATTACTACGCCACGTGGTACGACCACGACGGCGGCCGCAATCGACAGACACGCCGCAAGTCGCTTGGCACAGACGATCTTCGCGAGGCCGAGGTAAGGCTCGCTGAGTTCGTCGCGCAGAATGCGCGCTTCCGAGACCAACAGCCTGCCGAAATGCCCTTGGCGACGGTGCTTGTCCGATACTGGCAAGGGCATGCCAGCCAGATCGCCAGCCATGAGCAAGCCAGGATTGCCCTTGCCCTTTGGACGGAACACTGGGGTGACGCTCTTGTTTCGGATCTCACCATCGAGCGGCAAGAGGCCTTCATTCGATGGCTGAAGGAGCGCGGATACAAGAACGCGTATGTCTCCCGTGTTCTCTCGGTTGGCCGCGCCGCACTCAACCGAGCAGTCAAGCGGCAGGAGATCACGCATGCCCCGTTCGTCATCGACGAGCCCGATCGCAGCGATCAGGAAGAGAAGCTCCGGTTATCGCAAACGGAGATGATCCGCCTGCTTCGGGCCGCTGAGGCACGACCGCATGTGCTGATGTTCTGCATGATCGGCCTCAATACCTTGGCTCGACCTGACGCGATCCTTGAGCTGTCGCCTTTTCAGGTCGATCTCGATGCCCGGCTGATCTCTCTCAATCCGAGGGGGCGCCGTCAGACCAAGAAATATCGCCCCACGGTACCGATCACCGACACGCTTTTGCCCTTCGTACAGGCGCGCGATGTCGAACGGTTCGTCAATTGGTATGGACGGCCGGTGAAGAGCATCAAAAGGGCGTTCGCCGCGACGGTGAAGGACGCCGGTCTATCTGAGGACATCACCCCGTATTGCCTTCGGCACACCATGGCGACCGAGTTGCGGCGGCGAGGGGTGCCACTTTGGGAGGTGCAGGGTTTTCTCGGTCACAGGGTGGGAAGCCGCGTGACCGAAACCTACGCAAAATTTGGCCCAGATCACCTGATGGCAGGTGTCCGGGCCATAGATGCATATTTCGCGGACCTTGGGGCCAAGCTTGGCGGCGAATCCCCTTGGTCCAAGTTGCAACTGCGTGCCACTTGCGTGCCAGTTATCCGTGACGTCAGCTTACAAGTCTTTGAAAGGATGGTGGGCGTGACAGGGATTGAACCTGTGACCCCTACGATGTCAACGTAGTGCTCTCCCGCTGAGCTACACGCCCATCCGACGCGCCGCATAGACCATAATGACCGGTGCGCGTCAATAGGAAGCTTGCGTGCAAAACGCACTGTCAACTTAAGCTGCGTGAAGCAGCTTCTCAACCTCTGTGACGAGTTCGCGCAGATGGAACGGCTTCGAAAGCACCTTCGCATCGCGGGGTGCATTGGAATCCGGGTTGAGCGCCACTGCGGCAAAACCTGTGATGAACATGACCTTTAGGTCCGGGTCGATTTCCGTAGCGCGCCGGGCGAGCTCGATCCCGTCCATCTCCGGCATCACAATATCGGTCAGGAGCAGCGAGAACGGCTCCTCGCGCAACCGTTCATAGGCGCCCGCCCCATTGTCGAAATCGACGACCTCGTAGCCGGCGCGCTCCAGCGCCTTGACGAGGAACCGCCGCATGTCTTCGTCGTCTTCTGCAAGGAGAATTCGTGCCATCTTTGCCTACCGCACCTGTCCACCCCCGCCTGAGGGCGCTCCAGCTATATGTTTTCGGCAGGGTAAAGATCAAGTGAACGATGACCGGGGCAAAGGGCCCCACCCGTGATCCTCTGGACAGGGATCGATCACGATGGCAGGCTCGTTGGTATAGGTGGGAAGCCTTTCCAGCACGTGAGGCAATGGGACAATGGGCGTAGAAGCGGACTTTTCGAAAATCCCGGCGTTCCAGGTCGTGCAGCCGAGCGAGCAGCGGAGCCCCTTCATTTTCAACTCACCCCATAGCGGCCGTTTTTATCCGCCGCGCTTCCTCGCCATGAGCAGGCTGGACGCTGCCACGATAAGGCGCTCCGAAGATTGCTACGTCGATGAGCTTTTTGCGGCAGCAGCAAGCCTCGGCGCGCCGCTTCTGGTTGCCAATTTCCCGCGCGCCTATCTCGATGTGAATCGGGAGCCTTGGGAGCTCGATCCGAGCATGTTCCGTGAGCCGGTGCCGCCCTATTCCAACATCCGTTCGCCCAGAGTGGCCGGTGGGCTCGGAACCGTACCGAAACTTGTCGGCGAAGGCCTGAATATCTATCCTTCGCGACTTCCGCTTGCCGAAGCGCTTGAACGCATCCAGCAGATCTACCTTCCTTATCATGCGTGCCTTGCCGATCTCCTCGCCCGCACGCGAGCAAGGTTCGGCTACGCAATCCTCATCGATTGCCACTCGATGCCCACCAATATCCGCGTGGCGGACGGCACCTTCAGGCCGGATTTCATTCTGGGGGACCGCTTCGGTTCTTCAGCCGCTCCGGGGCTGATACAGCACGCCGTCGCACTTCTTACGACGAAGGGCTATACGGTGGCTCACAACCGCCCCTATGCGGGCGGCTTCATCACCGAACATTATGGAAGGCCGGCCGAGCGGCTGCATGCTCTCCAAATCGAGATCAGCCGCGGCCTGTATATGAATGAACGGACGCTGGAACGGACGGTTGGCTTCCAGAGGCTCGCAAGAGACCTCGTGGACTTCGTGCGGGATCTCATCGATATCCCGGAGCAATATTTCCTTGCCCCGCCGCTCGCTGCGGAATAGCTGCGGGCACGTCCTGCCGTTAAAAAGAGACCGCATCGTTTGCACGACACGGCCATAAGTCTAGGGAGGAAACGCCCAAGATGGGCATGAACAGTAATGACTGTTCGAATCACAATTTATGCTGCATTGCACAATTGTCAAGCCCTGCTGCAAAACTGTGCACAAGAGGCTGGAGAATTTGACGATAATCAACTTTGCCCAAGCGACTCGCTTGTAGCGCACCCTGAGGAGCAAGATGTCCGACAGTCCTTCGCCTGAGTTCATGCGCCAGGTCGCCGCTGCCGCCGCGGCGGAAACGCTGCCGCGCTTCCGCCAGAACGGCGCCGTCACCAACAAGCTTTCAGGCGGCTTCGATCCGGTGACGGAAGCGGACCGCTCGGCCGAGCAGGCAATTCGCCGGCTCATTCGGGAACATTTTCCGGATCATGGCATCGTGGGGGAAGAATTCGGCACCGAAAAGGGGGACAGCAGGCATCTCTGGATCATCGATCCTATCGACGGCACCCGCGCCTTCATTTCCGGTCTGCCGCTCTGGGGAACTTTGGTCGGTCTCACGATCGACGGCGATGCCGTAGCGGGGTTGATGTCGCAGCCCTTCACGGGCGAGCTTTACTATGCCGACAAGAACGGCGCCTATTACGAGGGGCCGGGCCAACCACGCAGGCTCGCCACACGCCACACGACCTCCCTTGGCGATGCAACGCTTTGCACCACGACGCCATCACTGTTCGATGGCAAAAGGCGCGCCCTTTATGACCGCGTGGAGCAGGCGGTGCGCCTACCGCGCTACGGCACGGATTGCTATGGCTACGCCATGGTCGCCGCTGGCCATGTGGACCTGGTGATCGAAAGCGGGCTGCAGGCCTATGACATCGTGGCATTGATCCCAATAATCGAGCAAGCCGGCGGCGTCGTGACGACCTGGGCAGGAGAACCGGCCGAGGCCGGCGGAGATATTGTTGCAGCGGCAACGCCGGAGCTTCATGCGCAGGCGCTCGAATTCCTGCGCGGCTAGCGCATCGTTGCGGGAGCCGGCATGGGTCTTTGCACGTGCGATGTGTAGCCCGGTGCCAGCACCGTCCTTGGGGGACTGAAGGCGCCAACGACGTTGGCGTCCTCCGTTTCGGAGTTACATTCCCACGGGTTCGCTGGCCCGGGTCTTTTCCTGGTGGCCTTTTGCGAATGCCTCGAAGCCGGCGAGCGCCTGCTCGCGGAAAATATCCGATTCCTGAAGAATCTCGTGCTGTGCGCCGTCGATGGTGAGAACTTTGGCGGAACGCAGGCCCCGTGCGTAGCGCTCGATGGCCGGGGTCGAAACGATCCGGTCCATGCCGGCAGCGAGAAAAAGAATGGGGACCCGGATCGAGGCTCTGAAATCGGGATCGGAAACGCGCGCGGCGGCCGACCAGGCAGCGTTCACCCATGCGGCCGTCGGTCCTCCCACGAACAGTTCCGGGAATGCCTGGACGAGCGCCTGATTGCGATTGTAGCGCTTTTCGTCGCTCGTCAACGCGTTGGGTTGAAACGGCACTTCCTTTCCGCGCTTGCTTCGTCCAGCCACATATATTCGGCCCAATCCCAACGTGCAGAGCAGTTTTGTCAGGGCCCGAGCGGGGCCGAGAGGCAGGGACGTCTGAATTTCGAGGAGTGGCGCGACGAGCACCATGCGTCGGACCCGGGTGGCCAAATGCGGCGCGGCGAGCAAAGCGACTAGCGAACCGGTGGAGTGGCCAAGCACGGTGAAAGGCGGCCGGCAGTCCGGGAGCACCACTTCGCGAAAAAACTGGTCGAGGTCGGTCACATATTGATTGAAGGACCGGACATGGCCGCGCCGCGGATCCCTCAGCAGACGGTCCGATCCGCCCTGGCCGCGCCAATCCAGCGCTACCGCGGAAAAACCGCGCTTCGCGAGATCGCGCACTGTCTCGAAATATTTTTCGATACACTCATTGCGTCCCGGCAGGATGACGACCGTTCCGTAGTCGCTCGCTGAAGGGAAATGCGCATAGCGGATTTGCCGGCCATCGCGGGCCGTCATCATGCCGGCGCGCGCGCCGATCGGCACAGGGTTTTCCGGGGTTCTTCGGAGCAAGTCGGCCATGACGCTGAAACGGGCTCTTTCTCTACTGTGATAGAGAGCCATGGGGCCAAAAGCAAAATCTTTTATGACCATAACAGAAAAAGCATGCCGGAGGCGGTCTTGAAGCCGCCCCCGGCAAGGCCCGGACGGATGGAAGGGACGATGCATCCAGCCGGGAAAGTTCGCAGTCACCTTAGGCCGGGTTACCTGAACAGGGGGCGAAGAGCGCGTTCAGCTGGCGTTCATGTTCGTAGACCCAGACCCACGGTCTTGAACCGAGGGCCTCAAAATCCCAAATTACGGATGCGGCCGCCAATGAAGGGGCCGCTGGCCAATGGAAACGCCCCGGCGGGTTTCCGGCAATGGCCAAACGCAAACTTGTTGCTCACAGGAGGACAGACCATGCGTCATGTCGATTTTTCTCCCCTCTACCGATCGACCGTAGGGTTCGACCGGCTTTTCACCATGCTTGACTCTCTCGGTCAGCTCGATGGCGGCCAGACGTATCCGCCCTATAATATCGAGCGCACCGGCGAGGATGCCTATCGCATTTCGATGGCGGTTGCGGGCTTCTCCGAGGAAGACATCTCGGTCGAAGCACATCGTAACGTATTGACGATCAAGGGCGAAAGGAGCGAGGAGAGCAAGGATACAAGCGAGTTTCTCTATCGCGGCATTGCCTCTCGCAGCTTCGAGCGGCGCTTCCAGTTGGCCGACCACGTGGAGGTTGCTGGCGCCGTGCTCAAGGATGGTCTCCTTCATGTGGATCTCGTCCGCAACATTCCCGAGGAGATGAAGCCTCGCCGCATCCCCATTGCGCGGGCATCCAAGGAAGCAAAGCAGATCGAGGCAAAGAACGCCGCATAAGGCGACTTGTCTCTCGGTTATGGCGGCGCCTTCGGGCGCCGCTTTTTTTAGTGCTAGCGGCATTACAGCATCGGCCCGAAAACCGGAATCGGTTCTCGGAAAGCACGATGCGTCGATCAATGATTTACAGCGTCCTTTATGCGTTCGAAAGGACGCACGGTGCTGTGGCGCGTGCGCCCCTTTGAGGGAGCACCAGGGTGAGTTCTAACCAGCCCCGAAAACTCGCCCATTCTCGGGACGGAATCACGCTCGCAGGATTCTGCCAAACGTTTCGATCTCATCTGCTGTGGTCGCAAAGGAGGTGACGAAGCGGTAAAACCCTTCGTCGGGGTTCAGGGCCTCCTTCGCATCGTGAGGCACTTTCCATGGATAGAAGAAGAAGCCTTCTTTCTCCAGCTTCCCTGCAGTCTCGTTTCTCAGGAAACCGAAAACCTCGTTTGCCTGCGGACGCCACGCAAGGCGGGAAGACGGAGCTTCTGCCAGGTGATCGGCAAGCCGCGCCGCCATTCGGTTGGAATGAGCTGCGTTTTTGAGCCAAAGGTCGTCGGCGAAATAGGCGGCGAACTGGGCGGCGATGAAACGGGATTTGGAGAAAAGCTGGGCTGCACGCTTGCGGAGGAACGGCAAGTCCCGAGCTTTGGCCGGGTCCATCACGACGATTGCCTCTGCACACCAGCAGCCATTCTTGGTCGCACCGAAAGAGAGCACATCCACGCCCCGTTTCCAGGTCATTTCCGCCGGTGTGGTATTCAGCGCCACCATCGCGTTCGCGAAGCGCGCTCCGTCCATATGCAGCGGCAGGCCATGGGCCCGGCTGGTCTCGGCGATCGCCGCGATCTCGTCAAGCGAATAGACGGTGCCGATCTCGGTGCTCTGCGTGATCGAGACGGCCATGGGTTGGCCCGAGTGGATGAATTCGGCGGGAAACAGCCGGATGGCCTCGTCCAGCGCCTCGGGCGTCATGCGCCCCAGCGAACCAGGCACGCCGTAAAGCCGGGCACCTCCTGTCAGATATTCCGGTGCCCCGCCCTCATCCTCTCGCATATGTGCTTCAGCATGGGCGAAGGCGACGCCGCCCGGGCGGTTGAAAAGTGCCATCGAAAGCGAATTCGCCGCCGTTCCGGTGGCGACGAAGAAGACTGCAACCTCCTGCTCGAAAATCTCGCAAAAGCGCTTTTCCACCTCCCGGTCGAGATCGCTTGTCCCGTAGGCGGAGGCGCTTCCGCGCGAATGTTCCATCAGCGCTTCGTTGATTGCCGGGTGAGCGCCCGCCCAATTGTCCGATGCGAAATTGATCGCCATCCTTCACCTCGTTTGTTGCGAAGGCACCCTTGCGCGTTCGGCGCCCGGTTTTCAAGGGCGGCGATCCTCTGCTCTGATGCGAGTTTCGAACTTGCTTGGACACGCTGATCGCCGCAACTTTATTACCCGCCGAATGGATTTTTTTGCTGTTTCGTATTGTGTCGCGCAAGATTTTCTGGCAATGAAAGAATAGGACAGCAGTGCTGTCTTATTTATCCGGGCAGCTTCAAACCGTTTGCGCTATAGTGGGGCGGCGGTTTGCAACGATGCCTGGACGGCGGTGCCAAGAACCAAAGGTTCGCGCGCTGCCCACCAGAAGGAGCGCACCCCGGGAGAGGGCAAGCGTTCTTACGGCTTTTCGAAAGATGATGCCGATCCATACACCGGGATGACCGCCGCGAGAAGGCTGCCCGAAAACCCACTGGTGCCCTGAAGGGCCACGACTGGAGGACGAAGCGATGACGGAATCGACGCCATCTGTATCGACCGGGCGGACGCCCGCCGTGCAGGCTGGGGCGAAGGCTGTCAAACGCATCGGCTTGCCTGATGCGCACGGTCTCTACGACCCCCGCAATGAGCACGATGCCTGCGGCGTCGGCTTCGTGGCCCATATGAAAGGCGTGAAGTCTCACGGCATTGTCAAAGACGGGCTGGCGATGCTCGAAAATCTCACCCATCGCGGCGCCGTGGGTGCGGACCCGCTGGTCGGTGACGGTGCCGGCATCCTGGTGCAAATCCCGGACCGGTTTTTCCGCGACGAGATGGCGGGTGAGGGCGTGGAGCTTCCTGCTCCAGGGCACTACGGCGTGGGCTATCTGTTCATGCCGCAAGACCCGGCTTTGCGCGCCCATATCGAGGAGGTGATTGCTGACGTCACCCGCTCGGAAGGCCAGAAGCTTCTGGGCTTCCGCGATGTGCCCATCGACAATTCCTGCCTTTCCAAGGCGCCCGATATCGTCGCCTCCGAGCCGGTGCACCGCCAGGTCTTCATCGGTCGGGGCGACATGGTGCGCGATGAAGAGGATTTCGAGCGCCGTCTCTACATCCTCCGCAAGGTGGTTTCGGGCCGCATTTATGAGGAAACGGGTGGCCGCGACAACGGCTTCTACATCGTCTCCATGTCTGCGCGCACGGTTGTCTACAAGGGCATGTTCCTCGCTTATCAGCTGGGGGCCTACTACAAGGATCTGAAGGATCCGCGCTTCGAATCTGCGCTTGCGCTCGTTCATCAGCGTTTTTCGACCAACACATTCCCGTCTTGGAAGCTCGCCCACCCCTACCGCATGGTCGCGCATAACGGCGAGATCAACACGCTGCGGGGCAATGTGAACTGGATGGCGGCGCGACAGGCCTCTGTGGACTCGGAGCTCTTCGGAAACGACATTTCCAAGCTCTGGCCCATATCCTATGAGGGCCAGTCGGACACGGCCTGCTTCGACAACGCGCTCGAGTTCCTCTTCCAGGGCGGCTACAGCCTGGCACATGCGATGATGATGCTCATCCCCGAGGCTTGGGCGGGCAACAAGCTCATGGGACCGGAACGCAAGGCCTTCTATGAGTATCACGCCGCGCTCATGGAACCATGGGATGGGCCGGCGGCAGTGGCTTTCACCGATGGCCGGCAGATCGGCGCCACCCTCGACCGCAATGGCCTGCGTCCCGCACGTTACGTCGTCACGGACGACGATCGCGTCATCATGGCTTCGGAAGCCGGCGCGCTTGCTGTTGCGGAGGAAAAGATCGTCACGAAGTGGCGGCTGCAGCCCGGACGCATGTTGCTCATCGACCTGGAACTGGGGCGCATCGTCTCCGATGACGAGCTGAAGGCGGAGATCTCCGCCAAGCATCCTTACCGCGAGTGGCTCGATAACACCCAGCTCATTCTGGAGGAGCTGAAGCCGGTGGCGCCGCGCGCGCTGCGCCAGGACGTCTCCATGCTGGACCGCCAGCAGGCCTTCGGCTACACGCAGGAAGACGTGAAGATGCTTCTGCCGCCCATGGCCACCACCGGCCAGGAGGCAATCGGCTCCATGGGCACCGACACGCCGATTTCGGCCATGTCGAACAAGCCGAAGCTGCTCTACACCTATTTCAAGCAGAACTTCGCTCAGGTCACCAACCCGCCGATCGATCCGATCCGCGAGGAACTGGTGATGAGCCTCGTGTCCTTCATCGGTCCGCGGCCCAATATCTTCGATCTCGTCGGCAGTTCGCGCCGCAAACGGCTCGAAGTGCGCCAGCCGATCCTGACCAATGGCGATCTCGAAAAGATCCGCTCCATCGGCCACACCGAGGACCGGTTCGACACCAAGACGCTCGACGTCACCTATTCGGCGCTCGAAGGCGCGGCCGGAATGACCGGTGCTGTCGATCGGCTCTGCGAACGCGCGGAGGCGGCGGTTGCCGGCGGTTACAACATCATCATCCTTTCGGATCGGCAGATCGGGCCGGATCGCATCGCGATCCCGATGCTTCTTGCGACGGCGGCGGTGCATCATCACCTGATCCGCAAGGGTCTGCGGACGGCGGTCGGGCTGGTCGTCGAATCCGGCGAGCCCCGCGAGGTGCACCATTTCTGCTGCCTTGCCGGCTACGGTGCCGAGGCGATCAACCCCTATCTCGCCTTCGACACGCTGCTCGATATGCATGCCAAGGGCGAGTTCCCGCCCGAGGTCGAGGCCGACGAGCTGGTGAAGCGCTATATCAAGTCTATCGGCAAAGGCATCCTCAAGGTGATGTCCAAAATGGGCATCTCCACCTATCAGTCCTATTGCGGGGCGCAGATTTTCGACGCGGTCGGCCTCCGGTCCGAGTTTGTTCAGCGCTACTTCACCGGCACCGCCACCACGATCGAGGGGGTCGGGCTTGAGGAGATAGCCGAGGAGACGGTGGCCCGCCACAGTGCTGCTTTCAGCGACGATCCCGTGCTCCGCATCGGGCTCGAAGTGGGCGGTGAGTACAATTATCGCATGCGCGGCGAGGACCATGTCTGGAGCCCCGACGCTGTCGCTACCTTGCAGCATGCGGTTCGCCGCGGGTCTTGGGACACATATCAGGAGTTCTCGAACCTCATCAATGGCGAGGCTGCCCGGGCGAAGACCATCCGCGGGCTCTTCGTGATCAAAACCGCAGGCGACACCGGCCGCACACCGGTGCCGCTGGACGAGGTCGAGCCGGCAGCCGAAATCGTCAAGCGCTTCTCGACGGGTGCCATGTCCTTCGGCTCCATCAGCCGCGAGGCGCACACGACGCTGGCCCGCGCCATGAACGCCATCGGCGGAAAGTCGAATACGGGCGAGGGCGGCGAGGAACCGGACCGTTACATGCCGTTGCCGGACGGCAGTCCCAACCCTGAACGCTCGGCAATCAAGCAGGTCGCGAGCGGGCGTTTCGGCGTCACCACCGAATATCTCGTCAACTCCGACATGATGCAGATCAAGGTGGCGCAGGGGGCCAAGCCCGGGGAGGGTGGCCAGCTTCCGGGCCATAAGGTGGACGCGACGATCGCCAAGACGCGTCATTCGACGCCGGGCGTCGGCCTCATCTCGCCGCCGCCGCACCACGACATCTATTCGATCGAAGATCTGGCACAGCTCATCTACGATCTTAAGAACGTGAATCCTGCGGCGGACGTGTCCGTCAAGCTCGTCTCCGAGGTGGGCGTGGGTACGGTTGCCGCTGGCGTCGCCAAGGCGCGCGCGGACCATATCACGATCGCCGGCTATGATGGTGGCACGGGGGCTTCTCCGCTCACCTCCATCAAGCACGCCGGCTCTCCTTGGGAGATGGGCCTTGCCGAGACGCACCAGACACTGGTGCTCAACGGGCTTCGCAGCCGTATCGCGCTGCAGGTCGATGGCGGCTTGCGCACGGGCCGTGACGTCATCATCGGTGCTTTGCTCGGTGCGGACGAATTCGGCTTCTCCACCGCGCCGCTGATCGCGGCGGGTTGCATAATGATGCGCAAGTGCCATCTCAACACTTGCCCGGTGGGCGTGGCCACCCAGGATCCTGTGCTCAGGAAGCGCTTCAAGGGTGCGCCGGAACATGTCATCAACTACTTCTTCTATGTCGCGGAAGAAGTGCGGCAGATTCTCGCCGAGATGGGCTTCCGCAAGCTTGACGAAATCATCGGCCAGTCAGACCTGCTCGAAAAGCGGTCGCTGATCGAGCATTGGAAGGCGAGGGGGCTGGATTTCTCCCGCGTCTTCTTCAAGCCGGAAGCGCCGCGTGAGGCGATCCGCTGGACCGAACGGCAGAAGCATCCGATCGACGATATTCTCGACCGAAAGCTCATTGCGGCCGCGATGCCCGCGCTCGAACGCAAGGAGCCTGTCTCGCTCGAATCGGAGATCTGCAACACCGACCGCACCACGGGGGCAATGCTCTCGGGCGAGGTGGCGAAGCGCCATGGCCACAAGGGGCTGAAGGACGACACCATTACGGTGAAATTCACCGGTACGGCGGGGCAGTCCTTTGGCGCTTTCCTTGCGCGCGGCGTTTCGTTCGAGCTTGCAGGCGATGCGAACGACTATGTCGGCAAGGGCCTTTCGGGCGGCCGCATCGTCATCAAGCCGTCCGGCAAGGCCAAGATCGAGCCGGAAAAGTCGATCATCGTCGGCAACACTGTGCTTTACGGCGCGATCGAGGGTGAGTGTTACTTCCGCGGTATCGCCGGCGAGCGCTTTGCCGTGCGCAATTCGGGCGCCGTGGCGGTAGTCGAGGGCGTGGGCGATCACGGCTGCGAATATATGACGGGCGGCCTGGTGGTCGTCCTCGGGCCGACCGGCCGCAATTTCGCGGCAGGGATGTCCGGCGGCGTCGCCTATGTGCTCGATGAGGAAGGCGATTTCGCCGACCGCTGCAACATGGCGATGGTGGAACTGGAGCCGGTGCCGGAAGAGGATGAAATCCTCGAAAAGCTGCACCATCACGGAGGCGACCTCGCCCATATGGGCCGGGTGGACGTTTCCGGAGACATGACGCGGCATGACGAGGAGCGCTTGGCGCATCTGATCTCGAACCACTACCGCTTCACCGGCTCCGAGCGCGCACGCACCATCCTCGACAACTGGGCGGAATACCGGCCGAAATTCCGCAAGGTGATGCCGGTCGAGTATCGGCGGGCGCTTGAAGAAATGGAACGCATGCGCATGGGAATCGCGGCTGAGTGAGCACGCCACGGCTCCTGCACGCCCTGATCTCGCTCGCGATAACTGCCGTCATCCTGCAGCGGTCTATCTTTCGAGCGACAGGGTTGGGGCGGAAATAGTGGTTCTGGGTGTGGCCGTCGGGTCGCTTATTGGCATTGGGCGCCTTCCTGGCCACCGATCTGAGAAGCACCCGTAGCGGTGAGAGAAATTCCCGACTGCCGGGATTGAAATTGGCTGCGGGCTTTAAGCCTTCAGGAACAAGGAATGAGCATGGGCAAGGTTACAGGCTTTCTCGAGATCGACCGGCAGGAGAACAAGTACCAGCCGGCATCGGACCGCATTAGGCATTTTCGTGAATTCACGATTCCCATGTCCGAGCAGGAGGTCTCGAAACAGGCCGCGCGATGCATGGATTGCGGCATCCCGTATTGCCACGGGCCGACGGGATGCCCCGTCCACAACCAGATCCCGGACTGGAACGATCTCGTCTATCAGGGCGATTGGGAAGCGGCGATCCGCAACCTCCACTCCACCAACAATTTCCCGGAATGGACGGGGCGCATCTGTCCCGCACCCTGCGAGGAGGCTTGCACGCTTAACCTTGAAGACGTGCCGGTGGCCATCAAGACGATCGAGCAGGCGATCGGCGACAAGGCCTATGAGCTTGGCTATGTCCGTCCCCAGCCGGCGGAGAAGAAGACTGGAAAGCGCGTCGCCATCATCGGCTCGGGTCCTGCCGGCATGGCAGCGGCCCAGCAGCTCGGCCGCGCCGGGCATGACGTGCACGTTTATGAGCGCGAGAGCAGGCCGGGTGGCCTGATGCGCTACGGCATCCCGGATTTCAAGATCGAGAAGCGCTATGTCGACCGGCGCGTCGAGCAGATGCAGGGGGAGGGCGTGACCTTCTTCTGCGGCGTCAATGTCGGCGTCGACAAGCCGGTGGCGGAGCTCCTCGCCGAATACGATGCCGTGCTCTATTGCGGCGGCTCGGAGAAGCCAAGGCCAGCGGGCATCCCCGGTGTCGAGCTCAATGGCGTCTATGACGCAATGCCCTATCTGGTGCAGCAGAACCGGCGTATTGGCGGCGAAAACACCCAGTCCGTCGCATGGGCTTCGGAACCCATTCTGGCGAGTGGCAAGCATGTGGTCGTGGTGGGCGGCGGCGACACGGCTTCCGACTGTGTCGGCACGGCCTTTCGGCAGGGCGCGGTGCGCGTCACGCAGCTCGACATCCGCCCCAGGCCGCCGGAGAAGGAAGACAAGCTCACGGTCTGGCCCTACTGGGCGACGAAGATGCGCACGTCCTCCAGCCAGGCGGAGGGTGCGGAGCGGGAGTTCCAGGTGGCAACGCTGGAATTCATTGGCGAGGACGGCCAGCTCACGGGTGTGAAGTGCTGCCAGGTGGACGAGAGGCGCAAGCCGATCGCCGGCACGGAGTTCGTCATCAAGGCCGATCTCGCCTTCATCGCGATCGGCTTTTCGGGACCGCTTGAGGCAGGTCTGCTGGGCGAGCTCGGCGAAAAGCTTGCGACCAGCACCGACCGGCGGAACTCCACCAATGTGGTGGCAAATGACCGCGATTATCGCACAAGCGTGGACAAGCTTTTTGCCGCCGGAGACGTGCGGCGCGGGCAATCGCTGGTGGTCTGGGCAATTCGCGAAGGCAGGCAGGCAGCCCGGTCGATCGACGAATTCCTCATGGGAAGCTCGGTCCTGCCGCGATAGCGAGAGCGGTTCAGGTTTTGTTTGTATCGGAGGGGATTCCGCTTTTCCCGGATGTGTGATTCAAGATGCTGGCGGGAGAGGAGGCCAGCATCGGATGGCGCGATCCCTTTCAATTGATCTGCGTGAGCATATTGTGGCAGCGATCGCGGCCGGTGAGAGCTGCCGAAGGGTAGCGGCGCGGTTCGGCGTGCGGTATCCTTGGCGGTGAAGCGGTCTCAGCGTTACCATTCGAGCGGATCTGTTGCGCCCGGCAAGATGGGGGCCGTGGCAAGCACGTGTTGAAACCGAACCGTGCCTTCATCGCGGAGTGGATCAACCAGACGCCGCACCTGCATAGGCTAAGGAAGAGCTGGCAGCGCATGGGGTGGAGGCGCGTCAGGCCGCTCCCAGGCCTTGGCGCTCCCACCAGCTCAGCACCCGCATGGCGCGAAGGGTGATCCACCGCGAGGGTTTTCCCGACCCTTCATTGATGTCGAACCACACCCGACCCGGGAGGCTCCAGTCGAGTGGCCAGGTGCCGTTCTCAAGCCGCCTGGAGCGAACATGATCGATGGCTTCACCGAGCCGTGGATCGGGATCGGCGCCGGTGAACATTGCCGAGGAGCGGAAATAGTCGAGGGCGCGGAGGATATCGTAGCGCCAGCGGTTCGGATGCAGGAATAGGAGAAATCGCTCATCGGCCGGCTCCCCGTTGCTCAAACGGCGGAAGAGGCTCCGCTCGAGTAGATACTTCTCGCCCGATTTGCGCGCCTCCCTGGATTCCGGCGTGCCTCCGGTGGCTTTCTCAAACTCCAAAAGCCCTTCCAGCACGTTGATCGTGCTGTGGAATGACGAGTGGATCGAGCCGTTCGCCCGCTCGCAATTCCAGCCGCCATCGCCCTGACGCTCGCCCACCAGCCTTGCGACGATGGGCGCGACATCGACCCCGAAATAGGCGCCGTCGGCAACGGTCCGGCCGTTGATACACTCTTCGACCTCGCCTTCCCAATAGGGTTGGCCGCCTTCATCCCAGCGCGAATTGGCGCCGATCAACGCAATCGTTCTTTTGGCGCGGTCCGACGCGGGATCGAGACCAAACTCCCGAAGCTGTGTCAGCGAAAAACATGTAGCGGTCCAAGGCTGTCCGCGTTCCCGCCACTCGCGCGGATCGAAATCGGCGGGAACAAAGGAGCCGCCTGCCCACTGCCCGTCCGCGTCCTGACAGGAGAGAAGTCTGGCTCCCCAGCCCTGCGTTTCAACCTTGGCCCGCTCTGCGCGCCATTCGGACGCTGGCGCTTTGAGCAAGTCGCGCATCACTTGCCATCGGATCGATGGGTCAGAATGAAGAAGCCAGTCGATCACCGGGCCAGTCATGGCGGACCTATCGCAGGTCGGGACGATAGATTTCATAATTGTTTCGACCCGACTGCGCTAGCGTCATGTGCGTGGGAGCCGGACTACGGCTCGATGGCCGTCGTCGTTTCGGGCGTGGCAGTCCTTGCGGTTGCGGGCCTGCGCAACAAAAAATTGTCCGCACGGCCCGCTTGCGTGGAAGGTTCCGATCTTGTTGTCCTGGAGGGGCGGCTGGTGGCGCCGAGGAGCTCCGTGCCGCCGTCGAGATCAGGACCTGAAAGGGAGATGGGCTGGGTGCGCCTGAGATCGACCGGCTCACCGATTGCGAGGGCTGGCTGAGCAGCATTGTTCCCTTCCGGGCTCGTGCCGGGGGTGACCGCGGTGCCGAGGACTTTGGCCAAGGGCTTCTCGACATAAAAGGCGATCTTGCGCTTGCCCGCGCCGGTCAGATTAATGCCGTCGCTCCCGCGCAGCCGGACCGGCTGGCCGTTGATGTCGGGGCCAACGGAAGCAAAGGCCCCGTTTTCGTCGACGAAGCCTTCCCATATATCGACGAAGCTGCCGCCGACCGACTCGGCTGTCTTATTATAGATGTCGTTGAAGGCCAGCATGTCGGACGACATCGACTGGGACTTGAAGGGTGGCACACCGGTCCAGACCAGCGGGACGCCGGCGCTCTTGATCTTTTCCGCAAAGGCTTGAACCCGTGCAGTATATTCCTTGCGCCAGGCTTCCGTCTGCGGCCGTTCCGACCGGCCGCCGATGGTCAGCTGCTGCCGGTCGTTGGCCCCTACCATCATGACGACAGCAGCAGGCTTCACCTCATCAAGGATCCCGCCGATCTGGGCGTTCCAGTCGTAATAATCATCGCGTACGAAACCCGAAGACCCGTTGCTGCGATCGACGACACGCACTCCCGGAACCGTGGAATAGGCCGCGTCCAGCCCTTCAGCCAACCCGCTTGCAAGGAAGTCGCCGACGACGAGCACAATGCGCGCATTTTCTTGTTTCTCGATTACTTCCGGAGGAGGGGCAGCCCTTGTTGGTGCACTGCGCGCCACATTGGACCGCTGCCGCGGGGAGCTGCGCGCCGGCGCGGCCTCGCGTTCGCGCGGGGGTGCGACGCGGGGCTCCCGATTGAGAATGCCGATGCCCCGCCGGGGCCGCTGGCCCTGTGGAGGTAGGGCCTGGCGCGGCGGAGGCCCTCCGAAAAGACGCTCGAAAAAACCCTGGCGGCGAATGAGTTCCTGCGCCGAGGCGGGCTCGCCTGGCAGCGTCAGGAGACCCGCGGCCACCAGGCCCAACGCGATGGCCGACCGGAGGAAACGATTGATATGATTTCCGCCTGCGGCCACTGTCTTTTCCTCAGCCACCTCTGAGCACGTTCAGCACTTCCTTGCTGGGGTGCCCGTCCTGCGTCAAGCCCATGCGCGACTGGAAAGCTCTGATCGCCTCACGCGAGGCCTGGCCGATTTTCCCATCGATCTCGCCCTCGTAGTAGCCGAGCGTCCCGAGCCTTTTCTGCAATTCTCTCGCCTCGTCGAAGGAGAGACGCTGGAAGGGACGGTTCCAATCGCGAACAAGACCACCATAACCCGCTATCTGGTCCGCAAGAAGCCCTACGGCAAGGGCATAGGTGTCCGCGTTGTTGTAGCGCTTGAGCACAAAGAAGTTCTTGGTCATCAAGAACGCAGGGCCGGCACGGCCGTCCGGCACCTTGAGCTCGGCATTTCGTGACGCAGCGGGGAAGGCTTTCCCGTTCGCACGCACGACTCCGATCTCGGCCCAGCGGCTAAGTGACATCGAGCCACCGGGGAATTTGCGCCCTTCGGGCAGGACCACTTCGTAACCCCATGTTTCTCCGGAGCGCCACCCGTTTTTGCGTAATAGATTGGCCGCCGAAGCAAGCGCGTCGGGAACGGAGTTCCACACGTCCCGCCGCCCATCGCCATCCATATCGACCGCATAAGCCTGGTAACTTGTAGGGATGAACTGGGTGTGGCCCATGGCGCCCGCCCATGAGCCGGAGAGATGGCGCTCGGTAATGTCGCCGTTCTGGAGGATTTTCAGGGCGGCGATCAATTGCGTGCGGGCGAACTTGGCGCGGCGGTTGTCCGCATAGGCCAGGGTGGCGAGTGCACGGGGGAGATTGTGCAGCATGCGTTCATTCGCCAGTGCCGATCCATAGCTGGTTTCCATGGACCAGATGGCCAGAAGTACATACCGGCTGACGCCGAAATGGCTTTCGATCCTATCGAGCCACGGCTTCCACTGACGCGCCATCTGCCGGCCGGTCGCGATCGTGTGCTCGTTCACCCGATTGTCGAAATATTCCCAGGGCTCGTTGCGAAACTCAGGCTGGAAATTGGCCTTCCGCAGCACCTCCGGGTCAGGCTCCGTCACGCCCCTGAATGCGCGATCATAGATGCTGGCTGATATACCGTTCTCAATGGCTACCCCCCGGAATTGTGCGATCCAGCGCTGAAAGCCTGCGTCAGCAGAGGAAGCTTGGACCCCGGCAAAAAGGAAGGCGGCGGCGATCAAGAACTTCGCACCGGCGAGACTAAATACGGCTCGGTTTGCAAACATTTTTCCAACCTCCATCCGACAATTTAGCGCAAATTATCGCCAGTTGCGGTAAGGAAAGAGTTTACCATATAAGCCGAACGGGGGCCTTGCGGCCGGGAGGCGTTCTTTTTTCCTTATCTTCGCCCCAGGAACCGTTAAAGCGCGGGAAGCATTGTCCGTGGTTTTCGCAACGTCAAGAGATCCTCAAGGAAGCTCCACATGAAGAAGATCCGTAAAGCCGTTTTCCCGGTTGCAGGTCTGGGCACACGGTTCCTGCCGGCCACCAAGGCCCTGCCCAAGGAAATGCTGACGGTCGTAGACAAGCCGGTCATCCAATATGTCGTCGATGAGGCGCGGGAAGCCGGCATCGAGCATTTCATCTTCGTGACCGGGCGCAACAAGACCGCGATCGAGGATCATTTCGACGTGGCGGTCGAGCTTTACGAGACCTTGTCCAGGCGCGGGAAGACCGAGATCCTCGAACGCCTGAAAGCCATGCAGCCCGAACCGGGCCAAACAGGCTATACCCGTCAGCAGGTTCCCCTGGGACTGGGACATGCTGTCTGGTGCGCGCGCGAACTGGTGGGCGACGAGCCGTTCGCACTCCTCCTGCCCGACATGATCATGCGGTCCGAACCGGGCTGCATGAAGCAGATGGTGGAGCTCTATGAAGAAGCGGGTGGAAATATCCTCGCGGTGGAGGAATGCAATCCCGCCGAGACGCATAAATACGGGATCGTAGGGCGTGGCAAGGACCTGCATGGCGGCTTCGAGATAACGTCCATGGTGGAAAAGCCCAAGGCAGACGAGGCCCCATCTAATTTCTATATCAATGGCCGCTATATCCTGCAGCCCGAGATCTTCGCGCTGCTCGAAGATCAGGAGACGGGCGCCGGCGGCGAGATCCAGATTACCGATGCCATGCTTCGGCTGCACGCCGAGCAGCCTTTCTACGCTCATATCTATCGCGGTCGGACCTTCGATTGCGGATCGCCGGAGGGCTTCATCAAGGCGAATATCGCTCTTGCCCTGCAGCAGGAGCAGCTGAAGCCGCAGGTGCTCGGCTTTCTGAAGGATTTTCTAGACGAAGAGGGCTTGGCCTGACGTGAGGACGCCGTGCGTTCTACGGGATGGACGAGGGGCGCTGTAGATCGATCGAGTGATGCATCGTGCTTCCCGAATACCGACTCCGGTTTTCGGGCCGATGCTGGACTCATCGCTGGATGGTCATGCCCATGAAGACGCTGTTCGTTTCGTAGTCGCGGCCGGGCAGGTTACTTGTCTGTCGTTCGTGGCGGGCCCGGCCGGTCAGGCCCACGTAACGGTTTAGCCACCAGGTAAGTGCTGCCTCGCCACTCAGGACAAGGTCGTGCCCGCCGCCTTCATAGTCGCGATAGCTTGCTCCGAAGGCGAGGCTTCCCGTCAGATTGGAGCGCATCTGCCGCTCCAATCTCAGCGCCCCCGTGTGGAGCAGCGATCCGCTCGATCCGGGAGAGGTGCTGCCTTCCACATAGGTTGCCGCATTGAGCGCGACGATCGTGCCGCGCATGGGTGACCACTCCAGGCTCGCGGCCAATGACGGGCCGGATATGCTTTGCAGCCGGTCATCCTCGAAATCCTCGCTGATCCAGCCAGCCGAGATTTCGCCCGAGAGTTTTTCCGTGAGGTCGATCGCCACGCCGGCACGGGCTCCCAGCCTGTTGGCTGAGCGCGCATAGCCAGCGCTGTCGCGTTCCTCGTCATAGAAGCGTCTGCCGGCCTCGACCTCGATGAAGGGCATCAAGGCCGGGGAAATCTCGTAACCGCCGCGCAACCGCACAAGCGCAAGTGTCGAGTTCCTGTCGGATTGGGAGAGCGTTCCGCCGCCGACCAGCTCCGCATCGCCATACTGATTGCGCGAGACCTCGCCGGTGGCACGAAGGCGCAGCGGCCCGACGCCCTTTTCGATGCCGAGCGTGCCGACGATCGTGTGTCTTAGCGGTTGTTCCTCCACCCCGGGAATGCTGACAGGCGAGGATGCGCTTTCGCGCCCAAAGGAATAACCAAGCGATGCGCGGCCCGTCAGGCGATTTGCGAGGTCGAGTTCCAGGTTGGCATTGATATCGCCTTCGGCCTCCTTGACGTCCTCTCCGGAAAGCGAGCGACGAATGGTGGTGGAAGCATCGAGATTGGCGCGATGCAGCGACCAGTCCGAAGCGGCGCGGAGCCGCAAAGTGGTTTCGGACAGAAGCGCTTCGCCGCCCTCGGGACTGTCATTGGCATTCGACGTCCAGGTGAGGCCCTGTTCCACGCTCGGCCTCAGCACGAAAGTGCCGACGCGCAGGCCCAGGGGGGCATAAGGGTTCTCTTCCCGCCTGAAGTCCTGCCCCTCTATGGCAGGCACGCGGGTGTTCTGGCGTCGCGAAAGTTCCGCCTCTTCGACCGTACCAGCCCTTAATGCTCGCGTCGGGAACTCATCCTGGATTTCCTGCTCGCGACGACGCTGGACCGGCGGTTCGATTGGTTGCGTTTCTTCTCCAAACAGCTGCGAGTCGTCATATTCGATGACCAACGCGTCGTCCGGCAGGGCACCGGGACTTATCGGTGTGTAATCAGGCGAGGGAATGCCGGGGTCCTCTGCTTGGGCAACGGTGCGGTTGTCCAGCGTGCCGAGGGTGCCGCGCAGGCTTTCCTGGGCGATCGCCGGCACAACACAAAGCAATGCCCCGGCCGCGCAGCCCAGGTACAGCATCGCCCTTTTTACGCTGAAGCAAACCCCCGACATGGACACCAGAACATTTTGCGGCGCATTCGGGCGCCAAGGTAACCAAAGGGTAAAAGGTTGCGGTTAACACAAGGTTGAAGAGGAGCGCTCTTCAGTAACCTCAGGCCAAACAGCGTTGGACATAGGCGCCTGAAAGGGGTAAGCGGCATCGCATGCTGAGCAGACAGATCAAGAAATTCGACAGTGCGAGCGCCATAGCATCGGCGGCGCGCACGTTGAGCACGGAGCAGGCGGGCCTCACGGCTCTTGCGGAGGCGCTCGACAACGGCCTTTCGGAACCCTTTGCCGAAGCCGTCGAGATGATCGCACGTATATCCGGCCGGGTTATCGTCACCGGCGTCGGCAAGAGCGGGCATATCGGCTCGAAAATCGCCGCCACGCTTGCATCGACCGGCACGCCTGCGTTCTTTGTCCATCCTGTGGAAGCCAATCACGGCGATCTCGGCATGATCGCGCGGGACGATGCGATCATCGCGCTTTCCTGGTCCGGCGAAAGCGCAGAGCTCAAGGGCATTGTCGCCTATGCGCGCAGGTTCTCCATTCCTCTCGTCGCGGTGACTTCCGGCGCCCGTTCGGCGCTTGCGCGGGAATCGAGCGTTGTGCTCTGCCTGCCCAAGGTGCAGGAAGCCTGCCCGCACGGGCTGGCACCGACGACATCAACGCTGCTGCAGCTTGCGATAGGCGACGCGCTGGCGATCGCTCTTCTGGAGGCGCGTGGCTTTACGCCCGATCATTTTCGCACTTTCCATCCGGGAGGCCAGCTCGGCGCCAACCTCACACGCGTCGAGGATATCATGCACACGGGCGAGCGCATGCCGCTGGTCCCCAGCGGCACCGGAATGCGTCAGGCGATCCTGGAGATCTCGCGAAAAGGCTTCGGCTGCGTGGGGATCACGGACGGCGAGGGTGCGCTGATCGGCATCGTCACGGATGGCGACCTGCGCCGTCACATGGACAGTGACATCCTTTCCATGAGCGTGGACGAGGTTATGACGCGCGGGCCCAAGACCATCAAGCCCGATACGCTCGCGGCGGCTGCGCTGCAGATGATCAATTCTTCCGCAATCACGACGCTGATGGTGGTGGAGGCAGGCAAGCCGATCGGCATCATCCATCTGCACGATCTTCTGCGGATCGGGGCAGCGTAGCCTACGCTGCCTCGACCTGCAGTTCTCCGCCCTTGGCTGAGATCACGCGAACGCGCGTACCGGCCGGCAGGTCGGGTCCTGCGACGCGCCAGGTCGTGTCACCTAGCCGAATACGGCCATAACCATCCAGGATCGGTTCCTCGAGAACCGCGGTGCGGCCGACAAGCTGATCCGCCCGCCGGTTGAGAAGAGGTTCGTCCGTCTCCTCGTCGCGGCGCGCGTCCGTTACGCGCTTGCCCACATAGGCGGAAATGAGCGACAGGGCGAGGAAAACGAGCACCTGCACCTGCCAGGTCCAGAGGCTCACGTCCCAAAGCTGCAGCGAAAGCGCTCCCGTGAGAATTGCGGCGATGCCGATCCAGAGCAGGAAGACGCCCGGCAGAACGATCTCCAGGACGAGAAGGACGAAACCGAGGAGCATCCAGTTCCACGGTCCTAGGTCGGAGAGAATGCCCATCAGCATGGAACCGTCAGCCTAGCCGCGCTCGGGGCCGGTTGCCGGCGGACGCGCGGTAGAGGCGCGGGGAGCGGCCGGTCTGGCGGCTTGCGTCCCTTCGCCTGCACCAAACACATCCCGGGCGATGGCGCCGATGCCACCCAGCGTGCCGATCAGCGAGGAAGCTTCAAAGGGCATCAGGACGACCTTGTTGTTGTTGGCGGAGCCGATCTTGGCGAGGGCTTCCGTGTATTTCTGGGCAATGAAGTAGTTCACGGCCTGCACGTCACCCTGCGCGATCGCCTCGGAAACGACCTGCGTGGCGCGCGCTTCGGCTTCTGCCGCGCGTTCGCGGGCTTCCGCGTCGCGGAAAGCGGCTTCACGGCGGCCCTCGGCTTCCAGGATCTGCGCCTGTTTCAGGCCTTCTGCCTCGAGGATCTGGGCGCGCTTGTTGCGCTCGGCCATCATCTGCCTGGCCATCGATTCAACGAGGTTGGCGGGAGGGTTGATGTCCTTGATCTCAACGCGGGTGATCTTGATGCCCCAGGGATGGGCCGCTTCGTCGACGATGCGCAGGAGCCGTTCATTGATCGCGTCGCGGTTCGAAAGTAGCTCGTCGAGATCCATCGAGCCCATCACCGAGCGGATATTGGTCATGGTGAGATTGAGGATGGCATTCTGCAGGCCGGCGACCTGGTAGGCGGCCTGCGGTGCGCTGAGAACCTGATAGAATGCGACGCCATCTACCGCGACGATCGCATTGTCGCGCGTGATGATCTCCTGCGTAGGCACATCCAGGACCTGCTCCATCATGTTCATCTTCGCGCCAATGCGATCGATGAAGGGGACGATGATGTTGAGCCCGGGGGTGAGGGTACGTGTATAACGGCCGAACCGCTCGACGGTGTAGTTATAGCCCTGCGGCACCGTCTTGATGCCGGCGAAGAGAAGAAGAAGAACAAGAACGACAAGAACGGGAATGAGAATATCAAAACCAGACATTGAAAAGGTCTCCAATTCGAAAAGCGCCGCAGGAATGTAGCTTAGCGTTTTAGCCGCCGCGAGGTGGAAAATGTGTGAAGCGGCGTCGGCGGTCGGTTGCCGCGTCGGGCCGAAGCGCGCTGGTCATCACATAGTCAGTCGGCAACGGCCTCAAGTTATCCTTCGAGGTTTGAGTGCACGTTTGGGAGCGCGTTCCGGCCTCGACAGGGCATGATCAAGGCCGACCAGGATGCCCGGGTGCTTGCAGACGTCACGCCCAGCCGGAAAGCTCGCGGCGGACCAGTGCCTCGATTACCGACATTCCCTCGGCGCTGTCGTTTAGGCAGGGAATATGGGTGAAATTCCGGCCGCCGGCCTCGCGGAACGTCTTGTCCGCCTCAACTGCGATCTCCTCGAGTGTCTCGAGGCAGTCGGAGACGAAGCCGGGATTGAGGACGGCGATCGACTTCACTCCCTCGCGCGCAAGCCGCTCCACGGTTTGATCTGTATAGGGCTGCAGCCATTCCTCCGGACCGAAGCGGGACTGGAAAGTGCTTATGAGCTTCTTCTCGTCCCAACCGAGACGTTGCCGTACCAATTCGGTCGTCTGCAGACACTGTTCGTAATACGGGTCGCCGCGTTTGGAGTAACTTTGCGGGATGCCGTGATAGGAAGCGATCACCACTTCCGGCTCGAAATCGATGCTTGCCAGGTGCCGCTCTATGGAATGGGCGAGGGCGTCGATATAGACGGGCTCCTGCGGGTAGGCCGGGACGGTGCGGATCGCCGGCTGAAACCGCATCTTCATCAGCGCTTCGAAGAATTTGTCGTTCACCGTGGCCGTCGTGGTGGCAGAATATTGGGGATATAGCGGGAACATCACGATGCGGTCACACCCGCGTTCGATGAGGTTTTTCGTGACCTCTTGGATCGAAGGATTGCCGTAGCGCATCGCCCAATCGACGATGACGTTCTCCTTATCCGCCAAGGCTGCTGCAAGCTTCTGCCCCTGCAGGCGCGTGAAGGTGCGCAGGGGCGACTCGTTTTGCTCCCGGTTCCAGATCTTTGCGTAGAGAGCACCGGATTTCGAAGGGCGCCGGGAAAGCACGATCCCATAGAGCACCGGGTACCATATGGCGCGCGGCCATTCGATCACCCGCCGGTCGGAAAGGAACTCGCCGAGATAGCGCCGCATCGGCCAGTAGTCCGTACCGTCCGGCGTGCCAAGGTTGACCAGGAGCACTCCAACCCTGCCGGCCCGAATTGAAGAGCTTCCCGCGGTCGAGTGCCCTGAGCCTCGCTTTTCGTGGCGGTCGGTCTTTTCAAGCGTCATCGCGCACTCCTTCGGATCAACCACCGGGAGGTAGATGATTTCGCCATTAAAACAATGCCACTTCTGGCCGCAGCAAGCAAAATGCTGTCGAGGGGTCCTTTCGCCGACAGCTTTGACGCTAGCGTGGGTTTTGTTGGAAGCGCAACCTTACAAAGAGCGAAAAAGGCAGTCTCGGTACAGGATTTACCGAGCGCGTTAACTTCCAAAAACGACTTCGTGCATGATCCTACCCGGCAGGAGGGTGAACAAGCCGGTTAGGATCAGGGCGAGGCCGTAAAGCCTGATCATTCCCGTACGGTGCTCGCGGACGCGATGCTGATGCGCACTCCAGACACCGATGGGGACTGCAACAAGCACGAGGACCGAGAGGAGGTGAATTGGACTCCACTCGCCAAACAAACGCAGCTCGTGAATCCAAAAACTGCTAGCGGCGACAGTCAGCATCAGAAGGCCCCATATATAGCCGGTCAGCCGATGAGATGCCGTGCCCTTCTTCCGAGCCAGTTGAAGTGCGCCGATAAGAATAGCGGCCATCGCGGAAAATGCGTGTATTCTAATCGGCAGAGATGCCTCCAGCAGAGGTTCTAGCGACATCTGCTCCTCCTCTCGCTTCTATTTCCGTTCTTTGTCCTCCGGGAAAAGGCTATGAGATAGATGGGTAGTGTCCGAAGCTATTCAGCCGACGGAACGTTGAGGGTGGCCCCTATGACGAGCCGCCTAGGCCGCAATTGCGGATTGGCTTCGGCGAGCTTCCGCCATTGCATCGGGTCACCATAGAATTCCTGCGCGAGGTCCCAGAGCGTATCGCCCGCGGCGATGACATGTGTGGTGGCAGCCTCTCGGGCTTCAGCCGCGCCGGCATCCGGAGTTGCGGCCGCTGTTTGCGTGCCGGTAGGCGGATTGGCCGGGGCTTCAGCGGCAGGCGGAGTGGCGCCCGCAGCTTCGCCCGAAGCTTCTGCGCCGGCGCTGGGTGCCGTTGGCTCGGCGTTCGCACCGCTCTCGCCCGATGTAGGCGGCTGCTGAGCCGGTTCACTGGGTGCCACGGCTTCGCCCGGCGGCTGTGCCGCGGGCGCTTCGGCCGCCGGTGCTTGTGCCGCAGCTGCGGCGGAAGCCTCGGTTATGCGGCCATCTGTATAGGGCTTGTAGGGGTTGTTGGCCGCCAGATAATCGGCAAGCACCTGTTCGAGCCCGGGGCCGTAATCATAAGCGTTCTGGCCCTTTTCCTTGAAAAGGCTGTAGCCGTCGCCGCCATTGCGCATGAAATTGTTGGTGGCGATTGTATACGTGGCGTTGGCATCGATCGGCGTCCATCCGCCATCCGCCGTCTGCACTTGAACGTCGCTGATCCGGCCTTGACCGGCAGGTGCAGACTTGTCGAGTGTGTATCGCAGGCCGGAAACTTGCGGGAAGCGGCCAGCGCCTTCCTCGATCTGGCTGACGCCGCCTTCGAGCGCTGCGACAACATCCGACCCCTTGAGCTGGAACGTCGCAAGCGTGTTCTGGAAGGGGAGCACTTCCAGCACTTCGCCCATCGTGACCTCGCCGGCATCTATCGAGGCGCGCAGGCCCCCGCCATTGGTGATGGCGAACTGGACGCCCTGGTCCTTGGTGCGGGCGAGCATCGCATCGGCCACCAGATTGCCCATCTGGCACTCACCGGCGCGGCAGGTATCGCGGCTTCCGTCAATCGCGGCAGAGGTTTCCGACACCACCTTGGCTTTCAATTCCTCGATGGGGCCGCCAAGTTCCTTCACCCGTGCCAGGACGGCTTCGTCCGGCTTGACCTTCGCATCGAGCAGCTTCGGCTCGCCGGAAGCCTCCTTGACCACGCCGGAATCGTCGAAGACGACCTTCAGGTCGCCAAGATATTTCGAATAGGAGGCGGCCTGAACCACAGGCACCTTGTAGCCTTCGGGATTGTCCACCATCGTGGGGTAGGGTCCCTCGGCACCTTCGGCGCTGTTGGAGAGCAGGGTGTGGCTATGGCCGCCCACCACCACGTCCACGCCGGGAATCTTGGCGATGGCCTCCAGGTCGCGCGGGTAGCCGACATGGGTGAGGGCGATGATCTTGTTCACGCCCTGGTCCTGCACGGCTTTCACCGCGGCGGTGATGCCTTCGACATCCTCGATGATGGAGACGCTCTCGCCGGGGGAGGAGAGTTCGGCCGTGTCGTTCGCCACGGCGCCGACGATTCCGACCTTCTCACCACCCACGTCGAGGATCACATATTCCTTGACGCGGTCGCCAAGCTTGGATGCTTCCGTGGCCTTCACATTGGAGCCGAGCACGGGGAACTCGACCTTTTCGAGGAAGGCGGCCAGGCCATCCTCGCCATCGTCGAACTCGTGATTGCCGACCACCATGGCGTCGGTCTTCATCAGATTCAGGAACTCGGCTTCCACCGTGCCCTTGTAGGTGGTGTAGAAGAGAGAGCCTTGGAAATTGTCCCCGGCATTGAGCAGGATCACATTCTGCCCCTGGAGCGCATCGCGTGCATCATTGACGGCGGTCACGAGGCGAGCCGCGCCGCCAAAGCACTTCCCCGCCGTCTCATCCTCGTCCGAACAGGTGGATTCGAATGCGTTGATGGACTGGATGCGGCTGTGCCAGTCGTTGAAGTGCAGGATATTCAGGGTGTAGTCGGCGAAAGAAGGCGCGGCGGAAAGCGCCAGGGTCGATGCACCCAGCGCAAGGACAGCAAAGCTCTTCATGTTGGATCTCCCCGGACTGCCATATGGCCGCTTTACCGGTTTATGATGTCGGTTTGGCAACAGTCATCTTGCCGGCATGTTGGCACCGGGTTCGGGGATCGCGCAAGCGAAACTTGCAGACAGGCGCTCATGGACGCACAGGTTGTTAGCCGGCGCATATGACCCTGTGCAGGCCCGGCGGGTGCGCCGGGCGCTGGTGATAGATCCTAGCGATCAGGCGCGGCGGGTGAGAGCGAAGCTCTGGCCCTGAGCGTTGGTGCAGCTGAGCTGGTTCGGAGTTGTCAGCGAGCAGGTCACGTTGGTCTGCGTTTGGCGGATGAGCGAGACCATCGAAATCTCAACTGTCTGCCCGTCGCGGAAACGATAGGTGCCTTGCGACAGCCTGTTGCCAGTGTCGCTTGCTACCGTAGCGAATTGGCCGCCGGAGAAGGTGGAGATGCCGACGCCCTGCGCGTCGACCCACTGCCCTTCAAGGGCCGACTCCGCCGAGCGGGGCATGCCGGCGCAGCCGGAAATGATGAGCGCGGAAGCCAAACCCGTGAGGGTTGCTGCTGAACGAAGTGAAATCATACCCGCCTCCTGTGAAATACGCTTTTCCATTCGCCGTATTTTTGCCGGGAATGCAACCCGTCGCGTACACTGGAGAAGATTACCTCACCATGATGTTGCGGAATTGCCATGGGTCGGTCTCGTCTATGTCCTCGGGGAAGAGACCGGGACGGCCTTCAAGCGGGGTCCAGTCGGTGTAGTATCCCTTGACAGGTCCGAGATAGGGAAGCTGCACTTCGAGACAGCGGCGGTAGTCGACTTCATCGGCCTCGACGATGCCTGCTTGCGGGTTTTCCAGCGCCCAGACCATGCCGGCGAGCACCGCGGAAGTCACCTGCAGGCCCGTCGCGTTCTGGTAAGGCGCAAGTTTCCGTGCCTCTTCAAGGGAAAGCTGCGAGCCGTACCAGTAGGCGTTCTTCGCGTGACCATAGAGGAGCACGCCCAGTTCATCGATTCCGTCGACCAGCTCTTTCTCATCCAGTACGTGCTGAACCGGCTGCGCCTTGCCGCCGGCGCCGAACATTTCGTGCAGCGAGAGAACGGCGTCGTTGCAGGGGTGATAGGCGTAGTTGCAGGTCGGGCGATAGATCACGTCGCCGCTCTCGTCCCGCACCGTGAAGAAGTCCGCGATCGAGATCGCCTCGTTGTGCGTGACGAGAAAGCCATATTGGGGGCCGGGTGTAGGACACCAGGAGCGTACGCGGGTGTTCGCGCCCGGTTGTTCCAGATAGATCCCAGCCTCGCACCCCGTATCGTGTCCGCGGGCATTTTCCGGTATCCATTTTTCATTGGTGCCCCAGCCAAGTTCGGCGGGCTGCAATCCCTCGGCGATGAAGCCTTCAACCGACCAGGTGTTCCAGAAGACGTTGAGCGGCTTTGGTTTCTTCGCACGCTGCGTATCCCGCTCAGCGATATGGATGCCCTTCACGCCAACCTTCTGCATGAGCCCCGCCCAGCCTTCACGGTCGTAGGGGCCGGGCTCTTCGAAATCGAGCATCAGGTCCTGGGCCAGGTGGACGAGAGCCTGCTTGACGAACCAGGAGACCATGCCGGGATTGGCACCACAGGTGGAAACGGCGGTCGTGCCTCCCGGATTCCTGCGCTTCTCCTCCCGGACCGTCTCTCGCAGTGCATAATTGGTGCGGGCTTCATTGCCCACGGAATTGTCGAAATAGAAGCCGAGCCACGGCTCGACCACCGTATCGATATAGAGGACGCCGAGCTCGCGGCAGAGCTTCATCAGGTCAAGCGAGGAGGTGTCGACCGAGAGATTGACGCAGAAGCCCTGGCCTGTGCCTTCGGTGAGCAGCGGGGTGAGGAGCTCGCGATAATTCTCCTTCGTGACATGCTTCTGGATGAAGCGGATGCCGCGTTCATCCAGAAGTTTGCGGTCGGTGTCGACCGGGTCGATCACCACCATGCGGGATTTGTCGAACCGGAAATGGCGTTCAATGAGAGGCAGAGTGCCGCGGCCGATCGAGCCAAAGCCGATCATCACAATGGGACCAGTGATCGTTCCGTGGACGGGCCACTCGCTGTCTGCCATTCGGTAGAACTCCTTGTTCAAGACTTGAAATCTGCTCAAAACACAGATCCGCGTCACAATAAAGAGGGCAGTGGGGGCAATAAGGGAGCAGGAAGAATTCGGCCTTACTGCCCTAAACCTGCAAACCGGGCCTTCAGCAGGCATTCGTCATATTCGTCGTGGGCGTTGGAGTCGAAAACCACCCCGCCGCCGACATTGAACACGGCCTCGCCGCCGGGATAAAGCGATATCGTCCGGATCGCCACATTGAAGCGCATCCGCCCATCCGGCGCCACCCAGCCGACCGCGCCGCAATAGACGTCTCGAGAACCCGCCTCCAATTCGTGTAGGATTTTCATGGCGCTGATCTTTGGTGCGCCGGTAACCGAGCCGCAGGGAAAGAGAGCGGCAAGGATGTCTGACAGTGTCAGGCCTTCCACCAGTTTTGCCCGCACGCGGCTGATCATCTGGTGAACGGTCGGGTAGCTCTCGACATGGAAAAGCTCCGGCACGTCGAGCGTTCCTACCTCCGATATGCGCGAGATGTCGTTGCGCAGGAGGTCCACGATCATGCGGTTTTCTGCCTGGTTTTTTGGATCGTTGCACAGCAGCTCCTTGAGAGCTTCGTCTTCGCGCGGCGTCTTTCCCCGGGGCATCGTGCCTTTCATGGGCAGGGTATCGATCCAGCCATCGGCCGAAACCTCGAAAAAGAGCTCGGGTGAACGCGAAAGCACAACGGGGCCGCCCAGATCGATGAAGGCGGCATAGCGAACCGGCTGGCGCGCCGTCAGCGATTGGAAAAGGGCGAGCGGATCGCCTTGCCAACGCGCATATACCGGAAAGGTGAGGTTGCCCTGGTAGCAATCGCCCAGGCGAAGATGGCGATGGAGCTTCTCGAAGCGTGGCCGGTAGTCATCGAAGGTCCAAAGGGGTTTGGGGTCGAACAGGCGCGGCGTGTCGCCGGGCGAGGGGGTACCCTGCCAAGCCCCTGATGGGACCTTGAACGCGCCGAGGCATAAAAGGGGCGCGCGGCGATTTTCCGGCAGGTGGGGGAGAAGGGAGGGATCCAGGAGATAGCCGGCTTCATACGAAATATAGCCCGCGAGCCATTTGCCTGCGCGGCGGAGCGTTTCCGCCCGCTCCAACATCGGGAAGAGCTCCGCAGGCTCACGAGCCAGCAGAATCTCGTCCGGCTCCGAGAAGCACATGACCTCGTCGGTGAGGTCGTTGCGGAAGAATGCAACGGGGCGCGGCGGCTGATGCATCTCCTCCGAAACCAATCAGCCTTCCTCCAGTGCTTCCAATTCGTCGATCAGACCTTCAATGACCGAGAGACCCTTGGTCCAGAAGGACGGGTCGGAGGCATCCAGGCCGAAGGGAGCCAGAAGCTCCGAATGGTGCTTCGTACCGCCCGCTTTCAGCATCTCGAAGTACTTCTTCTGAAAACCTTGCTCCGCCTGCTGATAGACCGCAAAAAGGGAGTTCACGAGGCAGTCGCCGAAAGCATAGGCGTAGACGTAGAACGGCGAATGGATGAAATGCGGGATATAGGCCCAGAAGGTTTCGTAACCTTCGCGTAACGCGATTGCCGGCCCCAGGCTTTCAGACTGCACCTCGAGCCAGATCTCGCCAAGCCGCTCTGCCGTAAGCTCGCCTTGGCGACGCTCCGTATGGACCCTGCGTTCGAACTCGTAAAAGGCGATCTGGCGCACGACCGTGTTGATCATGTCCTCCGCCTTCTGGGCGAGCATGGCCTTGCGCTCGCGCTTGTCCGTCGTTCGGTCAAGCAGCGAGCGGAAGGTGAGCATCTCGCCGAACACGGAGGCCGTTTCGGCCAAGGTGAGAGGGGTCGCCGCCATAAGGGAGCCCTGGCCGGCGGCGAGCACCTGATGAACGCCGTGGCCGAGTTCATGGGCAAGGGTCATGACATCGCGCGGCTTGCCCATGTAGTTGAGCATCACATAGGGATGGACGGAAGGAACCGTCGGATGCGCGAAAGCGCCCGGCGATTTTCCTGGGCGCACCGGCGCGTCGATCCAGTTGCGTTCGAAGAAGCGTCCGGCGATTTCGGCCATTTCCGGAGCAAAACCACCGTAGGCGGAAAGAACCGTCTCCTTCGCCTCCTGCCATCCGATGACCGATTGCGGCGTTTCGGGAAGGGGAGCATTACGGTCCCAATGGTTGAGCTTGTCCATGCCCAGCCACTTCGCCTTCATCGCGTAATAGCGATGCGAGATACGTGGGAACGCCTCGTGAACGGATGTGGCTAGGGCCTCCACCACTTCGCGCTCGACACGGTTGGATAGATGGCGGGAATCCGCGACGTCGACGAAATTGCGCCAACGGTCGGAAATCTCCTTGTCTTTGGCGAGCGTGTTCGTGATGAGCGTGAACAGGCGCATATTGGCCTTGAGCGTTTCGGCAAGCGCCTCCGCCGCCTTGCGGCGCTTCTCGCCGTCAGGATCCTGCATCAGATTGAGCGTCGGCTCGAGCGTCAGTTCCTCGCCGTCCACATTGAAGCGGAGGCTGGTCATCGTCTCGTCGAAGAGGCGGTTCCAGGCACCGCGCGCGGTGACGGATGTCTCATGGAAAAGCTGCTCGATCCGGTCTTCGAGCTGGTGCGGCTTGTCCTTGCGAAGATCGAGCACCCAAGGGCGATAGTGGCCGAAGGATGGATCTGCATTTAGCGCCGACTCGATCGCCGCATCATCGATCTTGTTGAGTTCCAGCGTGAAAAAGAGGAGGTGCGTGCTGGCATCGGTCAGCTTTTCCTGCACATCGCCGTAAAATTTCGCGCGCTTCGGATCTGAGGTATCGCCCGTGTAAAGGAGGCCCGCATAGGATCCGAGACGGCCGAAAAGCTCGTCGAGCGCCTCATATTCACGCACCGCCTCGCCGAGGCGGCCGGCAGCGCCTTTGGCGGCCTCGTCCGCCAGGCGTCCCTTCCATTTGGTCTCGAAGGCGACGGCCTCTCGCGCAGCTCGCGCAAGATCTTCGGAAAGCTCGGGGCTGTTCATTCCAGGATAGAGATCGGCCAGGTTCCACTCGGGCAGATCGCCGAGATCGACCTTCCTCGCTCCGGCTTCGGCCGTCTGGGCAACGCTTGCAGGCCCCTTCAGAGATCGAGCCATAGAATCACCTCCTCGTCGGTTTCCGGCAGGCCGGGTCAAGAATTCGTTCACCGGGTTTCTTGAGCGCCTGTTTAGAAGCCAATGTCATATAGTTCTAGCCTGACGTCAGTCACGCATAAGAGAATTTGGTCCGGCTGTTGCATTGATGCCCGATACCGTCCTGATCGTTGATGACGACCCGGTGCAGCGCCGCCTCCTTGAGGCGGCCGTTCGAAGACTGGGTTATGCGCCTCATCTGGCCGAAGGCGGTGAGATGGGGTTGCAGGCAATCAAGGAAATACGTCCCGAGGCGCTGCGGGCGATCATCCTCGATCTCATGATGCCCGGCATGAATGGAATCGAGGTGATGGAAGCGATGCGCCGCCGCGGCATCGGCGTGCCGGTCATCGTGCAAACCGCAAAGGGCAGCGTGGAGACGGCGGTCGCGGCGATGCGCGCCGGCGCTTTCGATTTCGTGGTGAAGCCGGTCGCTCCGGAGCGGCTGGCGGTAGCTCTCAAGAACGCGCTCAAGGTTGAAGCGCTGCAAGGCCAGCAGCGCCGGGGGCACGAGAAAGCCCCCGAGAAGTTCTCCTTTCACGACATCGTCACGCGCAGCCCCGTCATGGAGAAGGTGATCCGTCTCGCCCAGAGAGCGGCGGCGTCGGACATCCCCATCCTGATCGAAGGCGAATCCGGAGTCGGCAAGGAACTCATCGCCCGCGCCATACGCAATGAGAGCGCGAGGCGAGGAAAGCCTTTCGTGACCGTCAATTGCGGCGCCATTCCGGACAACCTCGTGGAAAGCATTCTGTTCGGCCATGAAAAGGGTGCGTTCACCGGCGCGACGGAGAAGCATGCCGGCAAGTTTGTCGAAGCGAACACCGGAACGCTGTTTCTCGACGAGATCGGAGAACTGCCTCTCGACGTCCAGGTGAAGCTGTTACGTGCCGTGCAGGAGGGGGAGGTCGACCCAGTCGGCGGCCGCGGAACGATGAAGGTGGATATCCGCCTGATTTCCGCCACCAACCGTGACCTGTTGCAGCGGGTTCAGGAGGGGGCGTTCCGGGAAGATCTCTATTACCGGCTCGGCGTGTTCCCGATAACGGTGCCTCCCTTGCGCGAGCGCCGGGACGATATCCCCCTGCTCGTGCAGCATTTCATTGCCCGTTTCGGCGCGATCGAAGGCAGCCGGAATATCTCGGGAATTTCGGCGGAGGCGCTCGACCTCCTCAAGGCATATGATTGGCCGGGCAATATACGCCAGCTCGAGAATGCCATTTTCCGAGCGGTCATCCTTTGCGATGGCGAGGTGCTCACCACGGCGGAATTCCCGCAGATTCGCGCACAGGTCGATGGAATAGACGAAGGCCTATTGAGCGAGGAAGCGGAGCCGGAAGAAACGCCACCTGCCCGGCAGGAAAGCGAGACGCGGCGAAAGGTGCAGCCGCTCCATCCTGCTCTTCTGCCGATCATCGGCGATGATGGGCATGTCCGCCGGCTGGACGAGATGGAACAGGCGGCGATCCGGTACGCGATTGACCACTATGGCGGCAGGATGAGCGAAGTCGCCCGCCGGCTCGGGATTGGCCGGTCGACCCTCTACCGCAAGCTGAAGGAAATGGGCATCGAGCCTCCGGAGAAGGAATAGATCCTCCGCAGCTGGGGAATCCGCTTCAAATCGTCGGAAAGTTTACATTAACCTAGTCTTTTAAAATGCGCGGGAGACACCTTCCTGCCATTCTCCGCGCGCAATTCTGCTTCAATAAGATGTGATTAACCATTATGGTGAACACTCCGGGTGCTTCGGAGAGCCCGGAGCTTGTGGGGACAGTTCCAGCCGACAGGCCATAGTTTTGAAAAACCACGACGTTCAAGACCCTGGATGCCGCAGCGTCAAACTTGGGCCTAAAAGGCTTTTAGCCGGCCTTCTGCTTGCGGCGGGTTTCATGCTCGCGACAGGGCAAGCTCATGCGGAAACGCGGACGCTGAAGCTCTATTTCATCCACACCAAAGAACGCGCCGAGATCACTTACAAGCGCAACGGTCGCTACATCAAAAGCGGGTTGGATCAGATCAACCGTTTCCTCCGCGATTGGCGCCGCAATGAGCCGACCAATATGGATCCGCGCCTGCTCGATCTCGTGTGGGAGGTTTACCGGGCATCGGGCTCGCGCGATTACATCCATGTGGTTTCGGCCTACCGGTCGCCGAAGACAAATGCGATGCTTCGCAGCCGCTCCAGCGGCGTGGCCGAAAAGAGCCAGCATATGCTCGGCAAGGCCATGGACTTCTATATCCCCGACGTGAAGCTTTCCACGCTGAGGGCGCTCGCCCTCCAGAAGGAGGTGGGCGGCGTTGGCTATTATCCCCGGTCAGGATCTCCTTTCGTGCATCTGGATGTCGGAAGTGTGCGCCATTGGCCGCGCATGAGCCGGAAGGAGCTTGCTTCTCTCTTCCCCGACGGGAAGACGATCCACATCCCCTCCGACGGCAAGCCGCTGCCGGGCTACAAGCAGGCGCTCGCTTCCTACGAGGCGCGCAAGCGTAGCGGCGGCTCCATTCAGGTGGCGGAAGAATCAGGTAATCGCGGTCGCGGCATATTGGCAGCCCTTTTCGGCGGCGGCGCCGACGAGGAGGAGGATAACGCCGACATCCAGATGGCTGCGGCTCCGCGCCAGCAGCGCGCGGCCACTCCGCCTGCACCGCAAAGGCAGGTCGCGCAGCCTCCGCAGCCGCAGCAGGTACAGCCCGCACCGGTCGCGCCGGAGACCCCCGGCACGCTGATTGCAGCTCTGCCGGCGCGAGAGGTGCCGGTGCCACGCGCCGCTCCGCGCCCGGATGCGAATGTCGGCACCAACCTTCTCGTCGCCTCCGCTCCCGAAAGCCAGGGCCAGGCTCCACTGGCGGCGCTCGCCGCTCCGATTGCCCAGCAGGAGACGCCGCCGGCATCCGCAATGCTGGCCGCCATCAACAATGTGCCGCTGCCCTCGCGCAGGCCGGATCACACGCCGCTGGAGGCTGAAACCCAGGTCGCCGATGCGGCGACGGCTCTGCCCGCCTCCGCTTATGTGATGCCGACGCGCCGTCCGGAGCCGCCGGCGACGGCGGATGCGATTGCCGCCTTGATCGCGAAAGAGAAGCAGGTGCTCAATCCGGAACAGCCGGTTGTTGCTGCAGCCTATCTTCCGGTGCCGGGCGAACGGGCCAAGGTTGGAAGTAGTGAGGCCGTCGCTGCGGCCGCTGGGGCAGAAGGCCAACAGGCTTCAGCCGCTGCTGCTCGCAACGTGCTCGCCAAAGCCGAGACACTGGATGCCGCCAGCCTTTCCGCATCGCCTGCGCCTTCCGCTCTCGATGCTCTGAAAGAAAGCAGGGGGAAACCGGTGCAGGCCTCGCCCCGCGTGGCAATGCTGGAGCAGAAGGGCGCGAGCGCGAGGGATTTCGGTGTGAGGACCACGCCCAAAGCGCCGCGGGTCGATCCAAGTCAGATAAACGAAGCGCCCGAGCCGCACGTCATGCCCGTCAAGGCGGTCTCGGCCGACCTGGCCCTGAGCAAAGAATCCGTGCTCGACAAGACGGCGGTGGCCCGTGTCCCGGCCTTCAGCAAGGAGATGGCGGAAGCGCCGACGGCGGTTTACACCGACGGTTTCAAGCAGGGCGCGCCGGTGCCGGATGCCCGCCGCTTCACCGGCAAGGCGGTGACCTTCCTGTCGCTGGCCAAATTCGAATGAGCGCCGGAGCCGTTCCCAATGGGGACGGCTCCAGTTCGCTGCAAAGCGAGTGCTACGCCTGACGTAGGCCTGTCGCCTGACGCGAGAGTTCCTCTATGGCGGCCCAATTGCCGGCCTTCAGTTCCGCATCCGGCGCGATCCATGATCCGCCTACGCAAACGATGTTGGGCAGGGAGAGATAATCGCCGGCGTTTTGGGGCGAGATCCCGCCTGTAGGACAGAAGCGCATGTCGGCCAAGGGCGAGGCGAGGGATTTAAGGAATGCCGCGCCGCCCGCCTGCTCAGCCGGAAAGAATTTCAGAACGCGGTAGCCTTCTTCCCTCAGCGCCATGATTTCGCTCGGCGTCACTGCGCCCGGCAGGAAGGGGACATGGGAATCTTCGGCTGCGTCGAGCAAATCCTCCGTCGTGCCCGGGGAAACGATAAAACTCGCGCCCGCTTCTTCCGCCTTTGTAAAATCCTTCTTGGTGAGGATGGTGCCTGCTCCGACGATCGCCTCCGGCACCTCGTCCACGACCAGGCGGATCGCGTCGATCGCGTCTGGTGTGCGCAGGGTGATCTCGATCGCCGGCAGGCCCCCTTTGGCAAGAGCCCGAGCAAGCGGCACTGCATCCGAGAGCCGGTCGATCTTCAGCACCGGAATGACCGGCTGTGCCGTGAGAATTTCCAAAAGCTTTTCGGTCTTCTTCTTCATCGCCGGCTCCTGTGAACGCTGCTGTTCTCTTAGCTCATTTCAAGTGGATACTTCAAACCTGGGCGCTCGCCTGTAGATAGAGCGCCTTTGCCGCCGGCCACGGCTGAGGCTATATGCAGGCGCTTTGTGCTGCGGCTGGCCGCTGCTCATCTGGATGATCGTATGAAATCTCTCTGGCACTCCGCCCTTGCCCTGCTGATCGTGAACGGCGCCCTTCTCGGGCTTACGCCGCCGCTCGGCAAGCTCGCGACGGAGGCGGGGGTGCCGGCGGCGATATGGTCCTTCGTCATCTCCTTCGGGGCGGGGGCTGTCCTTCTCTGCGCGGCCTTCCTGTCGGAGCGACGGTTCAAGCTGACCGCGCGAAGATTGCGCTATTTCGCCGTCGTCGGCGCGGTGTCCTTCGCCTTCCCCAATGTTCTCCTGTTCCTCGCCGTGCCGCATCTGGGGGCTGGCTACACCGGAATCATGTTCACGCTGACCCCGGTAATGACGCTGATCCTCTCGCTCCTCCTGGGCGTGCGCAGGCCGAATCGGCTGGGAATGCTTGGCATCGCCATCGGCTTCGTCGGCGCGCTGACGGTCGCCACCACGCGCGGCGAGGTGGGGCGGCCCGCGGAAATCCTCTGGGTGCTCGTCGGTCTTTCCATGCCGGTCTGTCTTGCCATCGGAAATGTCTATCGCACTCTCGACTGGCCGGAGGGCGCGGGGCCGATCGAGCTTGCGGCGGGCAGTCATCTGGCGGCCGCCGCCATGTTGCTGGTCGCCGCCCTTCTTCAAGGACAGGCGGGATCTTTTGCCTTGCTTGCGGACGTGCCTCTCCTTGCCCTGGGCCAAGCCGTTGCTGCTTCAGTGATGTACACGTTCTTCTTCCGTCTGCAGGCGGTCGGCGGACCCGTCTATCTCAGCCAGATCGGCTATGTGGCGGCGGCCGTTGGGCTTGCCATCGGCGTGATCTTCCTCGGCGAGCGCTATTCAGCGCTCACCTGGATTGGCGCAGCGATCCTAGCGGTAGGAGTCCTGACGACCACGAAGGCGCAGAGCAGGCCCGGCTGATTGGCGGGTCAGCCGCTGAACGCCTTGGCGAAACGGCGGGCCAAGCCGACAACCCGTGCCCACAAGGATGGAGATGAGCCGAAAGGTAAAGCGTGTTCGAGCGCGGAAATCGTCGCAGGGCCGGCAATGCCATCCGCGTCGAGCCCATGATGACGCTGGAAGGCGAGCACAACTTTCAGGGTCTCTGGCCCAAAAACGCCATCGATCTCGATCGGATAGCCAGCGGCGGCAAGCAGGCTCTGCAGATGTGCGACGGCACTCCCTCGACTGCCTCTGCGCAACAGAGGCTCCGTGTCGCCGGAAATGGCAGGACCGGGGGTGCGCGCATGACGCCGGTAGGCCAAAGACAGCCGTAGATGGTAACTGTTGCGGGTATAGGCCGGCCCGTTATAGCCGCGGGCAAAAGCTGCCCAATCGTGCCGGCGCAACGGATCCAACAAACCAGCCTTCTCGATATAGCGCAGCATCAGCCGAGCCTGCCCCTCAACACCGCCGCGTGCTTCTTCCACCAATGCTTCCACGCTGGCATAGCCGAGCCAGGCCCAATGGGCGCCCATGACCTGACCGATACCCCAGGACGTGGCCTCATAGGCGGCTTTGCGATCAATGGCGGCGGCCCGCTCCAGCATGCGCCAGCGTGCCGCTTGGGAGGGCGGGTTCTTCACTGCGCCGGCCGTTGGAGAAGCAAGCCCTTCGCGGCGGGCAATCTCCTGCTTCTCGGCCGGCAGGCGGCGGTCGAAATAATGACCCTCGAACCGGATCAAAGGCTCCTGACGTCCGTTGATCATGGTACCGGCGCGGCCTTCCGATTCGACCTCGATCACCGCCATGAGCGCGGCCGGGTCCAAGGCGACCTCTTTTGCGAGCCTGGCGACGAGATCGAGCGTTTGGGCAGTAGACATAAAGCTGGCCTCCGATTTGTTGTCCGCATTGTTGCCGTGCCGAAACAAGAGGGGATAAATCCCTCTCTCTTTTTTGGCCTTCTCCGCCGGCCGCCCCGCTAAGCTGTGGCGGGAACAGGAGAATCACGGTCGCTCTTCAGCCAGCGGTCGTCCCCCGCAGATCAATTTATCCTCTTCCGCGAATTCTCTTTAGCTGCAGCACTTCTCATTGAACGTAGCGCTGCCTAACTGTTTAGGGACATTCATATGGAGAGCGCCGATGATCGATCCGAAGAAGCTGCTGGAAGGTTTCCTGGGTTCCCGCTCCTCGGGAACAGGTTCGACGCTTGGAGGCCATGCGGAGCGCGTGACCCAATTCGCCAAGGACAACCCGATCGCCACCGGAGCGATCGTCGCCGCGCTCCTTGGAACGGGTACCGGACGCAAGCTTGCAAAGAATGCCCTGAAGCTGGGCGGGATGGGTGCCATCGCAGGCCTGGCCTATAAGGCCTATCAGGACTACCAGGCCGGCAACAAACCAGGCGAGGGGGTGAAGGGGGGCAATCTCCTGCCGCCGCCGCAGGATACCGGCTTTCATCCCGCACTTGCGCCGCAGGGAGAGGACCAGTTCGCCTTGGCGCTGGTGCGCGCCATGATCGCAGCCGCACGTGCGGATGGGCATATTGATGAGGCGGAGCGGCGCAAGATCTCGGAGCGTCTCAAGGCGAGCGGGATCGACGGGGAAGTCGAAACATTCCTGATCGAGGAACTGGAGCGGCCGGTGGATGTCGATGCGCTCATCGCTGCTGCCCAGACGGAGGAGCAGAAGGTCGAGCTCTACACCGCATCCCGCCTTGCCATAGAGCCTCAGACCCGGGCCGAGCGCGGCTATCTCGACATGCTTGCCGGCCGCCTGAACCTGCCCGACCCGCTCATCGATCATATCGAGGCTACTGTGGCCGAGACCGTCTCGGTCTGATCGGGTTCTTGCCAACAACGGCCGGTCAGGCATAAGGTGCAGGCCTCATCGCCATCGGCGGTGCGGGTGGCAGTGATCGGCCGCCTCTGTGTCAAGGAGTTGGCGGCATCCGGGGCGCGGATGCCGATATCCCCTCCACCATCACGTCCTGTCTCGAAACCCGCGCATTCGCGCGGCCGTCTTTGGAGGATGTGTTGCTTAAGATCTTCTTCGCATTTGCTCTCGCGCTTACGGCGTTTCTGCCTCGAAATGCCGTCGCACAAGAGAACATCACCGTCTTTGCCGCCGCCAGCCTGAAGGAGGCAATGGATCGCGCCAGTGCCGCTTTCAAGGAAAAAAGCGGGGCCGATATTGCCGTTTCGCTCGCATCGAGTTCGGTGCTTGCGCGGCAGATCGAGGCCGGCGCGCCGGCCGATATCTTCATCTCCGCCGACCAGGAATGGATGGACTGGGTGGCTGCCCGCGATTTGATCCGCAATGAAAGCCGCCGGCTTGTCGCCGGTAATGAGCTTGTCATCGTCGCCGCAAAGCCGGTCGCCGACGGCACAGGGCCGGACCAAATCCTTTCGCAAGGGCGCTTTGCCATGGGAGACCCGACCCATGTGCCTGCCGGCCTATATGCGAAAGCGGCGCTGACGTCCCTCGGGTTGTGGGATGAGGTAGAGGATAATGCGGTTTTCGGCGAGAATGTGCGCGTGGCGCTGGAACTCGCCCGACGCGGCGAGGTGAATGCCGCAATCGTCTACGGTTCGGACCAACTTGCGGCAAGGGAGCTTTTGCGCATCTACACCTTCCCCGCCGAAAGCCATCCGCCTGTGGTCTATCCGGCTGCAGCCACAACCAACGCAAAACCCGAGGCTGAGGCCTTCCTCGATTTCCTTTCGGGGGACGAGGGGCAGAAGATCTTCCGGGATCTCGGTTTCGCACAGCCGCCGCTTTAGCCGTTTCGCTTTATCATCCGAGATGCAGAGTTCTTCGACAATGGCTGGCAGGACCAGACGGGGCGCAAAAAAGGGTAGCGCGGAAGCAGCCGCGCTGTACCTTGCTGGCTCCCTATTCCGGCGTTGGACGTCAAATCCTCCTCATCTTGCGGCAGGTGCAAGGAAGGTGGTGTGATGAGCGAGGCGGAAGTCGAAATACTCCTGCTTTCGGCCAAGGTGGCGCTGGCTGCCATGGCCTTCTCCATCGTTCCTGCCTTCGTCGTCGCCTGGCTGCTCGCGCGAGGGCGGTTTTCCGGCAAATCCCTTCTGCAGGCTGTGGTGACGCTGCCCCTCGTGCTGCCTCCGGTCGTCACCGGCTATGGACTGCTTGTCCTTTTCGGTTCGCGCGGGCCGCTGGGCCGCCTGCTGGAGGAGATGTTCGGCGTCAGTTTCGCTTTCCGCTGGTCGGGCGCGGCGCTTGCTGCGGGGGTGATGGCCTTTCCGCTGCTTGTGCGGCCCATCCGGCTTTCGCTTGAATCCGTCGACCGGGGGCTCGAAGAAGCGGCCTCGACGCTTGGCGCCTGGTCGCCCGTCGTCTTCCTCACGGTCACCTTGCCGCTCGCCCTGCCGGGGTTGCTTGCCGGCCTCGTGCTCGGCTTTGCCAAGGCACTTGGCGAATTCGGCGCCACCATCACCTTCGTGTCGAACATCCCTGGACAGACACAGACGCTGTCGCTTGCGATTTATGCGCTGATGCAGAGCCCGGAAGGCGATGCTGCGGCGCTGAGGCTGATCGGGCTTTCCATCATCCTTGCCATTGGGGCCGTGATCCTTTCGGAATGGATCGCCAAGCGTTTGCAAAAGAGGGGCGGGAATGGAAGAGCTTGAGGTGGATATCACGGGAAAGGCCGGCACCTTCCGGATCTCCGTCCGGTTCACCGCCGAACCGGGTGTAACGGCCCTCTTCGGGCGCTCCGGCGCCGGAAAGAGCACGGTCCTCAAAATGATCGCCGGCACTGCCAGGCCCAAAGAGGGGCGGATCACCGCGGGCGGGCGCGTGTTCTACGATGGCGCAGCAGGTATCGACCTGCCGCCGCGGGCGCGCGGGATCGGCTTCGTGTTTCAGGAGGGTAGGCTGTTCCCGCATCTCTCCGTACGCCGAAATCTGACCTATGCGCGTTGGGCCGGGCGACGCGCAGGACGACGAAGTCTCGACGAGGTGGTGGCGCTCCTCGGCCTCGAAGCTCATCTCGAACGGCATCCGGGAACGCTTTCGGGGGGCGAGCGCCAGCGTGTAGCGATCGGCCGAGCCTTGCTGGCGGACCCACAGATCCTCCTCATGGATGAGCCGCTCTCTTCACTCGATCGGGAAAGGCGGGCGGAAATTCTTCCCTATCTTGAGGCGGTCGCGAACGAAACGCACATCCCGGTGCTCTATGTCAGTCATGATACAGACGAGGTTGCTCGGCTCGCCGATCGGGTGGTGGCGATCGAGGAAGGGCGGGTGCGAGCGATCGGCACGGCGGCGGAAATTCTTGGGCATTCCTCGGAGACGGGCCAGGAGGTCGTCTCCATCCTGGAGGGAAAGGTCATCGACGTCGATGCCGATTACGGGACAGCAACGGTCCGGGTGGGTGACGAGAAGATCGAGCTTTCCGCGGGCAATCTGATGCAAGGAAGCAAGGTGCGGTTGCGGGTGAGGGCGGCGGACATTGCCATTGCCACGGTCCAGCATGAGGGTCTTTCGATCCGCAACCAGCTCTGGTGCGAGGTCAAGTCGGTGGAGCGGCGCGGCAATTCCGCCGATGTGATGCTCGCCTTCAGCAGCGAGAACCTCTTCGCGCGAATCACCGCCAAATCCGCCGACCTGCTGCGGCTCAGGGCTGGGACGCAAGTGGTCGCCCTCATCAAGGCCGTGTCGGTGGAAAGGGCGAGAATACTACCTGTGATTGCTTAGGGAGGAAACGGCTTCGCCTGCTTCCCTCGAAAGTTGTTCCTGTTAACCTTTCATTAATAAAATCGCGGCATTCTGCCTCATGTCGAATCGGCTTTCCTCCTCCCAAGCAGGTTCGCATCGGGGCGGCCCAAGTGCCGCCCCAACCGTTTCTGGAGGTGTTCAGCGAGGATTCTTCGCCAGGAAATCTCCGACGCGATCGATGGCGCGCAGGATGTTCTCTTCCGAATTGGCGTAGGAGAGGCGGATATAGCCTTCGCCGAGGACGCCGAAATCCGGGCCGCCAATCAGCGCGACGCCAGCTTCTTCCAGAAGAGCGGAGGCAAGCTCCTTCGCCTTCCAGCCTGTCTTCCGGATGTTCGGGAAGGCGTAGAAGGCGCCCTTGGGCGTAAGGCAGGAGATACCAGGCAGCCCGTTCAACCCTTCAACGACCAGTCTCCGCCTCGAGTCGAAGGCGCGCATCATCTTCTCGACATCGTCCTGCGGGCCATCGATGGCGGCGATGCCGGCGTATTGGGCGGGCGCGTTGACGCAGGACCAGCAGTTGACCGCGAGCTTGCGCACGAGGCCATAAAGGCGATCGGGCCAGATGGACCAGCCGAGGCGCCACCCGGTCATGGCCCAGGTCTTCGACCAGCCGTTGAGCACGATCAGACGGTCACGGATCTCGGGGAAGGTGAGGAGCGAGGTAGCCTTCTCGCCATCATAGGTCATGACGTCGTAGATCTCGTCGGAGAGGATCGCGACCTGCGGGTGCGCCTCCAGCCCCTTCACCAGTTTCGCGATCTCCTCGCTCGGCGCGACGCCGCCGGTCGGATTCGCAGGCGAGTTCAGGATCAGGAGGCGTGTCTTCGGCGTGATAAGGGACAGGGTTTCCTCTGCCGAAAAGGCAAACCCGTTCTCTTCGCGGATTGGCACCGGCACGGGCTTCGCGCCGGTGAACTCGATCATGGAGCGATAGATGGGGAAACCCGGATCGGGATAGAGGATCTCGGCGCCCGGCTCGCCGAACATCAAAATCGCGGCGAACATGGTCGGCTTGCCCCCCGGGAGAATCATGATGTTGTCCGGAGAAACCTCCACGCCCGTGGTAGCCAGCGTCCGACGCGCTACGGCCTCGCGGGCCGGCAATATACCTGTTGCCGGCGTATAGCCGTGTTGGCCGTCGCGCAGCGCCTTCACCGCAGCTTCCGCGATATGCTCGGGCGTGTGGAAATCAGGTTGGCCGATGCCGAGATTGATGATGTCACGGCCTTGATGGGCAAGGTCTGTCGCCCGCGCCAATACGGCGAAGGCGTTTTCCTCGCCTATTCGATCGAAGGCGGCTACGGTCTGGAGCATTGGGCGTTTCCGTCTGGTCCTGTTGTTTTACGGGCGCTTTTGTGAGGCTTTATGCCGGAAACGTCAATCAAGAGGCCGATCTTGAAGGATTTGCAGAATTGGACCGCCCGGCCGATGCCAGTCCGGGCGGCATTGGAGGGAAATTATGTGCGGCTGGAGCCGCTCGATCCGGCCGCGCATGGCGAAGGACTTTTCGCGGTGTCAAGCGTTCCGGATGCGGCGGAGCGCTTTCGCTGGCTGGGCGACTACGCTCCCCAGAGCCGCGAGGCTTTCGAGGCATGGCTTGGGAAGGCTTCGGAGAGCATCGATCCCCTCTTTTTTGTCGTGATCGATGCGGCGTCAGGCAAGATCGGCGGCCGACAGGCACTCATGCGCATGGATAGGGCCAACGGCGTGGCCGAGATCGGCAACATCTATTGGGGCCCCGCGGTGGCGAGAACGCGGCTGGCGACAGAAGCCCTCTTTCTTTTCGCCCGGCATATCTTCGATGATCTCGGCTACCGCCGCTTCGAGTGGAAGTGCAACGACAGCAACGAACCCTCGAAACGTGCCGCGCTCCGCTTCGGGTTCCAGTTCGAAGGCATTTTCCGTCAGCATATGGTGGTCAAGGGCGAGAACCGCGACACGGCATGGTTCGCGATGCTCGATCACGAATGGCCGGCGATACGCCGCAGCATGGAACTCTGGCTTGCGCCGGAAAATTTCGATAGCAACGGACAGCAGATGGAGCGGCTCGAGATTTTCAGGGAAAGAGCGCGTGGCGAGCAATCTTAGGCAGAGCAGGGTGATCGGGCGAAACGGCGAGAGCCCGTCCATGGGCAGGCGTATATGAAAGAGAACAGCGGGCCGATCATTGCGGCCGCCGTGATCCTGATCGGGTTCGGCATTATCGGCTTTCTGATGCCGCGGATCATGGTCTGGGTGGGGGACTACTCGACGGTCGCCGCCGGCCTGGTAGCAGCGCTGTTCGTGGCGGCGTTCTTTCTCGTTTTCTGGTTCAGAGCGCGCAGCCAGAGGCGAAAGGAAAAATAACGCCGCCGGGTGTTTCCACCCGGCTGACCGATGCTTAAGCGGCGATCGACACTTTTCGCCCCGCGGGCTGGATCACTCCCTTCGCTCCGTCGAGCGCCCCTTCCACGAGTTCCAGGGCGAGGAAGCGATCTTTCTCGTAGGGTCCCGGCATCGCGAGCCGATCGGTTTTGGCCGCCGAGAAGCCGAAACGCGCGTAATAGGGAGCATCGCCAACGAGCAGGATCGCCCGGTGACCCATCTTGGCGGCCTCCGAGACCGCATGCTGCATAAGGGCCGATCCGATGCCTGCGCCCTTCAGGTCAGGGGCGACGGCAAGCGGTCCGAGCAGCAGCGCGGGTGCACCGCCATGGCCCAAGCGTATGTCCCAAAGACGGACGGTCCCGGCGAGTGCCCCGTCGGCTGTACGGGCGATGAAGGCCAGGCCCTCCGCCGGCACCCGCCCGCGCCGCAGTTTCTCGGAGGACTTTCGCCTCCTCTTCGGGCCCATTGCATGGTCGAGAAGCGCCTCGCGGGCCGGAATGTCCGCAGCCGTTTCCTGTGTGATCGAGAAGACAGGATCGAACGCCTTTCCGAACCCGGAGAAGACGCTATCCTGGGATTGGGCGGCCTTCATGGCGTGCTGGGACATGTCCCCGTTCCTTCGAAAAGGGTGTTCTACGAAAGATGGACGCGGGCGAAACGCCCGCGCAGGCTGGATCCGAGAGCGGCGCTCTCAGATCACATAGGCTCGAAGAGGCTCGAAGCCGTTGAAGGCGACCGACGCGTAGGTCGTCGTGTAGGCCCCCGTGCCCTCGATCAGGATCTCGTCGCCGATCGTAAGCGAGACCGGCAGAGGATAGGGGGTCTTCTCATAGAGCACGTCCGCCGAATCGCAGGTCGGGCCGGCGAGCACGCAAGGCGCGGTCTCGCTGCCATCGTGTCGGGTCACCAGCGGGTAGCGGATCGCCTCGTCCATCGTTTCGGCGAGGCCGCCGAACTTGCCGATGTCGAGATAGACCCAACGCACATTGTCGTTGTCGGCCTTCTTCGAGATGAGCACGACTTCCGACTTGATGACTCCTGCATTGCCGACCATGCCGCGGCCAGGCTCGATGATCGTCTCGGGAATGCGGTTGCCGAAATGCTTCCGCAATGCCGAGAAGATGGCTTGGCCATAGGCCTGGGCTTCCGGCACGTCACGCAGGTAACGCGTCGGAAAACCGCCGCCCATATTGACCATCCTGAGCACGATCCCTTCGTCGGCCAAGGCCTTGAAGACCATCCGTGCATCGCCCAGCGCGCGGTCCCAGGCGGCAAGATCCGTCTGCTGGGAACCCACGTGGAACGAAACCCCGTAGGCATCCAGGCCGATTTGCTTGGCGCGGCGCAGAACGTCCACAGCCATGGCCGGGACGCAGCCGAATTTGCGCGAGAGTGGCCATTCGGCTCCGGCGCCGTCCGTCAGAACGCGGCAGAAGACCTTGCTGCCGGGCGCCGCGCGCGAGACCTTCTCGACTTCTTCGATGCTGTCCACAGCGAAGAGGCGGATGCCGAGCGCGTATGCGCGCGCAATATCGCGCTCCTTCTTGATCGTGTTGCCATAGGAGATGCGGTCGGCCGAGGCGCCGGCATCGAGCGCCATTTCGATTTCGGCGACGGAAGCCGTGTCGAAGGATGAGCCCAACGAGGCAAGCAGCCGAAGGATCTCTGGCGCGGGATTGGCCTTCACCGCGTAGTAGATCTTGGAATCGGGCAGGGCCCGCTCGAAGGCGAGATAGTTTTCGCGCACGACGTCGAGATCGACCACGAGGCAGGGGCCATCGGGTCGTCGGGTGGCGAGAAAATCGAGGATGCGCTGGGTGGCCATCATTTCCCTCCGTCGGCGGCTGAAGCCGCCAGAAAGCTCAAGGTCTGCAAGCCTTGCGGCCCGCGGTGGACAAAGGATGCGCCTTTGCGTTACCGCGACCGGAGGGTGGAGATCACCGGCCGTTGACGCATCTGCGCATTGCGATGAGCTTCCGCCGCAAGGCGAAGGCTCGCTTTGTCTGCCTCAGCTTTGGATGGGAAAACCCTCCGCACTGCCGGCAATGAAGGTGTGCCTCTTCAGTAACCCCGGTTTTTGGACAACCGGCAGACACCAGAAAGGCCCGCACCGTCGTTGCTTCAAGATGTCCTCGATCCTCGGTTGGCCGTAAGATCGACTGGAGCGGTTAGGTCCAGGTACCGTACCGGTTTCCTCGCCATTTCGAGGCCCGGCGGACACCCACAGGCACGTGCGACTTTGGGCAAGGCGCGATATAGGTAAGTTCGCTGTCACAATCAATGCAAAATTGGACTGCGCTTGAAAAATCCCCGGCACGCGCCGATTGTCTGCCGGCCTGCCATAAAAGGAGCTTCCAAAAATGACCGGGACGCGGGACAGCTTGAACGCCTTCGTGGACTATCCGGATGTCGGGGTGCCATCGTCACCCACGGGGCGATTGCGCGCACTCACCTTCGGGGTGAAGGACATCTTTGACGTTGCCGGTTATCCGACAGGCTGTGGAAATCCGCAGAAGGAGGACGCACGGGCAGCCGCAACCGCTCCTACGATCCAGGCTCTCCTCGACGCCGGCGCCGTGTTCGCGGGCAAGACCCAGACGGACGAACTTGCGTTTTCCATGATGGGGATGAACGCGCATTTCGCTTCGCCGATAAATTCCAGAGCGCTGGAGCGCGTGACCGGCGGTTCCTCTTCCGGGTCGGCGGCTGCCGTGGCGGGGGGGATCGTCGATTTCGCCATCGGCTCGGACACGAACGGGTCGGTGCGGATCCCGGCATCCTTCTGCGGCCTCATCGGTCTGCGGACCACCCACGGCCGAATCACCATGCAAGGCGCCATGCCGCTTGCTCCCTCCTTCGATACGCTTGGCTGGTTTGCACGCGATGCCGGCATTTATGAAGCTGTCGGCGAGGTCCTTCTGGGCGAGGATTCCCATCGCGATACTCTGCGCACGCCCGTTCGGATCTCCGAATTCGAGGCGCGGTTCTTCGGCGGGGCCGAGGAGGATGCCTATGGCGAGATGCTTGGCCGGGTGCTGGATCATTTCGGCAGATCCGCCGGCTTCATGGCACTTCCGGGGGAAATCGAGGAACTCTACGAGGTCTTCCGGCAGATACAGGCCTACGAAGCCTGGGCTTCCCACGCAGATTTTCTTTCCGGGCGTGACCGGGAACTCGGGCCAGGCGTCAAGGAGCGCTTCGCCTATGGCCGCTCGATCAGCGAATCAGCCGTTGAGCAGGCGAGGCGGAAACGGCGGGATTTCCAGGCCGATTTCGCAGCGCTGATGCGTCCGGACATGGTTGTGGTGATGCCGACGCAGCCCTCGGCCGCGCCGCTGAAAATCTCCACGTTGGAGGAACAGGAAAGCTACAGGCACAAGGGTCTGGCCTTGACCTCGATGGCAGGTCTCCTCGGTTGGCCACAAATCTCGATACCTTTGGGTGAGGTTCATGGCGCGCCTTTCGGCATCTCCCTTCTCGGGCCGGCCGGCAGCGACCGCCAGCTCATCCGGCTCGCCACAGAAATTCTCGCTGGCGTGTAAATATGGATACGCTCACGCGCATGCGCGCTTTCATCCAAGTCGCGGAAGCGGAAGGATTTTCAGCCGCTGCGCGGAGGTCCGGCCGGTCGAAGGCGCTGCTTTCCAAATATGTGCGGGAACTCGAAGACGAATTGGGCGCGCTGCTGCTCAATCGCACGACGCGGAAGTTTTCGCTCACCGAGGCGGGCCAGCTCTATTACCAGCGTGCGCTGGAACTCGTGCGTGAGATCGACACGCTTTCGGAAACGGTTCGGGAATCGGCGAGCGGGGTCAGTGGTCGCATAAAATTGTCTGCGCCGCGCACCTTCGCGGACGCGCCGATCGGGCAGTCGCTGATCGATTTCGCCATCGCCCATCCTGAGATCACTCTCGATATTGATCTGAACGACCGTATTGTGGACCTGGTCGAAGAGGGGTTCGACCTTGCCATACGAATCACGAAGCTGAATGATTCTTCGCTCATTGCGCGGCGGCTCGCGCCGTTCCGTATGCCTGTCTGCGCCTCGCCGGCGCTGATCGAAAGATATGGACTGCCGACGCATCCGCGCGATCTGCAGAAGCTGCCCTGCATCATCGATACGAACGGCCGCTTTCGCCATAACTGGCCGTTTCAGGCGGACGGTGTGCCAATTACCGTGCCCGTTTCCGGCCGCATCGAGGCCAACAGCCCCTTGGCAGTTCGTGCGGCAGCAGTGGCGGGCATCGGCTTTGCCTTCGTACCGGATTTCATTGCCCTGCCGGAGCTTAGGGCTGGCAGGCTTGTTACCGTTCTGGATGATTTCATCACCGATGGGGCGGGCATTTTCGCTGTCTATCCGCACCGGCGCTATCTGCCGGCCAAAGTGCGAGCGCTGGTCGATTTTCTCGCGCAATGGCTCAAGGAGAATTGCGGTCCCGAGACGGAGCTTTAATAAGTCCCAATTTCGCCGGGATCATTTGCACAAATCTGGATACAAAGAAGCGAGGGATGTCCAGCATGCGGGGTAGGACGAGGAAAGCGGCGCTGGCCGGGGCCGCCGGACTGTTTATTTGCGCCTCACAAGCATCGGCTCATCCGCATGTTTTCGCGGAGGCGCGGCTGGACGTGGCCATCGGGCCGGATCGCAAGGTGGAAGCCTTGCGCCATGTTTGGCGTTTCGACGATCTCTTTTCCAGCACAGTTCTCGTCGAGTTCGACAAGAACAAGGATCTGCAGCTCGATGAAGAGGAGCTGAAAGACGTGGCGAGCGTGGTTCATGACTCGCTCGCCGATTACAATTACTTTCAGGTCGTCAGCGCCAATGGCCGCGATGTGGCCATGGAGGCTCCGGCCGAGATGATAGCGGATTTCACCGACAACCAGCTGATCCTTCTCTTCGAATCGAAGCCCAAGGACCCGCTGGAACTCAAAGGGAAGGTAGATTTTGGCGTCTACGATCCGACCTTCTACACCGCGATCGACTTCACCGAGGACGAATATCTTGCGGTCGAGAACCTGCCGCAGGACTGCAAGAGCACCGTTGTCCGGCCTGATCCGGATGACGCTATCGCGCAGAACCAGGCGACGCTGACGGAAGCCTTTTTCAACGACCCGACCGGCAACGATCTCAGCAAGATCTTCGCGACCAAGCTCGAGCTCACGTGCAACGGTTAGCCATGACGAAGCACTTGGATATCACCGCAAAAATTTTCTTCATCATAACCGCATTCGCTATCCTCCTTGCGCCCGCTTATGCGCAAAGTTCGCTCGGCATCGGTACGGCAGAACCTTCGATCGCGCCCGTCGGGCCCTTTGCGGGCCTTCTGCAGTGGGTAAATGCCGAGCAGCAGAGTTTCTACCGCTCGCTGACGGGCGCCTTGAAGGCGATGAGAGACGACGGCTCGCAGCTTTGGGTCCTCGTCGGCCTGTCCTTCGCCTATGGCGTCTTCCACGCGGCGGGCCCGGGCCATGGCAAGGCGGTGATCTCTTCCTACATGCTGGCCAACGAAGTGGCGCTGAGACGCGGGGTGGTCCTTTCTTTTGCCTCTGCCATTCTCCAGGCCGTTACCGCGATTGTCCTGATGGCCGCCGTGTTCCTGCTTCTCAGAGGCACGTCAATCTCCATGACGGATGCCACATGGTTTCTGGAGACGGTCAGCTTTGCCCTGATCGCCGCCTTCGGCGCCTGGCTCCTGTGGCGCAAGCTTAGTCCGCTCGTCCAGCGCAGGAGGGGTCGGCCCATGCACAGCCTTTCCGCCGCGCATGCGGGCGAGCATCACCATCATGACCATGACCATGGGCATCACCATTGCCATGGTCACGATCACGGGCATCATCATCACCACGCCGCAGGCGAGGTCTGCTCTTCCTGCGGCCATTCGCACGCGCCCGATCCTTCCCGCCTTGCGGGCGACCGGCTTGACTGGCGCAGCGCCTGGTCGGCGGTGGCGGCTGTGGGCATGCGGCCCTGTTCGGGAGCACTGATCGTGCTCACCTTTTCCTTCCTCAACGCGCTCTGGCTGGGTGGGATTGTTTCCGTCTTCGCGATGGCACTCGGCACCGCGATCACCGTGTCGCTACTGGCGACGCTGGCGGTCTCCGCGAAAAATTGGGCCGTGGCTCTCTCCGGCGGTGGTGCTTGGAGCACCCGCATTCACAACGGGATCGAAATCGCCGGTGCGCTGATGGTGCTTGTCCTCGGCCTGGTGCTGTTGGCGGCAAGCCTCTCGGCCTGAGCGTTCAGATCACCTGGCTCAATTGCATGGCAACCATCATGTCGCCATCGACCTTGAGCTTTCCCTGCATGAAGGCGGACGTCGGGTCGAGCTCGCCGGCAATCATCGCTGCCAGGTCATCCTTGCTGACGCTGATCACACAGTCGGCCGGGCCATCGCTTGTGGAGACGGTGCTGTCCTGGATCAGGACCACCCCGTCCGCCCCGCAGTCGAACTTGACCGAACTGTCAAAGCCAGATCCAGAGAAGCGTTCGCGGATTTTACCGGCGATTTCATCCATCGTCATGAACTGCTCCTTGGCAATGGCTGGCTGTCGTGACGGCGACAATCCTATGCGTCAACTGTTACGGATGAATTACGTTTACGTCAACGTTGCTAGGTGGCAAGCCGGTACACACCCAAATAATTTCAGGCCACCACTTTCCCCTCCGAATCGAAGCGATAGATGCGCTGGCGCTGGGGTGTGGCAAAGAGGATGTCGTCCGGTGCGAACTGATGCTCGCCGAAAAGCCGCGCGGTGATAAGTCCGGCCTTCTCGGTATCGAGATAGAGGATCGTGTCCGCGCCCAGATGCTCCACATGCAGGACGATGCCTTTCCAGTCGCCCGAGGCGGGATCGACGGTTATGTGCTCTGGCCGCACGCCAAGGGTGCTCGCCCCTGACTCCCCTAGCCGTTCCGCTTCGATGAAGTTCATTTTGGGCGATCCGATGAACCCTGCCACAAAGAGATTTGCCGGGCGGTTGTAGAGGTCCATTGGCGTGCCGATCTGCTCGACGCGGCCGGCGTTCAGGATCACGATGCGGTTGGCAAGCGTCATCGCTTCGACCTGGTCGTGCGTGACATAGATCATCGTGGCCTTTAGTTCGCGATGAAGTTTTGCGATTTCCAGGCGCGTGTTCACGCGAAGCGCCGCGTCGAGATTGGAAAGCGGCTCGTCGAAGAGGAAGAGCTTCGGATTGCGCACGATGGCGCGCCCGATGGCAACGCGCTGGCGCTGGCCGCCTGAGAGCTCGGCAGGGCGGCGATCCAGATATTCGTCAAGGCCGAGCATCTTGGATGCGGTGGCCACACGCGCTTTGATCTCTTCTCTTGGGCGGCCGGCCTGCTTCAAGCCAAGGCCCATATTGTCGCGTGCGTTGAGGTGGGGATAAAGGGCGTAGCTCTGGAAAACCATGGCGATGCCGCGTTTGGCAGGCGGCACGTTGTCCACCGGCTGTCCGTCGATCAGCACTTTGCCGGAGGTGGCGTCTTCAAGCCCTGCGATGACGCGGAGCAGGGTTGATTTCCCGCAGCCTGAGGGACCGACGAAGATGACGAATTCGCCATCCCGGACGTCGAGATCGATGCCCTTCAGCACCTCGACGCTGCCGAAAGATTTGCGGATGTTTTCGAGCGTCAGCGAACCCAAAGTGTCCTCACAATTTCACGGCGCGCCCGGTGCGCACGCTTTCGTCGGCGGCAAGGCAGATCTTCAGCGACTGCACCGCATCTTCCATGTGGCGGGTAAGGTCCAGGTCCTCCCGGATCGCCTTTAAGAGAAAAGCCTGCTCGCGCTCGCAAAGCTCCTGGTGGCCAGGCTCACCTTCCATTCGCAGGATCTCGTCGGGTGCGGCGAAGCGGCCGTCCGCTCCACGCTGCGCGCGATGCACGCGAATGGTGGCGGTCTTGGTGTGCGTGTCGATGTCGTCGGACTTGGCGCCCTCGTCCATGACGATGGAAACGCTGCCCTTGGGCGACATGATGTCTTTCACGAAGAAGGCCGTCTCCGAGATCATTGGCCCCCAGGCTGCCTCGTACCAGCCGACCGAGCCGTCATCGAACAGAACCTGCAGGTGGCCGTAATTGTACATATCGGCCGCGATCTCGTCGGAGAGCCGCAGGCCCATGCCGCGCACCTCAACGGGCTTGGCGTCGGTGATTTGGCACATGACATCCACATAGTGCACGCCGCAGTCGACGATGGGGGAGGTGGTCTGCATGAGCTGCTTGTGCGTCTCCCAGGTCGGGCCGCTAGACTGCTGGTTCAGGTTCATGCGGAAGACATAGGGGCCGCCCAGCGCGCGGGCCTCGGCGATCAGCTTCTGCCAGGAAGGGTGGTGGCGCAGGATGTAGCCCACAACGAGCTTCCGGCCGTTCGCCTTCGCCGCCGCCACGACGCGCTCGGCATCCTTCACCGTGGTCGCCAGAGGCTTCTCCACGAAGACATGCGCGCCCGCCTCCAGTGCCATCACGGCATAATCGGCGTGGCTGTCGGAATAGGTATTGATGGAAACAGCATCAGGCAGCTCGCGTTTCAACGCCCCCTCGAAGGAGCGTTCGACCGTGTAGCCGGAAAGCTCGCCATCGAGATCCACGGCTGAACGGTTGACGAGGGCCGCGATCTCGAAACCGGGATTGCGGTGATAGGCGAGCGCATGGCTGCGTCCCATATTGCCGAGGCCGGCAACGACCACGCGCAGCTGCTTTTCGCTCATTTGACGGCTCCTGCTGTGATCCCGCGGATGAGCTGGCGGGAGAAGATGAGGTAGAGGATGAGGACGGGCAGTATCGCCAGCGAAAGCGCGGCGAGGACCGCATTCCAGTTGGTGACGAACTGACCCAGGAAGATCTGCGCCCCGAGCGTGATGGTCTTCGTGGATTCTGCGGGGGCCAGGATCAGCGGGAACCAGAGATCGTTCCAGATCGGGATCATCGTGAAGACTGCGACCGTAGCCATGGCCGGGCGAACCAGCGGCAGAACGAGGCGGAAGAAGATGCGGTATTCCGAAAGGCCGTCGATGCGACCGGCATTCTTCAGGTCGTCGGAGACCTGTTTCATGAATTCGGAGAGGATGAAGACGGCAAGCGGAAGCCCTTGCGCCGTATAGACCAGAATCAGTGCGGTAAGGGTGTTGACGAGGCCGCTTGCCACCATGAGTTGGAGGATAGCGACCGTGCCCAGCCGGATCGGGATCATGATACCCAGCGCAAGGTAAAGACCCATGAGCGTGTTGCCGCGAAAGCGATATTCGGCCAGCGCGAAGGCGGCCATGGCGCCGAACAGGAGAACGAAGAAGAGCGAGGCAACCGTGACGATCAGGCTGTTCTGGAAATAGAGGAAGAAATCGCCCTGGGCGAGCACGGTCTGATAGCCGATCAGGCTGAAGCTCTTTTCGTCGGGGAAGGCGAGGGGAGAGCGGAAGATCGCCTGGCGCGTCTTGAACGAGTTGATAATGATGACGATGACCGGGAACAGTGCGATCGCCGTATAGGTGATGAGCGCTGCATGGGCCGCAACGCTGCGCCAGGGGGAATGGCGGGCCTTGCTCATCTTCGCCTCAAAACTGATAGCGGCGCAGCCGCGTCTGGATGGCGAAGAGATAGAGGCAGACGCCTGCCAGGATGATGAAGAACATCATGGAGGCGATTGTCGCCCCCATATTCGGATCGCCGATCTGCAGCTGGAAACCGAAAAAGGTGCGGTAAAGGAACGTGCCCAAAATGTCCGTCGAGAAATTCGGGCCCGCAAGTGCGCCCTGGCTCGAATAGATCAGGTCGAAGGCGTTGAAGTTGCCGACGAAAGTGAGCACCGAAATAATGCCGATCGAGGGCAGGATAAGCGGCAGCTTGATCTTCCAGAACTGCGCCATTCCGGTGATGCCGTCGCATTCGGCCGCTTCCAGGATCTCGTCGGGTATGGAAAGCAGCGCTGCGTAGATCAGCATCATGGGAATGCCCACGAACTGCCAGACGGAAATAAGCCCGAGCGTCGTCAGCGCATATTCCTCCTTGCCAAGCCAGGGAGCAAACAGGCTCTTCAAGCCGACAAGATCGAGCAGGCCCGGCGCGACGCCCCAAATGGGACTGAGGAGCAGTTTCCATACGAAGCCGACTATGACGAAGGAGAGAATGGTCGGCACGAAGATCGCCGTGCGGTAGAAGCCGCGCAGGCGCAGGCGCGGATTGGACAGGAGGGCGGCGAGCAGGATGCCAATAGGGTTCTGCACCAGCATGTGGATGATAAAGAACCAGACATTGTTCCACAGTGCGTTCCAGAAGCTCGAAGACCAGCGGGGATCGCCGAGAAGTGTCCGGAAATTCTCCAGCCCGACGAAAACCTGTCCCCCCGAGGTACCGCGGAACAGCGAAAGCTGAAGCGTGCCGAAAAGCGGCAGGATCATCACGATGGTATAAACGAGAAGCGCCGGCGCCAGGAACACGGCGATGTGCCAGCGGATCGGCCTTTTGTGCGCTAGCATGAGTTACGCCCGGTTAAGCCCAACTGGTTGTCCCATCCGCGTTCACCACCCCTCTCTTACATTCCAAGGACTTAGCTTTGCTAAGCCCAGGAATTGTTTCTCCCGGCCAAGGGGAGATAAGGCGCGCCGCGCGGTCGCTACTGCAAATCGCCAACATTGGTGATTGTCGGCAAAAGCCCGATGCGGCGCATCTCCCCCTGACGGGGGAGAAAGAGATCACAACGCCCTAGCCGAAAGCTAAGTGTTGGAAATCGCAAGAGAGGGACTGATTGGCTCCCGATCGCGAATTCTCAATTCCCCTGCTGCGGCTTGTACCAGCTCGCCAGTCCCTCCTGCAGCCGCTCTGCCGCTGCCTCCGGCGTCTCTGTTCCATTGATCACGTTAGCCGACGCCGTCCAGGTCTCGTTTTCGAGATTGGGCGTGCCACGGGACAGGATCTGATAGGTAGAACGGATCGTAGGCTGGCACTTCTCGCGCCAGGAGACGAATTCCCGCGCCAGCGGATCTTCCATTTCGACGGGTTTCGAGGAAAGGCTGAAAAACCCGGGGAGCGCGTTGGCGTAAATCTTCGCGAATTCGTCGGAAGCCACCCATGTCAGGAATTTCTTTGCCGCCTCTGCATTCGGGCTCTTCGCGTTGAGGCCGATGCCGATATCCGTGTGATCGGAGATATAGCAGGTGTCACCGGCATTTTTGACCGGCGGCGGGAACGCACCCATCTCGAATTCGGCCTGGGTGTTGAAGACGGAGATCTCCCAGGAGCCGGCGGGATAGATCGCAGCGCGGCCAAGCGTAAAGAGGTTCTGGCTATCCGGATAGGTCTGCGCCTCGAATCCGTCGCCCAGATAGTCCTTCCAGCGCGCCAAGGTCCTGAACGGGTCGACCCACTGCGGGTCCGTCAGCTTTTGCTCGCCCTTTATGAGCGCCAGCCGGCCTTCCTCGCCCTTCCAATAATTCGGACCGATGTTCTGGTAGCCCATGGTTGCGGCTTCCCAGAGATCCTTGGTTCCCATGGCCATGGGAATGTAGTTGCCGTCTTCCTTGATCTTGTCGAGCAGGGCGAAGAACTCGTCCTCCGTCTGAGGCACCTGCAGCCCCAGCTCGTCAAAAGCGTCCTTGTTGTAGATGAAGCCATGGATGACGGAGGCCATGGGCACGCAGAAGGTCGCCGAACCGTCATCGGTCTGCCAGGCGGCCTTGGCCACATTGGAGAAGTTCTCCATGCCGGGAAGCTCGGTGAGATTCGCGAGCTGGCCCTTGTTAAAAAGTTCCAGAGAGGCATCGAAGGGGCGGCATGTGATCAAGTCTCCCGCCGACCCCGCATCCAGCTTGGCGTTCAACGCCGCGTTGTACTCGGTCGGTGCGGAAGGAGAGAAGACGACCTTGATGCCCGGATTCTGCGCCTCGAATGCAGGAATGAGCTGTTCCTGCCAGATGGCGAGATCGTCGTTGCGCCAGCTCTCGATGGTCAGCGTCACATCCTGTGCCGCGGCGATGCCTGCCGTCCCAACGAGCATGCTTGATGCCGCCAGAAACATCATCACCCTGTTCTGCTTCATAACTTCCTCCCTCATGGCTTGGACGCCTCTGTTCCTTCCTCCCGGGGGCGCCTCCAGAAACGCCGCATAAGCCAGCGATTGCATTCGTGGTCGGGCGGGATGGCCGTAAGTTCCTCAATATCATTGGGAAAACGGCTACCCCAGCCCCGCCGCCTTCTACGCCTCTTACTTCCGGTTGCGGACATGTTAAGAACATTCCGCTGCGCTTTTCCAGCACCAAAATTAAAGGATTGAGCAATATTGGCAGTTGGAGAATGCACGCGCGGGCCGGACGCGCACGCGCGCGCGTCATGGCTCAACGGTTGGGTGTGCACGATGAATCTCGTAGCTGTGGACGGCGGTGGGACCGGGTGCCGGGCGATCGTTGCCAATGCCGAGGGCGCGGTGCTTGGACGGGGCGAGAGCGGCCCTGCCAATGTGATGACCGATCTCGACGGCTCCCTCACGCATATCCTAGAGGCCGTCGAAAGGGCGGGCAGGCAGGCGGGTATCGAACCGGAGTTCTCCACGTCCAAAGCCGCCCTGGCATTGGCCGGCGCCAATGTCGGGCGTTTCGGCGAGGAGTTGTTGCAGAAGCTGCCCTTCGCTGAAAGCATCGTGGAATCGGATGCAACAGCCGCGGTCCGCGGCGCTCTGGGCCCGCATGACGGGGCGGCCGGCATTCTCGGCACCGGTTCCGTGTTCGGGGCAAAGTCGGGTGGAGAAATCCGAATCATCGGCGGCTGGGGCTTTCTGCTGGGCGACCAGGCAAGCGGAGCAAGACTCGGCCGCGCTCTGCTTGAAGAGACCCTGCTTGCACATGACGGTATCGTTTTGGGTTCCGCGCTGACGGAAGCTATCCTTGCGCGTTTCCAGGAAGATCCTCGCGAGATCGTGGTGTTCGGAAAGCGCGCGCGCCCCGCGGATTTCGGCGCATTCGCGCCGGAGGTCTTCGCTTATGCCGAAAAGGGTGACGCGGTTGCCGGGAGAATTCTAGCCGACGCAGTGGGCTGGATCGAGGCTTCCCTCGATGCGGTGATGCCGGAGGGCTGCGATCGCGTTTGTCTACTCGGCGGACTCGGGCAGCCATACGCGCCTTATCTCAGCGAGCCTTTTAGGAACCTGCTTCGGCCACCGCTTGGGAATGCGCTCGACGGAGCGCTGGCGCTGGCAGTGGAAAAATTCGGGCAATCCTGAATATCCCCATGGCCGAACCCCGAGGCTTCCTGAGTCAAGCCCTTCACTCGAAAATTTTGCGAAGCACCAGCCGTTGACATGACTCCTGCTTGGGCTACTAGATATAGCCATCACGGTGCTGTCGAGTCCTAGGGTCGAGAGCTTAAGAGGGAAGCCGGTGAGAGGCCGGCGCTGCCCCCGCAACTGTAAGCAGCGAGTTGCCGTCGCGTAATGCCACTGGTGCTTTAAGGCGCTGGGAAGGCCTGACGGCAGCGATGACCTGCGAGCCAGGAGACCTGCCGTGATCGAGCTTTTGAACGTCCACGGGCGGGGTGTCCCGGCGGTGCGCTTGATCGCGGCGGTTCATACCTGCTGCTGTCCGGCATGCTTCGCGAAACCCCGTCAACAACCACGGGGGTTTTTCATGTCGGCGAGTGCCGCTCACTTTTCCAACGGAACGGCCGCGATGCCGGTCCTTGCTCATCCGGCCGAAGTCCGAATGGAGTCCGCGTATCGCGTCATCCGTCGCAACGCTTCGGTCACGCCGTTCGATCCGGGCAAGATCACCATCGCCTTGACCAAGGCTTTCCTTGCCGTCGAAGGTTCGGTGGCTGCCGGTAGCCGCCGTGTGCACGAGGTCGTGGAGGAACTGACGGAGCAAGTCGTTTCCGCGCTCACTCGCCGCGGCGAGGCGGGCCGTACCTTCCACATCGAGGAAATCCAGGATCAGGTGGAACTCGCCCTCATGCGCGGCGGCCATCACAAGGTGGCGCGTGCCTACGTGCTCTACCGCGAGGAGCGGGCGCGCGAGCGGCAGGCAAGCAGCGTCGCCGAGATCCCTCAGCCATCTTTGCACGTGACGCTGCAAGACGGCAGCAGGGCGCTCCTCGATGAGGCGCGGCTTGCCGCGATCGTGGTGGAGGCTTGCCACGGGCTGGAAGCGGTCTCGGCCGAGGCCATCCTCACCGAAGCGCGGCGCAACCTCTATGACGGCATCACGCTTGACGAGCTCTCGCTGGCGCCGATCCTTGCCGCGCGCACCTTGGTAGAGACCGAGCCGAATTATGCGCAGGTGAGCGCGCGGCTGCTTCTCGACAAGCTGCGCCGCGAAGCGTTGAGCTTCGTGGAAGGCAGGCCCGCACAGGCCACGCAGACGGAGATGGCCGATCGCTATCCCGCCTATTTCGAAGCCTTCATCAAGGCAGGCATAGAGGCCGAGATGATCGACCCGGAGCTTGGGCGCTTCGATCTCAATAAGCTTGGAGCCTCGCTTCAGCCCGAGCGCGACCTACAGTTCCAGTATCTCGGTCTGCAAACGCTCTACGACCGCTATTTCCTGCACAAGGACGAGGTTCGTTTCGAACTGCCGCAGGCCTTCTTTATGCGCGTGGCGATGGGACTTGCGGTGCGCGAGATCGACCGGGAGGCTCGGGCGATCGAGTTCTACCAGCTCCTCTCCTCCTTCGATTTCATGTGCTCGACGCCGACCCTCTTCAATGCCGGCACGCTGCGGCCGCAGCTTTCGTCCTGCTTTTTGACGACCGTTTCCGACGACCTCGACGGCATCTTTAAGGCCATCAAGGACAACGCGCTTCTGGCGAAATATTCCGGCGGGCTCGGCAATGACTGGACTCCGGTGCGGGGCCTGGGCGCGCGCATCAAGGGCACCAACGGCAAGAGCCAAGGCATCGTGCCTTTCCTGAAGGTGGCAAACGATACGGCGATCGCAGTCAACCAGGGCGGCAAGCGCAAGGGCGCGGTCTGCGCCTATCTGGAAACCTGGCATATCGACATCGAGGAATTCCTGGACCTCAGGAAGAACACCGGCGACGACCGCCGCCGCACTCATGACATGAACACGGCCAACTGGGTGCCGGATCTCTTCATGGAGAGGGTGGAAGCGGATGGCGAGTGGACTCTATTCTCGCCCGACGAGGCACCTGATCTGCATAACCTCTATGGCCCGGCTTTCAAGACCGCCTATGAGGCCTATGAAGCAAAGGCGGCGCGTGGAGAGATCCGTGTCTTCAAAAAGGTCCGTGCGGTGGAGCTGTGGCGGCGCATGCTCACCATGCTCTTCGAGACCGGCCATCCGTGGATCACTTTCAAGGACCCGTGCAACCTGCGCTCGCCGCAACAGCATGTGGGCGTGGTGCATTCGTCGAACCTGTGCACCGAGATAACGCTGAACACGTCCAGCGATGAAGTCGCTGTGTGCAATCTCGGCTCCGTCAACCTTGCCGCTCATGTGAGCGAGAGTGGGCTCGACCTGGAAAAGCTGGCACGTACGGTTTCCACCGCGATGCGCATGCTGGACAATGTCATCGACATCAATTTCTACACCATCCCCGAGGCGCGGCGCTCAAACCTGCGCCACCGGCCGGTGGGCCTCGGCCTGATGGGCTTTCAGGACGCGCTGCAGGCGCTGAAGCTGCCTTATGCTTCGGAAGGAGCGGTGGAATTCGCCGACCGCAGCATGGAAGCTATCGCCTATCATGCCATCTCTGCCTCGGTGGAACTGGCAAAGGAGCGTGGAGCCTATGCAAGCTTCCAGGGCTCGCTCTGGTCGAAGGGCGTGCTGCCGATCGATTCCATTGGCTTCGTGGCCGAATCCCGCGGCGTCGAAGGCATGGATCGCAGCCAGACGCTCGATTGGGAGAGCCTGCGCAATCGCGTCATGGAGCATGGCATGCGCAATTCCAACACCATGGCGATCGCGCCGACGGCGACTATCTCCAATATCTGCGGCGTTTCGCAGTCGATCGAGCCCAGCTACCAGAACCTGTTCGTGAAATCGAACATGTCGGGCGACTTCACCGTGGTGAACGCCGCACTCGTGCGCGATCTCAAGGCGCGCGGTCTCTGGGACGAGGTCATGGTTTCGGACCTCAAATATTATGATGGTTCTCTCGGTCAGATCGACCGTGTTCCGGATGACCTGAAGGCACTCTATGCGACCGCGTTCGAGATCGATCCGGCGTGGCTGATCGAGGCAGCCTCGCGCCGGCAGAAATGGATCGACCAGGCGCAGTCCCTCAATCTCTACATTGCCAATCCCTCCGGCAAGAAGCTCGATGAACTCTACCGGTTGGCCTGGAGGAAGGCGCTGAAGACCACTTACTACCTGCGCTCGCGCTCGGCGACCCATGTGGAGAAATCGACGCTGAAACGCTCGGACGGGAAACTCAATGCCGTGGCGGTGACACCGCAGCCGACTGCTTTCGAGTTGGATGGCGTGAAGGCTTGCGCCATCGACGATCCCGAATGCGAGGCTTGCCAGTAGGCGCGGCGGAGACCCTTACCGTCTCGGGCTCTGCCCGATTCACCTCTCCCATTTGAGACCGGAGCCGAGCTTTGCGGCTAATCCCTCTCCCCAGCATAGCGGGAGAGGGTGCTGGGCATCAGCAAGGCGGCAACCGGATTATAAACCTATGATATCTGGAGAATGGCATGCTGAACTGGAACGAGCCGAGCGCCAATCCTTCTCAAGCAGCACCCGCCGGCGAGGTTGATGCTACCGGCCTTGGTACCATCGACCGGGGTGCGGCGCGCGTATCGGTTGACGACAAGCGCATGATCAATGCGCGGGCCGACGTGAACCAACTCCTGCCGCTGAAATATCGTTGGGCCTGGGAAAAATATCTGTCGGGCTGCAACAATCACTGGATGCCGACGGAAGTTTCCATGCAGGCCGATATCGCGCTCTGGAAGTCCCCCGACGGGCTTACGGACGACGAACGGCGCATGGTGAAGCGCAATCTCGGCTTTTTCGCCGCCTCTGAGTCCTTGGTAGCGAACAATATCGTGCTCGCGATCTACCGCCATCTCACCAATCCGGAGTGCCGGCAGTATCTCCTGCGCCAGGCTTTCGAGGAGGCGGTGCACACGCACACTTTCCAATACATCGTGGAAAGCCTCGGCCTCGACGAGGGCGAGCTGTTCAACATGTATCGTGAGGTCCCGTCCATCACCGACAAGGCGGCCTGGGCACTGGAATATACGCGCCATCTGGACGACCCGAATTTTTGCACCGGCACGCCGGAAGCAGACCGTGCTTTCCTGCGCGACCTTGTCGCCTTCTACGTCGTCTTCGAGGGCATGTGGTTCTATACCGGCTTCGCGCAGATCCTGTCGCTCGGGCGGCGCAACAAGATGGTGGGGATCGCCGAGCAATACCAATACATCCTGCGCGACGAGTCGATTCATTTGAATTTCGGCATCGACGTCATCAACCAGATCAAGCATGAGAACCCGCATCTATGGACGCCCGCCTTCCAGGAAGAGGTGCGGGGCATGCTCCGGGATGCCGCGGAGCTGGAGGCAGCCTACGGCCACGACACGATGCCTCGCGGCTTCCTCGGCCTCAATGCGGGGCTCTGCGAGAAATACATGCACTTCATCGCCAACCGTCGCTGTGCGCAGCTTGGCCTTGCGCCCGTGTTCGCCGAGACGGAGAACCCGTTCCCCTGGATGTCCGAGGCGATGGACCTGAAGAAGGAGAAGAACTTCTTCGAAACGCGCGTGATCGAATACCAGAATGGCGGCGCGCTCAGCTGGGATTGAGTCGCCAAGTTCCTCGCCTCAATGATTTGGGGCGAGGGAAACCTCCCTGCCTCTGGGCAGCATTTCGGATCACTTAAAGATATAAACATTTCTTTATATGGTCTCTTGACTCCTGATCCCGCTTGAGGGACTTTGCCCATGTCGTGGTTCCCCGACGTTCGCGCGTCGGGGCGAAGAGGGAATTCGGTGCGCCGCTACAGCGGTGCGTTCTTCGAGACGCACAACTGTGGGGCTTATGTAATCGCGCTACCTGAAACCGATTCCGGTTTTCAGGAGCGGATGCACTGGCAATGCCGAAGCTGCCCCCGCAACTGTAAGCGGCGAGCCTTTCTCCAACATGCCACTGGGACATCCCGGGAAGGCGGAGAGGGCGATGACCCGCGAGCCAGGAGACCTGCCACGGCATGAGAATGTCCACGGGCGGGGTGTCCCGGTGGCTGCTGGGCGAGCCTGTCTCGCCCAAGCGTCCGCGTGCCCATGCCCCCAATCCAAGGGGTCAGATCCATGTTCCAAATACCTGTTGCTACGCTCGGTTTGCCGCGCATCGGCCGGCGACGCGAACTCAAATTCGCGCTGGAGGACTACTGGGCCGGTAAGAGCTCGGAGGCGGAGCTTCTTGCCACAGCCGCGAAGATACGCGCCGAGAACTGGAGCCTGCAAAAGGCAGCAGGCGCCAGTGTCATTCCGTCCAACGACTTTTCTCTTTACGACCACGTGCTTGACATGGCGGTGACCGTCGGGGCGATTCCCGAAATCTACGGCTGGGATGGCGGCGCCGTGCCGCTTGAGCTTTATTTCGCCATGGCGCGCGGCAGTCAGGGCAGCGAAGACGAATGCTGTCATTTGCACAACGGCGGAACCGGGGTGCCGGCGCTGGAAATGACGAAATGGTTCGACACCAATTATCATTACATGGTGCCTGAATTCTCAGCCGATCAGCAGTTCCGGCTGGCGTCTACAAAGGCGGTTGACGAATTCAGGGAGGCAAGGGAGCAGGGTTTCCATACGCGGCCGGTGCTGCTTGGGCCCGTTTCCTTTCTGAAGCTCGGCAAGCGCAAGGACGGCGGTGATCCGCTTTCGCTGCTGCCGCGGCTGGTTCCGGTCTATGCCGATCTGCTCAAGCGGCTGGCCCAAGCCGGAGCCGACTGGGTGCAGATGGACGAGCCTTGCCTCGTGCTCGATCTTACGGAAGAGGAGCAGCAGGCCTATAGGTTCGCCTATGACGCCTTGGCTGCGGCGCGTGCGCCGAAACTGATGCTTGCTACCTATTTCGGGGCGCTCGGGGACAATCTGCCGACCGTGGCGGCCCTCCCCGTAGCAGGGATCCACGTGGATCTCGTTCGCGCGCCTGAACAAATCGGCAGCCTGGTGGGTGCGATACCGGAGGATCGGATCCTCTCGCTCGGTGTGGTGGATGGGCGCAACGTCTGGCGCACGGATATCGCCCCGCTTCTCGACCGGCTGGAGCTTTTGGCAAAGGACAATCCCGGACGGTTTCAACTCGCGCCATCCTGCTCGCTGCTTCATGTGCCCTTCGATCTGGGCCTCGAAACCGGCCTTGATCCGGAACTGAAGAGTTGGCTTGCCTTCGCGGTCCAACGAATTGAAGAACTCGCGGTTATCTCGCACGCGCTTTCGGTCGATCGCGCGAATGTCAGCTCCTTCATCGCGGCGGCTTCGCGGGCGCTTTCGGTGCGTGCTTCCTCTCCCCGCGTGCACGACGCCCGCGTTGCTGGCCGGCTTGCCGAGGTCTCACCGACGATGACGCGGCGCTCCCTGCCATTTGCCGAGCGCCGAAGGTTGCAGCAGGAAAAGCTGGCGTTGCCCGCCTTCCCGACGACGACCATCGGCTCCTTCCCCCAGACGGCGGAGGTGCGCAGGGCGCGTGCAGCCTATTCCAGGGGAGAACTGAAGCCAGCCGATTACGACACCTTCCTCAAGAGCGAGACGGACAAAGCCATCCGGTGGCAGGAGGAAATCGGGCTCGACGTGCTCGTGCACGGCGAGTTCGAGCGGAACGATATGGTGCAGTATTTCGGCGAGCAGCTGACGGGTTTTGCCTTCACCAAGCAGAGCTGGGTGCAAAGCTATGGCTCGCGCTGTGTCCGCCCGCCCATCATCTTCGGCGATGTCCACAGACCACAGGCGATGACAGTCGAGTGGGCTAGCTATGCTCAGTCGCTCACGGATAAGCCGGTGAAGGGCATGCTCACCGGGCCGATCACGATGCTCCAATGGTCTTTCGTGCGTGATGATGCGCCGCGTGAAACGGTCTGCCGGCAGATCGCGCTCGCGCTCCGCGATGAGGTCCAAGATTTGGAGGAGGCCGGCATAGGCATCATCCAGATCGACGAGCCCGCCTTGCGTGAGGGATTGCCGCTGCGCAAAGCCGACAGGTCTGCCTATCTCGACTGGGCGGTGGAGTGTTTTCGCCTTGCTTCGGCCGGCGTGAAGCCGGAAACGCAGATCCACACCCATATGTGTTACGCCGAGTTCAATGAGATCATCGATGCGATCGCGGCAATGGACGCCGATGTCATCTCTATCGAAACATCGCGATCCAGAATGGAGCTTCTGCAGGCGTTCCGCGCTTTTCGTTATCCCAACGACATCGGGCCAGGCGTTTTCGACATCCATTCGCCTCGCGTGCCGCCTGCGGAGGAGATGACAAACCTGTTGCGCAAGGCAGGTGAAGGGCTCCGCTCCAGCCAGATCTGGGTCAATCCCGATTGCGGCCTAAAGACCCGCAAATGGGAGGAGGTGCGCCCCGCACTCGCCAATATGGTGGCAGCGGCGCGCCAGATGCGAGTGGTGCAATAGGCGCTGAACGTCCTGGTATGGGAACGCCGCCCGGGTGGCGGCGTTCTGCCTGTTCTAAGCAGGACGTGTCATGGCCGCTCGTGCACCGGGAACATCCACAGCTGGAAATAGGGACCGACCGGCAATCGGGCCGGTTCCGCCGATGGAAGCCAAACTGGTGGAAAGCTTGCCGGACGGGGCAGGCTGGGAATTCGAGCCGAAATGGGATGGTTTTCGCTGCCTCGCTCACCGCAGCGGCGATGAGATCGAGCTTTATGCGAAATCCGGCAAGCCGCTGGGCCGCTACTTCCCCGAAGTGATCGAGATTGTGCGGGCGCTGCCGGGCGGCCAATTCATCCTGGATGGGGAGCTCGTCATTCCCGTCGGTGAGACCCTTTCCTTCGATGCCCTGCAATTGCGGCTCCATCCGGCAGAAAGCCGCATCCGCAAACTGGCCCGCGAAACGCCGGCCATTCTTATCCTCTTCGACATGCTGCTGACGCCGGATGGCGAAGATCTCACGGGAGCGCCGCTCACGGAACGGCGCGCTGCCTTGGAGCGATTCCTTGCCAAGGCTGAGGTTCCCGGTATCCGGCTCTCGCCCTACACGCGCGATCGCAAAGAGGCCGAAGCCTGGCTCGAGCGCGCCGGCGGCGCGCTCGACGGCGTCATCGCCAAGCAGCTCGACGGGCCGTATGAGAGCGGCGAGCGTGCGATGCTCAAGGTGAAGCGGATTCGCTCGGCCGACTGCGTTGTCGGCGGCTTTCGCTACGGCAAGGACAGCAATCTCGTTGGCTCGCTCTTGCTTGGCCTCTTCGACGATGCCGGAAAGCTGCATCATGTCGGCTTCACCTCCATGATCAGCAATGAGGAGCGGCCGGCACTGACGCGAAGGCTGGAAAAGTTGAAGGGCCCGCCGGGTTTTACGGGGCGTGCGCCAGGCGGCCCCAGCCGATGGGCGACGGAGCGCAGCGGCGAATGGGAGCCGCTGAAGCATGAACTGGTGGTGGAAGTTACCTATGACCAGGTGACAGGCGACCGCTTCCGGCATGGAACGCGGCTCCTGCGATGGCGCCCCGACAAGGATCCACGCCAATGCACGTTCGAGCAGCTCGAACAGGAGGCGCGGCCCGGCAAGCTGATCGAGGACGTTATCCGGAAGACCTGAGACGGGTTCAGGTCAAAAGCGCGTCGTAGATGAGCTTGGCGGCAACGAACCCTAGCAGGATCAAGATCATGCGATCGAAGTTTTCCCGCGACAGCCTGCGCGCCAGCGCGGCGCCCACCGGCATGAAGGCGAGGATCGGAAGCATTGCGAGCAGGCTGATCAGCGCGCCATGGACCGAGAAGATACCGAGGAAGCTGAGTGAGAGGACCTGAAGCGACGTCACGGCTACGAAGAGAAACGAAATCGTCGCGATGAATATCTGCCGGTCGAGGCGCATGGCATTTAGGAAGGTGATGGAGGCCGGAGCGGAAAGCCCCGCTGCGCCTTGCAACATGCCAGCTAGAAAGCCCGCCGGCATGCTCAACCGGGAGGCTAGCGGAAAAGCTATCTTCCAGTCGGGCCGGGCAAGGCGAAGCGCGATGTAGCCTACGACAGCGCCGGCCACGATGAGCGAGAGCGCCTTTTGCGAAAAATGGGTGAGCATCAGCGTGCCTAGGAGAACACCCAATATACCTGCACCGGCGAAGCGCAGAAGGAACGAACCCGGCAACAGATGCCGGCGGAAACGCCACCCCTGCCACACATTGGTGAGCAGGTTAGGCATCAGCATCACGACCACGGCGAATTTCACGTCAAAGATCATCGCCAGCGCCGGCACGGCGAGGATGGGTGCGCCTGCGCCGGTCGCACCCTTGAGAACCCCGCCGGCGGCGAGACAGATGAAGATGATGGCAAGTTCTGCCGGCTGCAAAGTCACGGGAAGGTCTCTTTGAGATGACTCGGGCCGGAAGCCGCCCGACGTAATGGAAGCATCTATCAGCAGGTGCTTCTATCCCCCGACGAGGGTGGAATCAATCTTGAACGCATCGGTTAGGTTGAAGCAGGCGAATTTCAGTATACATTTCGGGTGAGGATGGCTGGATCAACGGTGCTCTCTAGGAGGAGCTGTTCGTTTCATATCCCTGGCTTCGCCTCGCTCGCCATAGAACGGCGAATGCAGCGGAACAGCGGGATCTCTCTTCCTCTAGGCCCGGGGACCAAATTCGCTCGGGCCTCTGGATATTTCCATCGGAGTGCCCACAGCGCGATTGACAGGCGGCATTCGGAATTGCAAATTGTATACCGACGGAATGCACAAATGAGTGCTGGGAGGAACCGATGCTGATGCCTCAGCAATGGATGCATGACGAAAGGGCGGCTCTTGCCGGGCTGCTCGGTACCTATTCCGTCGAAGTGACATCTAGGGACACGAAATCGCTCGCGGACGTGAGCCGCATTCTGCCGCGGGGCACGGAGGTTTTCGTTGCCAATCTTCCGACCGAAAGCGCCGATGTTCTGATCGAAGCTGCCGCACGGTTGAGGTCGGCGGGACTGATCCCGGTTCCCCACATCGTGGCCCGAAATGTCGCGAGCAAACGCGATCTCGAACATATGCTTGCCGGTTTGGCATCCAAAGCCGGCGTGGAGAGGGCGCTGGTGCTGGGCGGTGACCGAGACCAGCCTGCAGGCGAATTCGATGCGGCCCTCCAAATTATCCAGAGCGGCCTTCTGGAGAAGAATGGTATTCGCCGGATTGCGATCGCCTGTTATCCGGAGGGACATCCCAGGATTCCCGGCGATGTGTTGCGCGCTGCGCTTAAAGCCAAGATCGCTGCGGCTGCAAGTGCCGGTCTCGATGTCCTTCTGGTAAGCCAGTTCGCCTTCGATCCCGCTCCCATCATCGATTTCGTGTCGGAGCTCAGAAGAGACGGCATGGAAGCACCGGTCCGTGTCGGCGTGGCCGGTCCCGCCGACCGGCTGAAACTCGTCAAATACGCGATCCGCTGCGGCGTCGGCGCATCTCTCCGGGTGCTGCGCGAGCGCAGTGAGCTGGCGCGCAACGTGCTTTCGGGGGAGACCCCGGACGATCTGCTCGGTCAAGTGGCGCTGGCACAGGCGAGCGATCCTTCGCTCGGCATAGCTGGTGTGCACTTCTTCACCTTTGGAGACCCGGCGCGGTCGGCGCGTTGGGCAGAGGAGCAGAGATCAGGGGCGAATTGAGCCCACGGCAGGAATGCCGGGAACCTATCCACATCCCAAGACCAACACCCAAGCAGGGGAGGAAATAATGGCAGTGAAAAACCTGGAAGAGAAGCTGAAGAGCGCGAGCAATCCCGTGGAGATGCTGCGCAACTCGCAGATCGGCGCCTATGTCTATCCGGTGGTGCCGGCCGAGTTCACCAACTGGCGGGACGAGCAAGCTGCCTGGCGCAAGACCGCCGTGCTTTTCGACCAGTCGCACCACATGGCGGAGATCATGCTGGAAGGGCCGGACGCGCTGAAGCTCATCGGCCGTCTCGGTATCAACAGCATCGAAAACTTCCCGGTGAATCGCGCCAAGCAGTTCGTGCCAGTCAGCTATAGCGGGCACGTGATCGGCGACGTGATCCTGTTCCGCCTGGCAGAAGAGCAGTTCCTGATGGTCGGACGTGCACCAACCATCAACTGGGTGCAGTTCCATGCCGAGACCGGCGGCTATAACCTGACCTTCGATCGCGACGACCGCTCGCCTTCGCGCCCGATGGGCAAGCCGGTGCTGCGCCGTCGCTATCGCTACCAGGTGCAGGGCCCGAATGCCTGGAAGATTCTCGAGAAGCTGAATGGCGGGCCGATCCCCGAAATCAAATTCTTCAATATGGGCGAGATCAATATCGGCAAGCGCCGGGTCCGGTGCCTGCGCCACGGTATGTCCGGGGCCCCGGGCCTGGAGCTCTGGGGACCCTATGAGGAAGGTGAGGAAGTCCGCGCCGCAATCCTGGAAGCAGGTGCGGAGTTCGGCATCGTGCCCGTGGGATCGCGCGCCTATGCCACGAACACCCTCGAATCGGGCTGGATTCCCTCGCCGCTGCCGGCCGTCTACACGGATCCGGAGATGAAAGCTTATCGCGAGTGGCTTCCCGCGGACAGTTACGAGGCCACCGGCTCGATCGGCGGCAGCTTCGTGTCCGAGAGGATCGAGGACTATTATGTCACGCCTTATGAACTCGGCTACGGTCCGTTCGTGAAATTCGATCACGACTTCATCGGCCGCGAGGCGCTCGAGAAGATCGCAGGCCAACCGCAGCGCAAGAAGGTGACCTTTGCGTGGAATGCGGATGACGTGGCGAAGGTATTCCGCTCCATGATGGAGCCGGGCATCGAGAACTACAAATATATCGACCTTCCGCTTTCCAACTACGCTTCCGCCAATTACGACGCGGTGATGAAGAACGGTAAGACCGTGGGCTTCTCGATGTTCTCGGGCTACAGCTTCAACGAGCGCTCGATGCTGTCGCTCGGTACCGTCGATCCGGATATCCAGGTGGGCGACGTGCTCACGCTCGTCTGGGGCGAGCCAGAGGCCAATGGCGGTTCGCAGAAGACCACCGTGGAACGCCACAAGCAGCTCGAGATCCGCGTGAAGGTTGCGCCGGTGCCCTATTCGCGCGACGCCCGTGAGAACTACGCCGAGAGCTGGCGCACGAAGCAGGGCGTCTGAGACTGCCAAAAGTTGGGGGCGGTTCTGGTGCACGGCCGGAATCGCCCCTGTGACGGTTAGACAGATGCTTGAAGAACTGTACACACGAGATACTCTGCGCTTTCGGGGTGGGCCCGAAAGCGGGCGGTATGCAAAGGGGTTCGAGGCGCCAGGCCGATGAGACGGGCGGCGGACGGAAAACGGGACAGTCAGACCTTCAAGGCGCTTCTCGGCGTGCGCGATCTCGTGCTCGGCGGCCGGGTCGCGCCGGGTGAACGGCTTTCGGAAGCTGCGCTTGCAGAGCGGCTCGGCATTTCGCGGACACCCCTGCGGGCTGCCCTCGCGCGGCTTGAGCAGGAGGGGTTGCTTGAGCAGATTCCTTCCGGCGGATATTCGGTGCGAAGCTTCTCGATGGCGGACGTGTTCGACGCCATAGAGCTGCGCGGCGTCATGGAAGGAACGGCGGCCCGCCTTGCCGCCGAGCGCGGCGTGATGCCGGCCAAGATGAAGGCGATCAAGCAGCTCGTGGCGGATCTCGACAAGTGCTTCCGGGACAGGCCGGAAGACATGCTGTTCGACCAGTATGTGGAGCTCAATGCGGAGTTCCATGCCGCCCTGGCCGAGCTTCCTGGAAGCGAGATGATGCGCCGCGAGGTGGAGCGGGCCGGCCGGCTGCCCTTCGCCTCGCCCAGCGCCTTCCTGGAAAAACAGGAGGATGTGCTGGCATTCCGGCTTTCGCTCGTGCGGGCGCAATGGCAGCATAGGGAGATCGTTGCCGCCATAGAAATGCGCGAAGGAAGCAGGGCGGAGGCGCTTGCACGCGAGCACGCACGGCTCGCGCGCCAGAACATGGAATTCGTGTTGGGCGAAGACCGCAGCCTGATCCCCCGTGTTCCGGGGCTGGCGCTGGTCTCCGCCTAGAACCTTTTCCCTTCCGGTCCGTGCCGGAATCAGACAAAGGCGGTGCAGGATTTCACCGCTGACAAAAACCGAGTGGAGGAAGCGATGATCACAAGAAGAATGTTGATTGCAGCGGCAGGCCTTGCCGCTTCGGCGCTGGCAGGCGCGCCCACTTTCGCGCAGGAGACCGTCAAGGTCGGGCTGATCGTGCCCATGACGGGGCCCTTCGCCTCGACAGGGCGCCAGGTGGAAGCCGGCGCGCGGACCTATATGGCGATGCACGGCGACACGGTTGCCGGCAAGAAGATCGAGCTCATCCTGCGTGACGATGCGGGCACTGCCGACCAGACCCGCCGCATTGCACAGGAACTCGTCGTCAATGATGGAGTGAGCGTGCTTGCCGGCTTCGGTCTGACGCCGCTTGCGCTCGCGGTCGCGCCCGTGATCGGCCAGGCGAAGATCCCTGCCATCATCACATCGGCCGCTACATCCTCGATCACCGAGCAGTCCGACTACTATGTCCGCTCGAGCTTCACGCTGCCGCAGGCGGCGGTGCCGGTGGCGACCTGGGCCACCGAAAACGACATCAAGCGCGTTGTCACGCTCGTTTCGGACTACGGTCCGGGGATCGACGCGGAAACCTGGTTCACGAAGGAGTTTACCGCCAAGGGCGGCGAGATCGTCGAAGCAGTCCGCGTGCCGCTGCAGAATCCGGACTTCGCGCCCTACCTGCAACGGGTACGCGACGCGGATCCGGACGCCATCTTCGTGTTCCTTCCTTCCGGTGTCGGCTCGTTGTTCATGAAGCAGTTCGCTGATCGTGGCCTGGCGGACGCGGGCATCAAGCTCATCGCGACGGGTGACGTGACCGACGATGATATCCTGAACGACATGGGCAAGCCGGCGCTCGGCGCCATCACCGGCCAGCATTATTCGACGGCACATGATAGCCCGGAAAACAAGGCTTATGTCGAAGCTTACAAGGCTGCCTATCCGGATATGCGCCCCAATTTCATGTCGGTCGGCGGGTATGACGCCATGCATCTCGTCTATGCGGCGCTTGAGAAGACCGGGGGCGACGCTACCGGCGATGCCCTGATCGAAGCGATGAAGGGCCTTTCCTGGACGAGCCCGCGCGGCCCGGTCTCCATCGATCCCGAAACGCGTGAGATTATCCAGAACATCTATATGCGCGAGGTCAAGGAAGTCGACGGAGAGCTCTACAATGTGGAGTTCGCGACCTATGAGGCTGTGAAGGATCCGGCCAAGACTTCCGACCAATAGGAAACCGTGTCATCTATTGCGGCGGGGAGAAAGCTCCCCGCCGTTTCTTGTGAACGCCGGGCGGTATTATGCTGACCATCCTGTTCGACGGCATTGCTTATGGAATGCTGCTCTTCATCATCGCCGTGGGGCTTGCCATCACGCTGGGGCTGATGAACTTCATCAACCTGGCGCATGGCGCATTCGCGATGGCCGGCGGATACATCACCGTCGTATTGATGAACCGCTACGGCGTCTCCTTCTATCTCTGCCTGCCCATTGCGTTCCTCGCCATGGCGGTCGTGGGCGTCGTGCTGGAGCGGACGCTCTACCGCCGTCTCTATTCGGCTTCCCACCTCGATCAGGTGTTGTTCTCGGTGGGCCTCGTTTTCATGTCGGTGGCTGCCGTGCAATATTTCATGGGCGGCCAGCAGCAACTCATCCATTTGCCGCCGGAATTGAGCGGACGCACGGAGATCTTCGGCATCGGCGTTGGCCGGTATCGGCTCTTCATAACCATCGTCTGCGCCGTGCTGGTCGTCGCCCTGCAACTCGCTCTGACGAAGACACGATTCGGCAGCCAACTCCGCGCCGCTGTCGATGACGGTCGCGTCGCGCGTGGACTTGGCATCAATGTCTCGACGGTCTTTGCGCTCACCTTTGCCGCTGGTTCCGGCCTCGCGGGCCTTGGCGGTGCGATGGGAGCGGAAATCCTTGGGCTCGACCCCAATTTTCCGCTTAAGTTCATGGTCTATTTCCTCATCGTGGTGACCGTCGGCGGCACGTCGACCATTACCGGCCCCTTCCTCGCCGCATTGCTCCTGGGCATCGCCGATGTGGCAGGCAAGTATTACGTGCCCGAGATCGGCGCATTTGTCATTTATGCGGTGATGGTCATTATGCTTGTGCTCAGGCCCCATGGCCTCTTCGCGCGTGAGGGCGGTCGATGACAGTGATCGGGGAAACCACGGCGGCCGTTTCCAGCACCGGCCCCGAGCATGTGGCTGCAACGCAACTGCGCCGGCGCAACGCTTGGCGGGCCTACGAGATCGTGCTTTGGCTCGTCGCCATCGCGCTCATTTTCATGCTGCCTTCCAAGGCCTTGCTTCTCACCGAGATTGCAATTCTCGCTCTTTTTGCGGTGTCGCTGGATCTGGTGCTCGGTTATGCGGGCATCGTTTCGCTGGGCCATGGCGCCTTCTTCGGGCTCGGCGCCTATGTGGCCGGGCTCTTCGCGATGCACTTCTTTCCCGAACCGGTCACCGGATTGCTGGTGGCAGGGCTTGTAAGCGGGCTCCTCGGCTTCGTCACGAGTTTCCTCGTGCTGCGCGGCTCCGATCTTACGCGGCTTATGACCACGCTGGGCATCGCACTCATGCTTGCCGAGCTTGCAAACCAGATGGCGTGGCTGACCGGAGGCGCAGACGGGCTTTCAGGTTTCACGGTGGGGCCGATCCTCGGGCTCTTCGAATTCGATCTTTGGGGGCGCACCGGTTACATCTATTCGCTCGTCGTGCTCTTCCTCGCCACCTGGGCGGCCCGGAGGATCGTCAACTCACCGTTCGGCCTGTCGTTGAAGGCCGTCCAGGGCAACCGCGTCCGTGCGGCGATGGTGGGTGTGCCGGCCAAGAGCCGGATCGTCGTGATCTATACGATCGCTGCGGTCTATGCGGGATTTGCCGGCGCCCTTCTCACGCAGACGACCAGTTTCGTCTCGCCGGACGTGCTTGCATTCCACCGGTCGGCAGATGTGCTCCTGGTGCTGGTGCTGGGCGGCGTGGGATACCTCTATGGCGGGATCATCGGCGCGATCATCTTCACTCTGCTGCGCGATTGGTTTTCCGTCATCACGCCTCAATACTGGATGTTCTGGATAGGCTTGGTTCTGGTGATCATCGTCATGGTCGGCCGTGAGAACATCACCCGCTGGCACACGTTCCTGCCGGCACCGATCCAGCGGGCTCTCGCCCGCGCCGCCAATTGGCGCCCGGGACCGAAGATTGGAGGCGGCCAATGAGCGCCGTGCTCCAAACCCGCAATCTGATGAAGCGCTTCGGCGGCTTTGTCGCAACCAACGACGTCTCGCTCTCGGTGGAGCAGGGCGCCCGGCATGCTCTGATAGGCCCGAATGGTGCAGGCAAGACCACGCTCATCAACTTGCTGACCGGAGCGCTGAAACCCACATCGGGACGCGTTATCCTGCAGGGAGAGGACATTACCGACCTTCCTCCGCACCAGCGCGTGCGCCGGGGCTTGGCGCGCACATTCCAGGTCAATCAGCTCTTTCCGGAATTCACGCCGCTTGAAGCAGTGGTATTGGCCATCAACGAGCGGGAACAGCTGGGCGCTTCCGCCTGGAAACCCCTCGTCCGATATCCGCAGGTGGTTGACGAGGCTGCCGCGCTTCTGGAGCGGTTCGGCCTTTCCGACGTGATGGGAGAGCGCACATCCCGCCTGCCTTACGGGAAGCAGCGGCTGCTGGAGATGGCGCTTGCCTTTGCCGCCAAGCCGCGCGTGCTTCTTCTGGACGAGCCCGCGGCCGGTGTGCCGGAGGAAGAGCGTCATGAGGTGCTTGCGATCGTGCGCGCACTGCCATCGGATGTGACCGTCGTTCTGATCGAGCACGACATGGATCTCGTCTTTTCCTTTGCAGACCGGATCTCCGTTCTGGTTTCCGGCGCGCTCTTTACCGAAGGCACGGTGGCTGAGATCGCTGCCGATCCGCGCGTGAAGGCCATCTATCTTGGAGAGGATGCCTGATGGCCGAGCTTCTGCGCATCGAAAAGCTTGTTGCCGGCTACGGCGAAGCGCGCGTTCTTTCCGAGATCGATCTTACGCTTGGAGAAGGCGAATCGCTGGCGCTGCTGGGCCGCAACGGTACCGGCAAGACCACCCTCGTGGACACAATCGCCGGTGTTACGACGCTCCATTCCGGCAGGATCCATTTCGCGGGGGCCGACATCACGCGCATGAAGCCCGAGAAGCGCGCCGCGGCGGGAATCGGCTGGGTGCCCCAGGAACGCAATATTTTCCGTTCGCTGACGGTTGAGGAGAATCTGACGGCCATAGCCCGGCCGGGTCCATGGAACATGGAACGCGCTTACACGATGTTTCCGCGCCTCAAGGAACGGAGAGGCAATCTTGGCAATCACCTTTCCGGCGGCGAACAGCAAATGCTGGCGATTGCTCGCGCATTGATGCTGAATCCGAAATTGCTGCTTCTCGATGAGCCGCTTGAAGGCCTGGCTCCCGTCATCGTCGACGAATTGCTCGCGGCGTTGCGCAAGATCATTTCGGGCGAGGGGATGTCGGCGATCATCATCGAGCAGAAGGCTCGCAAGGTCCTGCCGCTCACCGATCATGCGGTGGTGCTGGAGCGCGGTGCGATCGCCTGGAAAGGCGACAGCGCGTCGCTTCTCGCGGATGCTTCCGCCATGGACCGGCACCTCGGGGTAGCCAGCGGCAAGATCGCGCGGGCCGGATGACCGCATCCGACTGAAGAAGCGTTCCTCAGCAACCGCCCCGTGGAGGCGGTACGCGGCTTTCCCTGCCGGCGCCAGACGGTCGGCATGGGTGCGGGGCATTTGTCGCCTCAAGCTGCAAGCCTCCATTCAGGGAAGGCGCCGACGCAGCAGAGATTTGGTAACCGGAAGGGCTAAACAAGAGCAACTGCTGGCAAATTCGCGCGCCTCACAAACGTCCATAAGCGATGCACGCTGCCTGTGCTGTTCCATCTGCGATATAGCGATGGATAAGGATATCGCCTTCGTCACCGTGATATGATGCGGTCGATGGAAGCCTAACCAGGCGCTTATAATTTTTCCTCAGACATACATATGCGACTATCGCAGGATACCGTTTGTAAAGTATACGGTCCCCCGCGGATGCCGAATGGGGTCCGATGGTTATGCAAAATCAATTTGTTATCGGAGATACGCACTGTGAACTTAATTGTGAAGTTCTTCGAGCTCATCGAAAGTTTGACCTGGGGTTGGTCGCTTGTCCCCATTCTGGTGGTGTTCGGCCTGTTCATCACCGTGGCGAGCGGCTTCGTCCAGCTGGCATATTTCGGCCGGATGTTTCGGGTTCTGTCGTCGAAAGTTCAAAGTGCCGACCCGAACGCTATCAGCGCCCGCGAGGCACTGTTGATGTCGGTTGGCGGGCGTGTTGGGGGAGGCAATATAGCCGGCGTGGCCGTAGCGATAACGGGGTGGCCCTGGCGCGGTGTTCTGGATGTGGGCGATAGCGGTCGTGGGAATGGCCACCAGCCTTGTCGAGGCATCCCTGGCGCAGCTCTTCAAACGCTCCGTCGGGGATGGGACCTTTCGCGGCGGGCCGGCAGGATATATCATATACGGCCTCGGGGAGCAGTATCGTTGGCTCGCCATTCTATACGCAGTCTGCCTGATCGCCGCCTTCGGGCTGGGATTCAATGCATTTCAGGGCAACACCTTTGCCGGCGCGGTCGAGGATAGCCTTGGAATCGAGCGGCTATGGACCGCCCTTCTGCTGGCCGCCATCACGGGGTTCATCGTTTATGGCGGCATCAGGCGAATTGCCAAGGCGGCCGATATCGTCGTTCCCGTTATGGCGCTTGGTTACATCGCGATGACATTGGTGATCATCCTGCTCAATATCACCGAGTTGCCGCATGTTCTGTGGACGATCGTAACCAATGCCTTCGGCTTCGAGCAGGCTGTAAGCGGCGGCATGGGAGCCGCGATCGCTCAGGGTTTGCGGCGCGGGCTTTTCTCGAATGAGGCAGGGCTCGGTTCCGCGCCCAATGTGGCGGCGACGGCGGATGTGCGCCACCCGATCAGCCAGGGCATCACCCAGTCGTTCTCGGTGTTCATCGATACGATCATCGTGTGCTCGTGCACGGCCTTCATCATTCTGCTCAGCGACGTCTACGTGCCCGGGGCTGCGCATATCGACGGCGTGGTGCTGACGCAGCAATCCCTCGTATCCCATGTCGGGGAATGGTCGAAATATTTCCTGACCTTCTCGATCCTGCTCTTCTCCTTCAGTTCCATCATGTACAACTACTATCTGGGCGAGAACGCGCTGACCGTCATGACCTCGCACCCGGTCATGATCCATGCGCTGCGATTAGCAGTGGTCGTGCTTGTGTTTCTGGGCGCCACCGCGCCGGGAGCAACGGCGGTCTTCTTCTTCTCCGACCCGCTGATGGGGCTCCTGGCTTTGGTGAACCTGCTTGCGATCATGATGCTCTTTCCTGTCGCCATGCGCATCCTGCGGGATTTTCGCGAGCAGCTGAAAGCCGGTGTGGACCGCCCGGTGCTGGTGCCGGAAAAGTTCAAGGACCTCAATCTTGATCCGACGGCCTGGCACAATGCCGCGCCGAGTGCCCACCCGAACGCATAGGGTGCTACGCTGCATCGAGCGCTCGATCGTTGTCCGATCGCCGTGCCGATGCAGCAGCAGGAACAGTGCCGGCGGCCCGGCGTTAGTCGGCTTCGTTTGTGCGTTGTCCCCAAACAAGGACCAACAAAAAGCCGGGCAGCATGCTGCCCGGCTTATGAATTGAACCTGGGCGCGGCTCTTCTCGCGCTGCGCCCTTTTGCTTACACTTCTCCCCAGATTGCTTCCGCGGTCTTGATCACCAGTTCCAGCTTCCGCTTCTGGTCATCCTCGGTGATCTTGTTGCCCTCTTCGGTCGAAGAGAAGCCGCATTGCGGTGCGATGCCGAGCTGGTCGAGATCGGCATATTTGCTCGCGGCGTCGAACTTGCGCTTAAGATCGTCCAGGGACTCAAGCTCCGGCACCTTGGTGCTGATGAAGCCCGGCAGAACGCGCTTTTTGCCCTTGGGCAGAAGGCGCAGCGGCTCAAGCCCACCCGCACGCTCGGTGTCGTATTCCATGAAATAGATGTCGACGCCGGTCTTGTTGAAAATGGCATCGGCTGCCGGATCGTAGGCGCCCTCGGCCACCCAGGTGGAGCGGAAATTGCCGCGGCACATATGCATGCCGATCACCATGTCCGCCGGCCGGTCCTTGATCGCCTCATGCATCATCCAGGCGTATCTGTCGATCAGCCAATCGGGATCGAGGCCGTCGGCCTTTTTCTCCTCGCGAATCTTCGGATCGCAGAGATAGGCGAAATAGATGTCATCCGTCTGCAGATACCGGCAGCCGGCTTCGTAGAACTTCTGCACCGCCTTGGCATAGGTGCGGGCGAGATCCGCGAAGAGTACCTCCAGATCCTGGTATTCCTTGGGCAGGATGTCGGCCTTGGCCACGCGGAAATGGCAGCAGCTCGGGCCGGGGATGGAGATCTTCGGCGTGACCTTCGTCACCGAAGCAAGATACTTGAAGTGATCGAGCATCGGGTGGTCGTCAGGGAAGTCCAGCCGGCTGGTAATGGTCGGGAACACCGGACGCACGCTGGCGCCGTGGAACTGGAGTCCCTGCTGTCCCTCGCGCTCCACCAGATCCAGGCCTTCGAGATCGCCCATGAAGTCATAGTGCCAAAAGGAGCGGCGCAGTTCACCATCGGTCACGACCTGAAAGCCGATGTTCTGCTGCATCTTCACGATGTCGGTAACGGCGGCATCTTCCACATTCTTGAGCTCTTCCGCCGAAATGGACTTGTCCTCGTAAAATTTCTTCCGCGCTTCCTTCACGGCTGCCGGGCGCAGGAGAGAACCGACATGATCGGCGCGATAGGGAGGTGTGTGAGTCGTCATCGTATCCTCGATTTCGGCTGATGGCGGACGTGGTCCGCGGCGAATGGAGTCTGTTTAGACCTTTGGGCGGGCGCTGCAAAGCTTTCCCTGCGGAACTTGCGCCAAAATCAGCCAGTCTTTCGAAGCGAGTCTTGTAAGTGTAGGGTCGCTGGCGGGAGACTGTTGGGAGGTAGCGCGATGACCTTGCAAACCGAGGAAATGAACTGCGGACATTTCGTCGGGCGCGTATGGCGCCCGGATGTCCTTGGGCCTTCGATCGTGACGCTGCGTGAGGGGCGTCTTCTCGACATCACATCCCGCCAGGCACCGACGATGCGCGATCTCCTCGAGATGGAGGATCCTGTCTCCTTCCTTGAAGGCGCAGACGGGAGGGATCTCGGTTCGGTCGAGGAAATCGCCGCCAACTCGCTCGAAGGAGGAGCCGACGCACTTCACCTGCTCGCGCCTTGTGATCTGCAGGCGGTAAAGGCATGCGGCGTGACTTTCGCCCGCTCTATGATCGAGCGGGTGATCGAGGAGAGGGCAGCGGGCGACCCGGCAAGGGCAGCGGCCATTCGTATGCGCGTGGGGGAGATTATTGGCGCTTCCTTGCACAACCTCGTGCCCGGGTCACCAGAGGCCGCGCGCGTGAAGCAGGCGCTGATCGAAGAAGGTGTCTGGTCTCAGTATCTCGAAGTCGGAATCGGGCCGGATGCGGAGGTTTTCACCAAGGGTCAACCCATGTCTTCGGTGGGGTGGGGAGCGGCCGTAGGCCTCCATCCTGTATCCCGATGGAACAATCCCGAGCCCGAGGTGGTGCTGGCGGTCGACAGTCGTGGCCGGGTGAAGGGGGCGGCGCTCGGCAATGATGTCAATCTGCGCGACGTGGAGGGCCGGTCCGCTCTGCTGCTGGGCAAGGCTAAGGACAACAACGCCTCCTGCGCGATCGGGCCGTTCATCCGCCTGTTCGATGATGCTTATGGCATCGAGGATGTGCGCAGCGCCGAACTCCGGCTTCTGGTCGAGGGGAAGGACGGTTTCGTCCTCAAGGGTCGTAGCTCGATGAAGGAGATCAGCCGCGATCCGCTCGATCTCGTCTCGCAGACCATCGGACGGCATCACCAGTATCCCGATGGACTGGTGCTGTTTCTCGGAACGCTGTTTGCGCCCATAGAGGATCGCGATGTGCCGGGTCAGGGCTTCACGCACAAGATCGGAGATGTGGTGAGCATCTCGAACGAGAAGCTGGGAGTTCTCAGGAATACGGTGCGTCTTTCGACCGAATGCGCGGAATGGACCTTTGGAGCCGCTGCACTCATGCGCAATCTCGCCGCGCGCGACCTTCTCTGACCTGTTTAGCGGCATACCGGGGATTGCTCGTTAGCCGTCTAGCTCGCTTGCGGTAGCGGAACATTCTCATGGCTGGGAAGTTTTTCTGCGCGGGCAGCAAAGACTTAGCTGAATCCTTGCGCAGCCGGAGAGGCGGGCACGACCGCGCCGTCTCTCCGTGTTCGCCGCCTCCGGATTGAGGGGAGACAGCCCTGGATGAGGAACACAGCATAAGATGAACACGGCATTTCAGAACGATATTGCGCGGCGGATCGCCGAACTCGGTCCGTGGTTCCAGAACATGACCATCGGAGGCATCGAAACAGCTCCTGACCACTTCCTGGGAGACTATCCAAATTTCAAATGGCAGAGCTTCGCGCATATCATTCCGGAGGACTTGGAAGGACGCTCCGTTCTCGATATCGGCTGCAATGCTGGGTTCTACGCGATCGAGATGAAGCGGAGGAATGCCGGCCGCGTGCTCGGCATCGACAGCGATCCTCATTACCTGCGGCAGGCAGAATTCGCCGCTGAACAGTTGGGTGCGGATGTCGAGTTCCAGCAGATGTCCGTCTACGAGATCGGGCGGCTGAAGGAGAAGTTCGACCTGGTGATCTTCATGGGCGTCCTCTATCATTTGCGGCACCCGTTGCTGGCGCTTGACCTCATCTACGAACATGTCGCGAAGGATCAGATGCTCTTCCAGTGCCTTCAAAGAGGATCCGACGCGATAGCGGATATTGAGGAGGATTATCCCTTTTCGGAGGAGAATCTATTCTATCGGCCCGACGTTCCGAAGCTCCATTTCATCGAACATCGCTACACGGGTGACCCGACGAACTGGTTTTTTCCAAACCGTGCGGCGGTCGAGGCGATGCTGCGCAACAGCGGCTTCGAGATCGTCGAGCATCCGGAGCGCGAGGTTTATCTCTGCCGCAGGGCAGAGCGCGGCTTCGCGGTCGATCCGCCGCCGATCGGCTGAGCATCCGCTTTCGCACAGACCTGAAAGGATCCATAGCGGACTTGGGCCTGACGACGCTGGATTTGGCCATGCAGTTGGACACATTAACCGAAGCCGCTTCCCTGGCTGACGAATGGTGGGAGCTATGGCACCGCGATCCGCAGGCAACCCCGTTCCAGAGCCCTGCATGGCTGCTTCCTTGGCGTAGACATTTCGAGGATGGCGAGAACGTCATCCTGACGTTGCGACAAGATGGGCGGCTTGTCGGGCTTTTTCCGTTCATGCGCCTGGACGGCAGGCTGCTCCTATGGGGCGCCGGAACGTCCGACTGGCTGGGCGGGGTGTTCGATCCGGGCCTCGAGCCGGGAACATTGGCCGATGCGCTTACCGAAATGGAAGCGGCGCTCGACCTCTTTCAGCTCCCGGAGAACTCCCCATTGCTGCGGGTGCCTGCGCCCGGCGGGTGGGAGGACCGCTTGGCCTTTTCGGAAAGCTGCGCCCTGCTTTCGCTGCCGGCCGAACTCAGTCCGAACATGCGCCAGAACCTGCGCTATTACGGGAAGCGCGCCGCACGCGCCGGCATCGCAGGGCCAGAACGGGCGAGCGCAGCAAACGTGGAGCGCTTGGCCGAATTGCACACGCGTCGCTGGGAGAAGCGTGAAGAGGCCGGTATCTTCGCAGATCGCCGCATCCTCGCCTGGCTCAGGGAGGCGGCACCGCTGATGGAGAGAGCGGGGCTCCTTCGCCTTTATGCGATGAGACTGCGAGGAGATATCGTTGCTGCGATGTGCGTACTGCATGGAAAGGGGCGGGCCTTCTACTACATTGGCGGCTTCGAGCCGGAATATGCGAAACTCGGGCTCGGCACGGTTCTCATCGGACACGCCGTCGCCGAGGCGGAGGGCGAGAACTTTCGCAGTTTCGATTTCCTGCGCGGACAGGAGGATTACAAGTATCGCTGGGGTGCGAAGGACTGCCCGACTTATGCACGCCGCCTCGCTCCAGCAGCAAAAAGGGCAGCCTGATGAAGATGCTCGGCATCCGCTGGACAATTGGCGATGTATCTCCTCGCGGTTTCGAGGCGCTGCGCCTTTCGATGTGGGGCGCGCTCCGCGCCTTCGGCGAGGAGATCGGAATGGCGGTGGTCGTCAATTCCCTGTCGCCGGAGGAGGCGAAGGAGAGGACAGGCAAGGTGCCGAAGCGTGTGGAGTGGCTGCCTGCCGGCAGGCCTCCTGGCGTTCTTCTGAACTTTCTCGACCGGGACATGGCCGAGGGCGTGGCATGGAAGCTGGCACCGCTGAGGATCTTTCCCGATATCTACGAGCTTTCGCTCGACAACGATTGCATACTGTGGAGCGTGCCTCCGGCGGTCTTCGCCTGGATGGAGGAAGAAGATCCCCGCTGTCTGATCGCGGCGGATGTAAAGCTTGCCCTCGGTGCATTCGCTGAGCTCACGCGGCCAGAGCCGCGCAATACAGGCATCAGGGGCCTGCCGCCGCATTATGATCCCGCCACCGCATTTGCGCGGGTACTCCAGGAGCATCCGGTGAAGCTGCGCTCGGAGCTCGATGAGCAGGGCTTACAGGCGGTTGCCTTCGATCTCGACCGGCCTGCTCATATCGTTTCCACCGCCGATGTCTCGATCTGCTCTCCCTTTTGGCCGCACCAGCCGGATCTCGGGCGTCATGGGGCGCATTTCGTGGGCCTTAACGCGCGCTCGCTGCCATGGAATTATTATGATCGGCCTGCAAGCGAATGCATTGCCGATCATTGGGAAAAGCACCGCCTCGAACTCTATCGGCGCGTGGGGTTGGGGGAGCCGGGCTAAGTTGAAGCTTTGCCGGCTTCCAAAAGAAGGCGTTACGCGGACCGTCCCCGGAAACCGAGCGATTTCAGTTGTTTGTCGACGTAGCCGGCTCGCGTGGCCCAGGCGCTCTACCGCGCTCCAAGCTTCAACTCTGGAACAAAATCGGGGCATGCCTGTTTCCCTTCGGCCCGGAGGGAGCAGCGCGGTGCCAGGGCCTACACCGCTGATCTCAGCTTCCTTGCCAGAACGGAGACGAGACTATGCATGGTGCTCAAGTGCGCGTGGGTATTGTCGGCGTTGGCAACTGCGCATCTTCATTTGTGCAGGGGCTCGCCTATTACCGTGGCGTGCGCTCCAACAACCCCATCCCCGGGATCATGAATGCTGATATCGGCGGCTACCACATCGACGATATTGTCGTCAGCTCCGCTTTCGACGTGAACGCCTCGAAGGTGGGGCGCGACGTTTCAGAGGCGATCTTTGCCGAACCGAACAATACGATCCGGTTTGCGGATGTGGAGCCAATGGGCGTTCCCGTCTCGCGGGGAAGAACTCTCGACGGCATCGGTAAATATCTGCGCGACGAGATTCAGGAATCGGAAGAGCCCGAGGTCGATGTCGCCGGCGTGTTGATGGAGAGCAAGACGGAAGTGCTCGTCTCCTATCTTCCGGTCGGGTCGGAGCAGGCCGCACGCTTTTACGCGGAAGAAGCCTTGAAGGCCGGCTGCGCCTTCGTGAACTGCATGCCTGTTTTCATCGCTTCGCGGCCGGAATGGCGCAAGAAGTTCGAGGAACGCGGCCTGCCCATCATAGGCGACGACATCAAGAGCCAGGTCGGAGCGACCATCGTTCACCGGGTGCTCACAAATCTTTTTCGCGAGCGTGGTATCAGGCTCGATCGTACCTACCAGCTCAATTTCGGCGGCAACACCGATTTCCAGAACATGCTGGAGCGGGAGCGGCTGGAATCGAAGAAGATCTCCAAAACCCAAGCGGTGACGAGCCAGCTCGGGGTGCCGATGGAACCGGAGAACATCCATGTCGGCCCGAGCGATCACGTGCCGTGGCTCTCGGACCGCAAATGGGCCTATATCCGCATGGAGGGCACCACCTTCGGCGGCGTGCCAATCAACTGCGAGCTGAAGCTTGAAGTCTGGGATTCCCCCAACAGCGCAGGCGTGGTGATCGATGCCGTGCGCTGCGCCAAGCTCGCGATGGATCGCGGCGAGGCAGGCGCGCTGGTCGGACCTTCCAGCTATTTTATGAAATCGCCGCCCGAGCAGTTCACGGACGCGGAAGCGAGACTCCGCACGTTGCAGTTTATTTCCGGCGAGGACGAGATAACGACCGGTCTCAAGCAGTGAACACGGTATTCCACCTATTGCGTCATGCCTCGCACGGTCATGTCGGTGCGGTCTTGACCGGGCGGCTTGCCGGCGCGCCACTTACGCCATTCGGAAGTGAGCAGGCTTTGGCGATCGGTCGCCATCTCATGGGGAAGAAGCTGGATGCCGTTTACACCAGCCCCCGGCTGCGCGCGCAGCAAACGGCGGAAATCCTTGCTCGTGAGACAGGGGTCGAGAGCGAGATCGCTCCGGAACTGGACGAGATCGATTTCGGGAGCTGGTCCGGCCGCAGTTTCGAGGAGCTCGAACGGGATCCTGCCTGGAAGCTGTGGAACGAGGAGCGCGACACAGCGGCAACGCCGGCAGGCGACACCATGGCGGCGACCGCCGCCCGGATCACCGGCTTCATGGATCGGCTGCGCGGAGAATATCCCGGCAACACTTTCGTGCTGGTGAGCCATAGCGATGTGATCAAGGCAGCGCTTTGCCAGACCTTCGGAATCCCTTTTTCAAGCGTGCATGACTTCGAGATCGCGCCGGCGTCAATCACCACCCTTTCCTTCGACAAAGACGGCCCAAGCCTCGTTTCACGCAATATAGAAGCCGTGCGGCTGACCGTGGGAGGCATTGCATGAAGCTCGTCATCTTCGGCCTGAGCATCAGTTCGTCCTGGGGGAACGGCCACGCCACTCTCTGGCGCGGCTTGGTCCGAGCGCTCGGACGGCGTGGCTGGACCGTCGTCTTCTTCGAGCGCGACCTTCCATATTACGCGGGCGCGCGGGATCTCCACGAGATCGAAGACGGAGAACTGATCCTCTATGGAGATTGGGATGAGGCGCTTCCGATCGCGCGCAGGCATCTTGCAGATGCGGATGTGGCGCTCGTCACATCCTATTGTCCGGACGGGATAGCCGCGTCCGATCTCGTCCTTTCCTCGCCGCGTCCGCTGCATGTCTTCTATGACCTCGATACACCGGTGACGCTCTCCGTGCTCGATCGTGGGGAGGCCACGACCTATATCGGTCCGCGCGGCCTGAAGGATTTCGATCTGGTCCTGAGTTATACAGGCGGCGATGCGCTGGACGCTTTGAAGTCGCGGCTCGGTGCGCGCATCGTGGCGCCGCTCTACGGCCATGTGGACCCGTGCGTTCACCGGCCCACCGCTCCCGCAGCAACTTACAAGGCGGATCTGTCCTATATCGGAACCTATGCGGAGGACCGGCAGGCAGGCGTTGAGGCGTTTTTCCTGGAGCCCGCCAGAAGGCGGCCCCATCTACGCTTCGTGATCGCGGGTGCGCAATATCCGCAGGACTTTCCTTGGGCGGACAATGTCTATTTCGTGCGGCATCTCCCGCCCGAGGAGCATCCCGCCTTCTACTCATCCTCGCGGCTGACGCTGAACGTCACGCGCCGTGCAATGGCAAAGACCGGATGGTGCCCCTCCGGGCGCCTGTTCGAGGCGGCTTCCTGTGGCGTGCCGATCGTCTCCGATTGCTGGGACGGCCTTGAGGCTTTCTTGGAACCGGGGCGCGAGATCCTGGCCGCCGTTACCTCTGACGACGTGACGGACGCGCTTGATCTTACCGATGCCGAACTCCGGCGCATTGCCGAGGCCGCGCGGGATCGGGTGCTTTCCTGCCATACTTCGGAGCACCGCGCTGCCGATTTCGAAGCCATCGTCAACGACGTCAGATCAGCCGCCGCCGGTCGGGCGGCATAGACGTGCAGGGAGATACTCCCATGTGGGGAATTATTCCGGCTGCGGGATGCGGAAGCCGAATACAGCCTCTGGCCTTTTCCAAGGAGCTTCTTCCGGTAGGAAGCCGGCTTGCCGACGGATCCGAACGCCCTTGCGCCGTCAGCGAATATCTTTGCGAGCGCATGCTTGAGGGAGGGGCGGATAAGCTCTGTTTCGTCATCGCGCCCGGAAAGTCCGATATCCTGGAATATTACGGTGGAACCTACGGGAACGCTTCCATCGCCTATGTCGTGCAACCGGAGGCAAGCGGGCTTTGCGATGCAATCTTCCGCGTCGCTCCGCTGGTTTCTCCGGAGGAACATGTGCTTGTCGGCCTGCCGGATACGATCTGGATGCCGGCCACCGGTTATCGGTCGCTTCCCGACGGCGTCCTCTCCTTCCTGCTCTTTCCGGTCGACAACCCCACCGTATTCGACGCGGTGGAGACGGACGAGGCGGGCAATGTGCTGGAAATCCAGGTGAAGCGAAAGGATGCTTCCACAAACTGGATCTGGGGCGGGTTCAAGATGCCGGGCCGCATCCTGCATGAGCTTCTGGCGCTCTGGCGCGAGCGCGACCGCACCGACGAATATATGGGCACGCTGGTGAATGCGTATCTTGCGAAAGGCGGGCAAGCGCGGGGCATCAAGGCCGGCGAAGCCTATGTGGATGTGGGCACGCTCGAGGGATATCGCGCGGCCAACGACCTCTTGCGGCAAACGGCGGTCGAGGAGGGCGCTCCCGCACCCGGCACGCATGTCACGGCGGGCGCTCCCGCGGGGCGCCAATTACTGGCACACCGCCGTGAACTCGTAATGTCCTTCAAGCAAGTGGAACGAGGGGTTTGACTGATGATCGAAGCTGCGATGATCTGGAACGAGCCGAACAACAAGTCCCACTGGGATCCTGAAATCGATCCCGACTGGTCGCGCTTTGCGGAAATGGCGATCCTCGCGGCGGATGCGATCGGCAATGTGAATCCCGACGTGGTGCGTGTATTGGGCGGCATTTCGCCCATCGATCCGCTTTTCATCCAGAATTTGCAGGGCAAGGGGGTGCTCGATCACCTGGATGCCATCGCGGTCCATGGCTTTCCGCTCGACTGGAATCTCTGGCAGATCCATGAGTGGCCGCAGAAGCTCGCGGAGATCCAGCTGCTGACGCATTTGCCGGTATGGGTGAGCGAAGTCGGCATTTCCACCTTCGGCGCCGAAGAAGTACAGGTATGGGGCCTTCAGCGCACCTTTGAGCTGTTGAAGGGACGCGCCCCTCGTATCCAGTGGTACAGTCTTTTCGATCTGCCGCAGGCCTGGGGCGCCACCACGCGGCACAGGGAGGCGGAGGGGTCCTCCTATTACCGCCATTTCTATATGGGCCTCATCCGCGAAGACGGTACACCGAAGCCGGCGCTCGAGAAATTCGCCGAATGCACACCGGAATTCGGCCTCTGCCAATGGTTCCATTTCGAGGATCCGAGGCTTGATGAGGCGGTTGCCTGGATGAGGCGGCTCGGCGTCAAATATCTGCGCACGGGGCTTTCCTGGGCAGACAGCTTCCGGCCGAATGCGCTCGACTGGTTCGACCGGCAGATGGAGGCGCTCGCCGATTTCGATGTCACCGTGACCTTCTGCTTCACGCCGGAGCATCGGGGGATCGCTCCCCACCATACCAGCGCCCCGCAAGTGCCGCAGGAATTTGCGGATTTCTGCGCCTCTATGATCGAGCGATACGCGGGAAGAGCGGACGGCCGGATGCGAGGTGCGGCATGACGGCTTTGCCCGCTGCTAGCGAGGAGGAGCTTTTCGAGCCTGCCGAATCCCTGCTGGAACTTATCTGCTCACCGGAGGGATATTCCTTCGACTGCCATGATGTGGCGGTGGTGGTTGCCCATCCGGATGACGAGACGATCGCGATCGGCGGTCAACTTGCGCGGATGCGGGGTGTTCGCATCGTGCATGTGACGGACGGCGCGCCGGCTGACATGAAAGATGCGGACGCGAACGGTTTTGCGCGTCGCGAAGATTACGCTTCTGCCCGTCGGCGTGAAGTGGAAGCGGCGGTGGCGATCGCGGGCGTCAGGCCCGAGGCGTGCCATCTCATCGGGATCCCCGACCAGGCTTCTGCTTATCGCCTTGGCGAGATCGCTTCCCGGCTCGCGGAATTTTTCGAGTTTCACAAGATTGGCACGGTCTTCACCCATGCGTTCGAGGGCGGGCATCCCGACCACGATTCCACGGCCTTTGCAGTGCGGGCCGCGGGCCATCTGATGGAGCGGCGCAATCTGGCGCCGCCCGCGATTTTCGAGTTTCCGCTTTATCGGATGAAGCGCGGACAAAGCGTCTTCCAGGACTTCATTCCCAATGGGGAGCCGGAGTACATGATCGCACTCGACCACGAGACGGCCGAGTTGAAGCAGCGGATGCTCGCGGCCCATGGCACCCAGCAGCGTGTGTTGGGATCGTTCAAGACGAAAACCGAGCGCTTTCGGCCTATTTCGCCCTGCGATTTCCGCAAGCTGCCGAGCGAGGTGCTCTACGCCCACTACGATTGGGGCCTTCAGCCTTCCGACTGGCCCGATCTCATCGACAAGGCAAGCCGGGAACTTGAACTTCCGCAATGGCTCTGACCGTCCTCAGCGTCGCCTATCCCTTTGCTCCGGTCGGACCGGACGCGGTGGGCGGTGCGGAACAGGTGCTGTCCGCCCTCGATAGGGCTCTCGTGCGGAATGGCCATCGCTCCATCGCGATCGCCTGCGAGGGATCGCGGGTGGCGGGGGAGCTTGTGCCCCTGCCTCTGCCCGGAGGCACCATAGACGACCTGGTTCGGAAGCAAACCTGGGCGAAGCTGCGCGGGCTTATCGGCGAAGTCCTCGCGCGCGAGCCTGTTGACCTGGTGCACATGCATGGGATCGATTTTCATGCCTATCTGCCCGAAGAGGCTCCCACGCTTGCAACGCTGCATCTGCCGCTCGATTGGTATCCGGATTGGATTTTCGAGCGTCGCATGAATCTCTGGCTCCACTGTGTTTCGGCAGCACAGCACAAGACGGCTCCGGAGGGCGCCACGCTCTTGCCTCCAATCCCGAACGGCGTCCCGCGCGAGTTGTTCGAGACGCGCTGCCGCAAGCGCGATCATGCCATCGTCCTCAGCCGGATCTGCCCGGAGAAGGGAATCCATCTAGCAATGGAAGCCTGCCGGCTCGCCGGTCAGCCCTTGCTCATCGGCGGCCAGGTCTTTCCCTATGAGGAACATGAGCGCTATTTCCGCGAACAAGTAGTACCTTTGCTCGCTCCGGCGCGCCGCTTCCTCGGGCCTCTCGGCTTTCACAGGAAGCGGCGGCTCCTCGCATCGGCCAGATGTGCCATCGTGCCGAGCCTGGTTGCCGAGACCAGCTCGCTCACGGCCATCGAGGCGCTGGCCTGCGGCACGCCGGTGATCGCTTTCCCGCATGGCGCCCTTCCGGAGGTGATCGAACATGGGCGGACGGGCTTCATCGTCAAGGACGTGCCGGACATGGCGCGGGCCATCGCCGCCGCATCCTCTCTCGACCCCGAGGTCTGCCGGAAGGCCGCATGGGAAAGGTTTTCGCCGGACCTGATAGAGCAGCGCTATCTCAGCCTCTATCGGGAAATTGCCCTCGCCGCGGCACCTATGCATGCCCCGGTCCGAAACGGCTAGGCAGGGATCGCATCGTCGCAATGATCGTGCTTAATGCCGGGAAAGCGCCATGGACACACCCGACGCGATAAGGACGCTGCCGACCAGGCGATTGAGGTGCGCGAAGATGCGACCGGATTTCAGCGCCCTGCCGAGAAGCACACCTGCGAGCACATAGAGAAGCACCGCCAGCACTTCGAGCAGGAGAAAGGCGCCGCCCATGGCGGCAAGCTGGCTCCATGCCGGCGCGGAAGCATCGATGAACTGCGGGAAAAAGGCGGTGAAGACCGCTATGGCTTTCGGATTGCTGATGGCGATCAGGAAGTCGCGGCGCATCAACGCCTTGAGCGCCGATTCCTTGGACTGCGCCTCGGCCATTGCCTTCGCCTTGCGCCAAAATTGCACGCCCACATAGATCAAGTAGATCGCGCCTGCGATCTTGATGATCGTGAAGGCCATTGCCGAGGTGGCAAGGACGGCGCCTAATCCGACGATCGTCACCAGGATAAGCAGTGCGAACGCCGGCATGCGGCCAAATCCGCCCAGCAGCGCAGGCAGGAAGCCAAGGCGTGCTCCATTCGAAAATGCCAGCATGTTGTTCGGCCCCGGCGCGCAATTCAGCGCGAAGCAGGCGGGGATGAAGATCGACCAGGCAATCATCGTGTTCCTCGAGACAGTCGTGCCCTTGGGAGCCTCGCCCGATCCATAATCAACCGGGTCGGGAGGAGGGGAGGATCGCACACCTCGCCTGCCCAAGGAAGAGGTGCGTGCGGGAGAGCCGGCTTCTCCTCATCTGTTGCACGAGGGCGGCTCCGGTTCGCGAAATTTTCGCCTGCTTCGATTCTGCAACGGAACCACCGCGCAGGGACTGCGTTGGCTTGAGCGTGGGGAAATTCTGATGAGAGATTTTTAGGAAATGGACCGTCCCGGCCAGGCGCTCCTGCAAAAGCTTGCTGCAAACCGAATCGCCATCGAAACCGTCGAACCTGCAATTGACGGCGGACGTTTCGCCGCCAAGACGATTGTCGGCGAGCGTTTCAGGATCGAGGCCGACATATTTTGCGACGGCCACGAAATCATAGCGGCCGCCGTGCTTCATCGCCGGCGCGGCGAAAGGACCTGGAGCGAGACGCCGATGCGGCATCTCGTGAATGACCGCTGGCGCGCCACCGTCGTCTTCGATGAGGTTGGTCATCACGAGTTCAGGATCGCTTCTTGGCGCGATCTCTTCGCCACATGGCGCATGGACACCGCAAAGAAACACGAAGCGGGGCAGCAGATAGCGCTGGAACTGCAGGAAGGGCGGTTGCTGGTCGAGAAGGCCCTCGGCGTGCGCACCAGCGGGACCCCTCATGACCGCTCGGCGCTAAAGGCGCTCCTGGCGGAAGTGACTTCCTCGGCATCGGAAGGCGATGCGCTTGCGGTTTTGATGAGCGAAGACATGGCGGTGTTGATGCGCCGCCTCGCCGTGCGCGTAAACTTCACCCAGACGGATACGATCTTCCCGGTGTTCGTTGACCGGGAAAGGGCAGGCTTTTCCGCCTGGTATGAACTGATGCCGCGCTCGCAGTCAGGCAGTCCGGACCGTCACGGTACTTTTGATGACGTGATCACCAGGCTTCCCTATGTTCGCGATCTCGGCTTTGACGTGCTTTATTTTCCGCCGATCCACCCGATCGGCCGCACCAACCGAAAGGGGCGCAACAACAGCCTCACCGCGGGTCCCGATGATCCCGGCAGTCCCTATGCCATTGGTGCCGAGGAGGGCGGTCACGATGCAATCCACGCCGAACTTGGCACCTTTGAGGATTTCGCCAGGCTGGTGCAGGCGGCGCGGGAGCATGGGCTCGAGATCGCCCTCGATTTCGCCATCCAGTGCTCGCCCGACCACCCGTGGATAAGGGACCATCCGGAATGGTTCGATTGGCGGCCGGACGGCACGATCAAATTCGCCGAGAACCCGCCGAAGAAATACGAGGATATCGTCAACGTCCATTTCTACCGCGATGCGATCCCCGGCCTCTGGTACGCGTTGCGCGACATCGTCCTCTTCTGGCTTGAGAAGGGTGTCCGCATCTTCCGCGTAGACAATCCGCACACAAAGCCGTTGCCCTTCTGGGAGTGGATGATCGAGGAGGTGCGTCAGGTCGATCCGGGCGTGATCTTCCTCGCCGAAGCGTTCACCCGGCCGAAGATGATGAAGCGGCTCGCCAAGGTCGGCTTCAATCAGTCCTATTCCTATTTCACTTGGCGCAACACGAAATGGGAACTTACCGAATATCTGACGGAACTCACACAGACGGACTGCCGCCATTACATGCGGCCGAACTTCTTCGTGAACACGCCGGACATCAATCCTTATTACCTCCAGACGAGCGGGCGCCCGGGTTTTCGGGTGAGGCTGATGCTCGCTGCCACACTAGGCACGAATTACGGCGTCTATAGCGGGTTCGAGCTTTGCGAGGCAGAGGCCATGCCGGGCAAGGAAGAATATCTCAATTCGGAGAAATACGAGATCCGAGCATGGGATTGGGACCGGTCAGGGAACATCAAGGTCGACATCATGTTCGTGAACAGGCTGAGGCACGAAAACCCGGCGCTCCGGCAGTTCACCAACCTCAAGTTCTACAATGCTTGGAACGACAACATCCTCTATTTCGGGAAGTACACGGACGACCTGTCAAACTTCCTGCTCTTTGCCATCAATCTCGATCCCCATAACCCGCACGGCGCCCATTTCGAGGTGCCGCTGTGGGAGTTCGGGTTGACCGATGATGCGATGATCGAGGCGGAGGACCTCGTCACCGGCCAGCCCTTCACTTGGACCGGGAAGGTCCAGCACATGTTTCTCGACCCGCACCAGCGCCCATACATGGCCTGGCGGCTGATACCTCCAGGAAATCGCCGATGAACACCATGGAAAGGCTTGCTTCGGAGATCGCAGCGCCCGGTGAGGACGAAGCGTTGCAGGTTGTGGCGCCCGCTGGCCCAACGCCACCGGACTGGTACAAGGACGCTATCATCTACCAGCTCCACATCAAGGCCTTCCACGATTCCAACGGTGATGGAATGGGAGACTTCAATGGCCTGATGCAGCGGCTCGACTATATCGAGCGGCTGGGCGTGAACGCGATCTGGCTCCTACCATTCTATCCTTCGCCGCTCAGGGACGACGGCTACGACATCGCGGACTACCGCTCCATCAATCCTTCCTATGGGACGATGCGCGACTTCCGCCGTTTCGTCGCCGAAGCCCATCGCCGCGGCATCCGCGTGATCACGGAACTCGTCATCAACCACACCTCGGACCAGCATCCCTGGTTCCAGAGGGCGCGGCACGCACGAAAGGGTTCGGCTGCGCGCAACTTCTATGTCTGGAACGATGACGACGAGCGGTACCCCGAGACGCGCATCATCTTTCTGGACACGGAGAAATCGAACTGGACCTGGGATCCGGTTGCCGGCCAATTCTTCTGGCATCGCTTCTATTCCCACCAGCCGGACCTCAATTTCGATAACCCCCGGGTGCTGGAGGCGGTTATCAAGATCATGCATTTCTGGCTGGACATGGGGGTGGACGGCCTGCGGCTCGACGCCATCCCTTATCTGGTCGAAAGGGATGGGACGAACAACGAAAACCTCCCCGAGACGCATGAGATCCTGAAGAAGATCCGCCGCGCGCTGGACGAGAAATATCCGGACCGGATGCTGCTCGCCGAGGCGAACCAGTGGCCGGAGGACACCCGGCCCTACTTCGGCGAGGGCGACGAATGCCACATGGCGTTCCATTTCCCGCTGATGCCGCGCATCTATATGGCGCTGGCGCAGGAAGACCGTCATCCGATCTCCGACATCATGCGGCAGACGCCGGAAATCCCGGAGAGCTGCCAGTGGGCCATCTTCCTGCGCAACCATGACGAACTCACGCTCGAAATGGTCACGGATCGGGAGCGCGATTATCTCTGGCGCACCTATGCAGAGGATATGCGCGCGCGCATCAATCTCGGCATACGCAGGCGGCTTGCCCCGCTCATGCAGAACGACCGGCGCAAGATCGAGCTGATGAACGCACTGCTCTTCTCCATGCCCGGCACGCCTGTCGTCTACTACGGCGACGAACTCGGCATGGGCGACAATATCTATCTCGGCGACCGGGACGGTGTGCGCACGCCCATGCAGTGGTCGCCCGACCGCAATGGCGGCTTCTCGCGCGCCAATCCGCAAGCACTCTACCTGCCGCCGATCATGGACCCGGTCTACGGCTACCAGACGATCAATGTGGAGGCGCAGGAAGCAGATCCATCGTCGCTGCTCAACTGGGTGCGGCGCATGATCGGAGTGCGAAAGCAGCACTCCGCTTTCGGGCGTGGCGACTTCACGATGCTCTATCCGCGCAACCGGCGCATCCTCGCCTACACACGCAGCGACGCCAACGAGACAATACTTTGCGTCGCAAATCTGTCGCGCTCGCCTCAGGCAGTTGAGCTCGATCTTTCAAAGTATCGCGGCTGCGTGCCGATCGAACTCGTCAGCCAGTCGCCATTCCCGCCGATCGGCGATCTTCCCTATATGCTGACACTTACCGGCTACGGCACCTTCTGGTTCGTGCTTGCGAGCGAAGCGCAGGCGCCGGACTGGCATAGCAATGTGCCGGAGCCGCTGCCGGAATTCATCACGCTCACCATGGTGGGCGGCCGGATCGAGCGGGCGCTCGAGGGCCGCGAGCGGCGACAGCTCGAGCAGGATGTGCTGCCGCAATTCATGCTTCGGCAACGTTGGTATGGGGCCAAGGGCGAGGCGATACGCTCAGCCGGTATCCGGGAAATCGCCAAGCTGGGCGACGAGGCGGGCCTGCTCACCATCGCAGACGTCGAGCTCTCTATTTCCGGACGGCAGCAATATCTCCTGCCGCTGACCGTGCTCTGGGGTGAGGAGAATGTGCAGTTCGGAGCGCCCAAGCTTTCGGTGACGCTTGCGCGCGTGCGCAAGGGGCCGCAACTCGGCGCCCTTATCGATGGCTCCTATGACGATCGCTTCGCTGCCGAGCTGATGCGCCGCATGCAGGAGAACCAGGAGATCGAGGTCTCAGGCGGGCGCCTGCGCTTCTATGGCAATGAGCAACTCTCGGCCCTTCGTTTCGAGGAGCCACCGTCGCCGCTCATGGGAGAGCAGAGCAACGTCTCGGTGGCATTCGACCGGCAGGTTCTTCTCAAGATTTTTCGGCGCCTGAGGCCTGGCGACCAGCCGGAAGTGGAGGTGGCGCGGTTCCTGACGGAAGTGGCCGGCTTCCGGAACACACCCGCCTTCCTCGGGATGGTGGAATATGAGGAGGAGGCCGGCGCGAAGACGGTTATCGCCAGCGTTTCCGGTTTCGTGGAGAACCAGGGCGATGCCTGGAGCGTCTTCGTGCATGCGCTCGAGCGGCAGATCGAGGATGAGACGCTTGCGCCCCCCGCCGCGGGCAACGGCGCGCCGACAGAAGGACAAACAGCGCAGTTCCTCTATCCGCTGGATCTGCTTCGCACGCTCGGGGAGCGGACCGGAGAAATGCATTCGGCATTCGCCATCGAGACCGATTTGCCGGCATTCCGCTGTGAGCCGATACGCCGCTCGGATATCTCGAGCTGGATCAAGGACCTGAAGCAGCAGGTCGCACTTGCGCGGGAAGGGCTGGTTCGCAATCGGGACCGCCTGCCCCTCAATACGAGGGAAAATGTCGAGCAGCTTCTCTCATTGAAGCACCAGATCGACACTCGCGTGAACGAACTCAGCAAAATTGCGCCTTCCGGCAAGAAATCGCGCATTCACGGCGACTATCATCTCGGCCAGGTGCTCGTATCGAAGCAGGACCTCTACATCATCGATTTCGAAGGCGAGCCGCGTCGAAGCCTGGAAGAGCGCCGAGGGAAAAGCTCGCCCTTGCGCGACGTTGCCGGCATGCTGCGTTCCTTCGACTATGCCGCGTGGACCGCGGTGCGGCAGGTTGCTGCCCGTCTGCCCGACCAGGCGCGCGACAGCGCCGCTCTTGCTCGCCAATGGCAGCGCCGCATGAGCGAGGAATTCCTGGAGGGCTATCGTGCGGCTGCTTCGGGCGCACAGAACCAGCCGCAAGACGAGACTGCGTGGCAAGCATCGCTCGAACTTTTCCTGCTGCAGAAGGGTTTCTACGAAATCAATTACGAACTCTCCAATCGTCCGGATTGGGTGGGCATTCCAGTCCGAGGCGTGCTCGACCTGGTTCAAGGGAGAAGCGGATGAATATCGCTGCCGAAGCGGCCCCTTGGAGGCTCGACGACCCGCACGCCATCGGCGCGCTGGTGGCTGGCAGGTGTAACGACCCGTTCTCGGTGCTGGGGCCGCACGAGACCGCAGCCGGGATCGTGCTGCGCGTGCTCCGACCGGAAGCCGAAACGGCAGAAGCGGTCGAGCCGGATACAGGCAAGAGCCTCGGCAAGTTGCTTAAGCGCCATGCGCGAGGCTTTTTCGAAGGACTGATCTCAAGGGAGCCGACGGTTCCCCGGTACCGGCTTCGCTTCACGCGCGAGGGGGAGAGTTGGGAAGAGGAAGATCCTTATCGCTTCCCCAGCACTTTTGGCGAACTCGACCTTTATCTGATGGGGGAGGGGCGTCACCAGCGCCTCTACGAAAAGCTCGGCGCGCATCCGATGACCTGCGACGGAGTGGCAGGCACCCGCTTCGCCGTGTGGGCGCCCAATGCGAGCCGCGTCAGCGTCGTGGGCAACTTCAACGGTTGGGACGGCCGCCGTCACCAGATGAGGCTCCATCCAGGCGTCGGCGTGTGGGAGATCTTCGTGCCCGATGTCCGTCCGGGAGAGCTCTATAAATACGAGATCATCGGTAACGGTGGTGAACTGCTTCCACCAAAAGCCGACCCCGTTGGTTTTCGCGCCGAAATACCTCCGGCTACGGCCTCGATAGTCCACGGCTTGCCGCGGATGGAGTGGAGCGACGGTGAGTGGATCGAACACCGCATCGGGAAAAACGACCGGCGTGCACCCATCTCGATCTACGAGGTGCATCTCGGCTCCTGGCGTCGGCACGAGGACGGCGCCTACCTCACCTATGACGAACTTGGCGATCAGTTGATCCCCTATGTGAAGGAGATGGGCTTCACCCATATCGAATGCATGCCGGTCAGCGAGCATCCGTTCTCCGGCTCATGGGGCTACCAACCAGTCGGGCTTTACGCGCCGACGAGCCGCTTCGGCACGCCGGAGGAGTTCGCCCGTTTCGTCGATCGCTGCCACCAAGAAGGCATCGGCGTGATCGTGGACTGGGTGCCCGCGCATTTCCCTTCCGATGCGCACGGGCTCGCCCGCTTTGACGGCACGGCGCTCTACGAACATGCCGACCCGCGGCTCGGCTTTCACCGCGACTGGAACACGCTGATCTACAATTTCGGACGACGCGAGGTGGCGAACTTCCTGACGGCGAACGCTCTCTTCTGGCTCGATCAATACCACATCGACGGGCTGCGCGTGGATGCCGTAGCCTCGATGCTCTACCTCGATTACAGCCGCCAGCCCGGCGAGTGGGTCCCCAATGTGCACGGAGGCAACGAGAATCTGGAGGCGATCGCCTTCCTCCGGGACACGAATACCGCGCTTTTCGGCGCACATCGCGGCGCCACCTCGATCGCGGAGGAATCGACGGCGTTTCCGGGCGTGTCGCGGCCCGTCTATGCGGGCGGCTTGGGCTTCGGCTTCAAGTGGAACATGGGCTGGATGCACGACACGTTGGACTATATGCGCCACGAACCGATCCATCGGCGGTTTCACCACGACCGCATGACCTTCGGCCTGATATACGCCTTTTCGGAGAACTTCATCCTGCCCCTTAGCCACGACGAGGTGGTGCACGGGAAAGGCTCGCTGATCGGCCGCATGCCCGGCGATCGCTGGCAGAAATTCGCGAACCTGCGCGCCTACTTCACCTTCATGTGGACCCATCCGGGCAAGAAGCTCCTCTTCATGGGCGGCGAGTTCGCCCAGGAGAGGGAGTGGAACCATGACTGGCAGCTCGATTGGCACCATCTGGAAGACCCGATGCATCAGGGCGTACGCGATCTCATTCGCGACCTGAACCTGATCTATCGGAACGAACGGTCGCTGCATGAGCTGGATTGCGAACCGGAAGGCTTCGAATGGATTGATGCTTCGGACCCCGGCATCAGCACCTATGTCTACCTGCGAAGGGGCACGGGAGATGCGCGGCCCGTCGTCATCGCATGCAACTTCACCCCCGTCGTGCGCGAGGATTTCCGCATCGGCCTGCCCCATGCGGGAAGCTGGCAGGAAATCATCAATAGCGACGACCGGCGCTACGGCGGCTCCGGCGTCGTCAATGGAACCGTTACAGCGACGGAAGAACCGTGGCACGGGCGGCCGGCTTCAGCCAGCTTGAGGCTGCCTCCATTGGGTGCCGTCGTGCTTGCCGGTGCTTCATGACAGGGGTTTCCTACTTGCGCGTAGATACTGGCCTTCCATATCCGCTCGGCGCCACCTGGGACGGGTCCGGCGTCAATGTCGCCGTTTTCTCGGCCCATGCCGAAAAGATCGAACTGTGCCTTTTCGATGCCCAGGGGCGGCGAGAGATCCGCCGCATTCCCCTGCCGGAATATACGCATGAGGTATGGCACGGTTACTTTCCGGATATGCGGCCGGGGCAGGTTTATGGATTGAGGGCCTATGGCCCGTATGATCCCGCCAAGGGACATCGGTTCAATCCGAACAAGCTCTTGATCGACCCTTATGCGAAGCTGCTCATCGGCGATATCCGCTGGCATGACGCTTGTTTCGGTTACCGGGTCGGCGGCGCACGGCAGGATCTCGCGATGGACCGACGCGACTCCGCTTTTGTCATGCCGAAATGCGTTGTGACGGACACGGCGGCCACATGGGGCAACGATGTGCGTCCGCATCGGCCCTGGGAAGAGACGATCATCTACGAGGCCCATGTGAAGGGCATGACCGCGCTCCATCCGGACATTCCCGAACAGATGCGCGGCACCTTTGGCGGGCTCGCGGACTCCCGGGTGATTGACTATCTCGTCAAGCTTGGCATCACGGCGATCGAGCTCCTGCCTGTGCAGGCGTTCTTCGACGACCGTTACCTGGTCGAGAAACGCCTTACGAACTATTGGGGCTACAACACCATCGGCTTTTTCGCGCCGGCTCCGCGCTACATTTCACCGGGCGGCGGCCTGCACGAGTTCAAGCGGATGGTGCGCAAGCTGCACGAGGCCGGCATCGAGGTGATCCTCGACGTGGTCTATAATCATACGGCTGAAGGGAGCGAGCTTGGGCCCACGCTTTCCTTCCGCGGGCTAGACAATGCCAGCTACTACATCCTCGGCGATGATCCTCGTTACTATTACGACACGACCGGCTGCGGAAACACGCTGAACCTGAAGCATCCGCGCGTGTTGCAGATGGTGATGGATTCGCTGCGTTACTGGGTCGAGGAATGCCATGTGGACGGCTTCCGCTTCGATCTCGCAACGGCGCTCGGCCGCGAGCGCGACAGCTTCGAGCCATCCTCGGTGTTCTTCGATACGGTGCGGCAAGACCCTGTCCTGTCGCGTGTGAAGCTGATCGCGGAACCGTGGGACTTGGGTCCGGACGGCTATCAGCTCGGCAATTTCCCTCCGGGCTGGGGCGAGTGGAACGGTGCCTATCGCGACTGGGTCCGCAGCTTCTGGCGCGGCGACGAACGGGCAGCGCCGGATCTCGCGAGCGGTCTGCTCGGTTCGGCCGGCATGTTTGACCGGCGAGGTCGCAGACCGTGGGCGAGCGTCAATCTCATCACGGCGCATGACGGTTTCACGCTGCACGACCTCTACGCCTACAACGAACGGCACAACGAGGCGAACAAGGAGGACAATCGCGACGGGCACAGCGACAACCGAAGCTGGAACTGCGGTGTCGAGGGCCCGACCGACGACGAGAACATCAAGGCGCTCAGGGCCAAGATGCGCCGCAACGCCATTGCCACTCTGCTTCTCTCCCAGGGCACGCCCATGATCCTCATGGGTGATGAAGTCGGCCGCACGCAGAACGGCAACAACAATGCTTATTGCCAGGACAATGAGATAAACTGGCTGGCATGGGGCAATCGGGAGCCGGAGGATGATGCCTTCCTCCAATTCGTCCGCCGGCTTATCGCATATCGCCGCGCCCATCCGCGTCTGCGGCTGAAGGATTTCCTGCACGGAAAGATCGTCGCGGAAAAGTATCGCGACGTTTCCTGGCTGCGGCCGACGGGCGAGCCGATGACGGACGAGGATTGGGCCGATCCCGGTCTCAAATGCTTTGGGCTGATGCTCTGCGATGAGCGCGGCACGTGCATATTGATCCTGTTCAACGCCTTCCACGAACCGCTCGAGTTCAATCTTCCGCGCGAACTCGGTGCTGCCGGATGGAAGGTGACGATGCGTACGGACACCGGACAGTGGCCGGTATGGGAAGCAATGCGTGCTCCGCATACCCTGGAACTCGCCGACCGCTCGATGGTTGTGCTGGAAGGCCGTGTACGATGAACAATTCCTCCTTCCAGACGCGCTGGGGCGCTCAACTCCGCGACGATGGCGCCGCCGTTTTTCGGCTGTGGGCGCCTGCGGTGGACAAGCTGGTTCTGCGGCTTGGCGAAGACGACGACCGCGAAATGGAACGCCGCGATCACGGCTGGTTCGAACTGGAAGCAAATCGCTTGGAGGAGGGAACTGCATATCGGTTTATCCTTCCGGACGGCATGGCGGTTCCCGATCCTGCTTCTCGCGCACAGGAGAGCGACGTACACGGCCCGAGCCTGTTGATGGGCTCCTCCTTCGATTGGCAAGCGGAGAACTGGGCCGGGCGGCCATGGGAGGAGGCTGTCGTTTACGAGCTCCATCCGGGCACTTTCTCACCGCACGGCGGGTTCGATGGGATTCGGCGCAAGCTGGACTATCTTGCGGAAATAGGCTTCACCGCCATCGAGCTTATGCCGGTGGCCCAGTTTTCGGGAAACAGGGGCTGGGGATATGACGGCGTCCTGCCCTATTGTGCCCACTCGGCCTATGGCGGTGCGGCCGGCTTGAAACAGCTCGTGGACGCCGCGCACGAGCGCGGCCTGATGATGATCCTCGACGTCGTCTACAATCACTTCGGGCCGGACGGGAACTATCTAAGCCTCTACGCTCCTGATTTCTTCGACCCCGACCGGCATACCCCGTGGGGGCCCGCGATCCGCTTCGAGGAGCCGGCAGTTCGTGCCTTCTTTCTCGATAATCCGATCTACTGGCTCGAGGAGTTCCGCTTCGACGGCCTCCGTTTCGATGCCATCGATCAAATCAAGGACAAGAGCGAAAAGCCGATATTGGAAGAGATGGCACGCAATATCCGCGCGACTTTCCCGGACCGGCATATTCATCTCATGACCGAGGATGAGCGCAACATCGTGGAACTCCACCCGCGTGACAGCGCAAACAGCCCGATTCTTTTCACGGCGGAATGGAACGACGACTTTCATCATGCAGCGCATTGCCTGGCGACGGATGAGGATGCCGGTTACTATGCAGGCTTTGCGGACGATTCCGTTGGGCATCTCGCGCGGGCGCTGGCAGAAGGCTTCTGCTATCAGGGCGAGCCCTATGCTCCGCGCGAGGGAAAACCGCGAGGGGTGCCCAGCGCGGGGCAGCCGCCGCTTGCCTTTGTCGATTTCCTGCAAAATCATGACCAGATCGGCAACCGTGCGTTCGGAGAGCGACTGACGGTCTTGACGGACGAGGAAACGGTCGAACTGCTGACGGCGGTGCTTCTCCTCAATCCGCAGGTTCCCCTCGTCTTCATGGGGGAGGAGTTCGGAGAGACAAATCCCTTCCTCTTCTTCACCGACTTCCACGGGGACCTAGCCAACGCCGTAAGGGAGGGGAGGCGGCGCGAGTTCAAGGATTTCGGGCATTTCAGCGGCGAACAGGCCGAGAGGATTCCCGACCCCAACGCGCTTACCACCTTCGAAGCATCCATGTTGAACTGGGATCGCGTGGAGACCGAAGAAGGGCGCAAGCGGCTCGATCTTTTCCGTCGTCTCTTGGAGGTGCGCAAAGCGCATCTGGTGCCTTATCTTGGTCGGATGCCTTCGATGCAGGGGCAGGCGGAGCGGCTCGCAGACAAGGCCTTCTCCGTGCGCTGGCGCATGGATGGACGCCTCTTGCTCATGGCGGCGAATTTCGGCAGCGACATGGCTGTTGCCGGAGAAGGCTTTGCGCGTTCCAGGGCAATTTACGAGAGCAGGCAGGGCGTGGAGGCAGCGCTGCTGAGAGGGGCATTGCCGGAACGCAGTGTGGCATTCCTCGTAACTGAAGAAGCCGACACATGACCGACGAACTCGACAGGCTTGCAGCCGCACACGGCATCGTCCGATCCTACCGAGCGCTGGACGGCACGATCTCACATGCCTCGGATGACGCGGTGCGGGCGATCCTTGGCATTCTCGGCGTGGAAGGGAGTGCGGAAGAGGGCAATGACCCTCACGGTCAATTTCCCCCTCCGCCGCAGGCGCCGCAGGGGGCCGCATGTTTCCTCCCCGACTTCCTGCGCCATGGCCGGGCTTGGGGCATCACCTGCCAGCTCTACGGTTTGAGGTCCCAGCGGAACTGGGGGATCGGCGACTTCGAGGATCTTGCCCGCCTCGGGGAATTCGCGGCTGGAATGGGCGCGGATTTTCTCGGCGTCAATCCTCTGCATGCCCTGTTTACCGCCGAACCGCAGAAGGCAAGTCCATTCTCTCCCAGTGACCGCACCTTCCTCAATCCGCTTTATATCGCGGTGGATCGAGTAAAGGGGTTCGATACAACGCTCGATCTCGACGAAAGTGCTTTGGCGCCTCTCAGACAAAGCGAGTTGGTGGATTACAGAGCCGTGGCGGAACACAAGCTTGCCGTGTTGCGCCGGATCTTTCAGCGCACTCGCGAAGACGATCTCCAGGGCAGCGCCACCTTCAGGGAGAAGGGCGGCGAGCCCCTGTGGCGTTACGCCTTGTTCGAGACAATCAGCCTCGAAATGGTGCGTCAGGGCGGCGGAACGGGTTGGCATGCCTGGCCTGAAGAGCTCCAGGATCCGACAAGCGAAGCGGTAAAGCGGTTCGCGGAAGAACGGCGGGAGGAGATCGAGTTCCAGATCTGGCTTCAGTGGGTGGCCGATCAGCAGCTGGAGCAGGTATCCGGACGGCTACGGTCGGCCGGCATGCGCATCGGGCTCTATCTCGATCTCGCTGTAGGTACTGCGCCCGATGGAGCCGCCACCTGGAGCGACCGCAGCTTGACACTGGTGGGCGCGGAGATCGGAGCCCCGCCGGATATGTTCAATCCCGAGGGCCAGCGCTGGGGCTTGGCCCCCTGGTCGCCTTCGGAAATCGCAGCGCGTGATTTCCGGCCGGTGCGGCGCTCCTATGAAACCATCCTGCGGCACGCCGGCGCGCTCCGGATCGATCACGCCATGAGCCTCTACCGGCTCTTCTGGATCCCGAACGGCTTTCCGGCCGGGCAGGGGGCCTATGTCCTCTATCCCATGCCGGAGGTGGTCGGCGTCCTTGGCGAGGTATCCCAGCAGTCCCGCGCGGTCATCATCGGCGAGGATCTGGGCGTCGTGCCGGAAGGCTTTCGCGAGCAAATGGACCACGCAAACCTGCTCGGCTATCGCATCTTCTATTTCGAGCGGAACGACCATGGCTTTATTCCGCCCGAACATTGGCCACGTTCCGCACTCGCGTGCATCGGCAGTCATGACACCAACACGCTTGCGGGCTGGTGGACGGGCAGCGACATCGACGAGCGCCAGCGGATAGGTCTTTACGACGAGGAAGCGGCGCATCGGGAGCGCGAGCGGCGGCGGCGCGAGAAGAATGAGGCGATCGAGATGTTACGGGCGCGCGGATACGAAGCGGGCGAGGATTTCAGCGAAGCCGTTGCGGCCGGCATCCATCGCCTTGTGGCCAGCTCGCCCAGCTATCTCTTCGCTGCACAGATGGAAGACCTGCTCGGCCTGACCGAGCAGCCCAATATCCCGGGGACTGTGGACGAGCATCCGAACTGGCGGCGTAAGCTTCCCGTCTTGATCGAGGAATTGGGAAGTGCATCCATCCTGCGCACGGTCATCGATGCGATCCGGCAGGAGAGACCGTGCGACAGATGACGCTTCCCTGTGCGACATACCGGCTGCAATTCCGCGAAGGCATGACCTTCGAAAGGGCGGCGGAGATCGTGCCTTACCTGGCTGAGCTTGGCATCAGTCATCTCTATGCCTCGCCCATTTTCACGGCCGCTCCCGGTTCCACTCACGGCTACGATGTGGCCAACCACCAGGAGCTCGACCCCACGCTTGGCGGCGAGGAGGGGTTTTCGCTCCTGGCAGAAGCGTTGAAGGGTCACGGCATTGGCCTGCTTCTGGATATCGTTCCCAATCACATGGCAGTCTCGACGGCCAATCCGTGGTGGCGAGACGTGCTGAAGCATGGCAGGCAAAGTGCCTATGCCAGCCATTTCGACATCGACTGGAATGCGCCGAAACTGCTCCTGCCCGTCCTGGGCGAACCCTATGGCGAGGCACTTGCAGACGGCAAACTCCAGCTCCGTATGGACGAGGAAACGGGTGAGCCGGTCTTTGGCTATTACGACCTTTCCTTGCCGCTTTCGCCCGACTCCCTTTCCCTTCTGCCGGACAGCGATCCGGATGATCCCGCCGCTTTCGGCCTGATGCTGGAAAGGACGAGCGACGATAAGGACTTCCTGCACCAGCTTCACGAAGCTCAGTGTTGGCGGTTGGCCTATTGGCGTCTCGCCCGAGAGGCGCTCACCTATCGCCGCTTTTTCGAAATAGCCGATCTGATCGGGGTAAGGGTGGAAGATCCGGCCGTATTCGCCGACGTTCACAAGCTGCCTCTGCGGCTTGTAAAGGATGGGATCGTGGACGGTCTGCGGATCGACCACATTGACGGGCTCGCCGATCCGAAGGCCTATCTGGCGGAACTGCGGAAAGCCTCCGGCCTAAATTATGTCCTGGTGGAGAAGATCCTCGGGCCGGATGAGGATCTGCGCGGCGAATGGCATTGCGCGGGCAGCACCGGATATGAGGTGGCGCGGCTGATCACCGCGCTGCAAGTCGAGTCAAGCCACCGCGATGCCATGAACAAGGGCTGGACCGGGTTCACCGGCAACGACGCCCAGTTCACAAGCCAGGTGCTTGCGGCCAAGCGTCGGATCCTGACCATCAATCTCGCTGGAGAATTGGACGGGCTCGTCCGCATTGCGGAAGCGATCGCCTCAGAGGACGTAGCCACGCGCGATTTCGGTCGTGATGCCCTGCGGCTTGCGATCGTGGAGCTTGCTTCCGCCATGCCGGTCTATCGCAGCTATATCGACGGGGACGGCGCTTCCGACGAAGACAGGCAAGTGATCGAGAAGGCGGTGAGCCGGGTGGAACGCGGGCGCGAGGTGGAAGACGATCGGGTGATCGCCTTCATCGCATCGCTGCTCCTCGAACCCACCGGCGGCTCAAGCACGCGGGCACAATTCGTCACCCGGTTCCAGCAGACGACCGGGCCGCTGATGGCGAAGGCTGTCGAAGATACGGTCTTCTATCAATTCAACCGGCTGATCGCATTGAACGAAGTGGGAGCGGAGCCGGATGAGTTCGGGCTCGACCCCGAGGTCTTTCACGCGGCTATGATCAAGAGGGCGGAGATCTGGCCGCATGCGCTGTCGGCAACCGCCACGCATGATACCAAGCGCGGCGAGGATGCACGTGCCCGGCTTGCCGTCATCAGCGAAATGCCCCAGGAGTGGGCGGCGGCCGTGACACGCTGGCACGAGGCCGCGGAGGATCTGTGCACAAATCTGCCGCGCGGGCCTGCCCCTACGCCCGGCACCGAATGGTTGTTCTACCAGGCTTTGGCAGGCGCTTGGCCTGCCGACCTCTCCCTACAGGACGAGGCGGGCCTGCAGGAGCTTGCCGATCGCCTTTCCGCCTTCATGACCAAGGCCCTGCGCGAGGCGAAGCGCCAAACCAGTTGGACCGACCAGAACGAACCTTACGAAAAGGCCGTCGAAGATTACGTTCGTGGCGCCTTCGCGCCGGAGCGACGAAGTTTCCTGCGGGAGGTGCGCGCCATCATTGCGACCATCGAGCCGGCCGGCATCATCAACAGCCTGAGCCAACTCGTCATGAAGCTTACGCTTCCCGGGATTCCCGACATCTATCAAGGGTGCGAACTCTTCGATTATAGCATGGTCGATCCCGACAACCGGCGCGCCGTCGATTTCGATCTGCGGCGGAAGCTTCTTCACGAGGTTCGCGACATGCCCGTGACCGAAGCAATGGAGCGCTGGCGGGAGGGGCTGCCGAAGCTTTGGCTGCTGCATCGCCTGTTGCGGCTTCGCCGCGCACATGAAGGCATCTTCGCTTATGGCGATTACGAGCCCGTCGAGATCACAGGCGACGAGAACATGCACGCGATCGCCTATGCGCGTGCCCTGGAAGGAAGGCGCGTGGTCGTGGCGGTGCCGCGCCTAGTACTCAGGCATTGCGAGCCCGGTCGCCCCTCCTGGATCAGCAGCGCGTTCGGGCGCACGATGCTGCAGCTGCCCAGCGGCTCCGGGCGCTACAGGACATTGACTGGGCAGGTCGTGGAAGAGCGGGAGATACCGCTTTCAATGGTTTGGAGAGAGCTTCCGGTTGCCGTGCTGGAATCCGCTTGAGGCAGGCTCCGGCTCGGCGCGGGGCAGTGGTGCCCCGTCTACATTGTTTTCTTGGCGCGTCTGGAGGGAGCGCCATTGTTGGTCTTGGCGCCATTACGGCGGGTACTATTGGAGGAGGCTTCCTCCTTCTCCGGAAAATCTTCAGGCATAGGCGGGATTTCCGCGGATTCCGGATCTGCCTGTCCGCCCTCTTCGGCCTCGACCTCTCGCGCCGCCTGCACCCAGTGATCCCACGCACGGCCCTCCGGACGCCCTTCCTGCTCCCATAGTTCATAGGCTCGTCGCCGGATCCTGTCTTCTTTCTCCGATGTCATGATCGTCCCTCCGTTTGCGGCAAAACCCCCATGCCAGGCACATGGTTCCGAGGGTAAGCCCTTCGAGGGACGAAAAGACGCAGGCGTGGCGGCCACACTTGCGCCCGCCGTTCAGCCAGGTCCGAAAGGCCGGTTTCATAAGGAAAACGGCCTTGATTGCCGATGCTAATAGACGACCACGCTTCTGATGCTCTCGCCCGAGTGCATGAGATCGAAGCCCTTATTGATCTCATCAAGCGTCAGAATGTGGGTGATCATCGGATCGATCTCGATCTTTCCGTCCATGTACCAGTCGACGATCTTCGGCACATCGGTGCGGCCTCGCGCTCCGCCGAAGGCCGTGCCTTTCCACACGCGCCCGGTGACAAGCTGGAAGGGACGCGTTGAAATCTCCTGGCCCGCGCCGGCCACGCCGATGATGATCGACTGGCCCCAGCCGCGATGAGCAGATTCGAGCGCCTGGCGCATGACCGTTACGTTGCCCGTGCAGTCGAACGTGTAATCGGCTCCACCGATCGTGTCGGCGCCGCGTTTTGTCAGGTTGACGAGATAGGGAACGAGATCCCCGCCCACTTCCTTCGGATTGACGAAATGCGTCATGCCGAAGCGCTCGCCCCATTCCTTCTTGGAATTGTTGAGGTCGACGCCGATGATCATGTCCGCGCCGGCCAGCTTCAAGCCCTGGATGACGTTGAGGCCGATGCCGCCAAGACCGAACACGATCGCTGTCGAGCCGATCTCCACCTGCGCCGTGTTGATGACGGCGCCGATGCCGGTCGTCACGCCGCAGCCGATATAGCAGATCTTGTCGAAGGGGGCGTCCGGATTGACCTTCGCCACGGCGATCTCGGGCAGCACGGTGAAGTTGGAGAAGGTGGAGCAGCCCATGTAGTGATGCAGCTTTTCGCCATTGAGCGAGAAGCGCGAAGTGCCGTCGGGCATCACGCCCTGGCCCTGGGTAGAGCGGATTGCGGTGCAAAGATTCGTCTTGCGGGACAGGCAGGAAGGGCACTGGCGGCATTCGGGCGTATAGAGCGGAATGACGTGATCGCCCTTCTTGACGCTGGTCACGCCCGGGCCCACGTCGACAACGACGCCTGCGCCTTCATGGCCGAGGATCGCCGGGAACAGGCCCTCCGGGTCGGCGCCGGACAGCGTGAAATCATCGGTATGGCAGATGCCGGTCGCCTTGATTTCCACCAACACCTCGCCCTCGCGCGGCCCCTCGAGGTCCACTTCCATGATCTCAAGCGGCTTACCGGCGGCAATGGCTACGGCGGCACGGGTCTTCATGGCTCTGTCTCCTTCTTGTCTCGGCGGGCCGGCCGCGAAGACCGGCCCGAGGAATCTCATTGGGCGTTGTTACATGCTTTACGCAGGGGTGCCAGAGCCAGAGAGCGCCTGGCGACATGCCCGGCGCCTGCTGATCTTGTCCTTTACGCAAAGCCCTTCGTGAGCTCCAGTGCCTGCCGTTCGAAGAGCCGGCGGTAGATGCCGCCCTCGAGCCGGATGAGCTCAGCGTGGTCACCCTCCTCGACGACCCGCCCCTTGTCGAAGACCAGGAGGCGGTCGAGAGAACGCACCGTCGAGAGCCGGTGCGCGATGACGAGGGTCGTGCGCCCGACCATCAGTCGCTCCATCGCCTGCTGGATCAGAACCTCCGATTCAGAATCGAGGCTCGAGGTTGCCTCGTCGAAGATCAGGATCGGAGCATCTGCCAGGAAGGCGCGGGCGATCGCCACGCGCTGGCGCTCGCCGCCTGAGAGCTTCACGCCCCGTTCGCCCACCAGCGTTGCGTAGCCCTTCGGCAGGCTGGCGATGAAATCATGCGCGCTGGCGAGCTTTGCCGCGTGCTCGATCTCTGCCATGGTAGCGCCTGGTCGCGCATAGGCGATGTTTTCCGCCAGCGAGCGGTGGAAAAGGATCGGTTCCTGCTGCACGATCGCGATCTGCGACCTGAGCGACGATTGCTGGACCTTCGAAATGTCCTGCCCGTCGATCAGGATTCGACCGCCGGTCACGTCATAAAGCCGCTGGATCAGCTTGACGAAGGTCGTCTTGCCGGATCCGGAATGGCCCACCAATCCGACCCGCTCGCCGGGCCTGATGGTGAGCGAGAAATCCCGGTAGAGCGGCAATGCATGGCCGTGATAGTGGAAGGTGACCTTCTCGAAATCGATCTGTCCGTCACGCACGAGAATAGGCTTTGCGCCGGGCCGGTCCTCCACCCCTAGCGGCTCACCATGAATGGCGACGAGCTCTTCCAGATCGTTGACCGAGCGTTGCAGGTTGCGCACGTGCATGCCGACGTCGCGCAGATAGCCCTGCAGGACGAAGAATGCCGTAAGCACGAAGGCTATGTCGCCCGCCGTCGCCCGGCCACCCATCCACAACACGATGGCAAAGCCGATCACGGATGCCCGAAGTACCAGCAACGTGACGCCTTGCGTCGTACCGTTGATCGTACCGCGCACCCAACCCCTGCGGGTGCGATCCTGCCACTTCCCGATGACATGCAGGAGACGCCGCTCCTCGCGCCCCTCCGCGCCGAACGCCTTCACCACCGCATTGCAGGAGACGGCGTCGGCGAGCGCGCCGCCAAGCCGTGTATCCCAAGCGTTTGCGAGACTTGCGGCAGGCGCCACATAGCCAAGCGAAAGGGAAACCGTCAGCGCGACATATATGATCGAGCCTATGGCGATGATGGCACCCATCAGAGGCCAGTACCAACCCAATATGATGGTGGAACCCACCAGCATGACAAGCGAGGGGAGCAGGGCCATCAGGAGCGTGTCGTTGAGGAGGTCGAGCGCCCACATGCCACGCGTAATCTTGCGCACGGTCGAGCCGGCAAAGCTGTTGGCATGCCAGTCGGTCGAGAAGCGCTGAATGCGGTGGAACGCATCGGACGCAACCTCCGACATCATCTTCAGCGTAAGATTGACGATCGCGATGAAGGCGATGTGCCGCAGGACGATGGCCCCGGCCGAAAGGCCGAGCAGCACCAGAAACGCGGTGATTGCCGCGTTCCAGGCCAGTTCGTCCGTGGCCGCCCCGCGCGCCACCGCGTCAACGAGCCGGCCTGAATAGAGCGGGGTCAGAACGTCGGCCATCGTAGACAGCAGAAATGCGCCGACGATGACGGCCAGCCTGCGCGGCTGCCGGCGCCAATGCAGGCCACAGAAACGAAACACGTCGCCAAAGGCATTGCCTTTGAGGGCATTGCGAAAAGAAGCCATGATGTTCACCGGATACGCAGGGCATCCGGTCCCAAATAGAGATTTTGAAGAATGGCGTTGGACAGAAGACTGTCCAAAAGCGCTGCCGGTTTAATGAAAATGCGCTTCCTGGTGGAGGCGCACGGGCGGCAGTCGCCTTGAGAACCCGGCGTGGCCGGCGGTCTGTGACCTAACCGTGATGCCGGAACATCAAGCCGCTGCCTTCATGGGAAGAGCCGAATGCTGGCATTCGTGACCTCCTTGGAAGGGCTAAACGGGAGGAGGCTTCTTATACAAAGAAGATGCCCAGGCCAAGCCCTTGGAACCGGTTCGTCCGGATATGTGGCCGTCTTGCAACATATCGACGCCCGGCCCGGGCTGCCGAGAGTAACTTTGAAATTCCAGCTTCTCATGCGGAAAAGTACTTGAAAGGCCGTAGCATTGCCTTATTGCCTGAGAAGTATTTCTGACGGCGAGTCGTCGGACGCGCCGCCGCGTTAAGCCAAATCAATCTGGAACATCATCGTGAGTAGCGAAGCCATCGGCAGCGCGACGAAGCCTCGGGACGCGCTTGCGCATGTGAATGCGGCGAGCTGGGGCAAAGGCCTCAACATACTGGCCCGCATCACGCGCATGAATTTCCGCCATCCCTGGCAGGTGACGTTTGCGATCGGTTCGACCATCATCGCAGCGACCCTGCAGCTGTCGATCCCACAACTTTTGGGCCGCGCGGTCGACCAGGCCCAGAGCGTTTTCGCAGGAGGGGCGGCGGGGGCGGTTGCCGAGCAGGCGCTTTGGACCTCCGCTCTGCTGCTTCTTGCGGTCAGTACGCTACGCGGCCTGTTCACCATGTCGCAAAACTATTTCGCCGAAGCTGTGGGCCACCATATCGGCTACGAATTGCGGCTCGCCTGCTACGAGAAGATCCAGCGGCTTTCTTTCTCGTTCCACGATCAGGTGCATTCCGGCGATCTCATCACCATCGGCATGCTCGATCTGGAAGGCGTGCGGATGTATTTTTCCACCGGCCTGGTCCGCGCCGTGCTGCTGTTCATGCTGATCGGCATCGGCGCCTATTTGCTTCTTTCGACAGATCTCGTGCTCGGTCTTCTGGCTTTGAGCTTCGTGCCTTTTGTGGCGTGGCGCTCCTCGGTGACGCAACTCACGTTGCGCGCCACCTGGCTTGATCTGCAGGAGCGCTTGTCGGTCCTGAGCCGTGTCATGGAGGAAAATCTCGGCGGCATCCGCGTGGTGCGAGCTTTCGCCAGCCAGGCCTACGAGATGCTCAAGTTCGACCGCGCCTCCAAGAATGCGCTCGATCTTGCCCATGAGCGCGTCAACATTCGCGTCCGCAACACGTCGGCCATGACGTTCTCCTTCTTCTTTTCCATGGGGTTGGTGCTGCTCTTTGGCGGCAGGAAGGTGATGGCAGGCGAAATCAGCGTCGGCACGCTCGCCACCTTCCTCACCTTCATGACCATCCTGCAGATGCCGGTCCGGCAGATCGGTCTGATGGTGAATTCCTTCGCACGCGCGTCGACATGTGGCTCCCGGCTGTTCGGTCTTCTGGACATGGAGGTGGCCATCAAGGATGCGCCGGACGCAAAGCCGCTCGAGATCGAGAACGGCACGCTCCGGTTTGAGGATGTCTCCTTCGCTTATCCCATGGCGGCGGAACGGCCGATCCTTAGGAACGTCAGCTTCGAGGCGAGGAAGGGTGAAACGATCGGCATTGTCGGCCCTCCCGGCTCGGGCAAGTCGACCATCGCGCATCTGATCCCGCGCTTCTACGACGTGACGGGTGGACGGATCACGCTCGACGGCCAGGATATTCGCGACGTCACGCTCGGCTCCCTGCGCAAGGCCGTGGCGGTGGTCCAGCAGGATGCGTTCCTCTTCACCACGACCATCGAAAACAACATCGCCTATGGTGACCCCTGGGCGCATGAGCAGCGTATCGAGCGCGCAAGCGGATATGCCCAGCTCCACAATTACGTCCTCGGATTGCCGGCCGGCTACAAGACGGTGGTGGGCGAACGCGGCGTTTCGCTTTCGGGCGGGCAGCGCCAGCGCCTCACCATCGCTCGAACCATGATGCTGCGGCCGTCGGTCATCATCTTCGACGATTCCACCGCTGCCATCGACGCGGCAACCGAGCAGCGCATCCGGTCGGCCATGCGCCAATTTGCGAAGGATCGGGTGACCATCATCATCGCGCATCGGCTGAGCTCCCTCATGCATGCTGATCAAATCCTGTTCGTCGAAAACGGTGAGATCGTCGAGCGCGGCACTCATGAGGATCTTCTGGCCAAAGGCGGCCGCTACAAGGCCCTCTACGATCTGCAGGTGCGCCCGGGCGACGAGGTGCTGAACGAGTATGGGGAGGCAGGCTGATGGCACAGGGCCATGCCGGAGAGCTGGAAGCCGAACGCAATGATGTGCGAGATGACGGACGCCGGCCGCCGCGCGCGGTGGTGGGCTCGCACCGCATCGAAGAGGAGATGTTCGGCAGGGCGTTCGACAAGAACATCGTCAAACGCATCTGGGCCTTTGTGAAGCCCTACCGCGCCAAAGTCTATGTTGCGGTGGCGGCCGTGCTGATCTTCACGGCCACCCAGCTCGTCATTCCGCTGATCATCCGCTACGCGATCGACCACGGCATGGCGCTCGGCGGGATCGACCTCCTGCCGCTCTTCATTGCCTGCGGCGCTTTCCTGCTTGCGATCCTGATCAATTATGCTGCCAGCTACACGCAGGAGACCGTGGTCGGAAAAGTGGCAGAGAATGTCCTCTTCGACATTCGCCGCGCGATGTTCGGTCATCTGCAGAGGGTGTCGCTTTCCTTCATGGACAAGACGGAGGTGGGGCGGCTGATGTCGCGCCTGCAGGGAGACGTCAACTCCATGCAGGAATTCCTGGAAACCTGCGTGCTCTCGGTTGGCGACATCGCACTGCTCTTCGGCATCGTCGTCGTGATGCTGTGGCTCGATTTCCGCCTTGGCCTGCTCACGCTTTCCGTGTTGCCCGTCCTCTTCATCGTGCGGCTCTTCTGGCTGCCGCGCGCCCGTAACGCCTTCATGGCCGCGCACGAGACGAACTCCGTCGCGAACGGCGCGCTCGCCGAGGCGATCCACGGGGTACGTGCCGTGCAATCGATGGACCGGCAGCAGGTGAACTTCGTCCTTTATGACGACAAGGCGCACGCCAATCTGAAGACACATCTGACCGCCGCCAGATACGCCCAGGTGATGGTGCCGATCGTCGACACGCTCACGGGCATCGCCATGGCCGTGGTGATCGTGGTCGGCGGCTCGATGGTCGTGAATGCCAGCCTCGATATTGGCGTGATGGTCGCATTCCTCTTCTACATCCAGCGCTTCTTCGACCCTATCCGCTCGCTGACGCTGCAATATTCGGTGATGCAGCGCGCCATGGCTTCGGGCAAGCGGCTGACGGATGTACTCGACGTCAAGGTGGACGTTCAGGACAAGCCGGACGCCAAGGTGCTTTCGCCCGACATGGACGGCTCGGTCGAGTTCAAGGATGTGACCTTCGGCTACAATCCCAAGCACCCGGTGCTGAAGAACGTCTCGTTCCGGGTCAATCCGGGCGAGACGGTGGCATTGGTCGGGCCGACCGGTTCGGGAAAGTCCAGCGCCATGGCGCTGGTCCATCGCTTCTACGATGTACAGCAGGGGCAGGTTCTGGTCGGCGGCCATGACGTGCGCGATCTCACGCAGGAATCGCTCGGCCGCCAGATCGCCATGGTGCTGCAGGAGCCATTCCTCTTCACCGGCACCGTGTTCGAGAACATCCGCTATCACATGACCGACGCCACGCGCGAGCAAGTCATCGAAGCGGCGAAGGCGGTGGGCGCACACGACTTCATCATGACCCTGGCCGGCGGTTATGATGCGATGCTGGAGGAGCGGGGCGGCAACCTGTCTCTCGGCCAGCGTCAGTTGATCAGCTTCGCCCGTGCGCTCGTTGCCGACGCGAAAATACTGGTGCTGGACGAAGCCACTGCCAATATCGATAGCTATACGGAGATGTTGATCCAGAAGGCGCTGGTGAAACTGCTCGAAGGGCGTACCGGCCTCGTCATCGCCCACCGTCTCGCGACCATCCGGGGCGCCGACCGCATCATCGTCCTGCAGAACGGTCAGCTGATCGAAACCGGCAACCACGACCAGCTCATGGCAAGAGGCGGGCTTTATTCGAAGCTCTATAACCTGAACTATGCTTCCTTCGACGATATCCCCGAAGAGGAACTGCAGGCGAGCGCGCAGAGCGGATCAACGACATGAATGAGGCCCACCCTCCTCAGGGAGGGTGGAGCGGGATCATGGCACTTCGGGATTTTCCTTAATCGGCATGTCGTCATGCATGGGGACTGTCTGGCGTTCGATCATACGGTGAACGCGAGGGGGCCGGTCACCGCGATGCAGCCTTCTGAGCTTTGCGGTGATCTCTGCATCCGCTTTGGTCCGGCGCAGATTGTGGCGGATATATTCCACCCAAGTGGGCACGTGGTAGGTTTCGGTCCAAAGGTTCGGATTTTCCAGGTCGCGAAGAAGCGCCCACTGGCGCGCACCGTCGCGAAGCCGGATACGCCGCCGTTCGGCCATCGCCGCCAAAAAGGCAGGCACGTCCTGCTGCTCGATTTCATAGTCCACCATGATCATGATCGGACCGCTGCGGGCGCGCAGATCGAGTCTCAAGGCGGGTTCCTCGAACTCGCCCAGCGGGTCCAAATTGAGCTTGGCGAATTCAGGCAGTGCAAAGCGCAAGCTTATGACCACTGCGAAGATCAGCGTGGCAGCCGAGGCGACGAGGGCCGTGGTCGGCCCGTAAGTATCTGCCACGAGACCCCAAAGCCAGCTTCCCGCGGCCATGCCGCCGAATGTCGCCGTCTGGTAGATGGAGAGCGCACGGCCGACCACCCAACGCGGCGTGGAGAGCTGCACCGAAACGTTGAAGAGCGAAAGGGTCAGCACCCAGCATGCACCGGCAGGCAGCAGGCTGAGGCAGCTCAGCCAGACCTGCCCGCTCAAGCCCAATATGGTTGCGCTCAGCGCGAATACGACAAAGGCACCGCGCGCGATCGTCTCGTTGTTGAAGGTCTCGCGGACGCGGGTGTTCAGCAGTGCACCGCCGATCGCGCCTATTCCGAAGCTGCCGAGCAGGAGGCCGTAGGTGATGGCACCGCCGCTTATAAGGTCTCGCGCTACAAGGGGCAGCAGCGCCAGGATCGCGACACCGCCAAGGCCGAAAAGGAAGCCTCGCGAGATGACCCGCAGCAGGTTGGGCGACATCACGACATAGCGGACGCCCGCAGACACCGCATGGCCGAAAGCCTCCCGGGGAAGGGACGCCGGAAGCCGGCGATGCTTCCAGCGCAGAAGGGCCAGGATGAGCGGTAAGTAGCTAATCGCGTTGAACGCGAAGGCCATTGCTGCTCCAGCAGCGGCAACGATGACACCGCCTATCGCCGGGCCGACGCTGCGCATCAGGTTGAAAGCCATGCTGTTCAGCGTAACCGCCGCGGGGATGTCTTCCCTGGGAACGATATCGCCCATGGAAGCCTGCCAGGAGGGATTATGAAGCGCGGTGCCGCAACCGATCAGAAAGGTGAAGGCAAGAAGCAGCCAAGGCGTCATCACGCCCAGGATGGTCATCACGGCCAGGGCGACGGAGACGATCGTCATGAGGGTCTGCGCAACCAGCATGATGAGCCGCCGGTCGAAGCTATCTGCCAGCGCTCCGGCCGCAAGCGAGAAGAGCATCACAGGCAGCGTGGTTGCCGATTGAACCAGCGCGACCATGTCGTCGGAGGCGGCGATGGTCGCCATCATCCATCCGGCGCCGACCGCCTGGATAAGGCCGCCTAGATTGGAAACCAGGCTCGCTGTCCAGAGAAGGCGGAAGTCGATGCTTTGAAAGGGCTTTGCGAGAGGCGATCCGGGCACCGTATCCGACCTTGAACGTGACAGCTTGCATAGGGTTCAGGTTGCAGCATCAGGCGTGACGATTAACGACTCGTTCTCGAAGCGCAATCCCCAAGGAGATATAGCGCAGGTTCGGTTTTTGAACCGCCGCCATCGGCGATGCGCCGGTGAAGCTTGCGCTTCGCCTGGTCGGGGTTTATCAACGAGCCCGTATGGTGGCCCTTGCGCTGCCGGTCTGTCCTGTCCTGATTTCACGTCTGGAAGAAAATGCCAGCTTATCGCTCTCGCACGACTACCCATGGCCGCAACATGGCCGGAGCACGCGGCCTCTGGCGCGCCACCGGCATGAAGGACTCCGACTTCGGCAAGCCGATCATTGCCGTCGTCAACTCCTTCACGCAGTTTGTGCCGGGGCACGTGCACCTGAAGGATCTCGGCCAGCTCGTGGCGCGCGAGATCGAGGCGGCGGGCGGCGTGGCCAAGGAGTTCAATACGATCGCGGTGGACGACGGCATCGCCATGGGCCATGACGGAATGCTCTATTCGCTGCCGTCGCGCGAGCTGATCGCGGACTCGGTCGAATATATGGTGAATGCGCACTGCGCCGACGCCATGGTCTGCATCTCCAATTGCGACAAGATCACGCCGGGCATGCTCATGGCCGCATTGCGGCTCAACATTCCTGCCGTCTTCGTCTCCGGAGGGCCGATGGAAGCGGGCAAGGTCGTCCTCTCCGGCCAGAAGAAGGCGCTGGACCTCGTAGACGCGATGGTCGCCGCCGCGGATGACAGCGTAAGCGACGAGGACGTGCAGGTGATCGAGCGCTCGGCCTGCCCTACCTGCGGCTCCTGCTCGGGCATGTTCACCGCCAATTCGATGAACTGCCTGACCGAGGCGCTGGGCCTTGCGCTTCCGGGCAACGGCTCGACACTTGCCACCCATGCCGACCGGCGGCGGCTTTTCGTCGAAGCGGGGCACCTGATCGTGGACCTTGCGCGCCGTTATTACGAGCAGGACGACGAGAGCGTTCTGCCGCGCAAGATCGCCAGCTTCGCCGCCTTCGAGAACGCGATGACGCTCGATATCGCCATGGGCGGCTCGACCAACACCGTTCTGCACCTACTAGCGGCGGCGCACGAGGCGGAGGTGGACTTCACCATGGAGGACATCGATCGCCTTTCCCGGCGGGTACCGGTGCTTTGCAAGGTCGCTCCCGCCACTTCGAATGTGCATATGGAAGATGTGCACCGGGCCGGTGGCATCATGGCGATCCTGGGCGAACTTGATCGTGCGGGCCTGATCACCCGCGATCTTCCGACCGTCCATTCCACCACGCTTGGCCATGCCATCGAGCATTGGGACGTTGCGCGCACGAACAGTCAGAAGGTACGCGAGTTCTTCATGGCCGCGCCGGGCGGCGTGCCGACCCAGCAGGCCTTCAGCCAGGACCGGCGCTGGGACGAACTCGACCTGGACCGCGAGAACGGCGTCATCCGCAGCGCAGAACATCCCTTCTCCAGGGATGGCGGACTTGCCGTTCTGAAGGGCAATCTGGCCGAGGACGGCTGCATCGTGAAGACCGCAGGCGTGGACGAGTCCATCCTCACCTTTACCGGCCCAGCCAGGGTTTTCGAAAGCCAGGACGCGGCTGTCAAAGGCATCCTGAGCAATGAGGTCAAGGCGGGCGATGTGGTCGTCATCCGCTATGAAGGGCCGAAGGGCGGACCTGGCATGCAGGAGATGCTCTACCCCACCAGCTATCTGAAGGCGAAGGGGCTTGGAAAAGCCTGCGCGCTGGTGACGGATGGGCGCTTCTCGGGCGGCACTTCGGGCCTTTCCATCGGGCACGTGTCACCGGAAGCTGCCAATGGCGGGCTTATCGGCCTGGTGCGGGAAGGTGACCTCATCGAGATCGACATTCCGAACCGTAAGATCCGCCTGGCCGTGGACGATGCCGAAATCACGCGCCGTCGTGCGGAGCAGGATGCCAAGGGCTGGAAGCCGGCGGAAAACCGCAGGCGTCAAGTGACAACCGCTCTCAAGGCCTACGCCGCCTTTGCCACGAGCGCCGACAAGGGGGCCGTTCGCAAGCTGCCGGACTGAACCTGCAGCTTGCGTCGCCCATCGCTTCACGCACCCAATTGCGGAAACGATGGCCGATTGCGTGGAAGCCTATCGCTGATCGCCCGGGGGTGTCTGGCACGCAGGCTCCCCCTTTGCGTCCCGTGCCATGCATTCGGCACGATCGAAGCTCTCGCCGGTGGTCCGAACGGCACTCGCCATCCCGCCCATCCCGCAGCCGGAAAGGAACCCGGCAATTGCCGGGAACAGGACCAGGGAGCGGAAAGTCATATTGCGAGACCGCACCGCTCGAAATCTTGCTCTGCCGTCCATCCTAGCGCCTCTGCCATGCCTCATGGAAGTCAGGTAGCGTTAGTGATCCCAAGCTTCAACTGGTGGACGGCGTTTCACGTCGGCGAAGGGGCATCTGGCAGGAATTTCCCCTGCATCGCTTCTCGGAAGCATTTCTATCCCTCCATCAGACTGGCAGTTCCCCCGAAATGGACATAATCCTCATGGGCGCGGGAGAATGCCGCGCTGTTTTCGGAGCCATGCCATGACTGTTCACGATCTCTCACGCCGCTTGCTGCTCAAGGGGAGCACGTTTCTGTTCGCCTCGACCGTGATGCCCAAAATCGCTTTCGCCCAGGCTCCGGGCGGGCGCCTTGTCGTGGCGGCGGATTCGGAACCGAAGAATCTCAATCCGGCCATCGTGGCCTCGAATGGCGTGTTTTTCATATCGAGCAAGATTGTCGAGCCTCTGGCGGAAGCCTCCTACGATGGGCCGGAGGGCCTTGCGCCGCGGCTGGCGGTTTCGTGGGAGGGCTCGGATGACGGGCTTTTCGCGACATTCTGGCTTAGGGAAGGGGTGACCTGGCACGACGGCCAGCCCTTCACCTCGGCAGATGTCGCCTTCTCCGCGCTCCAGGTTTGGAAACCGCTGCAAAATCTCGGCAGGTTGGTCTTCGCCAATCTGGAGGCGGTCGATACGCCCGACGAGCATACGGCGATCTTCCGCTTCTCCAAGCCTACTCCCTTCCAGCTCATCCGCAATGCGCTTCCGGCCGTCACGGCGGTGATACCGAAGCATGTCTTCGCAGACGAAACCGATATCGCGACGAGCCCGAAGAACAACCAGCTCATCGGCACCGGTCCTTTCAAATTTGCGGAGTACCGGCCAGGCGAATACTACCGGCTGGTCAGGAACGAGGATTATTGGGGCGAGGGCCTGCCCAAGCTCGACGAGATCATCTACCGCGTGCTGCCGGATCGTGCGGCGGCTGCCGGCGCGCTGGAGGCCGAGGAGATCCAGCTTGCCGCTTTCAGCCAGGTGCCCCTCTCCGATCTCGCGCGCATTTCCAAGGTGGATGGCATCGTGGTCTACACCAAGGGCTATGAGGCGCTCACCTATCAGCTCGTCGTGGAGATCAACCATCGGCGCAAGGAACTCGCAGACTTGAAAGTCCGGCAGGCGATCGCCCATGCAATCGACAAGGATTTCGTCGTAAACACGATCTTTCTCGGTTACGCGACCGCGTCGACCGGCATCGTTCCGAAGAATGCGCCGGAATTCTACGATCCTTCCGTGCCGACTTACGATTTCAACGTCGAAACGGCCAATGCGCTGCTGGACGAAGCGGGTTATTCCAGAGACGCGAACGGCACCCGCTTTTCGCTGAAGCTTCTGCCCGCGCCCTATTTCAGCGAGACTCGCCAGTTCGGGGATTATTTGCGCCAGGCGCTGGCCAAGATCGGGATCGATGCGCAGATCGTGAACAATGATTCGGCAGCGCACCAGAAGGCCGTTTACACCGATCATGATTTCGACCTGGCGGTGGCTCCTCCTGTCTTCCGCGGCGATCCGGCCATCTCGACCACAATCCTGGTGAGGAGCGGCATTCCCGCGGGCGTGCCCTTTTCGAACCAGGGCGGTTTCCAGAATGGCAAGCTCGACGCGCTGATCGACAAGGCCAACACGACCGTCGATACGGCGGAACGGACTGAACTCTTCAAGCAGTTCCAGAGACTTGTCGCCGAGACATTGCCGCTTATCAATGTCGCGGAATGGGGATTCGTTACCGTGGCACGCAGCAACGTCAAGAATGTCTCGAACAATCCGCGCTGGGCCGTTTCCAACTGGGCGGACACCGAAGTCTAGGAACCTTCGGAGACATCGGCAGAGGGTCTGCGTTCCTTCATGCCTCCCTCTGGCCTGCCTGGTCAGAGAGGGGTACGAATGGGTATGTGTTCCTCCGGCTGAATTCAGCTGAATACCGCTCCCCATCGAGATCCATATGAAACGGGCGTTGCGATTGCTTAGGCGGAGACTGGTGAGCAGCATTCCGGTGCTGCTCATCGTCATCGTCGGCACATTTTTCCTGCTGGAACTGGCGCCCGGAGATGCCGTCGACGCCTATCTCGTCACCATTGGCGGGGGGGATCCGGCGCTCGTCCAGGCGCTCAGGGAGAGCTACGGCCTCGACCAGTCGGCACTGGTGCGCCTCTGGGTCTATCTCACTTCGCTCGCGCATCTCGATCTTGGATGGTCGGTGCAGTTCGGGCGACCTATCCGTGACCTGATCCTCGAGCGGCTGCCGAATACAATGTGGCTGATGGGAGCTGCTCTCGCACTTTCCTTCACACTGGGCTCCTTGCTCGGCATCATCGCCGGGGCGCGCCCGGGCAGCGTGTTTGACCGGTTCTTCTCGATCGGATCCCTTGCGCTTTATGCGGTGCCGAGCTTCTGGCTCGGGCTTGTGCTCATCATCATCTTCGCCGTCCAGCTACGCTGGTTACCGACGTCCGGGATCGAGACCATCGCGTCCGGCAAGACGGGGCTGGCACGGGCAATCGATATCACTCGTCATCTGGTTTTGCCGGTGAGTGCATTGGGCCTCATTTATCTCGCACTCTTCCTGAGGATGATGCGCGCCGGCATGGCCGAGACCTGGCGGCAGGATTTCGTGCTTGCAGCCCGGGCCAAAGGGCTGGCCCGGCGGCGGATCGTGCTTAGGCATGTGGCGCGCAACGCGCTGCTTCCTCTCGTCACGATGCTTGGTCTCCAGGCGGCGGCCATGCTGGGCGGCAGCGTCGTCATCGAGAGTGTTTTCGCGATACCGGGATTTGGCCGGCTGGCGCAGGAGGCGGTGGCTGGGCGCGACGCGCCGCTTTTGATCGGCATCATCATCGTGAGTGCCGTGCTGGTGCTCATCATCAATCTTCTGGTCGACATCGCCTACGCCTTGCTTGATCCTCGCGTCGGCGCATCGGAGGGGAGGGCGTGAAGACGGTCTCTCGCCTCATCCGCTCTCCCGAGGGCCTGGCTGGGCTGATCCTTCTGGCCCTGCCGATTGCAGCGGCCATCTTCGCGAATGTCCTCTTCCCGGCCGATCCGCTCTCCATCGCAGGGCCGGCATTGGTTCCTCCGTTCAGCGATCCGGCGTTTCCGCTGGGAACGGATCGCCTCGGCAGAGATGTGCTCGCAGGCCTTGTCCATGGGGCGCGGGCTTCACTGGCGGTCGGGCTTGCCGCGGCTCTGGTCGCGCTCGCCATCGGTTCACTCGTAGGCACCGTCGCGGGTCTGGCTGGGGGCTTGGCGGACGAGGTCCTGATGCGCGTGGTCGAAGCATTTCAGATCGTACCCGGCCTTCTCCTGGCGCTTGCCTTTGTGAGCGTCCTTGGAGCTTCTCTTCCTGTCGTGGTGCTTGCCATTGCACTCGGCGCCTGGACTGGTCCGGCCCGGCTTGCCCGTGCCGAGGTCCTTTCGATCCGCGAGCGTGACTATGTCGCTTCCGCGCGCGTGATCGGCATGCACCCGGCGGAGATCGCCTTCCGCGAGGTGTTGCCGAATGCGCTACCGCCTGTGCTGGCGCTGAGCTCGGTCATCGTGGCGGGCGCCGTGCTCATCGAAGCAGCCCTTTCCTTTCTCGGTCTTGGAGACCCGAACACGGTCACTTGGGGTGCGATGATTGCGGAGGGCCGCAATGTGCTTCGCTCCGCACCTTATCTCTCGATCATCCCGGGCATTGGCCTCGTTATCACAGTCCTCGGCGTTTACTTCTTCGCGGAAGGCTTGAACAATGCCCTCGCTGTGCGTGGGATCCGCTCATGAGCCTGCCGATCGCTATCCTTCACGGCCTTTCGGTGCGCTACCGTGCGGGCGGAGTGGCGCATGCCGCGCTTTCATCGGTAAATCTCGAGATTCTCGAAGGCGAGCGGCTGGCGATCATCGGCGAGAGCGGTTCGGGGAAGAGCACGCTGGCACTCGCGCTAGCAAGCCTGCTGCCGGAAAACGCAGTCCAGGGAGGTGTGATTTCATGGCCGGGGCTCGGCCGCGAGCCTGTTGCGGGCCGGGATATCGGTTTCATATTCCAGGATGCGAGTGCAAGTCTGAACCCGGTGCTGACAATCGGCGAGCAGATTGCCGAGGTGGTGCGACGGCACAAGGGGCTGGGCTGGCGCGCAGCCTTGGCGGAGGCGCAAGAACTGCTCGCAAAACTGCGGATTCCGCGATCCGAGCAGGTGCTTCGGTCGTTTCCACACCAGTTCTCCGGCGGTCAGCGTCAGCGGATCGCCATCGCTGCGGCAATTGCCGCCGGCCCGAAATTACTGATTGCCGACGAGCCGACCAGCGCGTTGGACACGATCGTGCAGGCCGAGATCATCCGTTTGCTTAACCAACTTGTGCGCGAAGCGGGCACGACGCTCGTGTTCATAACGCATGACATAGCGCTTGCTTCCGGCTTTGCCGACCGCATCGCCGTTTTTCACCAGTCTCGCCTTGTGGAGACGGGGGAAGCACGGCGTCTCCTTACCGATCCGAAGGAGAACTATACGAGGCGGCTGATCGAGAGCAGCATCGACCTGACGACACCGTCTATGGTAGCTTCATGATGCTGCTGTCGGTCGAAGGCCTATCGAAGACCTATCCGAGCGGAGCGCGTCAGGTGCCGGCGCTCAAGGATGTCTCGCTAACGCTCGATCGGGGCAGGACGTTGGGGCTGGTCGGTCCGTCGGGCAGCGGCAAATCCACGCTCGCTCGCGTTCTTCTACAACTGGTGAAGCCTGATGCTGGCAGCGTCGTATTCCGGGGCACCGATCTCTGCGCTTTGAGAGGCGCTGAGCTTCGGGCAATGCGCAAGCATCTCCAGATGGTGTTCCAGGAGTCGCTCACAGCCTTCAATCCGCGCGCAACCGTGGCTGATGCCATCGGCGATCCGCTCCGTATCCATCGGATTGCCGGGCGCCGAGAGCGGCCGAGCCATATCGCGGCGCTGCTGGAGCGGGTGGGCCTGTCCCCTGCGCTCGCGCTTCGCTCGATCCACGAAATCTCCGGCGGACAGCGTCAACGTGTTGCAATCGCTCGCGCCATTGCCACCGGCCCGGATCTCATCGTGCTCGATGAAGCGGTCTCGGCCCTTGATGTGACGGTCCGAAGCCAGATCCTGGAATTGCTGGTTTCGCTTCAACGCGACAGGGGTATCGCTTATCTCTTCATCTCTCACGACCTTGCCGTGGTGCGGGCGATTTCTCACGACATCGCCGTAATGGATGGTGGGCGGATCGTTGAGCATGGACCTTCAGCGGAGGTGACCGACAATCCAAAGTCGGACACGGGACGGGCCCTGGTGGCAGCCGTTCCTCGCATCAATTATCAAGCCGGCGGTGCCAGATAGGTCTTGAGATTATCGGCCTGAGTATGAAAGCTCCGGGCCTCCCTGACGGAGCGACCCGATCCATGTTGCCGTCCCGCAGATCAGCGCCCGGCCAACCAGCTGTTGCATTGTTTATAATAGCCGTTGTTCATGCCGATCCATTTCAAGCCGCCATTGCCGCCGGTGGCCTTATTGGCGCGATACTGGTCCAAGCAAGTAAGCATGCGTGCCGTTCTCGGAGGTTCGTCTGAGTACTGTTCGGAGATGGCAGACGGGAAAACAACATCTCCTGTCCCTGGACTAATGTCGTCGTCGGTGTTTTCCTGGACCTTGATGCTCGACGTTACTTCTTCGCCGGCATCTACCGGCATCATCAGGACCGCCGCGCCGTGCCTATCGCTTTTAACGATGGCGGCATTCCCGCCGCATTCAGTTTTGCGGAATTCGCTCCACCTCCTGGCCTTGAGGATACCAGCCTGCTGGGCTGTTTGATGTTTCGCGCATTCCAACACTGCCATAGCGTTGGATGGTGCCGAAACGGGAAAATGCAACGAGGTAGCCGTGGCAAAGAATATGCTTGCAATCCAAACTATCATAACGCCCTCTAAACGAAACGTCGGAGATTTGCCGCGGCCATGAGCCTGGCAATCCGCCGGCAGGGCTCAGGAGAACGCAAGCAGGCGCCTATCTCAAGGATGTTTACGCATTTGGGTTTAGGGCAACGTAACGGTGCGATTTCAGTTTGCTTAAAGATATTGACAGGTCCGTGCTATTTTACCGCGCCTTCGGTGAGACCGCTGACAAAGCCGCGCCCGACAAATGCAAAGAGCGTTACGACGGGAATGATAGCTACGGAAGCACCTGCCAGAAGCAGGCCCCAGTCGATCTGGTACTGGCCGATAATGCCCGAGAAGCCGACCGGCAGAGTGCGCTTTGCATCGGAAAGGATGAGTACGGAAGCGAAGACATATTCCGTCCAGGCCGTGATGAAGGCATAGATGCCGACGCTTGCGATGCCCGGCGCAATCAGCGGGATCATGATGTGGCGAAGCAGGGTCAGCGTCGGCGCGCCGTCCATGACGGCTGCTTCTTCGATCTCCTTGGGGATGCCGGCCAGGAAAGATCGAAGCATCCAGATCGCAAATGGCAGGGCAAAGGCTGTGTTGACCAGGATCAATGCGGGCAGACGATCAACAAGTCCTACTTTGGCGAAAAGGCCGAAAAGCGGGATCAGGACCACGATCGATGGGAAGGCGTAAGCGAGCAGGATCGTCCGATAGGCGATTGCACGGCCGGGAAAACGCAATCGGAAGAATGCATAGGCCGCCGGCAGGGCAAGGAGCAGGGTGAGTACGGTCGAGGCGGTCGCGACGATAAGGCTGTTTATCAAATAGACCGGATAGTCCGAAGCCGAAAAGAGCTTCTGGTAATGCTGCAGCGTAAAGGAATGAGGGATCATCGTCGGCATGCGCGCGATGATTTCCTGCGGTATTTTGATAGACCCGGTGAGAACCCACCAAAAGGGCAAGCCGATCAAAGCCGCGAAGAAAAGAAGACAGGCGGCAAGAACGACATTCCAGCCGAGACCACGACTCATCGCTCCTCCCCTTTCTCCAAAGTGCGTGTCGCAAGTATGGCGAAAGCCATGAGCAGGACCGTGGCGATGACCGAGATGGCTGCCGCCTCGCTCAGCCGGTAGCCCTTGAAGGCGGTTTCATAGATAAGAACGGGCAGGGTGCGCGAGCCGCCGGCCGGCCCGCCGGCCGTCAAAAGCCAGATGATGTCGAAAACGTTGAAGGAGAGCAGCGTGCCGATAACGGCCAGCACCGAAAGGGTGGGAGCAAGCAGCGGCCAGGTGATGCTTTTGAAGCGTTCCCAGGCATTGGCGCCGTCAATGCGCGCGGCCTCGTAAAGCTCTTCGGGCACGCGTGTGAGCCCTGCCAGTACCATGAGCGCGATGAAGGGAAACCAGCGCCAGGAATTGATGAAAACGAGAGTGGCCATCGCCGTCCAGGGGGTTGCGAAGAAGCCCACCGGCCTTTCTATGAGACCGGCCTGAAGGAGGAGCGGATTTATCATGCCGCCCGAAGTGGAGAACAGCCATCGCCAGATGACCACGACCACGACCGTCGGCACGATCCAGGTGATGATGATCCAGGTACGCGCGATGCGCACGCCCGGGAACTTCTCGTTGAGCACCAGGGCGGCTGCAAGTGCCAGCGCGGTTTGAAGGACGGCATTGGCCAAGACCCAAACGGCGCTGAGGCCGACGGCGCGCCAGAATGCCGGCGCGCCGAGAACACGCTCGTAATTGGAAAGCCCAACAAAGGCGCCGGGCGAACCGATTACCCTCACATCCTGCAGCGAAAGCAGGACCGCCTGAACCAGGGGCCATCCCAGAATGGCGGCGAGGAAGAGGAGCGCCGGCGCTACGAAGGCGAACGCGATGGCTCGGGATTGCAGCATCCGGCGCGGCTTCCTTACTGTTTTGACACTTCTTCCATGCGCGCCTGACCGGCAGCCACTGCCTCCTCGGCGCTCTGGCCATTTACGACCATGTTCTGCAGCGTCTCAGCGATGATGTTCTGTGCCGAGATCGCGGCGATGGAGGGGAAGGTGCGGCCGCTGGTGAAGCCGAACAGGCGCCCATTCGCGGCATTCTGGATGACGGTCTCGATCTGGCTCTTGTATTTCTGCACCATCGGGTCAGACCAGAAGCTCTCAGCCTTGGCGCCATCTGCAGTCACGGGCATGAAGAGGCCAGGTTCCATGTTGAGGAAGCGGCCGTAGTTTTCCGGCTCCAACAGGAAGGAGATGAATTTCTCCGCAGCCTCGCGTTTGGCTTCGTCCTTCGCGAGGATCATGACGGCGTTGGCATAGGAGATCGTGTTATGGCCCTCCTGGCCTTCGGCATGGGGGATGGCTGCCACGCCAAGATCGGCCGCGTCGCCTTCGGCCTGGGTGTCGTAGGTTGCGATGACGGTAAACTGCAGCACCATCGCGCAGCTTCTCGAGGAGAAGCAGGCCTCCGCCTCGCCCCAGGTCCAAGAGGTGGAATCTGCGGGCGACATCTTATGCATGTCCGCGTAGAACCGATAAGAGGCGACCGTTTCCGGATTGTCGAAGCGCAGGCTGCCGTCTTCGTTGTAGATCTCGGTCGCACCGCCGTTCACCATGAAGGAATAGACGGTCTGATCCGTATAGAGCTGCTTGTTGGCCGGCAGGCCGATACCGTAAACGCCGTCCTTGGAAAGTGCTTCAGCCGCTGCCTTCCACTCTTCCCAGGTCTCCGGTACCTCGATGCCCGCCTCCTGGAACACGCTTTTGCGGTACCAGAGGTTCATCGCCATATTGTAGAGCGGTACGGCCCAGACCCCGCCATCATAGCTGTAGGCCTCGACAGCGCTGTCGACGAAGTCGTGCTTGGCATCAAGCTCCTTGACGAAGTCCTCGACGGAGTTGAGCGCCCCGATATCCTTCAGGATCGGCGTAAAGTCGGGAATGGCGAAGAGGAGATCGGGGCCCTGGCCGGCCGCGATGGCAGCCGGTGCTTTTGCATAGACCTCGCCCCAGTTCTGAGGCTCCTGCTTGACGACGATGTCCGGATTGGCGGCGTTGAAGGCATCGATCACTTCCTGCACACGCTGAACGCGATGCGGCGGCTGCTCCATATGCCAGAGTGTCAGCTCCACCTTGTCCTGTGCGAGTGCGGCCGAAGCCGGAGTCATCAGAGTGGCGCCCGCAAGCGCGGCTTTCAGTAGCGTTCTCATTGTTGGTTCCCTTTTCCCTGTTGGCACCCCAATCACATTGTCAGAGATGCGGATTCCGGGGTCGGAATCGCGCAACCAGCTTTGCATTGACCTCCTTCGCGCCAGGCATATTGGCGCTCAGGTAAATCGGCGCGTCGCCGTCAGACGAAAGCCGCGCTGCGACGCCCGCAAAGATCGCGTTGATGATGGCCACGCCAATGGCCGTGGAGACCGGGCCGACCTTGAGCTCGCTTCCGGGAACCGACAGGACCGCGTCGCCCGGAGGCGCTCCATTGTCGAGCACGATATCGGCGAGATCGGCAAGGCGCGTACCGCCTTTGGCTGCCGCCGTGGAATAGTCGAGGGACGTGATCGCGATCACGCGCGCCCCCTTTTCCCGCCCGTACCGCGCGGCTTCGAGCGGCGCGGCATTGATGCCGGAATTGGACGAGACGAAAAGAATATCGTCCGGGCCGATGCCGTAACGGTCGAGGATCGGCCGGACGACACCTTCCATGCGCTCGTATATGGTGCCGGTCACTGCCCCCTCATGCAACATTATGGGAGCGGCGAGGATCGGCACGGTTATCGCAAGTCCGCCGGCTCGGTAGTGTACCTCCTCGGCGATCATATGAGAATGGCCCGTGCCGAACACATAAACCCGGCCATCGCGACGTACCGTCTCCACGATCGCCTCCTGCGCGCGGCCAATGGGTTCGGCAAGATCGCTGCGAAGTTTCGAAATCCGCTCGGCGAGATCGGCAAGGTAGTCGTCGGCAACGGAAGTCATGATGGGTTGGCGGCTCCAATCGAGAGGTTGATTTTCATGACGAAGAAGTCGCCCCGGTATACGGAGCGGACGAATTCCAGCGCCTTGCCGTTCTGATCGCGGGTGAGGCGGGTAAGCTTCAGCACCGGGGCGCCGACTTCGGTGTGCAGGGTCCTGGCCGTCTGGCCGTCGGCGATGCTGGCCGTCAGGCTCTGCTCCGCGCGGGTGGGTATCAGGCCGAATTCAGAGCGGAGGATCTGATAGAGCGATGCGTGGCCGAAATTGGCGAGCTCCAGGAGCCCCGGAGCACGATCCGCGGCGATCTCGGTGTTTTCCAAGGCGACTGCGGTTTCGTCCACGAGGCGCACTCGCACGAGCCTGTGGACCCGCCGCGCGCGGCCGAGGCCAAGCGCCAGACGACACGTCTCGTCGGGCGAAAGGGTTTCGGAGGAGATGACGACGCTTGAGGCTTGCCGCCCCTGCCGGGCCATTTCCTCCGTGAAGCCGGCAAGCGTCTCGAGCCGCTGCTCGATCCTGGGCTGGCCCACGAAAGTGCCTTGGCCGCTGCGGGTTTCGAGGAGGCCTTTCTGCGAAAGGTGCTGAATGGCTTGGCGAGCGGTCATGCGGCTCACACCGAGCTTTTCCGCAAGTGCCCGCTCGGAATCGATCTTCTCGCCGGCGCGCAGCCTGCCGGAACGGATTTCCGCCTCAACTTCCGAGGCGATCCTCAGATAAAGCGGTGCGTTGCCCATTGGCTTCCGCTAGTAACGGTATAGACCGATTGTTACGTGGTCTATACCACTGTCGCGCCGGCTTGGGCTGGAGTCAATTTAATTTTCGCATTTCAGCAGCTTGTCGCGTGCTTCGCGATACTGGGCGAGGGCGGTGCGGAGCGCTTCCGCGCCCTCGGAATCCGGTTGGTAGCGCGTGCCTCCGCCCGAAACGGAGGAGGAAGCCTCGACGATCGAGGGGAAATGGCCGGCGGCGGTCGCCGCGAGCAGGGCTGCGCCACGCGCACCGAACTGCGTACCCTTCGGCACCAGCACGTCTTTTTCTGCAAGGTTCGCGATCATCTGGGCCCAGAGCGGGTTCTGCGCTCCACCGCCAGTGAGAAGAACACGGTCTCCGGTGAAATCCAAAGCGTCGAAAAGGTCGCGCATCGCGAAGGCAACGCCTTCCATCACCGCGCGGAAAAGCGCTGCGCGATCGTGGCGTGGGCTGAGGCCGTAGAATTGAGCGCGGGCGTGGCGGTCAACCACAGGAGCGATGATGCCGCTTTCGGAAAGGTATGGCAGGTAAACCAAACCATGAGCCCCGGCGGGAACGACGTCGATCATCTCGTTGATCATATCGAACCGCTCCGGATGCGAGGCAAGATCCGGTGCGAGCGCCGAGAACGCCCAATCGAGATTGAGCGTGCCCGCGACATTCACCATCGCGCGATACCAGCGATGGCCCGGCAGCGTGAAAAGAAGGCCCAGATCCCTGGGTTCGAAAACCGGCCTGTCATGGCAAACGCCCACCATGCAGGTGGTGCCGAGGACAGCGGTCGCCGTGCCTGTGGACAGCCCACCCGCCCCAATTATGGTGGCCGGTACGTCGCCCGCGCCTATTCCGACCGGCAAGCCGGCACGCACGCCGATAGCTTCCGCCACAGTCGGGCTGAGGCCGCCAATGAAGCTCTCGGAATCCATGACCGGCGGCAGCAGATGGGCCAGTGCCTCGAGATCGAAAAGCTCGATCATTGCCGGATTGCGGGAGCGCTCCCGCGCGCTGCCGGGGACGACGGAAGCCTCGCTGCGGTCGGTCGCAGCAAGGCCGGTCAGCCTCATGCGAAGGAAATCCTTGTAGCTCATGACGTAGCTGGCGCGGGCGAGAATTTGCCCTTCGTTCTCTGCCAGCCAGGCGAGCACGGGAAGGGTGCACCCCTGCTGCAGCATGGAACCGGAGGAGAGGAAGATGCGGCTGAGGAACTGCGGATCGGCGGAAAGACGACGGTCGATCCAGCTTTGAGCGCGACTGTCCTCCCATGTGATGCCTGGCCGCAGGGCATTGCCTTTGCCGTCGACGACCCAAGCGCCCACCATCGCCGCCGTCAGGCCGATGGCTGCAATCCGATGCGCATCTTCGCCGATCAGCGCGGCCACCTCTTTCAGGACCGCCAGCGCAGCCTGCCACGCCTCCTCGGGATCCAGTTCGCTCCAGCCGGGATGCGGGCGCGATAGAACGGTCCTGCGGCTTGCCTCTGCAAGCTGTCGCCCGGTCAGATCAAAGACGGCAGCTTTCGTAACCGACGTGCCCGCGTCGAGGCCGATGAAGAGCGGAGCGCTCATTGTGGGTCGAAGCTCCCGTCCTTCAGTTCGGCGACAAAATCATAGGCGTCACCGCGATAGAAGGATCTCGTATATTCCACCGGACGCTCGTCCTTTCCGTAGGAAACACGTTCCATGAGAAGGGCCGCCGATCCGCGCGGGACCTCGAGCAGCTTCGCCGAAGCGCCGTCGAGCGAGACCGCGCTCAAACGCTGGGTGGCCCGCACGGGGCGGTGGCCGCGGTCGGCGAGGAGCTGATAGAGCGAGCCCGTGCCGGGGTCTGCGCCATCCAGGATATGTGCCGGCACGGCTGCAGTCTCGATCGCCAGCGGAATCCTGTCCGCAAGCCGGAGCCGCTTCAGCCGCATGATCTTCTCCTCGCCGGAAAGGGCGAGCGCGGCCCTTTCATCAGCCGCCGCCTCCAGGACCGCCAGGGCCAGGACAGTTGTCATCGGGCGATAGCCGCGTTTCGTCATGTCCTCGGAGAAGGAGGAAAGCTTCCACAAAGGCTGCTCGATACGCGCCGGCACCGCGCGGACGAATGTGCCGCTGCCCTGGCGCGTCTCGAGAATGCCGACCTCGCACAAATTTCTGTAAGCGGCCCTCACGGTGACGCGGGCGATGCCAAGCTCCTCCGCCAGGCTGCGCTCGGTGGGAAGCGCGCTGCCCACCGCGACCTTACCCTCGCTTACCCGCTTTGCCAGGGCATCGGCGAGCCGGCGGTAGGCCGGCCCCGGGCCGTCCTCGATTTGAAGTTCCATCCTTGCCTCGGATTTGGGCTTCGGCATGGGTGGGGATCTAATGCCAATCTAGGACCGATTGCAATCGAGGCGAACTATGTCACCCAGGCAGCATGCTGCGCAGGCGGGATAGCACGAGATCGCACTCCGCTTGATTCAGGATATCGGTTCCGAACACCTTATGGCATCGCAGGCCTTCGAGCGCCAGGAAGATGAGCAGTATGGAGTGGTGCTCGCCCGCCGACTTCATCCGGTCGAGCATTTCGCGATTGAAGGTGCGGATGGGCGCCAGCAATTCCGGGTCTTCCGCCATCGCGGCAAGCAATCCCGAAGGAGGCGGCGTCGCCTTCTGAAGTTCCTCCATGACGACCGCAAAATATTCCGCGGCCAGTGAATCGCCGCCTTTCCCTAGCCTTTCTTCGAGTGCGGCCCTAAAATCGTCTATATACTGCTGAACGAGGGCCTTCAGCAGAGCCGCCTTGGTGGGGAAGTTGTAGAGCAATCCCCCCTTGGAGATGCCCGCGCGGGCGGCGACAGCATCCAGCGAAAGGTGCGCCGAGCCTTCCATTTTGGCGAGCTCGGTCGCAGCATTCAGTATCTTTTGTCTGGTGTTTCTACCGCTTGCCATTGCCGATTTCCGCCGGGCCTGTTGACAGAACCGTCCAGACGGTACAGTAACTTCGCGACTTTCACAACTTGCCGCTCGGATGCCCGGTGCCAAGGCGTTCAACACAGATTTCCGCGGACGGAAACCTACCCATGGTCAAACGTTTCATAATCGCTTTCGTGCTCGTTGCAGTGATCGCCGGGGCGCTCATTGGCTTCAACATCTTCCGAGATAATGCGATCGAGCAGTATTTCGCAAATATGCCGACGCCGACGCTGACCGTGTCGACCACGACCGTGGAGCCATCGACCTGGACGCCCAACATTGCTGCCATCGGTACCATGGCTGCGGCGAACGGCGTGGACCTCACGGTTGAGACGAACGGCGTCGTCGAGGAAATACTGTTCGAGGCGAATGGCCGGGTGAATGCCGGGGATATTCTTGTCCGTCTCAACGACGAGATGCAGAAAGCCGACCTCGCTGCGGCGCAGACCCAGGCCGCCTTGGACCAGCAGACGCTGGAACGCGCCCGCGCGCTTCAGCAGCGCGGCGTCGGCACGCAATCGAACCTCGATCAAGCGGAAGCGGCGGCTTCTGCTTCGGCCGCCCAGGTGCAAAAGCTTCAGGCGGCGTTGAACCAGAAGGTGCTGAAAGCCCCGTTCAGCGGCACAATCGGTATCCCGCGGATCGATCTCGGACAGTTTCTGACCCCGGGAACGATCGTTGCCACGCTGCAAAACCTCGACACGATGCGGGTGGACTTCACGGTTCCGGAGCAGCGCTTCGCAGAACTCGAGATGGGACAGCCGGTAAGGCTAGGGCTGACCGAGGACAACATGCCTTTTGAAGGCAGGATCATCGGCATCGATCCGAAGATCGATCCGTCGACCCGACTTGTTTCGGTGCGGGCCGAGGTGACCAATCCGGAGGGCCGCCTCAATCCGGGCCAGTTCGTGCGCGTACAGGTCGGGCTTCCGGCGGAGGACAATGTCATCGCGGTCCCCCAGACGGCGCTCGTGACGAGCCTCTACGGCGATTATGTGTATCGGCTCCGCCCGGCTGAGGACCAAAATACCTCCAGCGCGCCGGCGGCCGACCAGGCCCAAGCAGCCGAGCAGGAGCAGGCCTCTACCGAGGGCAACGCGGACTCCGCTTCAGGGCAACCAGCAGGCCAGTCCGGCGAGGAACAGGTCTTCGTCATAGACCAGGTTTTCGTGAAAACCGGTCGCCGTTCCACGGGATCGGTGGAGATCGTCGAAGGCCTCAAGGCGGGCGACGTGGTGGTCAATGCCGGACAGAACCGCTTGACGAACGGCGCTCGCGTTCGGATCGACAATTCGGTGCAGCCGGTACAGGTCGGTAGGAGCGAGCAATGAATATTTCCGCTCTTTTCATAAGGCGGCCTGTTCTTTCCACGGTTCTCGCCTTCCTGATCCTGCTTCTTGGCATCCAGGGCCTCTTCAATCTCTCCGTGCGTGAATATCCGGAGGTCGAGGAAACCGTCATCACCGTGACGACGACTTATCCCGGCGCAAGCCCCGACCTCATTCAGGGCTTCATCACGTCGCCGATCGCGGCGGCGGTCTCGACCACGGAGAACATCGACTACGTCTCCTCTCAGAGCCGGCCATCCGCGAGCGTGGTGACGGTGCAGATGCAGCTCGGCTCGGACCCGGACGCTGCCTTGACCGAGGTGATGTCCAAGGTTCAGCAGGTGCGTGGGCAGCTCCCCTCCGAGGCGGAGGACCCGACCATCGTCAAGGGCACGGGCATGCAATTCGCGATCATGTACATCGCGTTGCAGAATCCGAACATGACGCCCGAGCAGCTGACGGAATATATCGAGCGCGTTATCCGGCCGCGGGTGTCCACCATCCAGGGCGTGGCTGAAGTGCAGATCATGGGCGCCCAGAATTACGCGATGCGCGTCTGGATCGATCCGGTCAGGCTTGCCGCCCGTGGTGTTACTGCCGGGGAGGTCGTAACGGCCATCAACGCCTCCAACTTCCTTTCGGCACCCGGCAAGACCAAGAACGAGTATGTCGCCTATCCGATCACGACCGAGACGACGCTGCAGACCCCCGACGCCTTCGCTGCGCTGCCGCTCAAATCGGAAGGGGACGAGGTGGTTCGGCTGCGAGACGTCGCCGATGTGGAACTCGCTGCCGAGAGCACCGAGACCATCGTGAATTTCAACGGGCGGCCCGGCACCTTTATCGGCATTTTCCCCACGCCGTCCGCCAATCCGCTGGATACCGCCGATGCCGTAATCGCGGAAATGCCGGCAATTCAGGCCACGCTGCCGGAAGGCATGACGATGGAAGTGGTCTATGATGCGACCGACTCCATCAGCGCCTCGATCGAAGAAGTGTTCAAGACCATCGCCGAGGCGGTCGCCATCGTCGTGGTGGTTATCCTTCTGTTCCTCGGATCTTTCCGCTCCGTTCTGATGCCGATCGTGACGATCCCGCTGTCGCTGATCGGCGTCTGCTTCCTGCTGTTCGTTGTCGGCTTCTCGATCAACCTGTTGTCTCTCTTGGCGATGGTGCTTGCGATCGGCCTTGTCGTCGACGACGCTATCGTGGTGGTCGAAAACATCCACCGCCACATGGAAGAGGGCATGGGGCCGTTCCAGGCTGCCTTCACCGGCATGAAGGAGATTTCGGGACCCGTCGTGGCCATGACGATCACGCTTGCCGCCGTGTTCGCGCCTCTCGCCTTCACCGGCGGCCTGACAGGCTCTCTGTTCCGTGAATTCGCTTTCACGCTGGCTGGTGCGGTCATCATCTCCGGTATCGTCGCGCTGACGATCACGCCAATGATGAGCGCCCGCATCCTCAAGTCCGGGTCTCATAGCCGGTTCCAGAGCTTTGTGGACCGGACCTTTACTCGGCTCGAAAACCGTTACGAGCGGCTGGTATCGGGATCGCTGAAATACCGCCCGGTGACGCTCATGATCGTCATCGCGCTGGTGAGCCTCACCGGGTTCCTCTTCTTCAAGACGTCGAGCGAGTTGGCGCCGGAGGAGGATGTGGGCGCTCTCTTCTCGCTGGTGAATGCGCCGCGCTACGCAACCTCCGAATATACAAAGCTCTACACCGACCAGATGCGCGATCTCACCGAAGACATTCCCGAACTGAGGGTGGACTTCTCCGTCGTAGGCTTTGGTGGTCAGACCAATAGCGGCATCGCGCTCTGGGCTTTCAAGGACTGGGCCGACAGGGATCGCTCGCAGAAGGAGATCCAAACCGATATCCAGGAGCGCCTGAGCAAGGTGGCTGGTGTGCAGGCGCTTGTCTTCGCGCCGCCCACGCTACCTGGTACAGGCGGCGGTTTGCCGATTTCTGTAGTGGTCCAGTCGACGGGCGATCCGAGCCAGGTCTATGAGATCGCCGAGGAGATCAAGAACAAGGCGCAGCAGAGCGGCCGCTTCATCGTGGTGCAGAACTCGATGTCTTTCGACGCTCCACAGGTCACCGTTTCGGTGGATCGCGAGCGCGCCGCCGCCCTCAACATCCCCGCTAGCGAAATCGGCCGCACGCTCGGCGCTCTCGTGGGCGGGGGCGCGATCTCCCAGTTCGACCGGGACTCGAACAGCTACGACATCATCACCCAGGTGCCCCAGGCCTATCGTGCAAATCCGGAGGATCTGGGCAGCTATTTCGTACGCAGCGCGAGCGGGGATATGGTGCCATTGTCCGCGGTGGTGTCTATCCAGACAAATGCCTCGCCGGCCTCCATCGAGCAGTTCAACCAGCTCAACTCGGCCACGATCTCGGCGCTGCCCTTGCCTGGCGTTACCACCGGCACGGGCCTGCAGACGATCGAGGACATTGCGCGCCAGACGCTGCCGGAGGGCTTCTTCCTGGATTATTCCGGGCAATCGCGCCTGGAGAAGGAGCAGGGGAACACCATCCTCATCGCTTTCATCCTGGCGGTCATCGTGATCTATCTGGTTCTCGCGGCGCAGTTCGAAAGCTTCCGCGATCCGCTGATCATCATGATGTCCGTGCCGCTGTCGATCTTCGGCGCAATCGTGCCGCTCAATCTGGGTCTGGGAACGCTGAACATCTATACGCAGGTGGGTCTGATCACGCTGATTGGCCTGATCACGAAACACGGCATTCTGCTGGTGGAGTTCGCGAACCAGCAGCGTGAGATGCATGGGCTTTCCCGGCTGGAAGCGATTATCGCTTCCGCGAAGGTGCGCCTGCGCCCGATCCTCATGACGACCGCTGCGATGGCGCTGGGTGTCGTGCCGTTGATCCTCGCACAGGGCGCCGGTGCCGCGGCGCGGTATTCCATGGGCATCGTCATCTTCTCGGGCATCCTGATCGGCACCCTCTTCACGCTTTTCGTGGTTCCGATGTTCTACACCTTTATCGCGAGCAAGCATGTTCACATACGGGGCCAGGTGCCTGAGGAGCCGGCACCGGCACATGCCTGAGCGTGTGGTGACGCAAGATCAAGAAGGGGCCGCCAAGGCCCCTTTTTTCTTTGGCATATGATTGATCAGTGCTCTGCGAAGGCCCGCGACATGCTGTCTGTGACCGGCTTTGTCAGATAATTAAAGAAGGTCCTTTCCGCGGTCTGGATCAGGATCTCTGCCGGCATTCCGGGCGTGGGGGTGAAGCCGACCACCCGCGAGATTTCGTCCGGTGGGAGCCGGACACGGGCCAGGTAGAATTCCTGCGGCGCCGTCGGCTCGCCCTTCAGAGCATCGGCGGACACGTAGAAGACCTCGCCATTCAGAACGGGCGTGGTTCGCTGGTTCAGCGACACCAGACGTACGATTGCCTTCTGCCCCACCCTGACATCGTCGATCTCGTTTCGAGGCACGTGCGCTTCGATGATGAGGGGCGCGTCCGCCGGCAGGATTTCCATGATTCCCTTGCCGCTTTCGATCACGCCGCCGGGGGTGTGATAGTTCATGCGGATAACGGTGCCACCGACCGGCGCGTTGATCGTTGCGCGCTGGAGAACGTTCTTCGCCGCGCGAGACTGTTCCCGCACGGAATCCAGTTCCGCCTGAATGCCCTGGAGTTCATCCAGCACCGCCTCTCGGTAAGCGGTCTCGGTCTGGATGATCTGCTGCTTCTCCTTGTTCATCTGCGAGCGGGTTTCGGACACTTCCGCGGCAAGGCGCGCGATCTGGCCCGTCGCCTCCGCAATTGCCCGCTGAATGGCCTTGATTTCCGTCTTGCGGATCAGCCCCTTCTTCAGCAGCACCTCTTTCCCTTCGGCTTCCTCCCGCAGGAGACTGAGCTGTATGATCGTTGCTTCCCTTTGCTTCTCATATCCTTCGGCGCGGTAGCGCAGCGCCTCGATGTTTTGTTCGAGAAGCGCGATCTCGCTGCCAAGCTTGGTCTTCCAAGCTTCGAAATTGAGCCGTTGCGCCTCCAGAATAGGCGCGACCTCGGGGTCGGTGCGATTGTCGGCGAGGATCGCGGGAAGATCGAGTTCATCTCTGCCGTTCAGCTGTGCGTAGAGGCGGGCCGACATTGCCTCCAGCCGTACCTGCCGAAGGAATAGCTCCCGCTCCTTGGCAAGGGCGGCCGTTTCGTCGAGCCGGATCAGCGGCTGTTCAGCTTCGACGCGATCACCTTCGTTCACCAGGATTTCCTTGATGATGCCGCCTTCAAAATGCTGGACGATCTTGTTCTGCCCCGTGGCGACGAAACTGCCCTGCGCGATCACCGCTGCAGCAAGCGGCGCGGTGATTGCCCAGCCTCCGAAGCCGCCGAAGGTCACGCAGAGCAAGACCAGGCCGAGCGTCGTCTGCCGCCTGATGGAGCGGGGCACCTCTGAAAACCACTCGATATCATGGACCTTCGCTATATCAGACATGGTGCACCCTCCCGCGGAACGCGCCGGACGAGAGACAGATTTGTTTCGGTCCCACCATGAACGGCTCTCAGTGAATTTGCTGATGACCGAAGGCGCCGCCTTCGATGCTCACGCCGCGCGCTTCAAGGGCCTGCACGACATCTTTACGCATGCCGAACAGAGCCACGGTGCCGTTCACGAGCAGGAGAACCTTGTCTACTGCCTCGAGGAGGGAAGGGCGCTGCGTGATCGTGATGACGGTGATCTTGTTTTCCCGAGCGTGCTGAAGCGCACGCAGCAAGGCTGCATCTCCGGCGCTGTCGAGGTTCGAATTCGGTTCGTCCAGAACGACAAGGCGCGGGTTGCCGAAGAAGGCGCGCGCAAGTGCGATCCGCTGCTTCTGTCCGCCGGATAGCGGTGAGCCGTCCGCCGCCACCAGCGTCTCATAGCCGTGCGGCAGATTGGCGATCATCTCATGCACATCCGCCAGCCTCGCGGCCTCGTAGATCTGAGCGTCCGTCGCGTCATCCCGCATGCGGGCAATGTTGGCCTTGATTGTGCCAGGGAAAAGCTGAACATCCTGCGGCAGATATCCGATGTTCTCACCGAATTGCCGCTGGTCCCAGTTGCGAAGATCCATAAGATCGAGCCGTACGCTTCCCGAAGTGGGCAGGATCGAGCCCACCAGCATCTTGCCGAGCGTTGTCTTTCCCGCACCGGAATTGCCGATTACCGCGAGGGAATCGCCAGGGGAAAGGGCAAAGGAGACGCCGTTGAGCACTACCCGCTTCGTTCCCTGTGGCACATAGAGGAGCCGCTCGACGTCGAGCCGACCCTCCGGGCGGGGCAGGTTCAGGCGTTCTAGATTGAGAGGCGAGGATTTCAGGAGGTTCGAGATGCGCTCGAAGGCGGATCGCGACTGGCTGTACTGGTTCCATCCTTCGATGGCGCCCTCGATGGGAGCCAAAGCGCGGCCCGCGATGATAGAGGCGGCGATCACCATTCCTCCGGTGATCTCCCCTTCTATGGAAAGATAGGCGCCCCAACCAAGCATGCCGACCTGAGTGAGGAGCCGGGATGCCTTGGAGAGCGTGGCAAAGACAACGTTGCGGTCCTGGGCGATGACCTGTGCCTTGAGGGAGCTCGCCGTGTCCTTGCCCCAGATCTGCACGGCTTCCGGGATCATGGCCAGCGCGTTGATGATCTGTGAGTTGCGGGACATGGATTCCAGATGAAGATTGGCTTTCACCTGTGCCGCATTGGCTTCGCTGAAAGGCTTGGCCGTTGCGCGCTGGTTGAGCTGGGTGAAGGCGAGAAGCAGAAGCCCCGTGAGCACGACGATAAAGCCGAGATGCGGATGGATGAGGAACACGGCGACCACGAAGAGTGGGGCCATGGGCGCATCCAGAAAGGCGAGCAGCGTGCGGGAGACCAGGAAAGAGCGAACTTGCTGGAGGTCGCCGAGGGTCTGATACTCACGCCCGTTGCTGTAGAGCGAGGCGCGCGCCGCCGCACTCAGGATCGGTGCTCCGAGTTGAGCGGCAAATTCCACCGCAGTCCGCATCAGGATGACGCGGCGGATCGCATCGAACACCGTCTGGAGGAGGACTGCGCCGATGATGACGAGCGTCAGCATCACCAGCGTGTCCAGCGACCGGCTGGTCAGGACGCGGTCTGAGATCTGGAAGAGGTAAATCGGGATGGCGAGAACGAGGATGTTTGTCGCCACGGTGAAGAGCATGACGATCGCAAGGTTTCTGCGGACGGCGGTGAGGCCCGCCTGCAGGCAAGCGGCGAAGTCGATCGGACCCAGCCGCTTGTGAAACACGCCGTCGCCGCCGCCCGCTGGCAGGGTCCCCGGTCCTCCGCCCCCCGAAGCCGCCGGTTTCTCAGGGGCACGCGCCTTGGCCTCGATGGAATGTTCCTCTCGCTCCGGAGAGATCATCCCGGCCGAAAGCGCTGCTCCCTCGCGTACTTCCTTGACTGGTTCCTCGACCAGCACCTTCTCTTGCTCGACCGATCTGCCGGGTGGCGCTTTCCTTCGGGCGGGTGCGGCTTCATCAGTGTGAGCGATCGCTTCAGCGCCATTCATAGCTGATGGCTTTTGCGTTTCTTGCGTGCCGGCGGCGGGTCGCGCGGCTACCGCGGCCTGCCTCTCTCTTTCGACCGTGTCGAAGACCTCCAGGACCAATTGGTCGATCAAGGTATCCTTTCGAGAAACCCGCTCCTGCTCCGAGGACATGGGATGGGAAAGACGGTCATGGCCGGCCGAAAAGCCGTCACCCGTCGAAGGCGGGCGCGGAAACCCATGCTTCCAGGTGCTGGGAGGCGTTGCGGCGGGGATTATTTCCGACATTGAGGTTCTCGACCAATCATCCGAGCATTGTGTTCACGCCGTCGGAATGAAGGTAATCGACCTCGCCCTGATGTGCTGGAACGTAGTCGGGTGAGTCTGCCCCGGCCATGTCGTCATCGAGGAAGGCGACTGCTTCATTGACGAGGGCGTCAGGGTTCTGGCCCCAAATATCCGGCTCGGTGGAGATGATATCGGCCTGGATCAGGACTTCGGTGGAGTAATGCCCTTCGCCGACATAGGTCTTGCCGAGGGCGTCGAGGTCCATGATCGCGGCGTTGTTTGCAAGCGTATTGCTGCCAGTGGTTACAGACCAATCGGCGCCGGGATAGCCTTTCGTCGCGTCCATAGCCAAGGCGAGCTGGTCGCTGTCGCCCAGGATATTGGTCTGCTTAATATACTGCAGGTTGAGGAGGTCTCCGCTGATATAGAGGACACGCAGCGCGCCGATGCCCGCGAAAGCGCTGTCCGAGAGAACTCCGCTATTTATGTAGTCTTCGCCGGCCGCAAGCTTTTCAGCCGTTTGGCGGTAGGCTTCGGGCATCGCCTCGAACCGGTCGGCGTCGCCGACATTGTAGATATAAGCCTGGTTCCAGAGCAGGTTGCCGGCGGTCGACAGCGACCCTTCGCCGGTGGTCTCAAAGCCATTGACCGCCCCAACGAGATCGTTGTCGTTCAGGATGTTCAGCTGCTGGATGATGCTGGCATCGTAAACATTGCCGCCGATGATGATGAGGTCGTAGCCGAAACCGATCTGCTCCAGCGAAATATCGTTATAGGCGTTGTTTTCTCCCGAATAGATGCGGCTGGTGACGCCGGACGAGGAGAGGATGCCGATATCGTTGTCGGTCATGAGGGTGAGCTGCTGAAGCCAGTTCATGATCATGAGATCGCCTTCAATCCGGGTGACCACCCAATGTTCGGGAAAATCCGGCTCTGGATCGAGCGTCGAATTTTGTTCGCCGAAATCACCGAAGCGTTCGAACGTGGCGATGTTGAAGCTCTGCGTCGGGTCGCTCTGGCGTATCCAATCGCCGACGGCAGAGCTGACATAATCCCCGTCACACCAGGCATTGACCTGGATGATCGCGTTGATCTCCACATGCTCGCCCATCACCGCGGTGACTGGGGCGCCGGTCCAGTAATTCTTGAGGATAGCGTTGTTGACGAGGGTGTTGCTGCCGGTGTCGACCGTCACGGATACGTCGATTTCGACGCCATGCTCCGTGAGCTGGACATTGCCCTGGCTTTCTTCCTCGCTCTCGTCCTCGAAACTATGGTGGTCCTCGAATCTCGGTATGTCGCCCTCGATCCTAGCTCCATTCACGAAGGATCCGACGATCTGTTCCGATTTGACGACCGTGACGTTGTCCGGTTGATCCTCGGGCAGGGCGTTCAGGATATCGGCAGCGGATTTGACGAACGCGACGACCTCCTCGGCCGTTCCCGGCATCTCGAGCTCGTCGAGCGGCATCAACTCGGCGGCATCTTCGGCAAGAGCTGCCAGCTGCGAATCACCCACCGCGTCGGGAGAGAACACCAGGCCATGTCCGCCCACGCCGAAATAATCGTCGTCGGACAGCGTGATCTCCTGGAACAGATAGCTCGCGACCGAGCCGACCGGCTCGATCTCCGGCAGAAGGATACGATGAGACCCGCCATAGATCACATTCGTGAGGGAAGACTCGCCGGATAGCGGGTCATAGCGTCCGCCCAACGGAACTTCGAGCCTGTTGAAGGCGAGGTTCTGCGCCGGATAGATCGGAATGATTGGCTGGGGCGGAGCCTGATAGGCAAGTCCAGGCTCATAGCCCAAAAGCTGATAAGGTGCCTCGAACGGGACGTGCTCTTGAGGCAGGTCGGGGATTGATGTCTCCGCGGTTTTTCTTGCCTCGAACTCCCGGTACGCCTCCCTGAGGCGCGCTTCCTCGATCGTGATCCCGAACAGGCCGATAAAATGTGCAATGGCTTCAGTGACCCGATCCATCTGCATGAGTGCTATCTCCTCTCAAGATCGGCTGACTGCTGGCCATGAAGACTGCGCGGTGACCCGCGCAGTCCCAGTTTCATCGGCTCGCGCCGGCGAAGCCGACAAAACGCCCCCCTTAGGTGGTTGCGTCGTCGAAGTCTTCGCCTGCGACGGAACTCGTGAGGTCGCCGCCGACCACGGTCATGTCGATCGCGTTCTGCTGCAGGTTAGCCCCCATCACGATTTCCTGGTTGAAGGCGCTCGTGCTGACGATGGAATCGGCCGTTGCCGTGCTGTGCCCGTAGACATAGCCGTCGTCCCCATTACCAGTGCCCCAGCTTCCGCCGTCGCCGCCTGCGCCGCCGGCGCCCGTGAAGGCCGAGCCGCCCGCGCCACCTGCGCCGCCGGGACCGGCTGATGCCCAGCCGCCGAAGCCGTCGCCGCCGTCACCGCTTACCCAGGCGCCGCTCAACGCGCCGCCACCTACGCCACCGCCAGCCGTTGCATCGCCGGCCGTGGGATCTCCGCCCGTTGCGGCGCCGCTGGCAGCAGCCCCGCCAATGCCTGAACCGCCTGCGCCACCCGCGCCGCCAGTTCCTACACCGCTACCCGTTCCGGTGCCGTCTCCGGTACCGGTTCCAGCAGATGCGCCGCCAGCACCGCCTGCGCCACCCGGACCAGCGCCTCCACCAGCGCCGCCCGCAGCGCCGCCTGTCGTGCCGCCATCGCCAGCGGTATTGGTGCCGCCAGCACCGGCAGCACCGGTGTCGCCGCCGATATTCAGGATGGGGATGATCGGCAGGAAGCCATCAACGCCGTCGCCGGCAATGGCGTCGCCGCCATTCGCGTCGTCTGTGTCTCCGCCATTGGCGTTGCCGCTCGATCCGCCGTCACCGCCATTGCCACCATCTGTGTCGCCGCCACGGGCTCCGTCACCAGCGAGTGCAGCTCCGACCCCCAGCCCGAGGCCGAGGCCGAGCCCGGTACCCGTTCCGATACCGCCATCGCCGCCGCGCGCGCCATCGCCGCGGCCGCCATCGGCACGTCCGCTGTCTGCATTGCCACCGGCGGCATCGCCGCCCGTTGCCGCGCCGCCTGACGCCGCGCCGCCAACTGCCGCACTTGTAGCCGTGCCGCTGCCATTGCCACCAATGCCGCCGCCCGAAAGGGCAAGGCCGCCGAAGCCGCCATTCCCGCCGTCGGCGTCGGCATCTGAACCGCCGTCACCACCGATACCGCCCGCGGAGATGCCGTCATCCGATTCTGCGATGCCGCCATCGGAATCGATCGTCTGGCTAAAAGTACCGTTGTTGGTGACCTGGGCGTTCTCGAGATAGTCATCATCCGAGATATTGGCATTCTGACTGATGACGTTCCCGACATCATTGCCCGCACCGTTGAGGGCATCGTTCAGCACGTCAGCGAAATTGACGTTGAACATGCCTTCGATGGTGCTGTTGTCGATATCAGCAAAGTCGTCGTCGGAGGGCTCATAGCCGGTCAGGTCAATACCAACGTCGACCGTCACCGCGGTGGTGCTGGTATTCGTATTCGTGTTGCCGTTGGTGTTGCTGTTGACGCCAGTGCTGCTGCTGGTGGCCGTGGACGTGCTGTCGGACGAATTGTCCGTCGTATTTGTGTTTGTGTTCGTGCTCGACTGCGTCTGTTGCTGCTGCTGTTGCTCGCGCTGCTGCTGTTGTTGCTGTTCGCGCTGCTGTTGCTGCTGCTCTTGTTCCTGCGCAGGATCGAACCAACCAAAAAGATGGTTGTTGTTGCTGCTCATCGTCGTGTCCTCTATCGGAGGCCGCGACAGCTTGACCGCTATTCATCTCCTTAGGGTCTTCGCCGTGCTGCCGTTGGATTTTGGTTGATAATGGCGGCCGGACGCGTAGGGCGCGGCGGACGCCTGCCAGATCATCTTCTCTTCTCTTGCAGTCCTCCCGTTGGCTCCAGCGGGGCGCGGTACCCAAGGCTCGATCGGGCGAAATGAGCCCGGCTCGATCCGCATTCCCGGTGGTCAGAGGTGGGAGTCTCTCGCTGGAGGGGCTCTGAAAGAAGACGGCAGTTCGGCCTAGCGAGGTCTTAATAAGAGGCGGTTGAAGGGTAGTTTGCCAATCAGAAGCGAGGCGTCTGTCATCAAAATCGATTGCCTCACAAAGCTACGAATCCGCCCCAGATCTGGCTGAATGGTCGAGCCAATACCCCATTCGGCGGATTTCACCTCTCTTGCGATAAGCTAAACTCGCGCGCTCGCCACGGGGTGCAGCGCGGGGAACGTCATGCCAAGACTCCAGGAAATCCTTCTGCTGGTCGGACAGCTCAACTATACGTGGACCAACACGGAAAGCCTGCTCATCTATCTCATTGGGGGGCTTGCGCGGGTAGACAAGGAAACCGCCATCGTCATCTTTCTGACGCTCAATACGACCCGCGCCCGCATCGATCTGGTGGAGCGGCTTGCCAAGATGCAGAAGACGCCGGCCGAATGCCGGGCCGAAATCCTCGAAGTCACCAACCGTCTTCTGAAAGAGGCAGGGCTGCGCAACAAGTTCAATCACTGCATCTATTCGTTCGATCCCGAAAGCGGACGCGGCATCACGCAGCTGATGCGCATCTTCGAGAGCAGGGAAGAGATCAAATACGGTAAGGTGGAGAGATTGGACGAGCGGGAAATGGCGCGGATCCGGAAGAGCATTGCCTCGCTCGTCGACCTTAACAAGGCGATCTGGGCGATCGCCCGCAAATACGAGTTCCCGATCTCCTGAACCTAGCTCGCTTCCGACCCGGCCTCGTCCCCGGTGGTGCCGTTGAACCGTTGCGCGAGCCCTTCCGGATCGAGCGGTTGGCCGGCCATCAACATCTCGGCCGACTTGAACGCTCCGGCCACCAGACGCAGAAGCGGTTCTGGGCCGAGCATTTCCAAGGGCATACCCATCTGCCCTTTCCCGGGGCTACGCGGCGGCCAGACCCTCAGCCCGAAATATCGTGCGGCCTTGCGGTCGATATCCCCCCAATACTGGATGATCGCGGTGCCAGCGGCGGCTTTGGCAAGCTTGCCCAGCGCGGTGATATCCAAACGCATCTTGTTGGTCGGGCGTTGCGCCAGGACGACGGCGTCCCAGGGATGGGCAAAGACGACATCCGAGTTCTGGAAGACCACCACCTGCGCTCCGGCATCCCTCAATCCGCGCTGGAGATTATAGGCGAGCGGATTATCGCATATGAGCGCGATCACGGCCCGGTCCACTTTCACGCCCGCAGCCTCGAACATTCTCAGCAGCAGCGCGGGCTGGAACTCGGCGCCGCCGATCAGATCGTGCGACTGGTTGATCGCCGCAACCTGCACCTGGTGCTCGCGGACGGCCTCGATGTCGAGATCGTCTTCCAGCACCATCCACGCCTCGCGCATGGTGGCGATGACGCCGTTCTGCGGCAACAGCTCGATCATCGATCGGGTGATCGGGCGTATCGGCTCGCTGTTGAGCAGAAGATTGGCGGTGCTGCAGGTGTGATGGTCGATGCGCTCGCGCATGCTCAGCGCCTGCTCCACGCGGGCGAGCGCGGCGAGCGAATGAGTGATTTCCGCCGCCTCCTGGGCCGAGTAATAGCGGTTGGAGGGTCGGGTGACGGCGGTCACTCCCGCAGCTCCGGCGAGGAGCGCGATGGTCGCCGCCGCGGCCATATAGCCGCTTGCGGCCGGCACGACCACGTTTAGGCCCTTCAGATTGAGGTTGAAGCTCTCGGTCATTCGGTGAATGAGCGACAGCATCAGGGGCATGTCCGTTTGCGAGATCGATCTCTGGGAACTGCTAGCGTGCCACATTACCCGCTCGCAACCCGTTTGCCGACACTCATCTGCCTTCGCTCCTGCTTCGCTTGTCGTGGCCGCATGAACGATCCCTCGGTGAAGCGGCTCACCGGAGATACGGAAAAACCTTAGGTCTCTCAGGGCTGTATCGCTCATGCCTTGCCCACACGCCCCCCCATTTGCGCATCAGCAAGGCAATCATAGAGCCGCGCTTTTTCGATGTTGACCGAATATTTGGGCAGAATTACCAACGCATAGGTGTTAGCGGTCTCATCTAGTGAGCGTATCCGCTGTCCTGATCTAATCATTTGGGACCGCGGCAGGCCGTTCGCGGTGGATGAACGCCGACAGGCAGCCTTTGCTGTCGCAGGGCTGCCTGTCGGCGGTTCATGGCTGTTCTAATTTGGGCCTCGGGCGAAGCCGCGCTATGCCGCCGCTTGAGCTGGGAAGACCGGCTGATCGGGCTGCAACGGGTTCAGTTTTTCGTCGATGATCTGCTGCATGCGCAGCTTGAAATTGGCTTCGCTGAACTGGGCGGCGTGATCGCGAATAAGGTCAGGGCGGAATGTTCTTTCCATGGACTGGAATCGCCGTACCGCCTCGACCAGTTCCTGCACGGACTGCTCATGGAACAGCAGGCCCGTGCGCCCTGGAATGACGCTGTCCAGCGCACCTCCGCGCCCATAGGCGATCACCGGCCGGCCGCTTGCCATGGCTTCGACGGGCACGATCCCGAAATCCTCTTCACCCGGAAAGATGAGCGCGCGGCACCTGGAGAGCATCTCCTTGAGAAGCGGGAAGGGCGCGCGCCCGAGGAAGCTCACGGTCGGTCCGGCAATGCGCCTCAACCGCGCCATCTCGTTGCCTTCGCCAATGACGACGAGGTTCTCTCCCATTCGGGTGAATGCCTCGACCGCCAGATCGGCCCGCTTGTAGCCGACGAGCTGGCCCGCCAAGAGAAAGAAGTCCTTGGTGGCGGTTGCGGGGGCGAATTCGTGAACGGAGACGGGCGGGCTCAGGACCGTCGCGCTGCGCCGATAATACTTCCCGATGCGATCGGCGACGTGGCGCGAGTTCGCGACGAATTGGTCCACCCGCGCGCTGGTGCTCACGTCCCAGGCGCGCAGGGGCGGCGCCATCAGCGTGAGGAGCGAACGCGTAAGCACGCCGGAGTTGGCGCGGTAGAAATGATAATGGTCCCACAAATAGCGCATGGGCGAGTGGCAGTAGCAGATATGCACCGATTGCGGGCCGGGCACGATGCCCTTGGCGGGTCCGGACTCACTTGAGAGTATGAGGTCGTATCCCGACAGGTCGAAGCTTTCGAGCGCGAAGGGCATCAGCGGCAGCAGCGACTGGTAGTGCTTCACCGCCCCCGGGATCTTCTGCAGGAACGAGGTCGTCACCTTATGGCGCCGGATCTTTTCCGATACCTTGCTCTCATCATAGACAAGGGTGAAAATGTCGGCATCCGGATACATGTCGCAGAAGGCTTCCACCACCTTCTCGCCTCCACGCATCGACACCAGCCAGTAATGGACAATCGCAACCCGCACGCTCGTTCCCCCAAATCGCCCGGAACGGCAATGATGGGCGGAAAGGGTCGCTCAGGCACGCTATACATCCCGCCGCGCCCCTCAGCCGAAAGATCACCCGTTTGGCGCAAAGGTCCGATGGTTTCCACCGATCGGCGCCGCCTCCTGATTTCGCGCGAGCTTTCCTACCCCAAAGACACAGGACACTCGCCTATTCTCGCCAAAAGTGAGTAGGGCGCTCGGTATTTTACCCTGTGGGAATTCGAAGGATGATCGAAGGTGGCCAGGGCCTTCTCGTGAGCCCTGTCATCGCGGTGCCACAGGGGGTTTCTTCATGCGCAGGATCGATGCGGGCAACACTCCAGCATATTCCGTTCGGCGTTTTGGCCTTGCAGCGGTCATGCTGTTTACATGGCTCGGCACATCGCCGGCAGTGGCGGATGGGCTGTTTCTGCTTCGCCCCCAGACACGCGTCAAGGTGACCGTCCTCGAATGGCTCGCAAATACGGGAGAGTATCGCGAATGGACCGCGCTCAACGGTGAATATGTCGTCTCGCCGGCAGGCTCCATCTCGGTGCCGCTGGTGGGCGAGGTCTCGGCCAATGGGCGCACCGTTTACGAGGTGGCGGGGCGCATCGCCGAGGCGCTGAGGCGCCAGACCGGTCTGGTCAAAGCGCCTGCCACGACGGTCGAGGTGGTCCGCTATCCGTCCATCTATGTGAATGGAAGCGTAGACCGGCCGGGCGAGTTCGAATATCGCCCAGGGCTCACCGTGCTGCAGGCGCTTGCCATGGCTGGCGGACGCGTACGCCGGACCGACCCGCTCGGCGGTTACTCCGATTTGGAGCAGATCCGATATGTAGGGGAACTTGGCCGTATCGAGCTTGAGCTGACGCGCAGCGCCATCAAGCAGGCGCGCCTTGAGGCGGAACTTCAGGAGAAGCCCGCAGTGGAGCTGCCGCAGGAAGCCAAGCAGGCGGATTCCCAAGAAGCCGTCGCAGCGATCCTCCGAGAGGAGGAAGCCATCTTCAGTGCCCGAACCGACGCCTTTGCGCGTCAGCTCAGCTCTCTTGAGGAATTGGCGACCCTTTTCGCCGAGGAGATCAAGGTGCTCGACGAGAAGATGGTTGCGCAGGAGCGGCAGGTTTCCATAGCCGAAGCGGAGCTGAGGGATGTCTCGAAGCTCGTCAATAGCGGCACCGTGACCAAATCTCGCGAGACCAGCCTGGAGCGGATCCTGGCCGACTTGCAAAGCGACCGGCTGGATCTTGCCATCGCTTCGATGCGTGCAAAGCAGCGGTTGAGCGAAACCGAACGCGACGTGGTGAACCTCAAGAGCCAGCGTAAGACGGAGATCGTGCGTGACCTGCAAACCGTGAACGCCGAACTGGAAGAGCTCAAATTGAGGCGCGAGATCACACGGCAGCTCCTTCAGGCCACCGGAGCCTCGATTTCAAGGCGTGGCATGGAGCTGACGATGGAAGACCAGCCGCTCAGTTTCGCCATCGTGCGCGGCGGTGAGGGCGGGCAAACTTTCAAGGCGTCTCCGGCCACTCTTCTGGAGCCTGGCGACGTGCTCGAAGTGCGCTTGGACCTGAAGGGCATGGTGGGGCAGTCCACGTCGCCGGCGTCCACAGCCGCCATCTCCGGCGGGGTTCTTTCACGATGATGACGAGAGTTCATATGGCGGGGGGGCGTTGAGATGGTGATTCAGGAAATCCGGAAGTTCGGGGGGGAACGTGCGGGCGCGGCGGAGGGCAAGGAGTATCTCTCCTTCCGGGACATCTGGCTCTTCCTTCGCCGCCATATGCTCCTCCTCGTATTGGCAAGCATGGGTGGGATCGCTCTCGGTGCGCTCTACATGATCAAGACCGTGCCGACCTACTCGGCCGTGTCGCGCCTGGTCATCGACCGCGAGCAGGCGCGGATTGCCTCGCAGGATGCTTCCACGGGAACGATCATCATTGAAGCCGCCGAGATCGCGAGCGAGGTGGAGATCGTAAAATCCGAGGCGATCGCGCGAGCTGTCATCGAGGAGCTCGACATGGTCGGCGACCCGGAGATCCTGGAGAGCCGGTCGTGGCGATCGGTTGTCCGCTCGGCATTCACCTCCCTATTGTCCTACTGGAGCGCTCAACCCGAGGAGGAGGCGGTGGAACTGCCCGACCGGGAAGCGCTCTTGCGGCGCACCATGGTGGGCTTCCTGGGACGCATGTTTGTGCACCGGGTCGGGCAGTCCTACGTCATCGAGATCGGCTATACCTCGACGAATCCAGAGAAGGCGGCGCGCGTGGCGAACGCCATCTCCCAAGCCTATATGCGCGCAAATCTCGAGTCGCGGTCCGAAGCCTTGAGCCGCGGCGCGACATGGCTCGAAAGCCGGCTTGTGGATCTCGGCGAACAGGCCCATTCGGCAGCGCTTGCGGTGGAGCAATACCGCAATAGGAACGATATAACCCAGATCGGGCAGACAACTTCGCTGGATCACCAGCAACTCGCCGAGATCAGCTCCCAGCTGCTCGTCGCGCAGGCAAATACCGCGACGGAAGCGGCCAAGCTCGCCACGATCAACCGCTTGCTCGCGGGCGATATGGACGAAGGCTATGTCGGCGAGGCGTTGAACAACTCGGAAATCTTCAAGCTGCGCGACGATTTGCGTGCAGCGACTGTCAAACTCGAGGGCTTGCAGAGCCGCTACGGCCAGGACGGTGCTCCGGTGACCGCGGCGAGGGAGGAGATCACCCGTCTCGAGGGACAGATCCGTCGTGAATTGTTGCGTATCCAAGGCGTCTACAAGTCCAATCTGGAAACCGCGAGGACGCGCGAGCAACTCCTGAACGAGCAGCTTCAAGCGCTGAAGAAAACGGCCGCCGGCACCAATCTTGCGCGCGTTGAGCTGGCAGAGCTTGAGAGCCGCGCCACGACCTATCGGCGGATGTATGAGACCCTTTTGCAGCAGCTGGTCATTGCGCTGCAGAAGCAATCCTTCCCGGTGGGCGAGGTGCGGATGGTCACCGCCGCCACTGCGCCGCTTGCCAAGACATGGCCGAAGACGACTTTGATCATGCCGTTCGCTATGCTGCTCGGACTGGCTGCGGGCATCAGCCTTGCGGCGCTACGGGAGGTCTTTGATCGCCGTGTGGGTTCGGGGCAGAGACTCGGCCAGGAGCTTGGTTTGCCGATCCTGGGCCGCGTGCCGGTCACGCGTTTTTCTCCCGGTCTCGACCGGCAGGGCTACCCGCTCCGCTATGTGCTCGATGCTCCCTATTCGGGATTTTCGGAGGTGCTGCGCAGCGTCAAGAACTCCATCGATGCGACGTTCCCACCAAACAGCCCCATGGTGATCGGCGTCACTTCCGTAAACAAGGGAGAGGGCAAGAGCACGATTGCCGCCAACCTTGCGCAGCTTTATCTCAACGAAGGAACCCCAGCCGTCCTCGTGGACGCCTGCTTCTCCGATCCTCATCTGAGCCGACTGGTTGAATTGCGGGGCGAAGAACTCGGACTTGCCGTCGTTCAAGCCGCGCCCGTACAGGGACCGAAAAGGGAGCGCAAGCGAGCCTCCACTTCTGCTGCGCAACGCTCGGGAGAACTGGAACTGAAGGAGGCCCGCAGCAGGACGGTCGTGGAAAATACCGATGATGCGCCACTGGTTCCGGTTTTGACCGCCGAGCAGATCAAGAGGTCGGCCAATCCGGCACAGCAGTTCGCCTATCTGCCCGCGCTCAAGGTTCAGCTCGAGCTACTGCGCCGCCGCTACAATGTCATCATCCTGGATCTCGCCGCTTTCGAGAATTCGGTCGATGCGCGGGTTGCCAGCACCTATGTGGACGGGCTCCTGCTCGTCGTGGGTAATTCGGAGAAATTGACGGTCGAGAGGCTTGCCGATGCGCTCTCCACCTTCGGCAAATCCCGCGTGGGCATTCTTGGCGCAGTCTTCAATCGCAACATGAATCGACGTCAGCGGGCCGGCGCCATGGTTCGCCGTGTCCGCTCTTCGTGCGCGCATCTGGTGAGGTCTTGGAGGCAGCTCGATGCACGGGTTAGCAGCAAGTTCTGGGAGCGCTGATGGCGCCCTTCATATCGCGATCGGCATTGCAACCACCGGCCGGCGTGACATACTCCGCGACGTC
>NZ_JAEQ01000021.1 GCF_000518985.1 Chelativorans sp. J32
CATCATGCCTTCCCTCGTTCATATGCTGGACACTCCACGCACTGGGGAGGTTGCCGGTCGCAGTCCTTGTCCTTGCGTCCCGCAAGTCGATGCCGATGTCATGGTCTGGCTGCGTTCTCCCCATGACTCCCTGCGAGACGCCATACATATACGCCCGCATTCGGACACCCCCCGCCTACGTGTTGGGGGCACCATCAGCATTCCGCCTGTTAAGCCGTGTAGGCGAAGGCGACATTTCAGCCCTCGGATGCGGATTAACCGGTTCGTGTTCCTCAACCTTCCAGTGCTACAGCCTCGGGAACCATCTCGGCGTAACGGCTTCGCCTCAATTCCCTTTACCTGCGGGCTACGTCACCCTGCCAGTTGACGACAGGTCACCGCCGCTTGGGCTCATGCCCCTCACAGCAGGGGGCACGGCATTCTTCAAATCCTCCTTTCTCAATGCATTCCAGTCATATGCACCCCGGACCATCCGGGACGAGGCGCACCGTAGGTGAAGTCCGACACCCACAGCATGTTCGGCCGCGGCGCCCGGAACTGCCGATTGACGCGATCGAGCGGGCAGATGGCTGTCTTGTCAGCGATCGTTGTGCGCACCCGCTTGCCGCGGATCACCCCTTGCAAACCCATTTTCCGCATCAGCCGGGCGACCGTGCATCGGGCCACCTCGAAGCCCTCCCGCTGCATCTGCCGCCAGATCTTGCGCACGCCATAGACCTGTCATCGAAAACCCTGCGGATCTCGCTCATCAGCTGAGCATCCCTCTTGACCCGTGCCGGTGCCGTCTCCGGGTTCTCGCGGCGGCGCGCATGGGCGTGATAGGTCGACGGGGCAATCGCCAGTACGCGGCAGATCGGCTCGACCCCGTGCTCATCGCGGTACGCATCGACAAAGCGGATCATGGCTTCCATCGGCGGTCGAGCTCCGCCTGGGCAAAATAAGCGCTGGCCTTGCGCAGGATCTCGTTGGCCTGCCGCAGCTCGCGGTTCTCGCGCTCCAGTGCCTTCATGCGCTCGCGCTCGTCCGTTGTCAGACCGGCTCGCAGGCCCTGGTCGCGCTCTGCCTGTCGCACCCAGGTATGCAACGTCTGCGCCGTGCAGCCGATCTTGACGGCAATCGAGGTAATGGCCGCCCACTGCGACGTGTGCTCGGGCGCGTGCTCAAACACCATCCGTACGGCGCGCTCACGCACCTCAGGCGAAAACTTACGGGACGTCTTGTGATTCTCCATGGCTCCAATCTCTCAAGATCTGGAGCCTCCGACAAACCCGGAGCGGTTCACCCCGCGGATCGCCTCAAGCGCGACCTTGGCCTTGAACTGGGCCGTAAACCGTCTGCGTGTCTTCATGCTGGATCGTCCTTTTCAGCGGAAGATCCACCTTATGCCCCTGTCTCGGAAACCGGGACAACCTCACATCTTTGCGCTAGGAGAAGAGCCAGCGGCTGTATGATCGCCGACCGAGGCCTTGCGGATTGCAATCGTTCCCCACGCAAAGTTGCGCCTAAATACGTCCGAGCCTTGCGACGCTCGGCCCGGCTCCGTTGGTTCTGTACGATGGCACCAGCTCGCGAGAGTATCATCAAACAACGCATGTGGGCCAGGCCTCCTGTAAGACCCCCAAAACGCTTCCACAGGGAGACTATCTACTTCGTCCTCTGAAGTTCTATCCTCAATAACTCTCTTGCCGCGAGGCTATGGTGTCCCGCACGGCACCGCGCTTCAAAGGACGCCTTGGTTGATGTGACAACCTCATTGCCGCACCGAACCCATTCGTGTTGCTTCCAACCTGGGATGGCAGACGTGGTGATCGAGCGATTGCACGACAGATTACATTCGTTGTCTAAGGGCAGGCAGGGCGGGGACGAGCGTCCGAATGGGGGCCGTTTTCCGATCCGCCAGTTTGGGTACCGTCCAAAAGAAGCCGCCGTTCCGCATCAACTCCTCTGCACGCATTGGATAGATTGCCCCCCGCCCAAGCAGCCGGCCGCTAGTCTACCCTGGGATAGGGCTTCCATGCTCAATCTTTGTCGGCGTACCAACCTCGGATCATGAAAGCTTGGAAGAACGGGACCGGCTTTTGGAAGCCGCCAGCCTTCCACATTGCCTCCGTCTCCGTCGGCGGTAGGATACTCAGGACGTCACGCATCATGTCGCCAAGCTTTGCCAGAGTTTCCGGCGTTGCTCCCATTAGAGACTGGATCTGCTTCCAGTCTTCCAGTATTTCCGGAAAGGTCGGGGCATCTAGGTCACCACTGATCTCAGCGCTGATGAACCGACCTCCCGACCTCAGCCGATCATGAATGGCCGAGTAAAAGCGGTGTCGGTCTTCGCGTTTGATGAAGTGCGCGACCAGCAGGCTGACTGCCGCATCAAAGCTGTCCTGGGTAACATCCTCGGCATATCCCTGAAGAAGTTCGCATCGATGCAGAACGCCAGCGTGTTCGAGGCGACTGCGTCCGACGGCAAGCATTTCTTCGGATGGATCGATTCCGACAAATGACCAACCAGGGTTTGCCTTCGCGAGCGACAAGATTTCCGCTCCGGTTCCCACGCCGACGCAAAGCACACGCGCGTTCAGGGGGAGGTCGGCTAGAACCAGTCGGATAAGGAAGTGCAAACTATCGGATATTGGTGCGAGCGCGCTGTTGCGGCGGTCGTAGGCTTCGGCGATGTCACGGTTGAATAAGTTGGGAGAGGTGGCGTTAACGGGTTGTGGCATTGTTATTGTGTACCAGACTTGACGTGCATCAGGCCAGCCCCGTTAACTCCAAGGACCCACCAGCGCGTGACTGGCCGATTGTGCGAGAATTAGGCGTCCGCTCTCAACCCTTTGTCGTCGTTCCGGCTGCTCCAGTCACTGGCCCGGAACCTGGCGTGTCGGTCTTCACATTCGCATGGGCGATCATATGTACCAGCCTGGGATTGGCGATCACAACCCGATCCACATAGGGCGTCAGCACTTCAGCCACGACCGCAGCATTCCCCGTCGCCTCGATCGCCACATGATATCGTGGGTGAGCTCCTTCCTGGCGAACTCCTCCAACTTATCGCGCAGCATCTGAACCCGGCCGAGCTTGACGATCTCGCCGTCGAGCAACGACACGACTTCGGCGGCAACACGGTGTATTCCATACCGATGATACGCACGGCTTCCTCCATCGCTGGACGAGAACAGCGAGCCAGCGGACAACACGACAAATACGGATCCGCGCTCGCAGCGCATCTGGGCGAGTCGTAGGGGCGGCCAGATAACGTGCTCGAACTCTCAGTTCATCTGCATACGACGGCCTGCCCGCACTTGCGTGCTCCCGGTGCCCCGTGGCCCGGATGCGCCAAGCTTATCCAACCTGACGACCAATCCAACGTTGGCAACAACAACATGCCGGATAACGGCTATGTCGAATCCTTCAACGGCCGCATGCGCGATGAGCCGCTGAACGAGAGCCTGTTCTTCGGCATCGACTATGCGCGCAGCGCCATCGCCGAATGGAGGCAAGACTTCATCACCGCGAGGCCGCATTCCTCGCTCGGCTACCAGACCCCGGCGGCCTTCGCCGGAACCCTCTTCGCTACTCCAAGAACGTCCGGGCCGCCCCCTTTTGCCCCTCGAGGTTCTTGTCGCTATTCTTCTCCTGCCGCTCGAATACTTTTTCAAAGGTGAGCCGCGCCACATCTGAGGTAGACCTACTTATGCCGGACCGGTCGCCGGCCATTTGCGGCGCGGGCGAATAGCTGGGCAGACGTTCAAGGGCTTCGATCAGGCCCGGTCGCCTGTGGTAAGCTGTTCAAGCGCCCTCTGGACGGCCCCCGACAAACGGTGGAGTTCCTAGTTCAGAAGCTCCCGGTCCTGAGGCGTCACGTATAGACGTTTGCCTTTCAGGATGTCGTCGGACTAGGATTCGTACCTCTTCTTCAGGGCATCGCCAATCAGCGGCGTGAGCAGTTTCCGCGGGAAGGGAATCCTCTGATGCCAGTCGACCAGGCTCGCCAGCCGCGTTCTGACAATTCCAAAAAACTCAATGGTTTCATTGGGTGGAGATAGATGGATTTGTCAGAACGCAATTGATTTCCTTATATTTTTCTCTGACTCACTTTCCGAAAGAGAACAAATAATGAACATAACAGCCCATTGGCGCGTTGCAAAGCCCTCAGGAGACCGGATTTTGGCCGATCGCGCGGCAAACCTTCATATCGTCCAGCTTCGGGAACGCATCGCGCGGCTCGAGGGTGGCTCTGCACGCCGGCGCGAGGTCCTGCCATTCGGCGTCCCCGAGATAGACAAGGTACTGCCGGGAGGAGGGCTGGCGCTCGGCGCGCTGCATGAGGTTGCTGGCGGCGCCAACGGCGCTGTCGACGGGACCGGAGCTCATGCGCCGGCTCGACCAGGCCATGGGCCGCGCCGCCGAGCCCTTCGAGCCGGTGCGCTCGCCGGAGCTGATCGAGGTTCGACGTGCCCTCGGCGAGCCGATCGGCGCGCCGGAGACGATCGCGCGCTATACCGGCAAGCTCGTGGATCAGCTCTGCGCCGCCCTCGAGACGCAGGGACTCGGCGCACGCCGGCTCGATCTCCTGTTTCACCGTGTCGACAATCGCATTGAAGCGATCCGCGTCGGCACGGCCGCGCCCGTTCGCGAAGCGCGCCGACTGACGCGCCTCCTCAGCGACCGTATCGAAACCGTGGATCCAGGTTTCGGTATCGAGCTGATGACGCTGACCGCGACGCGGGCCGAACCGCTCCGTGACCGGCAGACCATTTCGACGCTGGTCGAACCAGAAGAGCCGGACATCTCCGACCTCATCGACGTCATCGCTAATCGCCTGGGAACAAACCGGCTCTATCGCTTCGCACCGGTGGAAAGCGATGTGCCGGAGCGCTCCGTCAAGCGCGTGGAGCCGACTGCACCCGACGAAGGCGCGAGCTGGCCGGGGGACTGGCCACGACCGGTTTGAGGAGGCGCGCTGGCCACGAATGGTTTGTTCGCCGGAAACATATCTCAACCAGCTTCATAAACAAAGCGTCTTGAACGCTATCAAATTTTGATAAAGGAACACGGATCCCGCGTCACTCTAACGATCGGCAAAAGGACGCGCTGTTGCGCCTGCCGATCGCACAGGCGGATTCACTACCCGTTCGGCCTTAGTGTACGATTTTGGACTGTTCCTGTTCCGACCCTCCATTATCTCAACCAGCTTTAGAAGGGGACATGGTACAATTTCGTATCCTTCTATTCACGATAGCCGAGTTCTGCCGAAATCTGCGCAGCACAGCTCCGCAAGCGCTGCGCAACCTCCGCCTCGAGTGAAGGATCGAAGGTGCCGGCCGGTCCCATAATGGTCATGACCAAGGATAGCCGGCGCACATGGTTGAAGACGGGCGAACTGATGGCGTTCATGCCAGGCACTGTCAATCCGATAGATCTGGCCTGGCCAACCTGGCGGACCTCCGAGAGTAGGGCCTCCACCTCCTGCCAAGGCCGTTTCAAGGTGTGCTGGGGAGACCCACCGAAACGAAAATGCTCGGTCTCGATCATGCCTTCAATGAACTTCGATTCCATATAGGCGGCGAAGACCAAGCCAGTCGACGTGTTGAACAGCGACATCACCGTCCCCGGACGCATATACACGTTCAAAGGATAGTTGACCTCTTCGGATCGCACGATGGTCGGACCCATGCTGCCCCATATCGCCGCGGCGGATCGGCGAAGCCAGTCCAATCGTGCACTTCCCTCAAGAGGTCCGGCACCTCAACCACTGGATACATGTCGCTGATCTCGGCATTCAGTTCCTCGGCTGCCGCCGGAAGCTCGCCGGCGGTCGGCGTGACAATCAAGGTACCAGCTTCAAGACGAATACCTTCGAGCTTCCCTGTCCGTGCCTGTGCGCAAGGCGCTTCAGGTTGAAGTCGAGCATCTGACGCGCTTCAGTAAGCCAAGCCGCGCCATCACCATGGACGCCCAGTCCAAGGCGATCCTCATCTTTCATGGTAGTGAATGTTGACCGCGGCATTAGATGCTCGTCGATCGGCCGGAAGGATCGGCTGCCATCGACCCAAATGTCTGCAAATCGCAGCCGGTCTCGCAAGGCCGCGAGGGTAGCGATCTCGTAAAGTCGGCGATCAGATCTCCCCTCGCCGAAGATTAGCCTCCGATCAGCTTGGCTGAGGTGGGTGACCGGGGCGCGATCCGGAAGGGCCCGCCGCTTCTCGGCATGGAGCCGTTCAGCAGCGAAATTGCCGTAAGAAGCGGATCGTGTCGCCGCGCCGATTGGAACGTGAACGCCTGCAGAAAAGCACCGACATACTTGTTGACGGTTGCATATTGCTCGGCCGCCACCACCAAGGGTGACGCCTCGTTGCCCTCGACCATCGACTCGAGTTCAGGCGTCATCCGGAGCAGCCGATGCCAGCTGACTTTCTGGTCGAGAACCTCCAAAGCATTCCTTCCATCGTCGTTGGCGGACTGCAGGGCTGTGATCGTGTCGAGGAACATGCGCAGCGCCTTGGCGGTGTCCGGCCTGCACTCCATGTGCCGGTGCTTCTTGCGGTTGTTGGCCTGAGTGAACAGCCGACCCATCAGCTTGATGAACATCCCCACGGCATCGTCGGTGAGCTTTTGGCCGAGCTTGATGACCTGCGCCACTATCAGAGCGTGCCGGCGGCTAGAGTTGAAATCGCTGGCCAGCCAGGCCGGCGTGGCGTTCCCCTCACGGATCATCTGGTCCCACCGTCCGGATGATATGCGTATCTGCAGTTTCTGATCGATTTCCAGCGTGCGCAGGAAGGCAATCCGTTCGGTCAGCCCGACCAGGTTCGACGCGCCCGGTGCTTCCGGCGCCGAGCGCAGCCAATGAAAGCGCGTTTGGCCGATCGACTGATCAACCTCCAAAAGTCTGTCCAATGATTGGAGTGCATCGAGCGGAATGTCTTCGATCAGAGTTCTCTCCGCCCGACGGCGGGCTATAGCACGGCCGGCAAGGCCAATGCGTTCGATTGTGTCGATTGCCGGCAGAAGAGACCCACGTTCACGCAATGTGGTGACAATGGAACTAGCTATTGCAGGACCGTCGTCGGACATCGCCGCAGTCTGAATTGCAGCCAATAGCGCGGCTCGACGATCTTGCGCCGTCGCGCTTCTCGTATCCAGATACACCATGAGGCGCGCCGTGTGATCACGACGGGTTTCTTCACGCCGTGCATAAAGCTCAAATGCTTCTGGGTCGGCGCCGACTTGGTCAGCAACATATCGAAGCATGGCGCGGGGCGGGATCTCCTCCGCTCCCAGCACTCGGCCAGGGCATCGCATCAGGCATAGCTGAACGGCAAAACCAAGCCGATTATGATCGCGTCTTCGCAGCTCAATCTCCAGACGATCCGCCGGTGACAACGAATAGTGCCTGACCAAGCTATTCTCGTCGGCTGGTATATCGAAAATCTTCTGTCAATCATGAACCTTGAGAAGCTTTCGTTTTGCCATCGCCCGACTCCCCACGACCAATCTGCCGGGAGCGTTGTCGAGTCGGACGGACGAAGAAACCAAAACTGGTGCTTGACAACGCCAATCCACAGAGATCGGAGACCCCGCATCCGAGATCCGACATAGTTCATGTTCCGTTCGACCTTAGCGTACGATTTCGCACTGCTCTTGTTCTGACCCCTGTGTGTCGTGGCACCGCACAGAGCCTTGCGCTGGTGCGGGTTTTCCTGTCCGATATTGTAGACCGCGCCGGAGGACTTGTGCTCGCTGCGCTCTGGCGCTTAAGGCGTCGGCTTTTGCCGACGTCTGAGCGCCTGCTCACGCCGAGCTTGGAGAAGATGTTCTTCATATGAAACTTGACGGTCGCTTCCGATAGACCGAGGTCTCGGGCGATTTCCTTGTTGCTCTTTCCCGTCGTGAGCAGCACCAACACTTCCTGCTCACGAGGGCTGAGCAGGCCATGTACCGCGTTGGCCTTCTCCTCTACACCGCTGCGTGAGGCTCGTTCGCCCGGCAGAAGCGTCCTTTGCCCGATGACCCTGCTGATGAAGGCAACACCATCGGCGCTAAACACTTTCAGCCCGAATCGGCGAACGATCGCGCGCAGTATCGCCGCGAAGTCCAGCCCCTCGTCCACGAAGAACTGTACAACCTCGTGGGAGCGAGCGCGGGCGATCGCAGCCTGGAGATATTCAAGGGATTCCGTGTGGCGGCTATCCGCCCAGGCGACCCTAGTCGCAAGCACCTCCGCCGCCAGGAGATAGTAGCCGCTGCCGTTAGCCCGGCTTCTGGCCATCACTGCTTCCAGATCTTCCATCGCCTGGCGGTGGCGGCCCTGAATGCTGAGGAGCCTTGCCCTGGCGAGACGGAAATCATTCTCCTCACGCCAGGTCCACACTCCCCGTAGGGCTGGATCCTCCAGCCCATCGCCGAGGCGCTCCGCGATCGCAGCTGCCGATTCTATCAGCCCGCTCCGGGAAAACACCTCCAGGCGCATGATGTCCGCGGCAATCTTCAACCGCGGAAGGTTGCGCTCCACGGAGACTTCTTCCGCCTTGTCGATGGCCGTCATCGCCATGTCCAACCCGCTCAGCCGCAGGCGGCTGCGTGCCAGAAGCGAGAAAAGACGCGAGTAGATCTCGACCCAGCCTTCCCCGCGGACGATCGGGGTCATCGCCTCCGAAAGGGTCTTTTCGACGAAGCCGATCTCCCCGTGCTGATAGTAGATGGTGGCTGCCGCCACCCGGCAGATGGCCTCGAGATTGGAATCCTTCCATTGCGCACTCTGGACCAGTTCCTGCGCATCGCGGCAGAAGGCCAGCGCGGCGGAGAAATTGCCGGCGAGCGTGTTCACCAGCCCCAAATGCACCAGCATGAAGATTTCCGCGTAAACGGTCTTCTCCTCGCGGTAGCAGGCGAGCCCTTTCAGGGCGGCGCGCCGGGCAAGATCAAGCCGGCCAATGCGCGTATAGGCGATGCAGAGGTGGTTGTTGATCCAGCCCAGATCCCAGGTTGACTGGGGGCTGAGGCCGGCGGACATCATTTCCAGCCGCGCGGCACTCTCCTCGTCCAGTCCACGATCCTCGTAGATGTCGATCATTCCGTCGATGTGATCGAGCGTGGCGCGATCGATGTTCGCCGATTCCGGACCGTTCAGGACATCGCTGCTCTTGAGCGCTTCCAGGCGCTCGCGTGCGACCTGGATATCTCCTCTCTTGGCAAGCACGAGCACGTAGCAAAGGGTGAGGCTCGGTGACTCATGGATGACGCTGGCCGGCAGGTCTCCGATCATTGCCTCCAGAACGGTGTGGCCCGCGCGAATGAACAGGTCGACGCCTCCGGCTTGGCGGATCGTATGTGCGGCCAATGAAAAATTCCCGCCGCGCGCTGCATGCGAGACGGCCTTTTCCAAGAGCCCGCGTTCGGTGAACCATAGGGCCGCTTCGCTGTGGAGCCGCATTTCATCGGATTGCGGATCAGCTGCAAGTTCAGCAGCCAAGCAATTGCGCAGCACCGGCTGGAGGCTATACCAGCCGGCACGATCCGTGCTCTTCTCGACCAGCGGATAAAGATCGTCGAGGAGGTGGATGTCCGCCGGAGCGATCTCGGCACCCGACAGATGCTCGGCCAATTCCAGCGAGAACTCGTCCAACAGCGCGCAGACGCGCAGCATACGGCGCATGGGATGCGAGATCATGCCCGTCAGCACCTCGCTGACATAGGCGTGCAGCCGTGCGTGGTTGCCCCCAAGCAGCGCCTGACGATTCATGGTGAGCGTGGTGCAAGGCAGCAGGTCGCCGGCAATGCGGGCGAGGGCAGGCCAGCCACGCGTCACTCTGGCGAAGCTCTCGATTTCCGAGGGATTGAGCGCCCGCGAAAAAAGGCTGCGTAGCTCGTTCCGGGTGAAGGCGAGCTCATGCGCGGTGATTTCGGTGATCAAACCTCTGACCGCCAGTCGCGCCAGCGGCAACCGAGGGCGCTGCCGGAAAGCGCTGACGACCCTCAGATTATCCGGCGCCATTAGGAAGAGTTCGGAAAGGAGCTCGGTGAAGGCGGGTAGTGCCGGCACATCCATTTCGTCGAGGAAAAGAATGGTGCAACCCGTTCGGCGGGTCACCTTGTCGAGCATGTCCTTCAGTCCCATGCCTTCGCTTCCCTCGATACCGAGGGCCACCGACAAGTCGGCGAGGACTTCTGCGGGATCCGTATAGGACGGCGTGAAGGTCAGCCAGCCGCAATGGGCGAGGCCATCTTCGAGATTCTCGACGAAATAGGAAGAATTCGAGCAGACGAGATCGTGGGACGCTTTGAGAAGCGCCGTCTTGCCGAAGCCGGGCGGCGAGTGGACGACCACCATCTGGCGAGCCAACCCTTCCCTTATCCTGCCGAGCAGATAGGGCCGGTCAATGGCAGTGAACAGCATACGCGGAGGACGGAAACGCGAAGCCATGGGCTTCGCCTTCACCTCAGCCGGGGTCCGGCCTCCTCCGTTCGGACCGCCTTCGTCCATTCCGAGAGCCTCGTTTGCCCGAACGTAGCCAACCTTTTCCCGTTTGAAAACGCATATTTCTGCCGTGCGCCAAACCCGCACTCGACTTACCGCTAGAACGGCGTGCTCTTACGTCCTCTGCTTGTCTGGCGGCCGCAGTGCCGCCAGGAATTCGCTTGTTACAAAGCGCTAGGCCTCTAGGGGCGCATAGGGCTTTTTCAATCCGAATGCTGCGGGCCCGAATACATCGAGGGCTTCGGGCGTGCGCATGATCGGCGGAACCTTGATGCCCAAAACGTTGACACGTTGGCCATAGCGCAGGCGTTCCGTGGTGATCGGCATCGCGGTGTCGGCTTCGAGCACGCAGATGAGGTCGGGCACGATCGCCAGTACCTTGTCATCCTCCTCAGCGATGAGGTTCTCGTTCTGGATCTGGATCGTCACCGGCCGGCGCGAGGCGTCGAAGGGTTCGATCGTCACCACGCCCACCGACCAGCCGTTCTGTTCCCGTCGGGAGACGTCCACCACCTTGCCGGACGCGATCACCCGCGCGGTTTCGTAGTGGGTCGTACGGAAGAAGCTGATAAGGGCGTCGAGCGGGTCACGATGTCCTGCCGCTGCCTCGCGCAGCGTGCGACCGATGCCGATCGCCAGCGACATCGTACCCGGCACGGATACTCGCCGGGCGGTCGCGCCGTCCATTCCGTAATTGACGAGATAGGATTGTCCTCCCATGCGTATGGTCACGCCACGCGCCAGGAATTCGGCTTTGGCCGCATCCTTCGTCTCAACGATGACGGCGTTACCCTGCTCGTCCGCGAGGGCGACGGGGGAGGCCGGAACGCCATATACGTTGAACGTCTCCATCTCGAGTTGAGGAAAAGCGCGCCCCATGCCGTCGGCATCGATGACTGGCAGTCGCGCTTCCGCGGCAAGCATGATCGGCATCATGGAATTGATGCCGCCGGCTTCGAACGGAATGATGGCATCGACTTTCCTTCCGGTGCGCCTCTCATAGGTCCTGAGCGCCAGGCCAATTTCGTCGCCGCTCGGCATCTTTTCGATCAGGATCGTCGGGGCACCCATAGCCCCGCAAGCGACGAGGTTCATCCCATCCGGGACCTTGTCGAGGGGCAGCAGGTCGACCTGGCCATACTTCTCCAGTGCGGCCCTGGCCATGAGCTTGCCGATATAGGGATCGCCGCCTCCGCCCGTACCGAGCAGGGCCGCTCCGACCGAGAGATCTTCGATATCCTGATTGGTGATGTATGCCATGATCTCAGCCGATCTGTTCGATGGGGATGAAGGGTTCCTTCAGGCCGAAGCACGCCGGCCCGAATACATTGAGGGCCTCCGGCGTGCGCATGATTTCCGGCACCGAAACCGCGATCACCGTCACCCGCTGGCCGTAGCGCAGATTCTCGCTGGTGATCGGCTCGGCCGTCTCCGTGTTCATGATGCAGATCAGGTCGGGAACGATGGCCTTCACCTTTCCATCGACGCGCGCAATGAGGTTCTCGTTCTGGATCTCGATTTCCATCGCCGACGTGAAGGGGGCGATGCCCTCGATCCTGACGCGCCCGATCGCAAAACCGGCCTTGGTCTCGCGCAACACATCCACGATCTTGCCGGCGAAGATGACCCGCCCATAGCGATAAGCGTGTTCGGCAAAAAGCCGATGAGCGCTTCGATCGGGTTCTCGTGGCTCTGGCGGGCGCGCCGCAGCACCTCGCCGATGCGGATGGCAAGCGTCAAGGTGTTGGGAACCGCCGTACGCTTCACATCGGCGCCCGACATCGCATATTCGGCGATATAGGCGCTACCGCCCATGCGGATGGCAACGGCGCGTGCTAGCCATTCCATCTGGCGGTTGTCGATCGCTTCGATGAGCGCGCAATCTCCATCCTCGTCGCTGACGGCAAGCGGACTTCCCGGCACGCCATAGACGCCGAAGGTCTCCATTTCCAGAAAGGGGAACGCGCGCCCCATGCCGTCGGCATCGACCACGGGCAGGCCGAGCCGCGCGCCCACAACAAGCGGAATCGTGGAATTGATGCCGCCGATCTCGATCGGCATCGTAGCACCGGCTTTGCGCCCGAGATGGCGCTCCAGCCGCTGGAGCGAGAATATCGCTTCCTCGCCGCTCGGGATCTTCTCCACCAACACGGTCGGTGCGCCCATCATCGCCGTCGGAATGACGAGCATGTCGTCATCCAGGTCCTCGGGGCTCACGATTTCTACGCTGAGGCCCTCGTCCAGACACTGTTGCACCATCAGCCTGCCGACATAGGGATCGCCACCACCGCCGGTGCCGAGGAAGGCCGCGCCGACGGAAAGGTCGATCAACTGCTCACTGGTCAGTTTCATTGCAACTTCACTTCACCGCCAGATCGCCGACGGCCTTGACGCGGATGCGCGTCGCGCTGCCGGGCAGGTAAGCCAGAGGCACTTCCTCGATGTCGATCACCTTGACGGTGCCCTCCTGAGCGCCCGCTTTCAGCGCCCGCTCGCTCGCCTCGTCCTTGGCGCCGCCCAGCACGATGTCGCGTGAGGTTCCTTCGAGTGAGAAGATGCGATCGATCTCTCCGCCGACCTGCGCGATTGCCGCACCGATCGCGTTGGCCACCGGGGCGTTCTCCGGGCGGATGACCTTCGATGCGGAAGGAAGGTCGCGCGAAATGAGGATGGAACCTCCTCCTACGAGGATCACGGGCAGCGGGTCGGCGCTGGTCTTCATCCGGTCGACCGCGCTGTCGGCAAGCTTATGAATGGTGTCGAGGGCCTTCTCGATCGTGCGGGCGGGAATATGGGCCACGCGCGAGCGGTCGCCGATATCCTCCAGGCCGGCGGCCACGACAATATCCGTGGCCGTCATCGTGTCGCCGCCAAAGACGAGGCTGCGCGAAGTGATCTCGTAGCCAACCGAGTCGGGGCCGATGCGATCACCTTCGTCACGCACGATGGAACCGCCGCCCAGTCCGACTGCCAGCACGTCGGGCATCCGGAAATTCGTGCGCACCCCACCAATATCGACTGCCACCGCGGATTCGCGCGGGAAGCCGTTCATCAGCATTCCCACATCCGAGGTGGTTCCGCCGATGTCGATCACCATGGCGTCCTTTTCTCCCGCCAGCGTTGCTGCCCCGCGCATGGAGTTGGTGGGGCCGGAGGCGAAGGTCAGCACGGGATAGCGCTCCACATAATCAGGCACCATCAGCGTTCCGTCGTTCTGGCTGATGTAGAATGGCGCATGAATGGAAAGTTCCTTCAGCGCGTTGCGGAAGGAGGAGACGACCTTGCGCGACAGGTCCGCAAGGGATGCGTTCATGACGGAAGCGTTTTCGCGTTCCAGAAAGCCGACCCGGCCGATCTCGTGGCTGAGGGAGATGGAAAGATCGGGCACGATGTCGCGCAGGATTTCGGCGGCCCGCAGCTCCATGTCCGGTGTGACAGGGGAGAAGACCGAGGTGATCGAAGCAGCACGCAAGCCGCGCCTGCGGATTTCGCCGGCGATCCGCACGATCTCGGCCTCGTCAAGCGGAGCGATTTGGCGCCCGTCGAACTCGTTTCCGCCGTGAACCATGAAGGTATGACGCCCGAGCGTATCGGCGAGGTCACGCGGCCAGTCGGTCATCGGCGGCAGGGCCTTGGTCGCCGGCAGTCGGAGCCGCACTGCGGCCACTTCCAGGAGACGCTTGCGCTCGACAACAGCATTGGTGAAATGCGTGGTTCCGATCATCACGGCACGGATGGCCGAGGCCGGAACCCCGGTCATGGCGAGCACCTGCTTCAGCACCGCCACGATGCCGGAGCTGACATCGCTCGTGGTGGGCGATTTGCACGCCCCCAGCACGACCGGGCCATCCATCAGGGCGGCGTCGGTGTTCGTGCCGCCCACATCGATTCCAATACGCATCTTTGTCTCCTCGAAGATAAATCTGTCCGGTTCGCCGGCGCGTGCACACCGGCGACCACCGCTGCCGCGGTTGTCCTTGTTGTCAGGCGACGAGCGCCTCAGAGCGCCCGGGATCCCAACCGACCGTCACGGGAGTCCCTGGATTGAATCTTTCATTGCCGGACTGGTTTTGCCGTTCGGCGATGATTTCCTGTCCGCCCAGCGACAGCCGATAGCGGATGAGCGATCCCTGATAAGTCTCGCTGAGCACGGTTGCCGGCAGGCGCACAGGTGTCTCCTGGTCCGGCCCGATCACGACATTCTCCGGCCGGACCACCAGCTTCACGGGCTGTCCCGGCACAAGGTTCTCCGGCCCGCGCGTGGGGACCGGATTGCCATCGATCAGGACCGTCATATCGGATCCGCTGCCGCTGCCGACGATGACGTCCATGACGTTCGAATGGCCGATGAAGGTGGTGACGAATAGCGTCTTCGGGGCCTCGTAAATTTCCTGCGGCGTACCCACTTGCACGACCTGCGCCTTCTGCATCACGCCAATCCTGTCGGACATGGTCAGAGCCTCGTCCTGGTCGTGAGTGACATAGACGGTGGTGATGCCGAGCTTCTTCTGAAGATCCTTGATCCAGTACTTCATCTCTTCGCGCAAGCTTTTGTCGAGCGCGGAAAGCGGCTCGTCGAGGAGCAGGATGCGCGGCTCCGTCACGAGTACGCGCGCCAACGCAACGCGCTGCTGTTCGCCGCCCGACAGCTCGCGCTGGTACCGTTCCTCGTAACCGCTCAGCCCCACCTGGCGCAGAGCGTCGGTGACCCGTCGGCGGATCTCATCGCGAGGCCGTTTTCTCAACTTGAGGCCGAAAGCGATGTTGTCGGCCACGTTCATATGCGGAAAGATCGCGTAGTTCTGGAAGACGATGCCGATATCGCGCTTTTCGGGCGGCAGCGACGTCACGTCATCCGCGCCAATGATGATCTCCCCGCTGGTCGGCTGCACGAAGCCGGCGATCATGCGCAGCGTCGTCGACTTGCCGCAGCCAGAAGGCCCTAGAAGGGAGAAGAATTCCCCTTCCGCGATGTGCAGATTGATCCCGGCGACGGCCAGGTGGCCGCCGTAGGATTTCGTGAGTTTCTTCAGATGAATGTCGGACATGGCGTCTTCCGTTGCATGCGGGCGCAGGCGGCTTCCCGGTGGCGCCCGCGGAGCCGTCAGCTGGCGAAGATCTCGTTGACCGTTTCGACGATGTCTTCCTCATTGTCGATGTAGGCGTTCCAGTCGGGCGTCCAGTAATCCTTGACCGAGTCGGCCGTGTTGACGATTCCGGACTTGACCAGATTGTCCGGCAGAACGGCATTGCTGATGGTCGGGCGCAGATAGAATTCCCTGCCCATATTGCCGATGAAGTCGGGCGTCAGCGTGCGGTCGACCAGTGCTAGGGCGAGCTTCTTCTGCATTGGTTCGGAATAGCGGCTGATCGTGTAGACCTGCGAGAGGATCGGCTGCTTCTCGGTCCAGTACCACAACCCGAACGGAGCCCCCCGGTCCCGTGCCTGCATCGGATCGGAATCCGTAGCCACCGCGACCACCACTTCACCGCGCTCCATCAGCGTTTGCATATTGCCGGTGAAGTCCGAGATCTTTGCTGGCATGAGGTCCCGCATGGCCTGATAACCGGCCTCAAGGTCATACTGATCCTTGCCGAACAAGCTGCAGGCGGTGACGAAGAAATCCATCTGCAGGCCGTTCGAGGTGATGTAGGTGCCACGTTTGCCGGCAAACTCGGTTTTCCAGAGGTCCTTGAAGGAGGCCGGCGGGGGATTTGCCAGATCGGTGCGGTAGGCATAGCCATATTGGTTGTAAGCCCAGACGACCCCGATTCCGTTTGCAGTCGCGAACGGCCACAGGTTCTTGCCGTTCGGGATGCTGGAGACGACGTCTTCGACCGGCAGGAAATAGTCGCCGGCCTTGGCCGTCTTGGTCATTTCCGGCACGTTCCAGTTGGTGATGTCCAGCGGTGGCTTTTGCGGGCCGCCGGCGACGAATTTGGGAAACCACGGCCAGCTGGAATCATATTCGACCTTGCAATTGAACTCCTTTTGGAAGTCCGCGATGAGGTATTTCTGAACCAGCTCGCCCCATTGGCCGCCCCACTCGCCCAGGCGCAGCACCGCGCCGCCGGCGTCGAACGCCTGGCCGTCGAAGGTGACGTCCTGCGACCAGGCATGATTGATGTTGAAAAGCGGCAGGGCGGCGGCGCCGGCTCCCATCTTGAGCACGGAACGGCGGTTCAGCAGTGGTTTGTCGGTCATCGGATTCCCCTTTTTTGCTTATGTAAAGAATGGCCGAGGCGTTGCGTCACCTCTCAAAAATCCTCTTGAGGTTCACGAGGCGTGAGGTGACGACCATCGACAGGACGACCAGCGCGATGGCGAATATGCCAGCCGCTGCTGCGGTCGGTTCGAATTTGTAGCGCATGGACACATACATCGCGGACGGCAGCGTCTGCAGGTCAGGCGCCGAAAGGAACAGCGTCACCTCGAACTGACCGAACGAGACGATGAATGCAAAGATTGCGCCGGCCGAGATGGCCGAGCTGATGACCTTCAACGTCACCAGGCGAAAGGCGGTGAAGGGGGAGGCGCCCAGCGAGCGTGCCGCCTCTTCGAGGGAGCGGTCGAACCCGACGAGAGCCGCCGTCACCGTGGCGATGACGAACGGACAGGTGACGATCACATGGCCGATCAGTAGCCCCGTCATCGTGCGGGCAAGTCCTAAATCCGACGTCACATAGAAGACGTAGAGCGCGAGCCCAAGAACGACTCCGGGAAGAACGATCGGCAACATGAAGAAGCCGCGCAGGAAGGAAACGAACGGGCCGCGGGAACGGGTCAGATAGATGGCCGCCATGGTGCCGATGGTGGTCGAGATCAACGTGGAGACGAGCGCGACGACGAAGCTGACCCCGTAGGCGGAAAGGAACATCGACGACGTAAGGAAAGCCTTGATCCAGCGCAGCGACAAGCCCTGTGGCGGAAAGGTCAGATAATCGCCTGCATTGAGTCCAGCGAGAACGACCACCCCGACCGGCACCAGAAGGATTGCCAGCGAAATGAGCGAGATCGCCTTGAACACGAAGGGGATGTTCGTTTCCTCCTGCATCAGGTGCGCCCTCCGGAGGTGCGAATTGCAGCCTGGTGATAGATGGCGACCGCGATGATGCTGGTCACGAACAAGACGACGGCAATGGCGGCGCCGAACTGCCACCGTCCGACCTCGGCGATCTGCTGATAGATGTGGATGGGGAGCACCATCACCTTCCAGCCGCCCATCAGGGCCGGCACGACATAGGAGCTGATCGACAGCGCGAAGACCAGGAGTGTGCCTGCAAGAATGCCGGGCATCGACAATGGCAATACGATGGAAAAGAACGCCTGGATGCGCGAGGCGCCGAGTGCCCGCGCAGCCTCCTCGAGCGACGGGTGGATCGCCTTGATGATGCCGATCAGCGAAAGCACCATGAAGGGCAGGGTGATCTGCACCAGGCCGACGATGACGCCGAAGGTGTTGTACATCAGCGGAAGCGGTTGCGATACCAAGCCAGTATACAGCAGGAACCCGTTGATCAGCCCGTTGTCGCCCAACAGAACCATCAGGCCGAACATGCGGATGACCATGTCGAGCTGCATGGCCGAGAGGACCATGATCATCAGCAGCGTGTTGCGCCCGGGATTGACGGTCTTGGCAATGACATATGCTAGCGGATAGCCGAACAGCAGACTGGCCGTCGAGACGATCGCCGAAACCCATATGGAGCGCAGGATAGCTTCGTAGTAGGTCGCCCTGGTGAAGATTCGAATGAAATTGTCGAGCGTGAACTGGCTGGAGAGGCCGATGACGCCGGCGACGGATTTGTTGAAGGAGAGCCCGAAAAGGGAAGCCACGGGGATCACGAAGAAGACGATGAATATCAGGGCCGCAGGAACCGCCAGCCACCAGAGCCGGCCTCCATTGGCGCGGGCGGCGCGTATCGGCCTTTCCACCCGTGCCTCGCTTTCAGTTCCCACCATCGTCATCCGCGCATCCCCGATCGCCGCCCCGGCATAGCGCTACTCGGCCGCGATTGCCCTGGGGAGCGTAATGTCGTCGTAACCGATGAGCTCCTTTTCCGGCGGCAGGGGGAAGGTGTACTTGCTCTGGGAGAGGTTGGAACGCACCAGCGCCGCTGCGATGGAGACGGCGGTGGGAATGGGGTCCACGACCGGAATGTCGAGACCGCGGGCAAGCAGGCCTTCGCGCAGGCTTGCCGCGCAGCCCATCAGTCCCGTGCAACCGAAGATGAGAGCCTCGGCACCATCCTCCTCCACGGCACGAACGCCTTCCTGAACGAGCATGGCCTTGGTTCGCTCCAGGTCCTGCTCCAGCTCGAGAACGGGAATATCGACACTGCGCACGGAGGCGAGCTTGGTGGACAGCCCGGCAACGGCGGCCGTGTTTTCAAAGGCCGAGCGCAGTCTGCGCATGACGGTCAGCACCGAAAAACGATGTCCGAGCATCGCGGCGATATGCATGCCGGTTTCGCAGGGGCCGAGCACAGGGATCGTAGCGACCTCGCGGGCGGCGCGCAGGCCTGGATCGCCCATGCAGTCGATGACGACGGCATCCACGCCCTCGCTTTGCGCCCGGATGACCTCGGCGATCGTACCGGGAACAGAAACAGCGGCCTCGAACTCGCTTTCGATGGAACCCGGGCCGGTGCGGATCTCCGCATGACTTACCGTCACGCCGGCATATTCGAGTGCTTTTAGATCGGAGAGCTTGCGGAAGCCTCGCGTCACGATCGGGGAAACTACACGGACTTCGACTGTGTCGGCTTTCACGATTTTCTCCCTTGCATCGGATCCTGCTGCAACGGTGCCGCAGAGAGGCCCACTGCGGAAGCACCGGAGATGAATAGGTGGCAAATTGATTCGGATGGGTAGCTCCGGGCGGGCACTCGGGACGAACCTAACCGAAAGGATAGGTGCTCTGAAAAAAATTATTTGCATCGCGGAGCTTACAGGGGACGGCTCATCAGAGCCCAGCGACTTTCCTGAGCCGCTCAAGCACGGTCGGGCGATTTGACTATCGCGTTGCCGCGGATAAGCCTTCGCAGGGAAGGGGGGTCTCGAAGGCGGCGTGCCGAGACTGCCCGGACATTCGACAAGCTATCCGAGGCCACCATGTCTTCGACCGCAGCAACGCAGCCCGCCAGCCTGCGCAGCAGGCTTTTGACGGCGTGGAGCCTGTTCGTCAACTACGCCTACGATTATCGCCGGTTCCGCAGCGCATCCTTCATCGAAGGACCTCGCACCCGTGAGAACCGCCGGGCCCACATCCATCTGCTTGCCCACACGCTTGAATACGGCATGTCGCTCTCCGATCCACGCAAGGGTTTCGGAATGGAGAAGGTCAGGCTGCTCTGTGCCGAAATGCAGGAGTATATTTCCGCTTATGGCCGCGACGAGACGGTAGAGCTGGGGCTCGCGGTAATGGCGTCGCACATCGCATTTACCGCTTCACAAGGGGCGGACACTGCCGAAGCCCGGCGGCTTCTCCAGCCGTTGTTTTCCGCGGCAGGCCCCGTACCGAACGCCGCACTCGGCGGCACCGAGCAGGTGCGTGCGACCGATATCGCCAAGGATGCCTGCATCGATTTCGTATCGTTCATGGAAAGGCGCAACAGCGTGCGCCAGTATGCCGACCGACAGGTGGAACTCGAGAAGATCCGGCGCGCGGTGCGCGCTGCCCAGCAAACCCCTTCGAGCTGCAATCGGCAGACCTGTAAAGTCTATGCATTTACCGACAAACGATCGATTGCCCGCGTTCTCTCCCACCATGACGGCAATCGAGGTTTCGGCGACCAGCTCGGCGGCGTCTTCGTCGTAACCGTTGACCTGTCGCACTGGAATTCGGTGGGTGAACGCAATCAGGGCTGGGTCGACGGTGGCATGTTCGCGATGACCTTGGCGCTGGGCCTGCATGCGGAAGGACTGGGCGCCTGCATGCTTAACTGGAGTGCTCCGCGGGAGCGCGATAAGGCCTTGCGTGCATGCATCGGGATACCCGACCATGAGATCGTCATCACGCTGATCGGTTTCGGCCATCTGCGCGACGAGTTTCGTGTGCCCGTCTCACGCAGGAAATCTCTCGAAATGGTTTTGCGGCACGAGCCGCCTTTGAATTGATCAGTCGCCGGAATCTCCGGACTTCAAAGTTATCCCGATTGTTCGTCGGCTTGCGCAAAGTCAAAGCTTAGATCGTTACGCTTGAGATCGCCCATGGATCTAGGCTTTTACGGTTTGCTTCTGATGCGCCGTATCCAGCCTATAGCTCGGCGTGCTGTAGGCGCTTTGTTTCGAAAGACTGAAGGTCATGACCCACGTCATGGTTTCCGGACCATAAGTGCACCGGGCGGTACCACCTTCCGCCGCCGTGCTGCGTTCGATCAGGCTGGTCCCGAAGCCGCGCTTCGAGCGCGGCGGCTCGATCGGCCGGCCGACGGCTTCGTTCCATTCGAGCTGTAGCGTCTCGCCATCAAACACCCAGTTCAGGTCGATCCGGCCCTTGGCCGAGGAGAGGGCACCGTGCTTCTGGGCGTTCGTGGTAAGTTCGTGAAGGATCAAGGCCAAATGGAGGGCCAGCTGAGGCGGCAGATAGACGTCAGGTCCGAAAATCGAAAGCCTGCTTTCCTCGATCGCACTCACATGCCGCTGATCCTGTATGAGCTGGACAAGCCTGGTGCCGCTCCAATTGGTGCTGCTCAGGAGTGAGTGGGCGCGTGCGAGCGATTGCAGACGGCCGGAAAAATTGGCGGCGAAATCCGTCGGATCGTGCGAATGACGCAATGTCTGGGTGGCGATCGCCTGCACCGTCGCCAAGGTGTTCTTCACACGATGGTTGAGCTCGCCCATCAAAAGCTCCTGGGTTGCTTCGGCTCGCTTGCGCTCCGTGACGTCCAAGATTTGCACATTCACCGACGCGAGATTGCCGAGCGAGTCGCGAAGCGCCGAAACATACCATTCCGTGTCGATGACATTGCCGTTCTTGCAGTTGTTTCGCTGGTGCTGGATGTTTCGCAGTCGCTTGCCGCGCTTCATCTCTTCCGCCGAAGCGGCGAAATGGTCAATTCCCTCCTCATGAAGCCAATCCAGATCGAACACGCTCTTTCCGACGACCTCCTCGGCGCTCCAGCCGAACATCCGCTCGGCGCCCTTTGACCAGGAAATCACCCGGAAATCCGGGTCGAACTCTACGACTCCGAGGGGAGAATTGTCGTGATGGGCCTGCAGCCGCGCCAAGGCATTTGCCAGTTTGCGGGCCGCGTCCTGCAATTCGTCACGCTGATGGGCAAGCTCTTGCCTCTGACATGCCAGCTCGAAGAAGACGCCGACCTTGTTTTTGAGCATCTGCGGGTCGAGCGGCTTCAACAGATAGTCGACCGCGCCCGATTCGTAGCCGCGAAAACGGCGCCGCTCGTCAGTGGCGACGGCCGTGAGGAAGATGATCGGTATGCGCCGTGTCCGCTCCGTTCCGCGCATCATCTCCGCGAGTTCGAAGCCGTCCATCTCCGGCATCTGGACATCAAGCAAGGCGAGCGCGAAATCGTGCACAAGCAGGAGTTCGAGCGCTTCGCGCCCGGAGCGGGCTCTGATCAGTTCGAGCCCGTCGCGCTGCAAAAGCGCTTCCAGCGCGAGGAGGTTCTCCTCGATGTCGTCGACCAGCAGGAACTTTATGTTGTCATGCGGAGGCATGACCGGCACTTTCGGCATGCTCATGATGAGTGGTTTTCCGGTATATCCGCTCCTGTTCTACGAATCCTGTGAAGTCCGAGGCATGGCTCGAGAAGTGGAGGCTCTCCCGCGATCCGAGCCCAAGGAAGCCGCCGCGGACCAAAGCCGTTTTGAACAGCCCTATCGCCCGTTCCTGCAGATTCCGATCGAAATAAATGAGGACGTTTCGGCAAGAGACGAGGTGCACCTCGGCAAACACCGCATCCGATACAAGGTTGTGTTCGGCAAACACAGCGCGTGAACGCAGCGATCTATCGAAGACGGCCGCGCCATAGGCAGCGGTATAGTAGTCCGATAGGGAGGTCCTGCCTCCGGAGCGTCGGTGGTTGTCCGTGAAGAGCGGGATCCGCTCCGATTCATAGATGCCGGCCTCGGCCTTGCGAAGGGCATGCGGATTGATGTCGGTCGCGTAGAAGATGGTCTTGGAATCGAGCCCCTCCTCGCGGAACAGGATGGCCAGCGAATAAAGCTCCTCTCCGGCCGCACATCCCGCCACCCAGACCTTAAGCGAAGGGTAGGTTCTCAAATGCGGCACCACCAGTTCGCGCAAGGCGCGAAAATAGGACGGATCACGGAACATCTCGCTGACCTGCACCGTGAGGAAGTTCAGCAGGTCGGGAACGATCGAAGGCTCGTGCAGGATTCTCTCCTGTAACGCGGAGAGGCTGCGGCAGCCGAAATGCTGTTGGGCATGGCGCAGCCTGCGCACCATGGAAGGAGCGGCATATCCGCTGAAGTCGTAATGGTAGCGCCGGCTAATCGCCTCCAGTACCAGCTCGACTTCTATATCCTCAACCGATTGCGACACGCTCTAGGCCCCTATCGCGGCATCCACACCCTAACAAGCGACAGCAGTTTGTCGACATCCAGCGGCTTTGCGAGATAGTCGTTCGCGCCGGCCGCCAAACATTGCTCCTGATCTCCCGCCATGGCTTTCGCCGTAAGGGCGATGATGGGAAGGGACCGCCACTTTTTCTGCTTCCTGATTTCGCGCGTCGCGGTCAATCCGTCCATCTCGGGCATCATGATATCCATGAGCACGAAATCGACGGTGGATCCTGTCTTTGCGGCAGCTTCCAGCGCATCCAACGCCTCACGACCGTTCCTGGCGATCTGCACGATCGCTCCGTGGGGCTCGAATATGCTCATCAGGGCGTAGACATTCCTGATGTCGTCTTCAACCACGAGGATGCGCCGGCCATCCAGCGCAGCATCGCGGCTGAGCGACCGGGACAGCATTTCCCGTTTCTGCTCGGGCAGATCGGAAACGACCTGGTGCAGGAAGAGCGTGACCTCGTCCAAGAGACGTTCGGGCGATTTTGCGCCTTTGATGATGATGGACTTCGAGAATTTGCGCAGGCGCAGTTCTTCGTCAGCCGAGAGGTCGCGGCCAGTATAGACGATAGGCGGCGGGAAGGCGTAGGCCTCGTCCCGGCTAAGCTGCTCCAGAACGTCGAACCCGGATGCATCGGGAAGGCTGAGGTCCAGAACCATACAGTCGAAGGTTTCTCCCTTCAGCCGTTCGAGGCATTCCGCAGCGGAGCTCACGTCAATCGCTTCCACATCGTGGGAGGAGAGCAGCAGGCGGAGGCTTTCACGTTGCCTTTCGTCGTCCTCGACGATGAGCACCCGGCGCATTCGCTGGGCGAGGCGCGTTTCCAGCCCGCGAAGGGCGCGGGCGAGTTCGTCGCGTTTGACCGGTTTCAGCATATAGCTGACCGCCCCGAAGGAGAGTGCGAGCTGAGTGTAATCCCCCACGGAAACGACATGGACGGGAATGTGTCGGGTGCGAACATCGTGCTTGATGCGGTCGAGCACGAGGAGACCCGAGTGGTCCGGCAGGCCGATATCCAGGATGACGCCGGACGGCAGATACTGGCGCGCGAGCAGAATGCCCTCGTCGGCGGTTCCGGCGATGAGGCATTGGAAGCCCAGCTCATGCGCGAGTTCGTAAAGTATCTGCGCGAAGGCAGGATCGTCCTCTACCACGAGGATCGTACGGCGGTCTCCGGCAAGGCGCTCCCGGTCGTCCACGACGTGACGGCTGACCATCCTGTTTTCCGGGCTGAGGGCGGCGGCTCTTGCCGCTTTCTTGGCCTTTGAAATGGGCTCGGGTTTGCTTACGCGCGGCCGTTCCTCCACTTCCGGAGCCGCCGCGGCGTCGGGGTTCGGCTCATAGATCTCCGGCACGACCAGGGTGAAGGAGCTGCCGCTGCCGACGTCGCTTTCGAGTTCTATTTCGCCCCCAAGGAGCTTGGCCAGCTCACGGCAGATGGAGAGGCCAAGTCCGGTGCCTCCATATTTTCTGCTGACCGAGCCGTCCGCCTGGTGGAAGGCTTCGAAGATCGCCTCTTGCTTGTCCTTAGGAATGCCGATGCCGGTGTCCCTCACGGTGAAGGCGATCCGGTTCTCGCCGCGCCTTTCCACGAGGAGCGCCACCTCACCCTTCTCGGTGAATTTCAGAGCATTCGACAGGAAGTTTTTGAGGACCTGCTCGATCCTTTGCGGATCGATCTCCATCTCAGCGGGCAAATTTTGTGAAACTTCAGTGCGGAAGGACAGCCCCTTCTGCATGGCGGAAGGCTGGAACGTGGTTTCCAACTTTCTGGTGATGTCATCGATCCGCACACGCTGCGGCTGGATTTCCAGGTGCCCGGCCTCGATCCGCGAAATATCGAGGATGTCGTTGATCAGCGTGAGGAGGTCGTTGCCCGCCGTTTCGATCGTCTGGGCATATTTGATCTGATCAGCCGTGAGATTTCCTCCCCGATTATCGGCCAGGAGCCGGGCCATGATCAGCAATGAGTTGAGCGGTGTGCGCAGCTCATGCGACATGTTTGCCAGGAACTCGGACTTGTATCGACTTGCCTGCTCAAGGTCCTGGGCCTGCTCCTGCAGTTGCTCCTGCACCCGGGTCAGATCGTCTTTCTGGCGCTCCAGAAGCTGCGTCTGCTCTTCAAGCTGCGCATTCGACTGCTCCAGTTCGGACTGCTGGAGTTCAAGCCGGGCCTGAGATTCCTGAAGCGAACGGCTTTGCGCCTGGAGTTCGTCGTTTGCTGCCTTGAGTTCCTCGCTTTGCGCCTGAAGCTCCTCCGCCTGGCGTTGCGTCTCTTCGAGCAGTTCCTGAAGGCGCGTGCGATATTGCGCGGAGCGCACCGCGATCGCGATTGTTTCCGAGACCTGCTGTACCAAAGCGACGGAATCGGCCGTGTCATTCCTGAGGAAACCAAGTTCCAGGACGGCATTGACCTGCCCGTCTGCTGCCGCCGGAGCGATCAAGAGCTGACGCGGTTTCGATTTCCCGAGACTTGAGCCGAAATAAAGATAGCCATCCGGCACGTCCTCAATCACGAAGGAACGCTGGTCGCTTGCCGCCTGGCCGATGAGACCGTCACCATCCTTCAGGGTTTCCGGGACAGGAGCATCGTCAGGTACGCCATAGGTGGCTGTGCGCACGAACATGCCGCCATCCCGAACGAAGAGTGCGCCGGCCTTGGCATCCATATATTCGGCCAGAAACCGCAGGATTTTACTCCCCATGTCCTGCAGCCGCTGCTCGCCGGCCATGTTCAAGGAGAGACCGACCTGACCCGCCTGGATCCATTCCTGCCTGCGCACCGCCATCTTGTTGCGAATGAAAAAATGGCTCGTCCCGGCGACCACCCAAAGGGTAAAAACGCCAAGCGCGCGGTTGATGCGAGCAATCTCCGGATCGACGCCAGGTGGCGCGTAGATATAGCCGAGCACGACGAGCAGGGTGATCGCGGCCGCCACCGCCAACGGCGCCTGAGGCTTAGAGAGAAGATAACAAAGAGCCACCGGCAGGACGTAGATGACCCATATTGCTGTTCCGAGAGGAAGAAACAGGTCTGCTGCGAAGGGCAGCAGTGTGAGCCCGGCGATGATGGCGTAAATCAGTGGTTCCAATTTTGGCGAACCGGCGACCATGTTGCAGCACCACTACTAACTACGTTCTTCTGTGACAGACCTTGCAGGCCCCGTCGCATTGAATTCCGCAAGTTTCTAGCTCGCGGCTGTGCACGACAACCAAGTCATCGGAAACCGAAAATCCGAACCGATGCTTCCCGCAACCCGTCTCAAACCGCGCTAATTACATCGAGAGGTATTTCAGGTAAAGCTTTGATTGCATTTGGAAAAGATTCTGTTAGCTCTTGCAGTTTACCTGGAACCAAATCGGCCGCCGGGCGTTTTAAGTGGTTTTTTCTTCCGCGCAGTTGATCGCCAAGCGTGTTGCTCACTCAGCGCGCCCTCGTGAGTAGCGCCGGGCATTGGGACCCGAGGCATCACCCTCTTACACGAAGAGCTGAAGGCGGGTCACCGACGAGGTTGCCGCCCCACATGGCGCAAACGACCCGGTTTTGGTCAGGTCGGCTCTGACAACAGTCCTCGATTTCTGTGATTACAACCGGGCCACAAGGGTTCGATGCAAGGAGCAAGGACGCACTTGGGGCAACCGGCTGGAGAGACGATGCCTGAGCCGCATCAGGTCCTGGCCGACATCGCTGAAAGCGGAAACGCTCAACGACAACCCAAGCAGCTATCGACCATCACGGAAGGGAAATGCCATGCGTAAGATTATTCTCACCTCCGCCTTCGCCTTACTAGGAATCGGTCTCAGCGCCGCGCATGCGCTTGATTCCGGTTACGACGCGGCGAACGACTTCGGCATCAGCGAGCAGAGCGACCTGCCGGCCTCTCTCGCCAGGACACACACCGGCGGTTCCGCCGCCGGGCTTGCCTCCACCGCCACGAGGGATGGTAGGACGACCGTCGGCTATCCGTCGGGGCAGTCCGCCAGGGCGAACGGGGTCTATAACGGCCACAATGCCGCAGACGACTTCGCCGTGAGCGACCAGGACGACCTGCCGGCCTCGATATCACGGGGACGGTATGATGAATCCCATGTCGGAAGCACCAACTCGACGTCTGGGGCCGAGAGGCAGCTGCGCGGCTACCCGCGTGGGGTGCAGTTCGGTGGCGCCAATCGGCTGTACCAGGGGTATAATGCTTCCGACGATTTTGTAGTTTCGGATGACTAACAGCCGAACCAGCCGGGAAACCTCATAGGCAGCCTCCAACGAGGCTGCCTATTGCTACAGTGATCCTCGGTGCTGTTATCCATGATGCGTTCAGCTTGGGTCAGCCGACCTCGGATCCACTTGCATGTCGGCTCTCGGTCCGCTCGCCCTGAGACCTGAGCCTGGCATATTCGGGGATCTTGAAGCGCCGGCGGTATGCACCCGGCGTCATTCCGGTCACGCGCTTGAAGAGGCGGCGGAAGAAGGCCGGTTCTTCGTAGCCGACCTGCCAGCTGATTTCATCCACTGAAGCTTCCGTACGTTCGAGCCGCCGTTTGGCATCCTCTATTCTCAGCCGTTGCACATAGGCGATCGGGCTCAAGCCTGTGGTGGTGGTGAAACGCCGTTTGAATGTTCGCTCGGTGAGCCCCGTGCGCCGGATCATCTCTTCCACGGGAGCGGCTACAGAAAAATGCGTGGCGACCCAGTCTTGGGCGGTCTGGATAGCGAAATCGCCATGGTCCTTGCGACCTTCGAAGACGATGTAGGGCGCTAATCCGTCCTGATGCCATTGCAGGGCGAAGGAGCGCGCCACGGCCTGGGCGGCGGTCGCCCCGACATGGCGTGCTATCAGGTACAGCACGAGATCGTGCCAGGTCATCGAAGCGCCCGATGTGATCAGTTCTTCGTGTTTGCCCGAGACGACCAGAACGCGCTCGGGGTGGACCGGCACCTGCGGATAGGTGGCTGCGAAGGCTGGAGCGTAGCCAAAATGCACCGTCGCATCGACACCGTCGAAAAGCCCGGTCTCGGCCAACAGGAAAATACCCGAACAGGCGGAGCAAAGAAGCGCTCCGCGGCGATGCATGGCGCGAAACCAGTCGACAAGTTCAGGATGAACACCCTTCCGCCAGCCCTCAGGCCCAAGCAGGATCGAGGGAACGATGATGATGTCGGTTTCGTGCACTTCGGCCATGCTACGCTGCACAACGACCGGCACGTGGCTGGCGAGTTCCAGTGGACCGGCTCTCAGCCCGACGATCTCCACCCGGAATGGCGGTGCCTGGAGCGGTATGCCGGACAAAGGCATCATCGCGAATGCGTTCATCACGTCGAAGATGCCGGAAAGGGTCGAGACCACAGCTTCGGGAATCGCAACGAGGCTCACATGGAGCGGCTCGGATCTGGTCGCAGCAAAATGGTCCTGCATGTCAGTTCCCCTTGCGTGCGTAGAATAACGCCAACCGGGCCGCTGCGCCACGATTCCCGCATCCTTGCTGCGGCAGGTGGCACAAAAGGCCCGATTGTGGATGACCCGGCTCTGCCGCTTTCTTCGTATTGCTGCGATTTTCGACAGCCTCAGGTTCCCTGAGCGTCTGACAGGAGGCACGGACATGGAGCACACACATCACGACATCATAGATTCCACTAAGCTCGACGAACTAGTGGGGCGTGCGATCGAGGATCTTTCGGCAGGTTATGGCGGCGTCATGATCAGCCTCGGCAACCGTCTTGGGCTTTACAGAGCCATGGCCGGGGCCGGACCGCTCAGCGCGCGGGAAGTGGCCAAGCGTGCCGGATGCGCCGAACGCTACGTTCGGGAATGGCTCAATTCGCAGGTCGCCGGAGGCTACATCCTCTATCACGCGATCAGCGGCACATATGAGCTGACACCCGAGCAGGCCCTCGTGCTCGCCGACGAGGAAAGCCCGGCCTTCATCCCAAATGCCTGGGCCGTCCCCGCATCCATGTGGGCGGATGAGGAAAAGGCAGTGGAGGCTTTCCGTACCGGCAAAGGCATTCCTTGGGGCGATCACGACGGCCGCCTTTCCTGCGGCGTCGCTGCATTCTACCGCAACGCCTACAAGGCGAGCCTCGTTTCCGAATGGTTGCCGTCACTGGAGGGTGTGACCGACAAGCTCAAGGAAGGGATCTCGGTCGCCGATATCGGCTGCGGATACGGCCATTCAACGGTACTCATGGCGAAGGCTTTTCCGGCGTCCCGTTTCACGGGCTTCGATGTGCATCAGGAATCGCTGGTCGAAGCTCGAAAAGTTGCCGCCGGAGCGGGCGTTTCTGCAAGGGCAACTTTCACGGCCGCGCGTGCCGACAATTATCCCGGCACTGGATACGGGCTGATATGCTTCTTCGATGCGCTGCACGACATGGGAGATCCGGTGGCCGCAGCGAACCATGCCGCCAAGGCACTTGCGCCAGATGGCGCCGTGATGTTGGTGGAGCCCTTCGCCAATGACCGGGTCGAGGGCAATATCTCGCCGGTAGGCAGACTATACTATGCGGCCTCGACCACCATCTGCTGCGCCCATGCGATCTCAGACGGTGGGCGCCTGGTGCTCGGCGCCCAGGCAGGCGAAGCGCGACTGGCTGAGGTCTTCCGCAAGGCCGGTTTCAGCCGCTTCCGTCGGGCTTTCGAGACGCCCTTCAACCTCGTCCTCGAGGCGCGGCTCTGATGACGGCCGAACCGGCTGGCGGACGGTGCGGGCCGTCCGCCAGCCCAAATGATGCTTCGATCGCTGGCACCTCAGTCATGTCCGAGTGGCTTTTTTTTGGGCTGGAGTCCCTTGCAGTTTGACGCTAGGCCGCCCGATTATTACTGGCAATCATGACCAGGTCACCAGTCGGAAACTATGGACGATCGCCCCGATTCAGAAGCGCAACACCACCTCGGCCTCGATGCAATTCGTGACCGCCTGCGCCTGCTCTATCACGGACGGTCGCCCCGTGCGTTGCGCTTCCAATATACCGTGATGACCGTCGATCTGCTCATAATCACCTTCTTCATTGCCAGTCCGGTGCTCCGTGAGCGTCCATTTTTTCTTTGGATAGATTACTCAATCGCGGCGCTCCTAGCGCTCGATATCACCGCCCGGGCGATGGCATCGAGTGACATTCCGCGCTGGCTAAGGCAGCCGACGAGCATCGTCGATATCTTCATCATGCTGACGCTGCTCTTCCCGCTTTGGCTCGCGAATTTGGGCTTTCTTCGCGTTCTACGCCTCTGGTCGCTATCGCGAAGCGGTGTGTTCTGGCAGCCGCTGATCAGACGCGGTTACGGTCAATGGCGCGAGGTCGTGCAATCCGTGGTAAACCTGATCACGTTCCTCTTCGTCGTAACCGGCTTTATCTACACCTTCTTCTTCCGGGAAGGCGCCGGTTTCGCCGGCTATATCGATGCGCTATATTTCACCGTCACAAGCATGACCACCACGGGTTACGGCGACATCCTGCTGCCGGGTCCTTGGGGGAAGCTTACTGCGGTGGTGATCATGCTGGCAGGGGTCACGCTCTTCATCCGGCTAGGGCAGGCCATCTTTCGACCGCAGAAAGTCTGGCATCCCTGCCCGCAATGCGGGCTGCAGCGACACGATCCCGACGCGGTTCACTGTAAGGCTTGTGGCAATCTTCTGAAGATCCCGGATCCGGGCGATTAATGGCTGTTGGCAAGCCCGCTTTATCCATCTTCGGCCGGAGCTGTTCGCTAAAGCCAGCTTCGGCAGGTCCTGAAGCTTGCTATTGCTCCCCGGGGCGGCGTGAAGATCAGACCGTGCCAGAGGCTAAGGCTGTCGAGCGGCCCATCTCACTAAAAGAAGAACAAATAAAGCAGAACAATCACGAACAGCGGCACTCCCATCCACCAAAGAATCAAACCTTTCAGCATCGTGCGTTCCTCATTGAAAGAAGTTGTTGGTACGGCAACGCGAAGGCCGAAGCTGAGTTCCGCAAATTCCTCATAGATGGCTGCGGGACAGCACCGCTCAGCTTGTGCACTGGCGCAATCTAGCTGCGCTCTATTCAGAGATGCAGAAAAGGGTGCTTATGAAGGTGTCGGTGTTCTGTTGGTGGTTTATGAGGAGCGGGTTTGGTGCCGTCCTTTTCGATTTGTCGTCGCACATACAACGCGCTGCCGGTGAGTGGATTTTGCTGAACGTCCGGCAGCTCAGCCGCGCTACGCGTCGCCAACTATAACCGTGACGGTCCCGGTGCCCTCGCAGGCGGGACAGTCTTTATCTGCAACCCGCCCACTTCCCTGGCATTTAGGGCAAATGTTCTTCCCTGATTGCTTGGATCCCGGCTGGGTTTCGTCGCCCGGTTTCGGCTTCTTCTGCATAGTGCCGTAACAAGCTGTAGGTAGGATGGTTCCATGAGAAGCCTGTCAGCACTAGCCACGCCAGTGCCTGTCAATAGCAGACTCTAGCGCGGCCGGCTGGTGTTCTTTTGCTTATTGTTTGTTGCTGCTCATCGGCCCCATGGACCATGCAGCAGAACAACTTTCTGACGCGAGCAAATCGCGTCTTTAATGGCCGGGATATTCGTTTTCACGCCGCGACCGAAGCACTCCGCAAGGCGCTGAGCTGCAAGGCTGCGAAAAGGGCGACAGCGAGCGCCTGAGCTATGATGAACAACATTCCGAGCGTGTTCGGAGCGACAAGGCCCAGCCCGATGATGGTGAAACTCGCAAGGACCCACAGCGCATTCACGAGCACGATGTCCAGCAGGAGCAAACGTGATGCCGCTTCTCGTCGGGCGAGCACAAGGAGCATCGCCACGAATGGGATCAGCGCAAGGCCGGCCCAGAACAAGAGCGCCGCCGGCAGGTGCAGAAGCGGGCCGAGCAGCCCAGCTCCTGCTGTCATCAGGATCGCGGCAGCGCCGCTCACAAAGGCATCTGCTAATAGGGCCTTGCGCAGGAAGGCTGAGATGGCAAGCGTCATTCTTTGGACTCCTTCGTCTCCATCGGACCGGCTGATTGCCGCCGGTTGTGGGGAGAATGACGCTTACCGCTCCGCATGGCGATTACCATCGAGGTAATCGTTCGTTTCACCTTGTCGGGCTACAGGAATGCTCATGCAAAACACGAACACAGCAAACAAATCCGCAGATCGTGTGGGTGACCTCTTGCGCGAATGGCGGCAGCGCCGTCGCATCAGCCAGCTTCATCTGGCGCTGGAGGCAGGTATTTCGCAACGGCATTTGAGCTTTGTCGAAAGCGGCCGCGCGGCGCCGTCGCGCGAGATGGTGCTGAATCTTGCCGAAACGCTCGCCGTCCCGCTGAGGGACCGCAATCGCCTGCTTTTGTCGGCCGGTTATGCCCCGTCCTTCGCAGAACGCTCACTCGGAGACCCCCTTCTCAAGCCGGCAATGGAGGCTGTGCAGCGGATTCTCGACGGCCATTCGCCCAATCCGGCACTGGCAATCGACGGACACTGGAACATGTTGCTTGCTAATGGCGCAATCACTTTGCTTTTGACAGAAGTCCAGGACAAGTCTCTGCTTGAGCCGCCCGTCAACGCACTGCGGCTAAGCTTGCATCCCCAAGGGCTTGCGCCGAACATTCTCAATCTCACGGAATGGCGCGCGCATGTTCTGGAGCGCCTTCGGGGCATCAATGATCTCGTGGCGGATCCGGTATTAGCCGACCTGGAGGAGGAACTCTCATCCTATCCAGGTGGCAGAAGGAGCCACCGCCCCACTGCCAATCATGCAGGCAACATCGCCGTCCCGTTCCAGATACGGCTCGGCGCGGCCGAGCTTTCCTTCATCACGACGACGACCGTGTTCGGCGCACCGCTCGATATTACGCTTTCGGAACTCGCCATCGAAAGCTTCTTTCCGTCGGATGAAGTTACGGCACGGTTTTTGAGAGAGGCCCAGGCCGACGGGCGGATCGGCTGATACTTGGGCATCCGGCTGGCATGATCTGCGAGCGGAAGGAAGCACCGGCTCCTTCCACCGGATCTCCGCCAATGAACGTGCGCCGAACATCGTTTACCTCATTACGTCCAAGGTAATCGACCGATCTTTGCTTCCCTGAGAGGATCAAGCCATCAACGGCTACGGCCCGACAGCAGCAGGAGAGCACCATGTCCGCAACATCAACTGCCAACAATACTTTCGCCGCCACTGCCTCTGTCACCGAGGCCACCCGAGCCGTCGTGCAGGAATTCCTTGCCGCCCGGCTCGCGGGGGACACTGGGCGGCTCGTCGCGCTCTTCGCCGATCAGGTCGATTGGCTGCTCGCCGAGAACCCGGCCGCCCCGTGGATCCGACCGCGGTCCACCGCCGCCGAATGCGCCGCTCAGTTCACGGAATTGATGGCGTACACCGTGCCGGAGGACGCGCGCGCCTCTATCGAGACATTTCTGGTTGACGGCCCCGATGCCGTTTTGATGGGGTATGTGTCGGGGACCGTACGCGCGACAGGAAAGTCGTTCGAGGGCCCGTTCGCGCTCCGCCTTACCGTTGAGAACGGTCGGATCACCCGTCACCACCTCTATGAGAACAGCCTGTCTATTGCCGAGGCCTGCACCCCCTGAGGGAAGCTTGCCATCGATCGGCCTCCACCAGATAAGCCGGTCGGTTGCCGCTTGCTGGCGTCTGCGGCGATGGGTGATCGTTGGACGCAGTGAACCTCGGCGGTCCCGGAGCGCGGCAGAGCCGCTTTCCTGCACGCCAGTGTTTACCACCTGTCTCAATGAAGGAAGTATCAGCTATGGGATGAGGCGCCTCAGCTCTCAATCAAAACGTTCCCTCGTCTTCATCCCATAGTTTGGAACTATCTCTCCTCCAGGACCAGACGACCTTCGACCAAGAATCGGAAACGGCCGCGGCCGCATTTCTCGACATTGATACCCGCGTTGCGCTCGCACAGGCGCCGCTGCAACAGTACTAGGCGAGCCTCAAGGTTCTCGGCATATTCCGGCAAGCGCAGCGCGGGGTCGAGGCGCAACTCGCGATTGGTAAACTCGACGCGACCGCTCTCATCATGCTCCCGCGCGATCTTCCAAAGGATTGCGCCGGCGACACCCTTGATCAGGTACTCGTGGCCGACGAACACCGTGTTGTCGGCCCTGTAATAGCGGATGCGTATTTCGCGGCCGGTGACCTCGGCCGGCAGAACCAGCGGCGGCGCCTTCTCAGAAGCTTCCTCTTGCTGCAGCAGGGCGATCAATACTGAAAGCTGGCCTGCGACCAGCGATAGGGCGTCCTCTTCATCATAGCCGAACTGGTTGGGCTCGGGGCTCTCGGCGAAGAGGACGCCCATGGTTCTGCCGCCGTGTAGGATCGGCATTGCGATCTGGCTTTGTGGAGCTTTCAGCCCGGGGTAGGGAATGGCCGTATTGCATCCCCAATCAAACCCCGCCGCGAGGGCAGCATCTCGGACTGCGGTGCCGTAGGAATATTCAGACGCCATCCTGCCGATGCGGATCGGTACTCCCTGCAAGGCCGCAACGCCGATGACGCCTTCGCCCATGCCGACCTCCGATCCGATGCCGGAGAAGGGATATCCGCGCGATGCGACGGTGTAGAGCCGATCTGTGGTCCGGTCGAGCATCATCACCATGGAGTGCTCGATCCCGAAATGCTGCTGCAGGCCGGCGAGCAGCGCGTCAAACAGCCCGCCGAGTTCGTCACAGACCGCAATCCGCTCGCAGATGCGGCGCGCAGCCGATAGCAGGTTCAAGCTGATCGGTTGCGGCATAGTTGCGCTTGGAATGGGTTCGATCCGCTGCACCCGAAACACGTCTGAACCGAGCAGACGGAAGACACCCTGCATGCCGCTGTGCGACGCAATGCCGGCGAGTTTGGCGCGCATTGCCTCAAACAGCGGCCCGCTCGTCTGCGTTTCCAGGTATTCAAGCGTCAGCCGATATTGGGCGTTGGTATCGGGATCCACAACGGCAACCGATGCGCGTTTTGTCGCCAGGAGATTGCGGCGGGTCTTGTTGAAGAACTGGTAAGATAGGGCGACGTGTTCGGGATCGACATACTGGACCTGGGAGATCAGAGATACGTTGGGCGTGCCGCCCGCGTCGGCGGTAGCAATCACCGACGGAACGATCCCCTCGAGGCAGTTGCGGATCGCGGGAAGCCTCAGCGGGGTCACGACTTCAACTCCGCACCCGCGCCAGGGCCGGGCGTCTGCACGAAGGCGGCGTCGAGCGTGAAGTCGACCGCCACGATGATATCGGGATCGATCATACAATAAGCCTCGGCGAAGGCGGTGGGATAACCGACCTCGATCAATTCCCGGCGCATGCCCTGGCTCTGGCGCAGTACTTCCCGCCTGTCTTCTTCGTCAGGCGCAGCGACGACGCCGCGCGATCCCTTCACCTGGATCGAGCGGTGGGTAACCGGCTGGCTGAACGTGACAGCGATGCCGGCGCCCCGCTCCACCATTGCCAACAATTCCTCATTCCCGGCTCTAGGCAGCAGGAGCCGCATCCGGCCCGCAGGCAGAATTACGCAGCCGCATGCCAAGCCGGCGACGGGTGCCTCGGCGGGACGGCACACCGCGACGATCACACTGATGCCGCTCTGGCAGAAGGCTTCGAGTTCGGGTGTCAGGACTCCGGACGTGCCACCCTCTGCCGCATAGGCGCGGCGGGCGACCAGATCGATCGCCGGGGTGTGAGGCCGGGATGCGCGTGGCATGGATCGCCTTGCTCTCGCTCCAGTGAATTTCGGGCGAATGGACCGTCAAAAACGCCCCTGCACCCCGAATTTAGCATTTTTTTACGATTTCTTGCAGGACCATTTAGCGAGCGCACGCCACCGCATCGGTTTATTTCATCGCGCCATCGACGCCGGGCAGCCGAATGGCCTGCGGCGTACGATTTTTCCCAGACCCCAAAGGATCAGAAAGATGAAAACCGCAACTCTGGTCGCATCCGCCATCGGGATGCTGACAGCCACTGCTGCCTTCGCCTGCAGCATGCATGATGAGCATGCCGCCGCCACTCCGTCCGACGACGCGGCACGTATTGACGTCTCGTCCAAATCCAAACCCGGCGAGCCAAGCCTAGCCGAAATCCGCAAGGCGACCGAGCGTTTCCGCAATGTCGATGTCGCGCTTGCCGAAGGCTATATCCGCGATCCCAGCAATATGTGCGAGACTGCTGATATGATGGGCTTGCCGAAGTCGGTTGGCGCCATGGGTATCCACTACTTTCGCCCGGACTTGCTCGGCATCTCCGCTCCGCCCAATCCCCGCGTCGACGGCGTCGGCACGCACACCGACTTCCTCAACCCGGCGGTCCTGATCTACGAGCCGCAGGACAATGGTTCGCTCGAACTTGTCGCGGTCGAAAATCTCGTTTTCGCCAAAGCGTGGAGTGAGGCAGGCAACCTCACGCCCCCGTCCTTCCACGGTGTGCCTTACGACACGATGCGGGACGATCCGACGACGACAATCGACGAAGCGCACAATTTCGAGCCGCACCACGACCGGCACGTCTGGCTCTATCGCGAGAATCCCAATGGCGTCTTCGCCCAGTTCAACCCTCGCGTCACGTGCGAGCACCATGAGGTCAAGCACACGCATTGAGGGCGCGCTCCTCTAACGGCGGATAAGAAAAGGAGAGGGAAATGGATATTCATGAACTGAGAAGGACCGTCCGGGGGACGGTGACGACCCGCGACGACCGTGCATACGAGGCCGTCCGCACAGGACTGTTGTGGAACGCCCGCACGCCGGACCGCTTCCCGGAGATGGTCATAAGGGCAATGGACACTGGTGATGTGCAGACGGCGGTACGCTACGCGGCGGCCAACGGAATGCGCGTTTCCGTGCGGGGTGGTGGCCACCACTTCTCTGGCATCGCTCTGCAGGATTGCGTGGTGATCGATCTGTCCGCGATGAGCGCGCTGCAGATCGACGCCGAAGCTCGCACCGCGCGGGCCCAGCCGGCGGTGACGAACGGCCGGCTCGCCGCGGCACTGGCCGAATACGGTCTCGCCTTCCCCACGGGCCACTGCGCAAGCGTGCCACTGTCCGGTTACCTGCTCGGTGGCGGGTTCGGTTGGAACGCCGGCGCTTGGGGCATTGCGTGCCACAATGTGGAGGGCGTCGAGGTGGTTCTGGCGGACGGCTCACTGGTGACTGCGAACAAGGTCGAGAATGCCGACATTTTCTGGGCTGCGCGCGGTGCGGGGCCCGAGTTCTTCGGCGTTGTAACCGAGTATCGGCTTCGCCTGCACGAGCTGCCGCGGGCAATCCGTACCAGCGTGTGGACCTATCCGATCGGCGAGGTGCAAGCGGTCGAGAGGTGGATGAGCCGGACAATGCGCCTCGTACCGCGCAATGTGGAGTTCACCGCAGTGTTCTCCACAGCGCCGCAACCTCTCGCTAGCAAGGCGGCCAAGACGATCTCCGCGGTAGCGACCATCTTCGCCTATACAGAAGAGGAGGCGCAGGCCACGCTCGAACGGATAGCGGCCGGCGCACCGGAGGGTGCCCTCGACATGCAACTGGGCATGGAAACCCCGTTTGAGGTCCTGTACCTCATCATGGGGCAGTTCTTCCTGGAAGGGCGGAGATACGCGGCCGATACGAACTGGTCGGCCGATCCGGCACGGCAGATGGCGATCATGTCGAGTGCAATAGAGGTCGCGCCTTCGGCTGAGTGCTTCGCGCTCGGTGTCATGCTGCCCCCAATGGACGGTGCTGTGATGTCGGACGGCGCCTTCTCGATGGTCGGCCCTGCCTTTGGCTGCACTTACGCGATCTGGCAGGACGAGACCCAGGACCAGGCGGCCCTGTCCTGGGTGCGGGCGACAAGCGAAAAGATCTCGCCGATTTCGCTGGGCCACTACATCGGTGAGGCCGACCTTGATCTCGCAGACCGGTCGCGCCGTTCGTTCACGCCTGCAGCCTTGGAGCGGCTGCGGCATCTCCAACGAAAATACGATCTCGGCAACCTGTTCCATCGTCCAGGAATCGACGTGGGATCGCTCAGAAGAGCCGGGTGAGAAGCCGGTCCTCCTGCAGGAGGACCGGCAGTCTTCAAGCTTGCTTCATCACATGGCTGCTCGAGGAAGCCTCCGATCGGGATCCTCCTCTAGGCGGGTCAAGCCCAACGGCTGGAAACGACGCGGCCGTGCCGGAAGGGCTCAAGGCCGAGCGCAGTAGTCCTGAGGCTTGAGATCGGCGCGTTGTGAGATTAGCGAGACTACCAGCGTGCCATTCCCGATCCAGATCCGTGGCGATAACGGAAGGTTGAGCCGGGCCGTGTCAGAACTGGATTCTGCTAGAACCAGAGATTCTTGCAGAATTGAGGTAAACGCGATTTGCCGTCAGCAGCTGGCAATCATCTTCGTTAGGATTGGTGCTAGCAACCCCAGTGGAGTCCTTTCAACGCCCGCAACCGTGAAGCCTGCTGACTGGTAGAACACAACGGCGTTGAGGCTCGACACGACACGAATTCTCGCGAAATTGCGCGCCATCACCTCATGTTCAACGGCATTGAGGATCATTCGCCCGATGCCCAGGCGCCAATGACTCGGGTCAACGAAAATGCCGTCGAGCTCGACACTCCCGTTCTCGACGATGAAAGATGCGAAGCCTACGGGGATCGCGCCTATTTCAGCCAACACGACTTGGCCCATGGCCAGTAGCGAATTGTCGAGATCGATGTGCTCCGATTCATCGATCAGACGGCGCAGTACTTCGCCCGTCTGGACAGCGAGCGACGCGCGGCGCTGGATTTCGATCAGAGCCTGACGGTCTTCAGGGCGAGCTATACGAACCTTCGCTGTGCAGGTCATGGCTGGCATCTAGTCTCCCAGGTCGGCGCTAGTCAACGCGACGCGGTTCAAAGGTGCTGTGGCCATCTCGGGAACTCGGCGACAGGTGAAGGCCGGCACTGATATGACGCCACCTGGACACCCTAGCACGAGCAGGAACCGGATCCGCGGCACAATCGGCTCGCGCGGGTTCGTCGTCCCCACTCCAATGTGCACGTTGCCATGAGCCATCTTACGAGGTGATTTCCTAGTGCTGGTCAGCCTCAGTCCCCATATGCCCCAAGATCAACATGGAGAGTGCTGTGTCTGAATTCATGAGCTACCTGTTCGCCATTCTTGTAGTAGGCCCGCTCCAGGCTGATGTGTCGGAACGCCTTCAGGGTGTGGCATCAGATGAAATTGTTGAAGCGGGCCGGGCCTGCATTGCTGATGAGGCACCAAGGCTTCTTCAGCGAGCTCAAGAAGATTGGGCATGGGCAGCTGCAAATGCCATAGGCGTTGGCGTAGGAGTGGTCGACCCAATCAATCTGCTCGCGGGCCAAAATGCTGACTGCAAGCGATTAGCGCGTGTTATGACTCAAAGCGGCGAAGACAATGGTGAATAGATAGCCCGAATGGGCCAGCATTGATCATCTCCGACTGAGACTACTGATTGCAGCCGTGAGTGGGAACGAACAGATCTGGGCAGCACGGCATGGCGTGCTGCTTCGCGATCCTGGTCGCTATGCGCCTGATTCCGACAGGATCCTATCCATCATCTGATCGCAGCTGCCAAGTTGTGCCACGGTGATGTATTCGTCAGGTTTGTGACCCTGTCCTTCCATGTTGCCCGGTCCGCAAATTACAGTTGGGATGCCAAGCTGCGCGAAATAGCCGGCCTCCGTACCGTAGGCGACCTTGATCGTCTCGTGCGAGCCGCTGATTGCCGCCACACGGCGGACCGCCCGGTGATCGGCCGCAATTTGCAGACCGGGATAAGAACCGATGCGTTCGATCTCGATTTTCGCCGCTCCCTCCTCTGCACGGAAGGAGCGGACGATCCCCTCGGTTTCTTGCTGCAGCCGCGACAGGAAGTGATCGGGAGCATCGGCAGGAAGATGGCGCAACTCAAACTCGATCTGGGCGTGATCGGGAACAATGTTCAGTGCGGTTCCCCCGTGCATCCGCCCGGCATGGACGGTCGAATAGGGCACATCATATCCCGCATCCTGAATGGCCGAGGCTGCATAGTCCTTCTGTAGCCGGCGCAGAGTCATGATAAACTCGGCCGCTAGGTGCAGCGCGTTGACATAGCGCGGCGCCAGGGAGGAATGGCCGGCCGTGCCATGGCAAGTGGCGAGAAACGAAGCCTTGCCTTTGTGCCCGATGGCTGGCCGCATCTCTGTCGGCTCGCCCACAATGCACAGTTCCGGTTGCCAGCCAAGCGCGGTGTATCCGGGTAACATCTGGCGGATGCCGGCGCAGCCGACCTCTTCGTCATAGGAGATAACCAGCATCAACGGCCGCTGGAGCGGAACAGTCGCTGCCCGCGCTGCCAGTGACAGCATCGACGCAAGAAAGCCCTTCATGTCCGTCGTGCCTCTTCCGTACAGCCGGCCACCATCATGCGTCAGCTGAAACGGCGAGCGGGTCCAATCTTGACCTTTGACAGGCACCACATCGCTATGCGCGGAAAGCATAACGCCGCCGGGCCCGTCTGGACCCATCCGGGCCAAGAGCCCCGCCTTCCGCCCGGACGGATCCGGCAGGCGATGAGTCGAGAAGCCACTTCGGATCAGATGCTGCTCAGCAAAATCGATCAGATCTAGATTGCTCTCGGTGCTGACCGTCGGAAAGGCGATGAGGTGTTCTAAAACTTCAAGCGTCGCCTGATACGGCACGGTCTTCTCTGTCATGTCGGCATACATCTCAGCATCGTAGAAATGAGCATTCACTATGTGTCGCTTGGACCTTTGGCTCGTCTTGCGCGGAAGTGAGCAATCCGAGCCTCCGCTCAACATTCGCCAGCATAGGTGGCTTGCGATCGAACAAAAGTCGAGTTTGCATAAGCGTCGGTTTGGGGAAGCCTAATCTTCGCTCCGGGAGCCGGCTCAGACCTGAGCGGAGACTACCAGCGGAAACACCCCGGCCGTGTCCCCCCTTATTTGACCACGCGTTCCGTGCCGAAAACACCTTGCTCGAGGACGAAGCTGCGACAATGTTCGAGGAACGCTCCTACCGTGCGCGTGCGGTGCTCGGTATTAGGCATTGCGACGCCCATGGTAAGCGGCCTCAAATCGCTGTCCAACGGCACGAAGACCAGCGGCTTGCCGTCAGGCGACATGGCATTGAGCGGCCGCATATTTGCAATACCGTAGCCAAACCCATTTCCGACCATGGAGCGCATCACCGCTATATCGCCCGTTCGCTCGGCGATGTTTGGCTTCAAGCCCCTCTTCTGGAAGGCCGAGAGGAAATATTCCCGGCTATAGGGCAAATCGAGTAAAACCATCGGTTGGTCGACGAGCTCTTCCGGCGTGATGCTCGCCTGTAATGCCAGGCGATGTCCCCCCGGCAGCATCACATAGGCCGGCAACCGCATCAGCGGCTCGAATGCGATGTCTTGCGAAAGCTCGAGGTCATAAGTGAGCGCAACGTCGATCTCACCGCGTTGGAGCATCTCGAGCAATTGGCCTTGATGGCGTTCGAATTGCCTCACACGCACATCAGGGTAAGCGTCCTCGAACTTTCTGCGAAGCGCAGGAAGAACAATCTGAGCGAAGGTGAGCAGGCAGCCAATTCCCAACGGCCCGCGTACCTTTTCGGCCATATCGGCGGCAATGTCATGCAGAGCGTCCGCATCGCTGAGCAGGCGCGAAGCTTCCTTGAGCAGGATACGTCCACCGGCGGTCAGCGACAAGCCATGCGAATGCTTGCGTACGAAGAGTTGAATGCCGAACTCTTCTTCGAGCTGGGCAATGGATGCCGAGATCGAAGGGGGCGACACGTTAACCTGTTCGGCAGCCTTTGCTATAGAGCCTGCCTCGCCCACGGCGACGAAATATTCCAATTGTCTCAAGGTGAACCGGAGCGGCATGAACGGGTATATCGCCGGTTTCGGCGCCGCGTTCAAGCATCCAGTGGCTCCGTCTCAAACCGAACATGAACCGGCGGCCTCCATGGGAGAACCGCCGCCCATGATCTCCTACTACATGTCCACCCATTTGCCGTCGCGGACAACGTGCAAGTCGATATCCACCGCCATCTCGGTCTGGCCATTCTCGTCGAAAGACACGTTGCCGAGTATGCCGTCGTGATTGATCGCTCGGATTGCCTGGCTGAGCGCCTCCTTGTCGTCGATCCCCTTCTCCTTGATGGCCGCGAGCAGGATTTGCGCTGCTTCATAGGCATATTTGGCATAAGACCCGGCGGGTTCGGCAAAGCCTCTGGCCTCGTAAGCTTTCTCGAAGGCCTCCAGCTTCGGATTGGACTGGACGGAGGGCGTGCCTACGATCGTACCCTCGGCAGCGGCGCCCGCAATCTCGATGAATTTGGGGTCGAAAATTCCGGAGATGCCGTACATCGGCATATCGCCCATACCGAGATCCGCCATCTGGCTGCGGACCAGCGCCGCCTCGGTCACGACCCCGCCGAAATAGATGGCATCCGGTGCGGCTGCCTTGGCGGTGGTCAGCATGGCGCGGAAATCCGTGGTACCTACGGCCGCGGCGTCAGCCGAAACGATCTCGCCGCCTGCCGCAGTGAAGAACTCGGTGAACCATTTTGTGTTGGCGACGCCGTAGTCCGTGGTGTCGGATATGATTGCGATTTTCTTGATCTTGCCTTCCTTGATGATGGCTTCGGCAAGCGGCTTGTTCTCATTCACGAGCGTGGGGGTGACCCGTGTGACGTTGGGTAGGTTCTGCTCGGTGATCTTTGGGCTGATCGCGCCCCAAATGATGAACGGCATCTGGGCGCGCTGGAAAACCGGCATCGTCGCCAGCGCGACGGGGCTGTTCCAGTGACCGGTCGCGGCGATCACCGCCGGATCGTTCACCAGCTTCTGCGCTGCCGAAACGCCCACGCTCGGATCGGAAGCATCGTCAAGTACAACGGCCTCAACCTGGTGCGGGTAACCTTCGGCGTTGGCCTGCTCTATGGCAAGCAGGAACCCGTTGCGCGCGCCAAGTCCCTGCTGCGCGTTGCCACCCGACAGTGGACCGATGAAGCCGAGCTTGATCTGGTCGGCCTGCGCCTGGGCAACACCCAGCGCAAGAGCGAGCACAGAGCCAGCTATGATAGAGGATACGCTCTTGAGCGCGTTTCGCCTGTTTTGCATGGTTCCACCTCTGAAAAATTATCTGCCGCGCTGCACGCGGCCCATAGCGATAGTAACTTTATTTCGTGGGACTTCGCGCTGAAATTCGGAAATTGTTATGCGTGACTTCGGAGATTCATTGTGTGCGCTGGGGGATGTTGCTGATAATGGTCCGCCCACACAAAATGAGAGGGCGAATGGCGGAACTCCTTATCCAGCAATCGGTAAACTGGATCACCCTTGGCTCGATCTATGCCTTGTTCGCCATAGGGTTCAGCTTGATCTTCGGCGTTCTCAATGTGATTCATTTCTCCCACGGCGATGTTGCCATGACGGCACCCTTCATCGCGTTGGCGGCGGCGCAGGCGCTTTCCATCGCCTTCGGGGCCACCGCGCCGGCTTGGCTCGTCCTCGCGGTCATCGTGGCTGTGCTTGCCGTTGGTGTGATCGGCGCGGTTCTCGACAAGGTGGTCATACGCCGTTTCCGCGACGCGCCGGCCATGATGGCGTTGGTGGCTACGGTAGCGCTCGGCATCGTCATCCGTGAGCTGATCCGCCATCTCTATCCGCAGGGATCCAACCCGCATGCCTTCCCCCGTCTGGTCTCCGGCGTGGCATTCGAAATTGCCGGTGTGCCGGTAAGCTGGCTCGCGCTGCTCGTCGTCGCGGTGACCACGCTTCTGGTGGCGCTGCTATTCGTCTTTCTGCGCCTCACCCCCCTCGGCCTACGCATCCGCGCCGCGTCCGAGGATCGTATCGTGGCGCGCATGATGGGGATACGCGACGGCCGTGTTTTCCGGGCGACCTTCTTCATCGCCTCCGCGATCGGGGCCATTGCCGGGCTGCTCTTCGCAAGCTACGCCGGCGTTACCCGCTTCGACTTCGGCGTAATGGCCGGCCTGCTCGGGTTTTCGGCGGCAGTTATCGGTGGGCTGGGTTCGATGCCGGGCGCCATCGTTGGGGGCCTGATCATCGCCGGCATCGAGGTGCTGGCGCAGACCTTTGTTCCGGACGGGGCTTCATACAGGCTTGTCTTCGTCTTCATCCTTGTCATCGTTGTGCTCATCTTCCGCCCCGCCGGCCTGCTCGGGCGGACCGCCATGGAGAAGGTCTAGCAATGGGAGGCCCAGCTTCACCCGCCGCCCCTGGCAGTGCCGTTGCGGCTGCAGTGGTCGCCATCTTGTCGCAACTTTGCGGCGCCGCTTTCCTTTATGCCATCCTTAAGGCTGATGGCGGCTGGGAGGTGACCGGGCTTTTAACCCTGCTTGGCCTCGGCTTTTTCCTTCTGGAGCGCTACCCGGCAATGGGCGACTTCGTCACGGCGAGCCTGGCGCGCGTTCCGCTGGTCACAATGGCGACAGCGGCGATCGTGGTGCTTGGGTTCCCCTTTCTGGTGGGATCCAACACGTACATACTGCATCTTCTGATCGTGGCACAGCTCTATGCGGTTCTGGCGCTGGCTCTCAACTTCCAGCTCGGGAGTGCAAACATCCCGAATTTCGCCACCGGTGCTTCCTACGGCATCGGCGCCTATGTATCGGCGCTGCTGGCGCTCAATTTCGGCATGAGCTTCTGGTTGACGCTCCCCATCGCCGCGTTGGCCGCCACCTTGTTCGGCTTCATAATAGGTGTTCCCTCCATGCGCACGCGGGATACCTATCTGGCGCTTGTCACGATCGCTTTCGGCGTGGTCGTGCAGCAACTCCTCAACAACTTCGAATGGACAGGCGGCCCTAATGGCTTGGTCGGCATTCCCGCGCCGAGCCTCTTCGGACATTCCTTCGCCAGCCCGCTGGAAGTGTTCGGCTGGAAGCTTCCGAGCCAAGCGAATTTCTACTATCTCTCCGCTGCCCTGGTGGTGGTGGCGATCGTGACGGCCCAGCGCCTCCACCGGTCGCGCATCGGTCTTGCCTGGAACGCGTTGCGTGCGGACGAGATCGCTGCCAAAGCACAAGGCATCAACGTTGCCTGGTACAAGGTACTAGCCTTTGCGGTTGATGCGTTCCTTGCAGCTTTTGCCGGTACGATCTACGCCTTTTACATCTCCTACATCTCACCCGATAATTTCACCTTCTTGGTTTCCGTCACCATTATGACCATGGTCATCGTCGGCGGCATGGACAATATATTCGGCGTGATCGTCGGCGCGTTTCTCCTGACCATCCTGCCTGAAAAGCTGCGCGCCTTTTCCGATTACCGACTGCTCTTCTTCGGCGTGGTCGTGATCGGATTCCTCATGATACGTCCGCAGGGTCTGTTTCCGCAGCGTCTACGTCAATATGGAGCCCATCGGTGAGTGTGCTTCTCAAAGTCGACAACGTAACCATGCGGTTCGGCGGGTTGGTCGCGTTGAACGATGTCACCTTCGCAATCGAAAAGGGCTCTGTGCTGGCAGTGATAGGACCGAATGGCGCCGGCAAGTCCACCTTGTTCAATGTTGTTACCGGTGTCTATAAGCCAAGCTCGGGGCGCGTCATATTTGACGGCGTCGACATCACCGGAAAGCCGCCCTATGAAGTAGCGCAGCGGGGAATAGGTCGCACTTTCCAGTCTTCGCGCCTGTTTTCCGACCTCAGCGTGCTCGATAACGTTATCATCGGCATGCACACGCGCACGAAAACCGGCGTTCTCGACGCACTGTTCCGTCCTGGCAAATCGGGCCGGGAAATGGCGGCCTGCGTCGAGAAGGCGGAGGCGCTTCTGCAATTCGGCTCCGGTGACCTTTTCGAGCAGCGCTACCGTCCGGCCGGAACCCTTGCGCAAGCGGATCGGCGCAGGCTGGAGATCGCCCGTGCGCTTGCTTCCCAGCCCAAGCTTATCCTGCTCGACGAGCCGTCGGTCGGCATGGACGACGCGGAAACGGACGCACTGGTGGCCGACATCAAACGACTCCGTTCAGAGCATCCTGAACTGTCCGTGATCCTGATAGAGCACGACATGCGCGTGGTTGAAGCGTTCCCGGAGCACGTGATGTGCATCGATTACGGCAGCCGGATTGCCGAAGGCAGTTTCGAGACGGTGCGTGCCGATTCCCGCGTTCAGGAGGCCTATCTTGGAAAGGCGGCGGCCCATGCTTGAGCTGAAGGACGTGGATACCGCCTACGGCGCGGTGCCGATGCTGCGTAATGTGACGATGAGCGTTCAGGCGGGCGAACTGGTTTGCCTGCTCGGGCCCAACGGCGCCGGCAAGACGACCACTTTCATGACCGTCTGCGGGGTCGTGCGGCCACAGCGCGGCAAGGTTGAGGTGATGGGAAAAAATGTCGCCGAGCTCGGCACCGAGAACCTGGCGGCACTCGGCGTCGGGCTTGTTCCAGAGGGGCGGCGTCTATTCCCTGGCCTGACCGTTCTCGAGAACCTGCGCCTCGGCTTCGATGCCGTTTCCGGCGGAAAGCTGGATTTCGAGGGGCAGCTGGACAAGATGTCCAGTCTGTTCCCGCGCATTCGTGAGCGGCTCCGCCAAGTGGCAGGCACATTATCGGGTGGGGAGCAGGCCATGGTCGCGCTGGCGCGGGCGCTGATCGGCGAACCAAAGCTTGTCGTCATGGACGAGCCGTCCTTGGGTCTTTCGCCCAAGCTGATTGGCGAGTACTTCGAAATTACGCGAGAGATTCACAGCCGCGGAACGACCGTTCTGCTCATCGAGCAGAACGCCGAGATGGGGCTCAGCATCGCCGACCGCGGCTATGTCCTGGTCAAGGGGAGGGTGGCGCAGGAAGGCCCGGCGAAGGAGCTTCTTGCATCCAGGGCGGCCACAAGCCTTTATCTGTGAGTCACTCCGCCTTGTGCAGATGCTTCACTCGTCGCCGGGCACTCCGTAGGAGGGGGCTTGGCGCGGATCGAGCGCGCGCTGGATATAGGCTTCCAATTGCGGCTTGTAGATGTTCCAGGCGGTCGCGACAGCCTCGATCGGACACTCCTCGGTCCAGTCGCAGCGCAGATCGGCAACGGGCCAGCTGACCTTATCAACGAGCTTGAGCCCTGCCGAATGCACCGGGCCCGCCTCGCCTCCGGCTGCCAAGCCGGCGCGCAACGCGGCGATCAGACGATCACCCAGGTGGCCGGAAGAGGCGAGAAATGCATCGACAATGGCCTGGGGAACGCCATCATTGGCCAACAGGTTGCCGCCCGACGCAACATTCTCGCCCTGCGCCTGCGCCCAGATGCCAAGGGAATTCGGCCCTGAATGAATGGCGACGCGGCCGAGGCGATCGACCGCGAGGACCTGCCGGTATTCGATAAACCTGCCGCGCTTCTTCACCTCCGCGATCGCGGCTTCGGCGCTCATGCCCGCCTCCATCAGGTCGAGCGCAAGCGGCCCTAGCGTCGGGTCCGTGACGTTCTGCGAGGCCACCGCGCCGACACCGGCACGGGCGTAGGAGCACCGCGCCGCGACTGCAGGCGAGGAGGAAGAAATCGCGACACCGAACATGCCGGTGTCGCGGCAGCGGGCAACGAGCGAGAAGGTCATCCGATCACTCCGGGATCACGGCAGTGGCGTCGATCTCGACCAGCCATTCAGGCCGCGCCAGAGCTTGCACCACGAGGCCCGTCGACACCGGATGCACGCCTTTGATGTATTCGCCCATTGTGCGGTACACCGCCTCGCGGTGGCGTATATCGGTCAGGTATACCACGACCTTCACCAGATGCTCCATGCGACCGCCCGCCTCTTCGATCAGCTGCTGGATGTTCTGCATGACCTTGTGCGTCTGGTCGACCGGGTCGTGGCTGTCGATATTCACTGCGTCGTCCAGGTTCTGCGGACATTGCCCACGCAGCCAAACAGTCTTGCCTCCTTGGGTCACCACGGCCTGGCATAGATCGTTATCGAGGTTCTGCTCCGGATAGGTATCTTTGGTGTTGAACTTGCGAATTCGAGTATGCGCCATCTTGGTCTCCATGGAGTAGGGGCAGAGAAGTTGGATATTCGGTCGACAAGCGTCCGCAGATTGAACGGCCCGATTTATGACTTTAGCCGTATGCCGATCGTCAGCCTCCAATTGTCATTATATCCGGCTCCTGCGTTTCGCAGCCTCATGATAGGCAAGATATTTGCGCTGGGTGGCAATGTGGTCGGCCAGATATTTGGCGTCGTGCCAGACGCCCCAGATGAAGCTGGACCCCCTGCGCGATTGCCAGGGAAGCCCGAGGAAATAGATTCCCGGTTCTGCTGAGACACCGCGCTGATGCCTGGGCTTGCCCCGTCCATCGAAGGCGTCGACCTTCAGCCAGCTGTAATCCACGGTAAAGCCTGTTGCCCAGATAATTGAGGTTATGCCTGCGTGTTTGAGGTTCAACTCGAGAATTGGGTCAGTCACGCATTTCGGGTCTGCTTCGATCCTGCGGGCCTCCGGCTCTTCGGGGAGGTCTATGCCGTTGCGAGCGACATAGGCATCGGCTTCGTCCAGAAGTGACATGTAGTTGGCATCGCCACGGGCTAGATTTGCCGCGAGATCAGGGGCGAAGGACACGACACCGTCCCTGTATCCCTTGGTAAGACCAACGAGTGTCATTCCCTGGGCGGCAAGGCGCCGGAAGTCGACGGTATAGCCGCCCAGCGCGCCGCTCACCGCGATGGTCACATGTTCAGTGCCAGGTCCCGGAGTTTCAAGATCCCACTTGCCGAGAACCCCGAGCCACCAACAGAAATCGCGCCCACGATAGGCGCGCGGAGGGCGATCGTGCGGCCCTACCGAAAGATAGACGCTTCTGCCCGCCTGCAGTAGCTCGTCGGCGATCTGAACACCGGAAGACCCCGCACCGACCACCAGAACGCCTCCTTCGGGCAACTGATGGGGGTTACGGTAGGCGCTGGAATGAATCTGCATGAGGCCGGCACTTTGGGGCACGACCGGCGGAACGACAGGCTGCTGGAAAGGTCCGGTGGCGACAACCACGCTCTTGGCGTCGATCATGCCTTCGGAAGTTTCAATGCAGAAGCCCGGCCGCCCGGAATTCCTTCGGACTTCCTTGACCTCCACGCCGCATCGGACGGGCGCTGCGATCATTTCGGCATAGGCTACGAAATAATCGGCAACTGCCTCCTTGTGGATGAAGGAGTCAGGATCTGCGTCGGGAAACTCCATTCCCGGAAAACGATCGTGCCAGGCGGGCCCGTTGGTGACCAGGGAGTCCCACCTTTCCGAACGCCAGCGCTCGGCAATTCGGTGTCGCTCGAGAACGAGATGAGGCACGCCGCACTTGCTCAGATGCTCGCTCATGGCCAAACCTGCCTGGCCGCCTCCAACAACAAGCGTGTCCACTTCTTCAATTGACATATTTCGCGCCCTTTCTGGCTGTCCGAGAACTTCCGCGCAGCCGAGTACTGAACGCTGGTCTACTGGAGGGGCGGAATGGCGGAAATTACGATTTCATTTTGTGTTGGTTAGCTTGTTCCTAAATGAGCGAGGCGGGGAGGAGCGAGCGTCGCGTATAGAATACACAGGGTTTCGCGTTGACCCGGTTCAATCGATACCGAGCCGCGGGGTGATCGTTTCAACCAGCCAATCGATGAACACGCGCACGCGTGGGGAAAGCTGGCGGTTGCTCGGGCAAAGTACGGACAGGGGCGTTGGCGTCGGCGGAAAATCAGCGAGCACCTCGACCAGCGCGCCACTCGCGAGGTCTTCGGCGAAACGATAACGGGGCGCCTGGGCGAGCCCCAGGCCCAGCCGCGCTGCCGCCGCGCTCGTATCGGCGCCGCTGACCAGCACACGCGCCGGCAATACCACCTCGATGACGCCGCCATTGCGGGTGAATTCGAGCGGAAGCGGCTGGCCCGTACGCGATGAGACGAAGCCGATCATTTGATGGCCATCCAAATCGTCAGGAGTGTGTGGTGTCCCGTACTTTGCCAGATAGGCGGGGCTCGCGACCGTGATCTCCTCCATCATTCCTAGCCGTCGCACCACCATGTCGCTGTCGGCCAACTCGCCGGCGCGCACGACGCAATCCACCCCCTCGCGCACGAGATCGACGAAGCGCTCACCTTCCCCGAGATGAACGGTCAATGCCGGATGTCGTGCCAGGAAGTCGGGCAGCGCCGGCAGCAATATGGTGCGGGCGAGATGGCCGGGTACGTCGACACGGACCCGTCCGGCGACCCCGCCGCCAGCATCTCGATCGGCATCCTCGATATCGGCGAGGATGGCGACGCAGCGATGGTAGTAGGCTTCGCCCTCGACGGTGGGCTGGACGTGGCGGGTGGAGCGCTGCAAAAGCCGCGTTCCGAGACGCTCCTCCAACGCCTTGATAGCGGCGGTCGCGACCGGCCGCGAAACCCCGCAATCCGCCGCTGCTGCGCTGAAGCTGCCCCGTTCGACGATGCGGACGAAAAGATTGAGTGTGGCAAGCCGATCCATGCGGATTATTCTATCTCGCAAAACAATGCTGGCGGAAAGAGCGATCTAATCATGATTGGGCGCGGGGACTAGATCAGGATTCCTGAACAGAACGGAGATTCCCCATGCAGACATTCCCCATCGCTCTGGTTACTGGTGGCAGTCGCGGTCTCGGCCGCTCGACCGTGGAGGCGCTCGCGCGCCGCGGTGTATCGTCGATCCTGACTTACAACAGCAATCGAGACGCCGCCGATGAGGTCGTGGCGAGAGTCCGACAGGCCGGCGTACGCGCCGTCGCGTTGCAGCTCGACACCGGCGACACGGGCGCGTTTCCCGGCTTCGCCGATCAAGTTCGACGCGTGCTCGGCGAATGGGCGGCCGAACGCTTCAACTTCCTCGTCAACATGGCCGGCACATCGCACAGCGGCCTGCTCGAGGAGGTGAAAGAGGAGGACTTCGATGCCGCATACCGCGTCCATCTCAAAGGGCCGTTCTTCCTGACCCAGGCATTACTGCCGCTGATCGCAGACGGAGGCCGGATCGTGAACATCTCCTCCGGTCTAACCCGCATTATTTATCCCGGCCGCATCGCTTATGGTTCGATGAAGGGCGCGGTCGAGGTGATGACCCGCTACATGGCGAAGGAACTCGGACCTCGCCGCATCGCCGTCAATACGGTCGCTCCAGGCGCCATCCAGACCGACTTCTCGGGTGGTGCAGTGCGCGACAATCCCGAGGTGGCCCGGCACATCGCCGAGGCGACCGCGCTCGGGCGTCCTGGTCTCCCGGAAGACATCGGTCCGATGATCGCGTCGCTTCTCTCGGAAGACAATCGCTGGGTGAACGCGCAGCGTATCGAGGTGTCAGGCGGACAGGCGATTTAGTGCCAGGCACCTCTCCGTGCAACGAGCGGCGCCGTCAGTTTGACCTGCAGCTGACCGCGCCGTCTCTGAAACTCGGGCCGGTTGCATGTGAACGACGGCCCGCTCCCGAGACCTGCGAATGACACACGAGCGCCCGGATGACCGTGCGCCGCTGGACCAGGCGAGCTTTGCCGAACCAGCCGAGAGGAGAATGGCGGGTTATTGCGGCTGGACAGCGAAGCCGCCTCATCGCGTGAGCCTGTCCTCCGGTTAATCGGCTAGAGTGCCTGGACGTCAGGTTCTGCTTTCCCGTGCAGCGGCGATAGCTTCCCGCAGCATTTGTTGATCCATCGCACCATGATGAATTCGGGTGTTGATGAGAAATGCTGGAGTGCCTCCAAATCCGAACGCGTTTGCCTGGTCCATATTGCGTGCAAGAATGCCGTCGATCCGGTCGGCATCTTTCTCAAAGGCCGAAAGAAGCGCCTTTGGGTCGAGCCCTGCATTCGCCAGGACAGCATCGACCTCTTCTCTGCCAAGCCGCCCCGGGGTCGCCATCACGGCATTCAACGCTTTCTCGTAATCGTCGCCGGCGGCGAGGACAAGGCTTGAGGCGTGAAGAGATGCGCCGCCAAAAATGGGCCAGTCCTTCATGACGAGGCGAATGTTTCCGTCTTCGCGCACGAGATCGATCAAGTCCTTGTGCCCCCGCTTGCAGAACGGGCACTGGAAATCAAAGTACTCGGCGATCGTGACGTCACCCGCAGGATTGCCCAGTACCGGAATCTGTGGATCGAATAGAACCTCCTCAACGGTCAGTTCGATCTGCGCGAGGGTGGGTTGGGTCACTGCCGCGATTGCCATGCCCGCCGCCGTGATCTTCAGCAGAGCTCTTCTGTCCATCATGTGAGGGCCTCCGGTTCAGTTGGATTTGGTGCGCAGGCCGGACAGCCGGGAAAGCAAATTCTCGCGCGAGATCTCGCCGAGATGAGCGTGCTGCAGCATGCCTTCCGCATCAATGAAAAGGGTCGCGGGGAGCCCCGGCGCGCCATAGTGGCGGGCGAGATCACCGAACCGATCGAAAAGAACGAGATCGAGTGCAATTTCCGCATTGGCGAGGTAGTTTTCGATCGCTGCTCGGCTTTCGCCTTGGTTCGCAAAGACGAAGTCGATATCGGCGGAATCATTGGCAATCTCCGCCATCATCGGCATCTCGCGTCTGCAGGGTGGACACCAGGTGGCCCAGAGGTTGATCACTTTCGGGATTCCGGGAGTGCCGTCCAACTCATGATCGCCACCGGCCAACGTCTCCAGGGCAATGGCGGGAAGGGAAATGGAGGGAGCGGTTCCGCTGATCCGCCAGGCTGTGTTCCATACCACCAGCGCCGCAGTGAGTGGCAACAGGGCCCAGAGGCGCTGGCGTGCTGTTCGGAGGCCGACAAGCAGGCAAAGCAGCACAGCGGCAAGCCCGGCAGGCCAGAAGAAGCCTCCCTCCCAAAATGCAAATGCACGGATCGGATCTTGCGCGAAGATGCGCCAGTGAATCAGAACGTGTCCCAGGCGAGCCGCTGCAATGGATCCAAGAAGGACCCACCAGGACCATGGAAGGAAACGCTCGTCGACCCGGCGCGCGAGCAATCCCGTGATCAGGATGAATACAAACATGCCGAGAATCACGGCGAAGCGGTCTGCTGCGAGAACCAGCGGCCCAATGGATACGGCGTTCATGTCATCTGCTCTCCGAGCGATGAGCCGAAGATGTCAGGGATTCGATGCTGATGTCGCCGACCAATCGTGTCCCTGGAACCTCGCGTGTTCCCCTGAAGAACAGCATGGTGGGTGGCCCGACTACGCCAAGCTGCTTCGTAAGCAGGGCGCTTTCCTCATCAAAGTCCGTTAGGTCAGCCTTCACGAGTTGGAACTCTGACAAGGTCTCCCGCACTCCGCGATCCGGAAGAACTGCACGCTCGATTGTGCGACAGGTTGTGCACCATTCGGCGGTGAAATAGATCAGGGAGGGCCGTCCATCGGCAGCAGCAATCGTCTTCTGAAGTTGCGGCAGCGAATTGGCCTGTGCGAAATCCAGTTCTCCTTGCGTTTGACCCGCCGCACCGCGGCCGGCAAAAATCGCAAGGGGGCGTAGCGGGTCCCTGGCACCTGCAGCCACACCGACCATCAAAATAGCGCCATAGATTAGGGCGACGGCACCCACCGCTCGTCCTGCGGCAAGCGCGGGGCCGCGGGACGGAGTGGGTGTCAGCGTGAAGCTCGCCAGTCCGACAAGCAAGACTGCCCACAGCGCCAGATCAATTCCGGGCGGCAGTAACGGAGTGGCAACCCAGATTGCACTTGCCAGGAGCAGAAAACCAAACAGGCTCCTGACGCTCTTCATCCAGACGCCAGCTCGGGGCAGCGTGCCCCCTCCCAGAGTTCCCAACGCAATCAGCGGCAATCCCTTGCCGATCGCAAGCGCAAACAGCGCCGATGCTCCGAGCGAGACATCCCCGGTTTGCGCAATATACAGCAAGGCACCCGCCAGCGGGGGTGTGACACACGGCCCGACGATCAAGGCCGACGAGAAGCCAAGTAGCGCCGCCGCTCCCATGGTGCCGCCCAGCCGGCCGGTTTGCCTGACGACCGCACTCGTCCAAGCAGTAGGCAACTGGAGCTCGAACAGCCCGAACATGGGAAGCGCCAGGATTACGAAGACCACGGCGATCACGCCCGTGGTCCAGGAAGACTGAAGCACCATCTGGAGGTTTTGCCCTGACCACCCGGCGATTGCTCCCAGGATCGCGAATGCGGTCGCCAGGCCAACAACATAGGAAGTCGACAATGCAAACCCGCGCCTCGGTGTCAGACGCTCGCTTTCGCGTGCCAAGGCTCCCGCAAGGATCGGATACATCGGAAGGACGCATGGCGTAAACGCGAGGAGGACACCAAGAAGAGGGAACATCGCCAGCACCAGAAGTGCGCCACCCTGGCCCTTAAGCGATTGTACGAGTCCCTCGTCCTCTGCAGCGTCCAGTTGTTGCGTCGGATTCTGCAGCGACGCTGCGGCGCTCTGCCGCGACGGCGACTCAGTAGACCACTGGCCTGCCGCTGATCCGGGAGTCGAAGAGCCGGAAACCGCAAGCGTGAGCGGGTCAACAATCCGCCGCTCCGGAGCATAGCATATGCCATCCTCCTGACACCCCTGATAGGTGATCTCGATCGGACTCGGACCGGTATGGGCAATCGTCGCATCAGCCCGGTCGTAATAGATCTCCGAGCGCCCGAAGTTCGGGTCGTCCTTTTTAATCCCAGGAGGGGTCGTAACGGGTAATTCAGCCCCACTTTCCGAGCGTGCGGTCAGTCGGTCGCGATAAAGATAATAGCCATCAGCAATAATCCATTCCACCGCGAGCGATCCGCCCTGACCCCGAGATACTGACATGGCGAATGCGTCATCAACACTGAGGGGCTCCTGGAGCGGTTCGCCAATGGCTAGGGAGTTCGCCTGAAACACGAGGCTGACGAGGATGGCAAAGACCGTCTTTCTCATTGCACCTATCCGTCGCCCTACACGGGCGTGAACTGTTTTTGGGTGGGTGCTGTCCGGACCTTAAGGCAGCCTTAAGGTGAGGCGGCTGGGAAAGCGGTCCTGAAAACAGCAGAGGGTCCCTAGCATGGCGCGCAGCCCCGATATCAAGGTTGAAAGCAACGAAGCAACGAACAGGGGCACCGGTGGTGCTTTACGGCGGCGGGCGCTCCTGCTCGGCATGGGCGCGTTTGTCCTATCGGGTTGTGTCTCCGCACCGCGACAGAAACAGACCGTGGCCCTTGAGCCCGCGCTTTCCCCGAAACCTGTCGTGCCGCCGATGTACTATGCGATGCCGCACGAGCGCTTTCCGATACCCGAAGTCGATGTGACGCATCTTGATCAGCGCTTCTGGCGCGCCGAAGTGGACTATTCGACGGACGAGAAGCCCGGGACCTTGATTGTGGACACGCCTGCCAAGTATCTCTATCACGTCAAGCCTGGTGGCCGCGCGACCCGCTATGGCATCGGAGTTGGCCGGGACGGCTTCGCGTGGGCCGGCCAGGCGATCGTCGCCTACAAGCGCGAGTGGCCCCGCTGGACGCCGCCGGATTCGATGGTGGAACGCCAGCCAGAACTTGAGCCCTACAGCATTGCGAACGGCGGAATGGATCCGGGACTGAAAAATCCGCTGGGCGCGCGCTCTCTCTATATCCATCAGAACGGAAAGGATACGCTTTACCGGGTTCATGGCACGCCAGAGGCTTTCAGCATCGGTAAGGCCGTCTCGTCGGGCTGCATCAGGCTCGTCAACCAAGACGTTATTCATCTCCATAGCGAGGTACGGGACGGAAGCTCGATCGTTGTGATCCCCGATCCTGCCATGGAGCACCTGCTCGTGGGATGATCATCCGTAGAATGGTGAGGAGCGTATATGCGCATCCTGGTAGTCGAAGACGATCCTGTACTGCTTGATGGTCTATCAGCTGGTCTCGGCCTTGCAGGCTTTACCGTCGACGCGGTTGCCACCTGTGAGGACGCTTTTGCTGCCCTCGAAACGCACAAATACGGCACCGTGATCCTTGACCTGATGCTACCCGATGGTTCGGGACTGGATGTGCTCGGATTCCTGAGGCAGCGAAGGGACGCAACGCCGGTGGTGCTGCTGACCGCGCGTGATCAGGTGCACGATCGCATCGCGGGACTCGACGCTGGTGCCGATGACTATCTCGGCAAACCGTTCGACCTCGACGAGTTGGCCGCCCGGGTGCGCGCTGTCGCACGACGGGGATCGGGACGTGCAACAGGTACATTGCATTGGCGGGGCGTCGTGCTCGATCCCGCAAGTCAGACCGCCAGCCTTGGCGGGAAGCTGCTTACATTGACGAGGCGGGAGTTCGGTATTCTCAGCACTCTGATGGAGCGCCCCGGGATGACGGTTTCCAAGGCCACGCTTGAGGAGACGTTATACGGGTGGCAGGAGGAGGTGGAAAGCAACGCCGTCGAGGTGCACATCCATAACCTCCGGTCGAAGCTCGGAACCGGTTATATCAAGACGGTTCGTGGCCTGGGGTACCGTCTCGCGGAGGAGAACTCGTGAACTCCATTCGAACGAGGCTCCTTGCGATCCTGATCGCGTCAACGGGGTTGGTCTGGCTCCTCGCCGTGGCCTGGATATATTTCAGCACGCAGGCCCAAGTGGAACGCGTGCTGGATGCGCGATTGATGGAAGCAGCGCGCATGGTCAATTCGCTGTTGGCCGAGCGAAGGATCGAACTTGCGCTTGCTGGAAACGGCAGCGGTCCAATTGCCGAGGTTCAGTTCGAGGACGCAACATACGAACGGCAGCTGTCATGCCAGATATGGTCACTTGACGGCAGGCTGGTGGGGCGCTCTGAGCACGCACCCGAAGATCGGCTCACGGATTCCGGCAGCGGCTTCTCCGAAAGCGTAGTCAATGGCGAGGCGTGGCGTGTCTACGTGATCGAGAACCCCCTTCTTGGTGTCCGTGTCATGGTCGGCGACAGCCTGCTGGTTCGCGACCGCCTTGTTGGCGGCGTCATAAAGGGGCTGGCCGTTCCAGCCGCACTGATCCTTCCGTTTCTGGCTGGAGTTATCTGGGTGAGCGTCCGCCGAGGAATGTCGCCTCTGAACGAGATGGCAGGCGCGCTTTCCCGCCGAGAAGCGAGCGACCTGCGACCTCTGCCGAACGAGAATTTACCGAAGGAGATTGCGCCGGCCATTCATGCGCTCAACGGGCTCTTCAGGCGCGTTGAGGAAGCGCGCGAGCGCGAGAAGAGCTTCACAGCTTTTGCAGCACATGAGCTCAAGACCCCATTGGCAGGTCTCAAAACGCAGGCTCAAGTGGCGCTCGCCAGCCATGATCGTCAGGTGCATGAGAACGCACTCCGGCAAATCGCGGCGGGTGTGGATCGTACCGCGAGGCTTGTGCGACAGTTGCTCGACCTGGCGGCCGTGGAAGCGGCAGACCGAACTCCTCACCTTGTTGAAGGCCGCCCACGGGAACTGGTCAGCCGCATCTTGGCCGACATGCCTGTCGAAAGAGATCGGGTGAAGGTGGAAGGCGATGTGAAGCAAGTCGCGGCGTTCGACGCCGTATTGCTTACATTGGCGGTGCGCAACCTTGTGGAGAACGCGCTCTGCCATTCTGAAGGCCCCGTGGTAGTCCGCATTGAGGGCCGGAGCAGGACTGACATTTTGGTCGAAGATCAGGGCCCCGGGATACCTGCGGATGAACTTCCGCACGTGACCGATCGCTTCTTTCGCGGTCGCCAAAGGTCTTCCACGGGTAGTGGGCTTGGGCTTGCAATCGCGCAGGAGGCGATAGCCCGGATGGGCGGCGTCTTGTCGATCAGAAACCGAAACCCGCACGGATTGGCTGCCACCCTGTCCTTCGCCGCAGAGGAGGAAAAATGATATCCCGGCGCGGATTTCTGGTTGGTTCCGCGGCGACTTTGGCTCCCCATGCAGCCGAAGCACGACAGTCCCTTGAACTCTCTGATATTCTCTTCGATCCCGTACTGCCGGTGCTCGGTAACCCGCACGGAGATGTAACGGTAGCCGAGTTCTTCGACTATGCTTGCCCCTACTGCAAGGTCCTTCACCCGCACCTGAAGCGGATCGTCGAAGAGGATGGCGGCATCCGGCTCGTAATGAAGGACTGGCCAATCAACGGCGATCTCGTGCTTTATGCATCCCGCATGGTTCTCGCGGCTGACCGGCTTGGCTACTATGCACCGGCGCACTCGGCCGTCCTGGAGATCGAGGGAGGATTGGGGATGCGCCGGATTGACGACGCAATGCGGGCGCGAGACATCAATGTTGGCGAGGTCCGCGACGCGCTCGACGTTTATCTGACAGAGATCGACGCGCTGCTGGCACGCAACAGAATGCAGGCGCGCGCGCTTTCATTGCCAGGAACACCTGCGTTCATTATCGGATCGAAACTTTACCGACGGCAATTGGCTCCCGAAGAACTACACAGGGAAATTGCTGCAGCGCGCGGGGACCGCTAGAGCAGTCCAGGAAGGGGGAGCCTTTTCCGTCTGGAATTACGTAAAAGGACGGAGATCGATTCCGTGTCAGTCAGGCCGGAAACCTCGTTCGCTACCTAGATTGAACTTGTCGGATAGCTACGCTTCAGAACGCGCCTCCACATCGGTCATTCCAGTCAGGATCACGCGTTTGGGCAAGGCTCGGTGTGTTGAGCGCCTCTACGAATTAAGCGGAGGCGGTGAGCACTTCGGTAAAAGGTTCCAACTGTCCCGAATGACTGCAAAAAATGCAGCAGCCGGAACGCTCAGTGATCCTCGAGATTAGCGCCCCGGCAAACCAGACCGACGAGTGCCACGCCCAGGTATCGCGGACCAGGCACTTGATCCACCAGCCCTGAAATCGTCTCATGCGAAATGCGCGGCGCATCGCTGTAGCGAGCTACGCTGCCCGCCCTTCTCCGGGGTAGGCAGCCGCGCTTCTCGAGGTGGAAGTCGCCCAGCCGGAATGAGGCCGGGCGTTGACCAGGATATGGCGGTTGGTGCTGTATGGCACTTCGCTAAACATGGACGGGGACCGGCGCCGCGGTGGCCGCAGCACGCGGGCGCACGCCGGCTGTAATGATCGCCACTGCCAGGAACAAGATGGCGGCAGCCGAGGCGAAGACACCGGTCGCGCCACTCAGTTCAAACATCAGGCCGCCGGCGGCCGCACCGATCGAGATCGCCAGCTGGATGGCCGCAACGATCAGCCCGCCTGCGCTTTCCGCCTGGTCGGGAACGGTGCGGGTGAGCCAGGTGGACCAGGCGACCGGCACCGCCCCGAAGGCCAAGCCCCACAGGGTTACCATCGCTGCATCCGCGACCGGAGCATTGTCGAGGGTGACGAGGCCAAGCCCCAGCAGGCCCATCAGAAGGGGCATGGCAAACAGCGTCGCACGCAAGCTGCGCTCGATCATCAGGCCGGCTAGCAGTGTGCCGAGGAAATTGGCGACGCCAAAGCCCAGGAGAATAGCCGATACGGCTCCGATCTCCAACGCCGTCACCGTCTCGAGGAAAGGCCGGATATAGGTGAAGAAGGCGAAATGACCGGTGAAGACCAGCATGACGGCGAACATGCCAAGGCCGACACCGGGGCGCGCCAGCACCTCAGCCAATGTGCTCAGTCGTGTGGGAGCTGTCGGCGCCATGCGGGGAAGGGCAGCCAGCTGCGCCAGCAGCGCAACCAAACCCAAGCCGGCGGCAAAAAGGAAGACTGTACGCCAGCCAATGATCTCGCCGAGATAGCTGCCGACCGGCGCGGCGATGATTGTGGCCGCAGACACGCCGCTGAAGATCAGAGACAGCGCGCGCGGCACCATGGCCTCCGGCACCAGGCGCATGGCGATTGCCGCGGACATGGACCAGAAGCCACCGAGCGCCACCCCAAGAAGCACGCGCCCAAGAAGCAGCAAAGGCAGGTTCGGAGCTGTTGCCACGAGAATATTCGAGATGACTAGAAGAGCCGAAAAGGCTAGCAGCACACGCCGCCGGTCGATGCCGCCTGTGGCGGAGGGAACCAGAAGCCCGGCCAGCAGGCCGACCACGGCTGTGGCCGTGACCGCTTGTCCCGCCATCCCTTCGGAAATGCCCATGTCCTTGGCCATCGGGGTAAGCAGGCTCGCCGGCAGGAACTCCGCCGTCACGAGACCAAAGACGCCCAATGCCACGGCCACGACACCGCCCCAGGCAGGCTCGGCGTGCGCCGTGGTGCCAGCAATAGGTTCTAAGCGTTCGCTCATTTGGTAAGCCCTTTCGTAAAGAGGGTTTTGCAGTGCAGCAAGATTTAGGTTTGAAAAGCCGGACGATCTATGTCATCTAGTCCTGAATGCTTGATCGAAAATCCGATCCTTACACAAATGGCGACGGCTCACGCATTCCAGCCGACCTCGTGAGCGAATTGCTCATGGGAATGCGGCTGGTCGGAGTCGAGTATCGGCGCATCGAGATCACGCCTCCCTTCGGGCTGCGTTTTGGCACGGTGAACGGGCGGGCCCAGTTCCACTTCGTTGCACGCGGTCAGGTGTTCCTGCGATGCGGCCAAACCGTTCAGGCGATGAATGCGGGCGACGCGGTGCTTCTGCCGCGCGGCGGCTTACATGAGCTCGTTTCGGATGCGGAAGGTACCGGCCGCGACATCACCGACTTCAACGCCGCTCCTCTCTGCCACAGCGTCAGCTCGATAAAGGCCTGCTCCGGCGAGGGCTGCCGTTCCTCGGATGCCCTCGTCTTCAGCGGTTGCATGGAATTCGATCTGGGCAGCATGCATCCGCTCGTGGGGTTGATGCCAGAGGTGATGCTGGTTGGCACCCTGCTCGATCGCTATCCCGAGGTGTTGCCGATGCTTGAAGCTATGGAGCGCGAGGCGCATGGTGAACGCGCCGGCTTTGCGGGCGTGCTTGCGCGGCTGGCCGATGTCGTCTCGGCTTTCATCGTGCGGGCATGGGTGGAATGCGGGTGCGGGGATGCCAGCGGCTGGGTGGCGGCCTTGCGCGACCCGCGGCTCGGCCGGGTGATCGCGGCGATCCACCGCGATCCCGGACGCGACTGGACGGTGGCGGAACTCGCGGCGGAAATGGGGAGCTCGCGTTCCGTGTTCGCGGCGCGGTTCCTGGCCGTAACGGGGATGACGCCGCTGCGTTATGTGACGGAGCTGCGCATGCGGCTTGCTGCGCAGTGGATCGGGCGCGAGCATATGCCGATCGAGACGGCTGCGCACCGGTTGGGTTATGGCTCGCAGGCCGCCTTCAGCCGCGCCTTCAAACGGGCGATGGGATATTCGCCCGGCGCGATGCGCGGCCAGAACTCCGCCGCCGCCTGATGCAGATTCCGCAATAATGACCCGGCGGGATCGTCCTGGGCCGGAAGCCGTTTCCCTAACAGATTCGACTTGTGGGATAGCTGCCGTTCAGCAGCGGTCTCCTTGCCGTCATTCGGGATAGAACGGGCCGGGCGCGAAAGCTGTCGCTCGTTACCACTCCGCGAGACCGGCGCGAACGGAACATGAGTCTGAACCACGATGTGTCCGGACAAGGTGGAACACACCATGACACATGGAACCAGAGGCGGTTGAAGTGGTTCCAAATTGAGCCGAGGTGGGACGGCTATCATGATGTCGCCGGCATGGAGGGACCGAATGGGCAAGCGCACAAGAACTCGTCGAACCGCTGACCTGTTGCATTGTTCCGAAGCGCGCCGTCCGACGGACATCTTCCACTGTGAGGCAGTTTGTTGATGGAGGCGTTCCGAGGAACCTATTGCGGACCGGGACCTGCCCCAAGCGAGCTTTGGCAGGCCTGGAATCTGGATCCGTTCTTGCTGCTCACGCTTGCTGTTTTGGCTTTCGTGATCGGAAGGACCCGGTCGGGCGCCTTAGCCGTCTGCGTGCTTACGGTGGCTTTCGTTTCGCCGCTTTGCGCCTTGTCGGCTGCGCTCTTTTCAGCGCGCGTTGTCCACCACGTTCTCCTGGTGGCGGTGGCTGCTCCTCTCATCGCTCTTGCTTGGCCAGCGCGCCAACTACGGTCTTCCTCGGTCTCCTTCCTCCTCTCGACGGGGGTTCTCTGGGCCTGGCATCTGCCACAGGCCTATGATTTCGCACTCGGTAACATGGCGGTCTACTGGGTAATGCAGTTGACCTTGCTCGGGACGGCAATCGCCTTCTGGCGCACTGTATTCGATCAACGGCAGGGTGCAGGCCGCGCTCTGCTGTGGGTCCTGGCCGGCTTCATGCAAATGGCACTCCTTGGGGCACTCCTAACCTTTGCGCCTGCGCCGCTTTATGCGCTTCACGCCGTAGCGCCTTGGGCGTGGGGCTTTACGCCGCTCGGCGACCAACAGCTCGGAGGCCTCATCATGTGGGTCCCGGCAGGGCTCCCCTTTGCGGTTTGGGCTGCGCTCGTTGCCCGCCGGGGGTGGCGCACCATGGTGCAACGCGCGGCATGATCGCGTGGCTTGACGGTACGATCCCGTATTTGAAAGCGATCCATATCGCCGCGTTGCTGATTTGGTGCGCGGGTCTTTTCGCGCTGCCTTTGATGCTGGCGCGCCACCACCCAACCATCGAGCAGGCGGATTACAGCCGGGTCAGGCTTGCGTGCCATTACGGATATACAGGGATCGTCACACCCGCCGCACTGTTCGCTATCGCTGTGGGCATCCTTCTCATCTTCCTGAGAGAAGTCTTTGTCCCCTGGATGTTTGCGAAACTGTTTTTTGTCGCGCTGCTCGTTGGCTTTCATGCTTGGGTCGGTCGCACCATCGTGGCCGTGGCTGAAACAGAGGGAGATTACCAGACGCCCGCGCCGCTTCTTCCGCTTCTCCTGCTAATGGTTCCGGTTGTTGCCATCCTCTTCCTGGTGCTCGCCAAGCCTGAGCTGGGCGAGGTTCCGTTACCGCACTGGCTCATGGAGCCTCGCGGCCATCAGCTTCCCTTTGACGTGCCTCCCAGGTTGTAGTCGAAGACGAGCTTGCCGCCATGCCAACCTGTCGCTCCCACCATGATGATGCCGAAGCCCGAAAGGAGAATTCCATGGGGCAAAACCGCGGTCTCGTAGCCGTAGAGGCGATAGCCCCAGTTGATGCCAAGAACAGACAGGAGCACCATCGCGACGGCGGCGTGGGTCCAGGCTGCGGCCCTAGCGCGGATGCCGGGAACCAACAGCAATTCGGGCAAGCCGGTGGCGGCAGAAGCGAGACCAATGATGAAAGCCACTCCCGCTGCCCAGAGACCAGCCCGCGCCCAAAATACGTCGCCGGTCCACCAATAGAATGCGTCCGCGCCGAAGTTGCTGAATGTCAGCGCTATCGGGAAAGCCACGGCCATGGCATGGATTGGGTGGCTCGCAATCGCGACCTTCGAACCTGTTTCCTCATAGCCGGGTTGTTCGGCGACAGGATCAGTGAGGGCTTCATTGTGCGTCGTCGTCTCAGGCATCTATGGGCTCTCCTGCGGGGCAGTGCCTGGCTGCTAACGTCTGTGACGCTTGCCGGTTGCGAGGGGAGGCTGTCTACAGTCGATCCGGCTGGCCCGGCGGCGGCGGCGATCGCAAAGATGTGGTGGGTGCTTCTGTCCGGGTCAGCGGCAATCTTCCTACTCGTCATAACGCTCCTCCTTTTTGCCTTTCGTCGCGATGCTTCAGATACCCCGGCGGCGGAGGCCCGGCATGAGCGGGTCTGGATCTGGGGCCTCGGCTTCGGCTTCTCGATCATGGTTCTGGCAGGCCTTACCGTCTATGGCGTCCTGATGGGCGAGAGGCTCCTGCCGCGCCCGGGCCCGGACGTCGTGACGGTGAGGGCCGAAGGAGCACAGTGGGTGTGGCGCTTCTCGTACGCAGACGCGCCCGGCCGTGCCACCGAGCATATCCTCCACATCCCTGCAGGCCGGCCGGTCGACGTTGAAATCACCTCGACTGACGTGATCCACAGTTTCTGGGTGCCGCGTCTTGCGGGCAAACTCGATGCGATCCCCGGCCATGTGAATGTGCTGCGGATCGAGGCAGAGATGCCAGGCGATTACGCGGGCGTTAGCGCTGAATTCAGCGGCGTCGGCTACACTGGACATCGCTTCATCGTCCGGGCCCATAACGAAGCCGATTGGGGCGCCTTTCTGAGGGGAGAAGTTCGGTGAATGCTCTTCGCCGCCACCGAGCGCTTGAGCGCATCTGGTCTTCCCGTCCGGGCTGGCGAGGCAAGCTTACGACCGTGAACAATAACGACATCGGTCTCATGTTCCTGATTGCCGCCACAGCATTCTTCGTGATCGGGGGCATTCTTGCGATGCTAATCCGCGCGCAACTCGCCACTCCCCGCTCGGTATTCATGGGACCGGACACGTACAACCAGGTCTTCACGATGCATGGCACCATCATGATGTTCCTGTTCGCGATCCCACTTTTCGAGGGATTGACGATTTACCTGCTGCCCAAAATGCTCGGGACGCGTGACCTGGCTTTTCCTCGGCTCAGCGCCTTCGGCTTCTGGTGTTATGTTTTTGGCGGCTCGCTGCTAATTTTCGCTCTCCTTGCGGGGATCGCCCCGGATAGCGGCTGGTTTCTGTATCCGCCGCTCTCATCCACCTTAGGATCGCCAGGAATCAATCCGGACTTCTGGCTCCTCGGAATCACCTTCGTGGAGATTTCAGCCATCTCGGCGGCTGTTGAGATCGTCGTGACGGTGCTTCTGTATCGGGCGCCGGGCATGTCGCTGGATAAGCTTCCTATCTTCGCTTGGTACATGCTCATCGTTGCCGTGATGATCCTCACTGCCTTCCCGCCGCTAATCCTAGGGTCAATCCTGCTCGAGCTGGAGCGAGCCTTCGGAATGCCTTTTTTCCAGACGGAGAGCGGCGGTGACTCCCTTCTGTGGCAGCATCTCTTCTGGCTCTTCGGCCATCCGGAGGTTTACATCATCTTCCTGCCCGCAGCCGGGGTTGTTTCCACGATATTGCCCGTAATGGCGCGAACCAAGCTCCTGGGCTACGGCTGGATCGTGGCGGCGGCGGCGTTCCTAGGGGTCCTCAGCTTCGGCCTCTGGGTTCATCATATGTATACGACCGGCATCCCCCATATGGGGCTGGCCTTCTTCTCGGCTGCCTCGACACTTGTGGCCCTGCCCACCGGGATCCAGATTTTCGCTTGGATAGGGACGATCTGGAAGGGCCGGCCCGAGATGCACCTGCCGATGCTCTGGATCGTCGCCTTCTTTGCAACCTTTGTGATTGGCGGGCTTACCGGCGTCATGGTGGCGATGGTGCCATTCGACTGGCAAACGCATGACACCTACTTCATCGTGGCGCATCTCCACTATGTTTTGATCGGTGGCTTTGTGTTCCCGATGCTCGCGGCGCTTTATTACTGGCTACCGCATTTTACGGGGCGCAAGCGTTATTTCAAATTGGGAGAAACGGCATTCTGGTTGATTGTTGTTGGCTTCCACGGAACGTTCCTGCTGCTGCATTGGGCGGGCTTGCTGGGGATGCGACGCCGGATCAATTCCATAGAAGCCTCTTCGGGGTGGGAATTCGTCAATCTTGTTGCTTCGATCGGTGGCTTCGTGATGGCGATTGGCTTCACGCTGGTCCTCATCGACGTAACCGTAAATGCAACCGTGGCAGTCCGCGGCCGGCGCAATCCATGGGGAGCGGGAACTCTTGAATGGGCGATTCCGGCGCCGTCTCCATCCTACAACTTCGCCTCCATCCCGGAGGTGCGTAGCCGCTATCCGCTTCACGACGATTCCGATCTGCCGCTGCGCATCGCGCGAGGGGAGGGCTATCTGGGGACACCTCCTGACAGCGGCCTGCGGCAGAGCCTAGTGGTGGAGGTTGCCAGCGGGCGACCGAACCACCTCGTCATACTTCCGGCCAACTCGGCGCTGCCCGTCGTGATGGCGCTCGCCACCGGATGCTTCTTCGTCGGAATGCTGATCAAGACCTACTGGCTCGTTCCGCTATCCGCGCTGGGGGTAGCGGCGCTCGCGGTCTGGTGGGCCTGGAGCCTGGGGAGCCGCGCGGACCATGGCCTGCAAGATGTGGGGCGCGGTCTTGCCCTGCCGCTTGCTTGCCATGCCGCAGAACCGACAGGTTGGTGGGGATCCTTATTCCTTCTTCTCGCCGACGGCGTGCTGTTCGGGTCGCTTCTCTTTGGGTATGCCTTCCTCTGGACCGTTGCGCCGAACTGGCCGCCGCCGTCGTACTTGCAACCTGGTCTCTTGGGGCCAGCATCAGCACTGGGCGGGGCGTTGTTGACGCTGGGAGGCAGTCGTGTGGCCGATCAGGCGCTTCGCCGCGGCAGAAGGCCATGGCTGGGTTTTGCCTTAGGCTTTGCAGGACTCGCGGCAATTGGAGCGGCCGCCTCCACGGTGCTTGCTGGGACGACCTATGACGCCCACGCCTACGATGCCACGCTTTGGGTACTGGCAGGCTACGTTCTGCTTCATGCTGCCATTGCAGGGCTGATGTTGGGGTTCCTTGCGTTGCGTGTAAGGGCTGGCTACATCTCGGCCCGCCGCATTGGCGAAGTGCGCGTGGCGCGGCTCTGGTCGGACTACGCCGTCGCAGTCGCGCTGGTCGGACTCGGCGCTGTCTGGCTACCGGGGGTTCTGGAATGACCGATATCCTCCGTATATCGGTCCCGCTTTCGGCCTGGCTTGCCGCCTTCAGCGTAGTCTACGGGCTTCAGGGTTTTGTCTGCTCAGGCCGCTGGACCGCTGCGGGCCGTGACCTCGCTGACGGTCACCTGACTCTCATCATGGTCTGGGCCGCCGCAACGGCACTCCAAGTCGCTTTCCTGCTGGCCTTGCGCTCACCTCGCTTCGCGTCACCCTCGCCGTTCATGCGCCGACTCAGCGTGACCTTGGCTGTGGCCGCCTTGGTCGCTACGCTATGGACACTCTTTCCCATCGCCGTCAGCGAGGTCTGCCTGTAGCAGGCGGGCAGCCAATCTCCGGTTATCTGCCGTTGTTTGTTAGGTCTCGCCGGCTCAGGCCGGCGAGACGCGTCTGGTCAGGGGTGGAATGGCAGCGTCCGAGATCTCGAGCAAGACAGATGCTCGCTCGTGACGGCGTTGCTCCTCCCGGAGGGCGTATTCAAAATTTTGATTTCATTGCATTTTTCGTGGGCACAAACGCAGCATCCTATTTCCTCAACCAGGGCCCTGATAGTTTCAAGAGCCAGGCGCGCAGCCGATCGCCGTACCGGTCCTTGCTTCGAATATCGAAGAAGGGAGTTCTTTCCTGCTGATGCGCCGCACCGAGGACGAAACCGCGCTGCGCGACGCGTGGGTTCTGCGCCAGGCCGGCGACGCGCCTGGCCCCGCCGGCAACGTGCTTTTGGCCTGGCGAAAGCTTGTCGGCCGGTCGCTGCCGGTGTCGGTCGAGGATCTGCAATCGGTCGCCGATCTGCTCGGCATCACCTGGACGGAGGTCTTTGCCGATCGCCTCGAGGACCTTGCCGACGACGTGCGCGCGGCGGCCCCCGCGCCGTTGATTGCCGCACGTGCCGCAACGGCGATCATGCGCGACAACCCGAAGGCGGAGGCCCTGGCCTGGTGGATGGCCGATCTCGCTGTGTCATCGCGCATGGGCTGGACCCATGCTGTTCCGCTGCTCGTCACCCAGATCCACGCGACCGTGCTTCGCACCGGTCCCGATCGCCGGCGCGCCCGTCCGGACACTCCTGACTATGCGCGGGCAATCTGCCTTGCCGCCGCGGCCGGGGCGGCCGAGGCCTGCCGGCTTGCCGCCGGTATCGCGCAGCAGGCCGAACGTTTGCACGAAGTGACTCCAAAGCTGCGCGCCAAAGGGGCAGGGGACGTCATTGCCTTGCTGCTGTCCGACGATGCCGTGTCGGGCTCCTTCACCAGTCAGGCGATGACCCGATGGGCCAGCCGTCGCCTGTTCGAGCGGCTCCAAAAACTCGACGCGGTGCGCGAACTCACCGGCCGGTCGACCTTCCGGCTCTACGGGTTGTAGCCATGGGACGTCCGTCGCGCGATCCCGGTCTTCTGGATGCCGAACTCGACGCTTTGCCGCCCGAGCTTCGCTGGCGGGAATGGATGACACGCGTCGAAGCCGTGATCTTTGCCGCGCCTGAACCGGTGACGCGGGAATTGCTGTCACGGATCGTCGGCCGCGAGTGCAGCATCGATCTGCTGATTGAGGATATTGCCAACGAGCTGGCGGCGAGGCCCTATGAGATCGTCGCGGTTGCCGGCGGCTGGCAATTCCGCACACGGCCCCGTCACGCCGAGGTGCTGAAGCGGCCTTCGGCGGCGCCACCACCGGCGCTGACATCACTGAAGGCGAGATGCTGGTGCTGGCCTCGATCGCCTATCACCAGCCGGTCACGCGCGCTGCGCTGTCCGACATGCTCGGCCGCGAGGTGTCGCGCGATGTCATCGGGCATCTGCGACGGCTCGACATGATCGCGTCGGGACCGCGATCGCCGCAGCCCGGCGCGCCATACACCTACGTGACGACGAAAAAATTCCTCGAGCACTTCGGGCTCGAGACGCTGCGCGATCTGCCCGACCTCGAGGCACTTGAAGATGCGGGGCTGCTGTCTAGAGAAGCAGTGCCGAATGGAAGTATCCCCGTGTCAGCTTCGGTCGCTGAAAGCGAAAGTGACGACGGGGTAGCTGACGACATTGTCATTGAAGCCAAAGAATAGCTTTTGGGGCGCCGTAAGAAAATTGCATACTGATGGCAGGAATGTGGGGATGGATTGTAGTGTGGGCCGGCCCGTCGGCTATCAAAGGGCAATTCGAACAGGATGGGCCTGAGTTCAGGAGGGGGCATGTTTTCGCGGGGATCTTTGTGGCGTGAATGGGATTTGCATATTCATTCGCCTGCATCATTTCATTGGGAGGGGGAGCGTTTCGGCACAGATCCAACGCGGAATAAAGTTCTTGTCGACGAGATGATCGTTGCTTTGAATGATGCCCCGCCAATTGCGTTCGGGCTCATGGACTATTGGACGTTTGACGGTTGGTTCGCTTTGAAGCAGCGGCAAGCCGAAGGCGAAGGACCAGCGTTGCAAAAGACTGTGTTCCCGGGAATTGAGCTAAGATTGATGGCACCTATGGATGGTCGTCTTAATGCCCACGTTCTCTTCTCTAACGATATTAGCGATCAGCATCTAAGGATTTTCTTTCACGCTTGAAGCTGGAGTTGATCAAGCAGCCGCTTTCGTGTGATGCGTTGATTGAATAGCGGTCCCTCTCTCGCCCAGGATACTTCAGAGCGCTGCGCGGCAGCGCCCCTGAAGATGTGCTGGGTGGATCGGGTGTTCCGCGCCTTGGACTGAGGGTGTCGGGTTGGCCGTACGTCCTTTTCACTGCATCGTGGCTGGCAACCATGTCACCAACTGCGGGAACAGCACGAGCACCAATACAAGCAGCAGGTGTGCGACGACATGCGGATACGAGCCGCGGAAGACTTGCCCCACCGGCATGCCGGTATATTTGGAGATGACGAAGACATTCATCCCCAGCGGCGGCGTGACCATGCCCACCTCTGCCATGACGATTGTGATCACTGCGAACCAGACGGGATCGTAGCCCAGCTGCATCATCATCGGCGCGATGATCGGCACCGTCAGGATGAGCATGGCGATGAGGTCCATCACGCAGCCGAGCACCAGATAGAGAAGCAGGACTGCCATCAATACGACCCATGACGGGATGCCAGCCTCGGAAAGATAGCTGATCAGCGACTGTGTCGTCTGCGTCAGCGTCAGAAAATAGCCGAAGATTTCGGCCCCGACGATGATCAGCGCGATCATGCAGCTCGCCTCGGCTGTCACCACCATCGCGCGGCGAATGCGGCTCCAGCTCGTGCGGCGCAGCAACGCGAGCGCGAGCGCGGCCAGGGCGCCGAGCGCGGATGCTTCGGTAGGAGTGCCGATGCCGAGATAGATTACGCCGGTCACGCACATGAACAGCACCAGAAAGGCCCAGGACGTCTTCAGGGCAGCGATCTTTTCCCACATCCGGTAGCCTTGCGCTCCGGGTGCATGCTCCGGATTGCGCCAGACCAGGAAGAAGACAGTCAGGATGATCGTCAGGGTCACGAGGATGCCGGGCACGATTCCTGCGATAAGGAGCTGGCCGACACTGAGGTTGGCTATGATCGCGTAGAGTACCATGGCCACGCTGGGCGGTATCAGCATCGCCAGCGTTCCCGAGATCGCGACCACGCCGGCCGCCAGCCGCGGATCATACCCCTGCTTGATCATGCCGGGTATCGACGTCGACGACAGAGTGGCGGCCGCGGCAGTGCTGGAGCCCGATATGGCACCGAAGGCCGCGCCGGTCAGCGCGGTCGCATGGGCGAGCCCGCCTGGCGTTCGTCCGGTCCAAATCTTTGCGGCCTTGAAGAGGTCGTCGCTGATGCCGCTGACCGTTATCAAATTGGCCATAAGGATGAACATCGGGATGGCGACGAACTCGTAATTCTGGTTCGACGCGAGCGGTGTTGAAGCCAGGATTCCCGCGGCAGTGTCAAACCCGCCGACCATGAGCAGTCCAAAGGCGCCTGCCAGCGCGAGGCTGAGCGCCACGGGGAGCCCGAACGCAAGGAAGCCGAGGAGGAGAACCAGTCCAGCGAATGTGGCCATCAGAGCGCCTCCTCCTCTCCGATTTCACGCATGGCAGCGATAATCGCCTCCAGTGCCGGGTGCTGGATGACGATCGTGATCATATAAGCGGCCGCCAGATAAAGAATGCGAAGCATCAGGATCGAGAAGGCCACGGGAACGATCGCCGTGCTCAGCCACATTGGCCATGCATAGAGACCGACTGTAGCCTCTCCCGTAACCCAGGCTTCGTGGGTCAGGATCGAGACCCGCCAGATGATGAGCGCGACCAGCGCTGCGGCCATCAGATAGCAGAGGCCGAGAGCAAGGTTGGTGACGTTGCGGGGCAGCATCGACGATATCAGGTCGACATTGATGTGCACCCCCTTCCGCAGCGTGTACGACAGCGCGAAATACATCGCTCCGGGAAGCACATAGACAGCCGACGTTGACGAGTGGGCTGAGCTGGACGGGCAAACCCAGGTGGATCTCGCCATCCAGACCAAGGGGTGGGAGATGGAAAAGGCTGAGGTCGAAACGCTGCTCGACCTGGCCCGCGCCACGGAGGCACAGGGGACGGACGCCAAGGCTGAGGCGCTCCTGGAACTGATCTACAAGCTTCAGCAGGAGGAGAATGATCCTGAGCTGAAGGTGTTGGTCTTCACCGAATTCGTGCCCACGCAGGCGATGCTTGCGGATTTCCTTGAAAGCCGAGGCTTCTCGGTCACCACTTTGAACGGGAGCATGGATCTCGAAGCTCGCACTCGGGCGCAGCAATTATTCGCCCGAGATATCCGCATTCTGATCTCGACGGACGCTGGTGGCGAGGGTTTGAACCTGCAGTTCTGCCACGTCATCGTAAACTTCGACATGCCGTGGAACCCTATGCGGGTCGAACAGCGCATCGGCCGCGTCGACCGTATCGGGCAGCCGCACGTCGTGCGCGCGATCAACTTCGTCCTGGAGGACACGGTCGAGCATCGCGTGCGCGAGGTTCTGGAGACGAAGCTCGCGGTCATCGCCGAAGAGTTCGGGGTGGATAAGGCCGCTGACGTGATGGACTCGGTCGAAGCAGAGTCACTGTTCGATGAGCTCTTCGTCCATGGGCTCCAGAACCCAGACGCCATCGAAAGCGAATGCGACGCGGTTGTGTCGCAGCTTCGGTCGACCATCGCCGAAAGCCGCAAAAGCAGCGAGCTCTTGTCGGATGGGCATCAGCTTAACGCAGACGATGCCCGCAAATGGAGAGACCACCCGGCGCAGTTCTGGTTGGAACGGGCGATCACAACCGGACTGCCCGCGCGCGGCGGGGATGCCGTCAAGGAGGCCGATTTTTGGCGGGTGCGTTGGGTGGACGGCAGCGAGTCGGCCAAGGTCTGCTTCGACGCGCGGACAGCCGAGGAGCGGCCTGATGTGGAATGGGTAACGCTTGAAGATCCCCGGGCTCGGGCAGTGATCAGCGATCTGCCGCGCTGCGTTTCGGGTCAACCGCTGCCTGCAGTCCGGCTTGCCGGCCTTCCGGAGAGCGTCCGGGGCGTATGGTCGCTGTGGGAGATCAGCCTCTCCGCCGATGATTTCAGCCGACGGCGCTTCCTGTCCGTCTTCGTGAACGACGAAGGGCGAACCTTCCTGCCGACTGCGAAGCGGATCTGGGATCTTCTTCCGACGGAACGGGTCGAGAGTGTCGGGGCCGTCACCGCCGCAGATGCAAACGGCTACTTTGACCGCTCAAAGAATGCCGCTCTCACCCAAGGCGAACGCATCTTTGCGGACATGGTGGAGGAGCACAGGGCCCGCATCCAGGAAGAGCGCGAACGTGCCAAGTACGCCTACGATGCGCGGCATCAGGCCATCGGCCGGGTCGGGCTCCAGACAGTCCGGGACTACCGCCGCAAGCGTCTGCGTGCCGACCATGACGCCCGCATGGCGCAGCTGGATGCCGCCGAGGCATACACGCCCGATCTGAACGCCGTTCTCCTGTTGCGTGTCGGCGAACCGGGAACGGCTGCATCATGAGCGCCTGGACCGATCGCATCCTGCAGGAGTTTCCTGCCGATCTTTCCCGCTTCTGGATTGCCTGCGATCCTGACGATCTTCTGCTCGATGAGCGCATTCTCCACGAACTTCGGGATCGGGGCTTCGAGGTTCTGCCGTTCGAAGATCCCATCGCTTTCAGAACGGAGTATGAGGAGCGTTATCGAGCCGCTTGGGATCGGGGCGAAGAAGGACCGGCACACGCGCTTATTCTGCAATTGCGTGGAACCGATCTGAACGCGCTTCCCTGGGACTACGTCCGGATGGGACGTAAGGTCAGCCTGAGCCTGGCCGACCTGTTTCCGAGGTTGAGCTATAGCGTAATCCGGCAAGTGGACTCCGAGCACCATGAAACCCTGTTTCTGGCACACAACAGACACGCCACTCAGCCGCTGGGAGAAGGAGCGACCAAGGACTTCATCCTGACCCATATCTTCCGCATCAGCCCTTACCTGCTCAGCAGGCCCGAGGACTTCTGGCGAGAGGTTTTGCGGCTCCATTACCGAGGCGCTGGGCTGCCGGAACTGCTCGCTAGGCATGTTGAGGGGATCTTGAAGGACTCCCGCCTTGGCGACCTGCCTATCGCGGAGCTGCTCTCGTCCAAGAGCTATATGGTGCGCGCGGTGCAGGATGCCTGGGGCCGCTTCTTGTCGCAGTATGGGATCCGCAGCGATCGGCGCTCGAACGATGAGACTGTTGAGGCATTGCCGGACGTCTCAGTACCGTTTGAACATCCCGACGTCAGGGTCATCATCGACACCATGTTCCTCGAAGGGGGCCTTCAGCCCGTTGGTGCACCGAGTTCAACGGCTGATTTGCCTGACTGGGTCAAGGTTGGTCTGGTTGATGACCCTCACGCGCTCGGCAACCTTGTCTCCGCAGGTGTGAAGAAGATCGCCGCCGACCTGCCCACGGTTGAGGCAACGCATCGCGATTGGGTAGAAATGGCGCGTCGGCTGGGAGAGGTGATCTCGCGCTTCAACGGACTGAGCGCGGGAGTGGCTGAACCCATACAGCAGCAAGTCCGCGCTTTGCAGCGCGATGTGGATGAGCGGTTGAAGGATTGGCTGTTCCAGCATTTCGCCGACTTGCCATCGCTTCCTGCGGCAAAGGGCCCGGTGATGGTTCATCACGTGCCGCGGTATCTGGCCTTACGTCGGAATGCCGGCGAAGATCGGGTGGCTCTCTTGGTGTTCGACGGTCTGGCCATGGATCAGTGGATTCAGATCCGGGAGCATCTGGCCGCACGCGTGCCCGGGTTCTCAGCGGAGGAAGGCGGGTGTTTCGCGTGGCTGCCAACGCTAACATCTGTGTCGCGACAGGCGCTATTTTCGGGTCTCAAGCCCCGAGAGTTCGCGAACTCGATCGAAACGACGGCGCGGGAACCGTCTTTGTGGGATCGCTTCTGGCAGGAGAACGGCCTTCGCAAGTCAGAGATCATTTATCAGAAAGGTCTGAAGCGAAACGAGCAACTGGCTGAATTGGAGGAAGCTATCTCCCCGCCGGCAACGAAGGTTGCAGGAATCGTCGTCGATATAATCGATGAAATTGTCCACGGCGCGATGTTGGGGAAGCGCGGTATCGCCGGGCAGATCCGTGCGTGGTGCGATACGGGTTTCGTCGAAAAGCTATTCCTGCTCCTCGCCGAACAGGGATATGTGATTTACCTCACTGCTGACCATGGCAATGTCGATGCTGAAGGCATTGGTCGTCTTAGTCAGGGCGTGGTTTCCGAACTCAAGGGCGAAAGGGTTCGAGCCTATCGCAGTGAAACTTTGGCATCGTCGGTTCCAGCCGACATCGATGCCTTCCGTTTCGATAGTCCCGGCTTACCGCCGGACTTCTTGCCGCTATACGCGGGTACGCGCGGCGCCTTCGTTCCGAAAGGTGACCAGATTGTCGCGCATGGGGGCATATCAGTCGAGGAGCTCATTGTTCCGTTTATAAGAATAAACATGCCGAGAGCGATTTGATGAGTTCGCCGTCCCCGCAAATTGGATTTGATCGTTTCATACAGTTGGATTGGGCCGCTACTGCCCTCCGCATCAGAGCAGGTATAGCCACGCTTGATGACCTTGAGGCGATACTCGATGCCTCGCACGCCGGCATAGCGGCCAAGAAGAAGACCAGGACCGTGCTTAACCGCCTGTGGTTGGACCCTCGGCCCGACCTGATCGGTTTCGCCGATCGCGGTGTAAAATTCTATCGGGATGCTCCGGATATTTCCGTTCCGGTGCTCACCTGGGGCATGGCCCTAGCTACCTATCCGTTCTTTGGAAAAGTGGCGGAGATTGTTGGCCGTCTGGCCGCGCTCCAGGGGGATTGTACCTCCGCCGAAGTCCATCGGCGCATGGCGGAGATTTATGGCGAGCGAGAAGGCACCCGTCGCATGACAAATATGGTCCTGCAATCTCAGGCGGACTGGGGGGCAATCGTGCGGACCGACAAAGGCAAGCGGATCGTGCTTGGAAAGCCCACTGATTTGGGCAGATTGCCGGTGGCGGCCTGGATCGCTGAAGCTTGTTTGCGGTATTCCGATCGCGCGTTGCCGGTCGCGACTCTTGCTTCCCACCGTGCGCTCTATCCGTTCAGCCTCGGCGATTCGATTACCTATCTCCTTTCGCAATCGCCGACAGTCGAGTTGCGGATCGATAGCGCGAGCAATCAGATTGTATCACTCGTCGACGCTCAGGGAACAACAGGATAGAAGGGCTTGCCCCAGTCCTTGTCGGGACTGTCCATCATCAGATCGGTGAAGACCGGCATCAGGAAACCGAGGATCGCGGCGCCATCGCGGACCTGGGTGCGGTTGATGCCGCTGTTCCAGGTCGAGCCGCCATGAACGAGTTGGTTGCGCAGCACATATAGCCGGTCGAAGACGAAGCTGAGCACGCGCTTGGTGTCGCCGCCCTGGATGGCCTGCGCGAAGGCGCGCGAGGAGGCTTCGAAACGCTCTTCCCAATCCTCGAAGCCGGCAATCCCGTTATGGTGCTGCCAGAACGGATTGAAGACGTAGCGGTTCTCCATCAGCAGCCGCACCGGTCCCGAAAAGCGCTGCCAGATCGCCCCATAGATGCGGCGCTGCTCGTCGAGCGTGATCAACTTTCCGAAGAAATCGGCGAAGGCGGCGCGTTCGCCCGGCTGGATGGTCTGGAATTCGCCCTCGTCGGCATAAGCGGCGTTGAACGCGATCCATAGGAATATGAATTTTGCGTCGTCGTCGGTCCCGCAGGCCTCGGCGCGGCCGATCCAGCTGATGGCGCGATGGACACGCAGGCCCATCGTCTGCGGAAAGCCTTCGCGGATCGCGCGCTGCTTGGTTTTCAGTTCTGCATGGGTGAGGCCCGTCTTTGTGGTCATTCCGCTTCGTTTACTGTTGCCTTATGGCAGGGCGCCAAAATCGCTCCTGCGGTGATTTTCGACCAGCGTGCGCAGCCCCTCGGGCGCGATAACCTCGACCGCATCGCCCCATTGATAGAGATGCCACGCCATTTCGAGCCAGCCCGCCGCGTGAAAGCGCACGATAAGCCCGCCATCTTCTTGCACCTCAACGGTTTGCTTTGGGCGAAAGCAGAACTCGGCCGCCCTTGCTTCGGCGTGCGGCGCAAACCGCCAGATGACCTCGTCATATTGTGCCGGGTCCTGGTAGACGCCGAAGGATTGCGCCGCATATTCCTCCAGCGAAAAGCCGGGCATCAGGCTGAAGCTCTCATCCAGGGTCTGGGCGCTCAAGATCTGGTCCATCCGGAAGTTCAGCATGTCTTCGCCGCGCGCCGGCTGGCGCGCCACCAGATAGCTGCGATGCCCCAGCAGGAGCCCATGCGGCTCGATGACCCGTTGAGGTGCATCCTCGTCCCGGTAGCGCAGCCGCAGACGAAACGGGCCGCGCAGGCCCTCGATCACGGCATCGAGCACCGCCGGCGCCAGATTGACGCGCGGGCCGGGCCGCGTCACCGAGCCCATTGCCAACAGGACCGCCTCGACATCGGCTTCGGTGCGCAGCGCATCCTTTGGTGTCAGCCGTGCCAACAATCCGTCGCGCAGGTCTTCAAGGGCCGCCGCGTGGCGTAGCCGGCCATCGCCCCGCGCCGTTCGTCCGGCGATTTCCAGCGCTTCGACCGCCGTTTCCTGGCGGGTCTGAAGCCGGTCGAGCATGGGGTCGGCAACACGCCAGCGCCGCCGACGGTCGTCACCATCCACCGCTTCGACGTTGGTGAACACGGTCTCCAGCGCATCGGTCATGCGCTGCGCCGTGCGACGCGAAACGCCGAATTCCTCGCAGATCTCATCGAGGCCGATGCCCGTCCGCCGCGTGGCGGCCAGACGCGCCAGCCTGATCAGGTCCTGAGCCTTGGCGAACGACATGATCCAAATCCTGGTCACAGACTATGTCAGATATTGACACCCACGCACGCTATGGCTGAACGTGCAATCTGTCGAGATGCAAGTCTTGTTGGAGATTGCTTTCGACGAGGGGGCAACAATGCGAATTATTGAGGGGGACCGGATACTCTTGTCCGCATCGGATCTGATGCGGTTCATGGGCTGCGCTCACGCGACCGCGCTCGATCTCGCCTATATGCAAGGCAAGGGGCCAGTGCCGCGCGAAGATACCGAAGATGCAGCGCTGCTCCAGAAGCAGGGCGATGCCCACGAGGCGGCTCACCTGGCCAAGCTCAAAGCATCGGGTGCGTCGGTGATCGAGATCGACCGGTCCGATCTTGCCGAGAATGCGCAGGCAACCCGGGCGGCTTTGGCAAGCGGGCCGCAGATCGTCTTTCAGGGGGCGCTGCTGGGCGACAATTGGGGCGGTTGGTCGGACTTTCTCGAGCGCGTCGAGCGCCCGTCCGATCTCGGTCCCTTCAGCTACGAAGTCACCGACACCAAGCTCAAGCGGCGGCCCCATCCCAAACATGTGCTGCAACTGGTGCTCTATTCGGATTTGCTGACCGAGATTCAGGGCGCCGCCCCGGAATTCGCCCATGTCGAACTCGGTGATGGCAGCCGGGTGCAGCTACGGCTCGCGGACTATCAGGCTTATGCGCGCATGGCGCGTCAGCGGCTCGAGGCATTCCTCGAAAACCCGGTGCCGACCCGGCCGATCCCTTGTGCCGATTGCGGGCTTTGCCGCTGGGGCGATCACTGCGAAAGCCAGTGGCAGGCCGAAGACAGCCTGTTCAACGTTGCCAATATTACCCGGACCCAGGTCAAGAAGCTCGAGGCGGCTGGTATCACCACCATGGAGCGGCTGGCCGGCCTCGATCATCCGATCCGCGGCATGGCCGAGACCACCCGGGTACGGCTGGTGACACAGGCGCGCCTGCAGCACGCCCGCAAGACAGGGGCGCCGGCCTTCGAGTTGCGCGAGGCCGAACCCGGCAAGGGCTTCGATCTGTTGCCCGCGCCGCAGCCGGGCGATCTTTTCTACGATATCGAGGGCGATCCGCATTACGAAGGCGGGCTCGAATATCTCCACGGCGTCTGGTTCGATGGCCAGTTCAAGGCTTTCTGGGCACATGATCACGGCGCCGAAGCACGGGCTTTGGCGGGCCTTCTGGAGTTTTTCCGGCAAAGGCTCGCGGCCCATCCCGAAGCGCGCATCTATCACTATGCGCCCTATGAGATCACCGCCTTGCGGCGGCTGACCACACAGTATGGAATCGGCGAGGCCTTTCTCGATCGCCTGCTGCGCGAGCGGCGCTTTGTCGATCTTTTCGCGGTGGTGCGCGGCGCGCTGATCGGCTCGGAAGCCAATTACTCGATCAAGTCGATGGAAGCCTTCTATGGCCGGGTGCGCGAAGGTGAGGTCAAAACTGCCGGCGGCTCGGTCGTGGCCTATGAGCGCTGGCGCGAAACCGGCGAACAAACGATCCTCGACGAGATCGAAGACTATAACCGCATCGACTGTATCTCGACCGAGGAGCTGCGCGACTGGTTGGTGAGCATCCGCCCCGCTGCGCCCTGGCCGATACTGGCAGTGGATGCCGGCGACAAGGAAGTCGAGGAAGACGCCGATACGCGGGCCTTGCGCGCGAAGCTTGCCGCATCCGGTCTGCCGCAGGAGCGGCAAGACATGTTGTTCAACCTCGGCCTGTTTCACAAGCGCGAGGCCAAGCCTGCGCAATGGGCGGTCTTCGACAGCGCCGGCAAGGACGAGGACGAGCTGATCGACGATCTCGATGCACTGGCCGGTCTGGAAGCCATTGATCCGGCAGAACCCGTCAAACGCTCGGTGCTGCGCCGTTATCGCTTTCCGCTCCAGGAGACCAAGCTGCGGGCCGGCCGCAAAGCGACGATCCCGGTCATTGACGGGCCGCCGGCCACTGTCAGCATCGAAGAGCTCGACCGCTCCGAGCGGATCATCGCGATCAAGGCGGGGGCGGCAAAGGCGCATCTCTTGACCGATCGCCTGACGCTCCACCCCGATTGGCCGCTCAATACGGACGTCATTGCCGCGGCCCTGCGCGATGTAATCGACGATCAATGCGGCGTGCGCCGCTTGACGGCGCTCGATGATCTGCTGGCGCGCACGGCTCCGCGTCTGGTGACGGGACCGCGCGCCGATCTGCTCGATGGCGCCGATCCCTTGACCGGCACGATCGCAGCGATCGCCGCCATGGATGGCACGGTGCTGCCGATCCAGGGACCGCCGGGTACCGGCAAGACCTATGTCACCGCCCGGGCAATCCTTGCGCTGGTACGCCAGGGGCACCGTGTTGGCGTGGCCTCGAACAGCCATGAGGCGATCCGCAATGTGCTGATGGGGTGTCTTGCCGCGCAAGATGATGGCGATGCTGTCCCGGGCCTGTGCATCGGGCACAAGGTCAGCAGCGGCGAAGACGGTTATCCGGACGACTGTACCGGCATCATCCGCTCGACGGCCAATGACGATTCCCTCTGGGGCCGCGCCCATGTGGTCGGCGGCACCGCCTTCTTTTTTGCCCGATCCGAGCACGAGCAGGCGCTCGACTGGCTCTTCATCGATGAAGCCGGGCAAGTAGGGCTGGCCAATATGGTCGCCATGGGACGCTGCGCGCGCAACATCGTTCTGGTCGGCGATCCGCGGCAATTGCCGCAGGTCATCCAGGGTGCCCATCCCGATCCGGCCAACCTTTCCTGTCTCGAATGGATGCTGGGCGAGCACGCCACCATTCCGCCCGATCGCGGCATCTTCCTGCCGGTCTCACGCCGCATGCATCCCGATGTCTGCAGGTTTATTTCGCAGCAGGTCTATGAAGGCAGGCTCGTTAGCGCACCCGATACAGCCCTCCAGGCAGTCCGCGGGACGGGCTTTCCTGAAGCTGGCGCTTTCTGGGTGCCGGTCGCGCATGAGGGCAATGCCCAGATCGCGGCCGAGGAAGTGGCTGCTATTCAGGCGGCGATCGACGATCTGCTCTCGGGAACCTGGACCGATAAGGATGGGACAACGCGCGCCCTTGAGCCCGCCGATATCATCGTCGTTGCGCCCTATAATGCGCAGGTCAATGCCTTGCAGGACGCGTTGCCCGCTGGCATTCGTGTCGGCACGGTCGACAAGTTCCAAGGGCAGGAAGCACCCGTCTGTCTGGTGTCCATGACCGCCTCCTCGGTCGAGGAAACCCCGCGCGGCATGGATTTCCTGTTCTCGCTCAACCGCATCAATGTCGCTGTCTCGCGCGCCAAGGGCCTGGTGCTCGTCTTCGGCGCACCGCGACTGCGCGAAGCAAAATGCAACACCGTTGAACAGATGCGCCTCGTCAACACGCTATGCGCATTGCCTGAGTTTGGAGACGTTTGAATGTGGGAGAATTTCGAGGCACGCCTCGATGAAAATGAGCGCGAAGGCTCCATTCCACTGCGAAGAGCGCTTTTCGAGGTGTTGCGTAGCTCGGGGCTTCGTCCCGGCGCGGGTATCACCAAGAAGATGGTGTCGCTTGAATTTGGCGCTGGCGAGCGGCTCGTGTGGGAAATCCAGAATCCGTCCAACGTCTTTCTGCACATAAAATGGCGCGATTCTGTCGAGGCGAATGGCTTTGCCACCGAGTTGCGTCCTTATCAGCGCGGCATGAAGAATGGCGGTCGGCATTCCGCCCTCAGCCGCGACTGGTCCTTTGGCGACGCTGACTGCTTTGTCGTGAGGATTGAAGATGCCGAAACCCTGCGCCGGCTGATCGCGGTGATTTTGCAGTCCGGCGATGCGCTGATGCTCAATCCGGCTGCGATCACGCGCTGGATCGAGCGGCTACGCCATTTCTTTCCCGCCTTCGACCGTTTCGATCCGCCCGATCCACATTTCGACGAGGCGGAGCGGACCTACAAGTTGGCGATTGCGGCGGAGCTCAGGACGGCGATCGAACAGGCCGGTTCAGACCAGGGACTGGCTGATGCCGTCAACACCGCGCTGGCCAAAAGCAATCTGCTGCAATGGCGCGCTTATTGGCCGATGTCGCCCAAAGGCGACGCCAATCGCGAGCAGCTCTGGCCGGCTTTGCGTGCGCTTGTCGACGCCGCGCTTGGCGCAGCCGACGGTCACGCCTCGGCGCTGGAGACCTTTGTTGACGCGTGGATTGCGGCCGTTCCGGACGGTAAGCCTGATCCGGCGCGCCAGATCGCCGAATTCTTGTTCCTCCATCTCGCTCCGGACGAGGGCATCTATATCCGCCATTCTGTGCGCCAGGATCTGTGGCTCGAAGCCGTTGGCAGCCGCTTTCCCGATCATGCGGCGATGGCCGACACCTACCGCGACGAATGGCGCTTCATGCAGGCCGTGCGCGCTGCTTTTGCGGACCGGGGTCTGGCGCCGCGCGACATGATCGATGTGCAAAGCGCGCTGTGGATCGTCCACAATTACAAGGAAGAAGATGTGGCGGCCTTTTCGCGCGATGCGATCGAGGCGGCGATGGACGCCTATGACAGCTACCGCCAGTCGGGCGAGCACGCCGCCATCTTCGAAGCCTTTGGTGAGCCGCGCGACTATTGGGTGCGCTCGACACGCGCGCGACCGGGTCGGGTCTATCCCTCCAAGCCGATCGTCGGCTTCCTGCGCGGCAAGACGCACCTCAATGGTGGGTGGGGACAGAAGGCCGATGCCGCCGCCCAGCTCCACAATGCAGGTTACATCATCGTCGATGCCGATGACGCCCCGGTCACCCCGCCCGAGCGCTACGAGCATCTGATCCGCGACGCAGATCGCATCCGGCTCTGTGCGCGAAACTATTATGTCGAACCGGCGCGTGAGAACGGCGCGGCAGACATTGCAATCCGCGCCGGTGACCTTGGCCGCGACATGGGACTGCGCGACGCGTTCCCGGCGATCTGCAGCGCGCTTGGCGGGGAGAAATTTCAGAAGCTCGCCAATGTCTCGGCGCCCTCCCACACGCTGCCAAATCCTAGCAGTTCTACCGTCTTCACCTACCAGCTCGCCTCAGCGGAAGGGCACCAAACCATGACCTTTGAACCGATGACCGCGATGCCGGCGACCACCAATCTCATCCTTTACGGCCCGCCCGGGACCGGCAAGACCTATGCCACCGCCTGGGAGGCCGTGCGGCTTTGCCTGGGCGAAGCCGCGGTTGAACCACTGCGCAATGACCGCGATGCCCTGATGGCCGAGTATCGCCGTCTTGCCGGCGAAGGACGGATCGAATTCGTCACCTTTCACCAGTCCTTCGCCTACGAAGATTTCGTCGAGGGGCTGCGACCGACGACAGGCGTCGAACAGGAAGGCGACGATGAGGCTGCCAGCACCTCGGGTGGATTCAGTCTCAAGCCCCATGCCGGCGTGTTCAAGATCATCAGCGAGAGAGCACGGCTCGACACCGGCGATGCGCCGGCCAAGCGGCTCGATCGCTCGCGCCCGATCTACAAGATCGCACTCGGTCAGCGCGGCAGCCAGGAAGACCGGATTCGTGAAGGGCTCGATGGCGGGCTGATCCATCTCGGCTGGGGCGGCGATATCGACTGGTCCGACGAGCGCTTCGATGATTTCGAAGAAATCCGGAAGACGTGGAACGAGGAGAAGGATCCCGACGCATCCGGCAAGGACCCCAATATCGAGATGCTTTACGCCTTTCGCTCCGGCCTGCAGGTCGGCGACTATGTCGTCGTCTCCGATGGCCGTGACAGCTACCGTGCCTTCGGCCGGGTGAGCGGCGAGTATTATTTCGATGCCGACGCCGATTTCCATCCGCATCGGCGCAGCGTCGAATGGATTTGGCGCGATGATAATGGCGCTGAGCGGGCGCCGTTCTACGCCCGCAATTTCCGCCGCCAGTCAGCCTATCGGCTTGATCCGGACCGGATCGACTGGGATGCGCTCGAAGCGGTGGTGATCGATCCCAATGCCGAGCGGCCGGTGGCCGGCGCGCGGCCGCATGTCCTGATTATCGACGAGATCAACAGGGCCAATATCTCAAAGGTGTTCGGCGAGCTGATCACGCTGCTCGAAACCGACAAGCGGCTCGGCTGTGAAAATGAGGTCCGAGTGCGGCTTCCCTATTCGGGGACGAGTTTCGGCGTGCCGGCCAATCTGCACATCATCGGCACGATGAACACGGCGGACCGCTCGATCGCGCTGCTCGACACCGCTCTGCGCCGCCGCTTCACCTTCCGCGAGCTGATGCCCGACGTCGAAGAACTGCGGCGGGCGCTGGCGGCCAGGGGGCTCGATGCCGCAAATCTCGAGGGGATCGATCTGTGCAAGCTGCTGCACACGATCAACGAGCGGATCGAATATCTCTTCGATCGCGAACACCAGATCGGCCACGCCTATTTCACGGGCTGTCGTGGTCGCGCCGATGTCGAAGACGTAATGCGCCATAAGGTCATCCCGCTCTTGACCGAATATTTCTACGAGGATTGGTCGAAAGTCGCCGCGGTGCTCGGCGATGGCGACGGCACCAATGGCTCCCATTTCCTCGAAGCACGGCGGCTGACGGCGCCGGCCGGTTTTGCCGACGATGAGCTGGGCGGCGAAAAGCTGCACTGGAGCGTCAAGGCACGCTTCGATTTTTTGGAGTTTGCCGCCTGATGCCCGCCTATACGGTTCGGGAATGGGACAAGCTCGCCTATGGCGAAGGCGCGGGGCAGATTCCCCCGCACCACGCCGATAGGTTAGCGAGCTTGGCGGCGCGCTCGGCCTTTGCCGGACGCGGCGGCAGCGGTGTGCTCGAACATGGCCGGCATGCCCTGCGCGCGCGGGGCGTGGTCGGAATTGTGGCGGCGGGCGATGCGAGCCTGGAGATCCTGCCCAAGATTGATGTGACGCCCGGTGAAACAACCGATCACCAAAACGCAGCGATCCGCAAGCGCCTGGTGCATATGCTGGCGGTTGCGCTGGATTTGAAAATTGACCTGGGCGTCATCACCGATCTCGCCTGGCAGCGCGAGACCCTGCTCGAAATCCTGATCCGCATCTTCTGCGACAAGCTGACCGAAGCTCTGCGCAAGGGTATGCCGCGCCGCTACATCACCTGCGAAGACGATCTGCCGACATTGCGCGGCCAGCTCGACATCACCCGCCAGTTCACCCGCCACGCGGTCAATCCCTCGCGCCTTGCCTGCCGCTTCGATCTTCTGTCCGAAGACACGCCGCTCAATCGGATCATGAAAGCGGCAGTGCAGCGCTTGGCGCGCCTCTCGCGCCGCGCCGCCAACCAGCAACGTCTGCGCGAGTTGGCTTTCGTCTATGCCGATATTACCGACGTGCCGGTGTCGGCGCTACGCTGGGATCAGGTGGTGATCGACCGCACCAACCGGTCCTGGCAGGAGCTCTTTGCGATGGCCCGGCTCTTTCTACAGGACCGCTACCAGACGACCACCGGCGGCGCCGGCCAGGGCACCGCCATGCTGTTCGAGATGAACGCGCTGTTCGAGGAATATGTCGGTCGCTTGATCGCCCGCGCCTTGGCGGGGACGGGGCTTACCGTTTCGTTGCAAGGCGGACGGCTGTTCTGTCTGAGCGCGCAGGACAGCGGGCGCGCATTGTTCCAGACCCGGCCCGATATCCTGATCCGCCAAGGTGGTAGGGTCGTCCATGTCATCGACACCAAGTGGAAGCGGATATCAGCGCGGATCGACGATCCCAAGCAGGGCGTCTCGCAGGCCGATGTCTATCAGATGATGGCCTATGCCCAGCTCTATGACGCGCCGCGCCTGACGCTGCTCTATCCCCACCATCCCGGCCTCGGCGGTCAAGACACGGTTCATGGGCGTTATGCGATTACCGGACACGCCACGATCCTGGAGACCGCGAGCGTCGACGTCGCCAACAGCACCGACATGCTGGGGCGGCTTCGCCGCCTGATCCTGAGTGAAGAGCCGATGGATCTGGAACTGGCGGGATGATGTTGGAAGCCGCGTGCCCGGAGTCGTGATGCAGTTCCGGATGCGGCTGGACCTGACGGCTGCCGGCCCGCCGGCTTTTTTAGCGGAGCCAGCGTGGTGCTCGCTCAGGCGTCGAGCTCGATTGCAGCAACTGCGTGCACCGGCGGTTCCTCAACTCCAAGCTGCCGTGCGATCGCCGGCATCTCTGGGTCGGCAAGAAACCCCTCATAGTCGTCTTCGTCCCAGGCGAACACCGACCAAAGCCGGTTTCCATCGTCGGGATCGAAATAGACCCGGGCGCTGCGACTCCCGCCGCTTGTCCGCTCCCACCTTTCGGAAAATCTTCAGGAACCGGTCGGGGTCATTTACCTTGGCAACCTGCCGGAAATGGGGGCGTACCCGGCTTCGAGCGACGCCCGGCACCTCTGGCGTCCCTCAGCTTCTTCTGCGGGTCGGTGCCGGACCCGAGATACCGCCTTCCGCGCGCCGCCAAATCGACTAGATGATCATCGAGTAGCGCCCCGCTCCTGCGTGAGAGAAGGTTAGATGGCGGTCCGGTCCCGTCCGCCATTTCGCAGAATTTCGCTACACTACTTCGGACTTCGCGAGGTTCCGCAGGTTGCTTTTAAGCGAGAAGTGCCCAGCACAACATCAGACGGGGCGGCACCTGTTGCTGTCCGTCGTCAGGATAGATGAGGCTCTGCCTCCTTGATCACGCCCTCGCATTCCGAGTCGAGGGCATCGAACATCTCGCCAAAATCACGGATGAGCAGTTGCCTGTGAATTTCGTAATGAGTGTGCCGCCGGATCTGGATCATGTCGTCTTCGGGATACGAGCAAAGGAAGTTGTGAAGCTTCGTCTCCGCGGATTCGAATGCACTTAGATTCGGGCAGTCACCGACCTTCATCTCAATGAACGCTGCGGGGTACATCTCTACGAGCCCCTGCGCCTCTGGATATCGACTGATGTCGTCGAATTTTACGATGTTGTCGAGATCATTGAAGAGGTGGAATTCAATCAACGGAGTGGCGCCATGCCCATGATCCCACCGGATCTGAGGGATACCGAATGACGTGCAGAGGATTCGATAAGCAACGAAGCTAGACCCCTTGTCGCGCAGATCGGCAACGAGTTTTTGCGCGACGCCGTTGGCATAGTTGCTCGTCACCACGGAATTCTTGGCGAGTTCGTAGTTCAGCACATCCTGGAATTGCTTCCCTTGAGTCAAATCCAGCTTCTTCGCCTTCAGCAGGTCCTGCCGAGCTTCGTAATGCCGGATCCGCTTTCCTAGAAGATTGGCGCGATTGATATATGGTGACGGATTTTCGGATGCCTCGATAGACTTCGCATAGTAGTCGAGCGCCTCATTCGAACGAAACTCCACCGCGCTCTTCATGCCCAGCTCGAAAAGTCGCTTGCCTTCCTCCCTGTTTTCGTTGGAGTGTCCTCCGAATAGCCGTCCAAAAACCATCACTCTACCCCCGTTGATTCTGGGCTCTGATAGCATCAATTTTCACAGGGCGATCTAGGACCAACCCGTTCGATGCATTCAACGATTCCCAATGCGTTTAAGATCGCCATGTTGCCACCTCCATTTCTCGAATATTGGTGGACGCATTGAAGGATTATCTTTCGACGACTCTACCGTCCGCGGTCACCCACATTCCATCGCTTAGATAGACGTCTCCACCTCCGTCATCGATCGCAAACTCCTCATGCAGCGCCTTCATTTCTCGAAGTGCCAGGACCAAAACATCCTCAAAGTTCATCCGGTCAAGTGCTGTCGTAGCGACTTGAATCAAGTGTTGCGCGTCCGGAGATACCCGCGTCTCGAGATACGGTCGACCGGCATGGTCCTTCTTCCGTAGAAACCCCATCTCGTAATCACCGAGAATCTGAGCCGTTGCAGCAAGCAGTGCTTCTTGATCCTCAAAGGCTTTGTATTCACCAGAGTCTTCATGCGCGGTTGCCGTCATGAGTCTGGCCCCGGTTCGATCGAGTATGATCCGGTAGAAAACGTAAGGCTTGGCGCAGATACGGTACTCTTCTTGCTCCGACGAGAGTTTGTTGGTGGGTTCCATTGCAGGCATTATTTGCATCCAAGTTGATGATGTTTCTAGCCTCGGATGGGGCAGGCGTCATCACCGCGGCAGTCTATCCAATGATGGCGCACCCACAACATCCTGACGACCGCGCAATTCTATTTGATTGAACGCAAGACCGCCAACCTTGCCGCGGGACCCGCTTTATCAGTCGCACGCTACACCAGAGAAGGTTTGACGTCAGACCCTTCCTCTCCGCCACTCCAATACTGAGATTGATCGGCGCGCCGGGTGGGGGGCCGGCACGCCGATCTGTGATGCGGGAGCTTGTCGTGCTTCCGCGGGACGGCTGGACCTGATGGCGGCCGGCCTGGTGGACTCCTTGCGGGTTCGCCGCCCTTCCCACCGCCATGCTCGATCCGCCCCACAGTGCGGCGTCTCCCATGGTCCCCGCGCTTATCGGGTCCGGGTCCCCCTCGGTTGGCTCAGGCGTCCTGCTCGGCCAGCGGCGCGAGCGTGTCAATCTCGGCGATCTTTTCGAATTCGCCGAGATATTCCTGGCGGTGGCTGGCGAGCCAGCGCGTCACGCGGCCATTGGCCAGGAGCTTGGCGATATAGCCGCGCGCCACCGTCAGATGCAGATTGTCGATGCCATAGGTTTCCTCGACCGATTTGACCTGGGTCTGCAGCGCCGCCAGCTCCCGCTCCATGCGCGCGATCTGCTGGCCCGAAGGGGTCGGGGCCGCCGCGCCCTTGCCCTTCTTGGCTGCAGCCAGCTGATTGTCCGGGGTCGCCGCGCGAAGGGCGCGGCAAACATGATCGGAAAATTGTTCTGCCCGATCATCAGGTCCGCGGCCTCGATCTGCCGCACCGCCGACATCTGCCGCAAAATGTCGAACACCCTCATCGAGCAGGGCGTGTCCTTCAGCATCTCGGCCGCTTCGGCGCTGATGCCGTCAAGCAGGCGAAAGCGGCGGATGACCGATTCCACCTGCAGATTGACCGCCTCGGCAATGTCGGCCGCCGGCACGCCGCGCTCCATGGCGCGCGCAATCATCCGGTGCTCCTGAATCGGCGGGATCCGGTTGACCCGCTTGTTGTAGGTATAGGTATCGTCTTCGGTGGCGATCAGGCATTCAACCTCTTCAATGCCAAGCTGCTTCAGCGCCTCGGTTCGCAAATGCCCGTCGAGCAGGAA
>NZ_JAEQ01000022.1 GCF_000518985.1 Chelativorans sp. J32
CCTGTTCACCGTCGGCGGCGTCACGGGTGTGCAGCTCGCCAATGCCGGCCTCGACCGGGCGATGCACGACACCTATTACGTCGTGGCGCACTTCCACTACGTGCTGTCCATGGGTGCGGTGTTCGCCATCTTCGCCGCCTGGTACTACTGGTTCCCGAAGATGACGGGCTACATGTACAACTCCTTCGTNGCGAAGCTGCACTTCTGGATCACGTTCATCGGCGTGAACCTGATCTTCTTCCCGCAGCACTTCCTGGGCCTTTCCGGCATGCCGCGGCGCTATATCGACTATCCGGACGCCTTCGCCGGCTGGAACATGGTNTCNTCTTANGGNTCNTANCTNNCNGCCNTNGGCGTGCTGGTGTTCCTCTATGGCGTGATCGAAGCCTTCGCGAAGAAGCGCGTCGCTGGCGCCAATCCGTGGGGCGAAGGCGCAACCACCCTCGAGTGGCAGCTTTCCTCTCCGCCGCCTTTCCACCAGTGGGAAGAGCTGCCGAAAATCCGATAAGGAGCAATCGCGCGGCCTGGAGTACATACCGGGCCGCGCTAACTATGGGGCGAACGAGAAGACATGGCACTGGTTGAGCGCGAGCATATCAATGAGGAAGCGGGCCGCCTTTCAGAGGCGACGGCCGGTGACTTCATCGCGCTTCTAAAACCGAGGGTCATGTCTCTCGTCGTCTTCACCGCTTTCGTCGGGATGGTGCTCGCGCCGGCAAGCCCCAACCCGTTCCTGGCACTGATCTCGATCCTTGCCATCGCGGTTGGTGCCGGCGCGTCGGGCGCGCTCAATATGTGGTACGACGCCGATATCGACGCGGTCATGGCGCGCACGGCGACCAGGCCGGTGCCGGCCGGTCGTGTCGCGCCCGGCGAGGCGCTCGGCTTCGGCCTTTTCCTCTCGGCCTTTTCGGTCGGAACGCTTGGCTTGATGGCCAATTGGCTCGCTGCCAGTCTGCTGGCCTTCACGATCTTCTTTTATGCTGTGATCTACACGATGTGGCTGAAGCGCTCGACGCCGCAGAACATCGTTATCGGTGGCGCCGCCGGCGCCCTCCCTCCGGTCGTCGGGTGGGCAGCGGTCACTGGCTCTGTCAGCCTGGAAAGCCTGGTGCTCTTCCTGATCATCTTCCTCTGGACACCGCCGCATTTCTGGGCGCTCGCTCTCTTCAAGAGCGGTGACTACGAGCGCGCTGGTGTCCCGATGATGCCCAATGTCGCCGGGGCGGCCTCGACGCGCAGGCAAATCTTTGTCTATTCGGTTCTGGTCGCGATCAGCGGTGTTCTGCCCACGCTCATGGGATTCGCCAGCCTCCCATACGGTCTCGCCGCAGCTGTCCTCGGCATCGCCTTCGTCTGGTACTCCTGGCGCGTGTTGGCGGCCAAGGGGCAGGACGTTAAGTCGCGGCCGGAGAAGGCGCTTTTCGGCTATTCGGTTCTCTATCTCTTCGCGATCTTCGCTGCCCTGCTTTGTGACGGCCTGATCGCGCATTTTGGAGCCTGAGATGCCGGATGAAGATCGCGTAAAGCCTACCGAGGCTCAGTTGAAGGCGCGGCGCAGCCGCTCGATTGCCATCGGGCTTGCGTTGGTTGCCTTCGTGATCATCGTCTATCTGGGGACCCTGTATAAGCTGGGCCCGGCCGTGTTCGACCGGGCGATGTGAGGACGAGATGACGACCCCTACCAAATCGGAACCTAAGCACGATCGTCGCAACCGCGGCGTGGCCTTGACCTGCGCCGGTGTTTTTGTAGCCATGGTCGGCATGTCCTACGCAGCCGTGCCGCTTTACCGGCTGTTCTGCCAGGTTACGGGTTATGGTGGGACGACGCAGCGTGTCGAGCAGTATTCCGACACGATCCTCGACAAGACCATCACCGTGCGTTTCGATGCGAACACGAACGGCGTTCCCTGGGAGTTCAAACCCAAGCAGCGCGAGGTCACGCTCAGGATCGGCGAGACGACGGAGATTTCCTACATCGCCCGCAACACAGCGCCGACCACGACGACCGGAACAGCCACCTACAACGTGGCGCCCGCGCTCGCAGGAGCCTATTTTAACAAGGTTCAATGCTTCTGCTTCACCGAGCAGGCGCTTGAACCCGGACAAACCTACGAAATGCCGGTGCAGTTCTTCATCGATCCGGAAATTGTAAATGTACCGGAATTGAAGAACCTGAAGACGATCACGCTTTCCTATACCTTCTATCCAAAGCATCAGGAGTCGGCGCAAGCGCCGGCAGCGGATGCGGCAAAGACCCAGAAGCTCGGGGGATAAAATGGCAGATGCCCACGTAAAAAAACATGATTATCACATAATAGATCCGAGTCCCTGGCCGTTCATCGGCTCCGTCGGCGCGCTGGTCATGGCGCTCGGTGGCGTGGCGTGGATGAAGTCGCTCCAGGGCACGTCTTTCCCGATCTTCGGGATCGATCTAGCGGGAGCACGCTTCTGGATCTTCCTGGTTGGTGTCCTGATCGTTCTCTACACCATGTTCTCCTGGTGGGGCGATACAATCAGGGAAGGGCAAGAAGGCCATCACACGCGTGTCGTTTCGCTGCACCTGCGTTACGGCATGATCATGTTCATCGTCTCCGAACTGATGTTCTTCGTGGCATGGTTCTGGGCGTTCTTCGATGCGAGCCTCTTCCCCGGCGATCCCGTGCAGATAAGCCGCGCCGAATTCACCGGCGGCACCTGGCCGCCCCAGGGCATCGAGGTGCTCGATCCGTTCCACTTGCCGCTCTACAACACGATCATCCTGCTGCTCTCGGGCACGACGGTGACCTGGGCGCACCACGCGCTGCTCGAGAACGATCGTAAGGGCCTTGTCACCGGCCTCGTCATCACGGTCGCCCTCGGCGTGCTCTTCAGCTTCGTGCAGGCTTACGAGTACATGCACGCACCGTTCAGCTTCAGCGATTCCATTTATGGCGCAACTTTCTACATGGCGACCGGTTTCCATGGCTTCCACGTGCTGATCGGAACGATCTTCCTGGCCGTGTGCCTGCTCCGGGCCATGGCAGGGCAGTTCACGCCGAAGCAGCATTTCGGCTTCGAGGCGGCTGCCTGGTATTGGCATTTCGTCGACGTGGTTTGGCTGTTCCTCTTCGCCTTCATCTATGTTTGGGCGTCGTCGGGTGCCACGATCGCGCACGTCTAAGAACAGCTGATGTTCTGCAAAGGGGGCGGCCGCCGATATGGCGGCTGCCCCTTGCTTTTTCGGAATACAGGCGGGATGACGGCTTTCGGAACAAGCAACGGTGCCTCTGCACGGCAAATCATCCCCGCGGCACGGGTTTTCTGCGATGGTTCGGCTATGTGCCGCGTCGTCTCTGGCTGATTGCCGCTGGCACGATCGAGGCCCTTGGATGCGCGGCAGCGCCGAAGACTCTCAAGAAAGTGGACAACTGGAATGAGCATCGAACGGAAAGGTGGGAGGCGGTCGGCATGGGTCTTGCTGGCCTTCAGCATCCCCATGCTGCTTATCCTTCTGGCGCTCGGCACCTGGCAGGTGCAGCGCCTGCACTGGAAGGAGGGTCTTCTTGCCCGGATCGATGAGCGGCTCGCCGCCGAACCCGCGCCCCTGGATGAGATGCTGGGACTTTACGAACGAGGCGAGGACATTGATTACAGCCCCACGGTCTTGTCGGGGACCTTCCTTCACGACCGGGAGCGGCATTATCTGGCCACATGGAAGGGACAGTCCGGTTTCTTCGTCCACACGCCGCTGAGGCTCTCCGACGGGAAATACATCTTCGTCAATCGCGGCTTTGTGCCCTATGACCGGAAGGATCCTGCGACACGTTTGCAGGGCCAGGTGGGGGGTGAAACCGAAATCGCGGGCCTGGCGCGCATGGCGCCTGCTGAAAAACCGTCCTTTCTTGTCCCCGACAATGATCTCGCCAAGAACATCTTCTATTGGAAGGATCTAACGGCGATGGCGCGCTCGGCGGGCCTTGAGCAGGCCGAAGTCTATCCTTTCTATGTGGATGCGAATGACGCGCCGAACCCGGGCGGTTTGCCTGTCGGGGGCGTGACGCTGATAGACCTTCCCAACAATCACCTGCAATATGCGGTCACGTGGTACGGTTTGGCATTTGCGCTCGTCTGCGTTCTCGTCGCGTGGTTCTGGCGGCGCAATGATGACCGTGGCCAGGCTTGACAGGGAAGCCCGCCCGCTCCCACTTACCGGGCGACGAACAGGGGAATCGAATGAGCACGGATAGACAGGCACTGACGATTAGACTCTGCGGGCCGCGCGGCTTTTGCGCCGGCGTGGACCGGGCCATCCAGATCGTCGTGCTCGCGCTTAAGAAATATGGCGCCCCGGTCTATGTGCGGCATGAGATCGTCCACAATCGCTATGTGGTCGAAGGGCTGCAGCAGCGCGGTGCAATCTTCATCGAGGAGCTGGACGAGATTCCGGATGGCCATCGCGAGCGCCCGGTCGTTTTTTCCGCCCATGGGGTGCCGAAATCCGTCCCCGCCGATGCAAATGCGCGCAATCTCTTCTATCTGGATGCTACCTGTCCGCTGGTTTCCAAGGTGCACAAGCAGGCGATGCGCCACCAGCGTCTGGGCCGCCATGTGCTCTTGATTGGCCATGCCGGCCATCCGGAGGTAATCGGCACGATGGGGCAGTTGCCTGATGGAGCCGTCACGCTGGTCGAGACCGTGGATGATGCTGCTTGGTTCGAACCGCCAATGGGCGTCGAGCTTGGCTATGTCAGCCAAACCACGCTTTCGGTCGAGGACACGGCCGAGATTATCGCTGCGCTGGAACAAAGGTTCTCGAATATTCATGCGCCTGCGGCTGAATCGATCTGCTACGCCACGACCAACCGGCAGGACGCGGTAAAGGCGGCTGCGCCGGGCTCGGATCTGTTCCTCGTGGTCGGCGCGCCCAACTCCTCCAATTCGCGCCGCCTCGTCGAGGTGGCGGAGAGGGCTGGAGCCAAGCATGCACTGCTGGTACAGCGCGCGTCGGAAATCCCGTGGGACGATATCGCAGACCTTTCGGTGCTCGGACTTTCCGCCGGCGCCTCGGCTCCTGAAATCATCGTCAACGAAATCATCGAAGCATTCGCCGAGCGTTACGACGTCTCCGTCGAATTGGCGGTCACCGCGGAAGAACTGGAAAATTTTCCGGTGATGCGTGCCTTGCGCGACGTGGAACTGACAAAAGCCGACATGGCCTTCGTCAATGGGATGGGGTAGGGGCAGCATGGTTCTTGGCGGAAACAATCTGGCGAGAGACGCCGCTTTTCCACGTCGCCCGGGCGTGTTGTAGCCATGGCTGTCTACACCGACATTTCCGAGGAAGAGCTCGGGGCTTTTCTGCGTCATTATCCGGTCGGCGAGCTCCTGTCGTACAAGGGCATTGCCGAAGGCACAGAAAACTCGAACTATCTCCTGCACACGACGACTGGCGCCTATATCCTCACGCTCTATGAACGGCGGGTAGACAGCCGCGACCTGCCGTTCTTCCTGGGCTTGATGGAACATCTTGCCAGAAAGGGAATATCATGCCCCCTGCCGGTGAAACGGCTTGACGATGGGCTGATCGGCGAGCTTGCCGGTCGCCCTGCCGCCGTCATCACGTTTCTTGAAGGCATGTGGATGCGCCGGCCGAATTCGCAGCATTGCAAGGCGGTGGGCAAAGCGCTTGCGGGGTTGCACGAGGCGGCAGAGGATTTCCCGCTGACGCGCGCCAATTCTCTGGGCCCGGATGGCTGGCGTCGACTCTGGGAAGGCGCGCGAGCCCGTGCCGACGAGGTCGAGCCCGGATTGGCGCGGGAAGTGGATGCCGAATTCGAGATACTCGAGAGCAACTGGCCGAGGGATCTGCCTTCCGGTGTCATCCATGCGGATCTCTTCCCCGACAATGTCTTTTTCCTCGGCGGCGAGCTGTCCGGGCTGATCGACTTCTATTTCGCTTGCAATGACCTTTTGGCCTACGACCTTGCAACCTGCCTAAACGCCTGGTGTTTCGAGAAGGACATTTCCTTCAATCTCACCAAAGGGACGGCGCTTCTGGCGGGCTACCAGTCCATGCGGCCGCTGCGGCGGGAGGAAATCGAAATGCTGCCGCTGCTCGCGCGTGGATCGGCACTCCGCTTCATGCTCACGCGCCTCTATGACTGGCTGACCATTCCGGATGGCGCGTTGGTGAAGAAGCGCGATCCGCTTGAATATCTCCGCCGCCTGCGCTTCCACCGGCAGGTGAAGTCGGCATCCGAATACGGGATCAAGCTCGCGTGAAGCACATAGAGATATTCACCGACGGCGCCTGCTCCGGCAATCCCGGTCCCGGTGGCTGGGGGGCCGTTCTGCGCTATAACGGCGTTGAGAAAGAGCTTTCCGGCGGCGAAGCGGAAACCACGAACAATCGGATGGAGCTGACGGCGGCAATCCAGGCGCTGAATGCGTTGAAGGAACCCTGCGAGGTCGATCTTCACACGGACAGCAACTATCTGCGTGACGGTATTTCCGGCTGGATCGAAGGCTGGAAGCGCAATGGCTGGCGGACGGCGGACAGGAAGCCGGTCAAGAATGCCGAGCTATGGCAGGCCTTGGATGAGGCGCGCCGGCGCCATAAGGTTCATTGGCATTGGGTGCGCGGGCATGCAGGGCACCCGGAAAATGAGCGGGCGGATGCGCTGGCGCGCGCCGGCATGGCGCCGTTCAAGAAGAAACGGGGCGGCGACACAGCTGCTTCATTAGAAACAAATACGCGTCGCCGCTCCGGTGAATAATCAGAGCTGCTCCAGGATGCGTGCTGCCCCACTGGTCACTGCCTGGCCGGGCACTTCCTCTATGTTGAGTGCCGTGACCACGCCGTCATCGACGATCATCGAATAGCGCTGCGAGCGCAGGCCCATGCCGCGTGCGGCAAGATCGAGATCGAGGCCGATCGCCCGCGCGAAATCGCCGCTTCCGTCCGCCAGGAACACCAGCTTGTCTTCGGCGCCCGTGAACCGTGCCCACGCGCCCATGACGAATGCGTCATTGACCGCTATGACCGCCACTGCGTCGACCCCGCGCGCCTTTATGGCATCGTAATTCTCCACGAAACCGGGCAGGTGGTTGTTGCTGCAGGTCGGCGTAAATGCGCCGGGGACGCCGAACAGAACAATTTTCCGGCCGGCGAAGAAATCTGCCGTGGTCACTTCCTCGGCGCCATTGGGCGTCGCCTTCCTGACCGTGATGTTGGGCAGCCGTTCGCCAATTGAAATCGTCATGCGCTATCTCCTGGGCCTAAAGGGCAAATATTACTTCCCGGAAGGAAGGTGCTGTGTGCGGGCGCACCATAGGCAATCGGTCAGGGAAGAGCAATTTGCCCTGCAACGGCCTTCTCCCCCGCCACCAGCGTATAACCTATCTCAAGCGGGCCTTTCAGAGCGGCAGCCTCGCCAAGCGCCTGCGAGGTGAAGATCGCCGTCTTTCCCTGCCGCTTCCGAAGCTCCGGCATGGTGATCTGCACGTGTTTGGGCGGCACCACGAAAAGTGCCGGAGCTCCAGGCTCGTCCGGCAATGTCACATGGAATTCGATCTGCGACTCCGTCCGGGAGGCAGTGCTCACGCCGAAATCGGCACGCGCGACATCCGGCAGTGCCGCAAAAGCAGCCTCCACCGTGATCGCATCGGCGGGATTGTCAGGATCAGCGCCTGCATCGAAGGAGAAAGGAATCTCCACAGGAACGCAGATTGTTTCGCAAATGCCGAGAAAAAGCGTTCCCTCGACGATGCCGGCCATCTCAGCCTGCGGGAAGTCGAAGACGACCGGCAATGTGACGGGGTGCTGATACCCTGCCCAGATCGCGTAAGCGTCGCTGATGCGCTCGGGCGCGGGAAAGAGAAGCTCGACGTGTCGGGTGTCGGAGGTGGGCGCGAGGTTGATTTCAGGCGGCACGCCCGCTTCCCCGGGAGCCTGCCAATAGGTTTTCCATCCCGGCTTCAGATCGATCTCCAACGCGCCGCGAAGCGCTCCGTCCTCGTCGCTGAGACCGGAAGTCACGATGCGGATGGCGCCCCCGTCGCTCTTCAACCACGGCGTAGACGAAGCTGCGGCGGGCGCGGCGGAAACGGCAAGACAGGCGAGGAGAAAGGGCAAGCGATGGAGCATGGGCGCGACAATGGCTTTAGAAGATCACAATTGCAACGAGCGGAGACGGGGTGCGTTGCTCATTTTGATGTGAATGCACCGGTCGCTGCATGTCACGTCTTTCAAGCTTCACCGAAAGCGGCTAGGTTTGTGCCATGGTACAAACGATCAGCGCAGACGCTGCTGGCCACGGAGCCACGCTGCAGAACCACTTCCTGATAGCCATGCCAGGCATGCGGGATGAAAGGTTCGCGCGCTCCGTGATCTATATGTGCGCCCACAATGCCGAAGGCGCCATGGGGATCATCATCAACCGCGGACAGCAACTGGGTTTCACGGATATCCTCGTGGAGCTTGGCATTCTGGATCGGAGCCAATCCATCCGCTTGCCCGCGCGCGCACGCAACATTTCCGTTCGCAGCGGTGGACCAGTCGACCGCAGCCGCGGTTTCGTGCTGCACAGCGACGACTATGTCGTGGAATCCTCCATGGCCGTGTCCGAGAAGATCTGCCTTACCGCCACGGTGGACATTCTGCGTGCTATATCCATAGGGAGAGGGCCAAAACAGGCATTGATGGCTCTCGGTTATTCCGGTTGGGGCGCGGGGCAACTCGAGGCGGAGATCGCCGACAATGGCTGGCTTGCCTGCCCGGCATCGCCGGACCTTCTGTTCGATGCGGAAATCGACACGATCTACGACCGTATCCTTGCCTCCAACGGCATTGACCTTCTCCATCTAAGTCAGGTGGCGGGACACGCATAAGCAGTCCAGCTGGCAAGGAGCCCTCGGCCGCTGCGATAGATGTTGCTCAAGCAGCCTTATGCGGTTCAATTTCCACCGTCAGATGCGACAGCTCATGGAGATGAGAAAGTTTCTGGCGGTAGAAGGAGGGCGGCCGGACGTTTTCTGTGACGACAGAAACGATCGCGGCGTGATGCCCGGGTCCCACCTGCCATACGTGGAGATCTGCGATATGGTCCCCGTCCGCTTCGATCGTTTCCCGAATTTCTCGCGGCAGCTCCTCATCCTCCGGAATATAATCAAGGAGGACGCCACCGGCTTGATTAATGAGACCCCATGACCAGTGGGCAATAACAGCTGCTCCCACCACGCCCATCACTGGATCGAGCCATATCCACCCGTAAAGACTGCCGAAAAGAAGCGCGACAATCGCCAGCGCCGACGTCAACGCATCAGCCAGGACATGGAGATAGGCTGCGCGGATATTGTGATCGGTGCCACTGCGTCCATGCGCGTGGTGGTGGTGGTGCTCGTGCCCGTGATGGTGGTGAGAATGGTCATGACGGAGCAGCCATGCGCTGGCGAGGTTCACCGCCAGGCCGGCAGCGGCGACAACAATGGCTTGGTTGAAGGAAATCTGAACGGGATTGGCCAGGCGAAGAAGGCTTTCATAGCCGATGAAAAGGGCGATCAACGCCAGGATGATTGCGCTGGCAAAGGCGGCAAGATCGCCAAACTTGCCGGTGCCGAATGTGAAACGGGGATTCCGGGCATGCTTGCGGGCGTAAAAATATGCGCCGGCCGCTATAAGCATGGCGGCCGCGTGCGTGGACATGTGAAAACCGTCGGCCAGCAATGCCATTGAACCGAAGATCAGGCCGGCGCTTATCTCGACGACCATCATCGCCGTCGTAAGAGCGATCACGAACCACACGCGCCGCTCGTTACGGCCATGGCTTTCGCCCAAGAAGATGTGGTCGTGGCCACGCAATTCGGAAGGACGATGCCGTTCCATCAAAGCCTCATTTCATATAGGTGCGCAGAACCGCTATGAGTTCCGCCGCCCCTTCAGCTTTGGCGGAATCCGTCTCTTTGTCGGGATCCACCACATGAAAGCGGATGTGATCCTCGATAAGTTCAAGCGTCAGTCCGTTCACCGCGCCCCGAACGGACGCAATCAGTTGAAGCGTTTCGCCACAGGGTGCATCACCCTCGAGTGCCCGCTCGATTGCTTCGATCTGCCCGCGCAGCCTGCGCACCCTCGCGACCAACTTCGCCTTGTTCTTTTGTAGATGAGCCATAGGATAGGAGGGTACCCTATATACCCCGGCCCAGCAAGTAGCGTGATGGACGGTCCATTACGCAGACATCAGGCAAGCGACTGCAGGGATAAGGACGAAGGCCCGTTTTGCTCACTTCGGCAGGCATTGGCTTTGTTGTCGGCTGAGCAGGAGCAGCGGCGCTAATGGCCCTAGGTCTCAGGCAAAATCTTTACGCCAGAATGCTCCGATCCAGCCCGCTAGGCTAGCTCGCGGTGACCGGGTTCTGCTCCGTCAGAAGCTTCAGGCTCGCCTCGGCGTCGGCCGGCTCCCCGAGATAGAAGCTTTGGCCATATTCGCAGCCCATCTGGCGCAGCTGCGAGAGATCAGCTTCGTCAGCCACGCCCTCTGCAACAACGGAGAGCCCGAGGTCATGCGCCATGGTGATCATGGATTTGAGCAGCACATTGCCCTTGGAGCTCGGATCATTGAGGAAGGTCTTGTCGATCTTGATTGTGTCGAACGGGAAGCGGGTGAGATAGGAAAGGGAGGAGTAGCCGGTCCCGAAGTCGTCCAGCGAGAGCCCGATGCCGATCTGTTTCAGCTTGGCGAGCACATGGGCGGACTGCTCGGGATTATCCATGACCACGGATTCGGTCAGCTCCAGCCGGAAGCAGCGCGGCTTGATGTTCGCTCGTGCGATGATGGAGCGCACGTCGCTCACAAGGTCCCGGCGGATGAACTGCCGGCTCGATAGATTCACGGACATGAAGAGCGGCACGTCTCCAAGCTGCTTCTGCCAGGAATAGAGGTCCTCGGCCGCCTGCTGCATGGCGAACAGACCAAGCTGCACGATCAGGCCCGAGCTTTCGGCGATCGGGATGAAATCCGCTGGCGGGATGGTGCCCCGGCGCGGATGGTCCCAGCGCAGGAGAGCCTCGAAGCCGGCAACGGTGCCATCCTCCAGCCGCACGATTGGCTGGTAGGCCACACGAAGCTCCTTGCGGTCCACGGCCCGGCGGAGATCGGATTCCATTTGAAGACGGTCTGCACCGATGGAACGGAAGGCCGGACGGAAGGGCTCGATGCGATCGCCGCCGAACCGCTTTGCCTGGTACATGGCCAGTTCCGCGTCCTTGATCATCTCTTCCGCCGAGGTTTGGACCGTGGTCCAGGACACGAGCCCGATGGAGGCGGTAAGGATGATCTCCCGCTTGGCGAAGGTGATCGGCGATCGAATTGCAAGGCGAACCGCATCCGCCACGGCGGCGATCTGCGCCGGCTCCTGCTCCGAAAGAACCATCATGGCGAACTGGTCGCCAGCCACGCGGGAGAGCGCATCGCCGGGTTTCAGGATGCGATGCAGGCGCCGCGCGATCGTCAGCAGAATAGTGTCGCCCGCGGAAATGCCGAGTTCGTCATTGACATGCTTGAAGCGGTCGATGTCGATGACCAGGACGGTCGGACGAATTTTCCGCTGCTTGCCGGCCATGGCAATCGTGGCATCGAGCCGGTTGAGGAAAAGCTCACGGTTGGGCAAGCCGGTGAGGTTGTCGTGCACCGCATCATGCAGCAGCCGCTCCTCGGCCTTTTTCTGCTCGGTGACGTCGACCATCGTGCCCACGCAGCGGATCACCTCGCCATCGGACCCCACCACCGGGCGGGCCCGCAAGGCCAGCCAGTGATAGTGCCCGTCCGCCCCGCGCAGCCGGAAATTCTGTGCGATACGCCCGCGCCGATGCTCCAGCACCATGTCGAGCGTGGTGCGGAAAGTGTCGCGGTCATCCGTGTGAAGCAGCGGCAGCCAGCTTCGAGCGGGACCGTGCAGCGTATTGGCGGCGAGACCAAGTTGCTTGCTGACATCGGGCTTGGTGGTGACACGGTCGCGCAGCACGTCCCAGTCCCAGACGATATCGCCGGAGCCGCTGATGGCGAGCGCCTGCCGCTCCATGTCGCTGAACAGCCCCTGGAAGATGGCGCTCCCGGACAGCGCGTGCTGCATCACGGTGAAACCGATCAGGAGGACGATGAGGATAAGGCCGCCGCTGATCGCAGGCTGCAGGATATCGTTGTCGAGCGTGCCGGTTACGGCCATCCACGCGCCGCTCAACCAGACCAGCACCATGAGCCAACTGGGCACGAGCATGATCGCCCGATCGTACCCCTGCATTCCCAGATAGGCGATGAGGCCGAGACCGATGATGGCGGTGGCTGCAAAGGAGATTCGCGCGATTCCGGCCGCGATCGGTGGATCGAAGACGGCGACACCCGCGATGATGACAAGCCCGAGGATCCAGCCCAGCATGCCGTAGCTGAAATGGTTGTGCCAGCGCGCCAGATTCAGATAGGCGAAGAGGAAGACGACGAATGTCGCCGCCAATGCCACCTCCGTGCCCGCTCGCCAGAGCTGTTCCGTCCCCGGCGAAATGTCGACAATGCGCGAGAGGAAGCCGAAGTCGATCGAGATATAGGCAAGGATCGCCCAGGCAAGGGCCGCTGTGGCCGGGAACATGGACGTGCCCTTGACCACGAAAAGCACGGTCAGGAAAAGCGCCAAAAGGCCGGCGATGCCGATGACGATGCCGCGGAAGAGCGTATAGGAATTGACCGTGTCCTTATAGGCGGCCGGGTCCCAGAGATAGACCTGGGGAAGATTGGGCGAGGAAAGCTCAGCCACGAATGTAACCACAGCCCCCGGATTGAGCGTGACGAGAAACTCGTCGGCATCGCTGCTCGGCTGACGGTCAAGGGCGAAGCCTTCGGAGGGCGTGATTGCGGCGATCCGCTGAGAGCCGAGATCCGGCCAGACCAGGCCGGAGCCCACCAGGCGGAAATGCGGCGCCACGATGAGACGGTCGAGCTGCTCGTCGGTGGTGTTTGCCAGCGCGAAAACGGCCCAATCGCCGGTCGAACGCGTGTCCTGCGCCTCCACTTCGATGCGGCGTACGATGCCATCTGCACCGGGAGCCGTGGAGACCTGGAAGTTTTCCCCCTGGTCGCGATAGATCTCAACAGCTTTCGAGAGGTCGAGAGCGACGTCTTCGCGCGAGATCTTGATGGGCTCAACCGCCGAGGCTGGCGCTACGCCCAAAGCCAGCACAAGCCATGCCAGCATAGCCATCGCCGTCAGCATTGCCGGTTTCAACTTCAGCAAACTCAACCCCGTCCTGGTGGCGCCTGATGCTCGCCGGCAATCAGCGCGTAAAGGTGATGGTCCTGCCAGACGCCATTGATACGCAAATAGGACCGCAATAGCCCTTCGCGCTGGAATCCGGCTTTTTCAAGCAGGCGCATCGAGCGCGTATTGCTGGGAATACAGGCCGCCTCCAGTCGGTGCAACCTCAGCTGTTCGAATGCGAAGGGGATAATGAGCCGAAGGGCTTCATGCATGAGGCCTTTGCCGGCGTAGCGCTCTCCCATCCAGTAGCCGATGCTTGCAGACTGCGCCACGCCATGACGGATATTGCTGAGCGAGATGCCGCCCGCAAGCCGGCCTTCGGCCTTTTCGAAAACGAAGAAAGAAATGCCCGTGCCCTGTTCGTAATCGTGTTTGCTGCGTCTCACGCGGTGGCGGAACGCGGCCCGGGAAAGCTCGTCGGGCGCCCAACGCGGCTCCCAGGGCTCGAGGAAAGCGCGGCTTTCGGCGCGCAAAGCGGCCCATTCGGCATAGTCCTGCCAACCAGGCAGGCGCAGCCGCACCCTTTGGCCTTCAAGCGCCGGCAGATCTCGGCGAAAGAAGGGAAGCTGGAACATGAAGCGCTCTAAACGGCGAGCTTCCGCAGCGTCGGACCGGGCGTAATCAACGTATCGCGAATGGCTTCGAACGGGGCAAGCGACCCCACGGGACCGATGGCCGCCACTGTCGGCTTGGAAGAGAAAAGACGATTGGAAAGATCCGCCAATCGCTCCACGGTAATGCCGGCAAGACGGTCCATGAGTTCCTCGGTTTCGATGGGGCGCCCGTAAAGCAGCAGCTGGCGCGCGATCTGCGAGGCCCGGCTTGCCGGGCTTTCGCGAGACATCATCAGGCCTGCGCGGTACTGCGCCCGCGCGCGGTCGAGTTCGGCCTGCTCGATCTTCTCGCCGGCCTTCTGCAGTTCACCCAGGATCACCGGCATCAGTTCGCCCAGGTCGCTTTGCCCGGTTGCGGCGTGCACGCCGAAGACGCCGGTGTCGGAGAAGCCCCAATGGAAGGCATAGACGGAATAGCACAGGCCGCGTTTTTCCCGCACTTCCTGGAAGAGGCGCGAGGACATGCCTCCGCCAAGAACCATCGACAGCATCTGCGAGGCGTAGAAATCGCGCACATGATAGGCGCGGCCTTCGAAGCCCAGGATGATCTGGGCATCCATCAGGTCGCGATGCTCGCGATAATCGCCGCCGACATAGTTGGAGTATTGCGGAACTGCGGTATCGGTCTTGTCGCGGAAGCTCCCGAGCCTCATCTCGACCTCCCGCACGAATTCGTCGTGGCTCACGCCACCTGCCGCAACGACGACCATGCGGTCCGCGCCATATTGGCGCTCCATAAAACGGCGGAGCTGGTCGGAGGTGAAGGATTCCACCGTATCGGGGGTACCGAGGATCGAACGGCCGATGGCCTGATGGCGGAATGCGGTTTCGGTGAACCGGTCGAACACGGCGTCATCAGGCGTGTCATGCGCCGCGCCGATTTCCTGCAGGATGACGTTCTGCTCCCGCTCGAGCTCATGCGGGTCGAATTTGGAATCGGTCAGGATGTCGGCGAGGATGTCGATGGCAAGCGACATGTCGTCCCTGAGCACCCTGGCATAAAAAGCCGTGGTCTCGACGCTCGTGGCGGCATTGATCTCGCCGCCGACGTCTTCGATGTCCGTAGCGATTTGAAGGGCCGTGCGCTTGGTCGTGCCCTTGAAAGCCATATGTTCGAGCAGATGAGCGATCCCGTGCTCTTCTTCCCGCTCATTCCGCGATCCGGATTTGACCCACACGCCCAGGGCAACCGATTCGAGATGCGGAAGGGTCTCGGTTGCAACCGTCAAGCCGTTCGACAGACGGCTTACCTCTACGCCCATATGTTACTCGCTTTCTATCCTCCCGCCCTTGCGTGGCGGCTTATATGATCTTCCACGATTTTCAGGTCCGAGGGAAGGACCGTGTAATTCTCCGTGCCCTCCATCAGCCCGCTCAGCCACTGCGGAAGGGCAGGCGATGTTCCGCAGGCCTCCGCCACCGCTTGCGGGAATTTGGCGGGATGCGCGGTCGAAAGCACGACCATGGTCTCACCGGGCTGCATCTGCGCACGAGCGACCTTGAGCGCTGTCGCCGTGTGCGGGTCGGCGAGATAGCCGCTCTCCTCAAGGGCAGAGGCGATCGTGGATGCGGTCTCCTCCATGCTGGCACGGCCGGCGGCAAACCCGGCGCGAATCTCCCGAAGCGTGCTGTCCCTGAGGGTGAAGCTGTCCGATTGTTTCAAGCCTTCCATATAGGCCCGGGTCTCTTCCGCCTTCCTCCCGGATGCCTCGAAGAGCAGCCGTTCGAAGTTCGAAGAAATTTGAATATCCATCGATGGCGAAGTTGTGGCGACAACGGGGCGGGTGGCGTATCGGCCCGTGTCGAGCGTACGCGCCAGAATGTCGTTCTCATTGGTGGCGATGATCAGCCGGTCGATCGGGAGGCCCATGCGCTTGGCCGCGTAACCGGCGAAGATGTCTCCGAAATTTCCGGTGGGCACGGTGAAGGATACGGAGCGGTCGGGCGCGCCCAACGAGAGCGCCGAGGTGAAGTAGTAGACGATCTGGGCCATGATGCGGGCCCAGTTGATCGAGTTGACGCCGGAAAGCGACATTCGGTCGCGGAACGCGTGGTCATTGAAAAGCGCCTTCACGAGCCCCTGGCAATCGTCGAACGTGCCTTCGATCGCAAGCGCCTGCACATTCGCGGCCCCGGAGGTGGTCATCTGGCGCTGCTGCACGGGTGACACGCGGCCATGAGGAAACAGAATGAAGACATCTGCCCGGCTCGATCCGGCAAAGGCGTGGATCGCCGCTCCTCCCGTGTCGCCGGAGGTGGCCCCCACGATGGTGACGCGTTGCCCACGCTCGGAAAGCAGGTGATCCATGATGCGCGCCAGGAACTGCATGGCGACATCCTTGAAGGCCAGCGTCGGCCCATGAAACAGCTCCAGGACGAATTCGGTCGGGCCGGTCTGCACAATGGGGCAGACCGCGTTGTGGCGAAATGTGGCGTAACTCTCGTCTATGATCCGCTTCAGCGTCGCGTCGGGGATCTCGCCGGCAACGAAAGGCTGCATCACGGCGAAAGCCACATCCGCATAGGAACGACCGCGTAGGGCGCGGATCTCCTGCGGCGAGAATTGCGGCCATTCGCGCGGCACGTAGAGGCCACCGTCTCGCGCAAGGCCCATCAGAAGCACGTCCGAAAAGCCCAATGCGGGGGCCTCGCCGCGGGTACTCACATATTCCATTGCCATTCCTTCACTGCGCGCGAGAACCGCTTAGCAGAAAATAATCAACAGGCGGTCGAAATTTCACTGCGCCGTTGATATAGAACAGCGACCTTGTCCTAGAAAAGTGCAATCGGGGGCGTCCATTTGCTGAAGAAGGTTTTTGCTGCAGGGATGATCCTGGCCGGCTCCGCATTATTGTCTGCTTGTCAGTCGGGCGCATCGGGTGAAGGCGGGATCGGCGGTCAGTCCCCCGCCCAGCCGGCGGAAACGACTGGCGGTGCGGTGCGCGAAAGTGAATTGAGGGCCTACTGCCCCTCCGTGACTATTCGGGACGGCACGGCCTTTAGCACCACCTACGAGCGCGGCGGCGAAGAGGATCCAAATCGGGTCATCTACCTGTCGTCGATTTCCGAGACGACGCGGACCTGCAAATATGGCGCCGGCACGGGGTCCGTTACTGTCGCGATCGCCGGCAAAGTGGTGCCGGGACCGAAGGGACGCGCTGGCAGCATCACCCTGCCACTGCGGGTCGCTATGCTGAGAGGCGACCAGGTTCTCCATTCGCAGATCTACCGGCATCCCGTCTCGGTGACGGATGTTTCCGGCGCTACGCAATTCGTGCTGACCGTGCCCGACATCCCGGTTCCCGGCGGCATCGATCGTGGTGTCACGCTGCAGGTCGGCTTTGACGAGGGGAGCGGGCGGTAAGTTCCATACCGCCCTTTTTGAATTTCCAAAGATGTATTGGGGAGCAGGCCCTTCGTAACTGCAGAAGACGCTCCCGGCAGGGAGAATGCGCTTCACGCCTCAGACGAGGCACGGCGAATGTCAAGCGCTGGAACGCAAACAAAGGCGCGCAATCATGGGCGCCAACTTAGGCGTTGAACACGCCGAATCGCGGTGTGCTTCCTTGAGCAGATTCGATCGTCTGGAAGCGGCGCTTGTGACGGATCGATAAGGCTGTGACGGCCGCTCTGCGAAGGAGTCGGGCCCGCACAGCTATGCCGCACGGGCCCGTGTGTTTAGCTCAGGAAGTCAAGCAGGACCGTATCGAACAGCTCCGCTTCCTCGAGTTGCGGCGTGTGGGCGCTGCGTTCGAAAAGTGCGAGCTTTGGCATATCGCCTTCCGGAAGCAGCGGCAGCCACGTTTCTATCGGCGCCACCAGATGGTCGTGGCGCCCCATGCAGATCAGCAGCGGCCGCGTGAGTTCGGCCAGCGCGTCGCGGGTAGGATAGCTGGCGAAGACTTCGCCCCACAGCCGATCGAAGACGGGCATGTTGACGCCGACGCCGGCCCACAGCGCTGTCGCATCATAGGCCGGATCGAACCAGCTTCGCGCGGCCATGCCCAGGCACATCCAGATGAAGCGCCGCTCGGGTTCGACGGCGATGTGGATCTCCATAGCAGCCAGGTCGGCCGCCAGCCGGGCCTTGCGCTCGGGAGCCGCGAGGGCCTCCCATATCCGCGCTCCCGCCTGCATGTGAGCCGCCGAATGGCTTGGCCCGGTACCCACAAGGACAGTCTTGCGCACCCGTTCTGGCAAACGCCGCGCGAATTCCAGCGCCATATAGCCGTGACCGGAATGGCCGAGCAGATCGACTTGGCCGAGATCGAGCACGTCGCATATCGCCGCAATATCGTCGATCACGGTTACCAGTTCGGCATCGCGTGGTTCAAGCGGACGCTCCGCTCGCGCGAAGCCGCGATGGTCTATGAAGACGAGCCGCCGCCTGTTGCGAAGCCGGTCGGAGAAGGTGCGCGGATAGAAGACATGGCTGCCGACGATCAGAAGCGTCGGCCCCTGTCCCTCTATCGAATAGCCGAAGGAGAAACCGTCGCGCAGGATCGTGCCGCGCACTGCGCGGGTGTTCGAGGGATGAGACATCAGAACATATTCGCAAGGGTGTGTTTCCCTTGCGCTCCGTAATCGTGAATGCAGAAAACGGCCCTGCCTCTTATTGGCGGGCGGTGAATGTTCTGCGAGCTTCGCTAACGGATCAGTTTCATTGTCGTCCCATCCGGAATTGATCGGCTCATACATGCTCGCCGCGAACGGAACAAGGCCGCCCGCCCCCCGCAGCGGTAGCGGGCTGGACACGGCGAATCGCGAATGTGATTCCTCGGGCGGATGCGAACGATTGGGTGCCGTCGAAATCGTCCGGCCCGCTCCGGAGTCGAGGCAGCGCATTCCATTGGTCTTGACGCCGCGGCACGAGAGCAAACACAAGATCTCCACGTATCTCGTCAGCATCATGCGCGATGTCTGCGGTCCACCGGGACGACGCGGGAGAACTGCCGAGGCAGGGTCAGCGCTATATCCTTTAGTTCGTGCCTATGGGCGAAATGCCTTACCCCTCCGCCGACCATTCCGCCAGGGCGGCGAGGGTGGCCTTCAGATCAGCCATCCGGCTGATCGTGGTTTCCGCGCCCGCCTCCATCAGCATGGAGGCATGCCGGGGATGGCTGTGCGAAGCGCCCGTGAATCCGATCACGCGCATTCCCGCTGCCTTGGCGCCTGCGATCCCGTGCACCGAATCCTCGATCACGATCGTCTTCGCCGGATCCGCACCCATCTGCTCGGCGGCGTAGAGGAAGACGTCGGGTGCGGGTTTCGGGCGCTTGGTGGGGATGGCAAAGGAAGAGAAGATGACGTCCTCGAAGAAGCGAGCGAGATTCGTGCGCCGGAGCATGGCTTCGATTCGCTCTTCTCGGGAATTGGAACAGATGCACCGCTTCACCGAAAGGGAACTGATCGCTTCCGCCACCCCGGGAATGGCTTTCACCTCCGCCCTCAGCCTTTCGTCCACCCTGGCCTCCGCATGCTCGATGAGAGAAGCCTGGAAGAGCATCTGGGCCTCCTTCTCAATATGCATCATGATGTCCTTGAAGGTCAGGCCGGAATAGCGCTCAGCGAGTTCCTCCGCACTAATGTCGTAACCGGCTTCGCGCAGCATCTCCGCCTCGACCCGGGCGGCGACGATTTCGGAATCGACCAGAACGCCGTCGCAGTCGAAGATGACGAGATCAAGTTGAGACATGGTGACACTTCGCGGAAAATGGAGGGAGGAGGCGACGCCATAACCCCGAACGGCCAGGGGATCAACTACCGGCGCCGAATATCCTTCCTATAGTCTGGAGCTGACGGCCCGGTTCCCGCCCTTACGGAATATTTACCCTCTTCAGTAACCATAATGGCAGGTTAACAGTTTGCGTCGAGGTTTGCGTATGTCCGCTGTGCGTCCTCTTGAGGAGCTTTCCCCGCTTCCTGCCAAGGCCGATTGGCTGGACAAGATCCTGAGAGGCGACTGCGTTGCCGCTCTCGAGCGGCTTCCCGAAAAATCGGTGGACGTGATCTTTGCCGATCCGCCCTACAACCTGCAGCTCGAAGGGGCGCTCCATCGTCCGGACCAGTCACTGGTCGACGCCGTGGACGACGAGTGGGACCAGTTCGAAAGTTTCGCCGCCTATGATGCCTTCACCCGTGCCTGGCTGCTCGCCGCCCGCCGGGTGCTCAAGCCGAATGGCACCATCTGGGTGATAGGTTCCTACCACAACATTTTCCGCGTCGGTGCCATCATGCAGGACCTGGGCTTCTGGATCCTGAACGACATTGTCTGGCGCAAGACAAACCCGATGCCGAATTTTCGTGGCCGGCGCTTCCAGAACGCGCACGAGACGATGATCTGGGCCTCACGCGACCGCAACGCCAAAGGCTACACGTTCAACTACGAGGCCATGAAGGCTGCCAATGACGATCTGCAGATGCGTTCGGACTGGCTCTTCCCGATCTGCACCGGCAAGGAGCGGCTGAAGCACGAAGATGGCAGCAAGGTGCATCCCACGCAGAAGCCGGAAGCATTGCTTGCGCGTGTGCTCCTTTCCTCCACGAAACCCGGCGACGTCGTGCTCGATCCCTTCTTTGGCTCAGGAACGACCGGCGCTGTCGCCAAGCGCCTCGGCCGCCATTACGTCGGCATCGAGCGCGATCGGGATTATATAGAAGCCGCCCGGGCACGGATTGCTGCTGTCGAGCCGCTTGACGAAGCGGTGCTCGCTCCGATGGCGACCAAGCGGGAGGAACCGCGGGTTGCTTTCTCCAGCCTTTTGGATTCGGGTCTCGTCAGGCCCGGTATGCAGCTCTTCGACAGCAAGAAGCGTTGGGCCGCTCATGTGCGGGCAGACGGCACGCTGGCAGTGGGACCCGAGACCGGCTCGATCCACCGTCTTGGCGCTCGCGTCCAGGGCCTCGAAGCCTGCAATGGCTGGACCTTCTGGCATTTCGAGGAGGAAGGCGCGCTCAAGCCTATCGATGAATTGCGCCGGGTAGCGCGGCTTGCGATGGGTCGGGTGGAAGCCTGAGGCAAGATTTGCGATTGAGCAAAGCCTCTTGAGAGTCATCCCGGCAGCCGGAGGAGACCGGGACTTTCTCTGGGGTCATGGGCAGGGACGGCTCGTCCGTTCTTGTCAGCACCTTAAACGTTTGCGGAGACCGGCCTCATCCTCAATAAGGCCGGGCTCTGCGTCGCTTGGCCGGGGTGAGGAGGGGAGGAGAATTCGCACCCTCGCGCCGGGCAAGTGCTTGCTTCCTAAACCTCCAGGCCAAACTCCTTCAAATCTTTCTTCAGCTTCTCCGCGCCGACGAACTGCACGGCTTGCCAGCCAGCCGCCTGCGCACCGGCGACATTATCGGCATTGTCATCGATGAAGAGGGTCGCCGCAGGCTCCAGCCCGAAGCTTTCCGCGTGATGTTCATAGATTTCGCGATCCGGTTTGATCAGCTTGATCTCGCCGGACACGGTCACGCCGCGTGGCCTGTTCAAGAATGGGAAACGCTTGCGCGCTTCCATGAACGTGTCGCTCGCGAAATTGGTGAGCATCGTGACATCGTGGCCGGCATCGATAAGGCTCTCGAGGATTGCGACCGAATCCTCGTAGGGATGCGAGACCATCTCGTGCCAGGAACGCCGGAAGGCTCGGATATTCTCTTCATGCGTCGGGTGAAGCGCGATCAGCATCGCCTCGGCTTCCTCCCAGGTCCGGCCCCGGTCCTGCTCCAGGTTCCAGTCGTGGGTGCAGACATTCTCGAAGAACCAGCGGCGCTCCTCCGCATCGGGGATCAGACGGGAGTAGGGGATCTCCGGATCATAGTGGATCAGAACCTTGCCGATATCGAAGACGATGTGATGGATTTCACTCATTTCCCTTACGGTCTCCTTGCCTTTGTGGCGCCGGGTATAGCGGCCTCGATCGCTTTTTTCATGACAGTCGGCAGCGCCTCTCCATGCAGTTCTGCCGGCCTCGACCACCAATGGCCGGCGGGCGCCTCGATCGCCGGGACTTCTGCCCGGAATACGAACAGATTGAGAGCAAAATGGGTGAAGACATGCGTTACCGCGCCGCAGCTCTTCCAAGAGCCGGGGAAGGGGGCGGCGGAAATGTCTCGTTCCCCATCCTGCCGTGCGGTCCAGGCGCTGGTCGGCACTTCCGTCATGCCTCCGAGCAGCCCTTTCTCCGGCCGCTGGCGCAGGAGTACCGCCCCGTCCGAGCGGACGGCGATGAAAGCGGCACCCTGGCGAAGCGGCTTGTCCGCCTTCGGCGCCTTGACCGGAAACCGCTCCTGCGCCTTAAGCGCCCGCGCCGCGCAATCCTTCGCCACTGGGCACAGGATGCAGGATGGGCGGCGTGGGGTGCAGATCGTGGCGCCGAGATCCATCATCGCCTGCGCGAAATCGCCGGGGCGCGCGTCGGGAAGCAGGTTCTCGACCACGGCGCGGATTTCCGGCTTGGCCGCGGGAAGGGGCGTCTCGATCGCCCTCAGGCGGGTGATCACCCGCTCCACATTACCATCTACTACGGCGGCAGGGCTGTTGAAGGCGATCGCGGCGATGGCCGCAGCCGTGTAGTCGCCGATGCCGGGCAGATCCTTCAGGCGGGCTTCGGTATCGGGAAACTTGCCTCCGTGGAGCTCCACCACCGCCTCCGCGCATTTCTTCAGGTTACGGGCGCGCGAGTAGTAGCCGAGGCCAGCCCAGGCCTTCATGACGTCGTCCGTTTCGGCAGCGGCCAGAGCCTCGACCGTTGGCCAGCGCTCCAGGAACTTTTCGAAATAGGGTTTCACCGCGCCGACTGTCGTCTGCTGCAGCATGATCTCGGAAAGCCAGACCCGATAGGGATCGGGACGTCGCCCTTGGCGGATCAGGTCGGGCGGCATGCGCCAGGGGAGGCGGCGGTGGTGCCGGTCGTACCAGGCAAGCAGAGCTTCGGCGATGGATGGCTCATCCGCCACCGACCATTCTTCCGCCGTCATTCGCTGTGTCATATCCCGCCGCAATGCGCTAGTTTGTCTTCCGTGAGGTAAGGACATGACAGGGAAGATGCACACAGGCAATCCCGTACCGGTGAGTGATCTCGCCAGTGAATTGCTCGACCCTGTGCTCCGTCGCAGGGCCGGCCTGTCCATCGATCTCGTTCAGTCCTGGGCCGAAATCGTCGGGGAAAGACTTGCTTCGCGCACGCGGCCTGAAAAGATCGCCTGGCCGCGCAGGTTGCATGAGGACGATCCCTTCGAGCCCGCGACCCTCGTCATCGCCTGCGAGGGGCCGGCTGCGCTCCACGTGCAGCACGAGACGGGCGAGATCATCTCCCGCGCCAACGCCTTTCTGGGCTTTGCAGCGATCGGCCGCATCAAGATCGTGCAGAAGCCGATCTCGACTGCTAGGCCGGAAAGGAAGAAGGCCTTGCGGCCCCTTGCCGATGCGGAGCGGCAGCGTCTCGCCGGCCTGACCGAGGGCATCGAAGACCCCGGCCTGCGCGAAAGTCTCGAAAAGCTCGGCGCCAGCATCCTCGCCTCCAGCCGCAAGTCACCCCTCGCGAACTCGTGAGCAAAATCGCGGCAATTCGCTTGGCGCTTGATCTGGAATATCTTATTTCAATTCAATTCTTGCCGCATCTATTCGGCGGAGAAACGCAGGAGACCAGGTGATTCGCATGATTGAGACGACGACGCGCAGGCGCTTTCTGATGTCGGTGGCCGCCATTCCGGCGCTTTCTCTGCTGGCTGCATGCAGCAAGGGCGAGAACGGGGAAGCCCAGGCGGACGAGACGATTACCACGGCTGCGACCGCACCCGAATCGACAGGCACCGTCGACATGGCCAAGCTGCTTGAGCCCGGCTCCTTGCCCGATCAGGCCCAGGGCCCAGAAGATGCGCCGGTGACCATCGTCGAATATGCCTCGATGACCTGCCCTCACTGCGCTCATTTCCACGAAACGACCTATCCCGCATTGAAGGAGAAATATATCGATACGGGCAAGGTGCGCTTCATCCTGCGCGAATTCCCCTTCGATCCGCGCGCTGAAGCGGGCTTCATGCTTGCCCGCTGCACCGAGGGCAAGTATTTTCCGATGATCGACGTGCTGTTCAAGCAGCAGAACAACTGGGCGGCGGTGCAAGATGCCCGCACAGCACTCCTCAACATCGCGAAAATTGCTGGTTTTACACAGGAGTCCTTCGAGGCTTGCTTGACGAACCAGAAGCTTCTGGACGATGTGAGAGCTATGCGCGCGCGTGGCGCGGAGTTCGGCGTGGATTCGACGCCCACCTTCTTCATCAATGGGAAGAAGTATCCGGGAGCAATGTCGATTGAGCAGATGTCGGCGATTATCGATCCTCTGCTTTGACGTAGCCCATAGCGGTGGCGTTCCCGCGCGCCCGGGTGCGCGGGCATGAAGTTCACGAAGCTTCGTCTCCTCGGCTTCAAGTCCTTCGTGGAGCCGGGCGAGTTCGTGATTGAGCCGGGCCTGACGGGCGTCGTCGGGCCGAATGGCTGCGGAAAATCCAATCTGGTCGAGGCGCTGCGCTGGGTGATGGGCGAAAGCTCGTATAAGAACATGCGCGCCTCCGGCATGGACGATGTGATCTTCTCCGGCTCTGCCACACGGCCCGCCCGCAACACCGCCGAAGTCACACTCTTTCTGGACAACACGGACCGTACCGCTCCGCCGGCCTTCAACGATGCCGACGAGCTTCAGGTCTCGCGTCGCATCGAACGCGAGGCAGGCTCGGTCTACCGCATCAACGGCAAGGAGGCGCGGGCACGTGACGTGCAGCTTCTCTTCGCCGACCAGTCGACGGGCGCCCGCTCGCCTTCAATGGTGGGGCAGGGACGCATCGGGGAACTCATCCAGGCCAAGCCCCAGGCCCGCCGGGCGCTCCTGGAAGAGGCGGCGGGTATTTCCGGCCTCCACACGCGCCGGCATGAGGCGGAGTTGCGGCTGCGCGGGGCGGAGCAGAATCTCGAACGGCTCGACGATGTGGTGCGCGAGCTCGACACGCAGATCGAAAGCCTGAAGCGCCAGTCCCGGCAGGCCTCACGCTTCAAGAACCTCTCAGCCGATATCCGCAAGTCGGAAGCGATCCTCCTTCACCTTCGCTGGACACACGCCAAGGAGCAGGAGGCGGAGGCGAAATCCGCTCTGGCTCAGGCTACGGCCCTTGTGGCCGAGCGGGCGAGCGCGCAGATGGAAGCGGCGAAGGAACAGGCGATTGCGGCCCGGCGCCTTCCGGAACTGCGCGACGCCGAAGCTGCCGCCGCCGCGTCTCTCCAACGCCTGACCATAGCCCGCACGCAGATGGAGGAGGAGGCCCGCCGCATGCGCGGCCGGGTGGCCGAGCTGACCAAGCGCATCGAACAGCTCGATGCCGATGCCGCCCGCGAGGAGCAGATGGTCCGCGACAACGCGGATGTCTTGAAGCGGCTGGAGATGGAAGAGGAAAGCCTTCGCGCCGCGGAAGCCGGCGGGGACGAGCGGGAGGCTTCCCTTGCTGAGGCGCTCGAGGAGGCATTGGCCGAACTGACCGGGCATGAGGAGGCGTTGACCACGCTGACCGCCGCGCGGGCCGAGGCGGCCGCCATTCGCACGCAGGCAGAACGTGCCGTGCGCGAGGCTTCGGAGCGGCGCGACCGCCTGACGCGCCAGCTCGAGGCGGCAGACAGCCAGCTCGCCGAAATCGCCGCCGAGATCGCCCGGCTTCCTGACCCGGTGGAAAAGCGTCTGGAGCTTGAAGAAGCGATTGCTGCCCAGGAAGCGGCCGACGAGGCCGTGGCGGCGGCCGAACAGGCCGTGGTCGATGCGCGCGACGCGGAGGCTGCAGCACGCTGGCCCGTGGCGGAGGCACGTGCCGAACTGCAGCGCATCGAAACCGAGGCTCGCACGCTTGCGAAAATTCTGAACGCTGGCGGCAACGACCTCTTTCCCGCCGTGCTGGAGCAAGTGCGGGTGGAGCGCGGGTTCGAAACCGCGCTGGGCGCTGCCCTGGGCGAGGACCTGGATGCACCGCTCGATCCGGCCGCGCCCGCCCATTGGGGCAGTGTCGAGCCCGCCGGCGACGATCCCGCTCTTCCGGCAGGCGTCCGCTCGCTCGCCAAGCTTGTGCGTGCACCGCATCAGCTCGCTCGCCGACTCGCCCAGATCGGCGTGGTGGATGCGGCAGACGGGGCCAGGCTGCAACGAGAGCTGAAACCAGGCCAGCGCCTGGTCAGCAGCGACGGCGCCCTCTGGCGGTGGGACGGCTTCATTGCCAGCGCCGACGCTCCCACTGCCGCTGCCCAGCGCCTTGCCCAGAAAAACCGTCTGGCCGAGCTTGATAGCGAGGCTGTCGAGGCCACGCGCCGGCTACGCGCCGTCGAAGAAGCCTTTGCCCAGGCTGAAGCGTCGGTGAAGAACGCCACCGAGGCCGAGAGGGAGGCGCGGGAACGCCTGCGCGAGATCCAGCGCGCGGTCGCCGTGGCCCGCGATACACTTGCCGCTGCCGAACGGGCCTCCGGCGAGCTTGCAAGTCGGCGAACGGCGCTTGAGGACGCCCGCAACAGGCTCGCGGAGGAGTATGAGGACGCCGTGAACGCGATGGCCGAGGCCGAAGCGACCCTCGCCACGGCGCCGGAAGTGGCCGATCTTCAGGCCCGGCTCGACCGGGCAACCGCCGATGTTGCTTCGGCAAGGGCCAAGGCTGCCGAAGCCCGCGCCGCCCATGACGGTCTCAAGCGCGAGGCCGAAGCCCGGCAACGCCGACTGACTGCAATCGCGGAGGAGCGCAACCGCTGGATGCTCCGCGCCCAAAACGCCGACCAGCAGATCGCCGCGCTCGGCGAGCGGCGCGCGGAGGCTGCCGCCGAGCTTGAAGCGCTGATGGAGGCGCCGGACGAGATAGAAGCGCGCGGCCGCGCCCTGCTGACGCAAATTTCGGAGGCGGAAGCCCTTCGCAAGGCCGCGGCCGACCGCCTCCAGGAAGCCGAGAACCGGCAAACGGAACTCGACAAGCGCGCGAACGAAGCGATTCAATCCCTTGCATCCGCTCGCGAAAGCCGGGTGCGGGCAGAGGAGCGCGAGGCCGCCGCCGAAGAGCGCCGAAGGGAGGCCGAAGCGCGCATCCAGGAGGCGCTCGGCGTTGCCCCGCATCTCGTCATCCGGCAAGCCGAACTGAAGCCGGACGATCCGCTTCCCGATCCTGCGGAGGTGGAAAGGCGTCTGGAGCGTCTGAAGATCGAGCGCGAGCGGCTTGGGGCCGTGAACCTGCGCGCCGAGGAAGAGCAGAACGAGCTTTCGGAGCGGCTCAACGTGATCGTCTCGGAACGGGAGGATGTGATCGAAGCGATCCGCAAGCTGCGCCAGGCGATCCAGAATCTCAACAGGGAGGGCCGCGAGCGCCTGCTTGCCGCCTTCGAAGAAGTGGACGCCCATTTCAAGCGCCTCTTCACGCATCTCTTCGGCGGCGGCACGGCGGAACTGCAGCTGATCGAATCCGACGATCCGCTCGAGGCCGGTCTCGAGATCCTCGCGCGCCCGCCCGGCAAGCGGCCGCAGACAATGACGCTGCTTTCAGGCGGCGAGCAGGCCCTGACGGCCATGGCGTTGATCTTTGCCGTGTTCCTCACCAATCCGGCGCCCATCTGCGTGCTCGACGAGGTGGATGCGCCGCTCGACGATCACAATGTCGAGCGCTTCTGCAATCTGATGGACGAGATGGCGGCTTCGACGGAAACCCGCTTTGTCGTCATCACGCATAACCCCATCACCATGGCGCGCATGAACCGCCTCTTCGGCGTCACCATGGCGGAGCAGGGCGTTAGCCAACTCGTCTCCGTCGATCTGCAGACTGCGGAGCGCCTGCGCGAGGCGAGCTGAGGCCGCCCGGTGGGATAAGTCGCCGGTAACTTGATTCTGTTTTTCCCTCGGTATAGTCCCTAACCATGATGTTCATGTCCACATTCTTCCCCCTGATCTGAACGGCCTCAGCGTTCCGGCGCGCCTGCGCCATAAGATCAACACGGCTCCGCTGACGCGGCAGCTGGACAGAGAATGTGAAAATGCCAAAAATCGAGCATGTCGGCCTGACATCCGATCAGGTCCAGAACTTCATCGACGACGGTTTCGTCAAGGTCGAGAGCGCCTTCGGCACGGAACTTGCAAAAACATGCAGAGACGAGCTGTGGGTGGAAATCGGCTTGTCGCCTGACGAGCCCGAAACCTGGAAGGAACCCGTAATCCGGGTGGGACACAAATCCTCACCTCCCTTTATCGAGGCCGCAAACACGCCGCGTCTCCACAGGGCCTATGATCAGATCGTTGGCGAGGGCCGCTGGTTTGCGCCAAAGGCGCTCGGCACATTTCCGATCCGCTTTCCTTCGTCGGATTCCCCTGGCGACGATGGTTGGCATGTGGATGTGAGCTTCGGCACCGACAACGCGGATTTCATGGAGTGGCGCGCCAATGTGAAGAGCAGCGGCCGCGCATTGCTTATGCTTTTCCTGTTCTCCGATGTCGGCCCGGACGACGCGCCGACGAGGATCCGGAAAGGATCGCACGCCACCATCGCGCGGGAATTGTTACCCTATGGCGAGGCGGGCGCGACGCTGAGACAGCTCTCCGCCAAAGGCTACGCTTCCACCGAAGACTGCGAGGTCGAGCTGGCCACGGGCGCGGCAGGCACCGTCTATCTGTGCCACCCCTTCCTCGTTCATGCTGCCCAGCCGCATCGCGGGAAACAGCCGCGCTTCATGGCGCAACCACCATTATTGCCGAAAGGTGAGTTCGACCCCGCGCTGCCGCCGTCGCCGGTCCAGATCGCGATTCGCCGGGCATGCGGCCTGACCTTCTGATTGGACAACAACATGGGGACCGCTTCGGTCCCCATGTCTCACACCTGTTGCGATTTCACGTTTTTCTTCGGCAAGCTGAAGCCAGCTCTTTGACGATGGCGACGCCGACAATTTCCGCGTCCTATGGAGTTGTTCAGATGCCTAAAACGTAATGGGCAGATCCGGAATCCTGAAGCGTTACCGAACGTCAGAGAACCTCGATATGAAGGGGCCTCGTACACCGTCTGAAAGGCGCACCGCAGCCATCAGCGCATCTTTGATGCGCTTTTCCGGCTTCACGTTCTCGCTCACCGCAAGTGCACCCACAGCGATGAGGTCTCCACACCCGCATGCATCGAACCCGCTGCTGTTTTCTGCAACCTGATAGTCTGGGCCAATCGAGAAGAGCCGGCCCGCATGACCGGCCAGAGAGACGCCCCCGGGGGAAGCTGGGTCGGTCTTTGCTCTCCGACCCCTCTGGTTTGGAGGCAGTCGCGAGCCGCATTCACAAAGTCCGTCACCATGTAAGCATAGACATCAACATCTGGATGTTTTTTAGGCGGGCCAAATGCATGGGCGAGTAATTGCCCCATTCGGAAAGAATATGTAAATCCGATAAGGAAGTCCTCGTTGTGAAAAACCTTTCGATCGCTCCGGATGAAGAGGGCATAACGGCCGTCTACCAACCGCGCTGACGGCGCCAATATTTAAGTGTATTGTCTGGCTGGATTCGCGGTTGCGAGACGATTAATTAAAGAATTTCATGGTGCCCCGAGGCTGCTAGTCTGGGGACGATAGCTCATTTAAAGGCTATCGCCCAAGCAGATGCCCCTCTCGGACAAGCACTTGGAACGAAGTGGGAGTGACCACAAGTGGCCCCTCTCCGGTTCTCTTAGTCGCCACAGGCTAAAGCAAGTGTCGCGCACGAGTGTTCAATCCAACAGCAAGCTCCGGCTTCATCTCCAATTTGGCTTGGGACCGTGAATGCCCTAATTATAACGGCGAATTCGAACCTCGTGGAAAAACGGCTCTCGGGAAAGGAGCGCGAATTGGAAGACCCGAACGGCATCGTGCCGGCCTTGGCAGGCGAGCTTTCGCTGGCGCTCAAGACATTCCATCGCGCTTTGATCCTGGCGGAGGCGGGCGATGATCCCACCCTGCAGAACCCCTATACGCTCCTCTTCGCCGTCATTGGCGATCCGCGCTTCGCCTGGACCAGCGGTCTTTCGCAACTGATCGTCCGGCTCGACGAAATGCTGGCGGACGGCGAGATTTCTTCCCGCGAAGATCTTCTGCCATTCCGCGGCGAGGTTGCGCGCCTCTTGGGGGAGGAGGAAGGGGAAGACAGCGAATTCCGCCTTCGCTATCTGATCGCACTGCAGAACGCGCCGGATGTCGCACTCGCCACCGGTGGCCTGCGCCGGGTTCTCGCCAAGCTGCCCGACAAGGCGGCTTGAACCTATTTTTCGCTCCAGACCGCAAGCTCATTGCCGGCCGGATCGATAAAATGGAAGCGTCGGCCGCCCGGGAAGGAGAAAATCGGCTTCACCACGCGTCCGCCTGCATCCTCCACCCGCTTCAAGGTCTCCTCCAACTCGCTGGAATAGAGCACTGGCAGCGGCTTGTCCGTGCCTTCCAGAGGACTGCCGTAGAAGCCACCCTCGATGCCCTCGTCGAAAGCGGCATAGCTGGCACCGTAATCCGTGAAGGTCCAGGAGAAGGCATTGGCGTAAAAAGCTTTTACGCTGTCGAGCGTACCGCCGGTCGCGGGCATCTCGAGATAATCGAGCTTCCCTGTCTCGCGCATTGAACCCTCCATCATTGTTCTCCATATGTTCTGATTTTGACGTCGTTGCGTCGGCCCGTCAAGGTCTCTCCGCACGACAAAAATCGATTGAGTTGAGGACGCGGCTGAACGGGCGCCTTGCCAGATGTGCTGTCGGCGGTTACCGCTCTTGTTGCGGTGCAGAATGCCGCGCAATCCACTTGGGGGTATCATGACCAAATGGGTCTACAGCTTTGGCGACGGGAAGGCCGAGGGCAGGGCCACGGATAGGAATCTGTTGGGCGGCAAGGGCGCAAATTTGGCGGAGATGTGCAGTCTTGGCCTGCCGGTTCCTCCTGGATTTACGATCACGACCGAAGTTTGTACCCATTACTACGCTAACGGCCGCGCCTATCCCGGCGAGCTGGAGGCGCAGGTGAATGCCGCGCTGGAAGAAGTGGGCCGGATTGCCGGTCGACGTTTCGGTGATCCCGAGCGGCTGCTCCTGGTTTCGGTGCGATCCGGCGCGCGCGCTTCAATGCCGGGAATGATGGATACGGTCCTCAATCTGGGCCTGAACGACGAGACGGTCGAGGCGCTCGCCGCGGAGGCGCGGGACGAGCGCTTCGCCTATGACAGCTACCGCCGCTTCATCCAGATGTATGGCGACGTGGTGCTCGGCCTTGAGCATGAAGTGTTCGAGGAGATCCTCTCGGATGAGAAGGCGCGGCGCGGCTATGACGTGGATACGGATTTCTCCGCAGGGGACTGGAGGGAGGTGGTCGAACTCTACAAGGAAAAGGTAGAGAGCGAACTCGGGAAGCCCTTCCCGCAGGATCCGCGCGAACAGCTCTGGGGCGCGATCGGCGCCGTTTTCTCGAGCTGGATGAACCCGCGCGCCATCACCTATCGCAGGCTGCACGATATTCCAGAAAACTGGGGCACGGCGGTGAACGTCCAGGCCATGGTTTTCGGCAATATGGGCGAGACCTCCGCGACGGGCGTCGCCTTTACCCGCAATCCGTCAACAGGGGAGAAGGCGCTTTACGGAGAGTTCCTGGTCAATGCCCAGGGCGAGGACGTGGTGGCGGGCATCCGTACGCCGCAAAACCTGACGGAAGCTGCGCGCCGCGAGGCCGGTTCCGACAAGCCGTCGCTCGAGAAAGTCATGCCGGAAGCTTTCGCCGCGTTCGTCGATATCGCGGAGAAGCTGGAAAGGCATTACCGCGACATGCAGGATCTGGAATTCACAATCGAGCGCGGCAAGCTGTGGATGCTGCAGACCCGTTCGGGCAAGCGCACCACCAAGGCGGCGCTGAAGATCGCGGTGGATATGGCCAATGAGGGGCTGATCTCCCGGGCGGAAGCCGTATGCCGCATCGACCCGTCTTCGCTCGACCAGCTTCTCCACCCCACCATCGACCCGAACGCCAAGCGTGACATGATCGCAATGGGTCTGCCCGCTTCTCCGGGCGCGGCCACGGGTGAGATCGTCTTTACGCCCGACGAGGCCGAGGAGATGGCAGGCCGCGGCAGGAACGTCATCCTGGTGCGCGTGGAAACGAGCCCGGAAGACATCCACGGCATGCATGCCGCCCAAGGCATTCTCACTACGCGAGGCGGCATGACGAGCCATGCTGCCGTCGTGGCGCGCGGCATGGGAAAGCCCTGCGTGTCGGGTGCCGGAACGTTGCGCGTCGATACCCGCACGGGGACGATGCTGGCCATGGGCAGGAGCTTCAAGCGCGGCGATGTCATCACAATCGATGGATCGACGGGGCAGGTGCTTGCGGGCGCGGTGCCCATGCAACAGCCTGAGCTTTCCGGCGATTTCTCCACGCTCATGGGCTGGGCAGACGAACTGCGCCGCATGAAGGTGCGTTCCAACGCCGAAACGCCGACCGATGCGCGCACGGCGCGCTCGTTTGGGGCCGAAGGCATCGGCCTTTGCCGGACCGAGCACATGTTCTTCGACGGAGAACGCATTCTCGCCATGCGTGAGATGATCCTCTCAGAGACGGAGGACCAGAGGCGGGCGGCCCTTGCAAAGCTGTTGCCGATGCAGCGTGCGGATTTCACCGAGCTGTTCGAGATCATGGCGGGCCTGCCGGTGACGATCAGGTTGCTCGATCCGCCCTTGCATGAGTTCCTGCCGCAGGGCGAGGCGGAAGTCGCCGAAGTGGCGGCCGTCATGGGCGTGGACCAGGAAAAGCTGCGCCAGAAGGCCGAAAGCCTGCATGAGTTCAATCCGATGCTCGGCCATCGCGGGTGCCGGCTGGCGATCTCCTACCCTGAAATCGCGGAGATGCAGGCGAGGGCGATCTTCGAGGCCGCCGTGGACGCGGCTCAGAAGAGTGGCGCGCCGGTCGTGCCGGAGATCATGGTGCCGCTCGTCGGCATTTCCTCCGAGCTGTCCTTCGTGAAGAAGATCATCGATGACGTCGCGAAGAAGGTGCAGGGGGAACGGGGAGCGACGATCGAATATCTCGTCGGCACCATGATCGAACTGCCGCGCGCCGCCCTCAATGCAGGTGAGATCGCCCGTGAGGCGGAGTTCTTCTCCTTCGGCACCAATGATCTGACCCAGACCACCTTCGGCATCTCGCGCGACGATGCGTCAGGCTTCCTGGAGATCTACCGCAAGAAGGGCCTGATCGAGCATGACCCCTTCGTCACGCTGGATGTGGACGGTGTGGGCGCGCTGGTCCGGCTGGCGGCCGAGAAGGGCAGGGAAGCCCGCAGCGGCGTGAAGCTCGGGATCTGCGGCGAGCACGGGGGCGATCCCGCTTCGATCGCATTCTGCGAGGAGGTGGGGCTCGACTACGTGTCCTGCTCGCCTTTCCGCGTGCCGATCGCCCGTCTGGCGGCCGCCCAGGCCGCCTGCCGCAAAGCGTGAAGCTGAAAGATCAGGAGAGCCTTCCGAGGCTCTTCACCAAATTCGCATAGGCGGTGGCGACGCGAGCGATAGAGGTGTCGCTCGCTTCGGCATCCTCGACGCGGAGCGGCCCACCCTCCGTTGGTTGGGCCACAAGCGCCAGCTTGCGCTCTCCGTCCGAATCGAGCGCCACCGCCGCGAGCCAATCATAACCGGCCACGCCATCCATACGCATCCGGAACAACAGCTCTCCCCCAACGCGATCCAGCGCCTGGCGCACGACACCTTCGAAACCGAGTTCGAGGAGATTCTGGTGTCGGAGGGCTAGTTCAAGCTCTACAAGTTCCAATGAAGGTGGAGGGGCGTTCTCTTTTTCTATCGTATCCGCTGTCATTCCCTACAATCGCTTCCCCAAACCCTAAAAGCTATTCAAAATGAAAGAAGTACGGAAAGGTTCCGTATGCTGCCATATCGATTCGGGAAGCTAGCTTCACGGGGTAGGATGTACAATCCAGGGCGGGCGCCTTTACCGTCACGTTCTTTGACCCATTGTGTCCGAACAGGTAAAACGCGGCGGGTGTGCTTGGGGGTGAAGTGCGATGCCGGCAATATTGGAACAACGCGCCTCGTCGGCTGCGCCCTGGGCGCGATGGCTGGGCTCCTTTACGGTGGTGCTTTTTCTGACAGCCGCGCTTTCTCACCGCTTTCGGCTGATTGACACTCCACCGTTTCTCTGGCTGCTCGGCCTCTGTTTCTTGCTTGCGGTGATCGGGCTGCTGGTATCCGCTCTGGCCTTCACCCAGATGTGGCGGCGAGGCGTGAGCGGGATTACGGATGCAACTTTGGGTGCGCTGCTGTCGTTGGGCGCCTTGGTGCCCTATGGCGTGTCTGCCTATCATTCATTCGCGAATCCGCCGCTGAGCGATATCTCGACGGATCCTACGCGTCCTCCTCCGCTGCAATTTGCTGCAGCCGTGCGGCTGCTCCCGATGAACGCTGTCGCGGACCCGACCCAGCAGACGATCTCGTTGCAGCAAAAAGCCTATCCCGAGTTGAGCGGGAAGCTCTATGAACAGCCCCGTGAGAACGTGGTCGAACAAGTCGTGGCGCTCATGGAAGATCGGGGATGGGAGGTTGTCTCGCCGGCACGACCAGCCGACGCGGTGAGCAGCCAGAACGTGGTGATCGAGGCTGTCGCCTATTCCTATCTGCTTGGCTTTCCGTCCGACGTATCGGTGCGCATCGAAGATCGCGGCGAAGCCACCTATGTCGATATGCGCTCCGCGTCCCGTTATGGCCGACACGACCTAGGTGAGAACGCCACCCGAATTCAGCGTTTCCTGAGCGATCTGGACAGCAGGATCCGAGCGCAGGCGGCTCCTTAGGAAAGAAGGTAGGCGGAGTCGAGAGTGGGTGTGCCCTCCGTCCTGACGCGTCCCTGGGCAACCAGATCTTCCAGGTGAGCGAAAACTGAAAGGGCCGCGGCGCCGTGCAGCCTTGGATCCGTGTCGCGGTAGATGGCTTTCACGATCTCAGGGATCGTGCGGTCGCCGGTCGCAAGCCGTTCCACGACGGCACGCTCGCGCATTTTGCGATGCGCCTTCAACCCGCGCAGGAATTGTTGCGGCTTGAGCACGGGGCCGCCGTGTCCAGGCAGCAGCAGGCGGTCTTCCCGCGCGATAAGCTTGTCAAGCGAGGCCATGTAATCGGTCATCGCTCCGTCGGGCGGTGCGACGATCGTGGTTGACCAGGCCATCACGTGATCGGCCGAGAAAGTAATCCCGGTGCCCTCGAGGGCGAACGCTAGATGATTCGCGGTGTGCCCCGGCGTATGGATTGCCCTGACTGCCCAGCCGTCTCCCTTGATCAATCCGTTATCGGCAAATTTGATATCCGGCTGGAACGCGGTGTCGGCGCTCACGTCGAGCGGATTTGTCTCGCCGATCGCAAGGGGCCGTGCCGGTCTATGCGGCCCCTCCGCGACGGTCTTTGCCCCTGTGATCTCCGCCAGCTTCGCCGCAAGCGGAGAGTGATCCCTATGGGTGTGGCTGACGAAGATATGAGTCAACGGTCGGTCGCCGATTGCGGCCAGAAGCGCCTCGAGATGCTCCTGGTCCTCGGGACCCGGATCGATGACGGCGAGAGAGCCCTCACTGCCTAAAATGTAGGAGTTGGTGCCATGGAAGGTGAAGGGACTTGGATTCCGCACCGTAACGCGCCGGATGCCCGGTGCGATCTCAACCGGTTCTCCGTAGCGCGGTTCAAAGTGCGTGTCGAATTCGAGCGTCATCGCCGTTGCCTCACTTGCACCGTGTTGCCGCCTATCATGGAACCGACTATAGAAGAATGCGAATTCTGATAAACCAATCCACGGAGGCCCCATGTCGCAGGCGATCGCTTTCCGACCGCTCGTTTCTCTAGCCATGCCCGAGTCGCGCCCGGCGCGGTTGATGCTTCAGGCCTTTCTGGTTGTCGCAGGCACGCTTCTTCTTACCGTTTCGGCCAAGACGAAAGTCGTGCTCGGCCCCGTTGACATGTCGCTTCAGACACTTGCGGTGCTTCTGATCGGGGCCTGCTTCGGTGCACGGCTCGGCTTTGCCACGCTTCTGCTTTATCTCGCCGAAGGCGCGATGGGTCTCCCCGTGTTCCAGAGCTCGCCCGAAAAGGGCATCGGCCTTGCCTATATGGTGGGCCCGACGGGTGGCTATCTGGTCGGCTTCGCCGTGATGGCGGCCATCGCCGGCTATGCCGCCGATCGTGGCTGGGACCGCAATGTGGTGAAGTTCTTCGGCGCGATGCTTGTCGCGGAGATCGCTCTGCTGACGTTCGGATTTGCTTGGCTCTCCGTGCTCATCGGTGCTGAAGGCGCATGGACGTTCGGCGTGCTGCCGTTCCTCGTGCCCGACCTGATCAAAGTGGCGCTTGCCGCCTGCATGGTTCCGGCAGGTTGGTCGGCACTCCGCGGGCTGGGGATCGCCCGCTGATATTCGGGTACTTGTCCATTTTCGGGCAGATATGAAGACGAGGGCCATGGGCGAGGATGCGCCCATGGCCTTTTGATCGAGAGGTGAGGCATGGCGGTTCTTGTGACGGGCGGCGCCGGCTATATCGGCAGCCATATGGTGTGGGAACTGCTGGACCACGGCGAAGAGGTCGTGGTGGTGGACCGTCTTTCCACCGGCTTTGATTGGGCGGTGCCCGATCGCGCAGAGCTTGTCGTCGGTGACATCGGCGACCAGGCGCTGGTCGAGGGAGTGATGAAGCGCCGCAATGTGGATGCGGTGATCCATTTCGCGGGTTCCATCATCGTTCCGGAATCGGTGGCCGATCCGTTGGGCTACTATTTGAACAACACCGTGAAGTCCCGCGCGCTGATCGAAAGCGCCCTTCGCTGCGGTGTGAAGCATTTCATCTTCTCGTCCACCGCCGCCGTCTACGGGACGCCGCAGAAGAACCCGGTTACCGAAGACGAACCGCTGCAGCCGGAGTCTCCTTACGGCACGTCCAAGCTCATGACCGAGATCATGCTGCGCGATACGGCCGCGGCCCACGACTTCGCTTATACGGCGTTGCGCTATTTCAACGTCTCCGGTGCGGATCCGAAGCGCCGAACCGGCCAATCCACCAAGGGAGCGACGCACCTCATCAAGGTGGCCTGCGAGACCGCCACCGGGAAGCGGCCCTTCATGGAAGTATTCGGAACCGATTATCCGACCCCCGACGGCACTTGCGTGCGCGATTACATCCACGTTTCCGATCTCGTGAACGCGCATTATCTGGCGCTGCAGCGTCTGCGGAGTGGTGGGGGAAGCCTCATTGCGAACTGCGGCTACGGGAGGGGCTACTCCGTTCTGGAAGTGATTGACGCCGTAAAGCGCGTCTCGGGAACGGACGTCAAGGTGGTCGAAAGCGGCAGGCGCGCCGGTGACGCGGTCGCCATCGTCGCGAGCGCCGAACGCTGCTTTTCGGAGCTAGGCTGGAAGCCCGTGCACGACGATCTTCAAGAGATTGTCAGCGATGCGCTCCGCTGGGAAGAGATCCTGGCAAAGCGCAACCGCGTATAGGCCGGGCACCTACGTATCGGTCCAAAAGCCGGAGTGGTTTGGGAGTCGTTTGAAGTCGGCACTTCGCCACATACCAATGATGTTCAGTCCCGCCAGACGGTCCTGAACATCAGCTCCAGGTCCAGCCGCAGCGACCAGTCCCGCAAGTACTCGGCATCAATTTCCGCGAGCAGCGCAGGCTGCGACATGTCGATCCCCCGGACTTGGGCAAGGCCGGTAATCCCAGGCAACGCGGCCAGGACACCCAGTCGCGCACGGTGCTGGATCAGTTCTTGCTGGGTCGGCAGGCATGGACGCGGGCCGACCAAGCTCATTTCACCCCTGAGCACGTTCCAGAGCTGCGGCAGTTCATCGAGCTTTGTCGCCCGTAAAATGCGACCGGGCGGCGTCACCGCGCTTCGCTGGGCTTCGTGCGTGGGGACGGCCGGCGTATCGGCATACATGGTCCGCAACTTGTAACAGGTGAAGGGCACACCGTTGTGCCCGACGCGCGTCTGCGCCAGGATAGCTGGCCCCTTCGAACTGGCACGGATGAGGATAGCAGCCACTGCGATGACGGGAATGGCGATCACCAGTCCTGGGACTGCGATGGCCAGATCCAGCAGGCGCTTCATCCGCCGTGCCCGCTGATCCCGCAGGAGCGCCGGAGGCAATGTAGGGGATTCTTCGCTCACGCCAGGCGCCGTAGATCCTTGTCCGAGGGAGCGGGGGGCAGCCTGGGTACCGCGGCAAGTCGGCCATTCTCGCCGATCAGGCTGAACAGCACCTCGCGCACCGCCGCCACATCGGCATGCTCCATGGCAAGCTTCAGCTGTGCGATCATCGCCGGTATCTGCTCCGTCGTTCCCAACTGGGCCGCTCGCAGGATTTTGGGATGACGCGTGGTCGTCACTCCGGTCGGGTCGTAGAAGAGCTCCTCGTGCAGCTTCTCGCCCTCGCGCATGCCGACGGTGACGACCTCGATGTCGCCATCCGGATTGTCCTCGTTGCGGACGGAGAAGCCTGCAAGCATGATCATGTCTTCGGCGAGTTGGCGTATCCGGATCGGCTCGCCCATGTCGAGGAGAAGGATGTCGCCGCTTCGTGAAAGGGCACCCGCCTGCACGATCAATCCCGCCGCCTCGCGCACAGACATGAAATAGCGCGTCATGTCCTCATGCGTGAGGGTGACCGGTCCACCTGCGGCGATCTGCTCTTTGAAGAGCGGCACGACCGAGCCGCTCGACCCGATGACATTGCCGAAGCGGACGGAGGAGAAGACCCGGCTTTCGTCTTTCTTGCGCGCCTCCTCGCCGTAATAGCGCACGATCAGTTCCGCCCATCGCTTCGTTGCGCCCATGACGCTTGTCGGCCGCACGGCCTTATCCGAAGAAATGAGGATGAAGTTCTGCACATTGCCAGCGCAGGCTTCTTCCACCAGGGTCAAGGTGCCGAATACGTTGTTGCGCACGCCCTCGAGCGGATTGCTTTCCACCAGCGGCACATGCTTGTAGGCAGCACAATGATAAACCGTCTGGATTTCGTGCTCTATGAGCGTCCGCCGGACGAGGCGCGCGTCTCCGATTGAGCCAAGCACGGGGACTATCGGAAAATTACCATAGCGCCGCAGTTCCCGTTCGATGTTGTAGAGCCCAAGCTCGTTCATCTCGAAGAGCACGAGCTTTGTCGGGTTGCCCTGGGCGATCGTCCTGCACACCTCGGAACCAATAGATCCGGCCGCGCCCGTGACCATGATGATGCGGCCTTCCAGGCTTGAACGCATCAGCTCGGGGTCGGCAGGAACGGGAGAACGGCCCAGAAGGTCGTCGATATCGATGTCGCGCACATAGCTGACGAGATATTTACCCGTGGCCACGTCGGCAATTGACGGAAGAACGCGGATCTTCACGGGAAACCGTCCCAGCCGCGCCACCAGTTCCCTGCGACGCCGAGTGCTGGATGATGAGGCGGTTACGATGACTTCTTGGGCCTCGGTATCCGAGACCAGCTCTTCGAGCTGTTCGGAGGGGTATACGCGGATGCCGACGATCTCCATGCCATGCAGGCTGCGATCGTCGCTGACGATGCCGACGACCTGCCGGTCTCCGGATGCGCTCAGTGCGTTCGCAAGCTGCATGGCCGCGTCGCCCGCGCCATAGATGATGACCCGGTTCTTGTGGGTGTCGTGTGCTATCCCGCCATTGAGCAGCCACTTCAGACCGAGACGGCTGCCGATGACGCCGACCAGGCTTCCCGCCCAATAGAGCACGGCGATCGTGCGCGGGATGCCCTCGGCTCCATAGGAGAGGGTGATGAAGACCAGCGAGACCCAGGCGAGATTGGCGAAGGTAACGGCCTTGATCATGGTCCAGATCGCCCGTTCCTGAAGATAGCGCAGGACGGCTCGATAAAGGCCCATCCGGACGAAGATCGGGATGGCGATGGCAGGCGCTGCCAGGATGAGAAGCGTCTGCTCGAAATTGGGAACGAAGAATCGGTTGAAGCGGAAGCAGAAGGCCAGCCAGACGATCGCGACCAGACCGACAATGTCGGCCGTCAGCAACATGATCTTCTTTGAGCGGCGCGAGCGCATATGAAGCCACTCGACCGCGCGACTTAGCCGCATATCTCACCCTCGGTTTTCATGAACAGAATAGGCGAAAAGCTTGAAACTTCCGCAAACAACTGAGCCCTCCTAGCAGTCTAACAGTCGATGGTCGATCAATTTACGTATCGGGGAAAGGGAGAAGTTGTAATCTGTGAATAGAGGCGTGACACGCAATCCAGGCCATTTTTGGCCGTTGCGCCGCACAGCCGAAACCAATATATGAGCGGGCTCTGACACCGGCCTTGTGTCGGCGATGGGGCGTAGCCAAGCGGTAAGGCAGCGGTTTTTGGTACCGCCATTCCCAGGTTCGAATCCTGGCGCCCCAGCCAAGTTTCCTCTCGTTGAAATGAACGATCCGACCGTCCATGCGAACGGCTCCTCCTGTCTGGAGGCTCCCTGGCGGAATTGGAACTCCGCCAGGAACCCGGACAGAGCTGGCTAAGCTTCGATCAGCCCACGCAGTTCCTGCACCTTCTCCTCGAGGAGCTTCTGGTCGGCGCGCGTTTCCACATTGAGGCGCAGCAGCGGCTCCGTGTTTGAGGCGCGCAGATTGAAGCGCCAATCGTCGAAAGCCATGCCGAGACCGTCGATCGTTTCCAGCGTGGGATTGAAGCGCTGGTAGTGCTCTGCAACCCTCTCCTGGACGGCCTTGGAATCGGCCACCGTGAAATTGATCTCGCCGGAACAGGGGAAGGCGGCGATGCGCTCTTCCAGCGTTTCCGCGAGAGTGACGCCGGTGGCCGAAAGCTCGCAGACAACATCGAGCCAGGTGAGCATGCCGGAATCGCAATAGGCGAAGTCCCGGAAATAATGGTGCGCGCTCATCTCGCCGCCATAGATGGCGTTCTCCTCGCGCATCATGTGCTTGAAATAGGCGTGTCCGGTACGACAGGGTTTTGCGACGCCGCCGGCACTTTCCACGACGTCGATCGTGTTCCAGGTGAGTCGCGGATCATAGAGGATCGTGCTGCCCGGCGCCTTTTTGAGCATGCGCTGGGCAATCATGCCGACGAGGTAATAGCCCTCCACGAACCGGCCCTTGTGGTCGTAGAGGAAGCAGCGGTCGAAATCCCCGTCCCAGGCGATGGCAAGGTCCGCTCCTTGCTCCACAACCGCCTTGCTGGCCTTCTCGCGCTTTTCCGGCAGAAGCGGATTCGGCACGCCATTGGGCAGCCACGGATTGGGATCGTGGTCGATCTTGATGAAGGTGAAGGGCAGGTGTTTTTCCAAGAGGTCGATGATCGGGCCGGCGCAGCCATTGCCTGCATGGCAGACGATCTTCATCGGCTTGAGGTCCTGGCCGGCCACTTCCTCGAGCAGGCGCTCGATGTAGAGATTGCGATCGCAGACCGGATGCAACGTGCCGCGTGACGAGTAGCTGGTGGCGGTCGGAAAAACCCTGTCGGAGCGCAGCAGCTCTTCGATCGGGTTGAAGGCGTTGTCCGGCGTGGCGGCGGAGGCTCCCTTCAGCACCATCTTGATACCGTTATAATCCGGTGGATTGTGGCTCGCGGTTACCATCAGGCCGGCATCCGCCCCGGAGCGCGCCGTATGGAAATAAACCTCTTCCGTACCGCACTGGCCGACGGGAAGCACATCCACCCCGCTGTCGAGGAGTCCTTGCGTCAGCGCGCCCGCAAGAGCAGGGCTGTCGAGCCGCATGTCGTGACCGATCACGACGGTTTTCGATCCCAGCGCCTCCTTCATCGCCTGGGCGAAGCGATAAGCAAAGGGCGTGTTGATCTCCTCCGGAATCCGGCCGCGGACATCATAGGCCTTGAAGGGAGCACTCATGCGTTCCTGTCTCCTGTCTGACAGAGAGTTGGATTGGTCGAAATACGAAACTGGTTATTTGTTAGATGTGAAATTTTTCAGACGCAAACGCCAAGCCTCGGCCCTTGGTCACCGCGTGTAACAACGCCTGCGACAGAGTGAACGTTCCTTTTTGTTGCGAAACGCCGGGCGCCCGCCTATTCACCCAATCACACCACACCACGTACAGGGCAACCGGCATGCAATTCATCGACCTCGGCAAGCAGCGCGAACGCATTCAGGACAGGCTGGAGAAGAGGTTGGCGAAGGTGCTGGCCGAGGGGCGCTACATTCTCGGGCCCGAAGTCGCAGAATTCGAAGAGAAGATCGCGGCCTATCTCGGCGTCAAGCATGTGGTGGCCTGTGCGAACGGCACCGACGCGCTGCTGATGCCGCTGATGGCAAAGGGAATCGGGCCGGGCGATGCGGTATTCGTCCCGAGCTTCACCTTCGCGGCGACTGCGGAGGTTGTGGCGCTTGCCGGCGCATCGCCGGTCTTCGTCGACGTCGACCCGGACACCTATAATATCGATATTGAAAGCCTCGAGGCTGCGATTGCGGCAGTTCGGGAACAGAGCGAGCTTACACCGAAGGCAATCATCCCCGTCGATCTCTTCGGTCTGGCCGCCGATTATGGTGCGATCGGCAGGATCGCGGCGCGCGAAGGCCTGTTCGTGATCGAGGATGCGGCCCAGGCCATCGGCGGAGCTCAGGGGAACACCATGTGCGGCGCCTTTGGCGATGTGGCGGGCACCAGCTTTTATCCGGCAAAACCGCTCGGCTGCTACGGGGACGGCGGAGCCATGTTCACCAATGACGCCGAGCTTGCAGAAATCCTCCGTTCCGTCGCCTTCCATGGCAAGGGCAAAAGCCAATACGACAATGTCCGGGTTGGGCTGAATTCGCGGCTCGATACGATGCAGGCGGCGATCCTGATCGAGAAGCTCGCCATACTCCCGGAGGAGATGGAGCTTCGCCAGAAGGTCGCGGCGCGCTACAGCGAGGCCCTCGCCGAGGTGGTGAAGGTTCCGGTGATTCCCGCCGGCAATCGTTCGGCCTGGGCGCAATACGCGATCGAGACGCCGGCCCGCGACAAGGTCAGGGCAGCACTAAAGGATGAAGGCATTCCCTCCGTCGTTTATTACGAAAAGCCGCTGCACCTGCAGGAGGCATATGCCGCCTATCCGCGGACGCCGAAGGGATTGCCGGTTTCAGAGAGCCTGCCCGAGCGCATTCTCTGCTTGCCGATGCACCCCTACCTCACGGAAGCCGATCAGGACCGCATCATCCTCACCATCCGCCAAGCCGTGGAAGGGTAGTCAGCTTCCGTGCGAAAGCGCTGACGGAAGAAGTTTTCGCTTTAGCCGCAAATGGCGCAAAGGCAGGATCGATCCTGCCGCGCCTTTAGTTTTGGTCACCTTGAGGTGGCTGATGGCCCAATGCTATTTCCGACAAGCGGCGCTTAGGGCCGCTATCCGGAACAGGTCATTGGTCGAAATGGCGGCAGATCTCACCCACCTCCAGCGGCTCGAAGCCGAATCGATCCACATCATGCGGGAGGTGGCGGCGAATTTTGCACGACCGGTGATGCTCTATTCCGTAGGCAAGGATTCGTCGGTGCTGTTGCATCTGGCGATGAAGGCCTTCTATCCGGCCAGGCCGCCTTTTCCCTTTCTTCATGTGGACACCACGTGGAAATTCAGGGAGATGATCGCCTTCCGCGACCGCATGGCGGCGGAACTGGGGTTTGATCTCCTCGTCCATATCAATGAAGAGGGTGTGCGGGACGGTATCAACCCGTTCGACCACGGCTCGAATGTGCACACGCACATCATGAAGACCGTGGGACTGAGGCAAGCGCTCGATAAATACGGCTTCGACGCGGCGTTCGGCGGTGCCAGGAGGGATGAGGAGAAGTCCCGCGCCAAGGAACGCATCTTCTCCTTTCGTACGGCAAACCATGCCTGGGATCCCAAGAACCAGCGCCCCGAAATGTGGAAGATCTACAATACCCGCGTGGCCCCTGGCGAGTCGATCCGGGTGTTCCCGCTGTCGAACTGGACCGAGCTCGACATTTGGCAATACATTCTGCACGAGGGTATCCCGATCGTACCGCTTTACTTTGCGAAGAAGCGGCCCGTGGTAAACCGCGGCGGGATGTTGATCCTGGTCGACGATGAGCGGATGAAGCTCCTTCCGGGAGAGGTGGTGGAGGAGCGCATGGTGCGTTTCCGCACACTTGGTTGCTATCCGCTGACCGGAGCGATCGATTCCACCGCTGCGACGCTCGAAGACATCGTCTCGGAAATGCTCACCGCACGGACTTCGGAGCGCCAAGGGCGCCTCATCGATAGCGACGAGGCGGGCTCGATGGAAAAGAAGAAGCGCGAGGGATATTTCTGATGCTGACTGCCAATGCCGCAGCCGCGCTTCTCGACACCGAGGCGGAAGCTGCAGATATCCGCACCTATCTCGCAACCCAGGAACGCAAGACGCTCCTGCGGTTTCTGACCTGCGGCTCCGTCGATGATGGCAAGTCGACGCTGATCGGCAGATTGCTCTACGACACGAAGCTGATTTTCGAGGATCAGCTCTCCGTGCTGGAGCAGGATTCGAAGAAGCACGGCACGACGGGAGGTGACATCGATCTGGCCTTGCTGGTCGATGGTCTGGAAGCCGAGCGCCAGCAGGGCATCACCATCGATGTGGCCTATCGCTTCTTCTCCACGCCGAAACGCAAATTCATCGTCGCGGACACGCCCGGCCATGAGCAATACACCCGAAACATGGCTACCGGCGCCTCGACCGCCGATCTTGCTGTGGTTTTGGTGGATGCGCGCCAGGGCGTCCTGGAACAGACGCGCCGCCATTCGATCATCGCATCGCTGCTCGGGATCAGACACATCGTGCTGGCGGTGAACAAGATCGATCTCGTCGATTTCGATCAGCAGGCCTTTGAGCGTATCATTGCCGACTATGAATCCTTCGTGAGCGATCTCGATTTTTCCTCGGTGGTCGCAATCCCGATATCGGCTCGCCACGGCGACAATGTCACGAGCGTTTCCGAGCGCACTCCTTGGTATGCGGGCCCTTCGCTGATCGGGCATCTGGAAAACGTGGAGATTGGGGCCGAGGACCGGGCGCGGCCCTTCCGGTTCCCTGTGCAATATGTGAACCGGCCCAATCTCGATTTCCGCGGGTTTGCGGGCACGATCACTTCCGGCTCCATTGCCGTCGGCAGCGAGGTGATGGTCGCGAAATCCGGGCGGCGCACGCGTGTGAAGCGCATCGTCACCTATGACGGGGACCTGGCGAGCGCGTCCGAGGGCCAGGCAGTCACGCTGCTGCTTGAGGACGAGGTGGAGGTGTCGCGCGGCGAGATGCTGGTAACACCGGAATCTCGGCCCAACGTGGCGGACCAGTTTGCGGCCAATGTCGTCTGGTTCGATGAGCATCCGCTATTGCCCGGCCGCATGTATCTGCTGCGGACCGAGACGGAGGAGGTAAGCGCCACGGTTACGCATCTGAAGCACCGGGTGAACATCAACAACTTCGCCCACGAGGCGGCCAAGAGCCTCGACCTGAACGAGGTCGGCGTCTGCAATCTGTCGCTCCAGGCCCCCATCGTCTTCGATTCCTTCAAGGAGAACCGATCGACCGGTTCCTTCATTCTGATCGACCGGGTAACGAACGCGACGGTCGGCGCGGGCATGATCCTGCATCCGCTTCGCCGAGCCGCGAACATTCATTGGCAGGCAATGGACGTCACGAAAGCCTCCCGTGCCGCCCTGAAGCACCAGAAGCCGGCTGTGCTCTGGTTCACCGGCCTTTCGGGTTCTGGAAAATCGACGATCGCCAATCTCCTGGAAAAGAAGCTGCACGCAGCGGGACGGCACACCTATATCCTCGATGGCGACAATGTGCGCCACGGTCTGAACCGGGATTTGGGTTTCACCGAGGAGGATCGGGTGGAGAACATCCGCCGCGTGGCCGAGGTGGCCCGCTTGATGGTGGATGCCGGGCTCATCGTGCTCGTATCCTTCATCTCTCCCTTCCAGGCCGAACGCCGTATGGCGCGCGACCTGATGGGAGACGGGGAGTTCATCGAGGTGTTCGTCGATACGCCCTTCGAGGAATGCGCCAGGCGCGATCCGAAGGGGCTCTACGCGCGGGCGCTTAAGGGTGAACTAAAGAACTTCACGGGCGTGGATTCCCCTTACGAAATACCGGAAAATCCGGATCTCCACTTGCGTACCCTGGGCCGCTCGCTCGAAAATATGGCGGACGAGTTGGAAAGCTGGCTGCGGGAGCGAGGCTATTGTTGAACCATGCCACCCGGTCCGCCACGGACGAAACCGCTCTTCTGGCGCTTTTCGAAGAACTGGCGCTGAGCGCGGGCCGTGAGATCATGAGGCATTACGAAGCGGGGGTCCGCGTCGAACGGAAGTCCGATGCGTCTCCGGTGACCGAGGCCGACCGCGCCGCCGAGAGAATTATTCTGACCGGGCTCAGGTCTTCCGTCTCGGGAACACCTTGCGTTTCCGAAGAGGAGGCTTCTTGCGGCGTGCTGCCGGCCTGTGTCGACGAGGGCTTCTTCCTGGTCGATCCGCTCGATGGCACCCGGGAGTTCATCGAGCATCGGCCGGATTTTACCGTCAACATAGCCCTGATAAAGAACGCCGCGCCGGTCGTGGGTGTCGTCTATGCCCCCGCACGAGGCCTGCTCTATTCAGGGAGGATCGGCGGCGCCTTCGAGGTGGAATGCAGAGAGGGGGTAGAGAAGAGCCGCCGTCAGATCTGTGCCCGATTGCGCAGGAATCCACCGGCGATACTTGCAAGCCGCTCCCATTCGACGCCGGAGACCGAGGACTTCATCGCCCGATACCCGGGCGCGCATACCGTCTCCATCGGCTCTTCGCTGAAATTCTGCATGCTGGCCCGCGGCGAAGCGGATCTTTATCCGCGCTTCGGCCGCACCATGCAGTGGGATACGGCGGCGGGCGACGCTGTGCTCCGTGCGGCGGGCGGCCGGACGCTAACCCTTGACGGTGAGCTACTCACCTATGGTCCGAGGGAAGGAGAGGGGCTTGAGGCGTTCGCCAATCCCTTTTTCATCGCCGAAGGGCGCGCTTGATGATGGTGTGGAAACGCCGGTGGACCCTTTGGCGCCTCCTGTTTAGGCGTATCGTTATTATTGAATCGGGCTAAATCTCATCCGCCCAGGGTGGATTGGCTCCGGCGCGCGAAACGGTCACGGCCGCAACGCGGGTGGCGAAGGAGAGGGCGTCCCGGACAACCTCTGTCGTCAGAGAAGCCAGCCTTTCCTTCTTGAGAAAGCCTGTCTTCCTGAGTGCAGCCAGGATACCGGCATTGAATGAATCTCCGGCACCGACGGTGTCCACAACCGTCACGTTGACGGCGCTGATGACGAAGCTTCCGCCCCGCCAATAGGCCGACGCCCCTTTGGGGCCCGTGGTCACGATAACCAGCTTGGTTCCCGCTGCGAGCAGAACCTGTGCCACCTCCGCCGCCGAGGCAGGGCCTCCGAACCAGGCGAGATCCTCCTCGGAAATCTTGACGATATCCGCAATGGCCATCAGGCGCCGCATGCGTGCCTTATGTGCCAGTGGATCGCGAATGAATGCCTGGCGGATGTTGGGATCAAGCATGATGACGCGCGTGGAGCTCTCCCGTGCCATCAAGCTCTCATAGGTGCTGCCGCAGGGTTCTGTTGCAAGACTGATGCCGCCGAAAAGAAGCGCCTCCACGCCATCGTCCAGGTCCGGCAGATCGGCTTCGAACAGCATCCGCCCTGCCGTGTTCTCGTCATAGAAGTCATAGCTCGCCTGGCCGTCGCTGAGTGAAACGAATGCAAGCGTCGTCGGACGGCTCGAAACAATGGCGTGGGTGAGGTCAACGCCGCTAGCGCGCAACGCATCTTGAAGCCGCACCCCGAAAAGATCCTCCGACAGGCCGGAAAAGAAGGAGACGGGGATGTCGAGCCGCCCGAGCGCGATTGCGGTGTTGAAGACCGAGCCGCCCACATGCGGTACGAATGCGGCATCGCCATCCGCCGTCTCGCGCGGCAGCATGTCGATCAACGCTTCTCCGCAACAAAGGATCATACTTGTTCCTCCAACCGAACCGAATCAGGAGCTATGCTCGTGCTGAGCGTATTCCCGCAGCAGCATCGCGGAAAGAAGTGAAGATCTAAGCGGGCTCAAAACGGTCGAGTTCCTTCAGGATCAGCTCCTTCAGCCGCGAGGCAAGCGGCGAGAGAGGCCGGGTTTTCAGCGAAAGCAGATGGTAGGGGGCAACCACCAGTGCTTCGCGGATCGGCAAGACGGCAAGCCCGAGCCCTCCGCCATTGCCGCCGAGAAGATCGGAAACCTCGCGCGAGAGCGGCGCGATCGCATCCGAGGTGACGAGGAGAGCCATCATGGCGAGCAGGGAAGTCGTGTTGATGATGTTGCGGGGCACGGCGCCACCGGCGGCAAGGAACGCCTCCTCCACGACGACGCGCAATGGCGTACCGGCCGATTGCAGGATCCATTCGTAATCGCTAAGGTCTGCGATGGAGATCGTGTCGGTGCCGGCAAGCGGATGGTTTCCCCGTACCACAAGATCGACGATCTCATTTCTTCCCCGGGAGATGATGAAATCACGCGCATCAAAGGGCGGCGGCACGCGGCCGAGCACGAAATCGAAATGGCCGGAAGCAAGATCGCGGATCAGCGCATCACTGGGCGCCACGTCGATATGCACGTCGGCATTCGGAGAGGTCGCCTTCAGCTTCTGAATCGCGGGCATCACATAGCCGACCGCCGCGCCGGTAACCGCTCCGACGCGCACCCGGCCGCCTTTGCCGAGCTTGAACTCCTCCACCTCCACCATCGTCTCGCGGATTTCGGTAAGGAGGGATTCCGCGTGACGGGCGACCAGCCTGCCGATTTCGGTCAGGTTCATGCCCTTCGCATGCCGTTGGAAGAGAGGCGCACCGACAAGGAGCTCGACCTCCCTAAGCATGCGCGACGCCGCCGGCTGCGTCATGGAAAGGGCCGCCGCCGCAGGGCTAAGCTGGCCGTGCTCCGCAATGGCGGCAATCAGGCGGTAGTGGCTGAGCTTGAGTCTCGAGGTCGCATCTTTCATGGCATGAGCATAGCGTAATTGGTATGCGAATGAACAAAAAATGCATTTGATTGGTATGATTTCTCTCCAATAGGGTCGCCGGCGGATCAGGTTGGTCCGGTTCGTTCTTGCGCACTGCCGCCGGGCGCGGTGAAATGTTGCAAACCGGGCCGTGCCCGGTGTCCTTGGGAGGAAGTAATGAAAAGAATCACATCCATTTTCGCGTCGCTCGCGCTGGGGGCTGCGCTCTTCACCGGTGCGGCTCAGGCACAGGAGAAGGGGCTGATCGGCATCGCCATGCCGACGAAATCCTCGGCCCGCTGGATCTCCGATGGAAACTCGATGGTCGAGCAGTTCAAGGCGGCAGGCTACGAAACCGATCTGCAATATGCCGAGGACGACATCCCGAACCAGCTGGCGCAGATCGAGAACATGATCACCAAGGGCGTCAACGTGCTGGTGATCGCGGCGATCGACGGCACCACGCTGTCCAACGCGCTTGAGAATGCGGCCGCATCGGACATCAAGGTCATTGCCTATGACCGACTGATCCGCGACAGCGAGCACGTGGACTATTACGCGACATTCGACAATTTCCAGGTTGGCGTTCAGCAGGCGACCTCGCTGGTTAATGGCCTGAAGGAACGTTTCCCAGACCAGAAGCCCTGGAATGTGGAGCTATTCGGCGGCTCGCCGGACGACAACAACGCCTATTTCTTTTACGACGGCGCCATGTCGGTTCTGCAGCCGATGATTGATTCCGGCGAAATCGCTATTCCGTCCGGCCAGATGGGTATGGACAAGGTCGGAACGCTTCGCTGGGACGGGGCGGTTGCGCAGTCGCGCATGGATAACCTGCTTTCCGGCTTCTACACGGACAAGGAGGTGAACGGCGTCCTTTCGCCCTATGACGGCTTGTCCATTGGCATCCTCTCCTCGCTCAAGGGCGTGGGTTATGGTTCGGGCGACCTGAAAATGCCGATCGTCACAGGCCAGGATGCCGAGATACCCTCGGTGAAGTCGATCCTCGCCGGCGAGCAATATTCCACCATCTTCAAGGATACGCGCGAGCTTGCACGGGTGACGGTCGGTATGGTCGACGCGCTCCTGCAGGGTGGCGAGCCCGAGATCAACGACACCAAGACCTATGACAACGGCGTCAAGGTCGTGCCGTCCTATCTCCTCAAGCCGGTTCTGGTCGACAAGTCGAACTGGGAGGAAGTGCTGATCGGTAGCGGCTACTACACCAAGGACCAGATTCAGTAACGAATGCTGCGATCCGACCCGCCCGTCCGTTCGGGCGGGTCGTTTTAGGTGCGGTTACCCATGGAACCTATTCTGGAGATGCGCGGCATCACCAAGAGCTTTCCTGGCGTGAAGGCTCTCGATGACGTCAACCTGAAGGTGGCGCGGGGCGAAATCCATGCGCTGGTCGGAGAGAATGGTGCCGGAAAATCCACGCTGATGAAGGTGCTGTCGGGTGTCTATCCGCACGGTTCCTATCAGGGCGAGATCTTTTTCGAGGGCCGTCCGGTGGCCTTTTCCGGCATCGCCGATAGCGAGAAGATCGGCATCATCATCATCCACCAGGAACTGGCTCTGGTGCCGCTTCTGTCCATTGCCGAGAACATCTTTCTCGGCAATGAGATCGCAAAGGGCAGCGTTATCGACTGGCCCGAGACGAACGCGCGCACCGAGCGACTGCTCAAGAAAGTGGGCCTGCGGGAAAGCCCTTCCACAAGGGTCGACACGCTCGGCGTCGGCAAACAGCAACTCGTGGAGATTGCCAAGGCGCTTTCCAAGGAGGTGAAGCTTCTCATTCTCGATGAGCCTACCGCCGCCCTCCAGGAGAATGACAGCCAGAAGCTTCTCGACCTGCTCCTTGAATTCAAGGCACAGGGCATCTCCTCGATCCTCATTTCGCACAAGCTCAATGAGGTGAACCGGGTCGCGGACACCATCACGGTGCTGCGCGATGGGCGTACCGTTTCCACGCTCGACTGCGGGGCCGAAGAAATCAGCGAGGAGCATATCATCCGCGACATGGTAGGTCGCGACATGGCACACCGCTATCCGGAGCGCACGCCTAAGATCGGCGAAACACTTCTTGAGGTCACGAACTGGAACGTCTGGCATCCTCTCCAGTCGGATCGGCAGATGATCCGCGATGTCTCGCTCAGGGTTGCTGCCGGAGAGGTTGTAGGCATTGCCGGCCTGATGGGCTCGGGCCGCACGGAATTCGCCATGAGCCTTTTCGGCCGGAGCTATGGCCGCAATATCTCTGGGACCGTGAAGCTGCGCGGCAAGGAGATCGACGTCTCCACCGTCAACCGCGCCATCGCCAACGGCCTCGCTTATGTGACGGAGGACCGGAAGGCGCTGGGCCTGATCCTGGAAGAGAATGTCCTGCGCAACACCACGCTCGCCAATTTGATGCGTGTGGCGAAGAGCGGCGTGATCGACAATGCCGAGGAACGGCAGGTGGCGGAGCGGTATCGCAGGGCGCTGGGTGTGCGCACGCCGACCGTGTTCCAAAAGGTGATGAACCTTTCGGGCGGGAACCAGCAGAAGGTGGTCTTGGCCAAATGGCTTTTCACCGAGCCGGAGGTGTTGATCCTCGACGAGCCGACGCGCGGCATCGATGTGGGCGCGAAGTTCGAGATCTACAGCATCATCAATGAGTTGGCGGGACAGGGGAAGGGGGTCCTCATGATCTCATCCGAAATGCCGGAACTGCTGGGCATGTGCGACCGCATCTATGTCATGAACGAGGGTGCAATCGCAGGCGAGCTCGCAGGGAGCGAGGCGAGCCAGGAGAAGATCATGTCCATGATCGTGAGGTCGAAATCCAATGTCTGAGTTGTCTGCTCGTCAGAGAAAGACGGCCGAGCCTCTCGGCGAGACCAAGGCGGAAGGAGCCGTATCCTCGATCGGCAGCCACCTGCAAACCCATGTGCGCGAGTACGGGATGCTGATCGCGCTCGTCGTGATCATGGGCTTCTTTCAGGTGGTCACCGACGGCACGCTGATGAGGCCGGTCAACCTCACCAATCTGATCCTTCAAAACAGCTATATCGTCATCATGGCGCTCGGCATGCTGCTCGTCATTGTCGCCGGCCATATCGACCTTTCGGTGGGCTCGGTGGCAGGCTTCGTTGGCGCAGTCGCGGCCGTCATGCTGGTGCAGTACGACATCTCCCCACTCGGCGTCATTCCGGCATGCCTGCTGCTCGGAATTCTCATAGGTGCGGCCCAGGGTTATTGGATCGCCTATTGGCGCATCCCCTCCTTCATCGTGACCCTTGCCGGCATGCTGGTTTTCCGCGGCCTCACGCTTTGGGTGTTGGCGGGACAGTCGGTCGGGCCGTTTCCGCGCTCCTTCCAACTGCTGAGCACCGGCTTCATCCCGGACGTCTTTGGCGTCGGCCGGCCGAATATAACCGCCATCCTGCTCGGCGCCATCACCGCGGCGGTGCTGGTCTTTATGGCCATGCGCAACCGCCAGCGTCATACCAAATACGGCATGGAAGGCGAGCCCTTCGCTTTCTTTGTCGCCAAGAACGGCTTGATAGCCGCAGCGATCATCTTTCTCTCCTACCTGCTTGCGACTTATCGCGGCTTCCCGAACGTGCTCATCACCATGGCGGTGCTGACGGTGATCTACACTTTCGTCACCAACTCGACCACGATCGGGCGCCGCATCTATGCGCTCGGGGGCAACGAGAAGGCGGCCAAACTCTCGGGCATCCGCACGGAGCGGCTCACTTTTCTCACCTTCGCCAATATGGGCATGCTGGCGGCTCTCGCGGGGCTCATTTTCGCCGCCCGGCTCAATACGGCGACGCCGAAGGCGGGCGTCGGCTTCGAACTCGATGTGATCGCTGCCGTCTTCATCGGCGGGGCATCCATGTCGGGCGGTGTGGGCAAGATCACCGGCGCGGTCGTGGGCGCCTTCATCATGGGTGTGATGAACAACGGCATGTCGATCCTCGGCATCGGCATCGACTATCAGCAGGTGATCAAAGGACTCGTGCTGCTCGCAGCCGTGATCTTCGACGTCTACAACAAGAACAAGGCGGCCTAGCAACATGCATCTTTCACAGTTGAAGAAGGGCGGCGTGATCTGCCGCCGCGGTCCCGATGCACGGCTCGTGAACGGGGTGGCAAGCACCTATGCGCTTGCCATGGAGGCGATCGAGACGGGCGAGAAACTCTCGGCGGCGGTCGAGCGTCGCGGGCTGGGCCAGGCGGTGAATCTCGAAAGGCTTGCGGCGGAGGGTGCGTTGGATGTGCCGGTGCGCCATCCCGATCCCGCCCATATGTTCTTGACCGGCACGGGCCTAACGCATCTCGGCTCGGCCTCGGCCCGCGATGCGATGCACGCGGCGGCGGATACGGCCGGCATGACGGACTCGATGAAGATGTTCCGCATGGGTCTCGAGGGCGGCAAGCCGGGGCCGGGCAAAGAGGGGGTGCAGCCCGAGTGGTTTTACAAGGGAACCGGCGTCAATGCCGTGGCGTCCGGCGATCCGCTCGTCTCACCTGATTGCGCGTTGGATGGAGGTGAGGAGCCGGAGATTGCCGGCTTCTATCTTATCGGCAGGGATTGCCGGCCGTTCCGCGTCGGCTTCTCGCTGGCCAACGAGTTTTCCGACCATGTGACGGAGCGCATCAATTATCTCTATCTGGCGCATTCCAAGCTCAGGCCGGCTTCCTTCGGTCCCGAGCTTCTTGTGGGCGAATTGCCTGCGGATATCCGCGGCGTGTCCCGCGTCTGGCGTGATGGCGAAGTGGTCTGGGAAAAGGAATTCCTCTCAGGCGAGGACAACATGTCCCACACCATCGGCAATCTGGAGCATCACCACTTCAAATATGCGCTCTTCTGCCAACCGGGCGACCTGCACGTGCACATGTTCGGCACGGCAACGCTTTCCTTTACGGATGGTATTTCCTGCGGGGAAGGTGACCTGTTCGAGATCTCCGCACCCGAATTCGGCTTGCCGCTGCGGAATCCGCACCGGCGGGAGAAGAAGCGCGATACGAAGGTGATGGCGCTCTAGGACCAAGGCGCACGGGTTTTAGATCGGAGCCAATGCAACACCCGTCATCCCCGCCGAGCGAAGCGAGACTTGGGCCCATTGAAAGGCGCGATCTCCGCAGAGACGGTGCTGAAAGGTGTCGATATCGCAGTCCGGACGCACTCCACGTCTCGCGGCAATTGGCCGCCGAGAGCTTGTTTCCCGGCGTCCCGGATGACGAAGCAGAAGAAGCCCGGGCGGCGGACCGGAAAGGAAGTTTGGCATGAGCGGATTCACCCCAAAACCCTGGCCGAGGAAGCTAAGGTCCCAGGAATGGTTTGGCGGTACCTCGCGCGACCACATCTATCATCGCTCCTGGATGAAGAATCAGGGTCTGCCGGCCGATCTCTTCGATGGCCGGCCGGTGATCGGCATCTGCAACACCTGGTCGCAGCTCACCCCATGCAACGCGCATCTGCGGGACCTCGCCGAGCGGGTGAAGCACGGCATCTACGAGGCGGGTGGGCTGCCGCTGGAGTTCCCGGTCTTCTCGCCGGGCGAGAGTGCGCTTCGCCCGACCGCTATGATGTACCGCAATCTGGCTGCGATGGACGTTGAGGAGGCGTTGCGCGCCAATCCGCTCGATGGGGTTGTCCTGCTTGCCGGCTGCGATAAGACCACGCCGGCACTGCTGATGGGAGCTGCCAGCGTCGATATCCCCGCGATCCTGGTCTCGGGCGGTCCGATGCTCAATGGCTGGTTCCGCGGCGAGCGCGTGGGCTCCGGCACTGCGCTCTGGCAGATGTCGGAGGCCATCAAGGCGGGTACCATGAGCCGGGACGATTTCCTGGACGCCGAGCAGGCGATGAGCCGTTCGCCTGGCTCGTGCAACACGATGGGCACCGCCTCCACCATGGCTTCCATGGCCGAAGCGCTTGGCATGGCCCTCTCCGGCAATGCTGCAATTCCAGCCGTCGACAGTCGCCGGCGCGTGATGGCACACTTGTCCGGCCGGCGCATCGTCCAGATGGTGAAGGATGATCTCAAGCCTTCCGACATCCTCACCCGCCGCGCCTTCGAGAATGCGGTTCGGGTAAACGGAGCGATCGGCGGCTCCACCAATGCTGTGATCCATCTCTTGGCGATCGCCGGCCGCGTGGGCATCGACTTCACGCTGGAAGACTGGGATCGGCTCGGACGCGACGTCCCCACGATCGTGAACCTGATGCCGTCGGGCAAATACCTGATGGAGGAGTTCTTTTACGCGGGTGGCTTGCCGGTGGTGATCAAGAGGCTGGGCGAAGGCGGTCTGCTGCACAAGGACGCGCTCACCGTCTCCGGCGGCCCGATCTGGGACGAGGTGAAGGACGTCAAGAACTGGAACGACGACGTCATCCGCCCCGTGGAAAGGGCGCTGACGCCTCAGGGCGGTATCGCGGTCTTGCGCGGCAACCTGGCACCAAAGGGAGCGGTGCTGAAACCGTCGGCCGCGTCGCCGCATCTCATGCATCATCGCGGCCGCGCTGTCGTTTTCGAGGACATCAACGACTACAAGGCGAAGATCAATGACGAGGCGCTGGACGTGGACGAGAGCTGTGTGCTGGTCCTGAAGAATTGCGGACCGAGGGGTTATCCCGGCATGGCGGAAGTCGGCAATATGGGCCTGCCGCCCAAAGTGCTGCGCAAGGGCATCACCGATATGGTGCGCATTTCCGACGCCCGTATGTCCGGCACGGCCTATGGCACTGTGGTGCTCCACACCTCACCTGAGGCGGCGGTCGGCGGGCCGCTTGCGGTGGTGAGGAATGGTGACGTGATCGAACTCGACGTTCCCAACCGGCGCCTGCATCTCGACATATCCGAGGCGGAGCTGGGGCGTCGGCTGGCCGAGTGGCGGCCGATTGTTCATAGGCCGGAGGGTGGGTATGCGCAGCTCTTCCACGACCATGTGCAGGGCGCGGATACGGGCGCGGACTTCGATTTTCTCAAGGGTTGCCGCGGCAGCGCCGTGGGCAGGGATTCCCACTGAGGGGAGACAGCCATGGTAAGTGAAGCCGGCACCAAGATCGCCGTCGTTGGCATCGGCAAGATCGCTCGGGACCAGCATCTTCCCTCGATTGCGCGCTCCGCCGAGTTCGAGCTCGCGGCTGCCGTCAGCCGGCATGGCAAGGTAGACGGGGTGGACAATTACACCGATCTGGAGACTATGCTGCGCGAGCGGCCGGACATCCCGGCCGTGGCGCTGTGCGTCCCACCCGTGCCGCGTTACGCAATGGCGGTGGCGGCGTTGAGGGCTGGCCGCCATGTCCTCCTCGAAAAGCCGCCCGGCACTACAGTCGGGGAAGTTGAGGCACTAGTGGAGCTTGCGCGCGAGAAGAACGTGACGCTCTTCGCCACCTGGCATTCGCGCTTCGCGCCATGTGTTGAGCCGGCACGACGATGGCTGCAGGGCAAGGCGGTCCGCCACATCGATATCGTCTGGAAAGAGGACGTGCGGCGCTGGCATCCGGGACAGGCCTGGATCTGGGAGCCCGGGGGGTTCGGCGTTTTCGACCCCGGGATCAACGCGCTGTCGATTTTGACGGCCATCGTGCAGCCGGTCTTCGTCACCGAAGCGACACTGAAGATGCCGGAGAACCGCCAGACGCCGATCGCCGCCAATCTTCTCATGAGCAGTCTTGCAGGTTTCCGTGTCACGGCCGATTTCGACTGGCGCCAGGAGGGGCCACAGACCTGGGATATCCGCATCGAGACGGAGGCGGGCCTGCTTCTCCTTTCCGAGGGCGGCAGCAGGATGTCCATCGATGGCCATGAGCAGCCAAGCGGATTGGAAGCCGAATATGACGGTATCTATCATCGCTTTGCCGAGCTTTTGAAGGCGGGCGAGAGTGATGTCGACCTTGCACCGCACAGGCTGGTGGCCGATGCATTTCTTCTCGGGCGAAAGGTGGACGTGGAGGCTTTCCACGAATAGATAAGGGCACAAAATTCTGCCGTCAGTCATCATGGAGTACGCTATGCCTCAGAGCTTCAAGCCACGCGGAAAACATCTGATTGCCGGCGAGTGGGTGGGAGGCGAAAAGACCTTTGCGTCCGATCCGGTAACCGGCCCTACCTATGATTTTGCCGTTGGGAGTGCGGCTGAGGTCGACAAAGCTGCCAAGGCAGCGGAGGAGGCATTCTGGACCTACGGCGCCACGAGCCGCGCCGACCGTGCGGCCTTCCTGCGTGCCATTGCCGACGAGATCGAGGCGCGTGCCGAGGCGATCACCGAGATCGCCACCCAGGAAAGTGGCCTTCCCGAAGCCCGCATCAATGGGGAGCGCGGCCGCACGACCGGGCAGCTGCGCCTCTTTGCGAGCCACATCGAAAAGGGTGACTATCTCGACCGCCGGCATGACCCGGCCAATCCCGATCGCCAGCCGGCCCCCAAGCCGGACCTGAAGCTGATGCAACTGCCCATCGGCCCTGTGGGCGTGTTCGGTGCCTCGAACTTCCCGCTCGCCTTCTCGACTGCGGGGGGTGATACGGCTTCCGCTCTCGCCGCCGGCTGCCCGGTCGTGGTGAAGGGGCATCAGGCTCATCCCGGCACGGGCGAGATCGTCGCCGAAGCGATCGAAGCTGCAATTCGCAAGATCGGTCAGCACCCCGGTGTCTTCTCGCTCGTTCAAAGCAACATCCGCGAGGCGGGTGAGGCACTGGTCACCCATCCTCTGATCCGCGCCATCGGCTTCACCGGCTCCACAGGCGGCGGGCGCGCGCTCTTCAATCTTGCGCAGGCGAGACCCGAGCCCATCCCGTTCTACGGCGAGCTTGGCTCAATCAACCCGCAGTTCTTGCTTCCGGCGGCGCTCGCCGCGCGCGGCGAGAAGATCGCAGAGGGCTGGGCCGCCTCGCTCACCATGGGCGTCGGCCAGTTCTGCACGAATCCGGGCGTGGCGATCGCGCTTGACGGCAGCGATGTGGAGACCTTCCTGGACGCTGCGCAGATTGCTCTCCAGAAGATCGCCGAACAGCCGATGTTGACGGCGGGCATCGCTCAGGCCTACCGGACCGGACGCGACAAGGTCATCGGCCTGAACTGCGTCCGTTCGCGCCTCGCCTCCAAGGCGGAAGGTCGCCATGCGGGGCCGGACCTCCTGGAGACAACGGGAGAAGAGTGGCTTTCCAACCCGGCGCTGCACGAGGAGGTGTTCGGCCCCTTCGGCATCGTCGTGCGGGCGAAGAACGAGGATGAGATGCGCGAGATCGCTCGCCGTGTCGAAGGCCAGCTCACCTGCACGCTGCATATGGATGACGCCGACACGGCGCTTGCGGCTTCATTGATGCCGATCCTGCAGCGGAAGGCGGGGCGCCTTATCGCGAACGGTTTCCCGACCGGGGTCGAGGTGAGCGACGCGATGATGCATGGCGGGCCTTACCCGGCGAGCACCAATGCTTCCACCACCTCCGTTGGCACGCTGGCAATACGCCGCTTCCTGCGCCCGGTGGCCTATCAGGACATGCCGGCGAGCCTGCTTCCGGGCGATCTTCAGGGCCTCTGAGGTTCGGCTGTAATGGCTCCTTTCTGCGCAGCGGTGGATTGGGGCACGACGAATTTCCGTCTCTGGCTTCTGGATGCGAATGGCGCGGCGCTTGCCGAGCGGTCCAGCGGGGAAGGGATGCGCGCCTGCCAGCCCGACCGCTTCGAGCCGGTTCTTGAAGCCCATCTGGCAGCGATCGGAGCAGGCTCGGACCTGCCCGTCGTCGTGGCGGGGATGGCAGGTGCGCGAGGCGGCTGGCGCGAGGCCCCATATCGCGAAACGCCGGCCAGCCTGGAAGGCCTTTATGCGGATGCCATCAAGATCGATGGGCTCGCGCGCGACGTGCGCATTTTGCCGGGCGTGTGCCAGCGCGGGAAGGGCCGCGAGGATGTGATGCGCGGCGAGGAGACGCAGCTTGCCGGCGCATGGGCGGAAAGCGGCACCACCGGCCTCTTCTGCCTGCCCGGCACGCACTCGAAATGGGCGCGGGTCGAGGAGGGCGGGCTTGTGGGCTTTGCCACCTACATGACAGGCGAGCTCTTTGCGGTTTTGAGCCAACACTCGATCCTGCGCGAGATGGTTGCTGCGGGCGAGGGCGACAGCACGTCGCCCGCTTTCCAGGATGCCGTGGAAGAAATGGTGGGAGGTGCAGGCCTGACAGAGAAGCTTTTCTCGATCCGCGCCGCCTCTCTCCTCGACGGTGCTGCCGCCCCGGATGCAAAAGCCCGGCTTTCGGGTCTTTTGATCGGCGCGGAAATTGCCGCTGCGCGGAAGGATCTGCGGGAACAGATGGAGGTCACGCTCGTTGCCGATGGCGCGCAGGCGAAAGCCTATGAGGCGGCGCTGGCCGTCGCGGGCATCGCATGTCGCACGCGCGACGGGCAGGATTTGGTGCGCCGGGGGCTTCACAGCGCCGCCCTCGCGCTATGGCCGGAAAGGGCTGCAGTATGAAAAGAATAACTTGGCCGAAGCTTAAGCGTGACCTCGTCGCCATCCTTCGCGGGCTGAAGCCCGATGAGGCGCCGGGCGTGGTCGAAGCGCTGCTGGAGGCAGGGTTCGAGGCGATTGAGGTGCCTCTAAACTCACCGGAGCCGTTCCGTTCCATCGAGGCGGCCAGTCGCCTCGCGCCGGAAGGCACCCTGATTGGTGCCGGTACGGTGCTGACCACCGAAGATGTCGACAGGCTGCGCGAGGCCGGCGGCAACCTGCTCGTCAGCCCCAATGTTGAGCCCGCCGTCATCGGGCGCGCCGCCGATTACGGCATGGTCACGATGCCGGGCGTCTTCACGCCGACCGAAGCGCTCGCTGCCGCGCGCGCCGGGGCCTCGGCTCTGAAATTCTTCCCGGCCTCTGTTCTCGGACCAAACGGGATCAAGGCCATCATGGCGGTCCTGCCGCGCGAGGTTCCGGTGGGCGCTGTCGGCGGCGTGTCCGAGGCCGATTTTGCCGACTACAAGGCTGTGGGCGTGCGTACCTTCGGCCTCGGCTCGAGCCTCTACGGGCCCGGTATGGGCACAAGGGAGATAAGTGAACGGGCGCGGGCGGCCGTGGCCACCTATGACAGGGTTTTCCAGGTCGGGTAAGCTCGGCGGAGGACAATCCCGGTCTATCGGAATGGCGTTTCATGCTGCGGCGCAGCACCCTTACGATCAGATCGTCCACCCGCCATCGATGGCATATGCCTGACCGGTCGTGTAGGTTGCGGTGGCGAGATGCACCGCCAGATCGGCGATCTCTTCAGGGCTGCCGAGCCGGCCCATCGGCTGGCGGGCAATGAAGGCTTTACGGGCGGCCTCGTAGTCGCCAGTCGCCCTTAGCCGTTCCTGCAGCGACGGGCTTTCGACAGTGCCGGGGCAAATGGCGTTGCAGCGGATTCCTTGCGCTACGTAGTCGGCGGCCACTGCCTTGGTAAGACCGATCACAGCCGCCTTGGTCGTGCCATAGACGAAGCGGTTCGGCACGCCTTTGATGCTTGAGGCGACGGAGGACATGTTGATGATCGCCCCGCCTCCACGCTCTATCATTCCCGGCAGCACCGCGCGAATCGTGCGGACCATCGCTTTCACGTTGAGGTCGAAGGCGAACTCGAGCTCGTCGTCCTTCATATTGAGAATGGTCCCGGAATGGACAATGCCGGCACAATTGAAGAGCACATCGATCGGGCCGATCTCCTCGACCAGCGCGGCGACGGCGCCGTTATCCAGCACGTCGAGCTTGCGGGTGGCAATGTGTTCCTGGTCATCCAGCTCGGCAAGCAGTCTCTCATTGATATCTGTGGCGTAGACCCGGGCGCCGGTACGGGCGAAGGCAAGCGCGCTTGCCCGGCCAATACCCTGCGCCGCGGCAGTGACGAGGACCGTTTTTCCTTGCAGGCTGCTGGTCATGGATTTTCTCCGAGTGGGACGTTGGCCAAGGCTCGTTGGCGAGTGGATTCTTCTACGCGCATCATTTTCTAGACCCTATTTTTCCCTCCATCCAGATCATACCGCTTCCATGACCCCGCTATGGAAACTTTGCGGCGCGGCCAAACGGTGCAACTGCTATGATGCGGCAGGCCAATCCAACGTTGCGCCGGGATGGGAGATGAGGGAGGACGTACATTGATTATCGACACCCACCTGCATGTGATCGACAAGACGGCGCTTCGCTATCCCTGGCTGGAAAACACGCCACCTCTCGACCGCGACTTCTCCTATGCGTCCTATGCGGCGGAAGCGCGCCGGCTGGGGATCGAGGCTGCATTTCACATGGAGGTCGATGTCGCTGAAGGGGATATGGAGGCGGAAACCGAAAATGTGGCGAGCCTGGCAAACCCTCCGGACAGCTTGATCGTCGGCGCAATCGCTTCATGCCGTCCGGAAAACGAGGAGTTTCCCGCCTATCTGGAGCGCCAGAAGGCCAATCCCCTGATAAGAGGATTCCGGCGCGTGCTGCATGTGATGCCCGACGGGCTCTCCGAGCAGCCGCTCTTCCGTGAGAACGTCCGGCGGTTGTCGGGCACCGGCTTCACATTCGATCTATGCGTGCTGCCGCGCCAGCTGCCGAAGGCGGTGGCGCTGGTCGATCTGGCCCCGGAGGTGCAGTTCATCCTGGATCACTGCGGTACCCCCGACATCAAGGGCGGAGCATTGGAGCCATGGCGCACGCATATGAAGGAGATTTCGCAACGACCCAACGTGGCAGCGAAAATCTCGGGCGTCGTCGCCTATGCGGACGCGGAACGCTGGACGCTCGAAACATTGAAGCCATGGGTAGAGCACACCGTCGAATGCTTCGGCTGGGACCGCCTCGTCTGGGGAAGCGATTGGCCTGTCTGTACCCTCGGGGGCGGTCTTTCTACCTGGGTTGCTGCCACGCATGCCCTTTTCTCGGGCACCAGCGAGGAAGAGCGGGCAAAGCTCTTCTCAGGGAACGCGAAACGGCTCTGGAAGCTGTAGGACAGGCCTGCCGCCCGGCGAGAGAGCAAGATCGGTACAGGGCTGGCCCGGGCCGATCCCTGAATAGTTTCCGAGCGAAGGCGGGAAATACTCATTCACCCGCTTATTAATTCAGAATCCGCACAATTTCAGCATGGCAAGGCCGAACACGGCAATGAAGAGCCAACCGAAGATGCCGAGCATCAGCGGCCGTAAACCCTTTGCCCGAAGTTTTGAGATATCGATCTGCAGCCCCATCGCGGCAAGCGCCATGGACAGGAGAAAGGCTGTCACGGAGGCAGCGTTCTCGTTCAGCGATCGGGGAAGATCGACGACGCTGTTGAAGATAACGAGGAGGATGAATCCAAGGACGAACCAGGGCATTTGGGAACGCACCCTGGAGTCCGTCCCGCGACCGATATTGCGGATCGCTGCCATGGAGAGAATGAGGGGCGCGAGCATCAGCACACGCGTGAGCTTCGAAACCGTGCCGAACTGCCCGGCCGCTTCGCTGTGCTGGAATGCGGCCCCCGCCACCTGGGCTACCTCATGGATCGTTGCGCCGGTCCAGAGCCCGAAGGAAAGGGCGTCGAGGCCGAGCGGTTGCGCCAGAAGCGGGTAGATCAGCATCGCTGCCGATCCCAAGATCGAGACGCATGCGACCGCATAGGCAACGTCCTCGTCGCTGCCTTTGCTGACCGTATTTGCCGCTATCACTGCCGATGCCCCACAGACAGCCGTGCCGGCGGCGATCAGCTCGCTCAACGGCCGGTCGACCCCAAAGAGAGGGCCGGCGTAGCGGATCACCAGGAATGTTGCGGCAAGGGTCAGCGCCGTAACCGCGAACGCTGCCCCTCCCAGCTGCAGGATCTCAAAAACCGTAACCTGCAGGCCCAGCAAAATGATGCCTAGCCTCAGAATTTGCTTCAGCGAGAAGGTGACACCAGGCGACGTCTGGGACGGCAGTGCAATCACATTGTGCAGCACGAGGCCGATGACGAGCGAGAGGATCATGGGGCTCATAGCAGCAACACCGATGATGTTTCGCAGCATGAGCGCCATTGCCGCGATGGCGGCGGTCAGCACGACGCCCGGAAGAAGGGATAAAACGCCCGCAAAGAAAGGTGTGGCAGCGGGGGCAGGCTGGGTGTCGGAGGGATGTGCCACGGGAGTCCTTCTGAATGTGCAGGACCTGTTTGCACTTGAAAGACTGATCAATCCAACGGATATTTATTCTAGAAACGTTCGGTTTTTTCGAACAAAAGCCTATCTCATGACACTGGATCAGATACGCATTTTCATTGAAGTGGCCGGGCGAGAACATGTGACCAGAGCCGCCCAGGCGCTGAACATGACGCAATCCGCCGTGAGTGCCGCGATATCATCGCTCGAAACGCGGCATACCGTTACGCTCTTCAATCGCGTCGGGCGCAGGATCGAGCTGACGCAGGAGGGGCGACTTTTCCTGGCCGAGGCGCAGGCTCTGCTGCGTCGAGCCGAAGAAACCGAGCGCTTCCTGGCGGATCTCGGCGGCGAAGCATCGGGCGTCCTCAGGGTCCATGCATCTCAGACCGTGGCAAGCTACTGGCTGCCGCCGCACCTGGTGCGCTATCGCGACCTATATCCCCGCGTGCAGATCCAGCTTTCTCCGGGCAATACGAGCACGGTGGCCGCTGCCGTTCTGGAAGGGACATCGGATATCGGAGTGGTGGAAGGGGAGGTCGAGTTCCCCGGCCTCATAAAGGAAGTTGTAGCGGAAGACAGGCTGGTCATCATCGTCGGCAATCAGCACCCATGGGCGGATGGGATGCAAGTTTCCCCGGAGGATCTGACGCGGACGACCTGGATCATGCGCGAGCCGGGCTCGGGCACGAGAGCTGCATTCCAAGCCGATCTGCGTGCATTGGGGCTCGATCCCGATACGCTTCCCATCGCGCTGGAAATGCCCTCCAATGAGGCTTGTCTGGCTGCCGTGGAAGCCGGTAGCAGCGCCACGGTGCTGTCAAGGCGCGCAGCTCTTCCGCGCCTGCTTGTGGGCAGCTTCCATGAAGTGAATTTTGAACTGCCGGTGCGTCATTTCTCTACCTTGCGTCATGCCGAACGGCATGCTGCAAAATCCGTCCAGGCGATGATGGACCTATTGCGAAACGCCCAGCGGGAGGAGCTGGCGGCATAACCGCCGCAGCGCCCTGCGACCTGTTCCGCAGCCTCACCTGCTGACGCGTTTAACCGTTCTCGCCTGCGCGCGGGCTCCTTCCCGCGCAGGCGAAGGCCGGTTCGTCTTCTTATTCGGCGGCGATGGGCGTCCGCGCGCCATTGAGCGCCATCAACTGCCTGGCCCGCTCGAGACTTTGGGGCTGCTCATTGCGATAACGTGCACCGATCTCCATCATCAAAACCGTTCCCGGGAGGAATTCCAGCTCGCTGAAAATATCCTCCCAATCGATGTCGCCCCAGCCCAGCGGCATGTGGAGGTCGCCGAGACCAAGAGCTGTAGCCTCCTGAAGGTGGAAGGGCTTGTAGAAGCCCATCGGGCGGCCGAAGGAATCGTGCACGTGCAAGTGGCCGGTGACCGGAGCCATGGCGCGCAGCTGCTCACGGAAATCCAGTCCGCGATAGGTGGATTCGATATAGGCGTGGCTGAAATCGATCAGCGCCACGAGATTGGGATGGTTCACCGCCTTCACCGTTTCCGCGACCTCCGCCGGCGTCTGGCGGTATTGTCCGGGCTCGGTGGTGAAGATGTTCTCGAAGGCAATGCGAACGCCATAGGGCCGGGCGAATTCTGCGAGTTCGAAAAGCGCCTCGCGCTCGCGCTGATCGGCGGTGGCGCGCTCGGAAATCTGGTCGGCGCGCAAGTGGCCGCCGTGCTGCACGATGATCCGCGCGTCGATCCGGTCACAGACCTCTATCAGCGCCTTGGCTGCATCGAGCTGGTAGCGCACCGTGGCAGGGTCCATGAAATTCGAGGAGACCAGTCCGTGGACGGTGTAACGGAAGGGGAATTGGCTGGTGAGGGCTTGCAGCCTCTCGGCCCTTTCCTTGATGATGCGACCGCCGCTGATCAAGTCGATGCTGGTCAGGCCGAGTTCCACCGTGTCGACGCCCATATCGGCCAAGCGGCGAAGGTCGGTCTCAAGGCTTTGGAGCTCTCCGTCCTTCGAGCCCGAGTTGAAGCCGGTTGCGATGATGTTGCTCATTTGTTTGTCTCCAATGGATGGTTGTATCGGGTCGTGCCGCTTTGGGCGAATTCACGAGTTCATGGCAGCGCGCAGGGCGAGCGCACGTTCGGGCTCGTCCGAGGTGAGGTGGCCGATGCCGCGGTAGAGCCAGTGACGGATTCCGGCCTCGTCATTGAGCGTCCACACGCAGAGGCGCCGGAGGGGGAGTTTTTGACGGATGAGGGGCCATTGGGCTTCCATCAGCTCATGGTGGATGGCGACGATCTCCACAAGCGCCTCCACGCGATCGAGAAAGGCCGCGAGCCCGCCCTGTCTTTCCGCCCAGGCTGCGTTCACGGACACAAGTCGGCCGATCTCGGGAGCCTCCCTCCGGCAATCCTCGAGGACGGACGTGTCGAAGGAAGTGAGATATGCGCGCTTCTCGAGGCCGAAGCGTTTCAGCTCCTGGGCGACTTTGCCGGCAATGTCCGGGTAGGCCGTTCCCGTTTCGTCAATCTTCAGTTCGACATGCAGCGGCATCGCCGTCGGCGCCAGAATGGCGAGTACCTCGGCGAGTGTGGGAACGTGTTCGCCCAGACCCTTCAGTGTCGTGTCGAGACGGCTGTCGGGCGTCAGATCTCGAACAGGCCCCGAGCCTTCCGTCGTGCGCTCCAGCGTTGCGTCATGGATGACGACGAGTTCGCCCGCCCGCGTCAGATGGACGTCGAACTCGACTGCATCGACATCGAGTGCAAGGACATTTCGAAAACCAGTCAGTGAATTTTCAGGCCAGATATTGCGGGCGCCGCGATGGCCGATGATGAGGGTCATTTGAAACTCTTCAGCGGATAGTGGGATCGAGCTTGTCACGGAGCCAGTCACCGACGAGCGATATGGCAAGCGTCGTCAGCATGATGACGGCGGCAGGCGCCAGCATGATCCAGGGCGCATTGGTCAGATATTCTCTTCCGAACCCGACCATGTTGCCGAGGCTGGTTTGCGGAGGCTGCACGCCGAGGCCCAGGAAGGAGAGGCCGCTCTCCATGAGGATGATCTCAGGAAAGGTAAGCGTCATCGATACGATGAGCGTCGAGGCGACATTGGGCAGGATGTGCCGGAAATAGACCCGAGCCGGGGTAGCCCCGAGCTGGACGACCGAAGCGGCATAGCCCTGCGCGCCCGCCGAAATGGCCAGGCCGCGGGCGATACGGGCATATCGCTCCCAGCCATAGAAGCCCATAAGGCAGACAAGGAGCATCATGGAGGAGCCGAAAAAGGCAAGGACCGCGAGCGACATGATGAGAAAGGGAAGGGCCGCCTGGAAATCGGCAAGCACGAGGACAAGATGCTCCACGATCCCGCGGAACTGGGCGGCCGCGAAGCCGAGCGCCGTTCCGAACACCGCCGAGATGATCGTCGCGCCGAATGCGATGACGAGCGAAACGCGGATCGACTGGATGAGGCGCGAGAGCACGTCTCGGCCAAGCTCGTCCGTTCCTAGCCAATGGCCAGGCGTGCCCGGGGGTGCAAGACGGCTGGTGAGGTCCATGGCGGTGATGCCGTAGGGCCGCAGCCAATCGGCCAGGATGGCGATCAGCACCATGGCCGCGAGCCAGACGATGCCGAGCCCTACCGAAACCGGCACTTGGCGGCGGATTCGTGAGATGAAGCCGAGGGCGGGCCGAGGCGAAAGTTGCCTGTCTGCAAGATTTACCGAAGACATCTCTTTCTTCCTCCTGGCGCTAATGGGCGGCGCGCGAGCGCAGGCGCGGGTCAAGCCAGCCGTAGAGAAGGTCGACGGCCAGATTTGAAATCACCATGGCGGCGGCAATGATGAGCAGGATGCATTGAACGACGGCCAGGTCGCGATTGGTTACCGAGACCACTAGAAGCCTGCCGATCCCGGGCCAGGAGAAAATCGATTCCACGACCACCGCGCCGGCAATCAGGGAGCCGACCATGAAGCCCACGATCGTAACGATCGGGATTGCGGCATTGGGCAGGGCGTGCCCCCAAACGACGTCGCGCCATTTGAGGCCCTTTGCCGAAGCGGTGCGGATGAAGGGCTGGCCCATCACCTCGATCATGGCGCTGCGGGAGAAGCGGGCCAGAATGCCGATGCCGCCGATGCTCATCGTCAGTATGGGGAGGACCGTGTGAGCCCATGTGCCTTGTCCGCCCGAGGGAAGCATGCCCAAAGTGACGGCAAAGACGAGGACGAGGATCAAGCCGAGAACGAAGGAGGGAATGGTAAAGCCGAGGATCGAAAGGAGGATCACGCTGCGATCGGTGACGCTCTGACGATGAAAAGCGGCATAGACGCCGGCCGGAATGCCGATGAGCAGCTTGAGAAGGAGGGCCGGCAGGGTGAGCTGGAGCGTGGCGGGCACGCGCTCCAGAACCAGATCGATGGCCGGTGCCTTGTCACGCATGGACACACCGAAATCGCCCGTGAAGATGGATTTGATATAGGCAAGGTACTGGATCCAGAGGGGCTGGTCCAACCCCCATGCACGCCGGAAGGCGTCCACGGATTCCTGCGGCACGTCGGGGCCGAGCATCACCTGTGCGGGATCGCCCGACATGCGCAGCACGACGAAGGCGAAGGTGACCACGGCGGCAATCGTGATCACCGCCCGCAGAAGCCTTGTGAGGACGAACTGAACCATTGCTGTCTCCTGTTCCCCTTACGCTGCCAGGGCGGCGTGGCTGGCCACAGCGTGACAGGCAGCGGTTCTGCCTGCGTCGATCTGCTGAAGGGGAGGCGTTTTGCTGCGGCAGAGGTCGGTTGCGAGCGGGCAGCGGGGATGGAAGGCGCAGCCGGACGGACGCGCCGCTGGATTGGGTGGCTCCCCCTGCAGGATGACGCGGCTCTCCAGCCGCTTGCCGGGGACGGGCATGCTCGATACGAGCGCCTGCGTGTAGGGATGGCGCGGAGAGTGGAAGATCGTATCGGACGATCCTTCCTCGACGATCTTGCCGAGATACATCACCGCCACGCGGTCTGCGATGTTGCGGACCACCTTCAGATCGTGGCTGATGAACACCATTGCGATGCCGTTCTGCTCCTGCAGGTCGCGCAGCATGTTGACCACCTGGGCCTGGATGGAGACGTCAAGAGCCGATACCGGCTCGTCGCAGACCAGCAGCGAAGGCTGTGTCGCCAAGGCGCGCGCGATCACCGCCCGCTGGCGCTGGCCGCCGGAAAGTTCATGCGGGTAGCGCCCGGCCTGATCGGGACGGAGGCCGACCGCATCCATCAGCTCACGGATGCGTGCGGTGCGCTCTTCTGTGCTGCCGATCTGATGGATGTCGAGCGGCTCGCCGATCTGCGCCGCGATCGTGAGGCGGCGGTCGAGTGCTGCGAGCGGATCCTGGTAGACAAGCTGCATCCTTGCGCGCAGCGCACGCCATTCGGGGCTGCGAAGCGGCGGCATTCGACGTCCCTCGAACAGGATTTCGCCGCCCTGCGCGGCATCGATGCCGAGCAGCATGCGCCCGAGCGTCGACTTGCCGGAGCCGGATTCGCCGACAATTCCAAGCGTCTCGCCCGGTACGACGGACAGGGAGATGTCGTCCACGGCGCGCACTGGCTGCGGACGGCTGAACGGGCCTTTCCGCATTTCGTAGATGCGGACGAGGTTTCTCGCCTCGATCAATGGCTTCATCGGATCGCTTCTTCGAGGATTTTCGCTTGGACGGCGCCTTCCCGGCCAGCTTCGATGGGATTGGTGCAGGCCAGGCTGCGGCCATCCGGCTGAAGCAGGAGGCGCGGCTTGTTCGTCAGGCAAAATTGCGTTGCGTGCCTGCATCGGGGCGAAAAAGCACAACCCCTCGGCAGTTCCTTCGGGTTGGGCACGGTGCCGGGGATGGGAACCAGTCTCTGGCGCGGGCCGTCAAGCCGCGGAATGGCGTCGAACAGCCCACGGGTATAGGGGTGCCGCGGCGCACCGAAGAGTTGATCGACGGAGCCTTGTTCCACGATCCGGCCGGCATACATCACGCAGACGCGCTCGCAGACCTGCGAGACGGCACCAAGATCATGGCTGATGAAGACCAGCGCCATGCCCGTTTCGGATCGGAGTTGAACGAGAAGGTCGAGGATCTGTGCCTGGATCGTCGCATCCAGAGCCGTGGTGGGCTCGTCGGCGATTAGCAGTTCCGGTTCGCCGGCAAGCGCCATGGCGATCATCAGCCGTTGGCACTGGCCGCCGGAAAACTCGTGCGCGAATTGATCGAAACGCCTTCGGGGGTCCGGTATGCCCACCAGGTCCATCAGGCGCAGGGCCTCGGCTTTGGCCGACTCTCCGGTCAGGCCGCGATGGATCGTAAGCGCCTCGGTCAGCTGGCGCCCGATGCGCAGCACGGGGTTCAGCGAGCTCGAAGGATCCTGGAAGATCATCGCGATCCGCTTCCCGCGCACTTTCTCGAGCGTGGGCCGTGGCGCCGCCGACAATTCGTCTCCCTCGAGCCGGATAGAGCCTGTGACGCTCGCTTTCCCGGGCAGAAGGCCGAGCGCGGCGAGCCAGGTGACGGATTTGCCGCAACCCGATTCTCCCACCAGGCCGACCGCCTCTCCATGACCCACGTCGAGATCGATCCCGTGCAGAACCTGGACGCCATCGAAGGCGACCTTCAGGTCGCGCAGTTCCACCAGATTGGGGGTGACAGTGTTCATACCGTTCCCACGCTTGGTTAGATCCGCGGCCGGGCCGCGGTGTCTTTGAAAAGGAGAAAAGCTCCGGCGGCGTTTCCGCCGGAGCGTCGGGATCGAAGGTCGATCACATGGTCCAGTTGGAGGCGCGGAAGTCCATCGCGAAGGCAGGCGCCGCCTTCCACTTCAAGGAAGACTTCATGCCCGTGAAGACCGCGTTCTGGTGCAGGAGCGTATAGACGGGATCTTCGCGCTCGCAGATTTCGAGCATTCGGGCGAAGGCCTTCTTGCGTTTTTCCTTGTCGGTCGATGTTTCCATCACCACGGAAAGCTCGTTCACCTCGGCATTGGTCCAGTCCTTCTTCTGCTGGACTTCTCCGTTCGGGCCGAACTGCACGACCATCGGCGTGATCGGATCGTTGATGGTGTTGGATGCCGACCAGTCGCGAACGCCCTTTACGCCTGCCGGATCGTGGATCTGGCCCCAGTTCTCCTTCATCTCGATTTCGACATTGAGGCCGACCTGCCTCCACATCTCGACGAGAACCTGCGCGGTGGGCGTCTGGTTGGTGTAGTAGTTGTTCAGGAGGCGATAGGGGATCGGATCGCCCTTGTAATTGGCCTGCTTCAACAATTCTCGCGCCAGTTCCGGATTGAATTCCGGCGGGGTCCATCCCTCGATGAACATGTCGGTAGCGCGGAAGGATTCAAACTGCAGGCCTGCGGGAATGACCGTTTGGCCGGCCCAAAGCGCGTCGATGATCGCCTGCCTGTCGATCGAATGGGTCATCGCGCGGCGCACCAGCGGGTCGGCCAGGATGGGGTTCTCGGTGTTGAAGACCGAAATGCGATGGTTCCAGATGGTGGAGTTCTGGACCTCGAAGCCTGGCGCCGACTGGACGGCGCCGATCTGATCCGGCGGCAGGTCGCAGGCGAAGTCGTATTCGCCGGAGAGAAGACCGTTGACGCGCGAAGCGACCTCGGGAACTTCCACGAAGCGGATCTGCTCCAATGGCGGGCGCCCACCCCAATAGTCGTCAAAGGCAACCAGCGTGAGCGAGACGTCCGGTTTGTACTCGGCCACCATATATGGTCCGGTGGTGATCGGCTTGCGGGCCCATTCCGTGTAGGAAGGTGCCTCGTCCCAGGCGCGGCGGTTGGCGATCTGGCTACCGCCGGAATAGAGGCGGCCTTCCAACGTCACATCCGGCGTCGCGTTGTGCAGGCGTACCGTATACTTGTCGACGGCTTCGATGCCGGCCAGCGAGGGCCAGAGGCGGCGGCCGACGCCCGGAACGGAAGCGGGCAGTTCCTTGACGGTGGCCGGCTTGTGATCGTCGGCGAAGATGGTCTTGCCGCCGGCGGGCTCCGTATCTCCGAAAACGCGCTCCTTCGAGAAGGAGAAGACCACGTCGTCCGCCGTCAGCTCGTCGCCATTATGGAACTTGACGCCCTGGCGCAGCTTGAGCTCGAGCGTCTTGTCGTCGATGCGCTTCCATTCGGTGGCAAGTCCGGGGACCGGACCCTGGTTGCCCATCCAGTCGCGAAGGATCAGGCCTTCCCAGAGGTTCGGGAAGAACACGCGCTCGCCGACATTGGACTGCTCGTACCAGATGTCGAGTGTGTTGTTGTTGGTGATCTTCTGAACCGCAATGGTGACGGACGGCCGCGCCGCCTGGCCGATTGCGAAGCGGGGCAGAACCATGCTGCCCGCGGTTGCGCCGAGCAGGCCAAGCGCGCGCCTGCGATTGAGCGAAAACATGCGGAAGTCTCCTTTGCGTAGCCAGACCGTGGCCGAAGCCGAATGCGCCGCACATTTGGATGATCCACATGGCACTTTCATAAAGCTCTTGTGAAACATTCATGACATTCGATTCAATGGAAGATCTTGGAAGAGAAGACGAAATATAGAAGAATACGAATACAAGAGATTCACGATTATACTGTGGAAAATCCCCTGATGCAGATGAGATATTCATCAGAAAAATTGGCTGCGCTCCAAGGATGATGCAGCCGGCGGCCCGAATGTCTCGCCGCATTGCCGGTCGGTCTGCTCTGTTCGAGGCCTATTTACGCCAGCTCCGCAGAAAACAGCGCCCTTCCGTGAAAAAGACATGAGATTTTTGATAGGGCAGAAAAATTCTGAAAGACGCCTTGCCTTATTTGTGTCTACCTCTCGCCGCGGTGCAGTCCAATTTCGGGCACGCGCGGGGTGGGGGAGAGCGGTGAAATAACCTCCACCACGGCAACATGTGTGGGGGCCATTCATGCGAAAGCCAATTTCGCTGCGCGATGTCGTGCGTGGTGTTTTCGATTGCAATGTTCTCGGCATTCACGCTGCGCGTCGAACGGACGAAGCTGGTATAAATGCATGGCGCCGCAGTCGTCCCGCAACGGTGTGGGTTGTGCTCGCAGCTCTATCTGCCCCGCTGCTTTGGGCCAACGCAGCGCAGGCGCAAGTGCAGCGAAGCTTCATCAACCTGGGCTTTGAAGAGCCCGTCCTGCCGAGCAACAATTGCTGGTCTATACGAGAGGACGCCATTGTCCCGGGTTGGGAAACCACTGAGCCGACCTTCAACGGTACATGGGACGCCACCACTCACGGCACCTGTGGCGGGCACAAGGCCGCACCGCCTATCGAAGGCGGCATTCAGATCTTCAAAGGAACGATTCAGGATTTAGGAGGGTTTATCACGAACCCGGCCTCCGGCTCGCAGTATGCGGAGCTGAACGCCTTCACGCCTTCCCGTCTCTACCAGAATGTCTGCCTCGTGAGCGGTGACGCGGTGAACTGGAGCCTTGCTCACAAAGGTCGCGGCGCCACCAACCAGATGCAGTTCAATATCGGAACCAATCCATCGGGGTCCGGCAGCCAGCCCATTATGACCGCCACAACGACTTCAGGTGGCGTAGGCACGGTCAATTCCGTCGGACTTGGATCGGCCAGCGTCACCAGCAATGTGAACGGTTGGGCCAATTACTCCGGCAATTTCACATGGACTGGCGCGACCGGAATGCAGACGGTCGGATTCCAAGCGATTGACGGGGCAAGCGTAGGGAACTTCCTGGACGATGTCCGCTTGGATCTGAAGCCATTCGTGGAATTCGCGACGGCGAGCGGTTCAGACGCCGAGGCAAATGGAGGGAATATCCCTCAGATTGTTGTCAGCGGCAGCTTTCCGGTGCCGACGCCGATCACCGTGAATGTCGTGGGGGGTAGCGCTACACTCGGGACAGAATATACGACACCGAGCGGCACCAGTAGCTTTCAAGTGATCATCCCGGCCGGCCAGTATGCCGGCACTGCCTTCCCGCTGGGTGTCGAGATCATCGATGACACTTCTAGCGAAGATGACGAGACGATTATCTTCGAACTGGACGCAAATTCGTCCGACTATACGGTTCTGAGCACGCAGACCTGTGGTGCCCCTGCGATCGCACAATCCACCTACACGATCGTCGACGACGATCAAGATGTCGACCTCTCCATCACCAAGGACGACGGTCAGTCGACCTTCACCCGCGGCGGCACGCTCAATTACACCATTGTGGTCAGCAACAACGGTCCTGCCGACGCGCTCGGCGCGCAGGTGAGCGATCCGCTTCCTGCCGGTATCACCACCGCAAGCTGGACCTGTGGCAGCGCGACGGGCGGCGCGGCTTGTGGCGCTCCGAGCGGAACCGGGGCGATCAGCACGACGGCGGACCTGCCGGCAGGAAGCTCTGTCACATATACATTGAACATGAGCGTGCCCGCCGGTTACGCCGGCGTGACGCTCACCAACACCGCCACGGTCACCGCGCCGGCAGGCGTCGTCGACATCGACGACAGCAACAACACCGCCCGCGATACGAATTCGCTGTCGCCGCCTCAACCCAGCTTCGGGTCCTGCACGTCTACGATGTATCTGGCGCAGAGCCAGCCGACCGGGCTTTATCAATTCAATACGTCGTCAAATCCGATCACCGTCCAGCCGGTCGGAGCGACATCGTCTTTCAACTACAACGCCGTTGCCTTTAACCCGGGCGATAATTACCTCTACGCCATATCTTCCGCGAATAGCCTTCTGCGCATCGGCAGCGATGGCAGCGTCGTAGATCTGGGCGCAGTAACAAACCTCCCTCAGGTGGCCGGCCGCGCATACAACGCTGGTGAAATTGCCCCCGATGGGAGCTATTACGTCCGGACGCAGGTGATCTCCAATGAACTCTACCGGATCGATCTAAGCACGAAAACTGCTACGAGCGTACCCCTCAGCCAGGCGTTGTCGATAGCCGATCTGGCGTGGCACAATGGCCTGCTTTACACGGTCGACAACCAAAACTTCACCACCACTCTTTACGCGATCAATCCTACAAGCGGTCAAGTCACGCGTGTCGGTCCGACCGGCCAGACGACTGCCTTATTCGGCGCGTTGTTCGGCGCGAGCAACGGACTCTTTGGCGGCAATAACAGCGGCGGCTTTTATCAGTTCGATCTGACGACTGGCACAGCAACGCTGATCTCGGATCTGCCGGGTTCCAGCAACAATGACGGCGCGAAGTGCGCGGCCTCGCCCATGGAATTCCCCGTCGATCTGGCGATCACCAAGGATAACGGCCGCGAGGTCGTCGCGCCGGGCGAAACGACTTATACGATCACCGTTTCCAACAATGGCCCGTTCGGCGTTCAGAACGCGCTGGTCAATGATGCGCTGCCCGTTGGCATTACCGATGCGGAATGGACCTGCGGCACGCCCGTGAACGGCGGCGTCTGTGGCGTCGCAAGCGGCACGGGAGCGATCGCGAATGCGCCGGTGAGCCTGCCGGTGGGCGGCTCCGTCACCTTCCAGCTGACGATGACGGTGCCAGAGACCTTTGGCGGTGATCTCGTCAACACGGCCACGGTGACGAGCCCGGCGGGGTCGCCGGATACCGATACCAGCAACAACACGGCGACGGATACGGACGAAGGACAGCCGGGCTTCGGCATGTGCGATGCGAGCATGTATCTGACGCAGGGCGTGCCCACGCAGCTCTATCAGTTCGACACCTCGAACAATCCTTTCCTATACACTCCGATCGGTTCAGCTTCGACGGGCTACAATGCGGCGGGCCGGCATCCGCAGGATGGCTACATTTATGCGCTTGGCGGCACTCCTACGACACTTTTCCGTATCGGTAGCGACGGTAATGCTCAAAGCCTCGGGGCTGTGACCGGCCTTCCCAATGGCTACTACCAATCCGGTGAAATTGCTCCCGACGGCAGCTACTACGTCAAAATACAAAACACCAATCAGCTCTACCGCATCGACGTTACCACGCGGACGGCACAGCTCATCACGCTGAGCCAGGCCGTCAACAGCGGCGATATGGCCTGGCACAACGGCCTGCTCTACACGACGCATACCGATACGGCGGAGCGGCTAGCGACGATCAATCCGCAGACGGGTGCCGTCAGCGTGATTGGTCCGGTCGCAGGACCGGTCTACTTCGGCGCCATGTTCGGTGCCTCGAACGGCGTGTTCGGCGCCAGCAATGCCGGCGGGTTCTATCAGTTTGATCTCACCACAGGCGCAGCGACCCTGATTTCGGACTCGCCGCCTACTGGCAGCAATGACGGCGCGAAATGCGCGACGTCGCCGTTGGAGTTCCCGGTCGATCTCGCCATCACGAAGGATGACGGGGCGACGACCTATACCCCCGGTTTCGACGTCAGTTACACGATCGTCGTTTCCAACAATGGCCCGTTCGGCGTCCAGAACGCGGCGGTTAGCGATCCGCTGCCGGCGGGCATCACGAACGCCACCTGGACCTGCGGTGGCGAGACCAATGGTGGAATTTGCGGTCAGGCAAGCGGAACGGGTGCCATCGACACCACGGTGAACCTGCCGGTCGGAGCCTCTGTCACCTACACGTTGAGCATGGCCGTGCCGATAAGCTACAGCGGCAATCTCACCAACACGGCGACGGTGACCGCGCCGGCAGGCTCACCGGATATCGATACCAGCAACAACACGGCGAGCGACACGAACACCGAGGCGCCGCCTCCCACTTCGGGCGTGTGCTCGCCGCGGGTGGTGACGGCGGGTAACAGTTTCACGCTGGCCCCGTTCCCGGTCACCGGCACAGTGACAAGGTCTGGCGCTGCAAGCAATTGGCAGGCCGACAATCCTTGGGCAACGCAGGGCGGCGAAGACTACAGCATTCGCTGGAACTTCTCGCAGCCGATTCCAGCCAACTGGATCCGTTTCGCCGTCGTAGACGTCAACCAGACCGGCACTGCCAATTACAATGCGCAGCCGCCAGTCTTTACCATCAGCTTGGGAGGTGGAAGTACGGCCACGCCGGCTGACTTCTCCCTTGTTCAAGGCGATCTCACTTATTCGGGTGGCGCTCTTCGCTATGTTCCCGGCGGGCCATATCGGCAGTCGGGATATCTGCAGGGCAACAGCGCCGATACGGTCACCTCCATCACCATCACGTCCAGCGGCGTGGGAGTTGGCGACAACATTGCCAACCAGCTTTTCGTCCGTCCGCCGTGCCTGACGATTTCCAAGGTGAGCCAGGAGGGTATCGGCAGCTTCCAGATCGACACGACTAATGTTGTCGCCGCGAACGGAACTGCCGTGCCCAGCACCACGCTAACAACCACCGAGGCTGGCACGGCGGTTTCCTCGCCGATGTACTTCGCCGCCGATACGCGCGCGGACCTCGTCCTGAGCGAGGTTGTGCCGGCCAACTGGAACCTCGCCACGGCGGTCTGCACGGACCAGAATGCGGGCACGACCGGCAATCCGACGGTGATCGGCAGCTTCGCTTCCCCGGCGATCACGATTCCCGCGGCCAATGTGCGCCCGCAGGCCGACATCCAGTGCCTGTTCACCAACGAGCAGATGGTGGAGGCAGACCTTTCCATCACCAAGGATGACGGCCAGACGACCTTTGTGCCGGGCTTCGACGCCACTTATACCATCGTCGTCAGCAACGCCGGCCCGGACGATGCGATGGGGTCGCGGGTGCAGGATCCGCTTCCCGCCAGCATATCCAATGCGACGTGGACCTGCGGCGGCGAGACCGGCGGCGCGGTCTGCGGCGCAGCAAGCGGCACGGGCGGCATCGACACCACCGCCGACCTGCCTGCGGGTTCGTCCGTCACCTACACGCTCTCGATGGCCGTGCCAGCGAGCTACTCGGGCGATCTCACCAACACGGCGACGGTGACGGTGCCGGAGGGGATGACGGATCCCGACCTTTCCAACAACGAGGACAGCGACACCAACACGATGGCGCCGCCTCCCACGTCGGGGGCGTGCTCGCCGGTGCGCATCCTGGGCAATACGACGTTTAGCTCGGCGCCGCTGCCCGTCACCGGAACGGTCACGAAGTCCGGCGCCCCCAACGGATGGAATCCCGGGAGTCCATGGGGAACCTATGGCGGGAACTACACCTTCCGCTGGACTTTCGCGCAGCCCATCCCGGCGGACTGGATCGAGTTTGCCGTCGCGGATGTCGGCGCCGAGGAGTATCGGACCACGCCGGCCAGGATTACCATCAGCGTGGCCGGAGGCACGGCAAGTGTTGCCGATTTCTCCCTGGTGCCAGGCTGGAGGTCCGATGCATGGGGCCAGATGCTCTGGAGCGGCTCGACGGGCGTCCTGAGCTTCGATCCCTCGGGCGACGTCAAGCAGGCCGGTGCGCTGCGAGGCAATTCTACCAGAACCCTCACCTCCATCACCATCACGACCAGCAACGTCGTTTCCGGTGATCATATCGCCAACCTGCTCTTTGCCCGTCCGGCCTGTTTGACGGTCTCGAAGGTGAGCGAGGAGGGGACGGGCAGCTTCCAGATCGACATGACCAATGTGGTGCAGGCGAACGGTACTGCCGTTCCCAACACCACGCTGACGACGACCGAGGCCGGCACTCCGGTCGCGTCGCCTGCCTACAATTCGGTTCCCGGCAGGGACCTCGTCCTGAGCGAGGTGGTGCCGACCGACTGGAGCGCGGAGTCCGCGGTCTGCACCGACCAGAACGCAGGCAACACCGGCAATCCAACGGTGATCGGCAGCTTCACGTCGCCGGTGATCGCGATTCCGGCGGCCAATGTGCGCCCGCAATCCGACATCCAGTGCCTGTTCACGAACGTTACCGGTGAGGCCGAGATCCGTGTGGTGAAGGAACTGGCGGCCGAGAGCGGCCTTGTGGCCGGTGTCGCCGAGCCCGGCGAGACGTTGACATACAGGCTGACGCTAACGAGCCTGGAAAGCTTCGATGCGTTCTATGACCTGACCGACAACATCGACGACAACACCACCTATGTTACGGGTTCGGCGACGGTGGGCGGCACCGCCCGCGAGCCGCTTACCGCCGATCCGCTCACCTGGGACGACATCATCGTACCGGCGAACGGCTCCGTCATCGTCGAGTACCAGGTCACGGTGGCCGATCCGATCCCGGCCGGGGTGACGGAGATCGGCAACATTGCCTACCGGACCGGCGATCCGGAGCCCGATTGCACGACGGCACCGGACCAGTGCGTCATCACCCCGACACCGGGCACGGCAACGCCGGTAAAGAGCCTGTCGGGAGAAAGCGGCCTGGTCGACGGTCTGGCCGAACCCGGCGAGACGCTCACCTATACGGTGACGCTCACCAATCCGGATGCGGCGGCAGCGCTTTATGACCTGACCGACAATATTGACGACAACGTCACCTATGTTGCCGGTTCGGCGAGAGTCGGCGGTGCGGCGGTCGAGCCGCTCACTGCGGATCCGCTGACCTGGGCCGACATCATCGTGCCGGCGAATGGCAGCATCGACGTGGTCTACCAGGTCACGGTGGCCGATCCGATCCCGGCCGGGGTGACGGAGATCGGCAACATTGCCTACCGGACCGGCGATCCGGAGCCCGATTGCACGACGGCACCGGACCAGTGCGTCATCACACCGACGCCGGGCACGGCGACGCCGAGCAAACAGCTGACGGCGGAAAGCGGCCTTGTGGCGGGCGTGGCCGAACCGGGCGAGACGCTCACCTATACCGTGACGCTGACCAATCCGGATGCGGCGGCAGCCCTTTACGACCTGACCGACAACATCGATGACAATGTCACCTATGTCGCCGGTTCGGCCACCGTCGGGGGCGCAGCCCTTGAGCCCGTCGGGAGCGATCCGCTCGTCTGGGACGGCATCGTCGTCCCAGCCAATGGCACCATCGACGTGGTCTATCAGGTGATCGTCGATGATCCGCTGGATCCGAGCGTCACCGAAATCCGCAATGCGGCCACGGACGACTGCACGGCCAATCCTGATGCCTGCGTCGTCATACCCGCCATCGACCAAGCCGATCTCGAGATCACCAAGACGAACGGCAGCAATACTTATGTGCCGGGTGCGGACCTGATCTACACGATCGTCGTGAGCAATCACGGTCCAACGGATGTGGCGAACGCGCTCGTCAATGATCCGCTGCCCAGCGGCTTCACGAGCGCAAGCTGGACCTGCGGCACACCGGTTAATGGTGCAAGCTGCGGTGTCGCGAGCGGTTCCGGTGCGATTGCCGATGTCCCGGTAGATCTCCCGGTCAACGGCTCCGTCACCTTCACGCTTTCCATCCCGGTGGATGCATCCAAGACCGGCGAAATCATAAACGCCGCAACCGTTGCGAGCCCTCCGGACTCCTATGATCCGAACCCGGACAACAACATCGCCCGGGACCGCGACATTTATCCGCTGGTGGCCACGGTAAAGGAACTGGTCGCCGAAAACGGCCGGCTCGATGGTGTGGCAGAGCCGGGCGAGACGCTGACCTACCGGGTGACCCTGACGAGCGCGGAGAGCTTCGACGCGTTCTATGACCTGGTCGACAACATCGATGACAACACCAGCTATGTGGCGGGTTCCGCCGCGATCGACGGTGTGGCTACTGAGCCGACGGGCAGCGATCCGCTTGTCTGGCCTGCAATATCGATCCTGGCAAACGATACGGTCGTCGTCGAATACCAGGTGATGGTTGCCGACCCGCTCCCGGCTGGCGTTGTCCAAATCCGCAATGCCGCGACGCAGAGTTGTGAAGCCTATCCGCAGGCATGCGTCATCACCCCGACGCCTGGAACGGCGGTTCCTGTGAAGCAGCTTTCGGCGGAAAGCGGCTCGTTGGCCGGCGTGGCCGAGCCGGGCGAGACGCTCACTTATACGGTGACGCTTACCAATCCGGATGCGGCGGCAGCCCTTTATGACCTGACCGACAATATCGACGACAACGTCACCTATGTTGCCGGTTCGGCCACCGTGGGCGGTGTGGCCCTTGAGCCGGTCGGAACCGACCCGCTCACCTGGAACGGCATCGTCGTGCCGGCGAATGGCACGGTGGAGGTGGTCTATCAGGTCACCGTCGCNGACCCGATCCCCGCTGGTGTGACCGAGATCGGCAACGTCGCCTACAGGACNGGCGATCCGGAACCCGANTGCGCGACGGCGCCCGACCAGTGCGTGACCACCCCGACGCCGGGGACGGCGACACCGGTGAAGCAGCTTTCGGCTGAAAGCGGCCTCGTGGCCGGCGTGGCCGAGCCGGGCGAGACGCTCACCTATACG
>NZ_JAEQ01000023.1 GCF_000518985.1 Chelativorans sp. J32
TTGGTGTAGCCGGAAATCTCCGCCATGCCGCCGACGCGGATGCGGTCGCCGAGCCGGGTGATCGCGATCTTGTAGGTTTCGTCCATGACGGTCGATTCCGGCGCGCGCGCGGCATCGGTGATCGGGATCGTCAGCGAATAGCCCTTGACCGGATAGACGGGCAGGCGGATNCCGAACGGCCTGAGCAGGAGCGGCGAATAGCTGCCGAGCGCGACGACAACCGCATCGGCGGCAAGCCGTCCCCGCTCGGTCACGACGGCGCGAACCCGGCCGCCTTCCACATCCAGGCCCTTGATCTTCGTGCCATAGGCGAAGCTCACGCCGAGCGCTGCGGCTTTTTCGGCGAGCGCATTGGCGAATTTGAAGCAGTCGCCGGTCTCGTCCTTCGGCGTCAGAAGGCCGCCGACGATCCTGTCGCGCACATGGGCGAGCGCCGGCTCGACGCGGATGCAACCGTCCCGGTCGAGCACTTCATAGGGGATGCCGTCGGCGGCCAGTGCCTTCACATCCTTGGCCGAGGCGTCGAGCTGCTGCTGGGTGCGGAACAGCTGCAGCGTGCCCTGCATGCGCTCGTCATAGGATATGGCCGTTTCGGCGCGCAGCTCCGCCAGCGAGATGCGGCTGTAGTCGGCCAGGCGCAGCATGCGGCTCTTGTTGATCGCATAGCGGCTGGACGTGCAGTTGGCGAGCATCTGGACCAGCCATGACAGCATGGCCGCATCGACCTTGGGCCGCAGGATCAGCGGCGCGTGCTGCATGAACAGCCACTTCACTGCCTTGACCGGAATGCCCGGTGCGGCCCATGGCGAGCAATAGCCGAAGGACACCTCGCCGGCATTTGCAAAGCTGGTCTCCAGAGCCGGGCCAGCCTGCCGGTCGACCACGATGACCTCATGGCCCGCCTTCGCCAGCTGATAGGCCGACGTCACGCCGATTATACCGGCACCCAAAACAATGACTTTCATGAGTTTCTCGATGATCGATATGACGGGGGTCAATGCCCGCTGACGAGGCTTATTCGGTTATTGATTTCAACCGCCGCGACCCACCGCGAGCCAGCGACCATTGCTGAGGCGAGCAATAGATTTAAGGGCCGTGCCGCCTGAATTCACGTGCATGCCTCACCCCATGCGCTCCGACGCATAAGAGCCCGGCGATGGCGGGAAGACCACCGTCTTGTTTCCGTTCATGAACACGCGGCCATGTATATGGGCGTGGATCGCGCGTGCCAGGACCTGGCTTTCTACGTCGCGGCCGAGACTGATATAGTCATCGACGCTTTGCGCATGCGTCACGCGCACGATGTCCTGCTCGATGATCGGCCCCTCGTCCAGATCCGCCGTCACATAGTGGGACGTCGCACCAATCAGCTTCACGCCGCGCTCGAATGCCTGCCTATAGGGATTGGCGCCCTTGAAGGACGGCAGGAAGGAGTGGTGGATGTTGATGATCCGGCCGGACATCTTGCTGCACATCTCGTCCGAAAGGACCTGCATGTATCGCGCAAGAACGATCAGCTCGGCGCCGGTCTCCTCGATGATGCGCATCTGGGCGGCTTCGGCTTCGGGCTTGTTTTCCTTCGTCACCTTGATGCAGTGGAAAGGGATATCGTGGTTCACCACGAGCCGCTGGTAATCCATATGGTTCGAGATGACGCCGACGATGTCGATCGGCAACGCGCCGATGCGCCAACGGTAGAGCAGGTCGTTCAGACAATGGCCGAAGCGTGAAACCATCAGGATGACCTTGCGCTTGGCGGTCTCGTCGAAGAACTCGGCCTCTGCCTCGTATCTCCTCGCGATCTCGGTGAAGCCTTCACGCAAGTCGTCAAGCGTACGGCCTTCCTCCGACCGGAAGCTGACACGCATGAAGTAGCGGCTGGTATCGGCGTCGTCGAACTGGGCACTGTCTGAGATATTGCAGCCATTGCTGGAAAGGTAAGAGGCGATTGCCGCCGTTACGCCCCGGATGGACGGGCAGGCGACACGCAGAGCATAGCGGTTGGATGGGATGGTCATGGCGTGAAACCTTTTTGGATACCGTTCAATTGGCGCGGAGACCGTTCTGCCGGCAGAAGGCGGTCAGCGTGTTGGACAGCAGGCAGGCGATGGTCATGGGGCCGACGCCGCCAGGCACGGGCGTGATCGCGCCGGCGTGCGCCGCCTCCTCGAAGGCGACGTCACCGGTGATGCGCGACTTGCCCTCTTCCTGAATCCGGTTGATCCCGACATCGATCACGACGGCGCCCGGCTTGATCCAATCGCCGCGGACGAGCCCCGGCCGGCCAACGGCGACGACGAGGATGTCGGCGGTCCGGCACAGTTCCGGCGTGTTCCTCGTGCGGGAATGCGCGATGGTGACGGTGCAGTTCTCCTGGAGCAAGAGTTGCGCCATGGGCTTGCCGACGATGTTCGATTTTCCGACAACGACGGCGTTCTTGCCGGAAAGATCGCTGCCAAGGCGGTCCTTGATCAGCATGAGGCAGCCAAGCGGCGTGCAGGGGACAAGCGCATCCTGGCCGGTGGCCAGCCGCCCTGCATTCGAGATGTGAAAGCCATCGACATCCTTTTCGGGATTGATTTCCTGGATGACGGCATTCGCATCGAGATGCTTGGGGAGCGGGAGCTGAACCAGGATGCCGTGGACTTCGGGATCGACGTTCAACCGGTCGATCAGAGCCATCAGCTCCTCCTGCGTGGTCTCCGCGGGGAGCCGGTGAACGAAGGAGCGCATACCGGCCGCGATGCTTTGGCGGTGCTTTGAAGAGACGTAGACGGCGCTTGCCGGATCCTCGCCGACGAGAACCACGGCGAGGCCCGGGATGTTGCCGGTTCTCTCCTTGAGGTCTTCGATCCGGCCCTTGAGCTGCTCAAGCAGCCCGGCCGCGAACTGTTTTCCATCGATGATGGCGGGGCCCGAAATTCTATCCATTCCCATGCCAATCCCACTCGCTTTTCATGCGGGCCGACTCTCTGCGTGCCTGCGCTGGGAATCCTCGCATTCTTCATGCGAAGTGCCGTACCGGCCTTGGGCACGGCACTTCGGTCGGGTTTTGACGATGTTGGACCGTCAGTGTCCGTAGAGGGGGAAAGCCTTGGTCAGCTCGGCAACTTTCGCCTTTGCCGCTTCCACCACGGAGTCGGCATTGCCCGATGCCTCGGCCTCGATGAGATCGGCTATGACATTGCCGATCGTGCGGAACTCGTCTTCCTTCATGCCGCGCGTTGTCGCGGCGGCAACGCCGAGGCGAAGGCCGACCCACTCTGGCGGGCGCGGGCTGTCGTTCGGGACGGGGTTCTTGTTCGAGGTGATGTTGGCGCGCGCCAGCACCACTTCAGCCTGCTTGCCGATGAGGCCCTTGCTCGACAGGTCGAGCAGGACGATGTGCGTGTCCGTGCCGCCCGAAACGATGCGGACGCCCCGCTCCATCAGTGTTGCAGCCAGCACTTTGGCATTGGCCTTCACCTGAGCGGCATAGACCTTGAAGTCGTCCTGCAGCGCTTCACCAAGGCAAATTGCCTTTGCCGCGAGAACCTGGCTGTGGAGCGAGCCCTGCACGCCCGGGAACACGGCCGACTGGAGCTTCTTGAACCATTCCTCGTTGTTGGTGAGGATCAGGCCGCCCCGCGGGCCGCGCAGTGTTTTGGTGGTGGTGCAAGTCACGATATCGGCATGCGGGAACGGTGAGGGATGCACGCCGCCCGCGACCAGACCGGCGATATGCGCCATGTCCACCAGGAACCAGGCGCCGACCTTCTCCGCGATCCGTCCCATGCGCTCGAAGTCGAGCTCGCGCGGATAAGCAGAACCGCCGGTTATAAGAAGCTTCGGGCGTACTTCCTCGGCGATGCGCTCCATCTCGTCGTAATCGATGACTTCCGTTTCCGGATCGACATTGTAACTGTGCGCCTCGAACCAGCGGCCCGACAGGTTCCCTTTCATGCCGTGGGAGAGATGCCCACCCGCGGCGAGGTCGAGCGAAAGCACCTTGTCGCCCGGCTTGAGAAGCAGGAAAAAGACGGCGAGGTTCGCCTGAGTGCCAGAGTGGGGCTGGACATTCGCATAGGCGCAGTTGAACAGCTCCTTCGCGCGGTCGATTGCGGCCTGCTCGGCAATGTCGACGAATTCCCCGCCACCGTGAAAACGATTGCCGGGATAGCCTTCCAGCGTCTTGTTCGTCATCTCGTGGCCGAGCGCGTCGAGAACGGCGCGGCTGACGATGTTTTCGGAAGCGATGAGCTCGATCTGGTCCTGCTGGCGCTTGCGCTCATTGTCCAGCGCCTGAGCAATGAGAGGATCGCGCTCGTGAACCGAGGCGTTGAAAAAGGCTTTCGTCTGTTCGCTCATGGCCCTCACTCCAAAAAATTATTGTGCCATTTTCAGGTTGGGGCGAAAGGTAGCCACCTCCTTGATCCAGAAAAAGTTAATAATATTTGCGGGTACGTTCTGATCTGCTAATCATTGGCCCGACATCCCAAGGGAGTTCGCCATGGATCTTGCCCGCCTGCGTGCCCTGCGAGAATTATCGATCCGAAAGACGATGGCCGCAGTTGCGGAAGCGCTCTACGTGTCACCTTCTGCCGTCTCGCAGCAGATCGCGCTTCTCGAAGAGGAAGTGGGGATCGACCTGATCGAGCGCCGCGGCCGCGGGGTCGAACTCACGCTTGCCGGCAGACAGCTGGTCGATCGTGTCGAGCGCATCCTCGTGGAACTGGAGTCGGCCCGCGCCGACATCGCCGAGCTGAAGAAGGTCATTGCCGGAGAACTGCGCGTAGCGGCGTTTCCTTCCGTGGCAGCAGCTCTTGTAGCCGGGACAATCCACGATCTTCATAGGATGCATCCGCGGCTCACCGTGCAATTCGACGAGATGGAGCCCGCGGAGAGCCTTGCCGCGCTGCGCAGCTGGCAGACGGACGTTGCGATCATCGACGATCTGAACGTGCCGCCGGGCGCGCTTGATCCGAATATTGAAACCATCCCGCTGATGGAGGACGTCTTTAATGTAATGGTGTCCCCCAAGCATCATCTCGCCGGGCGGCCTACGGTGACCCTCCAGCAATTGCGTGATGAGCGCTGGGCACTCGACACGGCCTCCTCAACCTACACCAAGATGATTTCCGATGCTTGCCAGGCGGCCGGTTTCACGCCGAACATTGTGGCGCGTTGCAAGGGTTTTGAGGTCACGATCGCCTTGATCCGCGAGGGCTACGGAATATCCACCATTCCGGGCCTGAGAGTCAGCTATGACCTGGAAGACGTATGGGTCTGCAAGATCGTCCCCGAAATCAGGCGCAACATATCTCTGGCCTTCCGGAAGGGAGAGAAGCGCAGCCCCGCGGTCCAGGCATTCATAACGCAGGTCAACGAGCGCGTCGGGGCCCGACGCCGCCTGCCGACGATCGAAGAGGTAGTGTCCAAGCTCGAAGCTGGTTGACGCTTGTCCGGTGTATGTGCTTAAGCTCCAAACACTTTTAATTCGTAAATTTTGCTAAACTGTCAATAAAGCAGAATTAAGTAGACCTGCATGAACCGCATTCCTATCGTCTCGAATGCCGATTGGATTGGGCTCGTGCATCGGATTTTCCGAGGCGACCATAGGCCAACAACGGGAACATCAGCTTCAGAACGGCAAAAGCCGCTGTTGCCCCTATCGTCCACTCACAACGGCTAGAGAACAAGCGTCCTGCGCGTCCGCAGATTTGCGATAGAAACAGGGGGAATGCGATGAAACTTACCAAAATCCTCACCGCCGGCGTTTTTGCGGGGCTCGCCCTTGCCGCCACCCAGGCCTCGGCCTCCGTGCTCGACACCGTCAAGCAGCGCGGCACGCTGAACTGCGGGACAGACAACACGGCTCCCGGCTTCGGCTACCTCAATACTACCACCGGACAGATGGAAGGCCTCGACGTCGACTTCTGCAAGGCCGTCGCTGCCGCCGTGCTGGGGGATGCCTCGAAGGTCAAGTTCGTCACGGTGACCGACAAGAGCCGCTTCGATGCGGTTCTGACCAACCAGGTCGATGTCGTCTTCGCGCACACCACCATCAAGCCGGCTCGCGAATCCTCGATCGCCGTGGACTTCCTGCCGATCAATTTCTACGACGGCACCGGTATCATGGTGAAAGCCGATCTCGGCGTGAAGGAATTCGCCGAGCTCGACGGCGCAACATTCTGCACCACGCAAGGCTCGGTCACGGAAACCGTTCTCACCAGCGCCTTCAAGGCGCGCGGCTGGGCCAATTCCAAGGTCCTGACCTATGAGAACCTGGAAAAGCTCTTCGCCGCGCTGAATTCCGGCCGCTGCAACGCCATGAGCACCGACAAGTCGGCGCTGGCCGCCTGGGCCGGCAATTCACCCAATCCGGCCGACTATGTGATCCTCCCCGACACGCTCGACAAGTCGCCTTTCGCCGGCTTCGTCGCGGCCAATGATTCCAAGTGGCGCAACGCGCTGCGTTGGATCACCTACGGCCTTTTCCAGGCTGAGGAATCCGGCATCACCCAGGCCAATCTGGAAGAGAAGCTGAAGAGCGACGATCCGTTCGTCCAGAAATTCCTCGGCATCGGCGGCGGCTATGGCAAGGACTTCGGCCTTTCGGACGATTTTGTCGCCCAGGCAATCAAGGCCGTCGGAAACTACGGCGAGATCTACAACCGCAATCTTGGCCCCGACACCAAGATGTATCTGGAGCGCAAAGGCACGCCGAATGCTCTCTGGACAGAGGGCGGCGCAATCTACTCGCCCCTCTGGAACTGATCCTGTAGCTCGCTGGGGCGGGACATCCGCCCCAGCGTTCTTTTTGTAAAGCGCTCGGAACTTCGACATGACCATCGATCGAACGGATGCGCGTGCGTTTGCGTCCGAAAGCGACATGCTAGCCTCAAAGCGGCGGCGCAACCGGTTCAGGCATGATGCCATTCAGGTCGCGATCATCGCTGCGGCCGTCGCTCTGGTGGCCCTCTTCGCCTACGCGGTGAAGGAAGGACTTGCGCGGCACGGCATCCAATTCAGCTTCTCCTTCCTCTGGGATGCCGCCGGCTTCGACATCAGCGAAGGCAAGACGCTCGTTTTCGACAATGGCCTTTGGCCGAGCCTCACCAGCTTCACTGCGGACCGCACCATCGCCCAGGCCTTTGTCACGGGGATCGTGAACACGATAAAGGTCGCGGTTCTCGCCATCATATTGAGCACGGTGCTCGGCACTCTTCTCGGTGTCGGGAGGCTTTCAACCAACTGGGTCGTTCGCAACCTCTCCTTCTGGTGCGTCGAGTTCGTGCGCAACACGCCGCTGCTGATCCAGCTCGTTTTCTGGTACTTCGCGGTGGTCCTGCATTTCCCCCCGCTTGCGGCCGCCGCCAAGTTCTACGGCGTCGTGATCAGCCAGCAGGGTCTCTATTTCCCCTCGCCTGTGTGGCATGGCGGTAGCTCGCCATTCGCTGTCGCAATGGCGGTCGCCTGCTGCGCGGCCATACTCGGCCTGATCCTGAACGGGCGCGCGAAAATCCGCTGGATTTGCGCCGGCGCAGCCGTCGTGCTCCTCGGCGTGATGCTGGCGACCGGAACTTTGGGGCTGGATTATCCCGTCACCTCGAGATTCCAGGCGAGCGGCGGCACCAGCATGAGCCCCGAAATGGCTGCTCTGCTTCTCGCTATCGTCGTCAACAGTGCCTCCTATATCGCCGAGATCGTGCGTGGCTCGATTGACGCACTGCCCAAGGGGCAGTGGGAGGCAGCGGCCTCGCTCGGCCTCAGCCGCCGCAATACCGTCAACGATATCATCCTCCCGCAGGTCTTCCGTGTGGTCCTGCCTTCCTTTGGAAACCAGTATATCAGCCTGACGAAGAACACCGCCCTTGGCATCGCCATCGGCTATCCCGAGCTCTTCAATATCTACGGGACCATCGCCAACCAGACGGGCCACAGCCTCGAGGGCATCGTCATCGTGATGGTTTCCTATCTTGTCCTGAGCTGGGTCATCAGCGGCCTCGTCGCCTGGGCCGACCGTCGTCTCACCAAACGCGGAGCAGCACGATGATCGCTACCGCCCTGAAATGGTCCAGGCACAATCTGTTCGGCAAGCCCTTCGATGCGCTGCTGTCCATCATCGTTATCCCCGGCGTTCTCTGGCTCATCTACCAGTCCCTCGACTGGGCGCTGACAAAGGCACAATGGGATATCATCCCGCAGAGCCTGCGCGTTCTCATGATCGGCATCTTCCCTGCCGACCAGGCATGGCGCGCATGGACAGCCGTGATCATCATCGCAGCGCTGCTCGGCGCAGGGCTCGGATGCGTTTTCGCATTCAGGAGCCGTCACGCTGGATTCCTGGCGTTGGTCTGGGCAGCCGCGGCAGTGCTGACCGGCACCAGCGATCTCATCAACCTGCTCTTCATGGCGGCCGCGGTCGCGGTGTTTGCCGGTGGATGGGCAGTGACGTCGTACATCCCCGCCTCCCGCCGCGCGCTCATGGCGGCGAGCTTTATCGGCCTGATCGCGATTTTCGCAGTCATGTCGCCGCCTGGTGTCGGACTTTGGGGTGGCCTGCTGCTCAGCATCCTCCTCACGCTCGTCACTGCAATCGTGTCGCTTCCGATCGGCATTCTGCTGGCGTTTGGTCGCCGCAGCCGCTTTTCCAGCGTCCGCATCATCTGCACCGCCTACATCGAGGTGATGCGATCGGTGCCGCTGATCCTCGTCGTCTATTGGATCTGGATCCTGATGCCCGTCTTGGCGCCGCAATGGAACCTGGCGGATGTGGCGCGCGGCATGATCGGCTTCACCCTCTTTTATTCCGCCTATGTGGCCGAATATGTGCGCAGCGGCCTGCAGGCGGTACCGCGGGGGCAAACCGAAGCAGCGCGCTCGCTCGGCATGAGCGAGTTCGACATCAACCGCTCGATCGTCCTGCCGCAGGCGATCCGGGTGGTGGTTCCGCCGCTGGTCGGCAACGTGCTCGACATCTTCAATACGGCGCCGCTCGTCTTCATCATCGGACTGACGGACTTCCTGCGCGCCGGGCAGATGATCCTCGCCAATCCGCAATATGGCGATCGCACCTATGAAGTCTATTCGTTCCTGTTCCTCACCTACTTCCTTGTCGGCTCCCTGATCACATACGTGGCCCGCAAGCTAGAGGCTCACCTCGCTCGCGGCAGCAGATGACCGACATTCCTCATTCCGGAGCATCGCGATGAACACGATCGTCGAAATGAAAAGCCTCAACAAGTTCTACGGCAGCCACCATGTCCTGAAGGACATCGATCTGACCGTCGCGCGCGGAGAGGTCGTCGTCATCATCGGGGCAAGCGGGTCGGGAAAGTCCACCCTGATCCGCTGCGTCAACGGTCTTGAGATGTACCAGAAGGGCAGCCTCATGGTCGACGGTTTCCACATGCCGGTGGAGGCGGACCGTCTGCTTGGCGGCGAGCGGGAGCTGGCGGCCATCCGGAAGGGCGTCGGAATGGTCTTCCAGCAGTTCAATCTTTTTCCGCACAAGACGGTGCTGGAGAACATCACCATCGCGCCGATGCGGGTGCGAAAGAAGTCGAAATCGGAAGCCGAGGCGACTGCGCTGACCCTGCTCGACCGCGTCGGTCTCAAGGCGCATGCCCACAAATATCCCGGGCAATTGTCGGGTGGCCAGCAGCAGCGAGTCGCCATTGCGCGCTCGCTGGCGATGGGGCCGCATCTGATGCTTTTCGACGAGCCCACCTCGGCGCTCGATCCGGAAATGATCGGCGAGGTTCTTGACGTCATGCGCGAGCTTGCTGCCGATGGTATGACGATGATGATCGTTACCCACGAAATGGGCTTTGCGCGCGAGGTCGCTGACCGGATCGTCTATATCGATCAGGGCTCGATCATGGAAATCGGCAAGCCCGACGAGTTCTTCGAGAATCCGAAGAACGAGCGCGCACGTTCTTTCCTCGCACGCGTGCTGAAACACTGAGGACCCTGACGGCACTGCCCGCAGGTCACTTAACTTCTCGACGATTTTCTGAAAAATTTTGCGGCTGACAGCGGTAGCGCCGTTGTCAGCCGTTTGATCCGAAGAGCGAGCGCACTCACAACCGCTCGCCCGGCAAATGCCCTAGCCGGTCTGGCTCATCGCTGCCTTCACACGTTCCGGCCTGAAAGGCGTCTGCCGAAGCCGTACGCCAACGGCATCATAGACCGCATTGCTGATCACCGCCGCCGTTGGGCACGTCGATGGTTCGCCGCCCCCATAGGAAGGATATTCCGGCCGGTTGTTCACGAAGACCATGTCGATCTGATCCGGGATCTCCTCGAAGCGGAGGATCGGATAGCCTTCCCAATCGAGGCTGGTGACGCGCGAAGTGTCGAACGTCACCTCCTCGTGAAGCGTGCGGCTGATAGACTGGATTATGTTTCCTTCGATCTGATTGCGCAGGCCGTCGGGATTGACCACAAGACCGCAGTCATGCGCCACCACCACGCGCTTGACGCGGATTTCTCCGCTTTCGCGGTCGACGGTGACCTCTGCGATCGTGGCAACGCGGACGTCGTCGCGATTGACCCAGGCGATACCGCGGCCTGTGGCCATCTTGCCGTCCTGCTGAGGCGCCGGCGAGGGTCGGCTTTCCCAGCCATAAGCTTCCGCCGCCGCCCGCAACACGTCGATCGCGCGTTGATCGTTCAGATATTTGAGGCGGAAGGTGAGGGGGTCCTGCTTCGCCTCGGCGGCAAGCTCGTCGATGAACGCTTCCATGGCGTAGGTCGTCTCGAACTGGGCTGGTGATCGCAGCCATGCCGTCAGCAGACCCACACGCCCCATGCCGTGGCACGCGACATCGGCATTGTCGAAATTATACGCATAGGTGATCGAGGCGTTGCCGGTCCCTTCCCCACCGATTTCAGGGAGCCCGGCAAGTTCCACCGCCACAAGGCGCGTGTCGCCGGTCGTCGGCACCCACATGTGATGGCGCCAGGCGACGACATTGCCATTCTCATCCAGCGCCCCGGTGAGATCCTGGACGATTGGCGGCCCCTTCGGTTCCCAGCCATGCTCGTCCCACCGCATCCACTGCACACGCACCGGTCGCCCTACTGCCTGCGAAAGAAGCGCCGCATCCGGGATGACGTGCTCCAGTCCATTTCGGCCATAGGCACCCGACGCTTCATGCCAGATGACCTCGATCCGGTCTTCCGGCAGGCCCAACATCTTGGCCATATCCGCCCGCATCTGATGCGGCATTTGCGTGCCGGCCCAGAATGTAGCGCCGTCCGGACGCACATCGGCAATCGCGCAGGACGGACCGATGCTGCCATGCATCTGGAAAGGCGTCTGGTAGGTGGCCTGGATCGTCTTGGCCGCGAATGGCAGGGCCATGTCCACGGAGCCCTTGGCAGCCACGGATTCGTTGGTTCCGGTGGTCTTGCGCAGCGTATCCCAGATCTCGTCCTGCTGCGGCAGGCCCGTCCACTCGCCCCATTTCGCCTGGGCGCTCTGCGGCCCTTCCGGATGGAGTGTCGATCCCAACTTCTCGGCTGCCTGGATGGCAGCCCATTCCGTCTCGGCGACCACCCCGAGGAAATTGCCACGGCGGACCACCTGCACAAATCCGGGAATATCCTTCAGGCCGCTTTCGTCGACGCTGACAAGCTCCGCCCCCACCCCATATGGCCGCACGACCCGACCATGAATCATGCCGTCGATCTTGACGTCCTGGATATAGGTGAACTGCCCCGTTACCTTGCCGGGAATGTCCTTACGGCGGACGGACTGGCCGATCACCGCATAGGTGGAGGGATCCTTCACGGGCGCCTTGGGCGCGACCTGAAGACCAAACCCAGTGCCGGAAGCCTCGATGTCGATATCCAGCTGCTTGCCGGCGACGAGTTCGCCGAAACTGATGGTGTTTGCCGGCGCGCCTATGACGCTCACGGTTCCCTCGCGCGCAACGAGCTGCTGTGCCGGCAGCTTGAAGTGCTCTGCCGCCATGTCCAGCAGGGCCTGCCGGGCGGCGGCTGCGGCGTTGCGGATCTGCGGGCCGGCATAACGCACGCTCATGCTGCCGTATGTCGGCCCCTGATCAACGGTTTTGGAGGTGGTGCCCATCACGACCTCAAGCCGATCGACAGGAAACTCCAGCTCCTCGGCAGCGATCTGCGCCAGTGCGGTTTCCACGCCGGTCCCGGTCTCGACTTTGCCGGTGAAGAGCGTGGCCGTGTTGTCAGGGTTGATGGCAAGCCAAGCGGAAAGCTTGCTTGAGGCAGGTGAGGCGACCGAGACCCCGTCCCCACCCGCGGCGGCGAAGGCCATCCTCGGGTCGACTATCGTGAAGGCCACGACGAGGCCTGCCGAGCCCTTGAGGAAATTGCGCCGGCTAAGCGACGACTTGGACGCGTGCAGATCCTGCGGCTGTGTGTTCATCCCTGACCTCCCTTGGCAGCGCGCTCGACCGCGCGCACGATGCGCATATGCGTGCCGCAACGGCAAAGATTCTCGTTCAGCGCCTGCTTGATATCATCGCGGCTGGGATCGGGATTTTCGTTAAGGAACGCCTTGGCCGTCATGATCATCCCGTTGATGCAGTAACCGCACTGCGCCGCCTGTTCGTCGATAAAAGCCTGCTGCAAGGGATGCGGCGAATCGATTGTGCCGAGCCCCTCCAAGGTAACGATCTTGTTGCCCTGAACGGCGGAAACCGGCGTTACGCAGGACCGTGTCGCCGCACCATCGATGATCACCGTGCAGGCGCCGCACTGCCCAAGTCCGCAGCCGAATTTTGGACCGTGGAGGCCAAGGTCGTTCCGCAACGCATAAAGCAACATGCTGTCGGGGTCGGCCTGGACCGTGTGGTCCTGGCCGTTGACGTTGAGAGTAATCGAATCTGCCATGAAGTCCTCCTTGCCTCGAATCGCAGAAGGCCGCGATACTGGGTGTTCGTGCAACGCACGGAGAGGACGGAAAGGCTACTGCCCGTTGCGCGGCAGCGTCAACCTTACGGCTGATCAACGAAAAATGATTTGGCGAGCTCTGCCATGCCCACCACCGATTCCTTTCGGTGTTCGGCCAGGGTTGCAGGCCTTCTCAGACCGTGACACCCACGGGAAATACTCTTCCGAGAAAGACGGTTGAAAATAAGGGGGTGGCGAGAGAGATCACACCACCCCCGTCCCCCGCCTAATTCACTGCGTCCAGCCGGCCGAGACGGACGAAGATCGTCTCACCCGAGGAATCGTCCACACCGTCATTGTCCGTGACGAAGTAAGCTTCGCCGGCAGCGTCGATGGTGAAGCCTTCCACCTTGTCCACCACATAACCGTTGGTGGCGGACTGAATGTCATTGATCAGGTCTCGGACAAGCGTCTTTTCCACCACCGGAAGCTCCGCATCGAGAGCTGCGGGCCGGAAGGAGTCCAGAGCGACCTTGTAGAGCCGCTTGTTCTTAGCCGCCGTCCCGATCAGATTGTCACGTTCGATGATGTAGAGCGCATTGTCATGGAAGGTGATCTCGGAAAGCCCCACCCAGCCCTGTTCCGTGGGATCGAGCGGGTAACGTACGGCTGACCATTCCTCGCTCTCCGGTTTATAGGCGAGAAGCTTCACCTGACCTTTGGGATCGTCCTTCCACTCGCGCTGGACTGCCATGACCAGCATGCGGTCCTCACCCGCGCCGACAATGGTGATGCCCTCGAACCCGTAGCGCTGCTCGTTCGCCAGCAGCTCAGCAGGCAGGCCGATCTCCTCGTCGATCACGCCCTCGGCGTCCACATGGTAGAGGGCATGAGGGATCAGGTTGCGGCTATCGCCTTCGGAGGCGAGCCAGAAGCCGCCTTCCCCGTCAGCAACCAATCCCTCGATATCCAGCTTCTGAGCTGGTGCATCGCCCCGTTTGACGACGATCTTGCGCGTGATCTCGGCGGGTGTCTTGGCTGCATCGATCGCGAAGATCGCCGGCTCGGCCTCATAGAACGAATCGGACGCGGCGAAGAGATGGCCTGCCTGCGCAGGGTCGGCCGCGAGTGCGGAGAGAGCGCCCCAGCCGATGGGCTTGCCCTCCTGCATGACCGACCTGATCATCGGATAGGCAGGCGCGCCTTCGCCGAGCTCATAGACCATGACATGCGAGCGAGCGCCGCCATCTTCCACCAGATCCGTCTCATTGGCGGTCACCAGGAGATTGCGCTGGGGAATGGCGAGGACACCTTCCGGACCGATGCCGGACGGCAGGACCTGCACGAATTCGGGTTCAGCACCGGTATCGCGGTAGACGGCGACCAGCGAGGAGCGCTCCTCGGCCACGAAGAAATAGCGCTGGTCGCCATAAGCGGCGGCTTCCATGCCTTCGGGCTCCACGCCCTTGGAATCGGAGCGGCCATCCGGATAATGGCCGACGAGAGCTGCCTGACGATCGAGATCGGCGCCGGAATCGTATAGCACCTCGCCCGTCTTGGAGAAGATGGTGAAGCTGCGCGAGCCGCCCTCGTAATCACCCTCATTGGCGACAACCAGGCGATCATTGTCGAGCCACTTCACAGCATCGGGCTCGCGAAGCAGGTTTTCCGCCTTCTGGTCGAAGCGGAGCGCGCCATCATCGAGCGTATCGATGTTCTCGATGCTCACGCTGCCGGCGGAGAAATGGCCGGTCACCTCGCCGCTCTCGGCGGAGACGATGGCGATATGGTTGTTCTCCTGCAGCGTGACGGCGATCTCACCCGCATCGTTGAAGGCCACGAATTCAGGCTCCGGATCCTCCGGGGCCACTTCGGCGAGACCTGTCAGCGCCACTGTCTTGGCGCTGCCGCAATCCGGCGCGCCGTCCACGAGCGAGAAGATCTGCAGCGCGCCCGCAGGCATCTGCGGGATGACGCCGTCGTTCACATCCTCATCGCGCTCGTTCTCAATGGCGACTGCGAGGAAACGCTTGTCCTTGCTGATGGCGACGGAATCCGGCTGGCCGGCGAGATCGCAGGAGGCTTCCGCAGTTTTCTGCGCGATATCGACCAGAAGCAGGTTGCCGGACGGATTCGCCTTGCTTTCGGAGGTGTTCACCCCGGCAATGGCCTTGCCGCCAACCACCGTGACGGATGTGGGCTCGCCCTCCACCTTGATGATGCCGCCGGCCTTTGGCGCCTTCGGATCGGTGATATCCACGAACCCGATCGCACCCAGCGGGCTGTCGGAATAGATGAGCGTGTTGCCATCCTCGCTCGCCGTGATGATCTCGGACGATGTGGTGCTTGCCGGATCGGCATCAGCCGGCAGGTTCTCGGCCACCGCGAACGTGGCGACCCGGTTGAAAGCCTGTTCCGCGAAGGCAGGCATTGCGGTTGAAAGCGAAAGTGTTGCGGCAAGCGTGTAAAGCAGTGAAGGACGGCCCATCCCCATCTCCCTCAATCAATTGGAAACAGCGCTTATTGGAAGAGGAGGATTGCAGGCTCGTGACGGGACAATGACAGTCCGATGACGCTCTCGGACCAATTCGGATGAATAGTTTTCTTGCCTCGGCTAGTGAATGCAACTATATAAACGGCATTCCCATACATTGGTGGTAGTAGCCACCGCCCGCTCTAGGGAAGCGGGCGAACACAGGATATTTTGCGATGGTCAACACGCTTCTCATGCCGAAGGCAACTGCCGTCTGGCTGGTGGACAACACGGCGCTTTCCTTCGACCAGATCGCCGAGTTCTGCAAACTCCACCCGCTGGAGGTAAGCGCGATTGCGGATGGCGACGCGGCGCAGGGCATCAAGGGCATGGACCCGGTGATCACCGGTCAGCTCACGCGCGAGGAAATCGCCCGCGGCGAAGCCGACCCCAATTATCGCCTCAAGCTTTCGGAGCCCAAAGTTCGCGTGCCCGAAACCAAGCGCAAGGGCCCGCGCTACACCCCGCTCTCCAAGCGGCAGGATCGGCCGAATGCCATCCTCTGGCTGGTGCGCAACCATCCGGAGCTGAAGGACGCACAGATTTCGAGGCTGGTTGGCACCACCAAGTCGACCATCGAGCAGATCCGCAATCGGACGCACTGGAATTCGGCCAATCTCGTGCCGATGGATCCGGTGACGCTGGGACTATGCTCCCAGATCGATCTCGACATGGAGGTTAGCCGCGCGGCCCGTCACGCACCTCCGCCGTCGCCTGCCGGCGACACGCTCCTTCCTGCGACCGAAACGGAGAAGATGGCGGTCGACGACGCTCAACGGGAAGAGCCGGAAGAGAAGGAACTCGACGCGGATGCCGTTTTCGCCAAGCTTTCCTCCCTTCGCTCGCGACGCGACGAGGACGAGGAATAACCGCGTTCAGCCGCAATAGCTGATGCGCTGGCCGCCGTCATAGGCTCTGGCCAGCGCCTGCTCCAGCAAGCTTTCCGCCACCGGCAAGCCCTGCTCGGTGGCGACGTCCGCAAGCACCCGGCCGAAATATTTATCGCCGCTGACATTGCGGATTTGGACCACCGTTCCGCCGATCAGCGCTTCCAGCTTATCGCGCGCGTTTCGCGCCGCAGCTTTCTCCACGCCGCATCTGCTCCTCATTTCCGGCGCATCCACGCCTTGGATCCGCACGCTTACTGTAATTTTCTGCCCTGGCCACACATGGGCATCCGCCACGAAAGTATCGCCGTCGATGACACGTACGACCTCCGCCGCGACTGGGCCAAGAATCGTTTCCCCGGCGAGAAGCGGCGCCGTGTAGAGGCCAAGGACGGCAGGAATGACAACGGATAGGGAGCGGGTCGGCATGAATAGGATATTATTCCTATAGCCGGCAGGACACAAGACCGGAGCGGGTTCCTCCACATCCCCCGCCTCAAAAGTCGCTGGCGATGCCTTTCACTTCCCAATCGCCGTAGCGCGCAGGATCCGGCCCCTTGCGGCCGCCGATCTCGCGTGGTGCTTTCGCCTGCTCCTCCTCATAGCGTTTCCGCCGTTCCTCGGCCTCCTGTAAAGCCCGCTGCGCGGCGGGTGGCAGGCTGGCGGGATCACGGGCAGGCGCGACTTCCTGCTTCGCCTCTTCTGGCACGGTCATGTCCTTTCTCGGGCTGCGGCCGTTTTGTTGAATATGCAAGGTTTCGTTCCCATCATATAGGCAACGGGCCGCTCGATCAGTAGCGGCGATTCGCGGAGTTACGGAGTCCTCGGATGAACATGATTCGCACGGCGATGCTTCTGGCGTTCATGACGGCGCTGTTCATGGCCGTCGGTTATCTCATCGGCGGCAGCGGCGGCATGATGATCGCGTTCTTCATTGCCGCGGCCATGAACCTGTTCAGTTACTGGAATGCCGACAAGATGGTGCTGAGAATGCACCACGCGGTGGAAGTGGACGAAAGAACCGCACCGGAATACTACCGCATTGTGCGGGATCTCGCGCAGAGAGCGGGGCTGCCATTGCCGCGCGTCTACATTATCGACAACCCGCAGCCGAACGCGTTTGCCACGGGACGCAATCCGCAGAATGCGGCCGTTGCCGCCACGACTGGCCTGCTTCACAGCCTGACGCCACAAGAAGTGGCCGGCGTGATGGCGCATGAATTGGCCCATGTGCAAAACCGCGACACGCTGACCATGACCATCACGGCCACGCTCGCGGGTGCCATCTCCATGCTGGGCAATTTCGCCTTTTTCTTCGGCGGTAACCGCGACAACAACAATCCGCTCGGCTTTATCGGGGTCCTCATCGCGATGATCGTAGCCCCGCTTGCGGCGATGATCGTGCAGATGGCGATCAGCCGCACGCGCGAATACGCCGCCGATCGCCGGGGTGCCGAAATCTGCGGACAGCCGCTCTGGCTCGCCTCGGCCCTTGCCAAGATCTCCCGCGCAGCCCACAGGATCGTCAATACCGATGCGGAACGCAACCCGGCGACCGCTCCTCTCTTCATCATCAATCCATTATCAGGGCAGCGCATGGACAATCTCTTTTCAACGCACCCGAATACCGAGAACCGCATCGAGGCGCTCCAAGCCATGGCGCACGAGTTCGGCGGCCAGGCTCCTGCTTCGTTTCAGGAGGAGGATCCCGGTGCGGACGGACCCTGGGGCCGTGCGGCGGATCGTCGGGGCCGAGGCCCATGGTCGTGAGCGAGGGCGAAACCGGACAGGGCTCTCGGCCCAAGCGCAAAACGCCTGCAACCATCGAGGTGGAAGGCAAACCAGGCCTTGAGGCCCGCAGGACGGCTGCGAGGCTGTTGGGCGCAGTGATCGACGCACACACACCGCTCGACGCCCTCACCGACAATGAGCACGGGCATCCGCAATATCTTGCCCTGGAGCCGCGCGACAGGGCGCTGGTGCGGGCAATCCTGGCCAGTGCGCTGCGTCACCGCTGCACGATTGAAAAACTGATCGGCCGAAGGCTGGACCGGCCGCTGCCGCCGAACGCCCACTCGCTTTCACACATCCTGCACGTGGGTGCGGCACAGATCCTGTTTCTGGACGTCCCGGACAGCGCGGCGGTCGACCTTGCAGTCACGCAGGCCAAGACTGATCCTCGCGCGGCGCGTTTTTCCAACTTGGTCAACGCCGTCTTGCGCAATATCGCTCGCCGCAAGCATGAACTGGCGAAGGCTCTGGAGACGACGCAAGATGCGCCGGCGTGGTTTGCCGGGCGGCTGAAGGAGATCTACGGACGGGAAGAGACGGACACCATCCTGAAGGCACATCGGGTTGAGGCTCCGATCGATTTTACGGTGAAATCAGACCCCGCTCTCTGGGCCGAGAGGCTTGGCGGTCGGGTACTGCCGAACGGATCGGTGCGGCTCGATCGGCTGTCAGCCTCCGTCCCGGACTTGCCGGGCTTTTCCGAAGGCGCTTGGTGGGTGCAGGACGCGGCTGCGACCCTGCCTGCTCGACTTCTGGGAGATATCGAGGGCCTGTGGGTCGCCGATCTCTGTGCCGCACCCGGCGGCAAGACGGCACAGCTGGCGCTCGAAGGCGCGAAGGTCACCGCCGTCGACCTTTCCGCAAGCCGCCTGAAAAGGCTCAAGTCCAACCTCGACCGGCTCAGCCTTTCTGCCGAAATCGTGCGGGCCGATGTGCTGAAGTGGGAGCCCGAGCGCAAGTTCGATGCGGTCCTGCTCGATGCGCCCTGCTCCTCGACTGGAACCGTGCGCAGGCACCCGGACGTACCCTGGACGAAGACCCCAGAAGATGTCGCCAAGCTCGCCGACCTGCAAAGGCGCCTCCTGGCACACGCCCTTACGCTTATCCATCCAAGCGGAATGGTCGTGTTCTCGAATTGCTCGCTCGATCCTTCGGAGGGCGAGGAATTGGTTCAGGAACTTCTTGCAAAACGCAGCGACGTCGCTGTCGACCCGATTCTTCCGGAGGAGCTGCCGGGCGCAGAACACTTCGTCACGGCCGAAGGCTTCCTGCGCACCACGCCGGCGCTCACAGGCGCGGAAGGCCAGCTCGACAATATCGACGGTTTCTTTGCCGCGCGGCTAAGGCTCCGATGAGGGAATTTGTCCTTCGCACAAGGCTTTGAATCATTTAGAGTCTTACTGGGCGCCTCCTGCACGGGAGGAATTGGAGGGCAACAATCGAGGTATTGCTTTGAAGATGGCCAGCGGCTTCAGCCCGCTCCTATGGGATCTTGCGGCACGTCAGGCGTGGAGACGTCTGCGCCGCAGATTGCGCGCGGGTCCGGCCTATCGTTGGCGCTATACCGGACGAACGCCCGAGCGGCTTCTTATCGCGCCGCCGGACCTTCGAATTGCCGATCCCGAAGTCGCACGCGAGATCTATCACGGCCGCTTTCTCTTCGCTGGCCAGCTTGTCGAGACCGGTGGAGAGTCCCCCTTCCATATGGATGTGGCGAATCCGACATGGCTTGAGGAATTGCATGGCTTCCGGTGGCTTCGCCACCTCCACGCCGCGCAGACGGAGCTCGCAGCCGCCAATGCTCGGGCGCTCGTCGCCGACTGGATTGCCCTGCACGGGCGCCGAATATCCGGAATCGCGTGGCAACCTGCGGTCACCGCCCGCCGGGTGATCGCCTGGCTGCAGCATTCGGCCGTTGTGCTTCAAGGCGCGGATCTTGCCGCCTATCGACAATACCTGAAGCTGCTCGCGATCCAGGTGCGCTACCTGCGCTCGGTCACACCCGAGATGCCGGATGGAGAGGAGAAGCTGCGCGCCCGCATCGCGCTTGCCTTCGCTGCTCTCTCGCTTCCGACGTCAGTGACAACGCTGCGTACGGCGACGCGCAATCTGAGTGTTGAACTCGATCGGCAGATCCTCCCGGATGGCGGACATATATCAAGGAATCCACGGGCGATCATCGAGCTCCTGGCCGATCTCCTACCGCTGCGGCAAACCTATGGGATCCAGGCCGAGCCGCCGCCTCAGGCACTGGTTGGCGCCGTTGAAAGGATGCTTCCGGCGCTGCGCTTTTTCCGCCATCAGGATGGCAGTCTTGCCCGCTTCAACGGCATGGGCTTTACGATCCACGATCGGGTCACCGCCATCTTGCGCCACGACGATACGCTCGGCGCGCCGCTCTCGCACGCGCCGCATTCGGGATACGAGCGCCTTGCTATGAGTGGCACGACGGTGATTGCCGACACCGCTGCTCCTCCGCCGGTGGAGGTTTCCAATTCCGCCCATGCAGGCTGCCTTTCCTTCGAACTCTCGTCTGGGAAGCATCAGTTCATCGTCAACTCCGGGATCGACAGCTTCGGAGTGGAGGCCTTCCGGCCGCTTGCTCGCGCAACCGCCGCGCATTCCACCGCCACGCTCAACGATACGTCCCAGGCTCGCTTCGCTCTTCCGGCGGGGTGGGACGATTGGGTGGGAACTCCTCTCGTTGGAGGGCCTCGCAAGGTAAACTGCCGCCGGATCGATACGGACCGGATGCTGGGCTTCGTGGCCAGCCACGACGGCTATGTTTCCCGCTTCGGCGTTATCCACGAACGCGAGCTGGCGCTTATGCATGAGGGAACCGTGGTGCGCGGGACCGATCGGTTCTTTCGCCCGGACGGTGCACCGCCTGACAGGGCTGTCGCAGTCGCGGTGCGTTTCCATCTCCACCCGGACATAGAGCTCTACCGGGATGACAACGGACTCCTGATTTTGGCGGGCGACGCGACCGATACCTGGGTCTTCTCCTGCAAGGGCGTGGAGCCGGTGGTGGAGGAATCGATTTTCTTTGCCGCCATAGCGGGGGCATGCCGCAGCCGGCAAATAGTTCTGCATTTCAAGGCAAACGAGGTGTCGGAGATCCACTGGCAACTTGTGCGCACGCACAGCATCCTCTCGCGGACCTGATAATCGGCTTCGGTTCAGGACGCACAAAAGCAACCCCAAATTGTTGGAATCGCCGGATCGTGCGCTTTCGAAAACCGATTCCGGTTCCGGCCGATGCGCTAGACGCTTGATTTGAGGCTGACGTGTGATAGGCCAGCGGCCTGCCATGAGGATTGCCATGACCGTTTCCGCGAAAAACATCCCAGCGCCGGACCTCGTCCCCGTTCGCCGCGCGCTGATCTCCGTCTCCGACAAGACCGGCATCGTTGATTTCGCGCGTGCCCTTGCCGACCGCGAAGTGGCGCTCGCATCGACGGGCGGTACTGCCGCGCTGCTTGCGCAAAACGGAATCGGTGTGACGGACGTCTCGCTGCTCACGGGATTTCCGGAGATCATGGACGGGCGTGTGAAGACGCTCCATCCCATTGTGCATGGCGGACTTCTCGCCATCCGGGACGACCCGGAGCATCGTTCCGCGATGGAAGAGCTTGCCATCAAGCCGATCGACCTCGTCGTCATCAATCTCTATCCGTTCGAGGAGGTGCGCTTCGGCGGCGGCAATTATGCATCTACTGTAGAGAATATCGACATCGGCGGTCCGGCCATGCTGCGGGCTGCGGCCAAGAACCATGCCTATGTGGCAGTGGTGACCGATCCGGCGGATTATGCTCGGGTGCTGGCGGCGCTGGAAGAAAACGATGGAGCATTGCCCTACCGGTTGAGGCAGGAACTGGCAGCCAACGCTTATGCGCGGACTGCCGCCTACGACGCAGCGATCTCACAGTGGTTCGCGGAGAGCCTTTCACTTGGGGAGCCGGAATGGCGGGCCTTCGGCGGAAAGCTTTCCCAAGTGATGCGCTATGGCGAGAACCCGCATCAGCAGGCAGGCTTCTATGTTACCGGCGACAAGCGGCCGGGTGTCGCAACGGCACGCCAGGTGCAGGGCAAGCAGCTTTCCTATAACAACATCAACGATACGGATGCCGCATTCGAACTCGTCTCGGAATTCGATCCGGGAAAGAGTGCAGCGGTCGCCATCATCAAGCACGCCAATCCCTGCGGTGTGGCCGAAGCCAGCTCCTTGGCCGACGCCTATCGCAAGGCGCTTGCCTGCGATCCCGTATCCGCCTTCGGTGGCATTGTCGCGCTCAACCGCGCGCTCGATGCGGAAGCTGCCGAGGAGATCGCGAAAATCTTCACCGAAGTGATCATCGCGCCCGACGCGACGGAGGAGGCCCAGGCGATCATCGCAGCCAAGAAGAATCTTCGCCTGCTACTGACGGGCGGCGTGGCCGACCCGCGTGCACCCGGGCTTTCCGCCAAGACCGTCGCTGGCGGCCTGCTTGTGCAGACGCGCGACAATGGCCTGATCGACGATCTAGACCTCAGGGTCGTGACCAAACGTTCGCCCACTGAGAAAGAGCTTGCGGACCTGAAATTCGCCTTCCGCGTCGCCAAGCATGTAAAGTCCAACGCCATCGTTTATGCCAAGGATCTGGCCACCGTCGGGATCGGTGCAGGCCAGATGAGCCGGGTCGATTCCGCGCGGATTGCAGCGCGCAAGGCCGAGGACGCAGCTGCGGCAGCCGGGCTTGGCGAGCCGCTGACAAGAGGTTCGGTGGTCGCGTCGGATGCCTTCTTCCCCTTTGCGGACGGGCTACTTTCGGCCGTCGAAGCGGGTGCAACGGCGGTAATTCAGCCGGGTGGATCGATGCGGGACGACGAGGTGATCAAGGCGGCCGACGAAAACGGCATCGCAATGGTTCTCACCGGCATGCGCCATTTCAGGCATTGACGGGCAGTTTCGCCGCTTTCACCATCGGCAGAAGAGCAAGCCCCAGAACGAACAGCACGAGGATCGGCGTAACGCCCAGGCGCTGCGCGTCCTCCGGCGAAAACGCGGCAGCGGAGAACCAGGCGGTTGCCGCCGCCACCGCCAACGGCCCTATGAACGTGGTTGCCTTTCCGGAAAGGGCATAGAGGCCGAATGCCTCCGTGACGTGCCCATGCGGCACCTGGTCCACCAGCAGCGTGCGCGAAGCAGCCTGGATGGACCCGCCCGCAGCGCCGATGAGCGCGCCCGCCGCGAAGAAAAGAATGTCGGGCAGGGATGAGCCCGCACCGACAGCGAAAAACAAGACTTGCTCGCGCGTCGTCGAGATCACCATCAGGCAGCTGGCGCAAAGAATCAGGATGGACCCGCTGACGACCGTCTTCGGCCCCCGGGCCTGATCCACCCGCCCACCGAGCCACGCACCTATTGCGCCCGTTACATTGGCCAGGATGCCGAAGATGCCGATTTGGACGATTGTCCATCCGAGCACGCCGGCGGCGTAGATCCCGCCGAAAGCATAAAGCGCATTCAGCGCATCACGGTAGAACATGGAGGAGAGGAGAAAACCGAAATAGCTGCGCTCGGACGGCAGACGCCGGAGCGTCGTTCCGAGGCGCTTTAGCCCCTCCCGTACGGCACCAACCACGCGCTGCCGCGGCTGGTCCGGCGTGAAGAGGAACATGGGCAGCACAAAAACCGCGTACCAGAGGGCGGTGAGCGGCCCCGAGGCGCGGTCACCCTCACGGGTCGCGGCGTCCAGGCCGAGGATCGGCTCACTGCCTATGAGCGTGCGCCCGGTTTCGGGAGAGGCCGCCATGAAGCCCAGCACAAGCACGAGCGAAACGAGGCCCCCCACATAGCCAAGCCCCCAGGCAGAACCGGAGAGCCGGCCGAGTTCCGAGCGGGGCACCAGATCCGGCATCATGGCATTGTTGAAGACGGCGGCGAACTCCATCCCGAATACGGCAAGCGCGATCGCAATGAGCACCGGCCACAGGTTCTCCATCCCGGGCACGGCGAACCAAAGAGCACAGCAACCAAGGACGCCGATCACCGAAAAGAACAAGATCCAAGGCTTCCTTCGGCCCGAAGCGTCGGCAATCGCACCGAGAACCGGCGAGGTGAGAGCGATCAACAGGCCGCCGGTGCCGGTCGCCAGCCCCCACAGCTCCTGGCCGCGCGCCGCGTCCGGCGCGACGGCGGAGGCGAAATAGGGGGCAAACACGAAGGTAATGACAAGCGTATGGAAGGGCTGCTGCGCCCAATCGAAGAGCATCCAGCCCCAAATGCCGCGGCGGGACGCTCTTTGGTTCGGAACCTCGCCCGTTGCTTCCGTCAAGCGCTCAGATCCGCCATCAGGCCAGCGGCAACCGAAAGACGGGAGACGGTAAGGTCGCCGCTTTCCGTCAGCGACTGCAGCCGCTCGCGCACATGCGCAACGCGCTGCCCACCCCCTTCGATCCACCGGATGGCAGCGTCATCCCCGCCCCCGAAGGCCGAGAGTGCCGCTATCGTGATTCCCCGGCGAGCGGCGTCGATCATGTCCATCGCGCGGGCCAGTGCCAGGCCGTCATAGTAATCGGTTGGCGAAAGGGATGCAGCGGCAGACTCGATGCGGCTCAAACGGAAAGCTTCGCTGATGGCGAAGAACGCGCTTGCCGCCTTTGGCAGGTCCGCATTTGCCTTGTCGGCCGCAAGGACGATATCCGGCAGGAGCGCAGATATCTCCAGGAAGGACAGCCTTTCGGCCAAGGCATCCGGCACTCCCTCGGTCTTGTATTGGGCCGTGGCGGCGCGAATTCCTTCCGCGAGAAAATGCGGCAGCAGAGAACTCAGCACCGGTTCAAGCTTCGACCGCGCTTCGATCAGATGACGAATACGCTCGCCGATAGAGCCCTGACCGGCGCCGTTCTTGAGCTGCCATGCGGTCGCCGTGAGGATGAGCCTTGCAACGCGCTCGTAAAGCCCGAGCTGCACCTGCCCATCGAGTTTGTTGTCCAAGGCATCGATGGTCGAAAAGATCGACTGAAGATCGAAACCGTCACGTATGACGGCATAGGCCGTGACGATCTCATGTGCCGGCCTGCCTGTCATATCCTGCAGCCGTGTCACGAAGCTCGGACCCCCGCGGTTGATGATGTCGTTGGCGAGCTCGGTGGCTATGATCTCGCGCCGCAACCGGTGGCTGCGAATTTCTGCCGCGTATTTCTCCCGCATCTGCGCCGGGAAATAGGCGAAGAGATCGGCCTCGAAAAGCGGATCATCGGGCAATGGGCTCGCAACCAGTTCGTCGAAGAGCACGATCTTCGCGTAAGCAAGCAGAACGCCGATTTCGGCTCGGGTGAGGGGCTCGCCCCGGCTCTGGCGCTCCGCTAGCGCTTCCGGTCCGGGCAGGCGCTCCACAGCCCGGTCCAGATGGCCCTGACTTTCGAACAGGCTCATCATCCGCGCCTGATGGGGGAGTTCGGAGAGTCCGCGCCGCTCCACAAGCGAGATTGCAAGCGTCTGCTGGTAATTGTTCCGCAGCACCAGGTGAGCGACCTCGTCGGTCATTGCGGCGAGAAGCTCGTTCCGTTCGGGACGGGCGAGGGAGCCCCTCCGCATGGCCGCGGCGAGTGCGATCTTGATGTTCACCTCAACGTCCGAGGAGTTTACCCCGGCCGAGTTGTCGACCGCATCGGAATTGCAACGCCCGCCCTTCAGATTGAATTCGACGCGCGCACGTTGGGTCATGCCGAGATTTGCGCCCTCGCCGATCACCTTGGCGCGGACCTCTTTCGCCGCCACGCGAATCGCATCGTTGGCGCGGTCGCCTACTTCCTGGTTCGATTCATCGGAGGCCCGTACATAGGTCCCAATTCCGCCGAACCAGAGGAGATCGACCTGCGCCTTGAGGATCGCGCTCATGATTTCCGCCGGCGAACCGGTCCTTCCGGACATGCCGATGGCCTGGGCCGCCTCGGGGCTGAGCGTGACCTGCTTCTGCGAGCGCGAGATGATCATGCCGCCTTTGGAAAGCTTTGACTGGTCATAGTCCTGCCAGCTCGAGCGCGGCAGTTCGAAAAGCCGCCGGCGCTCTGCAAGGGAAACGGCCGGATCGGGATCGGGATCGATGAAGATATCGCGATGATCGAAGGCGGCCACCAGCCTGGTTAGGGGTGAAAGCAGCATTCCATTCCCGAAGACATCGCCGGACATGTCGCCGACACCGACAGCGGTGAAGGGCTCCGTCTGGATATCCCGGTTCATCTCCCGGAAGTGCCGCTTTACCGCCTCCCAGGCGCCACGAGCAGTGATTCCCATCTTCTTATGGTCATAACCCGCCGACCCGCCCGAAGCGAACGCATCGTCAAGCCAGAAATCATGGCTCTGGCTGATCTCATTGGCCGTATCCGAAAAGGTCGCCGTGCCCTTGTCGGCTGCGACCACGAAATAGGGATCGTTACCGTCATGGCGAATGACGTCCACCGGCGCCACGACCTCATCGCCGTGAAGATTGTCGGTGACAGAGAGCATGGTCGAGATGAAATTGACATAGGCTTGACGGCCTGCCTCGAAGACCTGCTGACGGTCGCCGCCCGTTGGAAGACGACGCGGATAGAAGCCGCCCTTCGCGCCGACCGGCACGATGACGCTGTTCTTCACCTGCTGTGCCTTGACGAGGCCGAGCACCTCCGTGCGGTAGTCCTGAGCACGATCGGACCAGCGCAGGCCGCCGCGCGCGATCGGCCCGAAGCGCAAATGCACGCCCTCCACTTCCGGACCATAGACGAAGATCTCACGCCAGGGGCGCGGCTGTGGCAGCCCTTCGACCGAACGGCAGTCGAACTTGAAGGCGAGCGAGCGACGCCCGCTTTCGGCGAAATAATTGGTGCGCAGCGTTACCTTTATCAGATTCAGGAAGCGGCGGATGATCGTGTCGTCGTCGAGACTTGGCACCGTCTCCAACGCGTCCTGGATTTCCCTCTCGATGTCCTGCGTGTTCGCTTCAGCCGCGTCGCCAAGCGCACGTTTTGGATCGAACCTCTCCAGGAAAAACGTGAGGAGCTTTCTCGCTATTGCCGGATAGCGCGTCAACGTAGCGGCGATGAACCCCTGGCTCTGCGGAATGCCGACCTGGTGCAGATAGCGGCTATAGGCCCGCAGCACTGCGATCTCTTGCGCCCCGAGCCGCGCGCGTTGGGCGAGCGCGTTCAAGCCGTCATTGTCCTGCTCGCCGCGCCAGACCGCGAGGAAAACATCGTCGAAAAGGGCTCCTCCGTCCGAGAGATCGACGGCTTCGCCGAAAGCGTTTTCAAGCTCCATGTCGTGAAGGAAGATCTGTTTTCCTCCCACATTGCCAAGCTCGAAGGTACGCTCGCTTATGACGCGGAACCCCATATGCTCCAGCAGCGGCACGCGCTGGCTGAGCGCCACCGGCGAACCCCAATGATAGATTTTCAGCGCCGCCTGTTTTTCATCCTGCTCCGGATGCCGGTAGAAATCGATCGCGATCCGGTTTTCATCCGATAACTCGGCTATACGGGCTGCGTCGGCGAGCGCCGTGCTCGGCGTGAAACTGTTGCGGTAATCGTCCGGAAAGCGGGCTGCAATGCTTGCAATTCCGTCGTTGGCACCTGCCTCTTCCACTGCCTCACGCAAGGCATCATCCCAGGTCCGCACGATCTCGCGTACGGCCGCGTCCAGCTCCTTCGCCGGAATGCGTGGCGTCTTGCCGCCGGACCGACCGATGATGAAGTGGACTCTTGCGAGCGCGCCCTCGGGGAAGGCGGGGTAGTAGGCGGAAAGCCGCCCGTCGAAGGCGGTCTTCAGATAATCGCCAATGCGCTCGCGGACATAGGAATCGTATCGATCGCGCGGGACGAAGACGAGCGCAGAAACGAATCGGTCGAACTGATCGATCCTGTAGAGCACGCGTACCCGCGGCCGCTCGCCGAGCGCCAGGATCGCCTCCACATGCTCACGCAGGCGCGGGATGCCGATCTGGAACAGCTCGTCCCGCGGAAAGGATTCGAGCACATTGACGAGCGCCTTGCCTGAATGATCGGTGAGTTCAAACCCGGAGCGGGAGATGATGGCCCGCGCCTTGGAGCGCAGATAGGGTATCTTCAGGACGGAACTCGTATAAGCGGTCGATGCGAAGAGACCGACAATTCGCAGTTCTCCCGAAAGCCTTCCGTCACTTCCGAAGGTCTTCACGCCGATATAGTCGAGATAGGCTCGCCGGTGCACGATGGACTTGGCGTTCGCCTTCGTGACGATCAGCGGTTCCGGCCCATGAAGAAACGCGCGGATTTCCGGCGTGGTGGCGGTGATCGCATCGTCTCCGCGCCTCAAGACGCGGACCTCGGGATCGGCGAGAATGCCGAGACCCTTTTTGTCGGCGCGCTCGAGGATTCCCTCCTGCTTGCCACCGCTATAGGTGAATTCGCGCATGCCCAGGAAGAGGAAATTGTCGTTCCGGAGCCATTCCAGGAATGCGACAGCCTCATCCACCTCGCTCTTGTCGAGGGGGACAGAAGCGTGTCTAAGCCGCGCCACCTCCTGGTCGAGACGCGCAAGCATCGCCTTCCAGTGGGCGACGGCGGCCCGAACCTGCGCAAGAGCGCGGCCAAGCCGCTCCCTCAATCCATCGCACTCCTCCGCGGATAAACGCGGCAGGTGGACGTGGATGAGACTCACCTTGCTGGCCCCGGATGGAGACTCCTGCACCGTGTCTGCGAGGATCTCTTCCACACCGTTCTCTTCATGGCGGACGAAGAGAACCGGATGAGTAACGAATGTGGGTTCCGGCGCCGATTCGGTGATTTCGCCCATGATCGAATCGAAGAGGAAAGGCATGTTGTCGTTCACCACGGTCACCGTGGAGATCGGACGGCCTTCCCGCTCTATCCCGGAGTTGGCTTCGATGGCGATCACGCTTTCCCCGGGGCGGTGCACCCTCAGCGCGGCGAGCGCAAGCGCGGCCGCCCGGTCGAGATCGGGAGCCTTGTAGGAGGCAACGTCCTCTTCCGACGCGCGGGCGGTCAGGATTTCCCGCAAACGCTCCACCTCGCGGGCCTGATATGTGGGCTTAGCCGCGTTCGCCTGGACGCTCATGGGGGAAACTCCTTAGTGAAAATCTGCCTTTGACATATAGGGACCTCAAAGAGGTCACGGCCGCAACAGCCGCATTGATTCGGTCTTGCTCAATAAAAATGTATTAATCGTGACTAAGTCGCTGCCGCCCGACGAAATGCCGGTTCAGGAAAGCACGCGGATGCGTGTTCTGGATGAGAGGGCCGGAAGAAGTCGCGTCATCGTGCGCGGTGTGACGGCAATGCACCCTTCCGTTGGCTTCATGCCAGGACGCGCCAGATGCAGAAAAATGGCACTTCCTGCACCGCGCTTGCGCGGAGTGATGTTCCAGTCCAGCACCACGCAGACATCATAAAGCCCGTCGTCCCGCTTCATCTTCTCGTGGCTTGCGTCGCACGGCAATTTTACCGGACGGTTGTAGTTCGCATTTCGCGCCGCATCGCACCATCCCAGATCGGGCCGGATCGGCCGAGTGGGCAGGCGGACGGGTCCGATGCCGCCCGGCCGGCGGTCGCGACGGAAATAAATGCTGAGGGGCCGCATGGCCGATCGCGGCGTTGCTCCATCGCCTTCGCGCTTCACACTGCTGACCCCGGACCGCCCGAGGGCACAGGGGAAGACGAGTCCGCCGATCGAAAGAAGACCCTGCATCGGATTTCCCGGCCGCGGGCGAACTGTCAAAATAGATGCTTTGGAAAGCTTGCCTGACCTGTGCGTGCCTTGACGCCGTTTCTGGCCTATAATTGATTTGCTGAACAAAGAATCATGACAGGCTTTCATAGTAGGCTTATTGCGCATAAACGGAACGTTCTGCCAAGCGGGGGCTGGTCAACGCCATCTGGCGAATAGAGTGACGGATCGAACATGACGCCACGCACCATCCTGATAGTCGATGACGACGACGACCTGCGTTCCACGCTGGTTGAGCAGCTTGCCCTTTACGAGGAATTCGATCTTCTGTCGGAGCCCACCGCCAGCAAGGGAATCCAGGCGACCCGCAATTCCATGGTGGATCTGACCATCATGGATGTAGGCCTGCCGGATATGGACGGGCGCGAGGCCGTGAAACTGTTGCGCAAGGGCGGTTACCGCGCTCCCATCATCATGCTGACGGCCCAGGACACCGATTCGGATACAATCCTAGGGCTCGAAGCCGGCGCCAACGACTATGTCACCAAGCCCTTTCGCTTTGCGGTTCTGCTCGCGCGCATCCGCGCGCAGATGCGCCAGCACGAGCAAAGCGAAGACGCCAATTTCACCGTCGGACCCTACACCTTCAAACCGAGCCAGAAGCTTCTGATCGACCAGCGCGGCAGCAAGATCCGCCTAACGGAGAAGGAGGCTGCGATCATCAAATATCTCTACCGGGCCGAGCAGAAGGTGGTGACACGGGACGTTCTTCTGGAAGAGGTTTGGGGCTACAATTCGGGAGTGACGACCCACACCCTGGAAACGCACGTCTACCGCTTGCGGCAAAAGATTGAGCGCGATCCTTCCAAAGCTGAGATACTTGTGACAGAAAGCGGTGGATACAAGCTCGTTCCCTGAGACGGCGGGTGGAGAAAATCAGAACAAGGGAACGGGCGCGGGGACGGATCCGCCATGGCGCTGGACGATGACATCCGCGTGTTGTCCGGCGTGAGACTTTTCGAGGTCTTCACGCAGGAGCAATTACGCCTACTGGCCTTCGGAGCCGAGACGATATCGCTCGGCGCCGGGCGGAAGCTATATTCGGAAGGCGCGCCGGCCGACTGTGCTTTCATCATCTCGTCAGGAGAAGTCGCCCTCTATCATCAGGAGGGGGACCGCCGTGATCTGATTTCCACCCACGGACCGGGTACGATCCTCGGAGAGTTTGCACTCATTGCGGAAACGGAGCGGCTCACCAGCGCGGTGGCGCAGACCGATATCAGGGTTATTCGCCTAAGCCGCTCCACCTTTCGCCGCATCCTGGAGGAGTTTCCGGAAGTGGCCGGATCGCTCCACAGCCGCATTGCGGCTGATCTGGAAGCGATGCTGAAGCGCATCGAGGCCGTTGCATCGAAGCTGGCGAAATAGAAAAGACCGGCCGAAGCCGGTCCTTTCCACTAGCGTTGCCTGAGATGCGAAGATTACGCTTCCTTGGGCTCCAGCACCTGCCGGCCGCGATACATCCCGGTTTTCAGGTCGATGTGGTGCGGGCGGCGGAGCTCGCCGGAATTCTTGTCTTCCACATAGGTGGGCGCCTTCAGCGCATCAGCCGAACGGCGCATGCCGCGCTTGGACGGCGAAGTTTTTCTTTTAGGAACAGCCATTGTACTCTCCGGTCTTGGTCAAAGGCCAATGCGGCTCCGCAGAAGAGCCTCGCCAACCGGCCTCAAATCTCGCGATTGGGGCCCGCCTATACACGGGAATATACGTCTTGGCCAGTGGGGCGCGGCGATTTTTCGCGCCCGTCGGAACGAAGCGATCATTCGTCCTCGGCGCTGATTCCATAGAAATCGACCAGCCCGCGATCGAGAAGCTTGGCATGAAGCATGAGGAGGATCAGTTCTGCATCCTGCCCGGCACCCGTTTCCAGCGCTGCCTCCAGACGTGCGACGGCACTATCGAGCCTGGCTTGGCCATTGTGGGCGGCAAAATTCTCCCGGCCAAGCATGCACAGGGCGATCAGCTCGCCAACAGGAGGATAGGCAATCGCGGGAGGTTCGGAGGCATGCTCGGCCATCAAAGTCACGGCCGCAAGCTTTACGCCCTCCGGTACGCTTCCGGGGTGAACGCCTGCTCTCCGCAGCGCATCGTCCAATCTTCGCATATCTTCGGACCGGCCGAAGATGCCGAAAAATCCGATGGAGGCGCCGCGTTTTACCATCGTCTCAACCCAGGCAATTGACATAACCGCCTGCACGCCGGGCGCGGCTCTCGATGAGGCCGGCGAGCCTGCGCAGGCCGGCCGAGGGCTTGGCAGGATTGCGCGCATGCGGATTGGGCAGCGTCACGGCGAGCAGTGCCGCCTGCTGGCGCGAGAGCTCCCGCGCCGAGCGCCCGAAATAATGCTGTGCCGCCGCCTCGACGCCGTAAACTCCCGGCCCCCATTCGGCGATGTTCAGGTAGATCTCCATGATCCGCCGTTTCGACATCACCGCATCGAGATAGAGCGCAAGTGGAGCCTCGACAGCTTTGCGCAGGAAAGATCTGCTCGGCCAGAGGTAGAGATTTTTCACCGTCTGCATGGGAATGGTGGAAGCTCCGCGCGTTCTTTCTCCCGAAAGAGCTTCGTTGAGAGCCGCCTCGAGCTCACCCAGATCGATGCCGCCGTGGCTGCAGAACTGCCCGTCTTCGGACATCATCACGGCATGAACCACGTTGTCGCCCATATCCTCCAGCGGCGTCCACTGACGTTCGTAGCCGCGCAACGTGGCCAGATCCGCGATCATGAGGGTCGAGACGGGGTGCACCCCGGGGATGCAGTAGAGGAGCGTAAGGGCAAGCGGGAGAACGGCTATGATGGCCGCCACGCAGACGAGCCGGCGCATCACGCGCCGCGCCATTCCCCGTCGGCGGCGCCGGCTGGCTCCGCTGGCGCGCCTTTCCGCTTCCACTGACGGTGCCTCCACGCCGCACTCCTGTATTTCCTCTCTGGGCATACCGGCAGCCCACCCGGCTGGCAACCATAAACCGGCAGAGTCTTGACCCGGACGCGGAATGCGGTCATCGCTCCCGGTATGGACGAAACGACCCTGCCCCCCTTTGAAAGCCTGTTGGCCTTGAGCGCGCAAACCGTGGAAGACCTGCTGCGCCGTCTTCTCGATGAGCGCTTGCGCGATGGCGAGATCCTGAGGCCAAGCCACCTGCTGGCGGCGATGCGCCATGGGGTTCTGAACGGGGGCAAGAGGCTGCGGCCCTTCCTCGTCTTGGAAAGTGCGGCGCTTTTCGATGCACAGGGCATGGCGGCACTGCGGGTGGCAGCGGCGCTCGAATGCGTGCACTGCTACTCGCTGATCCATGACGATCTCCCCGCCATGGACAATGATGATCTTCGCCGCGGCCAGCCCACCGTGCACCGCGCATTCGACGAGGCCACCGCGATCCTTGCCGGCGATGGTCTGCTCACTTACGCGTTCGACATCATCGCTGACGAGGACACCGAGCTTGCACCCGCAATAAGGGCTGAGCTTGTGCTCAAACTGGCGAGGGCTGCCGGGATCGGGGGCATGGCCGGAGGTCAGGCGCTGGATCTGCTGGCGGAAAGAAAACGCCCGGACGAAGCCGGCATCGTACAGCTCCAGGCGATGAAGACCGGAGCGTTGATCCGCTTCGCCTGCGAGGCAGGGGCGATCATCGGCAATGCTGGTGCTGCAGACCGGGAGAGGCTGTCTTCCTTCGGGGTCGCCATCGGACTGGCCTTCCAACTCGCCGATGATTTGCTCGACCTTACCGCAAGCGCCGATACCTTGGGGAAAGCCACTGGGAAGGATGCAGCGGCCGGCAAGGCGACCCTCGCCGCCCTCCATGGAGCGGACTGGACGCGCAAGCAGCTCGCCGGCCTAGTCGCTCAAGCCGAGGACCTGCTGGAGCCCTATGGCGAGAAGGGTGCCGTCTTGCGCCAGGCCGCCCGCTTCGTTGCCGAGCGTGATCACTGACGTCCCTCCAGCCTGAATCTCGGAACAAAAAAAGGACGCCTTTTCCTATTCCTACTTGGCTGCCGGCAGCCAGTGGGCGCCGGGCCTTTTTATTTGTTTTTTAGCCCAGGAGGCAAATATGCAATTTCACAAGCCGTTGCTGATGATCCTTCTTGTTTGCGCCAGCGCGAGCGCCGCCTTCGCAGAAGTTCCGCCGAAGCACTCGGCCAATTTCAAAGGAAACTACGCGGAGATGATGAAGCGGACGACCTCGCCCCAACTCGCCGAATGCGTCGCCACCGGGCACGACCTCGTTGCCAGAAGCAAGCTCTTTGATCGATTGGGCATGACTGATGTTGAAATCGGCGAAGCCACGATCAGCCCGACGCGCATCGATGTCCCGGCCAGTGTGCGCAGACAAAAGTCGGGCGACTGGCGCGACATCGTGCTCAGCTGCAACTTCCGAGGCGGGAAGTTGGTCAACATCGACATCATGAATCCCTAAAGCAGCCGCTCAGACCTTCTTCTGGCTTAGTGCCGGGATTCGGAAAGGCGCACGTGGGCAGGGCCCTGCCCACGTGGTGAACTACTGCAGGACCAGTTCCCCGGTCACGTTACGCCATTCCGTCGGAGAGATAAGTTGCCGGTGCGTGTATGTAACCGAATGCAGCGGCCCGTCCAGCCTTTCGCGCCAGAAGGCGATGAACTCATGCAGCGCCGGGAATTTGGGCGCAATGTCGTAGTGCTGCCAGACGAAAGTCTGGAGAAGATGCGGGTGATCAGGAAGATGATACAGAAACTGCGCGGTGGTCAGGCCGTAGCCTTCCAGCATCAATTGGGTTTCGCGTGTGTTCCGCATTGTTTTCCTTTCAATGCTATTGCCGTTCCAATGTGTACCGGGAGCGGTTGACCGTCCAGCTGAAAAATGCTTGATGCAGATAAATGTTCCTGAAAATTCAATATGTTAGCATCATAGAGAGGTGAGTGCTGCCAAGCCGCCGCCTCGCCACATAAACCTTTCCATCGTCTAATATTGCCGTATCACGCAGAATGGTAATAATGCCGCCGAAGCGAAGCGCGCCTGTTGGGGCGGCGTTGCGGTTAGAAGCTGATCCGGAGGAAACGATGTCCGAAGTGCATGTTCACCGTGTGAAGGCAGCGTGGAAGAAGCGCGCGCTGATCGACGCGGAGACTTACAGGAAGTGGTACAAGGACAGCATCAGCAATCCGGACAAGTTCTGGGGCAAGCACGGCAAGCGCATCGACTGGTTCAAACCTTACACCAAGGTCAAGAACGCTTCCTTCAAGGGCAAGGTGTCGATCAAGTGGTTCGAGGACGGCGTCACCAATGTCGCCCATAACTGCATTGACCGGCATTTGAAGAAGCGCGGAGACCAGATCGCCATCATCTGGGAGGGCGACAATCCCTATGATGACAGGAAGATCACTTATCGCGAGCTTTACGAGCATGTCTGCCGCTTCGCGAATGTCTTGAAGGCACGCGGCGTCAAGAAAGGCGACCGCGTCACCATCTATATGCCGATGATCCCCGAAGCGGCCTATGCAATGCTTGCATGCGCGCGCATCGGCGCCATCCATTCGGTCGTATTCGGCGGCTTCTCGCCCGATTCGCTCGCCGGCCGCATCGTGGACGGGAAGTCGGACTTCGTGATCACCGCAGACCAGGGGCTGCGTGGCGGCAGGACGATCCCGCTCAAGGAGAATACGGACAAGGCCATCGCCATCGCCGAGAAGGCGGGCGCGAAGGTGCGCCACGTCGTGGTGGTGCGCCGCACCGGCGGCAAGATCGATTGGGTGGCAGGCCGTGACCTCTGGTATCACGACGAGGTGCGTAACGCGAAGCCGGACTGCAAGCCGGAACCGATGAAGGCGGAGGACCCGCTCTTCATCCTTTACACCTCAGGCTCGACCGGCAAGCCCAAAGGAGTGCTGCACACGACGGGCGGCTATCTGGTCTATGTCGCGATGACACACCAGTACGTCTTTGACTATCAGGACGGCGACATCTACTGGTGCACGGCGGATGTGGGCTGGGTGACGGGCCACAGCTATATCGTCTACGGACCGCTCGCCAACGGCGCGACCACACTGATGTTCGAAGGCGTTCCGAATTATCCGGATGCATCCCGCCTCTGGGAAGTGGTGGACAAGCACCAGGTCAATATCTTCTACACGGCCCCGACCGCCATTCGCGCGCTGATGGGGGCAGGCAACGACTTTGTCACCAAAGCATCCCGCAAGTCTCTGCGTGTCCTCGGCTCGGTCGGCGAGCCGATCAACCCGGAAGCGTGGGAGTGGTACTACAATGTGGTGGGCGAAAAGCGCTGCCCGGTGGTCGACACCTGGTGGCAGACGGAGACCGGCGGCATCTTGATCAGCCCGCTCCCGGGGGCCATCGACCTCAAGGCGGGCTCCGCAACGCTGCCGTTTTTTGGCATTCAGCCGGAACTGGTGGATGGTGACGGCAAGGTGATCGAAGGTGCCGGTTCCGGCAATCTCTGCATTGCGGATTCCTGGCCCGGACAGATGCGCTCGGTCTATGGCGACCACGAGCGCTTCGTCCAGACCTATTTCTCCACCTACAAGGGAAAATACTTTACAGGCGACGGCTGCCGCCGTGACGAGGACGGTTACTACTGGATAACCGGCCGCGTGGACGATGTGCTGAATGTCTCGGGTCACCGGCTCGGTACGGCCGAAGTGGAATCGGCTCTCGTCTCGCATCCGAAAGTATCGGAAGCTGCGGTCGTCGGCTATCCGCACGACATCAAGGGTCAGGGCATCTACTGCTACGTGACGCTGATGGCCGGCGAGAAGGGTTCCGAGGCGCTCAAAAAGGAACTCGTCGAACACGTGCGCAAGGAGATCGGGCCGATCGCCACGCCGGACAAGATCCAGTTCTCGCCAGGGCTCCCGAAGACGCGCTCGGGCAAGATCATGCGCCGCATCCTGCGCAAGATCGCCGAGGATGACTTTGCAGCACTCGGAGACACCTCCACCCTGGCCGACCCCGCCGTCGTGGAGGACCTGGTCGAAAACCGTCAGAACAAGCGGACGGTCGCAGCCTAGCCGGCCTGCGTGTCCTCGGGCGCGCGCAGATCTACGCCCCGCGGTCCCGAAGACCATTGCGATCTTCGGGAGTAGGCTAGCCGAGGCTGTCGTATAGCCACCAACTGGCAGCTACGAGTGCAATGAGCCAAAGGAGCGCGATGACGGCCGCTCCTGCAAGGCTGCGCGGCCTGCCCTCCCGCCGCGCTGCTTCTCTTCTGTACTCGGCCATCAAATCCTTTGGGACGAGGCGGATGGCGAGTGCAATGCCGAGCGGCACGATGACAAGATCATCCAGATAGCCCAGCACCGGCACGAAATCCGGAATCAGGTCGATAGGGCTCAGCGCGTAGGCCGCCACGGCGGCTGCGGCAATCTTTGCGTGCCATGGCGTCCGGGGATCGCGCGCAGCGATCCATAGAGCTACGATATCCCGCTTGAGCTCCTTCGCCCAGACCTTCAAGCGCGCCAGAATATTTTCCATCACACCAGCATCGCACGATGCAATGCTCGCGACAATGGAACGAGACTTGCGTGACGGCAGCCGCCTGGCCGCGGCACAAAAAGCCGCATGCCCCTTGCACATCACGCGTCCGCATTCCACATTGGGCACAACCGAAACAAACGAAAGGAGGTGATCCAATGTCGAGTGATTTCAATTCCAGCGTGGCCTCGGCGGATTGCCTTACCCGGGAGCAGCCTCTCGGTTGAAGCGCATGACGCGCGGTGCGGCATGAATGCTCAGCCGCTGGCCGCGTCAGGAATGGAATGCACGGGGGTCGTCTCAGGACGGCCCCTTTTCCTTTGGTCGATCCTTCCGGCTACAGCATCGGCCAGAAAACCGGAATCGGTTTTCGGAAACGATGCGTCGATCCAGGGACTTACGGCATCTTTTGTGCGTCCGAATGGACGCACGGCGCTATAAAGCAGCCCCTATGCGTGACCGTTGCCGCCGCTTTCATGCAACTCCATCCGGCGATAGAAGTCGGCAAGCTGCTTGCCCCGCTCGGGCTTGAAGGGGCGGCCGGCATCTTGCATGACGACGATCCGATCAATACGGAACGTGCGGAAATCGTCGCGCAGCTCGCACCAGGCGACAAGCGTCCACACCTTTCCCCAGAACCAGAGGCCCAGAGGGCGGACATCGCGCTGAGTTACCCGGCCGACTTCATCCCGATAATCGAGGGAGAGCGTGCGGCGCTGCTCAATCGCCCGCTCCATCACATCGATTGCCTGCCGTTCGGCCTCGCTTATCCCCCAATTCGGAGTGTGGATTTCAGTGCGGGAAATGCGGTCGCGCTCGCTTTGCGGTAGAACGGTGCCGATCTTGATCAGCGCTTCCTCTGCCGCCCGCGCCATCGCTGCGCCGCCAAAGGCGCGCACCATGCGGGCGCCCGCGACGAGAGCCACGATTTCATCACGGGTGAACATCAGCGGCGGCAGCTCGAATCCTTCGCGCATCAGATATCCGACGCCCGCCTCTCCATCGATCGGCACTCCGGTCGACTGAAGGTCTGCAATGTCGCGATAGATTGTCCTTTCGGACACTTCGAGCCGTTCCGAAAGCATGCGGGCGGTCACCAGCCTGCCACCGCGCAAATGCTGGACGATCTGAAAGAGACGGTCGGCACGCCGCATTTAGGCCGCTCCTCACACAAACAGCCCGAAATCGTTGCTGCCCCCGTCCGGACGATACACGAACTGACGTCCAGCGCCAAAATTTGGCGGGCACGTTACTACTGCAATACAAGAGCGCATGATGCTGCAGGCGTGAAGACATAGTGACATGATTGGCCCCTCATTCTCTTTCACCCCTCGCACACCCCTCCTGACAACATTGCGTCAGGAGGGTGGCAGGAGTCGAATCAGCGGCCGCGTGCCGGCCCTCCCGGCACCCAGCCAATATCCCGCTGCAGGTTGTGCGGCAGCTCGTTCATGATCCGTTCGCCAATTTTGCGGCGCCTGCGTAACCGATAGGCCTCCGTCCAGCGCCCTAGCGCCCGCGTGATCGGATTTCTCACAGTCACCATGACTCATCCTCCATAATGGCACCGGAGGATTATCTCACGCCCGTGGTGACAACGTTTTGTCAGGAGGCTGAAGGCCCAGGATCACTCTTCTCGCTGCACGGGAACCGTGTAGTTGAGCGGGAGCCGACCACCGTCGGCGTAAATGGTCTGGCCGGTAATATAGCTCGCATCGTCGGATGCAAGAAACGCGGCAATGGCCGCAATTTCCTGCGGATCGCCGATACGGCCGAGCGGCGTTCGGGACAGGATGCGGTCCCGCCCTTCAGGATCACCATTCACCGCGGTCAGCATGTCCGTCATGATCGAGCCGGGCCCGATGGCGTTTACCCGGATGCCATAAGGCGCAAGCGCAAGCGCCATCACCCTGGTCAGCTGATTCACACCGCCTTTCGAGACGGAATAGGGCACTTCATTCGCGATGGCAAAAACCGCATTGACCGACGACATGTTGACGATCGCTCCTGGCGCCCCCCCCGTTCTCGACCTTCTCCACCATGAAACGCGCAGCCGCTTGGCCGACCAGGAAAGCCCCCTTGAGATTCACCCGCAGCACGCGATCGAAATCGTCTTCCTTCAATTCCAGGAAAGTGGCGCTGTGGCTGATGCCGGCATTGTTCACGAGGATATCGATGTCCCCGAGCGTGTCGATCGTGAAGGCCGTCAGATTGTGCACATCGAGGCTCTTGCCGACATCGGCTTTGACAAACCACGCTTCTCCGAGCTTCTCCAAGTCCTTGAGCGCGCGGGCACCCTTCTCTCCATCGATATCAGCGATCACGACGCGCGCGCCTTCCCGCAGAAAGCGTTCGGCTATAGCGTAGCCGATCCCGCCCGCACCCCCTGTCACCACCGCTGTTTTCCCGTCCAGGGCCATTGCCGATGCTCCCTCTCTCAACGGAGAAAACTGGTCTGCCGCAATGGCGCGGTCAAGCCGGTGCTCGCTTTTCGAATGCAGCTGAAATCTCGTCCAGAACGGCAGGATCGTCGATCGTGGCCGGCATGTTCCAGGTTTCGCCGTCAGCGATCTTCTGCATGGTGGCCCGCAGGATCTTCCCGGACCGGGTCTTGGGCAGGCGCTTGACCGCTACAATGCGTTTGAAGGCCGCCACCGGCCCGATCCGTTCCCGCACCATCGCAACGAGCTCTGCCTCGATCTCATCCAGCGGACGCAAAGAGCTGCTCCTCATGACGATGAAACCGCAGGGCACTTGCCCCTTCAGCCCGTCATGCACGCCAATCACCGCACATTCAGCCACGTCCGGGTGTTCGGCAACGATCTCCTCCATCGCGCCGGTCGAAAGCCGGTGGCCGGCGACGTTGATGATGTCGTCGGTACGCGACATGATGAAGATATAGCCGTCTTCGTCGATGAAACCGGCATCGGCGGTTTTGTAATAGCCCGGAAAATCCGTGAGATAAGCCTCCCGAAAGCGGCGATCCGCGTTCCAGAGCGTCGGCAGCGATCCGGGAGGGAGAGGTAGCTTTATGACGACATTGCCGAGGGCATTGGGCGCCGCCGGAAAGCCGTTTTCATCGAGCACCTGGACGTCGAAGCCGGGCATCGCAACACCGGGAGAACCATATTTCACAGGCAGCATGCCGAGTCCGACCGGATTCTGGCTGATCGGCGCGCCGGTCTCCGTTTGCCACCAGTGATCGATCACCGGCCTGCGCAGGCATCGCTCCGCCCATTTCACGGTGTCGGGATCCGCCCGCTCGCCGGCGAGGAACAATGTTCGGAACCGCGAGAGATCATGCCTGCCGATGAATTCGCCCTCCGGATCCGCAGTGCGGATGGCGCGGAAGGCTGTGGGAGCGGTGAAGAGCGCGGCGACTCCGTGTTCCGCGATCACCCGCCAATAGGCGCCGGCGTCGGGCGTACCCACCGGCTTTCCTTCGAAAAGGACGGTCGTACATCCATGCAGCAACGGAGCATAGACAATGTATGAATGCCCGACGACCCACCCCACATCCGATGCGGCCCAGAACACCTCGCCCGGCTCTATGCCGAATTCGTTCTGCATGCTCCATTTCAGCATGACCATATGGCCGCCATTGTCGCGCACGACGCCCTTAGGCCGGCCCGTCGTACCCGAGGTATAGAGGATATAAAGCGGGTCGGTCGCCGCCACTGGTACGCATGGGACGTCGGTGTTGCGCTCCGCCGCGACCGCTTCCGCATACTCCACGTCGCGGCCCGGAACGAGCTCACACGTCTGTTCGGGACGCTGCAAGATGATGCATCGTAGCGGCACCTGAGCCATGTCGATCGCTCTGTCGAGCAGCGGCTTATAGGAAACGACACGGCCGGGCTCGATCCCGCAGGAGGCGGAGATCACGAGCTTCGGTTTTGCATCATCGATGCGGGTTGCCAGTTCCGGCGCCGCAAAGCCGCCGAATACGACCGAGTGAACGGCGCCTATTCGGGCGCAGGCCAGCATCGCAAAGACGGCTTCAGGCACCATGGGCATATAGATGATGACCCGGTCACCCTTGCCGACACCCTGCCTCAGAAGAACGGCGGCCAGCGCCTCCACCTCCGATTTCAGTTCCCGATAGGTGAAGCTCTTCTTCCGGCCTGTGAGCGGGCTGTCATGAACAAGGGCGGCCTGTTCGCCGCGTCCGCGTTCGATATGCCGGTCGACCGCATTGTAGCAGGTGTTGCAGAGCCCTCCGGTGAACCAGCGGCCATACACCCCTTGGTCGGGGTCAAAAACCCGGTCAAAGGGCTTGAACCAGTCGACGGCGCTTGCCGCCTCGGCCCAGAAAGCTTCAGGGCTTTCCTTCCATCGGCCATAAACGTCGTGATAACGCGAGACCATGCAGCCTTCCTCCCTTCGGCTGAGCATGATTCAAATCTATAGGGGAGGAACGGTCCGCGTAAACTCGACTTGCGGCGGAGAAGCGCTCTTTGACAACACACCTGAAATAGGATCAAACCGGGCGGGACTTTACCAGCCGGCCTGCCACATGACCAAAATCCTGTCACTGCTGATCGTGGCCGCCATGATCCTGCACCTCATCCGGCCGCTGGGCCTGCCTGGCCTGCGACAGCGGCGGGATTTCTGGAAGCTTGCCGTTATCGCGCTGCTGGCGATAGCGGCGACTGTCGGGCTGAGTCATTTGAGAGGCTGAAAGGCGGCCAGTCGGCCGCCTGCCTCCCATAGCCGCTAAGCGGCAGCTTCCAGATCCTGCTTCCAATCACCACGCGCGGCAAGCCCGTTCATGCGCGCCCGATGCGCGAAGGCGCGCTGGCCGGCCGCCACATTCTCGCTCTTGCCGCCCCAGGCCTTCAGCGCAGCTGCCTGCAGCGCCCGGCCATAGGAGAAGGTGAGCTTCCACGGCATGGAATATGAAGCGTTCATGATCGAGAGATGAGCGGTTGCCTCCTCATCGGACTGACCGCCGGAAAGGAAAGCGATGCCCGGCACCGCAGCTGGTACCGTCGCCTTGAGGCAGCGTACCGTCTTCTCTGCTACCTCCTCGCGCGAGGCCTTACGTGCATTCTTGCCGTCGATCACCATGTTCGGCTTAAGCACCATGCCTTCGAGCGAGACACGGGCATCGTAAAGCTCGGCGAAGACCGTCTTCAGCACGCACTCGGTGACCTCATAGCAGCGGCCGATGGAGTGGTCCCCCGGTGCGCCATCCATCAGGACTTCGGGCTCCACGATCGGCACAATACCGGCCTCCTGGCACAGGGCAGCATAGCGGGCGAGTGCCTGCGCGTTCTGCTTTACGGCGCCCCAGCTGGGAAGGTCCTCGGAGATGGCGATGACGCCGCGCCACTTAGCGAAACGGGCACCCAGCTCATGATATTCCTTGAGACGCTCGCGCAAGCCATCCAGACCTTCCGTGATGGTTTCGCCCGGAAAGCCTGCCAGCGGCTTGGCGCCTGCATCGACCTTGATGCCGGGCACCGCGCCGGAACGGCTGATGATCTCCACGAGCGGCGTGCCGTCCCGGGCTTGCTGGCGCAACGTCTCGTCATAGAGAATGACGCCTGAGATGTAGTTCCGCATGGCCTCATCGGCGCTGAACAGCATCTCGCGATAATCGCGGCGGTTGTCGGCGGTCGATTCGAGGCCGATCGTATCGAAGCGCTTCTTGATCGTGCCGCTGCTTTCGTCCGCCGCCAAAATCCCCTTGCCGTCGGCTACCATCTTGGCCGCGATATCTTCCAGCCTCTCGCTCATCCTACGTCTCCTGTCTCAACACATGCCGAATACCAGAAGCGGGGTAAAAACGGAATGGCAGCTAAAGTTCCCTAATCGATTGAAATGTAACGAATTATTTCTCGAAGAGGGGAGTCACCCCTGCAAGGCTGCCACGCCCGGAAGTTCCTTGCCTTCCATCCATTCGAGGAACGCGCCGCCGGCGGTGGAGACATAGGTGAAATCGTCAGCCACATCGGCGTGGTTGAGCGCCGCCACCGTATCGCCCCCGCCCGCAACCGAGATCAGAAAGCCATCTTTCGTGCGCTCTGCGGCGTATTGTGCCACCTCGACGGTTGCCCGATCGAAGGGCTCGATTTCGAATGCTCCGAGCGGGCCGTTCCATACCAGCGTGTGGGCACGATCCAGCCACTCCTTGACCTTCTCGATCGATTTCGGCCCCACGTCCAGGATCATGGCATCCTGTGGGATGGCGGAAATATCGACCGTCTCGTTTTCGGCTCCTGCTTCGAACTTCCGGGCCACCACGGCATCGACAGGCAGGATGATCGCGCAACCCGCAGAGGCCGCATCGATCATGATCTGCTTTGCGGTAGCTGCAAGATCGTGCTCGCAAAGCGATTTGCCGACCGCCGTGCCGCGAGCGGCAAGGAACGTATTCGCCATGCCGCCGCCGATGACGAGAGCATCGACCTTCTTCACCAGATTCGTGAGCAGGTCGATCTTGGTGGAGACCTTGGCGCCGCCGACGATCGCCACGACCGGCCGTTCCGGCTTCCCCAGGCCCTTCTCCAGCGCTTCGAGCTCGGCCTGCATGGTGCGACCGGCATAGGCGGGCAGGAGACGCGCCAGCCCTTCCGTGGAGGCGTGCGCGCGATGAGCGGCGGAGAAGGCGTCGTTCACATAGATGTCGCCGTTTTGGGCGAGCGCCTTCGTGAATTCCGGATCGTTCTTCTCCTCTCCCGCATGAAACCGGGTGTTTTCGAGAAGCAGGATATCCCCGTCGGCCATGTCGTCTACAGCCTTCGCGGCTGCTTCGCCGATGCAATCCGCCGCGAAATGGACGCGCCGGTCGAGGACGGCCTCCACTGCGTGCGCAATCGGTCTAAGTGAAGATTCAGGATCGGGCTTGCCTTTGGGCCTGCCGAAATGGGCAAGGAGGATGACCTTGGCGCCCTTGTCGGAGAGTTCCGTGATGGTCGGCGCAACGCGCTCGATGCGAGTGGTATCCGTCACCTCCCCATCCTTCACCGGCACGTTCAAGTCAACGCGCAGGAGCACACGTTTCCCCGTAATGTCCTTCAGGTCGTCCAACGTCTTGAAACCGGCCATGACTCTCTCCTCGAATGGCAATTCGCGGGGAACATACAGTCCGCCCTGCGTCAGGCAAGGCAGATTTACTCCTTCGCGCCCTCGCCCGCTTCTCCCACGGGGGCATTCCGACGGCCGCGCCAGCGTTGAATCATATCCCAAAGACGGCTGAGCGCCTCTCCGACGCTGATGAAAACCGGGACCTGTGGCGGGTGCGCAGGCGGCTCGACGGAGAGCCCGATCGACGTTATCTGCCCATCCTCATCCACATCGCGCACGATGAGCTCGATGCTTCCCAACGGAACCCGGTCACCATATTCCGCACGCCCGCCCAGCTTCATCCGCACGAAATCGGCAATGGTGAGGGCTTGATCTTCCTCACTCAGCCCCAGAGCATAGGCCGCCTCGATATCAGACATGGGGCGCTTCGGGTCCACCGCGAAGGCGCCGAAAAATTCCGCATCCTCCGGATCCACCTCGGTCGGACTTGCGAAGAGCCGGTCAAGGAGGCGCGGATAGCGACCCGGCACGAAGATGTAGACGCGATCGCCGGCCATCAGGCGCCCGGCATACTGGTAGGCCATGGACCGCCCGTCGCGCACCACGAGAGAAGGTCGAGCCCAACGCGGAATGCGCTCGCCGCGCTCCACCGGGCTCCCGGCCACCACACGGTAGGCAAGGAGCTCGTGATGTGCCGAGCCCGGTAGCTCCAGCTCTACCTTGTCCACCGGGCCGATGCGCGGCGGCACGACCATGCCGAGCCGGCGCGCTACCGGGCGGATGCTCCAGCCCTGAAGCACGAGCGAGATGAGCACGACGATGAAGACAATGTTGAAGATGGCCCGGCCGCCCTCCACTCCATCCATGATCGGCAGGAGAGCGAGCAGTATCGAAACCGCGCCGCGCAGGCCGACCCAGGAGATGAATGCGGTCTCGGCCTTGGTGAAGCGAAATGGAGCGAGGCAGATCGTGACCGCGATCGGGCGGGCCACGAAAATGAGAAAAAGGCCGATGAAGAGCGCGGGTAAAAGGATATCGCCGAATTGCGACGGCGTGGCGAAAAGGCCGAGCACCAGGAACATGATGATCTGCGCCAGCCAGGTCACCCCGTCCTGAAAGCGCTTCAGCATGCCGGTCGAGCGCATGCGGGCGTTACCGGCCACCATGCCGGCGACGTAGACGGCCAGAAAGCCAGACCCGCCGATGGCACCGCTGAGGGCAAACACGAGAAGCGAAAGCGCCAGGACGAAGATTGGCAGAAGCCCTTGTTCCAGGCTAAGCCGCATGACAAGGCGGACGATCATGTACCCGCCGATGAAACCGACGGCGAGGCCGAGCACCATCTGCTGCAGGAACCCCAGCGCGACCTCACCGGCAAGCGCGCCCGGCTCCAGCACCCTGCCGGAATCGATGAGGCTCACGAGCGAGAGCGTGAGAAAGATCGCCATGGGATCGTTCGAGCCCGATTCCACCTCGAGCGTGGAGCGCACCCGGTCACGCACGGAAATATTGCCTACGCGCAGGAGGAAGAAGACGGCCGCCGCATCCGTCGACGCAACCGCTGAACCGAGCAGGAAGGACTCGAGCCAATCGAAACCCGCCGCATAATGGGTGGCGAGGCCGAGGACCCCTGTCGTTATCACCACACCCAAGGTTGCAAGCACGATGGCCGGGGCAGACGCGGAACGAAAGCTCGCAAACGACGTACCGAAACCGGAATCGAAGAGGATCACGGCCAGCGCCAGGGACCCTACGAAGAACGCCAGCGAGGCATTGTCGAAATCGAGACCCAGCCCGTCGGTGCCGGCAGCAAGCCCGATGCCGAGAAAGATAAGAAGCAGCGGCGCGCCAAAGCGGAACGCGACCAGGCTGGAAAACGCGGCGAACAGCACGAGTGCTGTCCCGATAAGGGTGATAAGATAAATAGCCTGATCCATAGGCTCTCTAGAATGAGGGCGATGCGGCTAAAGTGGGGTAAAAATATCGGCCTGCGCAAGGCAGCTCTGAAAGAAAAAGGGCCTGGCGAATGGCCAGGCCCTTTCTATGAAAATCTTCGTGATCCTCAGGCGAGGGTCTTGGCGATCACAGCCGTCACGTCCGCCATACGGTTGGAGAAGCCCCACTCGTTGTCGTACCAGGACATCACGCGCACGAGCCCCCCATCGATCACTTTCGTCTGATCGAGTGCGAAGGTGGATGAGGCAGGATTGTGGTTCAAGTCGATCGAGACCAGCTTGTCCTCGGTGTAGGCGAGGACGCCCTTCAACGGGCCTTCGCTTGCCGCAGCCACCAGCGCCTGATTGACTTCCTCGGCGGTCACGCTCCGCCTGGGAACGAATTTGAAATCGATAACCGAGACATTGGGCACCGGCACGCGGATGGAGACGCCGTCGAGCTTGCCCTTCAGCTCCGGCAGGACCAGGCCGACGGCCTTTGCTGCGCCGGTCGAGGTCGGGATCATCGACATGGCTGCCGCGCGGGCGCGGTAAAGATCCTTGTGCATCGTGTCCAGCGTCGGCTGATCGCCGGTATAGGCATGCACCGTTGTCATGAAGCCGCGTTCGATACCGAAGGATTCATGAAGCACCTTGGCCACTGGGGCCAAGCAGTTCGTGGTGCAGGATGCGTTGGAGATGACCAGGTGGTCCTTGGTGATCTTGTCGTGGTTCACGCCATAGACGACCGTGAGGTCGGCACCGTCAGCAGGAGCGGAGACAAGCACGCGCTTTGCGCCGGCGGCAAGATGCGCCGAGGCCTTGTCCTTTGAGGTGAATATGCCCGTGCATTCGAGCACGATATCGACGCCCAGATCCTTCCACGGAAGATTTGACGGATCGCGCTCGGAGAGAACCTTGAAGGAATCGGAACCGATCTGGATGTTGTCGCCTTCGACCTTCACCTCGCCCGGAAAGCGGCCATGCACGCTGTCGTAACGCAGCAGATGCGCATTGCTCTCCACAGGCCCGAGATCGTTGATGGCGACCACATCGATGTCCTTGCGCCCCGATTCATAGATGGCACGCACGACATTGCGGCCGATGCGGCCAAATCCGTTAATGGCTATTTTGATGGTCATGAACTACCTCCGGCGAGCTTGAACGCCATGCTCCCTGGCATGGCGGGACGCCGATTTCATGGCGCCCTGTTGAAGAAACCGTGCGCCGGGCTGGACAGCCCGGCTGCAAACCTCAACCGCGCAGGCGCGCCTCGGCAGCTTCGACTGCGGCTTCGGCAGTGATGCCGAAATGCTTGTAGAGCTCCGGCGCGGGTCCGCTGGCGCCAAAACCATGCATGCCGATGAAGATACCGTCGACCCCGATGAAGCGGTCCCAGCCTTGCCGCACTCCGGCTTCAATGGCGATGCGCACCGGCGCATTGCCGAGAATGGCCTGCTGATAATCGTTCGGCTGCAGTTCGAAAAGCTCGAAACAAGGCACCGACACCACGCGCGTGGGGTATCCGCGTTCTTCCAGCATGGCTCGCGCCTCCATGGCTATCTCCACCTCCGAGCCGCTGGCAAAGATCGTCACCTTCGCATCGTCGCTGGCCGGCGAAAGCTCATAAGCTCCGCGCGCGCACAGGTTCTCCTCCTCGAAATCGAGGCGAACCGGCTGAAGCTTCTGGCGCGTCAAGGCAAGCGTGGAGGGCGTCTTTTTCGATTCCAGCGCGAGCTGCCAGCATTCCGCCGTTTCTGTGGCGTCGGCCGGGCGGAAGACATTGTGGTTCGGGATCGCCCGCAATGCGGCTAGATGCTCCACCGGCTGGTGCGTCGGGCCGTCCTCGCCGAGCCCGATCGAATCATGCGTCATAACGAAGATGGAGCGGATATGCATGAGCGAGGCCAGACGCATGGCCGGTCGCGCGTAATCCGAGAATGTCAGGAATGTGCCGCCATAGGGGATCAGGCCGCCATGCAAGGCGATCCCGTTCATGGCGGCGGCCATGGCATGTTCCCGGATGCCGTAATGGATATAGCGGCCCGAAAAATCCGTGGGCGTGATCGGCTTGGTCTGGGTCGTCTTGGTATTGTTCGAACCCGTCAGGTCCGCAGATCCGCCGACCGTTTCGGGAACACACTCATTGATGACCTCGAGGGCCATTTCGGACGCGTTGCGGGTCGCGACAGCCGGGTTATCCTGGGTGAGCTTCTTCTTATAATCCACAATCACACTTGGGAACGCTTCGGGGAGGTCGCCGCGCATGCGCCGATCGAATTGCACCCGGGTTTCCGTATCCGCGGCGGCGAGCCGCTTCTCCCATGCACCCCGCTCCTTGGCCGAGCGCAGACCGGCAAGCCGCCAGTCGTCGAGAATGTCGGATGGGACGACAAAGGGCGGCGAGTCCCAGCCCAGGGCAGCGCGCGTCTTGGCGATCTCGTCCGCTCCGAGCGGAGAGCCGTGCACCTTGTTGGTGCCGGCCTTGGTCGGTGCACCGTAGCCGATGGTCGTGCGGAATGCGATCAGCGTCGGCCGATCGGATTGGCGCGCGCTCTCGATGGCTGCCGCGATGGCGTCCGGGTCATGCCCGTCGGCCCGCAGCGTGTTCCAGCCCGAAGCGGCGAAGCGCGCACGCTGATCGGTCGAATCGGCGAGCGAAACGGGACCGTCGATGGAAATATGGTTGTCGTCGAAGAGGACGATGAGCTTGTTGAGCCGGAGATGTCCGGCCAGCGTCAAGGCCTCCTGGCTGATGCCCTCCATCAGGCAGCCGTCGCCCACCAGCGCATAGGTGTAATGGTTGACGAGGTCGTTTCCGAACTGCGCATTGAGCATGCGCTCGGCAATCGCCATTCCTACCGCATTGGCAAAGCCCTGGCCGAGCGGCCCTGTGGTGGTCTCGATGCCGGCCGCAAAGCCATATTCGGGATGGCCAGCCGTGCGAGAGCCGAGCTGGCGGAAGTTCTTGATCTCATCGATCGTGATGTCTTCGTAGCCCAGCAGATAGAGAAGCGAATAAAGGAGCATGGAGCCGTGGCCGGCGGACAGTACGAAGCGGTCGCGATCCGGCCAATGGGGGGTCTTCGGATCGTGCTTCATAAACCGCGTGAAGAGCACGGTCGCGATATCTGCCGTGCCCATGGGAAGGCCCGGATGTCCGGACTTCGCCTTCTCGACGGCATCCATGGAAAGGAAACGGATCGCATTTGCCATCCGGTCGTGTTTTTCGCGTGAGATCATGTCCGCTCGCTGGTCGGCTGCCGGTCTATCGGGCATTGTCGGGCTCGCGCCCGCAAAAGCAGGCGACACATAGCAGTTGCGCTGCCCAAGTCAATAAACCGCGGTGGGCACAGATGGTTCGCCCCTTCTCCTCCGAAAGGGTTGCCGCCATGAGTTTTCGCGAGCAAACCGGGGGATTGCCTGCCCAACGTGTTGACTGGCGATTCAACCGGCGCGTAATCTTTTGCGGATAAAATCTTCTGATTGCGCGCTATTCGCGGGCGGGGGCGGCCGGGGATGTTTGCGATGAGTGGGGAAACCACGCTGAGAGAAGTTCTCATACGCCTCGGGAAGGCCATCGACAGCCTGGAAGCTGCAGCCGAGGCCAGGCTTGAGCGGGAGCGCGACTTTTCCGAAGCCGAGGCGGAAGTACAGCGCATGGGCGCCGACCGCGCCCGGCTTGCGCAGGAAATCGACAAATCGGAAGCGCGCGCTGAGCGCCTTGCGGAGGTGAATCGCGAGGTATCGCGCAGGCTGGTGACGGCGATGGAAACCATCCGCGCCGTTCTGGATCGGTAGGACTATGGCCCAGGTAACGGTTACCATTGACGGCAAAGCGTATCGGATGGCCTGCGAGGAAGGGCAGGAAGAGCACCTCATCGAGCTCGCACAACGATTCGACCAGTATGTCGCACATCTGAAGGACTCGTTCGGCGAGATCGGCGACCAGCGCATCACCGTCATGGCCGGCATCATGGTGATGGACGAGCTTTCCGAAATGCAGAAGCGCATGCGTGGCCTGGAGAGCGAGATCGCCACTTTGCGCAAGACGCGTGACGATGCCCTTCTTAAGGCGGACCAGAACGATGCCGCGCTGACGGGCGCGCTCACCCAGATCGCCGAGCGCATAGAATCGGTTGCCGCAAAACTGGCGGGCTCGTAAGAAGGCCGCCAGCAACTGACGGACGCGCCACTGGCGCGATGGAAACCGATGGCGAAGCCAAGAACCCCCGCAGGGATCGAGAATCCGGTGCAACTTGCCGTGATCGGCGCTGCTCACGGCATCAAAGGAGAGGTCCGGGTGAAGACCTTCACCGAGGATCCGATGGCGCTCGGCACCTATGGTCCACTCTATGCGGTAGACGGACGCACCTTCACGGTGGCGGCCATCCGCCCGGCGAAGGAGGTGGTCATCGTTCGCTTCAAGGGCATAGATGACCGGAATGCGGCCGAAGCCCTGAACGGGGAAGCCCTTTACGTCGACCGCTCGGCGTTGCCGGAGAAGCTGGAGGAAGAAGAGTTCTATCACGCCGACCTGGTCGGCCTAACTGTCTTGGACGAGACCGGGGAAAGTCTCGGCCGCGTTATCGCCGTTCACAATTTCGGTGCCGGTGATCTCCTCGAATTCAGGGAACACTCCGGGTCGACCGTGATGATTCCGTTCACGCGCGACGCCGTGCCCGAAATCGACCTGTCCGAGGGCGTGGTGCGGATCGACAGCGTTGCCGCCGGGCTTGAAGAAGCAGAAGCAGAGGCCGCAAGCGGTAAGGAGAGTGCGGACCTGCACCGGTTCGACGGCGGTTCTCGTCCTCGCGGCCCAAAGGACGCTGGAGGCAACCGTTGACCTTCCGCGCTACGGTGCTGACGCTCTATCCCGAGATGTTTCCCGGGCCGCTGGACGTTTCGCTGGCCGGCCGCGCCCGGGCCGCTGGCACCTGGTCCCTCGAGGCCGTGCAGATCCGGGATTTTGCACTCGACAAGCATAGAAGCGTCGACGACACACCGGCAGGCGGCGGCGCCGGGATGGTCATGCGTGCGGATGTCCTCGCCCGCGCCATTGATTACGCCTCGCCCGAGGGCGACTCGCGTCCGCGGTTGCTCATGAGTCCGCGAGGCACACCGCTAACTCAGGCTTTCGTACGCGAACTCGCTCAGGGTCCTGGTGCAGTGATTCTGTGCGGGCGCTTCGAAGGGATCGATCAGCGCTTGATAGAGGCGCGTTCTCTGCAAGAGGTCTCCGTCGGGGACTACATCCTTTCAGGCGGCGAACCAGCTGCAATCGTCCTGCTTGACGCGGTGGTGCGGCTTCTGCCCGGGGTGATGGGGAACGAGACCTCCGGAATGGAAGAAAGCTTCGAGAGCGGACTTCTCGAACATCCCCAGTATACGCGCCCGCAAATCTTCGAAGAGCGTGAGATCCCGGACGTTCTCACCTCGGGGAATCACCGCAGAATTGCAGAATGGCGGCTCGCCGAAGCCGAGCGGCTCACCAGGGAACGGCGGCCGGATCTCTGGCATGTTTATGAACGGGCAAGGGACAGGAAATGAAACTCCTGCTCCGAGCCGAAAATGCAGTGCTGCTGCTTGCGGCGCTCGCAGCCTATCATCTTACCGATGGCAGCTGGTGGGTTTTCCTCCTGCTTATCCTCGCTCCCGATCTTTCCATGCTGGGCTATCTTGTCGGTCCACGCATGGGCGCCTGGAGCTACAATGCCCTGCACAGCTGGATAGCAGCCGTCTTGCTGTGCTTCGCAGGCCTTGCAACTGGATCGCTCTTCACCGTTCATCTCGCGATCATCCTCGCGGCTCATATCGCCGCCGACCGGATGTTGGGATATGGCCTGAAGCATAAGAGCGGTTTTTTCAGGACACGCATCTTGGCCGGATCGGTAACTGACCCACCACGCCGTCTTGTTAACCTTCGTAAATCCCTGATTTCATGACAGAAGTGTAATTTTGGGTTCATCTGCCGTTCATCCGCCCGCACCTATGTTCGCGCCATCGAGAACAAGGAACCCCGTCATGAAGATTTTCTCCCGCACGCTGCTCGCCGCCGTCGCATTCTCTCTCGCCGCCGGAACCGCGGCTCAGGCCCAGCCACGCGGCCATGACTGGGGACGCGATCACCACTATAGCCGCCCGGCCAAGCCCAACTTTCATGCGCCTAACCGTCATCGTCCGCCGATGCAGCATTGGAAGAAGGGGCAGCGGGTTTCCGACTGGAAGCGCCGGACTGTGGTCCGCGACTGGCACCGTCACGGCCTGAAGCGGCCTGCAAGGGGGCAGGAATGGGTGAAGGTGGATAATGACTACCTTCTGATCAGTGTGGCGACCGGCATCATCGCAGGAATCATCGCAGGCCGCTGAGTCTCTCCGACCATAAGCGAGCCAGAGTGCCGGCGGGTTGCGGAGAGCCGCTGCCTGCCGGCAGTTGATTCCCCTGTCGATGTGGTGTATGTGCCCCACGGCTGGCATGGAAGGTCCATGGCCGGCGCTTAACCAATGAACGTGAATTCGCTCTTGCGCCGCCTGCGGCGCACTCTTCAGGCGGTGAGTTACTGCCGGCGGGACGAGCGCTCTGACGCTTCGAGAAGAACAAGAGGATATGACGATGGACCTTATCCGTCAGCTCGAGGCCGAGCAGGCCCAGAAGATTGCAGCCAAGCGTACGCTTCCTGAATTTTCGCCCGGCGACACGCTGCGCGTCCAGGTGCGCGTGACTGAAGGCAACCGCACCCGCGTCCAGGCGTTCGAGGGCGTCTGCATCGCCCGCTCCGGCTCCGGCCTGCATGAGAATTTCACCGTACGCAAGATTTCCTACGGCGAAGGCGTGGAGCGCGTTTTCCCGGTCTACTCTCCGCTCGTGGAGGCCGTCGAGGTGGTGCGTCGCGGTAAGGTCCGCCGCGCAAAGCTTTATTACCTGCGTGATCGCCGCGGCAAGTCTGCCCGTATCGGCGAGAACACCGGTGCCCGTGCCCGCAAGCTGAACGACGCCGAGCGCGAAGCCGCTGCCGCCGAGCGCGCCCGGATCGAGGCAGAGAAAGTTGCCGCTGCCGAGGCACTCGCAGCAGAGAAGGCAGCAGCCGAGGCCGCAGAGGCCAAGAGCGAATAAGAAGCTCACATCAGAGTTCGACAAGGGGAGCGTCTTGGACGCTCCCCTTTTTGTATGCATCGGGCCATCGAAAGCCCGACGCGGGCGGAGCGCCAACACGGCGGAACCCGAACCGCCGGGCCGCGTTGCAGGCGACATGGATGTCCTCTTCCAAGAGTTTTCCTTTCGCACGACCTTGCCTTGGCAAGTGATCTCGGTGCGGCTGGTCGCGGCCGTCATCCTGGGTGGCATTCTAGGCTTCGAGCGGGAACTTACCGATCGGCCGGCAGGGCTCCGAACCCATATGCTTGTCTGCCTGGCTTCCGCGACCTTTGCGATCATATCGATCGAAATTGTCTCGATGCACGTGTTCGGGCAAGATCAGGTGCGGGCCGACCCGATCCGTCTGGTGGAAGCGATCACCTCGGGGGTCGCCTTTCTTGCCGCGGGTTTCATCATTTTCAAGCGCGGTCAGGTGCACGGGCTCACGACCGGTGCCGGGATGTGGCTTGCCGCCGCCACCGGGCTTTCTGCTGGGCTGGGCCTTTGGACGATCGCGCTCTTGTCCTGCGTCCTGGGTACGGTTGTTCTCGCCGTGCTTCGCCAGCTCGAGGTGAGACTGGCTCTAAAGCAGCGTCCTGCCAAGGCAGACCAGGCAGACTGACCGCTCCGATTGCCGAGTGAACAAAAGGCTGGTATGAACCGGCCATGGAAGAACTTTTCGGACATCCGGCCTATAAGCGGTTTGTGCTGCAGGACGTAAAGCGCCTGCCGGGCCGTTTTTTCGCGCGCATTTCGGGCGCGCTCCTCTGCCGACTTCCTTAAGCGGATACCAATGCCCGAATGGGCTCTCTTCCCGCTTTCTCAAGGACAACCAGATATGACTGCACCCCGCACGCTTTACGACAAGATTTTTGACGACCACGTGGTCGACCGCCAGGATGACGGCACCTGCCTGCTCTATATCGATCGGCACCTGGTGCACGAGGTCACGAGCCCGCAGGCCTTCGAGGGGCTGCGCATGGCCGGCCGCCAAGTGCGACATCCGGAAAAGACGCTCGCCGTGGTGGACCACAATGTGCCCACTTCGCCCGACCGCAAATTCGGCATCAAGAACGAGGAGAGCCGGATCCAGGTCGAGGCATTGGCCAAGAACGCTGCCGATTTCGGCATCGAATACTACAACGAGGCTGACAGCCGGCAGGGAATCGTTCACATAGTGGGGCCCGAGCAGGGCTTCACCCTGCCCGGCATGACCATTGTCTGCGGCGACAGCCACACATCCACCCATGGCGCTTTCGGTGCGCTGGCGCACGGCATCGGCACCTCAGAGGTGGAGCATGTGCTCGCCACCCAGACGCTGATCCAGCGCAAGGCCAAGAACATGCTTGTCCAGGTGGACGGCCACCTCCCCGAGGGCGTGACCGCCAAGGACATCATCCTTGCCATCATTGGTGAGATCGGCACGGCCGGAGGAACCGGTCATGTGATCGAGTATGCCGGCGAGGCGATCCGGGCGCTGTCCATGGAAGGACGCATGACCATCTGCAACATGTCCATCGAAGGCGGTGCGCGGGCTGGCATGATTGCTCCCGACGAGACCACCTACGCCTATATCAAGGACCGGCCGCGTGCGCCCAAGGGAACCGCTTGGGACATGGCACGCGCCTATTGGGAAACGTTGCACACGGACGAAGGCGCTCATTTCGACCGTGTGGTCAAGCTCGATGCGGCAAACCTGCCGCCTATCGTCACCTGGGGCTCCTCACCGGAAGACGTGGTTGCGGTGACCGGCGTCGTTCCGGATCCGGATCAAATTCCCGACGAGACAAAACGCATGTCCAAGAAGCGTGCGCTCGAATATATGGGCCTGACGCCGGGGACCAAGATCACGGACATCGCGCTCGACCGCGTCTTCATCGGTTCGTGCACCAATGGCCGTATCGAGGATCTGCGCGCCGTAGCGAAGGTCGCCCAGGGCCGCAAGGTGCATGAGCGGGTCAATGCAATGATCGTGCCGGGCTCCGGCCTTGTAAAGGCCCAGGCGGAGGCAGAGGGGCTGGACAAGATCCTCATCGAAGCCGGCTTCGATTGGCGTGAACCCGGCTGCTCCATGTGTCTCGCGATGAACGATGACCGGCTCAAGCCCGGCGAGCGCTGCGCTTCCACCTCGAACCGCAACTTCGAGGGGCGCCAGGGCTTCAAAGGCCGTACGCACCTCGTTTCGCCGGCAATGGCCGCCGCCGCAGCGATCGCAGGACATTTCGTCGATATCCGCGAGTGGAGATAAGCTCTTCCATCGCGGACCGATGAAGGGGCGCCTTGATGAGGCGCCTCTTTCGTTTGTCCGGCATCGCCGCGAATATACAGCGCAACCATCCGGTCAGGCGCAAAGGAACTCTGTAGATTTGCCGAGAGGGTCGTGCAAATCAAGTCGGTTTTCGGCCGGAAGGGAATCTGGCTTACGCGGCCAGATGCCGAAAGGCCGCAACAACTTCTTCGTAGACCTGTCGCTTGAACGGAACGATCAGTTCGGGCAGCTCTTGCATCGGCTTCCAGGCCCAAGCATCGAATTCGGGTTTATGGCCTCCCGGGGGAGGATTGATGGCGATCTCACTGTCCTCGCCTTCGAACCTGAAGGCGAACCATTTCTGCTTCTGCCCGCGATAGCGGCCCTTCAGGGCCTTTCCAACCAAATGTTCCGGCAGATCGTAGGTGATCCAATCGGGCGCTTCGGCCAGAAATGAGATGCTGCGGATCCCGGTTTCCTCGTAAAGTTCGCGACGGGCCGCCTCGAGCGGGTCCTCGCCCTCATCGATCCCGCCCTGCGGCATCTGCCACAACATCGTGGTGCCATCCAGTTCCGTGGCTGTTTCCCGGATCCGCCTGCCCGCCCATACCTCGCCTGCCCGATTCAGCACCATTACGCCGACGCACGGCCTGTAAGGTAGATCTTCCGCCTTCGCTTTCCGCATCATCCGCCCTCACCTCTTTCCGGATCGTTCGCTACTGCGGAGATCGGAACAAGTTCAATCCCTCTCTTGCGAATTTCCGCTGCCCATATGGAAACAGCTTCAACCGTCGCGTCCAAAGCGATGCCGCTTCCCACTGCGAAGCCTTTCGCGCGTGCGATGCGCTCCAGCTCGTCGAGCTTTTTCAGGATGGCGCCGCGCTCGCGCTCCTGATCGATGACCGCATCGCCGGCCACGAAAGGCACGCCTTTGGCCAGCGCGACCTTTTCTGCAACGCTGCGAGCCGACGTCCCATCATCGAAATAGAGAAGTCCACGGCGGCCAAGCTCATCGAAAAGCAGGTCCATGGCTTTGCGGTCCGCCGTAAAACGCCCACCCATATAGTTCATCACACCCGTGTAATTCGTGGTGCGCCCGAGCACCCAGCGTAGATTCGTGATGTTCTTGTCGGGTCTTGCGGTTGTAAGCAGCGTATAACGACCGGGATTGGTCGAAGGGTAGCCGACAGGCTCAAGGGGCACTTGCATGATGATTTCATGGCCATCGTGGCGCGCCTCCTGCATCCAGCGTGCCAGACTGTTGCCGAGCGGCGCGAAAGCCAATGTGATTTCCGGAGGAAGTCTCTTGATCGCTTCCTGGGTACCGGTTTGAGAAATGCCGAGGCCGCCGATGACGATGGCGATCCGCGCACCGCGTGCCCCCGACCAGGGTCGCGCATAAACATCGAATGGACGCCGGCCATCAGCGGCCCGAACGGGCAGCGGCCCAAGTTCAGATTGTTCTATCAGCGAACGATCCGGCAAATGCGCGACGCGCAAATCCTGTCCGGCTTCGGCGGGATCTCGCACGACGATGAATTTCCGGTAGTCCTGAGCACCGAGCGTAGGCGCGGTGAATGCGGTCGTGGAGAACCGGAACTCGGACGGTTTTACATCGCCCGGCTTATCCGGCTCAGGCTTCTGTTTTTCGGAAGCGGCGATCTGAAGACCACTCTTGGCATTCGGCAAAACCAGTGCAAGAGGAATGGGCGAGTTGCCTTCCCTGAGCACCACCACCCCGGCAACGCTTACGGCTGCCAGCGCACAAAGTGTGAGGAAGATCGCAATTGAGAGGAGACCCCGGCTCGGCGGCGGAGATGGCTGCCCGTTCTGGCCGAGCGGTTCGTCAAGTTCATTGCGAGCAGGTTGCATTCATTCCCGCGACCGCCCCACGTCGTCCCACAAAGCGGTGTGGCGCGCCCAAATCAGGACGCGCCACCCGGTTCTTATTTACTGCTGCTGGTTCATCACCGCTTTATCGGGGCTTGCCGGATATGCCGGGTCTTCCTTCACACCGCGCATCAGGTCGAGCGCGTATGAAAGCTGCACATCCTCCTTCGGATCCTGCGGCACATAGGCGATCGAGCCGGAGCCCTCCTCGTCCTCCTCTGCGCCACGGATATGGCCGCGAAGATCCGATTCGCCGCGGGAAAGATCCACGTCTTGCAGGTCCTCGGGCAGAGGCTGATCGACCTTGATATCCGGCGTGATGCCCTTGCCCTGGATAGACTCGCCCGAAGGCGTGTAATAGAGCGCCGTGGTCAGCCGCAGGGCACCATTCTCGCCAAGGGGGATAATGGTCTGCACGGACCCCTTGCCGAAGGATCGCGTGCCGACCAGCGTCGCACGCCTGTGATCCTTCAACGCGCCTGCCACGATCTCCGACGCGCTGGCGGAACCACCGTTGATCAGCACGATCAGCGGCTTGCCGCCCGTCAGATCACCGGCCTGGGCGCTGAAGCGCGCAATGTCGCTCGACTCACGGCCTCGGGTGGAGACGATCTCGCCGCGCTCCAGGAAGGCGTCGGAGACGTTCACCGCCTGGTCGAGAAGACCGCCCGGATTGAGCCGGAGGTCGAGCACGTAACCCTTCAGCTTGTCCTCCGGCACTTCCTTGCGGATGTTCTCTATCGCCTGCCGCAGGTCGTCGGTCGTCTTCTCGGTGAAGGACGTGATCTTCAGGTAGCCGATATCGTCTCCCTCGACCCGGGACTTGACCGCTTTCACCTTGATCGTGTCGCGGATGATCTTGAAGGTCAGGGGTTTCGTCTGGCCTTCGCGCAGGACGGTGAGCTCGATGGGCGTATTGACGAGACCGCGCATCTTGTCGACGGCATCGTTCAGCGTCATGCCGCGAACCTCCTCGCCATCGATCTTCTCGATGAGATCGCCTGAGAGGATACCAGCGCGCGACGCCGGCGTGTCATCGATGGGAGCGACGACCTTGACCAGTTCGTTCTCCATCGTCACTTCGATGCCGAGCCCGCCGAATTCGCCCTTGGTCTGCACACGCATATCCTGCGCCGCATCCGCGTTGAGGTAGGACGAATGCGGATCGAGCGAGGTAAGCATGCCGTTGATGGCATTCTCGATCAATTTTTTGTCATCAGGCGGCGTCACATATTGCGCACGCACGCGTTCGAAGATGTCGCCGAAGATCGCGAGCTGTCGATAGGTGTCGGTACCCGCTGCGATCGCTGCCGTGCCGTTCGTCCCGTAGACGAGGCTCATGGCAGATGCGCCCATCAACGCACCGGCAAACAAGAGCGACAATTTACGAATCATTTCCCGTCCTTCCAGAGAGTTCCCGAGCCCACCAAAGCTTCGGGTCGATCGGTTTCCCGTCTTTCCTGAATTCTACATATAGTTCCGGCACGGCACCATCCAAAGTTGAAGCCGCAATACTTGCCAGGCGAGCCTCGCCCATCATACCCACCGGCTCTCCAGCCAGGACCGATTGTCCAAGCGAAACGTTGAGCCGGTCCAACCCTGCCAGCACTATATGATAGCCGTCGCCGGGGTTCAGTATCAATAGCTGACCGTATGACCGGAATGGCCCCGCATAAAGCACCGTCCCATCTACTGGAGCTGTGACGATTGCGCCTGATTGTGTCCTTAGGATGTCACCTTTAAGGGCGCTTCCGGTGCCGTCGTCCTCGCCGAAACGCTTGGCGAATTGCCCTGACACCGGCAGCGGGACGAGGCCTGCCCGCTTGGCGAAGGGGGGGAGCGCGTCCGAAAGCAGCTCTCCCTCATTCGCCTGCTTCCTGGCCTCAAGCATCTTGCGGAGCGACGTGATATCCTTTTCCAGCGAGGTGATCAGCTCCTGCAGGCTCGTTGCACGCTCAGCCAGCTCCGCCGCCTGCTCGCGCTCGGCCTCCATCCGCATCTCCGCTTCAGCCTGCACGCGACGCTTTTCTTCAAGCAGAAGCTTGAGCCTTTCCTTTTCCTCCGCCTGCTCGGTTCGCTTGGTTTGTAGCTGCTTTTCCTCCTCGGTGATCGATGTCTTTACGCGCGTAAGGGCATCGAGATCAGAGATGAGCAGCTCAGTTTCGGAACGCAGTTCCGGCACCACCGCGCCAAGCAGGATCGCGCTACGGACCGAGGCCAGCGCATCTTCCGGCCGCACGAGGATCGCCGGCGGCGGGTTGAGCCCCATGCGCTGCAATGCACCAAGGACCTCGGCCAGGGTTCCCCTCCGGCCGGCGAGCGAGACCTTGATTTCCTGCTCCTGCGAGCCGAGGTCCTGCAGCCTCATCCTTATGTCGGCGATGTCTTCGCCGAGTTTCCGCTCTGTCTTGACGGCCTGAATGAGCGAAGCCGTGAGCGCCGCACTATCATCCTTGATAGCCGCGATTTCTTCCGCAATCTCCGCCTGCCGCTTCTCCGAGAGAGCGATCTCCTGCGACAGTCGCCGGTACTCCTCGACGCTTTCGTTCTGCTTCAGTTCAAGATTGTCCACCGTCTGAGCGTAGGACGGCTCCGCGACCATACCAGCGAACACCAGGGCCGCTGGGAGAAGGGCTCGTCCAAATTGGCCGACCGGGGGCAACCTTCACCTCTCTACCGCAAGAATCTCTCGCACAGCGTAAAAATAGAACGTTAACGAAACATCAACCATGGCCTGCATCCCGGTTCAATCCCGAACCTCAGCAGTCCCTGCATTCCGCCAGGAGGCATGCTTTCCATGCCACACCTTCCTAGTCCCGGTGATAGGGGTGGCCCGAAAGAATGGTTATCACGCGGTACAACTGCTCGGCGAGCATGACCCGAACGAGCTGATGAGGCCAGGTTTGCGCCCCGAAGGCAATGCTGAGATCCGCTTTGCCCCTGAGGTTCTCGTCATGGCCGTCCGGCCCGCCAATCGCGATCACCATTTGCCGCATCCCGGAATCGCGGAACGAAGCGATCCTGGTGCCGAAATCCCGCGACGAGAGATTGTTCCCCCGCTCGTCGAGCAGCACCAAAGCACTGCCTTCGGCGAGTTCAATCAGGCGGCGGCCTTCCTCCCTCTTTCGCTCGGCTGGGCTCTTCGCACGACTTTCCGGCGTCTCGCTCAGGCCCGCGAACTCGAGACCGACAGCAGGTCCGGCCTTCGCGACGCGATCCAAATAGCGTTCGGCCAGTTCCTTCTCCGGCCCGGATTTCATCCGACCCACGGCATGTATGGCGATACGAATGGAACCCTCACCCAACTGTCTGCTGCGGACTGCAACAACTTCGTCTCCGCGAAAGATCGCGGACGCCAGCAAGATCAATCCTCGCCAAGGGTAACACGATTACCCGCTCCGGAAGCTTCGCGGCTTCCGGGATGGCGATGCGCGTTCAACATCGCTCTCTAGTGGAGCGTCTCTTCCTCCAGATCCGGGGTCTGCCACATCTTTTCGATGTTATAGAACTCCCGGACCTCGGGGCGGAACACATGAACGATGATGTCGCCCGCGTCGATCAACACCCAATCGGCACCGGACAGGCCTTCCACCCGCGCGTTACCGAGGCCCGCGTCCTTCAAGGCGCGGATGAGATGCTCCGCTACGGCCGCAACATGTCTGTGTGACCGGCCGGACGCTACGATCATGTAGTCCGCCAGCGGAGACTTGCCCTGAATGTCGATGGAAACGATGTTTTCCGCTTTCGAGTCTTCCAGACTCTGGAGCGCGGTTTCTAAGGCGCGTGACAGGCTCTCTTCGCGTGTCCCGGCCGGCGAAGGCAAAATCGATGCCTTCTTCTGCAGTGCTGTTCTCAGTGTCTTTCCTTTCCAGTAAGAACAACGTAACCGCGCAGCAAAGGCTGCGCGACAACCTAAAGATAGGCAGACAAGCTTGTCGGTTTCAAGACAGCTTCTCGGCCATTTGAAAAACTCCGATGGGGAAAGTGAGTTCCGGCGTTTTCTCTAGTCGTCTTCGGGAAGCTCTACTTCGTCGCTGGCTGTCATGACGGCGCGTCATCGCCCGCCTCTCCGCCTGTTCTGATTCGCACTTCTTTCCTCTGGGCCTGCGCACGAAGTGCGGTCGAAGACAAAGAAGAGCGTGGCCCATGGATGAACGTCCATGCCGGGGGGCGGGTGCGAGCGAGAAGCGGTGCATCTGCCTCATCGATGCGGGCGTGATCGAATGCCTTGGCCATGGTCGACGAGAGGAAAGAAAGCGTCGAACCGGGCCGATCGATGACCGCGATCGGCACACTGTGCGCAATCCGGCGCCAGCGCTCCCACCGATGAAATGTGCGCAGGCTATCGGCACCCATGATCCAGACGAAATGAACGCCCGGATTGCGCTGTCGAACCAAGTCGACCGTATCCGCCGTGTAGCGGATATGATAGCCGGCCTCGAAAGCCGTCACTTTGATCCGCGGGTCGGTCACACAGGCCAGGGACAGCGCAATCCGTTCGCGCAGCGTTGCAAGCCCGCTATGGTCCTTGAGCGGATTGCCGGGAGAGACGATCCACCAGAGCTGATCCAGTTCCAGCCGCCGTAGCGCGGTCTCGGCGACCAGCGCATGGCCTGCATGAGGCGGATTGAAGGACCCGCCGAAAAGCCCGACGGCCATTCCCTTTTCGACATGCGGCATACGCAGATAGCGCGCGGGCAGATCCTCCCCCAAAGCCACGAGCTCAGGGCCTCGTCTGGCCGCTGCCGCGAACGCGATATTTGAACGACGTGAGTTGCTCGACGCCGACAGGTCCCCGCGCATGCATCTTGCCCGTCGCGATGCCGATTTCCGCGCCCATGCCGAATTCTCCGCCATCGGCGAATTGGGTGGAAGCGTTATGAAGCAGGATCGCAGAGTCGATCTCATTGAAAAAACGCTCCACCGCCGCTTCGTCCTCTGCGACGATCGCCTCGGTATGGTGCGAGGAGTAGGTCTCGATGTGATCAATCGCCCCGCCAACTCCGTCCACCAGCCTTACAGAGATGATGGAGTCCAGATATTCCGTGCGCCAATCCTCGTCGGTTGCCGGTTTTACCGAAGGAAAGCGGCCCCGGACTTCCTCGTCTCCGCGGATTTCGCATCCCGCCCCTGCCAGCGCCTCCAGCACCGGGACAAGGTGCGTATCAGCCACGGCGCGATCAACGAGAAGTGTCTCGGCTGCCCCGCAAATTCCGGTCCGCCTCATCTTGGCGTTGACCGTGAGGGTTGTGGCCATGTCGAGCCGGGCCGAGCGGTCGATATAGAGATGGCAGATGCCTTCCAGATGCGCGAAAACAGGCACGCGCGCCTCGTTCTGAACCCGCTCGACCAGGCTCCGGCCCCCGCGCGGCACGATTACGTCCAGGTTGCCGCCCAAACCCTTCAGCATCTCGCCAACGGCGGCGCGATCCGTCACCGGCACGCGCTGGATCGCATCTTCCGGAAGGCCCGCGCTGCGTAGCCCTTCGGCGAGGCATGCATGAATGGCGGCAGACGAATCGGCCGAGTCCGAGCCCCCGCGCAGGATCACCGCGTTGCCCGCCTTAAGGCAGAGGGCGCCCGCGTCCGCCGTCACATTGGGACGGCTTTCATAGATCACGCCGATGACCCCGAGCGGAGTGCGGACACGTGCGATATGGAGGCCGTTCGGCCGGTCCCATGCGGCGATCACTGTTCCAACGGGATCATCCAGCGCGGCGATTGCACGGATACCCTCGGCCATGGCCGAGATCCGCTTCTCGTCGAGTTTCAACCGGTCAAGCAGTGCGCTTGAGAGGCCCGCGCCGTGCCCCCTCTCCATATCCACCGCATTGGCGGCGAGGATCTTTTCCTTGTTGGCCTCGAGAGCCGCGGCCATCGCAAGGAGCGCGTCGTTCTTTTGCACCGTGCTGGCTACCGCAAGCGGCCGGGCAGCGGCTCGGGCCCGAGCGCCGAGCTCCGCCATCAGGGCAGGGATCCCTTGTCCCTCGGCCTTAAGCGCTTGTAACATCGGTTCCCTCCACCTTGCAGCTTTCCCATTCCTCCGCAGGCCTGGACAGCACCAGATCGTCGCGGTGCACCATTGCTGCCCGGGCTTCATAACCCAGGACACCTGCGATATCGCCGGTCTTAACGCCGGCAATTTTCACGGCATCGGCGGCGTCATAAGCAATCAGCCCGCGCCCCACCTCGCGTCCGACGGGATCCACGATCGCCACCGTATCGCCACGCGAGAATACGCCTTCCACCCGCTTCACACCGGCCGGCAAAAGGCTCTTGCCCTGGAGCAGCGCCCTGAGCGCTCCGTCATCAATGCCGATCCGTCCGGCAGGCTCCAATTGGCCGGCGATCCAGGTTTTGTAAGCGCGAACGGGCGTGGGACTGGGCTTGAAGAGGGTTGCTCGCCCGCCACGTTCGATGGCGGAAAGCGGTGCAAGCTCCTTGCCCGAGGCAATGATCATTGCCGTTCCGGCCACGGTGGCGATCCGCCCCGCGTCAAGCTTGGTGCGCATTCCTCCGCGCGAAAGTTCCGAGGCTGCGCCGCCGCCCATGGCCATGATCTCCGGCGTTATCGCCTCCACCACCGGAATGAACTTCGCGCCGGGATCTCGCTCCGGCGGAGCCGTATAGAGGCCATCCACATCGGACAGCAGAACCAGGAGGTCACCACCCATCATCGTGGCGACGCGGGCGGCGAGCCGGTCATTGTCGCCGTATCGTATCTCGCTAGTCGCAACAGTGTCGTTCTCGTTGATCACCGGCACGGCTCTCATTTTGAGAAGCGTGGAGATCGTCGCGCGCGCATTGAGATACCGCCGGCGCTCTTCCGTATCGCCCAGGGTGACCAGCACTTGGCCGGAAACAAGACCGTGCCGGCCGAGCTCGCTGGACCAGGCCCCGGCGAGTGCGATTTGGCCCACTGCTGCCGCGGCCTGACTTTCCTCGAGCCTCAATATACGTTTTCCAAGCCCCAGAACCGTGCGTCCCAGGGCAATGGCGCCTGACGAAACCACAAGCACTTCCGTGCCGGCCGCCATGAGGCGCGCGATGTCGTCGGCAAGGGCCGAAAGCCACTCGCGCTTCAACCCCGTTGCCCGATCGACAAGGAGTGCCGAGCCGATCTTCACGGTCACGCGGCGATAGGAGGAAAGCGAAATCCCGCTCATGAGATCGGCCTATTTCTGCCAGCGCTCGTTGGCTGCTTCGTCGATCCGCTCTTCATCGCGGGCCTCCTCCACCACCTTCATCAAGGCCCGAAGCACATCCTGGACTCCCTCGCCGGTGGCGGCCGAAAGAATGAGCGGTTTGCGCCGCGTGACCTTTTTGAGCGCAGCGAATTTTTCAGAGCGCTCGTCATCGTCCAAAAGATCGGCCTGGCTTAGCGCCACGATTTCCGGCTTGTCCACCAGCCCGTTGCCATATGCCTTGAGCTCGCGCCGCACGGTCTTGTAGGCGGCTGCGACATCCTCCTCCCGGGCCGATACGAGATGCAGGAGCACGCGGGTACGCTCGACGTGCCCCAGAAAACGATCTCCGATGCCGACCCCCATATGTGCACCCTCGATGAGACCTGGAATGTCCGCCAGCACGAATTCACGCGCATCGATGCGCACCACGCCAAGATTGGGGTGCAGTGTCGTGAAAGGATAATCGGCAATCTTCGGTTTCGCGGCCGTAACGGTTGCAAGGAAGGTTGACTTCCCGGCATTGGGCAATCCCACCAGCCCGGCATCCGCGATCAGCTTGAGCCGGAGCCAGATCCATAGTTCCTCACCCGGCAATCCAGGGTTTGCGCGGCGGGGTGCCTGATTGGTCGAGCTCTTGAAATGCTGGTTGCCGAACCCGCCATTGCCGCCCTTTGCGAGGAGAAAGCGCTGGCCGACCTCGGTGAGATCGCAAATGAGCGTCTCGTTGTCCTCTTCATAGACCTGCGTTCCGACCGGAACCTTCAGGACCACGTCGTCGCCCTTCCCGCCCGTCCGGTTTCGGCCCATGCCGTGCATGCCGGGCCGCGCCTTGAAGTGCTGCTGATAGCGATAATCGATAAGCGTGTTGAGCCCCTCGACAGCCTCGACCCAGACATCGCCGCCGCGCCCGCCGTCGCCACCGTCCGGTCCGCCGAACTCGATGAATTTCTCGCGGCGGAACGAAACCGAGCCGGCGCCCCCGTCACCGGAGCGGACATAAACTTTTGCCTGATCGAGAAACTTCATCTTGCTGCGGCTCTTTTCTTCGCGAGCTTCATCTAGCGCATAGCGCGCCCGAGCGCGAGGGTGCTTGCAAAAACGCGCGGATGCTTTTCAGCACCGCGCGTTCGTCAGTCTAATTTTTTGCGCCCCAGCTTCTGAGGCTCACCCAGGTCTTTCGGTCGAGCTGATACCGTTCGATCGGTACTTTACCAGCCACGAGCGAATCCATCATGCCTTGGCCGACATACTGGAACCCGCATTTGTGGATCACGCCTCGCGAAGCCATATTGATGACGCGACAAGCGGCATTGAGCTTGTCGATATCGGTCGCGCGAAAGGCAAGGTCGACAAGGGCATGGGCGAGCTCCGTCGCGTAACCATGCCCCCAATAGGGCTCGCCGATCCAGTAACCGAGTTCCAAGCCGTATTCTCGGACATCCAGCCCCGCGCAGCCGATGAAAGCGCCACTATCGGCAAGCGCGACAGCGTAATGGCAACCGGAGCGGTCGCTTGACCGGCTGCCTCGCACAAACGCGGCGGCGTCGGCCTCCGAATAGGGATGCGGCATGCGAGACAGCATCTCCGCCACGCGGCGATTGTTCGCCAGTTCCGCCATTTCCTGGATATCGTCCTCATGGGGCGGACGCAGGACCAGTCGTTCCGTCACGAGAACGGGGCATTCTATCCTTAAACTCTCACCCTCTGCCTCTTCAGTTTCGGCAACCATCATTTTTCCTCCAGACAAAAATTTAGGGGAGATGGCGACCCATCTCCCCTGAACCTTTTCCGGATTTTGCCGGACACCGGGCTCCCAGATGGGTCGCCGGTGTCTTTGGTGCGGAACCGGCTACTCCGCTGCTTCCATAATCGGGTTTACCGATACGTAGGTTCGCCCGTTCGCTTTCTTGGCGAAGGACACAGCACCGGCTTGAAGCGCAAAAAGCGTATGATCCTTGCCGATGCCGACATTCGCGCCCGGATGCCATTTCGTACCGCGCTGACGCACAATGATATTGCCGGCGAGCACCTTCTCGCCGCCAAACTTCTTCACGCCAAGGCGCTTGGATTCAGAATCGCGACCGTTACGCGACGAACCGCCAGCTTTCTTGTGTGCCATGACTAAAACTCCTTCGCGTCCTGGGACGCTCTCAGCTCTTATATGAACGCTCGCGCGTCCAAATGCAATTCCGTTCCTGGGGTCGAGCCCCGATTACTTCGCCAGTTCCTTGGCCTGCTCGCGCCAGTCCTTGACCTGGTCCGCGCTGAAGGGCATCGCCGCGTCGATGCGCGCCACGTCCTCATCGCTAAGCGCAGCCAGCTGTGCAAAGGTGGTGAGCCCCTGCTCCTTCAACTGACCGGCAGCGACCGGGCCGATACCCTTGATGACCGTCAGATCATCAGGCTCACCCTCGGGCGCAGTGAAGAGCGTCGCAGCCGGAGCTTCCTTCGGCGCAGCTTCCTTCTTCGCCTTGGCGGGCTTTTCCTCGGCCGCCTTCTCCTCTCCCTTGGCCGGCTTGGCAGCGGCCTTCTTCGAAGGCTTCGCGCCATCGAGCAGGATTTCGGCGATCCTCACCGTCGTCAGAAGCTGGCGATGCCCACGCTTGCGGCGCGAATTCTGGCGGCGGCGCTTCTTGAAGGCGATGACCTTCGGCCCACGGCCCTGCTCGACCACTTCCGCCGCGATGCTTGCACCTTCGACGAAGGGTGCGCCGATGGTGACATTCTCGCCTTCGCCCACGGCCAGCACATTGCCGATCTGGACGATCTCGCCGACTTCGCCCACGATGCGATCGATCTGGAGCGTGTCGTTCGCGGCTACACGATATTGCTTGCCGCCGGTTTTGATGACTGCGAACATCTTTCTTGCCTTTCGGTGTCCGGTCCGGCATGGCGCGTGAGCGACCTGCCGTCTTTTTATCAGTCTTTGAAGCAAGGCGCAGAGCGCCCATAAAATCAGCGGCGCAGAGGCCTCTCCACGCCGCAGGTAGCGGCTCCATAAAGGAAGAGGAAAAAATCGTCAAGGCAAAGCGCCAAAAATGCGCTAATCCGCCCTTGTGTCGTAGCCGCAACGCCGCTATCTAAGCGCCGCTGCATTCGGACGCCCGGTGCGTCCACGCGGAGAGGTGGCAGAGTGGTTGAATGCACCGCACTCGAAATGCGGCATACTCGCAAGGGTATCGGGGGTTCGAATCCCCCCCTCTCCGCCAGGTTTTCAGAGCGGTAGCTCTTTCTTCCCCCGCAGAGAACATTCCGCCCCACTGATCCGGCCTGCGGAACGATGCGATCGTTCTGTCCGTTCCTCGTGAACTGCTTTCGCGAGGACACCAGATGGCAAGGAAGGGCGCGGTCCGCATCGGAATTTCCGGCTGGACTTACAAGCCATGGCGCGGCGTCTTCTATCCGAAGGGGCTGCCGCAGAAACGAGAGCTCGCCTATGCCGCGCAACACTTCCACTCCGTGGAAATCAACGGAACATTCTATAGCATGCAGCTTCCCGGGAGCTTCGCCCAATGGAGCGAGGACACGCCTGATGACTTCGTCTTCGCGATAAAAGGGTCTCGCTACATCACCCATATGAAACGGCTCAAGGACGCCCGGACGCCGCTTGCGAATTTCTTCGCCTCCGGGCTGCTGCGGCTCGGTCAAAAGCTCGGTCCTATCCTTTGGCAGTTTCCTCCGCAGATGCGGTTCGACGCGGTGCGCTTCGAAACCTTTTTCCGCCTTCTGCCACGCACTTCCATGGAAGCCGCCGAACTGGCGCAGGACCACGACGAGCGCGTGGACGGGCGTGACTGGACGAGGGCGATTACGGAACTGCCCCTTCGCCACGCGGTGGAGATCCGGCATGAGAGTTTCTGCACGGGTGAGTTCATAGAACTTTTGAGGCGCTACAACATCGCCCTGGTCTGCGCCGATACGCCGGAATGGCCCCTACTGATGGATGTTACAGCGGACTTCATCTATTGCCGCCTTCATGGAGCCGAACAGCTCTACTCCAGCGGCTATGACGACGACGCGCTTGATCGCTGGGCCGCGCGGATCGACACCTGGGCTCGCGGCCAGGAGCCCGTGGACGCGAATCGTGTGCTCGCGCCTTTGAAGGCGAACGAGGCGGGGCGCGATGTCTATGTCTATTTCGACAATGACGCGAAGGTGCATGCCCCATTCGACGCGGCCAATCTGGCGGCCAGATTGGGGATTGGAGAGCCGTTGCAGCGCAGCCAGGAGAACCGAAAGACACGCCGCGTCCGGCAAACCACTGCAGAAAAGCCCGCGCGAATGTGACTTATGCGTTTTCCGGCCTTTCTGGAAAGCGCAGGCAGAACGCGCAACCCAGGCTGAGGGGGCCGAAGTGTGTTCCCATGATCTCGAGTATCTAGCAGGCGCGTGGTGGCCTCCCGCCATTGCCTGCCGCGATCGATATAGTCTTTGTTGCAACCTCATAGCTTTGGTGTTTTCTTTCCCTTCGCGCCGCTTTAGGAACCGGCGGTCTCAACCCGGCAGGAGAGGAAGGGTATGGTTGATCACCGGAAAGCTGGCGGCGGGATCACCCGCAGAATCGCGCTTAAGACCTTTGGTGCCGCTGCTGGCGTGGCGGCTGCGCCGGGCTTTGTCCGCTATGCGCAGACCCAATCCTCGGCGCCGATCAAGATCGGTTTCCAGTGCCATCGCACGGGCATCGGTGCCGCCTATGGCCGCTGGTACGAGCGCGTGACGAACGCGACAGTGAAGCTCATCAATGATGCCGGCGGGATCAACGGACGCCCGATCGAGATCGTGACCGAGGATGACGGAACCGATCCAAAGCGCGGGTCTGAGGTGATCGAGAAATTCGCCAACCAGCACAAGGTCGACCTCATCTACGGCACGCTCTTTTCGCACGTCGTGGTCGGCTCGGCACCAATCGTAGGTGAGCTGAAGATCCCTTATTATGTCGTCAGCGAAGGCTATCACGTCGCGTCCGGAAAGCTGAACCGCTACTGCATCCAGCCCGGTATCACCGATGTGAAGGCACAGGTGCGTTCCGTCGCACCATGGATTGCGCAAAATCTCGGCAAGAAGGTCACGCTCATCTTTCCCGACTATGCGTTCGGTCACGACCATCGCGACTTTTTCGAACCCGCGATCCGTTCCCAGGGCGGTGAAGTGGTGGCGAAAATAGCCATTCCGCCGACCGAGACTTCCTTTACCCGCTATATCCCCCAGATCCCGCGGGAGACCGACGTTATCTATCACGTGATGGTCGGGCCTTCGGTGCTCACCTTCGTCAAGGAACTGGGCGAATTTTTCGGTTCGAGCGGTCCGCAGCTTTTCGGCTTCATCGATTCACTCGAATCGGTCGCGCTTGACAGCCCTGGACTGGAATTTCTGGAAGGAAGCCACTTCTGGGAAGGCATGCCGCGCTACGCGCAGCCCGACCAGCCCGATTACGTGACGTTTTATCGGGAGGCCGTGGGGCTCGATGAAAATGGTGCCAGCACCGACGATTCGAGGGATGTTTCCGCTGCCGCCCATATGTTCGGCTGCTGGGAGACGCTTTACGTGATCAAGGCCGCCATGGAGGCTTCGGGCTATCGCGGACCGGAAGATCGCGCCAAGCTGATCGAAGCCACCGAGGCCATGACGGACATGGAGGCAGGCCGCGAACACCCGCAGGGCCGGAAACTGTTCAACGGCAAGATCCACCAGGTCTTCGGAGAGCAATATATCAGCCAGGTGAAAAGCGGAAAGCTCGAGGTCGTGCATCGCACAAGCATAGAAGACGGCCTTTACGAGCCGGAGGGCGACTACACGGCAATGCCGTTCTGACCGATCCCCCGGGCACAGATGGCTTTCGGTCCCTATCTTCTCCTCGCCAGTCTTGAAGGCCTCGTCACTGCCGCCGTGCTGGCATTGATGGCGCTTGGGCTGTCGCTGGTCTTCGGTGTGATGCGCGTGGTCAATGTGGCCCATGGCGAGTTTTATATGCTGGGGGCCGTGATCGCCTGGTGGTCCGCAAGCCTGATCAGCGGACACCCTGCGCTCGGCTTCCTGCTTGCATTGGTCGTGAGCCCGCTGATCGTCGCGGCAATAGCTCTCCTTTCGGACCGGCTGGTGCTCCGCCGGCTGAATTACGAGCCCCAGGCGACCATCGTCGCGACGATCGGGCTTCTTTACATCATTCAACAGCTGGCGCTCACATTTTATGGTCCGGACGCCCGGCCCGTTCAGGCACCTTTCGACATGCGCCTTGCGCTGCCCTGGTTCGGCTACTCGGCCTATAAGCTCGCCATCATCGCTGCGTCCATTTTCCTCATCATCGCCACCTGGATCGGTCTGACGCGCACGAAAGCAGGACTTGTCATGCGTGCCACGCAATCGGACCCGGACACGGCCCAGGCCTTCGGAATCCCTGTCGACAGGGTCTATGCGGTCGTCTTCGCTCTCGGTGCCGGAATGGCAGCGCTTGCAGCCGTGCTGATCGTACCCATCCAGCAAGCCCACTACCTGATGGGCCAGGATCCGCTGCTCCTGTCTTTCGTGGTCGTAATCATAGGCGGCTTGGGCTCATTGAGGGGAACCGTGGTTGCGGCACTTTTTATCGGTCTTTCCGACGGCATCATTTCCATGTTCTTCTCGCCCACCCTCGCCAAGATGCTTGCGACGCTCCTTGTCGCGCTCGTGCTGGTTTTCCGGCCTCAGGGTCTGTTCGGAACGGCCGCACGATGACACCAGGAACCAAGGCCCTCTGGGTTCATCTGTGCCTGGTGGTACTGCTTTTCGCCCTGAACTTCCTGCTGCCCGAATATCACCGCGGCATCCTTTCGCGCGTAATGGTGCTGTCGGTGTTCGCCATGGGGTACAATCTCGCCTTCGGTTATGCCGGCATGTTGAGCCTTGGCCATGCGATGTTCTTCGCGGCCGGTCTCTATGGGGCGGGTCTCACCGCCTATCACCTGGGCTGGAGCGTTTGGCCTGCCTTCGGCGCGGGCTTTGCGGCCGGCACCATTTTGGCGGTGATAGCAGGGATTCTGGCTTTGCGGACGAAGGGAGTGGCTTTCATGATCGTCACGCTTATGTTCGCCCAGACATTCTATCTCGCAACACTCTATTTCACGACTTACACACGGGGCGAAGAAGGGCTGGTCCTGCCGCAGTCCGCACGTGCGCTTTCTCTCTTCGGCATAAGCTTCAGCCTTACGGACCCGACGGTTCGCTACATGCTGGCGCTGGTGCTGCTCGCCCTCGTCCTCTTTGCTCTGCTGCTTCTCGTCCGGTCATCCTTCGGCCGTGCCCTCGTAGCCATCCGGGAGAATGAGGAGCGGATGAGGATGTTGGGCTATGATGTTTTCGCCAACAAGCTCTCGGCGTTGATCGTGTCCGCTGCTGTTTGCGCATCGGCGGGTGCAGCCTATGCCCTTCTCTTTGGCTATGCCGGTTCGGGCTTCGCCTCAATCCAGTATTCCATCCTACCGCTTCTTTGGGTGCTGCTCGGCGGAGCTGCGACGACGCTCGGGCCGATCTTCGGCACGCTGTTCATGTTCTATGCGGTCGACATCACATCCAGCTATACGGATGCCTATATGGTGGTCGTTGGTCTCGCCCTGATCCTGCTCATTCTATACTTCCCGAAGGGCATCGCAGGAGCGATACGCGAGCGGTGGTTGCCATGGCTGCCCTGAGGCCACTGCTTGCTACAGAGAGGCTGAGCCGCTCCTTCGGAGGGCTCAAGGCCGTGGACAATGTGGATTTCTGCCTCGCGGAAGGCGAGACCCGCGCCCTTATCGGACCGAACGGCGCCGGGAAGACCACATTGGTAAGCCTCATCTGCGGCCGGATGCCCGCTTCCACCGGCAGAGTGTTGCTGGAAGGCCGGGATATATCGCGCCTGCCGGCGCATAAGCGGGTAAGGCAAGGGATTGCCTACACGTTCCAGATTACCAGTATCTTCGCTAATCTGAGCGTCCTCGATAATGTCGCCCTGGCGGCACAACGCCAGTTCCTGGACGAGCGCTCGTCTTCGCGGGGACGGGTTGAGCAGATCAGCCTTGATGCTTTAGCGCAGGTAGGCCTTGCTCCTTATGCGCTTCAACGGGCCGGCAGCCTTTCCTATGGTCATCAAAGGCTTGTCGAAGTCGCCATGGGGCTTGCTCTAAGGCCGCGACTTCTCATCCTTGACGAACCGACCCAGGGACTTTCAGACGGCGAAATAGAAACGTTCATCGCACTCATCCGGGCGGTCGGGGAATTCACCACCGTGCTTCTCATAGAGCACAATATGGATGTCGTGATGGCGCTCGCGGAGCGTATCACCGTCATGGACCAAGGGCGGGTTCTGGCCGAAGGAACGCGCGATGAGATTCGCGCCAATCCCGCGGTACAACGCGCGTATCTTGGGAGCGTTCGATGAGCGCCGCTCTTCTCGTGGACGGGATCAACTGCTCTTACGGTGATGTCCAGGTTCTGCACGGTCTCTCGATCGAGATCCGCAGCGGCGAGGTGCACTGCCTCCTGGGACGGAACGGAGCCGGAAAGACAACGGCACTTAGGGCGATCATGGGCCTTGTACGTGTCCGCTCCGGCAAGATCACCAAGGATGGGATGGAGTTGACGGGCCTTCCGGCTCACGAGGTGCCAAAGACAGGCATCGGCTATGTCCCGCAGGGCCGCCGGCTGTTTACCGAGCTTACCGTCTTGGAAAATCTGCAGATCGGCTTGATGACGAGAGGCAAGGGCCAGACCACGACGGACGAGGTACTGCAGCTCTTCCCGGTGCTGCGCGAGCGGTTGAAGCAGCGCTCAGGGACGTTGTCCGGCGGGGAACAGCAGATGCTGGCGATGGCGCGCGCCTTGTGCCTTGAGCCTGATATATTACTGCTCGACGAACCGACGGAAGGGCTTCAGCCTTCCATGATCGCGAGGCTTCGCGAGGCCATCCTTGCTCTGCGCGACCGCGGTGTGTCGACGCTCTTGGTGGAGCAAAGAGTAGATGCGGCGCTGTCCGTGGCCGACCGCGTCTCTTTCATCGAAAACGGCAGGAACCGCGAAACCGTCGACGTAGCCCTCCTGCGAGATGACCGTACTCTCGTGCATCGTTATGTCGGCGTCTAATCGGCATCTTCAGGCAGGGTCCAACAACCGGGGCCCGGGGCCCTCTTCCCCCAGCTCATCATAGGGATTGCGCAGCGGGCAGTTATCAACCGACAGGCAGCCGCAACCGATACAGTCGTCCAAATGATCACGAAGCTGTTCGAGTTTCTTGATGCGCGCGTCGAGATCGGCCCGCCAATATTCGGAAAGCTTTCGCCAGTCCCCCGCATTGGGAGTTCGTCCTTCCGGCAAGGTGCCGAACGCCTCACGGATCGTCGCCAGAGATATTCCAAGCCGCTGTGCTACCTTGATAACGGCCACCCGACGCAATGTGTCTCGCGAGTAGCGCCGCTGGTTTCCGCTGGTGCGGTAAGAGGAGATGAGGCCCTTCGTTTCGTAGAAATGCAAGGCCGAAACGGCCACTCCGCTGCGCCGCGCCACTTCGCCGACGCTGAACTCCTTTACCGGTGGGCGACGAACAGTCTCCTCCATCATCACTCCAGGCCTTGACCTCAACCAAGCTTTAGGTACTAAAGCACGGAGGATGGGCTGGACAAGGGGGGTTTCTGACCCCACATCTTTTTTGCTTATTGGTGTGAGATAGCGCGATGCGTGCCTTTTCTCAGTCGAGGCAGAAATCCGGAATAGTAATCCTTTAGCTCAGCACCATTTTGAAATAGTCGAGAGGCACATTCTCGACGCCGGGCCGCCAACGAGGAACAAGAATGAACACTGCCGCGCTGCACAACCTGGAAGCCGCCGACAGGCTGGAATTCCCAATTCCCGCCGGCGTCCATGCGGAACGCGTCGTCTCCGTGAAACACTATACGGACCGGCTCTTTTCCTTCCGCATCACGCGGCCGCAGAGTTTTCGGTTCCGCTCCGGCGAGTTTGTGATGATCGGCCTGCCAAACGCCGAGAAGCCGGTTTTTCGAGCCTATTCGATCGCAAGCCCCGCTTGGGACGAGGAACTGGAGTTCTTCTCCATCAAGGTTCCTGACGGCCCGCTGACGCAACACCTGCAAAAGATCAAGCAGGGCGATATCGTGCTCATGCGGCAGAAGTCTACCGGAACGCTGGTCAATGATGCGCTTACCCCGGCAAAGCGTCTCTACATGATTTCGACCGGCACCGGCATCGCGCCCTTTGCAAGCCTCATTCGCGACCCTGAGACCTATGAAAAGTTCGAGCAGGTGATCCTTACTCATACCTGCCGCGATGTGGCCGAGCTCGCTTATGGCGAGGAACTTGTCGCCACCACCCGGGAGGACCCGCTGATCGGGGAATTCACCGGCGGTCGTTTGCATCATTTTACATCCACCACCCGCGAGGCCTCTTCGCAAATGGGCCGCATCACCACGCTTATCGAAAGCGGCGAGCTGTTCCGGGCCTTGGGAACCGAGCCGTTTGATCGCGCCAATGACCGCGTCATGATTTGCGGCTCGATGGCCATGCTCAAGGATGTTAAAGCCTTAGCGGAAAGAGCCGGGCTCAAGGAAGGCTCCAACGCGGAGCCAGCCGACTTTGTCGTCGAGCGCGCCTTCGTCGGCTGATCAGCAGCGGAACTACCTGGCCTCTTTTTCCCAGAGCCGGGGGAAGAGGTCTATGAACCCGCTTTCTCCGATCTCGAGCAGAGCCTCGTAACCCACGCTTGGCGCCCGATACCAGTAAGTGTTGTGGTCCCTGCGTTCGTAGAGTTGCGGCAGCTCAATCAAAGTGCTGGCTCCCGCGTCAAGCCAGGCTACGGGAATCTCCACTAAGTCACCGATGTTTGGCCTAACGCGGCGCAATTGCTGCAGGTTGGTTGCCGGGGTGAAACCGAGGTCGAGATCGACGAGATGCGCTAACCCCTCGATCCGGCGGTCGTTCAGGACCCACCCATCATCATCGCGCCTGATCACTTGATTGATGAGGTTCTCGCCGAGAAATCCATTGATTCGAGCGGCACCGGTTTCCCATACGGCGTTGAGCTCGAGGCAGTAGTTCAGGCATGCAGGCTCATAGCCATTCAGAAATACGGCGCAGCCGTTCAGCATCCAGCCGGCTTCGATTTGCGTCAGTCGCGCTGCATCGTGGCCTGGTACATCCAGGCGCCGCCAAAAAGCAACCGCGGTCATTCCATTGGCTCCTCGTGATCGGATCCCCAGCGCGTGAGGATACTCCCATCTCGGCCAGCTGGCACTCCCCAGCGGCAGCGCGGCTGCATCGAGGGGGAGCCTTGCCCAATGGCGGCAATGCGGATTTACTTGGCCTGCCGTTCCGCAGCTCCGAGGAAACCGACATGAACGCCACCATCTACCACAATCCCAAATGTGGAACCTCGCGCAATGTGCTTGCAATCCTGCGGAAAGCAGGCCTGGAGCCAACAGTCGTCGAGTACCTGAAGACGCCGCCAAGCAAAGAGGAACTCCTGGGGCTCCTGGACGCAATGAAGATGACGCCGCGCGAGCTTTTGCGCAGAAAGGGCACACCCTATGATGAGCTTGGCTTGGACGATCCGAAATGGAGCGACGACGAGCTGATCGACTTCATGCTTCAGCACCCGATCCTGATCAATCGCCCGATTGTCGTTACGCCGCATGGGACAAAGATCTGCCGCCCTTCGGGGGCGGTGCTCGATCTTCTGCCGGACATCGACATCGGTGAATTTAGGAAAGAGGAGGGCGAGGTCGTGAAGCGGTCGTCTCCGCTTTAAACCATCTTTATTCTCCGACGTTCGGATCCAAAACGAGCCCACGATATTAGATAGAGGTTCGGAGGTCCGCCATGGATGTCATTCGCATATTGCTCGCCATCGTCCTGCCGCCTCTTGGGGTGTTTCTGCAGGTCGGCATCGGACTGCAGTTCTGGATCAATCTCCTTCTAACCTTCCTCGGCTATGTTCCAGGTATCATTCACGCCATATGGGTCATCACGAGGCGCTGATGACCGCCAAGCGGGCATCTTCAGATCAAATCATCGATCCGCTTATCGAGAGACAGATTGCCGAATTGGACCGTATCGCGCGCGTGCTCGATTCCCACTGGCGCATCCCCGGAACATCAATCCGCTTTGGCGCTGACGCGGTTGCAGGCCTAATCCCCGGCGTGGGTGACGCAGGCGCGGGACTGATATCGGCCTATTTGATTTATCGCGCTTCACGGTTTGGGGTCCCGAGATCTGTACTGGCGATCATGATCGGAAATGTGATCCTCGACACGGTGCTTGGTTCCGTCCCGATCGCAGGATCTGTCTTCGATCTCTTTTTTAAAGCAAACAACCGCAATGTCCGCCATTTGCGGCGCCATCTGGAGCAAAGAGCTCGGTCTTCTGCGGCCTTCATCAGCGAATGAACTTGCTCGCTCGTCATCTTGGCGCGATTATGCGCGCCAGCAGCATGATGGTGGATATTCCATGGCCGAGACATTTGTCATTGCGCAGGGGGGCGGACCAACCGCCGTCATCAATCAAACTGTCGTGGGCGCCACCATGGAGGTCCGCAAGCTTTTCCCCGGCGCACGTGTGCTGGGCGCGCGTTACGGGATACGCGGCATTCGCAATGGCGACTTCGTCACACTGTCCGATCTTTCAGATCAGGAACTGCTGGCCATCGCCGCCACACCGAGCGCAGCTCTCGGCAGCACGCGGGATAAGCCGAATGACGCCTACTGCGAAGCCATCCTCGATGGCCTCCGCCATGTTGGCGCTGACGCGTTCATCAATATTGGCGGCAACGACACCGCGGGCACGCAGGCCATTTTGGCGGAGGCCTCGGGCGGTGCGATCTCCTGCATCCATGCGCCGAAGACCATCGACAATGATCTTATGGAGAACGACCACACTCCCGGCTTCATCTCTGCAGCTGAATTCGTTGCCGGAGCCTTCCTGAGCGTCGATCTCGATTTTCGCGCCATGCCTGGCATCTATGTCGGTATTGTCATGGGCCGGCATGCTGGTTTCCTGACTGCCGCTGCATCGGCCTGGTCCCTGGACGAGGAAAGCGGGCCACATCTGGTGTATGTTCCGGAGCGCCCTTTCGAACGCTCGCGGTTCATAGATGACGTTCGTGAGAAGACAGCCCGCTATGGACGCTGCATCATCGCGATGTCAGAGGGAGTGGCAGGGCCGGACGGACGCTCGCTTGTGGAGCATCTCGTGCCACCCGAGTTGCTGGAGCGTGACCAGCACGGGAATGTCCGCCTCTCGGGAACTGACCTTGGCCAGGCGGTCGAACGGATGCTTGCCGAGGATTTACCAGGGAAGCGGGCCCGCGTGGATACGTTCGGATATCTCCCGCGGGGAAACATCGCCACGATCAACCAGATTGATGCGCGGGAAGCCTTCGAGGCAGGTTCTTTCGCAGTCCGCGCCGCAGAACAGCGCAGCGGATCGGTCGCACTTCACTACACGGGAGCAGAAACAGTGTGCCGGCTGGTGCCTCTTTCCGACGTTGCGGGAAAAACCCGCCACATGCCCCGCGACTTCCTGCAGGCAAATGAAAATCAGGTCTCGGCGGTCTCCCGGGATTATTTTGCCCGGCTTTTGCCACGGAAATTTACCCCCGCCAGACCCTTCGTTTAGTTTGGCAGGAACTAAGATCAATCGGCTGTAGCTTAGACCCGGTCTGGATCGCGCCCGAACGGCCCGCCCTTGTCCGGCAGCAGCCTAGAGCGGTTCAGTGATTGACTGAATCGGGAGGGAGTCCGGTTCTGCTGATTTTGTGATTCAAGATGCTGGCTGGAGTGGAGGCCAGCATCTGATGAC
>NZ_JAEQ01000024.1 GCF_000518985.1 Chelativorans sp. J32
CGATCTCCGGCCGCGGCACGGTGGTGACGGGTCGCGTTGAGCGCGGTGTTGTCAAGGTCGGTGAGGAAGTCGAGATCGTCGGCATCCGTCCGACCTCGAAGACGACGGTGACGGGCGTCGAGATGTTCCGCAAGCTGCTCGACCAGGGCCAGGCGGGCGACAATATCGGTGCGCTTCTGCGCGGCATCGACCGCGAGGGCGTGGAGCGCGGCCAGGTTCTGGCCAAGCCCGGCTCGGTGACGCCGCACACGAAGTTCAAGGCGGAAGCCTATATCCTGACGAAGGAGGAGGGCGGTCGCCACACGCCGTTCTTCACCAACTACCGCCCGCAATTCTACTTCCGCACGACGGACGTGACGGGCATCGTGAAGCTGCCCGAGGGCACCGAGATGGTGATGCCGGGCGACAATGTGACGGTTGATGTCGAGCTGATCGTGCCGATCGCCATGGAGGAGCGCCTGCGCTTCGCCATCCGCGAGGGCGGCCGTACCGTCGGCGCCGGCATCGTCGCAAGCATTACCGAGTAAAGAGGCAAGCATCCGGCGCGGCGCGGCTAGGCCGCGCCGCGATCCGAACGAGGAAACGACAGATGAACGGACAGAATATCCGTATCCGCCTCAAAGCGTTCGACCACCGGGTGCTCGACGCCTCCACGCGTGAGATCGTGTCCACGGCAAAGCGCACCGGCGCGAATGTCCGCGGACCCATCCCGCTGCCGACGCGGATCGAGAAGTTCACGGTGAACCGCTCGCCGCATATCGACAAGAAGAGCCGCGAACAGTTCGAGATGCGCACTCATAAGCGCCTTCTCGATATCGTGGATCCGACTCCGCAGACGGTGGACGCGCTTATGAAGCTCGATCTTGCCGCCGGCGTAGACGTCGAGATCAAGCTCTAAGAGGCGGAAGACAAGAGGATAGGACCCCGCGCGAGGCGCGTGCCGAGCCGGGAAGCCTGAAAGGAAATCGAACCGATGCGTTCAGGTGTTATCGCACAGAAGATCGGGATGACGCGCGTCTATAACGAGGCGGGCGAGCATATCCCTGTCACGGTTCTGCGCATGGAGAATTGCCAGGTCGTCGCTCAGAGGACCGAGGAGAAGAACGGCTACACGGCTGTTCAGCTCGGCGTTGGGCTGGCCAAGGTTAAGAACACGTCGAAAGCGCTGCGTGGCCATTTTGCGGCGGCCAGCGTGGAGCCCAAGGCAAAGCTCGCGGAGTTCCGCGTTTCGCCGGAGAACCTGCTCGATGTGGGCGCGGAGATCACAGCCGACCATTTCGTGCCGGGTCAGAAGGTCGACGTGACGGGAACCTCTATTGGCAAGGGCTTCCAGGGCGTCATGAAGCGCCATAATTTTGGCGGCGGCCGCGCGACTCATGGTAACTCCATATCGCATCGTACGCACGGTTCTACCGGTCAGCGTCAGGACCCCGGCAAGGTGTTCAAGGGCAAGAAGATGGCCGGCCATATGGGCGACCGTCGCGTGACCACTCAGAACCTCGAAGTGGTGTCCACCGATATCGAGCGCGGCCTGATTATGGTCCGCGGTGCGGTCCCGGGCTCCAAGGGTTCCTGGATCATGGTGCGGGATGCCGTTAAGGCACCTTTGCCGAAGGAAGCGCCGCTTCCAGCCGCTGTCCGTGCCAGCAACAACAATGCCGCGAAGGCTGAGCAAGCCGCCGCCAGCGAGGGGGCAGAATAATGGATCTGAAGGTAACCACCCTCGCGGGCGCGGATGCCGGCAAGCTTGAGGTCTCCGATGAGATTTTCGGGCTGGACCCGCGCGAGGACATCCTGCACCGCGTGGTGCGCTGGCAGCTCGCCAAGCGCCAGCAGGGGACGCACAAGGCGAAGGGCCGCGCGGAGATCGCGCGTACCGGCGCCAAGATGTACCGCCAGAAGGGTACGGGCCGCGCCCGTCACTCCTCGGCACGTGCGCCGCAGTTCCGTGGTGGCGGCAAGGCCCATGGTCCTGTGCCCCACAGCCATGAGCATGAGCTGCCGAAGAAGGTGCGGGCTCTCGGACTCAAGCATGCTCTTTCCGCCAAGGCCAAGTCCGCGAATCTCATCGTCGTTGATGATCTGGCGATCGGCGAGGCCAAGACGAAGGCGCTTGTCGAGAGCTTCGCCAAGCTCGGCCTTGCAAACGCACTGCTGATCGGCGGGACGGAGATCGACGCGGGCTTCAAGCGCGCGGCGGCAAATATCCCGAACATCGACGTTCTGCCGGTCCAGGGCATCAACGTTTACGACATTCTTCGCCGCGGAACGCTGGTTCTGTCCAAGTCTGCGGTAGAGGCCCTCGAGGAGCGGTTCAAATGACGGATCTTCGCCATTATGACGTGATCGTGAGCCCCGCGATCACCGAGAAATCGACGATGGCCTCGGAGAACAACCAGGTCGTCTTCAATGTGGCCCGCAAGGCGACGAAGCCCGAGATCAAGGCGGCGGTAGAGGCACTCTTCAACGTCAAGGTCAAGGGTGTGAACACACTCGTCCGCAAGGGCAAAGTGAAGCGCTTTCGCGGCACGATCGGGCGGCAAAGCGACGTGAAGAAGGCGATCGTGACGTTGGCCGAAGGTCAATCCATCGACGTCGCGACAGGTCTTTGAGAGGCCGCGAGGGTAGAACATGGCACTCAAGCATTATAAACCGGGTACACCGGGCCAGCGCCAGCTGGTGATCGTCGACCGCTCGGGCCTTCATAAGGGGAAGCCCGTAAAGGGCTTGACCGTCGGTTTGACGTCTAAGGGTGGGCGTAACAACTATGGTCGCATCACCGCTCGCTTCCAGGGTGGCGGCCATAAGCGCACCTATCGTCTGATCGATTTCAAGCGCCGCAAGTTCGATGTTTCGGGCGTGATTGAGCGTTTGGAGTATGATCCGAACCGGACGGGCTTTATCGCTTTGGTTCGCTATGACGACGGCGAGCTGTCCTATATCCTGGCTCCCCAGCGTCTTGCAGCGGGCGACCGGGTTGTGTCTTCGGCGTCCGCCGTGGACGTAAAGCCGGGGAACGCGATGCCGCTGGCCAATATGCCGGTCGGCACGATCGTTCACAATGTGGAGCTCAAGCCGGGGAAGGGTGGGCAGCTTGCCCGTTCGGCAGGTTCGTATGCCCAGCTGGTCGGTCGTGACCAGGGCATGGCGATCCTCAGGCTCAACTCCGGCGAGCAGCGCCTTGTGGCCGGCGCCTGCCTGGCGACGGTCGGCGCAGTCTCAAACCCGGATCACGCGAATGTCAGCCTTGGCAAGGCTGGCCGCAAGCGGTGGCTGGGCAAGCGCCCGCATAACCGTGGCGTGACCATGAACCCGGTCGATCACCCGCATGGTGGTGGCGAGGGCCGCACCTCCGGTGGCCGTCATCCGGTCACCCCGTGGGGCAAGCCCACGAAGGGCCGCAAGACGCGGTCCAACAAGGCGACCGACAAGTTCATCATGCGCTCGCGGCATCAGCGCAAGAGCTAAGGAAAGGTAAGGGAACGTGTCCCGTTCAGTTTGGAAAGGCCCTTTCGTCGACGGTTACCTGTTGAAGAAGGCTGACAAGGCTCGCGAGAGCGGCCGCAAAGAGGTGATCAAGATGTGGAGCCGTCGCTCCACGATCCTGCCTCAGTTCGTTGGCTTGACCTTCGGGGTCTACAACGGCCAGAAGCACATTCCGGTGCTCGTCAGCGAAGAGATGGTGGGCCACAAATTCGGTGAGTTCGCTCCGACCCGCACCTATTACGGCCACGGCGCGGACAAGAAGGCAAAGAGGAAGTAACCATGGGCAAGGCCAAAGCGCCGCGCAAGCTTGCAGACAACGAGGCGCGCGCGGTTCTGCGCACGATCCGTGTCAGCCCGCAGAAGCTGAACCTCGTTGCCGCGCTTATCCGCGGCAAGAAGGTGGCGACCGCGCTCGCCGACCTCGAGTTCTCGCGCAAGCGAATTGCAGGCACGGTGAAGAAGACGCTCGAGTCCGCGATCGCTAATGCTGAGAACAACCACAATCTGGATGTGGATGCGCTCGTGGTGGCGGAGGCCTATGTCGGCAAGTCGATCGTCATGAAGCGCTTCCATGCCCGCGGCCGTGGCCGCGCAAACCGCATCGAGAAACCCTTTTCGCATCTGACGATCGTCGTTCGCGAAGTCGAAGAGCAAGTGGAGGCCGCCTGATGGGCCAGAAAGTCAATCCGATCGGTCTCCGTCTGGGCATCAACCGTACCTGGGACTCGCGCTGGTTCGCGAACACCAATGAGTATGGCCAGCTTCTGCACGAGGATATCCAGATCCGCCGCTATATCGAGAACGAGCTCAAGCAGGCTGCGATCTCGAAGGTGGTGATCGAGCGTCCTCACAAGAAGTGCCGCGTGACGATCCACTCGGCGCGTCCGGGCCTCATCATCGGCAAGAAGGGCGCGGATATCGAGAAGCTGCGTCGCAAGATCTCGCAGATGACGAATGCGGAAACGCATCTCAACATCGTCGAGGTCCGCAAGCCGGAGATCGATGCGCGGCTTATCGCCCAGTCGATCGCCCAGCAGCTTGAGCGCCGCGTGGCTTTCCGCCGTGCCATGAAGCGGGCTGTGCAGTCGGCCATGCGTCTTGGCGCCGAGGGCATCCGCATCAACTGCACGGGCCGTCTCGGCGGCGCAGAGATTGCGCGTATCGAATGGTACCGCGAAGGCCGGGTGCCGCTGCACACGCTGCGCGCCGATATCGACTACGGTACAGCCGAAGCAAAGACCGCTTATGGCGTGTGCGGCGTGAAGGTCTGGGTGTTTAAGGGCGAGATCCTGGAACACGACCCGATGGCTTCTGAGCGCCGGGCGGTTGAGGGTGGCGACAGTGGCGGCCAGCGTCGTCGCGAGAACGCCTGAGCCGGAATTTTGGAGTAGATAAAGATGCTGCAACCAAAGCGCACGAAATTCCGCAAGCAGTTCAAGGGCCGCATCCACGGCGCCGCCAAGGGCGGGACCGACTTGAACTTTGGAGCTTTCGGCCTCAAGGCCTTGGAACCCGAGCGGGTCACCGCTCGGCAGATCGAGGCTGCCCGCCGCGCCATCACGCGCCAGATGAAGCGTCAGGGTCGCGTGTGGATCAGGGTGTTTCCGGACGTTCCGGTCACCGCAAAGCCCACCGAAGTTCGTATGGGTAAGGGCAAGGGCTCGGTCGAGTTCTGGGCCTGCCGCGTGAAGCCCGGCCGCATCATGTTCGAGATCGACGGTGTCGCCGAGGATGTTGCGCGCGAGGCGCTGCGGCTCGGGGCAGCCAAGCTCCCGATCAAGACGCGCTTCGTACAGCGCATCGCAGAGTAGGAGAGGGCACGCCATGAAGGCCGTAGACGCCAGGACGATGACGCCCGACCAGCTCGAGGACGAGCTGTCGAAGCTGAAGAAAGAGCAGTTCAACCTCCGGTTCCAGAAGGCGACGGGGCAGCTCGAGAAAACCGCACGTGTCAGGCAGGTTCGCCGCGACATCGCGCGTATCAAGACAATCGCCGCTGAAAAGGCGGCCGGCAAGAAAGCCTGAGGACGAAGATGCCAAAGCGCGTTTTGCAGGGCACCGTGGTGAGCGACAAGAATGACAAGACGGTTGTTGTTCTCGTCGAGCGGCGGTTTGCGCACCCGATGCTCAAGAAGACCGTGCGCCGCACCAAGCGGTACAAGGCCCATGACGAGGCCAATGCGTGCAAGGTCGGTGACATCGTGTTGATCGAAGAAACACGCCCGATCTCTAAGGACAAGACCTGGATTGTCATTGAGAACCAGGCGTCACGAGCCCAGCAGGCTTGAGAAGATTGGAACAGAGGAACCGGGTTTGTCCCGCGTTCCAGTGGATAGTTTAGAAGGCGGCCAGTCATGATTCAGATGCAAACAAACCTCGACGTGGCGGACAATTCCGGCGCCCGTCGTGTCATGTGCATCAAAGTGCTCGGCGGCTCGAAGCGGAAATATGCTTCCGTTGGCGACATCATCGTCGTCTCGGTGAAGGAAGCTATTCCGCGCGGCCGCGTGAAGAAGGGCGACGTGATGAAGGCGGTGGTGGTACGCACCGCTAAGGATATTCGCCGTCCCGACGGAAGCGTTATCCGCTTTGACAGCAACGCCGCCGTTCTGGTGGACAACAAGAGAGAGCCGATCGGCACCCGTATCTTCGGACCGGTTCCGCGCGAACTTCGCGCCAAGAACCATATGAAGATCATTTCGCTGGCGCCGGAAGTTCTCTAAAGGAGCCGGAGAAATGCAGAAGATCAGAAAAGGCGACAAGGTTGTCGTGCTCTCCGGCCGTGACAAGGGCCGCACGGGCGAAGTTTTGAAGATGATGCCGAAGGATGAGAAGGCCGTGGTGCGCGGTGTTAATCTGGTGCGCAGGCACCAGAAGCAGACGCCGCAGCAGGAAGGCGGCATCATCACCAAGGAAGCGCCGATCCATGTGTCGAACCTGGCGCTGGCCGACCCGAAGGATGGCAAGCCGACCCGCGTTGGCTTCAAGGTCCAGGAAGACGGCAAGAAAGTGCGCGTGGCGAAGCGCTCGGGAGAATTGATCGATGGCTAAGGCAGGATACCAGCCGCGCTTGAAGAAGCACTATCAGGAAGCTGTTCGCAAACAGCTCCTCGAGGCCTTCAAGTATGAGAACGAGATGCAGGTTCCGCGCATCGACAAGGTCGTCATCAATATGGGCGTCGGCGAAGCGACCGGCGATTCCAAGAAGCCGACCGTGGCCGCCGAGGATCTGGCGCTGATCGCCGGACAGAAGCCGGTGATCACGCGGGCTCGTAAATCGATCGCGGGCTTCAAGGTGCGCGAGGGAATGCCGCTCGGCGCGAAGGTGACGCTGCGCCAGGACCGTATGTACGAATTCCTGGACAGGCTCGTCACCGTCGCTCTCCCCCGCGTGCGTGACTTCCGTGGCCTGAACCCGAAGAGCTTCGATGGCCGCGGCAATTATGCGCTCGGCATAAAGGAGCACATCGTTTTCCCTGAGATCAACTACGACAAGGTCGATCAGATCTGGGGGATGGACATCATCGTCTGTACGACTGCCAAGACCGACGACGAGGCTCGCGCCTTGTTGAAGGCCTTCAACTTCCCGTTCCGGCAGTAACGGCGGGCGAGAACAAGGAATTTTCAAATGGCAAAGACTAGCGCAGTCGAGAAGAACAAGAGGCGCCGGAAGATGACGGCCCGCTACGCCAATAAGCGTGCGGAGCTCAAGGCCATCATCATGGACCAGAGCAAGCCGATTGAAGAGCGCTTCAGGGCGCAGCTTCAGCTTGCCGCGCTTCCACGCAACTCGTCGAAGACGCGCATCCGCAACCGTTGCGAGGTGACCGGCCGCCCGCGCGCTTATTATCGCAAGCTCAAGATGTCGCGTATCGCGCTTCGCGAGTTGGGCAGCCAGGGACTTATCCCCGGCCTCGTCAAGTCGAGCTGGTAAGGGAGGCGACGCATGTCCATGAATGATCCTCTCGGCGATATGCTGACACGCATCCGCAACGCAATCGGGCGCAGGAAGAATACGGTCTCCACGCCTGCATCGCGGCTGCGCGCCCGTGTGCTCGACGTGATGAAGGCGGAAGGCTATATCCGCGACTACACCCAGGTCGATTACGGGAACGGCAAGTCGGAGCTGGAAATCCAGCTGAAATACTACGAGGGCGCGCCGGTGATCCGCGAGATCGCCCGCGTTTCGAAGCCGGGCCGGCGTGTCTATGTGTCGGTAAAATCGATTCCGCATGTCGCCAACGGCCTCGGCATCGCCATCCTTTCAACCCCCAAGGGTGTGATGGCCGATCATGAGGCTCGCGAGAAGAATGTCGGCGGAGAAATTCTCTGCCAGATCTTCTGATCCGGCTGGATAAAAGACAAGGAACGAGGACATGTCTCGTATTGGCAAGAAACCGGTTCCGGTACCACAGGGCGTGACGGCGAATGTCGAAGGCCAGGTGGTGACGGCCAAGGGCCCCAAGGGCGAACTGCAGTTCGTCGTGAATGACGACGTCCTGGTAAAGCTGGAAGACGGTGCGATCTCCGTGGATCCACGCGACCAGTCGAAGCTTGCGCGCTCCAAGTGGGGCATGTCGCGCACCCAGATCGCCAATATTCTCAATGGCGTGAAGGATGGGTTCGAACGGCGTCTGGAGATCAACGGCGTCGGCTATCGCGCAGCGATGCAAGGAAAGAACCTGCAGCTTTCGCTGGGCTTCAGCCACGAAGTGAGCTATGAGCCGCCCGCAGGAATCACGATCACGGTGCCGAAGCCGACGGAGATCGTCGTTAGCGGTATCGATAAGCAGGTCGTGGGGCAGGTCGCCGCCGAGATCCGCAAGTATCGTGGTCCCGAGCCTTACAAGGGTAAGGGCGTGAAGTATGCGGACGAGACGATCGTCCGTAAGGAAGGCAAGAAGAAGTAAGGACGCGAGCCATGGTGTCGAAAGTATCCGTTACGCGACGCGCGGGGCGCGTCCGCCGGAAATTGAAAGCGGTTGCCGGCGACAGACCGAGGCTTTCGGTTTATCGCTCATCCAAGCATATCTATGCCCAGGTCATTGACGACGTGAAAGGTCACACGCTTGCGGCGGCCTCCACACTCGACAAGGATCTGAGGGAAAAGCTCAAGACCGGGGCCGATGTCGATGCGGCAAGTCTGGTCGGCAAGCTTGTTGCCGAGCGTGCCAAGAAGGCAGGCGTCGAGAAGGTCGTGTTCGACCGCGGCGCTTACATCTATCACGGTCGCGTGAAGGCGCTCGCAGATGCTGCTCGCGAGGGCGGCCTGGACTTTTAAACCACTTCGGGTCTAAGGACCCGAAGTTTTCGTCAACCCGTGCTTCCGGAAAAGAACAAGGACAAGGACAATGGCACAACCCCGCCGAGACGATCGCAGAGAGCGCGAAGAGCGCGATAGCGAGTTCGTCGACAAGCTCGTTCACATTAATCGCGTGGCCAAGGTGGTCAAGGGTGGCCGCCGCTTCGGTTTCGCAGCGCTCGTGGTCGTTGGCGACCAGAAGGGCCGTGTAGGCTTCGGTCACGGCAAGGCCCGTGAGGTGCCGGAAGCGATCCGCAAAGCCACCGAGAATGCCAAGCGCGACATGATGTTCGTGCCGCTCCGCGAGGGCCGGACCCTTCACCACGACGTGCAGGGCCACCATGGAGCGGGCCGCGTGCTGATGCGTGCCGCCAAGCCGGGTACCGGAATCATCGCAGGCGGTCCGATGCGCGCGATCTTCGAGACGCTTGGGGTGCAGGACGTGGTGGCCAAGTCGCTCGGATCGTCCAACCCTTACAACATGGTTCGGGCCACATTCGACGCGCTGAAGCATCAGAAGCACCCGAAGGACATCGCCGCCCAACGCGGTATCAAGTACTCGACCTTGCAGGCGCGCCGGGGCACGGCCGTCGGAGGGGAAGAGTAACGGTTGAGCGACACAGCCCGACTGCTGGAAGACAGAAGGTTCTGGGCTTAAAGGATTGACGAAGATGGCTGAAAAGAAGAAGGGCAAGACGATCACGGTCGAGCAGATCGGCAGCCCCATTCGCCGCCCCAAGGATCAGCGCGCGACGCTGGTCGGCCTGGGGCTCAACAAATTGCATCGCCGTTCGACGCTGGAGGACACGCCTGCGGTACGCGGCATGATCGCCAAGGTGGACCACCTCGTTCGCGTGGTCGACGAGGCCTGAGAGACGAGGACCAGCTATTATGAAACTCAATGAACTCAGGGATGCCGACGGCGCAACCAAGGCGCGCAAGCGTGTCGGGCGCGGTATCGGTTCGGGCTCCGGCAAGACCGGCGGCCGTGGCGTCAAAGGTCAAAAGTCGCGCTCGGGCGTGGCGATCAAGGGCTTTGAAGGCGGCCAGATGCCGCTTTACCGGCGACTGCCGAAGCGCGGTTTCACCAATATCTTTGGCAAGGACTTCAATGAAGTCTCGCTTGGACGCATTCAGGCGGCCATCGATGCCGATAAGCTCAATGCTGCGGAGACGATCGACGGACAGGCCCTGATCAAGGCCGGTGTGATTCGGCGCCTCAAGGACGGCGTGCGCGTTTTGGGTGGCGGCGAGATCAAGGCCAAGGTCACGCTAGACGTGGCCGGCGCTTCCAGGTCGGCTGTGGAAAAGATCGAAAAAGCAGGCGGTTCCGTAAAGCTGCCTGAAAAGTCAGCCTGAGGGCCATAGGCGAGCGGCGGAGAGACAATCCGCCGCTTGCATCCTGGCCGTCCCGGGCCTATCTCGGGTTTCGGCACCATGCGCGGACAGGCTCAGGCCGGTTCGCCGCGTGATCCGCCCCAGAGTGAGCGGCTCGGTGCTCCCAGCGCATTGTCTGTCTGCGCTATCGAGTAAGGGCGTTCACTTTCCTGGTCACGCAAGGCGTGACGAAGCGGAGAATACTTCATGGCATCGGCAGCCGAGCAACTCGCCTCGAATTTGAATTTTGCGGCCTTCGCGAAAGCGGAGGACCTGAAGAAGCGCATCTGGTTCACGCTTGGCGCATTGCTCGTTTATCGCCTCGGCACCTATATCCCCATGCCGGGGATCAATCCGGATGCCTTCGCGCAGGCTTTCCAGCAGCAGTCCGGCGGCGTGCTCGGCATGTTCAACATGTTCGCCGGTGGTGCCGTTGAGCGGATGGCGATCTTCGCATTGGGCATCATGCCCTACATCTCCGCTTCGATCATCATGCAGCTCCTGACCTCGGTTGTTCCCTCGTTGGAGCAGCTGAAGAAAGAGGGCGAGCAGGGCCGCAAGGTGATCAATCAGTACACGCGCTACGGCACCGTATTGCTTGCCACGGTTCAGGCTTACGGCATTGCGGTTGGCCTCGAAGGCGGTCAGAACATAGTGGCTGATCCCGGTTGGTTCTTCCGCATATCTGCCGTTATCACGCTTCTCGGCGGAACCATGTTCCTCATGTGGCTGGGCGAGCAGATTACAGCCCGGGGCATCGGCAACGGCATTTCGCTTATTATTTTCTCAGGTATCGTTGCCGGACTCCCGTCAGCCATTGGCGGCACGCTTGAGCTTGGGCGTACCGGTGCCATGTCTACCGGGCTGATCCTCGCCATAATCATTCTGGCAATCGTGGTGATCGCGGTGATCGTGTTCTTTGAGCGCGCGCAGCGCCGGCTTCTGATCCAGTATCCGAAGCGCCAGGTCGGCAATCGCATGTTTCAGGGTGATACGTCCCATCTGCCACTGAAGCTCAACACGGCTGGCGTGATCCCGCCGATCTTTGCCTCGTCGCTGCTTTTGCTGCCCGCTACCGTGGCGGGTTTTACGGACGCGACGCAGCTTCCCGGTTGGGCCAACACCATGCTCGCGACGCTTGGCCATGGGCAGCCGCTCTACATGATCCTCTATGCTGGGCTGATCGTGTTCTTTGCCTTCTTCTACACCGCAATCGTGTTCAATCCGAAGGACACTGCCGACCAGCTTAAGAAGCATTCGGGGTTCATTCCCGGCTATCGTCCCGGTGAACGTACGGCGGAGTATATCGATTATGTGCTGACCCGCATCACCGTGGTTGGCGCCATCTATCTCGTTCTGGTGTGCCTGCTTCCGGAGTTCCTGATTTCGGCTACTGGTGTGCCCTTCTATCTTGGCGGCACGTCTCTGCTTATCGTCGTGAGTGTGACGCTTGATACCGTCGCGCAGATACAGGGTCACCTGATCGCGCACCAATATGAAGGTTTGATCAAGAAGTCGAAGCTCCGGGGGGGCAAGAGAGGACGATGAGGCTCATACTTCTTGGCCCGCCGGGGGCGGGCAAGGGAACGCAGGCACAGATCCTGGTCAAGAAGCTGAACATCCCGCAACTATCGACAGGCGATATGCTGCGTGCCGCAGTGAAGGCGGAGACGGAGATCGGCAAGAAGGCGAAGGCCGTCATGGATGCCGGCGAACTGGTTTCAGACGCGATCGTAAATGCGATCGTTGCGGAGCGGATCGACCAGCCTGATTGTGCGGCCGGTTTCATCCTGGATGGTTATCCCCGCACGCTGGTTCAAGCAGACGCGGTTGAAGCCATGCTCGCCGAGCGGGGACTGGCTCTCGATGCGGTGATCGAACTGGTGGTTGACGACAGGGCGCTGGTCGGCCGGATCGCGAAGCGTGCGGACGAGGCGAGGGCTTCCGGACAGCCGGTGCGCAAGGACGATAATCCCGAAGTTTTCGAGGAGCGTCTGCGCGAATACTACAAGAAGACAGCCCCGCTGACCGGCTATTACTATGCCAAGGGTCTGTTGCAATATGTCGACGGGATGGCCTCCATTGATGAGGTCACCCGGCAGATCGAAAACATATTGGACAAGCGCTGAGCTGTGGCAGGCGCCTTATCGGACGATCCCGGCGGTTGACGCTGGGCCCGTTATCGACTATAGCGGCGCATCTCCTGGAGAGACGTTGCTAGCCGGGCCTTTTGGGCTCGGCTTCATTGTTGAGATGAAATGCTCGCAAGGGCCGGCCTCCACCGGACGCGGGCGATAACCAAGCGCCGACCATGGTCGGCCCACATGGAGAAGATGATGGCCCGTATTGCAGGCGTCAACATACCGACCAACAAGCGCGTGATCATTGCGCTGCAGTATATTCATGGCATCGGGCCGAAGCTCGCCCGCGAGATCGTGACGAAGGTGGGCATCCCCGAGGATCGTCGTGTGCACCAGCTGACCGATGCTGAGGTGCTGGCGATCCGCGAGACGATCGACCGGGATTATCAGGTGGAAGGTGACCTGCGTCGCGAAGTTTCGATGAACATCAAGCGGTTGATGGATCTCGGCAGCTATCGTGGCCTGCGCCACCGTCGTTCGCTCCCCGTTCGCGGGCAGCGTACGCATACGAATGCCCGTACCCGCAAGGGACCGGCCAAGCCGATTGCCGGCAAGAAGAAGTAAGATTCGCGGAAAGCAAGGCAGGTTCTCCTGCCTTGCGGACCAGGTGGAGCCGCTGGAATTACGGCGGTGTAGAGATCGACTGAAAGGAAGAATATGGCCAAGGAAGCCGCACGCGTTCGTCGTCGTGAGCGCAAGAACATTTCGTCGGGTGTCGCGCACGTCAACTCGACCTTCAACAACACCATGATCACCATCACGGACGCCCAGGGCAATGCGATTGCCTGGTCTTCGGCCGGTGCTCAGGGCTTCAAGGGGTCGCGCAAGTCGACGCCCTTCGCGGCCCAGGTTGCTGCTGAGGATTGCGCTCGCAAGGCGCAGGAGCATGGCATGCGGACGCTTGAGGTCGAAGTTTCCGGTCCGGGTTCGGGTCGTGAATCCGCCCTTCGCGCCTTGCAGGCGGCGGGCTTCACCATTACCTCCATCCGTGATGTGACCCCCATCCCGCATAACGGATGCCGCCCGCGCAAGAAGCGCCGGGTCTAAAACTATTTGCCGTACGAGCGCTTCGACGCTCCTCTGCGGTTTCCAGAACGCCCGCCACGATTGGATGGTGGCGGGGTAACGGAAGGAAAAATCCATGATCCAGAAAAACTGGCAGGAACTCATCAAGCCTAACAAGATCGAGTTCACGTCGAAGGGTCGTACTCAGACGACCCTCGTGGCCGAACCGCTTGAGCGTGGCTTCGGTCTTACTCTCGGAAACGCGCTGCGCCGCGTTCTGCTCTCATCGCTTCGCGGCGCGGCTGTTACCGCCGTGCAGATCGATGGCGTGCTGCACGAGTTCTCCTCGATCGCCGGTGTGCGCGAAGATGTTACCGACATCGTGCTCAACATCAAGGAAATCGCCATCAAGATGGAAGGCGATGGCCCCAAGCGCATGGTTGTGCGCAAGCAGGGTCCGGGCGTGGTCACCGCCGGTGACATCCAGACGGTCGGCGATGTCGAGATTTTGAACCCTGACCACGTGATCTGCACGCTCGACCAGGGCGCCGAGATCCGCATGGAGTTCACGGTCAACACCGGCAAGGGCTACGTGCCGGCCGACCGCAATCGCGCCGAGGATGCGCCGATCGGCCTGATCCCGGTCGACAGCCTCTACTCGCCGGTCAAGAAGGTCTCCTACAAGGTTGAGAACACCCGTGAGGGTCAGGTTCTCGACTATGACAAGCTGACCATGACCATCGAGACGGATGGTTCCGTCACGGGCGAGGACGCAGTGGCTTTCGCCGCGCGCATTCTCCAGGACCAGCTGGGCCTCTTCGTGAATTTCGAGGAGCCGCAGAAGGAAGCGCCGGCCGAGCAGGTCACGGAACTCGCCTTCAACCCGGCTCTCCTCAAGAAAGTGGACGAGCTGGAGCTTTCCGTTCGTTCCGCCAACTGCCTCAAGAACGACAACATCGTTTATATCGGCGATCTGATCCAGAAGACGGAAGCCGAGATGCTGCGTACGCCGAATTTCGGCCGCAAGTCGCTCAACGAGATCAAGGAAGTGCTGGCGTCGATGGGGCTTCACCTCGGCATGGAAGTGCCGGATTGGCCGCCGGACAACATCGAAGAGCTCGCCAAGCGCTACGAAGACCAGTATTGACCCCTCCGGGCGCGCCCGAAGGAATTGAAGGAGATAAGCCATGCGTCACGGGAAAGCCGGCCGCAAGCTCAACCGGACCTCTAGCCATCGTAAGGCCATGTTCGCAAATATGGCGGCCTCGCTCATCGAGCATGAGCAGATCGTCACCACCTTGCCCAAGGCCAAGGAACTTCGGCCGATCGTCGAGAAGCTGATCACGCTCGGCAAGCGTGGGGATTTGCACGCCCGGCGTCAGGCGATCTCGGCCATTCGTGACGAGAATCTCGTGCGGCGCCTATTCGACACGGTTGCTCCGCGCTACGCTTCCCGCAACGGCGGCTACACGCGGATCATGAAGGCGGGTTTCCGCCACGGCGACAATGCCCCTATGGCCGTGATCGAGTTCGTCGATCGCGATACCTCTGCCAAGGGTGCGGCCGATCGTGCCCGCGTCGAGGCTGAGGCAGCCAATGAGGAAGCTGAGGCGGCATAATCTCGGACCGCTGTTCCAGATAAAAAAGGGGCCGTTCGGCCCCTTTTTTTGCGGTGTGAATGGAGCGGGATTCCGCGCCATGGGCCGGCTGCGGAAGCTCAGGCCTGATCAGCTTGGAAACGCCGCCTTCGCCATCACGACGGGCGCGCATCAAAGTTCGGAGCGTAAGGATAGTGCTCCTAAGGTAGCCGAAGACATGCGGCCCGCTGCTCTTCTGATCTCAACATTGGTTGTTCCCGGGTGATCTTGCGACAAGCCAATCGCGAATCTTCTCACCCGGACGTGAGTTTCAGTTGTAGCGGGGAACAGGGCATGATCACGTCGCTATTGGTGAGAGCCTCACATGTTTTTGCGCAATCTAAATTCACTGAATATGAGGGCGCTTCTGAAATTTCTGGCCCCGTATTCCTGTTCATGCCTTCTTCTTGCTTTCGCTGGCTCCGCCGCGCAGGGTAAGGAGACGCTGGTTTTTTTCCGCCATGCCGAGAAGCCGGCCCGGGAAATTGGGCAGATCGACTGCAAAGGCCTGAATCGAGCTCTGGCATTGAGCAAGGCGCTGGCACACTTCGGTACGCCTGATGCGATCTTTGCCCCCAACCCGAGCGTGAAAATCTCAGATCGGCAGGGCGGCCATTATTACTATTTTCGCCCTCTGGCGACCGTGCTCCCTCTGGCGATTCAACTGGGCCAAACGGTCGACATCACCTACGGTTTCACCGAAATAGACAAGCTCAAGACCGCATTATTGGATCCTAAGTACAAAAATTCACTGCTGTTTGTCGCCTGGGAGCACAAGAAGCTCGACCAGTTGGTGCGTAACATCATCAAGGACGGCGGAGGTGACCCTGTCGTGGTGCCCTCCTGGCCAGAAGACGACTACGATACTGTCTTCGTGGTCGAGATCGATTCGATGGGCGACGCTTCCTTCCGGAAGCAAAAAGAAGGAATCACCGGACTGAGCGACTCCTGCCCACAGTAATAGCGCGCCTCCTTGCGACCCGCAGTGCGCTGGGAGCGGTGTTATCTAGATCGAAGTTGTTAAATCATGAGAAACAGCCTTTAGGCCGTTCTTTCGCACGCCAAAACCGGGGATGGGAGCTTACGAGTTAGCCGATCGGTCCTTTGAAGATGAAGAAGGCGCCGAGGCAGATCAGCGCAAAGCCGATGGCGTGGTTGATCGTGAGCTGTTCGCCAAGGTAATAGACCGAGAACACGGCGAACACTGATAGCGTGATGACTTCCTGTATCGTTTTCAATTCAGCGGCGCTGTAGACGGTATGCCCGTAGCGGTTGGCGGGCACCGCGAAACAATATTCGACAAAAGCTATGCTCCAGCTCGCGAGAATCACGAGAGTGAGCGGTTTGCCTGTATATTTCAGATGTCCGTACCAGGCGAAGGTCATGAATATGTTGGAGATGGCGAGCAGCAGGATTGGCGCCAGATAGGGAAGGGCCATGAGCTTCCTCGGTAAGGAGACGGTCAGAGTAAAAAGTTGGTGATGCGTGCGGATGGGGCCAGATAACAATCTAGATCATTAACGTAGTTTGATCATCTGGATTCTATACGCAGCTGGTGACGGCTTGAGCCTTTTCTTGTGCACAATCCTGTCCGATGATGCCGGCTGACAAGCCCAGGAGTTTGATGAAGTGCGTGTTTCTGTCGTCCGCCTGCTTTTGGTTCTCGGTGTGCTTGCCATGCCTGCTCATGCGCAGGACAGGCCAGCCGAATCGATAATGGATCCGCTGAAGCAGCTGCTTCGCGGCGGCCAGCAGCAAACTACCTCCGAATCCAATGGAGAGCAGCGGCGCATTCCCTTTAGCCAGCAGCAGATCCAGCTTTCCTTCGCGCCTTTGGTGAGTCAGGTGGCGCCGGCTGTCGTGAACGTCTACGCTTCCACGAGGGTCCAGGCGCGTTCGCCCTTTATGGGAGATCCCTTTTTCGAACGCTTCTTCAATTTTCCGCAGATGCCGCCGCGTGTGCAGTCCGCTTTGGGATCCGGCGTGCTCGTAGACCCTTCCGGCATCGTGGTGACGAACTACCATGTGATCCGTGAGGCTGATGAGGTAAAGGTTGCGCTTGCTGACGGCCGGGAGTTCGCGAGCGATATTCTTCTTAAGGATGAAGGATTGGACCTGGCCGTCCTCAAGATCGAAGCCTCGGAGGCGTTCCCGGCGGCAAAGCTCGGCGATTCTGAAGCGTTGCAGGTGGGTGACCTTGTCCTGGCGATCGGAAATCCTTTCGGTGTCGGTCAGACGACGACGAGCGGCATCGTTTCCGCCGTGGCGCGCACGCTGGGCGGCATTTCCGATTTCGGCTATTTCATCCAGACGGATGCCGCTATCAATCCCGGAAATTCCGGCGGAGCTCTCATTAATATGGCGGGCGAGGTCGTGGGGATCAACACGGCTATCTATAGTCGCTCCGGCGGGTCCATCGGCATTGGATTTGCCATTCCGGCGAATATCGTGCGCGCGGTAGTGGATTCCGCCAAGAGCGGCAAGGAATTTTTCGAGCGGCCCTATATCGGGGCAAGCTTTGACCGGGTGACGCCCAACATTGCGGAGGCGCTGGGTATGACAAGGCCGGCGGGCGCTCTCGTGACGAATGTCGCCCCGGATACGCCCGCCGCACAAGCGGGGCTCGAAAGCGGGGATGTGATTGTATCGATCGACGGAAAGTCGATCGATACTCCCGAGGCATTGGATTATCGCCTCACGACGGTGCCGATCGGCGAAACGGCAGAAATCAAGGTGCTGCGCAACGGCGAAGAATTGCAACTTTCCATGCCAGTGGAGCGGGCTCCCGAGGGCACGGGGCAGGAACTGGAACTCGGCGGCAATGGTCCTTTTGCAGGAGCCACGGTAGCAGAGCTTTCGCCGGCACTTGCTCAGCGCCTTCGTCTTCCCGTCACGGGGAAGGGCGTCGTCATCACCAGTTTGGCGCGCAACTCTCCCGCTGCGAGCATTGGGCTTTTGCCGGGGGATATCGTGCGTCAGCTCAATGGGGAGGACGTCACGAGCGCCGAGCAAATGAAGGCGCTGGCCGAAGCTGATGCTCGGTGGTGGCAGTTCACGATTGACCGGGGCGGACGCATCATCCGGCAGACAATGCGGTTCTGATCGAATTATGGGTGATCTCTTCAACAGGAGCGAATCCGGACCGGTCCCTGACGTTGGTAAGCCGCTCGCCGACAGGTTGCGGCCGAAACGACTGGATGAGGTGGTGGGTCAGGAGCATCTGACGGGACCAGAAGGAGCGCTCACGCGCATGATCCGCTCGGGCTCCCTTGGTTCGCTGATTTTCTGGGGGCCGCCGGGCACGGGGAAGACGACCGTTGCGCGCCTGCTTGCGGGCGCGACTTCGATGGCGTTCGAACAGATCTCCGCGATCTTTTCCGGTGTCGCGGATCTGAAGAAGGTTTTCGAGGCGGCCCGTTTGCGCCGCAGCCAGGGGCGTCAAACCCTGTTGTTTGTGGACGAGATCCACCGTTTCAACCGCGCCCAGCAGGATTCCTTTCTGCCAGTGATGGAAGATGGAACGGTGGTGCTTGTGGGCGCGACGACCGAAAACCCTTCTTTCGAGCTGAATGCCGCGCTTCTTTCGCGAGCCCGCGTCCTTGTCTTCCACTCTCTTGAGGCTGATAGCCTGGAGCGTCTCCTTCAGCGCGCCGAAACGGTCGAAGGGCGGCCTTTGCCCTTGGATAGCGAGGCGTGGGCGGTTTTGCTGCGCATGGCCGACGGAGATGGAAGGGCGGTGCTCACGCTGGCGGAGGAAGTCTGGCGTGCCGTGCAGGAAGGAGAGGTCTTCGACGCAGAAACCCTGCAGCGCATCGTCCAGCGGCGGGCACCGATCTACGACAAAAGCCAGGACGGCCATTACAACCTGATATCCGCTTTGCACAAATCGGTTCGCGGTTCTGACCCGGATGCTGCGCTTTACTATCTTGCCCGCATGCTCGATGCGGGTGAGGATCCACTCTATCTTGGGCGAAGGCTCGTGCGCATGGCTGTCGAGGACATTGGCCTTGCGGATCCGCAGGCACTGGTGATCGCGAACGCCGCCAAGGACGCCTATGATTATCTGGGTTCTCCCGAAGGTGAGCTCGCCCTAGCCCAGGCCTGCGTCTATCTCGCTACTGCGCCGAAATCGAACGCCGTCTACACTGCGTTCAAGGCAGCGATGGGCTCGGCGAAGGAGCACGGTTCGCTGCTTCCACCCAGACATATCCTGAACGCGCCAACGAAGCTCATGAAGGAGACGGGCTACGGCTCCGGCTATCAATACGATCATGACATGCCGGATGCCTTCTCCGGGCAGGATTACTTTCCCGAGGCCATGGGGCGGAAGACCTTTTACGACCCGCCCGACCGCGGGTTCGAAAGGGAAATCCGCAAGAGGCTTGATTATTGGGCGAAACTTCGGCGGGAGCGGCAGGACGGCAACTGACCGGGTATGCATTTTTTTGACGATTCGCTCCTGATCGTTTGAAGGCAAAGGAAAAAAAGGGCTTGTACCACCTGCTGCTCGTTTGTGTTGGCGGTGCGTTGGGTGCAGGTATGCGCCATCTGAGCACGTCGGCGGTGGCTCGCTTCGTGGGCATTGCGTTCCCATGGGGTACGCTGGCGGTCAATTTGGTGGGCTGTCTCGCTATGGGTCTGCTTGTCGGTATCCTCGCCCGGAAATTAGGCGTTCCCCACGAAATCCGGCTCTTTCTCGCCACCGGCGTGCTGGGCGGTTTCACCACTTTTTCCGCCTTCTCTCTTGATGTCGCGGTCCTCTGGGAGCGAGGCGCACAAATAGCGGCGCTGAGCTATGTGTTGGCGAGCGTCGCTGGTTCGATCCTGGCACTCTTCGGTGGATTGTGGCTCGCAAGAAGCATGCTGTGATGCTATTGCCGGCCTCGAAACGGTGAAGAGATGGCTGGCGTAGAGCAAATTCCTGTCGATAGTGGCGAGGCCGGTATGCGGCTCGACCGCTGGTTCAAGGTCCATTATCCGGGCCTCGGTTTCGGACAACTGCAGAAGCTGCTGCGTACCGGCCAGGTGCGGGTGGATGGTGGCCGCGCGAAGGCGGATACGAGGGTGCAGCCCGGACAATTGATCCGAGTGCCGCCGCTCGCCGTCGACCACAAGGGCGGCGGACCCACCACCATGCGCACCATCCGCGACCGCGGCGATGCCGAGGTGCTTTCGCAAATGCTCATCCACGAGGATGAGAAGGTCTTTGTTTTCAACAAGCCTGCCGGACTTGCGGTGCAGGGTGGTTCCGGCGTGAACCGGCATGTAGATGGCATGCTCGAGGCGTGGCGCAACAAGAAGGGCGAGAAGCCGCGGCTGGTGCACAGGCTCGACCGGGATACGTCGGGCGTTTTGGTTGTGGCGCGCACGCGTTTGGCGGCGGTGAAGCTCACGGAAGCCTTTCGCGCCCGCGAGACGAAGAAGATCTACTGGGCCCTCGTTAAAGGTGTTCCAAGCAAGCAGGAAGGCCGCATCTCCACGTGGCTCATTCGTGAGGCGACGCCGGATGGCGATCGCATGCGTATCGCCAGGCACGGCGAACCGGGGGCTGATCATGCCGTCTCCACATATCGCCTTGCGGAACAGGCCGGTACGGCATTGTCGTGGTTGATCATGGAGCCCTATACGGGGCGCATGCACCAGTTGCGCGTGCATGCCGCCCATATCGGTTGCCCGATCATCGGCGATCCGAAATATTTCGAGGCAGATCAGAACTGGGAACTGCCGGGAGGTATCCAAAATCGGCTGCATCTCCATGCGCGGCGAATCGTGATCCCGCATCCGGATGGGGGAGTGGTCGATGTCGTTGCCGAACTGCCTCCGCATATGCAGCAGAGCTGGAACTTGCTTGGCTTCAATGAAGCAGCGGCGGAAGAGGAAATCTAAACCCTGTTTCCATGTCGGGGTGACGCTTCCCGGACACTGGCCTATATAGAGATCCATGCGCGATATTCTTAAAGACCTTGATGATGGACGGCAGTTTTCGGATCCCGATCCGATACGCCGTGCGCAGAACCAAATGCGCCGGGAGCTTCCAAAGCGCTTCTATGAACGCGTCGAAGTAAGTGGCGACGGTGATTCCTGGAAGGTTCTTTTGGACGGCCGGCCTGTTCGTACGCCGCTTGGGTCGGAGCTCGTGCTGCCCAATGAAGCAGCCGCGCAGCTTGTCGCTGACGAGTTTAGCGCTCAAGGCGAGCATATCGATCCGATGAGCATGCCGGTAACGCGCCTGGTCAATACGGCGATCGACGGCGTGGCGAGCGATATTCAGGCCGTGACAGAAGACATTCTGCGCTACGCCTCGAGCGATCTTCTATATTACCGTGCGGACGCACCGGAGCGATTGATCGAGCTCCAGGCGGATGCTTGGGATCCTGTGCTCGATTGGGCCGAAGCCGAACTTAGCGCGCGCTTTATCCTTGCTGAAGGGGTCATGCATGTGGAACAGCCGCGGCAGACAATAGCTGCCGTTGGAGCGCATCTGAAGCTTCGCAACGATCCGCTGCGGCTCGCCATATTGCATGTGATGACATCGCTAACCGGCTCCGCCATCCTGGCGCTGGCGGTGGAGGCAGGCGCCATAGAGGCGGAAGCCGCCTGGAATGCGGCGCATGTGGATGAGGATTGGAATATTTCCCAGTGGGGCGAAGACGCGGAGGCGACCGCTCGTCGTACCGCACGCAAGCGAGACATGATGGCCGCGGTGGCACTGCTCAAGGCCCTGTCGTAAAGGTCTCGGAATCCGAACGCTAGAGCATCTGCCCGAAAACCGGAATCGGTTTTAGGAAAGCAAGGTGCATCAATTCAATAACTTGTAGCGTCCTTTGTGCGTCCGAATGGATGCACGGCGCTGTAAAGAAAACCTCCGCTCGTGTGAGCAGAGGTTTTTTGTTCACCGTCGATCGTTTCAGCGCTTGGCAATCGGGACGTAGTCGCGCTCCGGTGCCCCGGTGTAAAGCTGGCGAGGACGCCCGATCTTTTGCTGCGGATCCTCGATCATCTCTTTCCACTGCGCAATCCACCCGACCGTGCGGGCCACCGCGAAGAGCACTGTGAACATTGTAGTCGGGAACCCGAGAGCCTTCAGCGTGATACCGGAATAGAAGTCGATATTCGGATAGAGCTTCTTCTCGATGAAGTATTCATCCGTGAGCGCGATGCGCTCCAGCTCCATGGCGATATCGAGCTGCGGGTCATCCTTGATCCCGAGTTCTGCCAGGACTTCGTGGCAGGTCTTCTGCATTATTTTGGCGCGCGGATCGTAATTTTTATACACCCGATGTCCGAAGCCCATGAGGCGGAAGGGGTCGTTCTTGTCCTTGGCGCGCTCGATATATTCCGGGATGCGCTCCACTGAGCCGATTTCCGCAAGCATGTTAAGTGCGGCTTCGTTTGCGCCACCATGCGCGGGCCCCCACAGGCACGCGATGCCTGCAGCAATGCAGGCAAACGGATTGGCACCGGAAGATCCGGCCAGACGTACGGTCGATGTCGAAGCGTTCTGCTCGTGGTCTGCGTGCAGGATAAAGATGCGGTCCATCGCCCGCGCCAGCACCGGATTAACCTTATACTCCTCGCAGGGCACGGCGAAGCACATGTGGAGGAAGTTGGCCGCGTAAGACAGCTCGTTTCGCGGATACATGAAGGGCTGGCCGATATGGTACTTATAGGCCATCGCAGCTATGGTCGGCATCTTGGCGATCATCCGGATCGAAGCCACCATGCGCTGGTGAGGATCCGATATGTCGGTGGAGTCGTGATAGAATGCCGACAGGGCCCCAACCACGCCGCACATGACTGCCATTGGGTGGGCATCGCGGCGGAAGCCGGTGAAAAAGCGCGACATCTGCTCGTGGATCATGGTGTGCCGAGTGACGCGCAGATCGAAATCTTCTTTCTGCGCCTTCGTCGGCAGCTCTCCATAGAGGAGAAGGTAGCAGACCTCCAGGAAGTCGCCGTGCTCGGCAAGCTGCTCGATCGGGTAGCCGCGATGGAGCAAAATACCTTCATCGCCGTCGATATAGGTGATCTTCGACTCGCAGCTTGCGGTGGAGGTAAAGCCGGGGTCGTAGGTGAACATCCCCGTCTGCTTGTACAGCGACGTTATGTCTACCACGTCGGGGCCGATCGATCCTTGGCGCACCGGGTATTCGCTGCTATTTCCACCAAGTTCAAGTTTTACCGTCGAATTCGCCATCGCACATTACCTCTCTGTCTTTGAACTTGGGGCAGGAATGTCGTCGCCACGGGGAGCGGCAGGCAACCGCCAGCACGGTTTTTGGTGCCTCTAGCTAGCGTATTTGCCTAGCCGTGCCAAGATTTGACAGCCCTGCTTGTTGCGCTGCAGCATAATTGTTTCGACGTGCTCATTCGTCAATGGCTTGGTCGCGAATACGTCCGAGGGATTCTTCACGCCCAAGGACGGCCAGGACGTCAAAGATACCGGGTGAAGTGGTGCGGCCAGTGAGGGCTGCCCGCAAAGGCTGCGCAACCTTCCCCAATTTCCGGCCGGTCCTTTCCGCCAGATCACGCACGACCGCCTCGGTGCTCTCGGCAGTCCATTCCGTGACGCCTGCCAGTTCCTCGGCAAGCGCCGCAAGCATGCTTCGGGCGTCGTCATCGAGCAGGGCGGCGGCTTTTTCATCCATCGCAAGCGGCCGCTCGGAGACGAGATAGCCTGCGCTATCAAGGAGTTCCACAAGCGTTTTCGCCCGCTCCTTCAGGCCGGGAAGAGCCGCACGAAGCTGTGCTCGCCTCTTTTCATCGAGTTTGTCCCGGAATGCCGGTCCGCCCTCCAGATGTGGAAGCGTTGCCATGAATATCTCGAACAGCGCAGCATCGTCCATCTGGCGCATATGAATGCCGTTAAGCGCTTCCATCTTCTGAAAGTCAAAACGTGCTGCACCCTTGTTGACGTCGTCGATGTCGAACCATTCGATCATTTGCTCGGTGGTCATGACCTCATCATCGCCATGGCTCCAGCCGAGGCGTGCCAGATAATTGCGTAGGGCGGAGGGCAGGTAGCCCATCGCCCGGTAGGCATCCACTCCGAGAGCCCCATGGCGCTTGGAGAGCTTGCCGCCATCAGGTCCATGGATCAGCGGGATATGAGCCATCACGGGGATGTCCCAGCTCATCGCGCGGTAAATGATGGCTTGGCGCGCGGCGTTCGTAAGATGATCATCACCGCGAATGATATGCGTGACGCCCATATCGTGATCATCCACCACGACTGCGTGCATATAAGTCGGCGTGCCATCGGATCGTAAGATGATGAAGTCGTCTAGATCCTTGTTGGGGAAGCGGACATCCCCCTGTACGCGGTCATGGATAACCGTTTCGCCCTCGAGCGGTGCCTTGATGCGGATGACGGGCTTTACGCCTTGCGGAGCTTCGCTCGGGTCCCGGTCGCGCCACGTGCCATCATAACGGGGAGGGCGGCCCTCGGCGCGGGCCTTCTCCCGCATGGCCTCGATCTCTTCAGGCGTGCAGTAACAGTAATAAGCCTGCCCACGGGCCACGAGATCCTCCGCCACCTCCTTGTGGCGGGCTGCCCTGGCGAATTGGGAGATCGGCTCCCCGTCCCATGTGAGCCCCAGCCAGGCAAGTCCATCGAGAATTGCCGCCGTTGCCTCGGGCGTCGAACGCTGCCTGTCCGTGTCCTCGATCCTGAGCAGCATCTTGCCGCCCACGTGACGAGCGTAGAGCCAGTTGAAAAGCGCGGTGCGTGCGCCTCCGATGTGAAGAAAGCCGGTCGGGGAGGGCGCGAAACGAGTGACGACGGGTGTTGTCATTTTTCTGAGTCCGGATTCGTTTTGGAGCCGCGCCTAAGCAGTAGCCTGACGCAGGGTGGAAATCGGCTGCCCGTCATGTAGCATAGGCGAGGTGAGGTGCAAGGCGCCTGCGGGGGGAAGTAGGCATGGGGGGCGAACGGACGGCGGAGGCCGAGGGCGAGCGGCTGCATCTGCTGGTCACCGGGCGGAGTTTACCGACCAAGGCTGATGGCGCGGCCGATCGCGAAACAGCTGCTGATTCGCGGCCGTCGGCCGTTGCGATATCGCGCGCGTTGTTGCGAAGGATTCCCCAGACGCTTGCATCGGAAGTGGCGCGGGACGGTGGCAGGGGTGCAGGCTTCCTTTGTTTGCCGGTTCTTATGAGCGCTGGCGTCGTCGCCTACTACGCGCTGCCGCAAGAGCCCGGATTCCCGCATATCTTCGCGTCCATCCTCGCGTTGATGATCGCCTGCTTTCTGCTTCGCGCAAAGCCGGCGGGGCTTCTTTGCGCGGGTGCCCTGCTGGCTTTCATGGCAGGTGTCGGCGTTGCCAAGATCGAAACATGGCGCGCGGGAACCGCCGTTCTCGGCTCCGACGTCACGACCAGGATAACGGGTCGGGTGGTCAGCATAGAACCCCAAGCGAATGCACGGATTCGTCTGATCGTCGACATCGTCTCAACGCAGCGGCCGCAGCTCCGCCATCCTCCGGAGCGTGTCCGGCTGACGGCGCGAAAAGTACCGCCTGACCTGCGACCGGGGGACCTTTTGGATGGGCTTGTGCGGTTGATGCCGCCATCGGGTCCGGTTCGCCCCGGCAGCTATGATTTCTCCTTCGTCAGCTATTTTGCGGGGATCGGTGCACTCGGCTTCTTCATGACAGGGCCCGAACGCGCTGCAATCGACGCGGATGCTTCCCTTGCCGTCACCGCTGCCCGCTCCCTGGAGACGCTCAGGCTCGCTCTTGCCGAACGCATACGCACACATGTCGATGGGGCGGCGGGAGAGGTGGTCGTAGCCATGATCGCCGGGTACCGGCCCGGCATTCCGGAGGATGTGAATGAATGGCTCAGGCGATCGGGGCTTGCCCATATCCTCTCCATTTCCGGTCTTCACATGGCGCTTGTTGCCGCCACCGTGATGTTCATGCTGCGGGCGACAGCGGCGCTGTTCCCGGGATTTTCATCACGTGTACCGGTCAAGAAATATGCCGCGAGCGCCGCGCTCGTCTTTTGCACGCTCTATCTGTTCCTCTCGGGGACCGATGTCGCAGCACAACGCAGTTATATCATGCTCGCGGTTATGCTGGCAGCCCTCATCCTCGACCGAGCGGCGCTCACCATGCGCAACGTGGCGATTGCGGCGCTGATCATTATCGTTCTGTCCCCGCATGAGGTGGTAGGGCCGAGTTTCCAGATGTCTTTTGCCGCTACCGCGGCGCTTGTCGCAGGCTATGCCGTCTGGAGTGAGCGACGGGGGAGCCGACCGCGTGGCAGGGCGCTGCGCGATGAGTCGTTTGTCCGCCGGACCGTGCGTATGGCGCTGGGACTTGTCGTGGGAATGGCGGCGACTTCGCTCATCGCAGGCACCGCAACGGCACTCTATGGCGTTTGGCATTTTCAACGCGCGACGCCCCTGGCCCTTCCGGCAAATCTCGCGGCGATGCCCTTCGTCTCCGGCATAGCCATGCCGGCCGCGGTGCTTTCCATCTTCGCAATGCCGTTCGGCCTGGATGGCATCTTCCTGAAGGCGATGGCGGAGGCGATGAGAGCCGTTATCCTCATCGCCAAATGGTTTTCCGATCGCTCGCCGATCGATGCCGTGGGACTTATCCCGTTGTCGGCGCTTATCGTGCTTACGGTGGCGCTCATCATTGCGGTGATATCAACCAGCCGGCTGAAACTGCTCGCCGTGCCAGTCTGCCTGGTGGGACTTGCACTGCTTGCCACCCGGGATTTGCCGGACGTGCTGATCAGCGAGGACGGCAGGCTCGTCGGGGTCCGCGGGGAAGATGGGACGCTTGCGATTAATCGGGCTCGTCCCAATGCTTTTACAATGCAGGATTGGACCAGAGCGCTCAACGCGGAAATGGTGGTGAAGCCGTTGAACCAAGGCAAGCCATCCGCGCAGGCGCCCGAAACGGCATTCACCTGCACCGACGAACTCTGCCTGGCGCGGCACGTAAGCGGTGCTGTCATCGGCTATGCAGAATCGGAGCTTGCCGCTGCAGGAGCCTGTTCATCCGCAGCCGTGATCGTGATCGATGACGCAACTGCCGGGAAACCGTGCAGGGCAGGGCAAGCAGAGGTCATAACCAAGCGAGATCTGGCCCGGCAGGGGAGCGCCTCGGTTCATTTTCGCCGACGAGGAGAAGGGCTGGAACCGGAGATCACCTTCGCAATAGGAGAGCAGTGGCGGCTTTGGCATGAACACCGGGCCTGGTCTCGTGCCTCGCGCGGGCTGCCGCCGAACAATGGTGGAACGAGACGATCAGAGCCGGAGTGAAGGTCACAATCCGAGTACCGCTCTGTTATCAATTGAGCCTGTGATGCCGATCACCAGCTCGCGGTGCCGGATTTAAGATCAGGCCGCAGCGCTAATTCTCTGACATAGGTTGCCGCTTCGATAACAGCGCGCATCTTGCGCCAACGGCTCTGGGGTCGACCTTGCCAGCCTACCGTTCTCAATATCGGCGGATGAGACCCACCAGCCGGCCCTGCACCTTCACGCGATCAGGGCCGAATATGCGCGTTTCATAGGCGGGATTTGCGGCTTCAAGTGCAATCGACGCGCCCTTGCGGCGAAAGCGCTTCAAGGTCGCTTCCTCTTCATCCACCAGTGCGACGACGATATCACCGGGATTGGCCGTCTGAGTTTCGCGAATAATGACCGTATCGCCATCGAAAATACCGGCCTCGATCATCGAATCGCCCTTCACTTCAAGAGCATAATGCTCGCCGCCGCCGATCATATCGGGCGGCACGCCGATCGAATGGGTCCGATGCTGGATGGCATCGATCGGCACGCCGGCTGCGATCCGGCCCATGACGGGAATCGAAACGATGCCAGCTTCATCATCATTGTTCGCCGGCGTTCTTTGGGATGGCGTGCTACGGCCTTGGCCTCCCTCGATGACGCTTGGCGAGAATTTGCGCGGCGCGCCCAGGCCGGGGGCGATCGAATCGGGCAGCCGTAAAACTTCGAGAGCTCGCGCCCGGTTGGGAAGGCGACGGATGAAACCTCGCTCCTCCAGAGCTGTGATCAACCGGTGAATACCGGACTTGGAGGCCAGATCGAGAGCCTCCTTCATCTCATCGAATGAGGGTGGGATGCCCGTCTCTTTAAGGCGGGCATGAATGAAAAGCAGCAGCTCGTGCTGTTTGCGCGTGAGCATCGTCACCACCCGGAATCAGTCATAAACAAAACCAGAACATACACTATATGTTCGAGTTGTGTTCCGCAATACTAAAATTGGATGGTTATTAAACTACCACCATGCGCTAGCGCAGCATGAGGATTGTGCAGGGAGAACCGGCTTGGGCCGCTGGCGCATGCGGAGGGCGTATGATCAATCCATTCGCCGTCGCAAGCGTGGTGAGCATCGAGGAGTCCTGCCGCTCGAAGGGGGTGGCAATCGGGCAATCGGAATCCTCCTCGATTACGGCGCGGATATAGTCCTGCCGCTCGTCATTTTCCTTGAGGGGTGCCCCGAGCCTGCCCGTTCGCAGGTCCGGGCGGAAACTTCGCCCGGAAAGCCTCGACACCATGGGGCGCAGGAAAAGATGCGCGCAGACGAAGCTGGAGACGGGGTTTCCCGGCAGCCCCAGCACGCGGGTCTCTCCGAAACGACCTACCATCAACGGTTTTCCGGGACGCATGGCGATCTTCCAGAAATCCAGTTCCATTCCCTCGGCGGCAAGGACATGGCGCACGAGATCATGCTCGCCTACGGAAGCGCCGCCGAGCGTGACAATGATATGGGCGCCTAGTTCAAGCGCGCGCCGCACGGCTCTCGAGATCGCATCCTCCTGATCCGGCACGATCCCGAGATCGGATATCTCCGCCCCTTCACGTTTTGCCAGAGCTGCGATCGCAAAATTGTTGGAGGCGACGATCTGATCGGGCCCAGGCGTGACATCGGGAGGTACAAGTTCGTCGCCGGTGGCGATGAGAGCGACATGAGGTCGACGCACCACTGGCAATCGAGAGTGCCCGGCGGCAGCGGCGAGCGAAAGAGCGGCAGGATCTAGAAACCTACCTTTGGCAAGGATTTCATCGCCTTCTTTGAAGTCGAAGCCGGCGCGCCGGATGTGGCGGCCGGGGGAAGGGCGCTCCAAAGCAAGGATGCGTCCGGGATCGAGGACGGAGGCGTTCTCCTGAAGAAGGATCGTGTCGGCGCCTTCGGGAACGGGGGCGCCGGTGAAGATGCGCACCGCTTCTCCGGGACTTATGCGGCCCGGAAAGCGACGGCCTGCTGCGGATTCGCCGATGACGGACAGTGTCGAAGAGGATGCCTCTATATCCGATGCGCGAACCGCGTATCCGTCCATGGCAGAGGCATCGAAGGGCGGCTGCGTGCGCCGTGCTCTGAGATCCGCTGCGAGCACACGCTCCGCCGCCTCCGGTAGCGCCACTTCCTCGCTGGTTAGAGGCTCCAGTCCCTCCAGCGTGCGCAGAAGGGCCTCTTCAACGGGAAGCAGTGCCATGAGCCGCGTCCTCCGCGCGCCAGGTGCCCGATTTTCCCCCCGTTTTCTCGAGCAGGCGGATATCCGAAATGACCATGGCCCTGTCCAGGGCCTTCGCCATATCGTAGATCGTAAGACAGGCAACCGAAGCGGCGGTCAATGCTTCCATCTCCACGCCGGTCTTGCCCGTCACCCGGGCCAACGCTTCGACCCTGAGGCCGGGTAGCGCTTCGTCCGGCATGATATCAATCGCGATCTTCGTGAGCGCCAGCGGATGGCACAATGGGATCAATTCATGCGTTCTCTTGGCAGCCATGATGCCGGCAATACGTGCAACCGCGATAACATCGCCCTTCTTCGCATCGCCTTTCAGGATCGCCTGCAACGTCTCGGGAGACATGATCACCGCGCCTGCCGCGACGGCCGTGCGTTCCGTCTCCCCCTTGGCGCCCACGTCGACCATTTCGGCGCGGCCATCTTCACGCAGATGGGTAAGCCTCGTCTCCCGTTCCTTGGTCATATCAGTTTGCCGGCTCGAAATCCGGCTGCAGGCCAAGCAGCTGGCGCGTTGCCGCCTCGACATTCTCCTGGCGCATCAGGCTTTCGCCCACCAGGAAGGTCGAAATGCCGACCTTCGCCAGGCGCATACAATCGGCGTGGCTGAAGATGCCGCTTTCGCCCACGATGATGCGATCCTCCGGCACCAGTGGGGCAAGCCGTTCGGTGGTCTCCAGCGTCGTTTCAAAGGTACGGAGATTGCGATTGTTTATGCCAATCAGCGGAGACGAGAGCTTCAAAGCCCTTTCCAACTCGGCTTCGTCATGAACCTCGATCAGGGCTTCCATACCGAGCTCACCCGCTGCCTCAGCAAGCATCTTCGCCTCATCGTCAGAAAGGCTCGCCATGATGATCAAAATGGCGTCGGCACCCCATGCACGCGCTTCAAGCACCTGATAGGGCTCGAACATGAAATCCTTGCGCAGGGCAGGCAGAACGGTCGCTGCGCGGGCATTGGTCAGGAATTCGGGCGCACCCTGGAAAGAAGGACCATCGGTGAGGACCGAGAGGCACGCAGCTCCGCCGCGTTCATAGGCTCGCGCGAGCGCGGGAGGATCGAAATCGGCTCGTATCAGCCCCTTTGAAGGGCTCGCTTTCTTCACCTCGGCAATCAGTGCCAATTGACCTTCCGCGTGCTTGGCCCGAAGCGCAGCAACGAAGCTCCGTACGGGCCCTACATCACGCGCGCGGGCGGCAAGTTCACCGGGGGAGACCGCCGCTTTCGCCGCTGCGATCTCCTCACGCTTATAGACTTCGATCTTGCGAAGAATATCCGCCATGACGTCCAACTTATCCTCAGCGGTCGCGATTGGAAACCGCGATGAGCTTCTCTAGGGCGGCTAGCGCATAGCCCTCATCGATTGATCGGGAGGCAAGCTCGATGGCATCGCTGAGAGCTGCGGCTTTTCCCGCTACGACGAGGGCGCCGGCAGCATTCAGAAGGGCTATATCGCGGTAAGCATTTCGCTCACCTTCGAGCACGCGGCGCAATGCTTCGCCGTTGTGTTGGCCGTCGCCACCTTTAAGAGCCTCCACGGTCACCCGCGTCAGACCGACATCCTCCGGCGCGATCTCGAAGGTGGTCACTTCGCCGTTCTCGACGGCTGCAACCTGCGTGACGCCCGCGGTGGTGATCTCGTCAAGCCCGTCGCCATATACCACCCAGGCCCGTTCTGCACCAAGCTGCCTCAACACCTGCGCAATGGGCTCCACCCAATGCGCAGAGAAAACGCCGACGAGCTGCCGCTTCACCCTTGCCGGATTCGATAGCGGGCCAAGCAAGTTGAAAATGGTACGCGTTCCGAGCTCGACCCTGGTCGGCCCCACATGGCGCATCGCTGCGTGGTGGTTGGGGGCGAACATGAAGCCGACACCCGCCTCGGCTATGCAATCTGCAATCTGATCCGGCCTGAGTTCGATGTTAACGCCGAGAGCCGTGAGACTATCCGCGGCACCGGACTTAGAGGACAGCGCACGATTGCCATGTTTCGCCACTGGGACCCCACACCCGGCCACGATGAACGCGGCACAGGTCGAGACATTGTACGTCCCCGAAGCATCCCCGCCCGTTCCCACGATATCGACCGCTTCCGTGGGGGCGGAAACCGGAAGCATCTTGGACCGCATCGTGTCGACGGCGCCGCTGATCTCGTCCACGGTCTCGCCGCGCACGCGCAATGCCATAAGGAAACCACCGATCTGGCTAGGGGTGGCCTCGCCGGACATGATGATCTCGAAGGCATCGCGAGCTTCCGCGAAGTTCAGGGCCGCGCCGGAAGCCACTTTGGCGATGTAGGCCTTAAGGTCTGCCATGGGTCAGAAGGCGAGCGCTTGCTGTATCGCCGTGCGGTTTATGGTGACTTGATGCTCGGTCTGGAGGCGGCTGACGAGCTGATTCAGCAGATCGTTCTCCAGTCCTTGAGTGATGGCGTTCTTGACGTCGTCGGGGAGCGACTCGGCTGTCGCCGCGGCCGGCTCGAAAACCTCCGTCACCTGGAAAATGAAGCGCGCATCACCCGCCGGATTGGTGACTGTTCCGGTGCCGCCCTTTGCCACGCTGAAAGCGGCACTCACGCCGGCCTGCCCGAGATCGGCGTCGTTTGCCTCTCGCTTCAGGCCCCGCTTCACGACCTTTTCCTGGCCGAGTTCGGATGCGACCTGATCGAGGGGCTTGCCGTTCTTTACCTCTTCTTCGAGGGCCTTGGCGCGTTCGTCGAGCCGGGAGGCGACCTCCGCTTCGGTCCAGTCTTTCAGCACACGATCGCGAACCTCGGCGAACTCCCGGTCGCGCGCCGGCATGATATCGGCCACTTCGTAGAAAAGGTAACCACTGCCAGGGAGATTGACTGGCGCATTGTCCACACCGACTTCCGTATCGAATGCTCCGGAGAGGAGAGCCGGCAGGTTCGGAATGCCTTCGACACGCGTTCCGTCCGGCTTGTTCCCCTCTCTATCCACGGCATCAATACTGTTCACGGTGAGATTGAGATGCTCAGCCGCTTCCCGCAACGTATTACCAGCCGCGCGGGCGTCGTCATACTGGTCAAGGGTGTCAAGCAGGAGACGATTCGCCTCGTCCAGCGCGAGCTGATGGCGAATTTCCTCTTTCACCTGATCGAACGGTGTGACTGCCTCGGGCGAGATTTCTGTAACGCGTAGAAGCACGGGTCCGAACGTGCCCTGTACCACGTCGCTCACCTGATCCTTGGTAAGCGAAAAAGCGGCGTCTGCGATGGCCTGGTCCGGTATGTCCGCGCGGGTCAACGAGCCAAGGTTCACGTCTTCGAGCTTCTTTCCCTGCCGCTCGACAAGATCCTCGAAGGTGGTCCCCGTGCGCATGCTTTCTCGAGCAGCCGTGGCTTCCTCAGGAGAGGAGAAGGTCAGCTGCTCGATCGTGCGCCGCTCCGGCGTCGTGTACTGGCCCTGATTTCCGTCATAGTAGCTCTTTACCTGCTCGTCGGAGATCACCGAAGGGTCAGCAATGTCTTCAGCTTCAAGCTTCGCATACTCGATCTTGCGGTATTCTGGCGCGGCGTAATCGGCCTTGTGCTCATCGAACCAGCCTTGGAGCTCTTCGTCGCCAGGTGCTTCGATCGGTTCGACCGCCGAGCGGGACAACGCCACATATTCGACCGTGCGATCTTCTCCCCGGTATCGCGCGATACCGCGCAGCAGCTCGTCAGGGGCAGAAACGCCACTGGCGACAGCGTCGACAATCTGCTGTCTCACGGCCGCCTGCTCGCGATTTCTAAGATAGTCCTCGGGCCGCATGCCGATTCGATTGAGCACGAACTCGAACTGGTTCCTGTCGAACCGGCCATTCAGCCCCTGGAAGGCGGGATCGGCAGCCGTGAGTTGTGCAAGCTTGTCTCTCGACACGCCCAGCCCGATTTCTCGAGCGGTCTCGTCGAGCACCGCCCCGGCGGATAATTGAGAGAGCACCTGCTCATCGATCCCGAACGCCACCGCCTGATCCCTCGTAAGGCGCGTTCCGAATTGCTGGGAAAGCTCGGAAATGCGCCGGTCGTAAGCCAAACGGTAATCGAGCGCGGAGACGGAGGTTCCCCCGGCCGTTATCACGTCGCTGTTCGCACCTGTCGGCACTGAGCCAGATATGCCCCAGATGGCAAAACTCGCGACAAGAACTATGAGCAAGAGTTTTGCGACCCAGGTGGATGCCGCACTTCGGAGGCTGTCGAGCATGTCTTAATCTACTGTCCGTCGATGGAGGTCGAATTGCGTTTGTTTCTTCTTCGGGAATAGCGCCCTGGAACACAGCTGTCGATTGCTTTGTGGCGTCTTTTTGATACTGAACCCTTCCGTGCACAACCCATGGAGGCTTCATGACCCCCGCAATTCGTCCTCTCATCGCCGGCAACTGGAAGATGCATGGCACCTCAAGCTCGCTGCCTGAGTTGAAGGCTGTCGCCAGTGGCTTCACCAATGCCGCAGGGGAGGGTGCGGAAGGGGTCGTGTGCGTCCCTGCCACATTGTTGGGACGTGCCGGTGAGATATTGGCTGCCAGCCCGGTAGCAGCCGGGGGGCAGGATTGCCATCCTGCACCGAACGGGGCCCATACGGGGGACATTGCGGCCGAGATGTTGGCAGACTGCGGCGCACGTTACGTCATCGTTGGGCACTCGGAGCGGCGGACCGACCATCACGAGAGTGACGCTGATGTGGCAAGCAAGGCGGAGGCCGCCTGGCGGGCGGGCCTGATCGCTATAATCTGTGTCGGGGAGACCAAGGCACAGCGCGAAGCGGGGGATACGCTTTCCGTACTTTCCGGGCAGATTGCGGGGTCCGTTCCTGCAGGAGCCACGGCGGGAAATACGGTAATCGCCTATGAACCTGTATGGGCCATCGGCACCGGCCTTACTCCGACGCCGGAGGACGTAGCAAAAGCGCATGCTCATCTCCGCGCCGAACTTAAGAAGAAGCTGGGCGACGAAGCCAATGCGATGCGAATTCTTTACGGCGGTTCGGTGAAACCGTCTAACGCTGCCGAATTGCTCTCGCTGTTGAATGTGGATGGCGCGCTCATCGGTGGAGCCAGCCTCGTGGCGGCCGATTTTCTCGCGATCGCATCGGCAGTTAAGAGCAAATAAGCCGCAAGCGGCTTTTGCCGCTTGCAATGGTGCATAGTGCGCCTATCTGTGCCCGGTAGGGCTTGGAAAAGCGCCTAAAGCCGTGTAATGAGCCGCGTCCGCGACAGGAATGCGGTCCGCGTCAGGCGCCGGAAGGAATCATGCAAACAATCATCATCGTCATTCACTTGCTCATTGTCGTCGCGCTTGTCGGCGTGGTTCTGATGCAGCGCTCGGAAGGCGGTGGGCTTGGAATCGGCGGGGGTTCCGGTTTCATGACTGCACGCGGTGCGGCAAACGCGCTTACCCGTACGACGGCGATTCTGGCGGCGGCCTTCTTTGCCACCTCCCTGGCGCTTTCGCTCCACGCGCGTTATCAGGAGCGGCCCACCGACATTTTCAATCGCTTGCCGCAGGACCAGACGGCCCCGAGCGGTTCTGGCGGTTCCGGCGGCGGTATCCTCGACCAGCTCGGCGGCAGTGCCACGCCGCCAGCCGAGAGCGGCGCTCCTTCCGCGCAGCAGAACGCTCCTGCGCAGGAACAGACGCCGCCTTCTCCGGCTGAGCCTCAGGCCGCGCCAGCGCCGGCGGAGCAGCAGACCGCGCCGGCTCAGTCGACCAATCCGGAAGCGCAGGTGCCCACCGGCCAATAAAATTGGGCTTGGCTTGAAGATTTTGCGGGCGGCGCAAGCCGCCCGTTTGAGTTCGTTGAGCGGTTATACGCAGAAAAGAAGCAGATATGGCCATTTTCGTCTGGCGGAATCGTCCGCGTCAAGCTAAGCGGTGAGTCCCATGGCGCGATATGTTTTCATAACCGGCGGCGTGGTCTCCTCCCTTGGCAAAGGCATTGCATCAGCGGCACTTGGTGCGCTGCTGCAGGCACGTGGGTACCGGGTCCGTCTGAGGAAGCTCGATCCCTACCTCAATGTGGATCCTGGCACGATGTCGCCGTATCAGCACGGCGAAGTCTTCGTGACCGACGATGGGGCGGAAACGGATCTCGATCTGGGCCATTACGAGCGTTTCACCGGGCGCTCCGCCAATAAGCGGGACAACGTCACAACAGGCCGCATCTACCAGAACATCATCGAGAAAGAGCGGCGTGGCGACTATCTTGGCGCGACCGTGCAGGTGATCCCGCACGTGACCGACGAGATCAAGCAGTTCATCCTCGAGGGCAATGAAGATTTTGACTTTGTGCTCTGCGAGATCGGCGGCACGGTGGGCGACATCGAGGCAATGCCGTTCCTCGAAGCAATTCGCCAGCTCGGTAACGAGTTGCCGCGCGGAAATGCCGTTTACGTCCACCTGACGCTGATGCCTTGGATTCCGGCGGCCGGCGAGCTCAAAACCAAGCCCACGCAGCACTCGGTCAAAGAACTACGCTCGATCGGCATTGCACCGGACATCCTCCTCGTCCGCGCGGACAGGCCCATCCCTCAGGACGAGCGCAGAAAGCTTTCCCTCTTCTGCAATGTGCGCGAATCGGCCGTCATCCAGGCATTGGACGTCGCGCATATCTACGACGTGCCGATAGCCTATCACAAGGAGGGGCTCGATTCGGAAGTGCTCGCTGCCTTCGGTATCGATCCGGCCCCCAAGCCTCGGATGGAGCGCTGGGAGGAAGTCTCTCAGCGAATCCACAATCCGGAAGGTGAGGTGACGATTGCAGTGGTCGGCAAATATACCGGCCTTAAGGATGCCTATAAGTCGCTCAACGAGGCGCTTACCCATGGCGGCATCGCGAACCGCGTTCGCGTAAAGCTCGAATGGATCGAATCGGAGATCTTCGAGAAGGAAGATCCCGCGCCATGGCTTGAGAAGGTACACGGAATTCTTGTCCCCGGCGGCTTCGGCGAGCGCGGCTCGGAAGGCAAGATTCTGGCGGCGAAATTTGCGCGCGAGCGGAAGGTGCCCTATTTCGGCATCTGCTTCGGCATGCAGATGGCCTGTATCGAAGCGGCACGTTCCCTGGCCGGCATCGAAAACGCATCCTCCACCGAGTTCGGCCCGACCGAGGAGCCCGTGGTGGGTCTCATGACCGAATGGCTGCGTGGGAACATGCTTGAAAAGCGCACCGCTGCTGGCGACCTTGGCGGCACGATGCGCCTCGGTGCCTACGAAGCGCGCTTGCAGCCCGGATCGAAAATTGCGGAGATCTATGGCTCGGAGGAAATCTCCGAACGGCACCGGCATCGCTACGAGGTCAATATCGGCTATCGCGAGAAGCTCGAAGCGTGCGGGCTGGTCTTCGCCGGCCTTTCACCTGATGGCGTGTTGCCCGAGACGATCGAGTATCCGGATCACCCTTGGTTCATCGGTGTGCAGTACCATCCCGAGCTGAAGAGCCGGCCGTTCGAGCCGCATCCGCTCTTTGCCTCCTTCATTGCTGCCGCTGTAGAGCAGTCGCGGTTGGTGTGAGCCGGCTACCGCTGGACGTCCGCAAGGTTGTAATTCAACTCCCAGTGCTTACCTCTTTGATATTGTTAGGTAATACTGGGACGATTGCATGAAGCTTGATCATTGCGTGCTTCCGTCGGCAAATCTCGCGATAGCACGGGAGCTACTCACCAGACTCGGCTTTACCGTTGCGCCGGACGCGGCGCATCCCTTTGGAATAACGAGCTGTCGCGTCTTTTTTGAAGATGGCAGCTATCTGGAATCAGTTGTCTTGGCCGACAAGAATGCCACCCGCAGGGCATCGGCTGCAGGAAATGTCTTTGTACAACGTGATCGGAGGTTTCGGGACGCCGGTGGCGATGAGGGATTTTCGGCCCTTGCATTTGGCACCGACGATGCTGCCTTGGATCATATTCGCTTCGTTGATGGGGAGATGTCGGCGGGCGATCCGCTGTCCTTCTCAAGGCCATTTCCAGACAGCAGCGGCAATAAAACAGAAGCCTCGTTCAAGCTGGCCTTTGCTGCTCCGGAGGATGCGCCGTCCTTTTTCTTCACCTGTGAGCGGGTAAAAACACCTGCTGTTGATTGCTCGACCCTTTGTCAGCATGCAAACCATGTGAGCGGTATACTGCGGATACTGGTTACGGCTTCGGAACCGCGTGCAGCAGGAACGTTTCTCTCGCAGTTCCTTCAGACAGGATCCGGCGGGGGTGTCTGGCCACTTGACAACGTGGTCCTCTCCCTACTTACGGATGCCAAGCAGGTCTATAATATGGATCCTGATAGCGATGGGAATCTCCGGCTGCGCGGAATTGTTTCCGTACGGCCTCCGTCAAGGCGCTCGCTGAGCGCTTGGTCGTTGCGCAGATTGCCCATACCATGCATAGAGGCAGACTTGTCGTGCCTCCTGCACCGGGACAGGGGGCATACTTTTTCTTTGAGGAACCGCCCAAAAGTTCCGTCGCAGAGGCCATTTTGGAGGCCGTTCTAAGGTGCTAAGCTATGAATCCCAATCCGCGGGTTGAAATCGGCAATGCCGTCTTTGCTAATGACGCGCCGCTCTCCTTGATCGCGGGCCCGTGCCAGCTGGAAAGCCGTGAGCATGCCTTCGAGATCGCCGGACGGCTCAAGGAACTGACAGAAAAGCTGGGGATCGGTTTCGTCTACAAGACGAGCTTTGACAAGGCGAACCGTACGTCCCTCTCCGGCAAGCGCGGGATCGGCCTCGACGCTGCGCTGCAAATTTTTGCCGACCTTCGCAGGGAGCTCGAGCTCTCCGTGCTGACGGATGTCCATACCGAAGAGCAATGTGCCGTCGTGGCCGAGGTCGTCGACGTGTTGCAGATTCCGGCCTTTCTCTCGCGGCAGACGGACTTGCTCATCGCTGCTGCCAGGACCGGTAAGGTCGTCAATGTGAAGAAGGGGCAATTCCTTGCGCCCTGGGACATGAAGAATGTGGTCGCCAAGGTTACCGATTCGGGCAATGCAAACGTTCTTGTGACCGAGCGTGGCGCTTCCTTTGGCTATAATACGCTCGTCTCCGACATGCGCGCCTTGCCGATCATGGCCGAGATCGGCGCGCCGGTGATCTTCGACGCCACCCATTCGGTGCAGCAGCCGGGGGGGCAGGGGAACTCCTCGGGCGGCGAGCGGCGCTTCGTGGAGACATTGGCGCGGGCCGCGGTGGCCGTCGGCGTGGCGGGCGTGTTCATCGAGACTCATCAGGATCCCGACAATGCGCCTTCGGATGGGCCGAACATGGTGCCTCTCGACAAGATGCCGGCGCTTTTGGAACGGCTAATAGCCTTCGACAGGATTGCGAAGGCGGTCTGAGCCTTTCAGCCCGGCTGCATTGTCTTTTTCATCGCTTAGAGTAAGAGAGGCGCGATCATCAAAACCCACCCAAGCAGAGGGACAGCACCATGACTGCCATCGTCGACATCGTCGGACGTGAAATCCTCGATAGCCGCGGCAACCCCACTGTCGAAGTCGACGTGGTGCTGGAAGACGGCGCTTTCGGCCGCGCAGCTGTTCCCTCCGGCGCCTCCACGGGTGCGCATGAGGCGGTGGAGCTGCGCGATGGCGGCGCACGCTATCTCGGCAAGGGCGTCGCGCAAGCAGTGGAAGCGGTGAATGGCGAGATCTTCGAGGCGATCGGCGGCATGGAAGCCGAGGACCAGATCCATATCGACCGCACCATGATCGAGCTCGACGGCACGCAGAACAAGAGCCGGCTCGGCGCCAACGCGATCCTCGGTGTCTCGCTGGCCGTTGCCAAGGCTGCGGCGGTTTCCGCCGATCTGCCGCTTTATCGGTATGTTGGGGGAACCTCGGCGCATGTCCTGCCGGTTCCGATGATGAATATCATCAATGGCGGCGCACATGCGGACAATCCCATCGACTTCCAGGAATTCATGATCATGCCCGTGGGCGCGGAGACGCTCAAGGATGCGGTGCGCTGGGGCGCTGAGATCTTCCACACGCTCAAGGCGGGCCTTAAGTCTGCGGGCCACAACACGAATGTGGGCGACGAAGGGGGCTTTGCGCCCAATCTGCAGGATGCCAAGGCAGCCCTCGATTTCATAATCGCCTCGATCGAGAAGGCCGGCTTCAAGCCGGGCGCGGAGGTCGCCATCGCACTGGACTGTGCCGCCACCGAATTCTTCAAGGACGGCAAATATGTCTATGAAGGCGAGGGGCAGACACGCGATGCAAGAGCTCAGGCTGAATATCTCGCCAAGCTTGCTGCTGACTACCCCATCATCTCCATCGAAGACGGTATGTCGGAGGATGATTTCGAAGGGTGGAAGATCCTGACCGATCTTATCGGCGACAAAGTGCAGCTGGTCGGCGACGATCTCTTCGTCACGAACACCGCGCGTCTCAAGGACGGCATCAGCATGGGTGTCGCCAACTCGATCCTTGTCAAGGTCAACCAGATCGGCACGCTCACAGAGACGCTCGATGCGGTCGAGACGGCACACAAGGCAGCCTATACGGCAGTCATGTCCCACCGTTCGGGTGAGACCGAGGATTCGACGATTGCCGATCTCGCCGTGGCAACCAATTGCGGGCAGATCAAGACCGGGTCGCTTGCCCGCTCGGACCGGCTGGCGAAATATAACCAGCTCATCCGTATCGAGGAACAGCTTGGCCGCGCCGCCCGCTATGCGGGCCGCACCATTCTTCGCAGCTGAATTCCTGATGCGGGGATAACTCTCCATTAAGCAAACTATGTGCACATGTGGCGAAAGGAATTTCGCCACATGTGGACTCGCCATCACAAGCGCCGCAATACGGGCCGGCTGATCGTGCCAGCGATCACCATGGTCGTTCTTTCTTATTTTGGCTTTCACGCCTATCAGGGCGAATATGGTCTGAATGCGAAGGAGCAACTCGAGGAGCGCGTTGCTGTCCTGGAGAACGAGCTCGAGACGCTGCAAAAGGCACGCAGCAAGCTCGAGGAGCGGGCTAGCCTGCTGAGCGGCCAGACCATCGAAAAGGATATGCTCGACGAACAGGCAAGGCGAGCCTTGAACCTGGCGAGAGAAGATGAAATTGTCATCTTTTACAAGCCTGGCGGCGATTAACCGAAATCAGGTTAAATCGAAAATCGATAAGGCTTCCAAATATTTAGTTGGCATAGCAGCCATGCATAAATCGCGTGGCGCGTGCGATTGTGACGTGATAGCTTCCTGTCCCTAGGGGAGGGTTGGCCAGTGGACGGCCTCCCGCCGTGTACTACATGGATGTCCTACGGCAATGCCGGCTCCCTGCCGGCCTTTGCCGAGGCGATCTAGGGAGCGAAAACAGATGGCGAGAGCCGCCACCAAGACTTCTGCCAAATCGACACCAGCCAGAGGTAAATCCACCACCGCCAAGGCGCCGAGCCTGACATTGAGCGGTATCCCGGCCATCACTGCGCCGAAGCCCGCTGATTTCGCGAAGGAACAGGAGTTATCCGCTTTTCGCGAAATGCTTCTCATTCGGCGCTTCGAGGAGAAGGCCGGGCAACTCTACGGCATGGGCTTCATAGGCGGCTTCTGCCACCTCTATATCGGCCAGGAAGCCGTCGTCGTGGGCATGCAGATGGCCATGAAGGAAGGCGATCAGGTGATCACCGGTTATCGCGATCACGGCCACATGCTTGCCACGGGGATGGATCCGCGCGGCGTGATGGCGGAGTTGACCGGGCGCCGCAGCGGCTATTCGAAGGGCAAGGGCGGCTCCATGCACATGTTCTCCAAGGAGAAGCATTTTTATGGAGGACATGGTATCGTCGGCGCGCAGGTGCCGCTTGGGACGGGTCTGGCGCTTGCCAACAGCTATCGTGGCAACGACAGCGTGTCACTTACCTATTTCGGCGACGGTGCGGCCAACCAGGGCCAGGTTTATGAAAGCTTCAACATGGCATCGCTGTGGAAGCTGCCGATCGTCTATATCATCGAAAACAACCGCTATGCGATGGGGACGGCCGTAACACGCTCGTCGGCGGAGACCAATTTCGCGCATCGTGGTCTGTCCTTCAAAATACCGGGTATCCAGGTCGACGGCATGGATGTACGCGCGGTGAAAGCCGCTGGCGACATGGCGGTCGAATGGTGCCGTTCCGGCAAAGGGCCGATTATCCTGGAGATGCAGACTTATCGCTACCGCGGGCATTCGATGTCGGATCCCGCGAAGTACCGCTCCAAGGACGAAGTGCAGAAGATGCGCTCCGAGCATGATCCGATCGAGCAGGTGCGGCAGCGGCTCCTTTCGAAGAAATGGGCGAGTGAGGAGGATTTGAAGGCGCTGGACAAGGAGGTGCGCGACATCGTCGCCGATGCAGCCGATTTCGCGCAGTCCGATCCGGAGCCCGATCCGTCCGAACTCTATACCGACGTACTTCTGTAAGGGGGGGAGTGCATCAATGCCCACCGAAATTCTCATGCCCGCGCTGTCGCCCACGATGGAAGAGGGCAATCTGGCCAAGTGGATCAAGAAAGAAGGCGACAAGGTCGCGCCGGGCGACGTGATCGCCGAAATCGAGACCGACAAGGCCACCATGGAAGTGGAAGCCGTCGATGAAGGCACGATCGGCAAGATCCTGGTCGAAGAAGGGGCACAGGGGGTGCGGGTAAACACGCCGATCGCCGTGCTCCTGGCCGAAGGTGAAAGCGCCGATGACCTAGGCAAGGAGGCTGCAACCCCGCCGCCTGCGCGGGCCCAGGCGCCTGCTGAAGTTCATGCTGATCAGCAGACGGAAGCCTTTGCCAAGCCTGCGGCATTGCCCAAGGCGCCGACACAGCCCATGCCTTCCGACCCGGACATTCCCGAAGGCACTGAGATGGTCGAGATGACCGTTCGCGAGGCCCTTCGGGATGCGATGGCCGAGGAAATGCGGCGCGATCCGGATGTCTTCATCATGGGCGAGGAGGTTGCCGAATACCAGGGCGCCTACAAGGTCACCCAGGGCTTGCTGCAGGAGTTTGGCTCCAAGCGCGTGATCGACACGCCGATCACCGAGCACGGTTTTGCCGGCGTCGGGATCGGGGCGGCCTTCGCAGGCCTGAAGCCCATTGTCGAGTTCATGACGTTCAACTTCGCCATGCAGGCCATGGACCAGATCGTCAATTCGGCCGCCAAGACGCTTTACATGGCCGGCGGCCAGATGGGGGCGCCGATTGTCTTCCGCGGCCCCAACGGCGCGGCTGCGCGTGTTGCCGCGCAGCACAGCCAGGACTATGCTGCCTGGTACAGCCATATTCCGGGGCTCAAGGTTGTCATGCCTTACACCGCGGCGGATGCGAAGGGGCTGCTGAAAGCCGCGATCCGCGATCCGAACCCGGTTATCTTCCTTGAGAACGAAATACTCTACGGCCAGTCTTTCGAGGTGCCGAAGCTCGATGATTTTGTGCTGCCGATCGGCAAGGCGCGAATTCACAAGCAGGGTAAGGACGTAACCCTCGTCTCCTTCGGTATCGGAATGACCTATGCCGTGAAGGCGGAAGAGGAATTGCGCGGAATGGGAATCGATGTGGAGATCATCGATCTCAGGACAATCCGGCCGATGGACCTCGATACCGTAGTCGAATCCGTAAAGAAGACGAACAGGCTCGTGACGATCGAGGAAGGCTTCCCGCAATCCTCCGTGGGCGACCACATCGCCTCGAAGGTAATGCAGCGGGCCTTTGATTATCTCGACGCACCGATCATCACTGTCGCGGGCAAGGATGTCCCCATGCCCTATGCCGCCAATCTCGAGAAGCTTGCATTGCCGAGCGTCGCCGAGGTCGTCGAGGCGGTAAAGACCGTCACTTACAGGGCCTGAGGAGGAGCAGATGCCTATCCAGATCACCATGCCTGCTCTCTCACCCACGATGGAAGAGGGCAACCTCGCCAAGTGGCTGGTCAAGGAAGGGGATAGCATCTCTCCGGGCGATGTGATCGCCGAGATCGAGACCGACAAGGCCACCATGGAAGTCGAAGCGGTGGACGAGGGGCGGTTGGCCAAGATCGTGGTGCCCGAAGGGACGCAAGGCGTGAAGGTGAACTCTCTGATTGCCGTGCTCGCAGCGGAAGGGGAGGATCTTTCGGAAGCGGCGAAAGCCGCCGGCAATGGCAGCGCTGGCGCGGCGCAGGAGACCGAGGCCGACGCTGAAGAAGCGAAGACTGGGTCACCCGCAAAACAGCCCGATACGAAATCCGTGGACGAGCCCGTTGCAAAGTCCGCACCCCAGGCTGCTCCGCAACCAGCCGAGCAGAAGGAAGGACGCGTTTTCGCCTCGCCGCTGGCGCGCCGCATAGCTAAGGATGCCGGTATCGAGCTTTCTGCTATCGCGGGTTCGGGTCCGCACGGGCGCGTGGTCAAGGCCGATGTGGAGGCTTCGATTTCCAGTGGCACCGGCAAGACCGCTCCGGCCAAGGAGGCCGAGGGTCCCATGCCTGCGCCAAAGCCCATGTCGGACGAGGCGGTGCTGAAGCTTTTCGACGAAGGTTCTTACGAACTGGTGCCGCACGATTCCATGCGCAAGACCATCGCGCGCAGGCTGGTCGAGGCGAAGAGCACGATTCCGCATTTCTACCTTACGCTCGATTGCGAGATCGACGCGCTTTTGGCGCTGCGCAAGCAGCTTAACGATGCCGCGCCTATGACGAAGACCGAGTCTGGCGAGGCGCCCGCCTATAAGCTCTCCGTCAATGACATGATCATCAAGGCTTGGGCCATGGCGCTGAAAGCCGTTCCGGAGGCGAATGCCTCCTGGACGGAGAGTGCGATGATAAAGCACAGGCATGCCGATGTCGGAGTGGCCGTCTCCATTCCTGGAGGGTTGATCACGCCGATCGTGCGCCGGGCCGACGAGAAAACGCTGTCGGTGATCTCCAACGAAATGAGGGATCTTGCCACGCGCGCTCGAAACCGGAAGCTGAAGCCCGAAGAATATCAGGGCGGCACATCCGCCGTTTCAAATCTCGGCATGTTCGGCATCAAGGATTTTGCGGCGGTGATCAATCCGCCGCACGCTACGATCCTTGCGATTGGCGCTGGTGAGGAGAGGGCGGTGGTGAAAGAGGGCGAGATCAAGGTCGCCACCATCATGTCCGTGACGCTTTCGACCGATCACCGGGCCGTGGATGGGGCCCTTGGGGCGGAGCTGCTCACCGCATTCAAGCGCTTGATCGAAAACCCATTCGGAATGCTCGTCTAGCGTTCCACCTCCCTGATGGATGGAGGGACTCATGAGGATGCGTCCATGAAAACCATCCTTTGTTACGGAGACTCGCTCACCTGGGGCTACAATGCCGTCGGGCCCTCAAGGCATGCTTATGAGGACCGATGGCCGACGGTGCTCCAGGCAGGCCTGGGTCAGCAAGCGCGCGTGATCCCCGAGGGGCTCAACGGCCGCACAACGGCTTATGACGATTGGCTGGCGGGAGCCGACCGAAACGGTGCACGGGTCCTGCCAACCATCCTCACGACGCACGCGCCGCTCGATCTGGTGATCATTATGCTCGGCACGAATGACATGAAGCCGTTCATTTGCGGCCGGGCAATCGGAGCACGACAGGGGATGCAGCGGCTCGTCGACATCATTCGCGGGCACGATTATCCGCTGGAAAAAAGAGTTCCCGCGGTCCTTCTCGTTTCACCGCCGCCGGCCTGCGGAACTGCCAATGGCGATTTCACTGCCATGTTCGACGGCGCTGTCGATGAATCCCGCAAACTTGCCTCCTTATATTCTGAATTGGCGCAGCAGACCGGCTGCGCCTTCTTCGATGCAGGCGCCGTAGCGCGTCCGACCCCACTCGACGGTGTTCATCTCGACGCAGAAAACACACGCGCCATCGGCGCCGGCCTCGTGCCGGCGGTTCGCCAGGTGCTCGGTTTGTGACTGAAGGAGTTTTTCGTGGCTGAAACCTATGACGTCATCATCATCGGCTCGGGGCCTGGCGGATATGTGACCGCCGTGAGATCGGCGCAGCTGGGATTCAAGACCGCGATCGTTGAACGCGAGCATCTAGGCGGCATTTGCCTCAATTGGGGTTGCATTCCAACCAAGGCGCTGCTGCGTTCTGCGGAGATACTGCACTATGCTCAGCACGCCAAGGATTACGGCCTGAAGCTCGAGGGAACGATCACGCCCGATACCGCTGCGGTCGTGGATCGCTCGAGGAAAGTCTCTGGCCGCCTCAACAGCGGCGTCGGCTTCCTGATGAAGAAGAACAAGGTGGACGTGATCTGGGGCGAGGCGAAGGTCACGAAGGCAGCCAAGGGCAATGAGGCAGGCGAGGTCGTCGTCAGCAAAACCGCGAAGAAGCCGATGGAGCCCCAGCACCCTGTTCCTAAGGGCACCTTGGGAGAAGGCACCTATAAAGCCAAGCATATCATCCTCGCCACGGGCGCGCGGCCGCGCGTATTGCCGGGCATCGAGCCGGACGGCAAGCTCATCTGGACCTATTTCGAGGCGATGGTTCCAAAGGAGATGCCGAAATCGCTCATCGTCATGGGGTCCGGCGCCATCGGCATAGAATTCGCGAGTTTCTATCGCGCTATGGGGGCCGAGGTGACCGTCGTCGAACTCCTGCCGCAGATCCTGCCGGTCGAAGACGCCGAAGTGTCGAAATTCGCCCGCCGTCAATTGGAGAAGCAGGGAATCCGGTTCCACGTCGAGGCGAAGGTCACGAAAGTGGAAAAAGGCGAAGGCCAGGTGACCGCGCATGTGGAAACAAGAGACGGCAAGGTCGAGAAGATCACGGCCGACCGGCTTATTTCCGCCGTTGGCGTACAGGGCAATGTCGAGAATCTCGGCCTTGATGCCCTCGGGGTCAAGGTGGAGCGCGGCATCGTCCTGGTCGATGGCTACGGCCGGACAAATGTTCCCGGCATCTATGCGATCGGCGACGTCGCAGGGCCACCTATGCTCGCCCACAAGGCAGAGCATGAGGGGGTGATCTGTGTCGAAAAGATCGCCGGTGTCCCAGGTGTCCATCCCCTCGACAAGAGCAAAATCCCAGGCTGCACCTACTGCAATCCGCAGGTGGCTTCGGTCGGCTTGACGGAGGAAAAGGCAAAGCAGGCGGGAAGGGATATCCGCGTCGGCCGTTTCCAGTTCGCGGCGAACGGCAAGGCGATTGCGCTGGGCGAAGATCAGGGCTTTATCAAAACCATCTTCGACAAGAAGACGGGTGAACTCATCGGCGCTCATATGGTCGGTGCCGAAGTAACAGAGCTGATCCAGGGCTTTGTTGTCGCTATGAATCTGGAAACCACCGAGGAAGAACTTATGCACACCGTCTTCCCTCATCCGACACTTTCGGAGATGATGAAGGAGAGCGTGCTCGACGCGTATGATCGGTCGTTGAACGCTTGAGGGTGGACCGGAGTGCCGGGCCAGCCAAGTTGGATGATTGATCCGCAACCAAAGCAGGGAGACTTCGAATGGAGGGTCTTGGTTGGATTTTGACCATTATTGTCGGCGGCCTCGCCGGCTGGATTGCCGAGAAGATCATGAAGACGGATACCGGTCTTCTTGCAAATATCATTATCGGTATTCTAGGTGCGGTTGTCCTTAACGCGATTCTTGTTGCAATTCTTGGTTATACTTTCGGTGGGATCATCGGTCAGCTCATCGTCGGTATCCTCGGCGCCTGCATCCTGATCTGGCTTTATCGCCTGATTCGCGGCCGAGCCTGAGGCCGCCACGCAGAACAGCCCGCCTGCGCAAAGGCAGGCGGGCTTTTGTTACCGCCGGAAAACCTTATATGAACCGGCGAACAGAAAGCTGATAGCATGGTCACCGTCCTCGATACTGTTTCCAAGCCGCGCCCGCGCCATCCTGAAAAGGCGCATAAGCCCGACCAGGAGGTGCTGAAAAAGCCCGACTGGATCCGGGTGAAGGCGCCGACCTCCCGCGGATATCTGGAAACGCGCGCAATCGTGAAGACGAACAAGCTCGTCACGGTATGTGAAGAGGCCGGCTGCCCGAACATAGGCGAGTGCTGGGATAAGAAGCACGCGACCTTCATGATCATGGGTGAGATCTGCACCCGTGCATGTGCGTTCTGCAATGTGGCTACGGGCATACCCGGACCGCTCGATCCCGAAGAGCCAGCCAATGTGGCAAAGGCCGTACGCGAAATGGGGCTTTCGCATGTGGTCATCACCTCCGTCGACCGTGACGATCTCAAGGATGGCGGTGCGCAGCACTTCGCCGATGTCATTTATGCAATCCGCGCGGCAGCGCCGGCGACCACGATCGAGATCCTGACCCCCGATTTTTTGCGCAAGGAGGGTGCATTGGAGATCGTCGTCGCTGCCAGGCCCGACGTCTTCAACCACAATTTGGAAACAGTTCCTTCGAACTACCTGACGGTTCGTCCCGGTGCGCGTTATTTCCACTCCATCCGGCTCTTGCAGCGGGTGAAGGAGATCGATCCCTCGATCTTCACGAAGTCCGGCATCATGGTCGGTCTCGGCGAGGAGCGGAACGAGGTGCTCCAGCTGATGGACGACCTGCGTTCTGCGGATGTCGACTTCATCACCATCGGCCAGTATCTGCAGCCGACCCGAAAGCATCATCCGGTGAAGAAGTTCGTCACGCCCGAGGAGTTCAAGTCCTACGAGACCGTCGCCTATACAAAGGGATTCCTGATGGTCTCCTCAAGCCCGCTCACGCGCTCGTCCCACCATGCGGGTGAGGATTTTGCGAGGCTGCGTTCGGCTCGCGAGGCACGACTGAAAAAGACGGCCTAAAACACTTCATGCCCAAGCACGAAACGGTCCGGAGGGTGAGCCATCCACCCGATCAGATGTTCGCCCTGGTAGCGGATGTGGGATCCTATCCGGAGTTCCTGCCCATGTGCGAGGCGCTTACCGTGCGCTCGCGCAAGGAGCGCGACGGAATCACCATTCTGGTCGCCGACATGACCGTGGGCTACAAGGCGATCCGTGAAACCTTCACAAGTCAGGTTGTACTGAAACCGGCCGAGCGAACGATCGATGTCCAGTATATAGACGGGCCTTTCCGATTCTTGCAGAACCGCTGGCGGTTCGACCCGGTGGGCGAGAGCCAGTCGGATGTGCATTTCTTCATCGAATACGAATTCAAGAGCCGGATGCTCGGAATGCTGATGGGCGCGATGTTCGATCGCGCGTTCCGCATGTTCTCCGAGGCGTTCGAACGACGGGCCGATGAAGTTTACGGACGCACAAGCTGAGCTGCGCCGAGAAGAAGCTGTAGCGCTGTCGTAGCGCTCTCCTGACGGATCGAAGCGCGGCCCAGATCCGGGAATTGTCTCTTTTCGGCCATTGGCGGGGTCCCTTTTACCGCCAGACCGAACCAGACCAGTCCCACCGGCTTTTCCGCCGTTCCTCCCGCGGGGCCGGCGATCCCCGTGATCGAAACGGCTACGTCCGCGAGTGAATGGTCCAGCGCGCCGGCTGCCATTTCTTGGGCGGTTTCAGCGGAAACGGCACCGTGAGCGGCAAGGGTCTGCTCCGACACACCCAGCAACTCCATCTTTGCTTCGTTCGAATAGGTGATGAAGCCGCGCTCGAAGACGGTGGATGAGCCCGCAATGTCGGTCAGGGCAGCGCCCACCATTCCGCCGGTGCAGGATTCGGCGGTGGCAATTTTCAAGCTGCGCTGCTCAAAGGCCTCGATGACTTCTCTTGCCAGGAACTCTTCGGTATCGCTCATGGGGCACTCCGCGGATCAGCCCTCTAATGAACCAGGGTAGACGACGGTGGCTGTGGCGATCGCAGCGATTCCCTCCGACCTGCCTATGAAGCCGAGTTTTTCATTGGTCGTTGCCTTTACGGAGATTCGCTCCCGAGCAATCCCCAGCATGCCGGATAGTTCCGCCACCATCGCCTCGCGATGTGGACCGATTCGCGGTGCTTCACAGATAAGGGTGATATCCGCATTGGCGATGCGGCCGCCGCGCTTGCGTACGGTATCCACCGCAAGCTCGACGAAGATTCGGGAGCGCGCGCCCTTCCATTGGGGGTCCGAAGGTGGGAAATGCGTACCGATATCGCCTGCACCGCATGTGGCGAGTAGCGCGTCGGTGAGGGCATGCAGACCGACATCGGCATCCGAATGCCCGGTCAGAGTTTTCTCGTGGGGAATTTCGACGCCGCAAAGCGTGACGTGGTTGCCGTCGCCAAAGGCGTGCACGTCATATCCATTGCCTGTGCGGACATCAGGCAAGCCAGTCATTGCAATTGCTCCCAAGCGTTGGTCGGCCAGTGCGATATCGCGCGCCCAGGTCAGCTTCACATTATCAGGTGAGCCGTTGACCAAGCGCACGGGTATGCCTGCCCATTCGGCGATCGCTGCATCATCGGTGAAATCCGAGCGGCCTGCTCTCCAGGCTTGTTGATGCGCCTCATAAATTGGGCGGAAGGGAAAGCCTTGCGGGGTTTGGGCAGCGAACAGTCCGTCCCGAGAGACAGTCCTCGCCACGATGCCGTTTTCCCCGCACTTCTTCAGGGTGTCGGAGATCGCGACAGCGGGGAGCGCACCCATCTTCTCGCCCACCGCATCGATGACGCGGTCGATCAATACCGTATCGATAAAGGGCCGAACGCCATCATGGATGAGTACGATTGCGGGTTCGATGTCTTCGAGGGCCGCAAGAGCAAGTCGGGTGGAATCCTGGCGCGAAGCACCGCCATGCACCGTAATGACGTTGCCATCGAAATCTGTGCAGGATCGCGCAAACAGGGCTTCATCGTCGGGATGAATCGCGACGACGATCGTTCCGACCCGTTCATTTCTCGCCAGCGCTTCAAGCGTGTGGCGGATGACAGGTTTACCACCGATGGATCGGTATTGCTTTGGTCCATCTTCGGCTTGGCCTGCCCGCTCGCCCCGACCCGCGGCAACAACCACGACGGCGACGCGGCGCGAGCGACTTTGCTGTTCAAGAGGCGCGTTCATGCCGCAGAGGCATAATCGCGGCGAGATTGAAAAGCCAACGGATTCTCTGGCATACGAAGGACCATTGCGCTGATTGTGTGAAGTGGCTATAAATTGGGCATCAAAGAAGGATGCCTTATATTTGAGCAGCAATCACCTGCAAATTCTCTCCCAACCCCTCCAGGTCGGCTCGGTTCGTCTGCGCAACCGCGTTTTTCTTGCGCCCATGTCCGGTGTGACGGATCTGCCTTTTCGTATGCGCGCTTACGCGCATGGTGCCGGATTGGTCGTTTCCGAGATGGTGGCTAGCGGTGAGCTGGCAAAGGGCAGGGCGGAGAGCGCAAGGCGTATCCGCCGCCCGGACATCGATGTGCATATGGTGCAGATCGCCGGGCGTGAGGCGCACTGGATGGCAGAGGCTGCGCGTATCGCCGTCGGTGAGGGCGCGGATATCGTCGATATCAATATGGGTTGTCCCGCAAAGAAGGTGACCGGCGGATATTCCGGTTCGGCGCTGATGCGCGAGCCGGAGCATGCGCTGACGCTGATCGAGGCTGTCGTCAAGGCCGTTGACGTGCCGGTAACGGTCAAGATGCGGCTCGGCTGGGATGAGGGCTGCCTCAATGCGCCTGAGCTTGCGCGGCGCGCCGAGATTGCCGGCGTCGCAATGGTAACGATACACGGGCGCACGCGGTGCCAATTCTATACGGGCCAAGCAGATTGGAGGGCGATTGCGGCGGTGAAGCAGGCGGTCTCGATTCCGGTTGTCGCCAATGGCGATGGAGACGGGCCGTTGCAAGCCATAGCCATGCTTGCCCAATCCGGTGCTGATGCGGTGATGATCGGGCGCGCGCATTATGGAGCGCCCTGGAAGGCGGGCGCGCTCGCGCGGGCGGCCGCAGGGGAAGAAAGTACTCCTGAGCCCCCCGTGGATCGAGCGGAGATGGCCGATTACGTGACGGCGCATTACGAGGACATGCTTTCCCATTACAGCATCGGGCAGGGCGTTCGGCACGCGCGGAAGCATCTGGGATGGTATCTGGATCGACATGCCAGCCCCGCTCCAGACTTGCGGCAATCCATCATGACGGAAACGGAGCCTTCAAATGTGTTCCGACTCATCAGGGAGGTCTTTACGCAACGCAACATCGCGCAAGGGTTGGCGGCATGACGGTGAAAACTTCTGAGGTGGCGCAGCTGGCACTCGATTCCATCGGGCATCCCGTGGTCATGGTAGACGAAGGAGGTTTCTTCACATTCGCCAATGCGGAGGCGGAGAATTTCTTCAGGTCGAGTGCTGCCATGCTCGCGCGCAACAGGCTTGCCGATTTCGTACCCTTTGGCAGTCCCCTGCTGACGCTGGTAGAGCAGGTGCGTGAGCGTCGTTCCCCGTTCAACGAATATCGCGTTGATATTTCGTCGCCGCGGCTCGGCCCGGACAAGATCGTCGACATCTACGTGGCTCCGGTGTCGGAGATCCCGGGCTCTGCCGTGATCATGTTTCAGGAACGGTCCATGGCTGAAAAGATCGATCGGCAGATGACCCATCGTGGCGCCGCTCGTTCGGTGACCGGGTTGGCGGCGATGCTGGCGCACGAGATCAAGAACCCGCTTTCTGGCATACGCGGAGCCGCGCAACTGCTCGAGCAGGTGGTCTCGGATGACGATCGCGCGCTTGCGCGGCTGATCACCGAGGAGACGGACCGCATAGTCGCTCTTGTCGATCGCATGGAGGAGTTCTCCGACGAGCGACCGGTGGATCGGGAGCCGGTGAACATCCATGTCGTGCTGGATCATGTGAAGGCAGTCGCTAAGAACGGCTTTGCCAGGCACATCAATATCATAGAAGAGTACGACCCCTCGCTTCCCCCAATCCTGGCAAACCGCGGCCAACTCGTCCAAGTCTTCATCAACCTCGTGAAGAATGCAGCCGAAGCTATTGGAAGTGCTTCGGGTGGCGAAATCAAGCTTTCCACAGCTTTCCGGCCAGGGATACGTTTTTCCGTGCCCGGAACGCGGGAGCGGGTGTCCCTGCCGATGGAATTCTGCGTTCACGACAACGGACCGGGCGTTCCGGAAGATATCCAGTCGATCATCTTCGACCCGTTCATCACCACCAAGCAGAACGGCTCAGGGTTGGGGCTGGCGCTTGTGGCCAAAATCGTCGGCGCCCATGGCGGTGTGATCGAATGCGATTCCTCCTCGCGTGGGACGACTTTCCGCGTGCTCATGCCCGCCTGGCGCGGTGAGGCGCTATCGCGGCACATGGAGAGGGAAATTGAGGGTGTGAGATCATGAGCGCTCAGGGCAATATTCTGATCGCGGACGACGATGCCGCTATTCGCACGGTGCTGAACCAGGCGCTCTCTCGCGTGGGGCATCAGGTTCGCGTGACCTCCAATGCAGCCACGCTTTGGCGGTGGATCTCGGCCGGTGAGGGAGATCTCGTCATCACCGACGTGGTCATGCCCGACGAGAATGCGTTCGACATGTTGCCGCGGATTCGCCGGACAAGACCGGACTTGCCGGTCGTGGTCATGAGTGCACAGAACACGTTCATGACGGCGATACGCGCCTCTGAAGCCGGCGCTTACGAGTATCTCCCAAAGCCGTTCGATTTGAGCGAACTGCTGGCCATTGTCGGCAGGGCCTTGGCCGAGCCACGCAGCAAGCCGACCGAGGCACGCACGAATGAAACGCCGGAGACGATGCCGCTTATCGGCCGCTCACCGGCGATGCAGGACATCTATCGAATGCTCGCACGGATGATGCAGACGGATCTCACCGTCATGATCACCGGCGAATCCGGGACAGGTAAGGAATTGGTGGCGCGAGCGCTGCATGAGTTTGGCCGTCGTCGGCACGGACCATTCGTGGCCATCAATATGGCTGCAATACCGCGAGACCTCATCGAATCGGAACTGTTTGGGCATGAAAAGGGTGCTTTCACCGGCGCTCAGCACCGCTCTTCCGGCAGGTTCGAGCAGGCGGAAGGGGGAACGCTCTTTCTTGATGAGATCGGCGACATGCCGATGGAAGCCCAGACGCGGCTTCTGCGCGTGCTCCAGCAGGGAGAGTACACGACAGTCGGCGGTCGTACCCCGATCAAGACCGACGTCCGGATCGTAGCAGCGACCAACAAAGACCTGCGGATGCTTATCAATCAAGGGCTGTTCCGGGAGGATTTGTTCTATCGGCTGAACGTCGTGCCATTGCGGCTGCCGCCTTTGCGCGAGCGGGCGGAGGATATTCCAGATCTGGTGCGTCACTTTTTCAACCAGGCCGAGCAGGAAGGGCTCCAGCCTAAACGCATCGCGAGAGGCGGGCTCGACGCGATGATGCAATATCCCTGGCCAGGCAATGTGCGCGAGCTTGAGAATCTTGTTCGCCGCCTGGCCGCCCTTTATCCGCAGGATGAGATCTCTGAGGAGATTATTCTCGGCGAGCTTCGTGGCGGCATGCCCGCCGCCAGTTTGCGCCAGAGCGATGGCGACGGGCAGGAGGTGCCTCTCGGCCAATCCGTCGAGCAATATCTTCAACGTTATTTTCGTGGGTTCGGCTCGGCACTTCCGCCGCCGGGGCTCTACCAGCGCGTCTTGGCCGAGGTCGAGTATCCGCTCGTGCTTGCTGCCCTCGCCGCCACACAGGGCAATCAGATTCGGGCAGCCGAGCTGCTCGGTGTCAACCGGAATACCCTCCGCAAGAAAATCCGCGACCTCGGCGTCGATATATACCGGACGGCAAGCACCCCTAAAATCTGAGGACCATCAGGCTCGTAGCCGCAGGCCAACAAAGCTCGTTGCAAAATCGCCACATTGCGTTGCATATCTGCAACGCAACGACTCTGCGAGTGGGAGAGGGATGAGCACTGGGGCGCCCTTGAAGGCAGACCAAGCGTCCTATCGGGCGCCTGCGTCCAATGACGGACGCCGCTTGATGGCCTTGCCTGGCATAATCGCCACGGCGGGAGCCTTGTTGACTGCGGCTGTCTCTTTTGCGGTTCTGCTTGGCCTGCTCCAGCCCTACATCACGCCAGATGCTCGTACGACCTTAATCCTCATCAGCATCAATGCGGCCTTTGTTCTTGTGCTTCTCGGCTTGATCGGCCGCGAAGCGCATCGGATTTATGCCGCACGCCGGGCAGGGAAGGCCGCCTCACGCCTTCATGTGCGGATTGTGGCGATGTTTTCGCTGGTCGCTGCGATCCCCGCGATACTGGTCGCGGTCATTGCATCGATCACGTTGGATCTGGGGCTCGATCGCTGGTTCGAACTGAGGACCAGGGTCATCGTGCAATCCTCGCTTTCCATCGCGGAAGCTTATGTGAACGAAAATGCTCGGAACCTGCAGGGGACGACGCTTTCAATGGCGATCGATCTCGACCGTTTCCGTGCGTTGTATAATCTGGATCGTCTCGGGTTCCGCCAACGCATGACACAGCAGGCGCTGGCGCGAGGACTTGCCTACGCAGTTCTCATCCGCAGGGACGAATCCGTGATCATGGGCGCGGATCTTCCCGAAGCGATGCCGATCCCGGCTCCGCGCCGAACCGATATGGATGCGGCGGCCCAGGGGCGCCCGGCACTCTTTACGCTTCCACCGGGCAATCTCATAGGCGCCATCGTCAAGCTCCAAGAGATCCCGGATGCTTTTCTCTACACGTCGCGCGAACTCGACCCGCAGGTGATCAAGGCGCAGCGCCTGGTCGCCGCCAATACAGATGAATACCGTTCACTCGAGCAGAACCGCTTCAGCACGCAGGTCGCCTTCGCTCTGCTTTATTTGGTGGTTACGCTGGCAATCGTGCTCGCTGCAATCTGGACCGGTATCGCCGTAGCTGACCGGCTGGTGCGGCCCATTCGGCAACTGATCGGCGCAGCAGACGCCGTTTCGACGGGAAATTTGGATGTGGCTGTCCCAGTAAGGGGGTCAGATGGTGACGTGGCCTCCCTTGGAGACACCTTTAACAAGATGACTTTCCAGCTCAAGACGCAGCGTGATCAGCTCATCTCGGCCCGCGACATGATCGACGAGCGCCGGCGCTTCACCGAGGCGGTACTTTCGGGTGTCACTGCAGGCGTCATTGGAGTGAATGCCAACGGGACCGTCTCGATCGTCAATCGATCGGCGGAAACGATGCTCGCAATCGCGGGAGAGGAAACGATAGGGCAGAATCTCTCGGCCGTGCTGCCGCAACTCGGCGCTGTTTTCGAGACCGGGCGTGCTTCCGGGAGGAAGGTCTATCGCGATCAGGTGACCTTTTATCGGGCTGGAGCCGAGCGCACCTTCAATATCCAGATCACCACGGAAGAAGCCGTGGGCGAGACCGAGCAGCGTTCGTACGTGGTTACCGTCGATGACATCACCGATCTGGTCCAGGCACAGCGATCCACCGCATGGGCGGACGTGGCGCGACGCATCGCCCATGAGATCAAGAATCCACTCACGCCGATCCAGCTTTCCGCCGAACGTATCCGGCGTCGCTTTGGCAAGGTAATCACGGAGGATCGGGCGATCTTCGATCAGTGCACCGACACGATCATTCGGCAGGTGGGCGATATCGGCCGCATGGTGGACGAATTTTCCTCCTTCGCCCGCATGCCGAAGCCGGAGATGCGGCGGCTGGATCTTCGCGAGCCCCTCCGTGAAGCCTCGTTCCTTATCGAGGTGAGTCGGCCCAACATCAAGATCGAGAATGATCTTGGTGACAAGCCGTTGATCGGGCGGTTCGATACCCGGCTGATGAGCCAAGCTTTCGGCAACATCATCAAGAATGCGGCGGAGGCGATCGACGCCGTGCCGCACGAGGAAGGTCGTCAAGGTACCATTCGGATCTCGGCGCGCGATCTGGGCAAAGCGATCGAGGTGATAGTGCTGGACAATGGAAAGGGCCTGCCGCGAGAGAACCGGCAAAGACTGCTGGAACCCTACATGACCACCCGCGAGAAAGGCACGGGCCTGGGCCTGGCCATCGTCAAGAAGATCATCGAGGACCACGGCGGCAGGCTGGAACTGCTCGATGCACCGCAAAGCTTCCATGGCGGCGTCGGAGCCATGATTCGCATGGTTCTGCCGGTGGCGCCGGCGGACGAGGAAAATGGGGCAGGGGCGGACAATTCGGTAGAAAGGACGGAAAAGGTCGATAATGGCGTCTGATATTCTGGTCGTCGACGACGAGGAAGATATCCGCGAGCTCGTCGCGGGGATTCTGAGCGACGAAGGGCATGAGGCGCGCACCGCGGGGAACAGCGATGCTGCGCTTGCGGCGATCGCCGAACGCGTGCCGCGTCTGGTGCTGCTTGATATTTGGCTGCAGGGCTCGACTTTGGACGGGCTGGCGCTCCTCGATAAAATCAAGGAAATGCACCCCGATCTGCCGGTGGTGATGATTTCCGGGCACGGCACGATCGAGACTGCGGTTTCGGCAATCAAGCGCGGCGCCTATGACTTCATCGAAAAGCCGTTCAAGGCCGACCGGCTTATCCTGATCTGCGAGCGCGCGCTGGAAACCGTGAAGCTGCGGCGCGAGGTGATGGACCTCAAAAAGCGCAGTGGAGAAAGCTTCGATCTCGTCGGCAATTCGCCGGCGATCAATCACCTGCGGCAGACCATCGAGCGCGTCGCGCCCAGCAATAGCCGCATCATGCTGATCGGGCCATCCGGCTCCGGCAAGGAGCTGGTGGCGCGCGCCATTCACGAGCTTTCGAGCCGCTCAGGAGCGCCTTTCGTAACCTTGAATGCCGCGTCGATCACGCCGGAACGCATGGAGATCGAACTCTTCGGCACCGAATCCAACGGTGGCGAGCGCAAGGTGGGCGCCCTGGAAGAGGCTCATCGCGGCACGCTTTATCTCGACGAAGTGGCCGATATGCCCCGTGAGACGCAGGGCAAGATACTGCGCGTTTTGGTCGACCAGCAGTTCGAGCGGGTAGGGGGCACCAAGCGTGTCAAGGTCGATGTCAGGATTATTTCCTCGACGGCGCGCGATCTGGAGCGGATGATTGCAGAGGGCCGTTTCAGGGAGGATCTCTATCATCGGCTCGCCGTCGTGCCGATACTCGTACCGCCCCTCTCGGAACGGCGCGAAGACATCCCCCTCCTTGTCGATCACTTCATGCACCAGATCACCAATCAAGTGGGAATCAAGCCACGTCGATTGGGAGAGGATGCGATGGCGGTTCTGCAGGCCCATGACTGGCCGGGAAATATCCGCCAGCTGCGCAACAATATCGAACGCCTGATGATCCTCACGCGCAGCGACGACGGGGACGCGCCTATCACCGCCGACCTTCTGCCCTCGGAAATCGGAGACGTGATGCCCCGCGTGCCCACGCAGTCGGACCAGCACATCATGGCATTGCCCTTGCGCGAAGCACGAGAGCTGTTCGAGAAGGAGTACCTTCTTGCGCAGATCAATCGATTCGGCGGCAATATCTCCCGTACCGCCGAATTTATCGGCATGGAGCGTTCCGCGCTGCACAGGAAGCTGAAATCGCTGGGCGTGTGATGGTATGAAGGTCATTATTTGTGGCGCCGGGCAGGTGGGCTACGGCATCGCCGAGCGGCTTGCGGCGGAGCAGAACGATGTCTCCATCATAGATACCTCGCCTGACCTGATTCGTAGCGTGCGCGATTCCCTTGATGTGCGCGGCTTCGTTGGCCACGGGGCACATCCGGAGGTCCTTGCGTCCGCTGGGGCAAAGCAGGCTGACATGATCATTGCGGTCACCCTCTATGACGAGGTGAACATGGTGGCCTGCGAGGTTGCGCACGCGCTTTTCAACGTGCCGACCAAGATCGCTCGCGTGCGGTCGCAGGCATATCTTCAATCACACTATATGGACCTCTTCTCGAGGGATAATCTTCCGATCGATGTCATCATCTCGCCGGAACTCGAAGTGGGTGAGATGGTGTTGAGGCGTATCGCGCTCCCGGGCGCTACGGATGTGGTTGCGTTCGCAGACGGGCATGTCTCGATGGTTGCCATCGAATGCCTGGAGGAATGCCCGGTCATCAACACCCCATTGTCGCAGCTCACCGAACTCTTCCCCGACCTGCCCTCTACGGTCGTGGGCGTTTCGCGCGGTGGACATCTTTTCGTGCCGCGTTCCAGCGACCAGCTCGTCGCCGGCGACCTGGCTTATGTGGTCACCACCAAGGACCAGGTGCGGCGCACCCTGGGCCTGTTCGGTCATGACGAAAAGGAAGCGAATCGCATCGTGATTGCCGGTGGCGGCAATATCGGGCTCTATGTTGCCCGGGCTCTCGAGAAAAAGCAGAGCCGTACAAAGGTGAAGCTGATCGAGCAAAATCGTGCCCGTGCAGTTGCCGTAGCCGATCAGCTGCGCCGAACGGTGGTCCTCAACGGCAGTGCCTTGGAACAAAAACTGCTGATCGAGGCGGACATCGATCATGCGGACCTGATGGTGGCTCTGACAAACGACGATCAGGTCAACATCCTTTCAAGCGTGATCGCCAAGCGGCTCGGCTGCAAGTCGAACCTCGTTCTGATCAACAGTCCGACCTATCACGACTTTGCCAAGACGCTCGGTATCGATGCCCATGTAAATCCCCGTGCGGTGACGATTTCGCGCGTGCTGCAGCATGTCAGGCGAGGACGCATCCGGGCAGTTCACAACATTGATCGCGGGGCGGCCGAGGTCCTGGAAGCGGAAGCATTGGAGACTTCCCCGCTGGTCGGTCCGCCGCTCAACGAGCAAGAGTTGCCGGATGGGATGCGCGTAGGCGGTGTTTATCGTGACGGCCAATTCATCCGACCCAGCGGGTCCCTGCGGATAAAGCCCAAGGATCGCGTGGTGATCTTTGCCCTTGCCGACGCGGTGAGACAGGTGGAACAGCTGTTCCGGGTGAGTTTGGAATTCTTTTGACGTAGCCCACCTTGGGCTTTCTCTCGGGGAGATTAGAATGCCGCGCATCGCCTATGTGAATGGCCGCTATGTTCGTCATGCCGAGGCCGCCGTGCACATCGAAGACCGGGGATATCAGTTTGCCGACGGCGTCTATGAGGTCTGCGAGATCGCGCGAGGCTACATCATCGATATGACCCGCCATCTCGATCGGCTCGATCGATCGCTTCGGGAACTCGAAATTCAATGGCCACTGCACCGCGCCGCGTTGGAATCCGTCGTTCGAGAGGTGGTGCGTCGCAACAAGGTGACCAACGGACTGGTCTATTTGCAGGTCACTCGAGGCGTGGCGCCACGCGATCACTTTTTTCCCGCGCCGGAAACAAAGCCGGCTATTGTCGTGACCGCCAAGCGGCTCGATCCTACCATTTCCGCCAAGCGGGCCGAGGTGGGTTTGAAGGTGGTCACCGTTCCGGAAAACCGGTGGGACAGAGTGGACATCAAGACTGTGGGTCTCCTTCCCAATGTGCTCGCGAAACAGAAGGCCCGAAAGGCCGGCGCGGGGGAAGCCTGGTTTGTTGATGCCGACGGAATGGTGAAGGAGGGCGCTTCCACCAATGCCTGGATCGTCACCGCCGATGGCAAATTGGTGACACGCCCGGCCGAATACGGGATTTTGCGCGGCGTGACCCGCGCCGGCGTGTTGGATCTTGCGGCCAGCATGGGACTTGTGGTGGAAGAGCGGCCGTTTTCGGTGGAAGAGGCACAGTCTGCACGGGAGGCATTCGTCACCGCAGCATCTACCGTCGTCATGCCGGTGGTTGAAATAGACGGCCGACCTGTCGCCAATGGACATCCGGGGTGTCTTGCTCTCTCCCTCCGCCAATCTTTTTTTGACATTGCGGAAAAGACTCCTGCCTGTTAACCCAATCAACGAACCGAGCGTGAGAGGCGGTTCGGCAGGCGCGGCTGGAAGGGCAGTCGCCGCGCTTGACAGAGCGGGATCAATTTTGCGCTACTGCCGATGAAGCGCAGGGGATGAAGAAAAACAATGGCGGAACGTTCCCAAAATCTGCAAGACTTGTTCCTTAACACCGTTCGCAAGAGCAAGAACCCGCTGACGATATTCCTGATCAACGGCGTGAAATTGACGGGTGTGGTGACATCGTTCGACAATTTCTGTGTTCTTCTGCGCCGGGACGGGCATTCGCAGCTCGTCTACAAGCACGCGATCTCAACGATCATGCCGAGCCAGCCGGTGCAGCTGTTCGAGGCGGAGGAAGGCAGTCGGGAAGGCTGATTGGCTGAAAAAGCGAACCGCGGAACACCCCCTCAGGGATCAACGGGCACTCCAGCTCGCACCAAGGCTGTTGTCGTCGCGCCGATCGTTTCGGCGCGCGGTGGAACTTCCAGCGAAGACCGTGCGCAGCGGCCGCATGTGCCGCTTTCGCCGCAGGCGAAACTGGAGGAGGCGGTTGGTCTGGCGGAGGCCATCGACCTCGACATCATACACAGCGAGTTCTTTACTGTAGCTCAGCCTCGCCCGGCGACATTGCTTGGCGCTGGGAAGGTGGAGCAGCTTGCCGGCATCGTCGCTGAGGAGGGGGCCGAGCTCGTTATCGTCGATCATCAGCTCACACCGGTTCAGCAGCGCAACCTGGAACGCGAGCTCAAGGCCAAGGTCCTGGATCGCACCGGCCTTATCCTGGAGATCTTTGGCCGGCGGGCGCGTACAAAAGAGGGGCGCCTGCAGGTCGACCTAGCCCATCTCGAATATCAGCGCGGCCGGCTCGTTCGAAGCTGGACCCACCTCGAACGCCAGCGCGGCGGCGGCGGCTTCATGGGAGGTCCCGGCGAGACGCAGATCGAGGCGGATCGCCGTCTGTTGCAGGATCGTATCACCCGAATCAAGCGGGAGCTTGAGGTTGTGCGGCGCACGCGCGATCTCCACCGCAGCAAACGACGCAAGGTGCCGTTCCCCGTGGTAGCCATCGTCGGCTACACGAATGCGGGCAAGTCGACGCTCTTCAACCGCCTTACAGGCGCCTCGGTGCTGGCCGAGGATATGCTGTTCGCTACTTTGGATCCGACCCTTCGTCGCGTCCGTTTTCCGCATGGAACGATCGTGATCCTTTCCGATACGGTCGGCTTCATCTCTGACCTCCCGCCGCACCTGGTAGCCGCTTTCCGCGCCACGCTGGAAGAAGTGGTCGAGGCCAACCTCGTCATCCACCTGCGAGATATTTCCGACCCCGACACCACAGCACATGCGACTGATGTGGAGCAGGTGCTCGCGAGCCTTGGCATCAACGCCTCAGATGCGAGCCGCGTTGTGGAAGTGTGGAACAAGATCGACAGGTTGAGCGAGGATGATCGGAAGCGGCTGTCGCGGGACGACGGCAAGAAGACGACGGCACCCGTTGCGATTTCCGCGATCACGGGCGAGGGGCTTGATGAGCTCATGGCTCTGATCGAACAGCGCCTTTCAGGTCAAGTCAAGGAGATCTCGATTAAGCTTTCGCCGGGTCAGCTGGGGGATATGGACTGGATCTATCGCCACGGTGAGGTTACCGGGCGAAAAGATCACAAGGATGGCAGCGTCACGCTCAAAATCCGCGCAACTCACGTGGCGCGTGAAGAGATTAAAAAGAGATTATACAACAATAACAAAGGGTAGGGCGGGCTATTTAATCTTCTTTGCGTCCTGCCAGTGCTCCTCCATCTGGGCGAGCGAGGCAGCGCCGAGCGTAGACCCGGCCTCCTTCACACGACGCTCCACGATATGGAAGCGGGTGCGGAACTTCTCGTTGGTGGCCCGCAACGCGCTTTCGGGATCGACGCCGAGATGCCGCCCCAGATTGACCATTGCGAAGAGAAGATCACCGAATTCTTCCTTGATCGCATCCTGCCTGCCTTCGTCCATCTCATGGCGCAGCTCGCCGATCTCTTCCTCGATCTTATCGAGGATCGGTCGTGCGGCGCCCCAATCGAAACCGATGCGGGCCGCTTTCTCCTGAAGTTTCAAGGCTCGGGTTAAGGCGGGCAGGGCGAGTGTCACATCGTCCAGATAGCCCCGTTCTGGCATCTGCGCTTCAGTTTCGCTGCGGCGCGCCAGGCGTTCCGCTTTCTCCTCAGCCTTGATGCGATCCCACATACCCTTCGCCATTCCTGCGCTGCGCGCGTCTTCATCTCCGAACACGTGCGGGTGGCGGCGGATCATCTTCGTCGTGATTGCCTCGACCACATCGCCGAAATCGAAATGACCGGCTTCCTCGGCCATTCGCGCGTGAAAGACCACCTGGAGCAGCAGGTCGCCCAATTCTTCACGCAGATCATGCAGGTCGTTGCGCTGGATGGCATCGAGCACTTCATAGGCTTCTTCGATGGTGTAAGGCGCAATGCTGGAAAAATCCTGCTTCACGTCCCACGGACAACCGGTCTCGGGATCGCGAAGCGCAGCCATGATTTCGATCAGCGTTGAGATGTCTTTGGAGGGCTTCATTGGGAGACTCCGGGTAAGTGGCTTGCCCGAGAGCGGTATCGCGCATCACTTCCTCGCTCAAGCGCTCAGCACCGAAAAGGGAATGCTTTGTCAAAGCCAGGAGAACTAGAAGCGCGCTCTCACCAACTCCCGGGGTGAGTATCAGCCCGATCGGCATAGCACGCACCAACACATTGCAGCGCTCGAATTCATACGCTTCGGTGTGCGGCTGTTTCGAAGCCAGCCGCGCTTCTTCGATAGGAACCAGACCCATTTTTCTAGGGCAGACTACGTCGGGGGTAGAGCGCGACAGTCGTCATATCTGTGGCGGCAAGGTTGAACTGTCCGCCGTTGGGCAAAGTTGAAATGTCACTTTGGGTGCCTCACCAACCATTTAGAAATGCGACACGCGACATCCCCACTGGCACTGAGCCAAGCCCCCGACCGGACCCGGCTGGATCGGGTTGCAAGGGAAGGGAGGGGGCGGGTGAGACGCACCCATCGGCTTTAGCTTTGACAGTTGCAGCAGCCAGTCATTCCGCCGCATCGAGCTCAGAGAGCGCTTGTCGCCGTCGGGCAATGACCGCTGGATCGTTCGTGAAA
>NZ_JAEQ01000025.1 GCF_000518985.1 Chelativorans sp. J32
GGCGTGGTGGTCTGTCTCCTGGTGCGGGTGCAGAGCTCGGCCGTCACGCCACGGGGGGCGCGGCTGCGCTACCAACTGACCGCGACGACCACCCTCGGCATCACCCAGGCGATGCTCGCCCCGCTGGAGAACATCGACCGGGTGGTGGTGGCGGACGGTGCGGTGCAGGTGCTGAAGCGGGTGCGCAATGTGACGCTGAACGAAACCTCCTTCTCTACCACCAGCAGCAGCGCGCCCGGCAATATCCTGGAGTATCAGGTGATTTTCCAAAATCCGTCGGCCAGCCGGATCGACCAGGTGCGGGTGCTGGACATGACGCCGGAATACACCAGCCTTGCCCAGGCGATCTGGGTCGAGCAGCAACCTTCCGGCGTTGTCTGCCAGCCAGACCTGCCGGCCGGCGGCGGAACCGCGGGCTATCAGGGCGATCTCAGATGGCTGTGCACCGGCTCAATGATACCAGGCGCAAAAGGCGAAGTCCGGTTCAGGGTCAAAGTCCAGGAGTAGGACCAGAAATGATTGCTTATTTTACTTTCACAAATCCAGCGAGGTTACTTGCACAGGCTCTAGCCATCTTCGCAACTTCAGCACCGCTGGATGTTCGTGCAGGGTTGTCGTGCATCGTTCCGCAAATTGGGCCTGTAGCAAAAAACGGGAGATACAATGAGATACTGGATCAAAGCCGCATTGTTCGCTGCGGGCCTAGCCTTTTCGGCTGGCATGGCATTCGCACAGGACGCAGCACCGAGCGAGGGGCCGTTAGCAGCGAAGCTGACGGTTGAGCGTGTCGTGTTCGATGAGGAGAGCAAGAAAGAGACGCTGGTTGCCGCCGAAACGGCGGCCCCGGGCGACCTGCTCCAATATAAGGGCACCTATACCAATATTTCCGAAGTGCCGCTTGCCGGCCTCGTCGTGAAGGGACCCATTCCGAGCAACACCGTCTTCAGCGAGGGCGGGCTCTCTGTTTCGGCCAAGGCTACTCTGGAAGTGTTGATAGAGGGGAACCATGGCAGACCTTGCCGGCATATAAGACGGTCAAACAGCCGGATGGAAAGGAGGAGCGGGTTGTGGCCAGCCCGTCGGACTATAAGGAACTTCGCTGGAAGATCTGGGAGGCACTGGAGCCCAAGGAAACCCTGGTCACGATCTATCGGGTGAAAGTAGAACAATAAACCCGCGGCTCAGTGGCCGTGCCGTATCGGGTCCTGGCGCGAAAGACCAGTCAACACGCCCCGTGGACCTTCGGCAGGGAAGGCGCCGCTGTCATCTTCCACCACGCGATAAAGACGCTGGTCGCGAAATGCGCTGGCAAAGCTCGTCGACACGCCGTCGCCGGGCTTGGCTCCGACATCGAGGAAATCCAGTTCGGCTTCCGCCGCCACGATTCGCGCATCGGCTTCCGAGCGAGCACGCACCACCACCTCACCCGCGGGTTCGGCAAGATCCCAATTGGGGTCCGTTTCTGCCGCATCCGGTACGAGCCTATAGATCTTGAGTGTCTCTGCTGGCATTCAAGGGTCCTCCAATGCATGCCGGCCCAACACATGACCGGGGCGGCGGTTCCTTAGAGCCGAGATTCGCCGGTTCAAATAATTTTAAGAATTATGGGAACCTTCCTGCGGGCTGCGCATTTGGAGTGTGACGGCACGCACTCCCCCCGCCCCCCAACCCCACAATTGCGTGTCGTTTGCCGGCGCTAGAACGCCGGCATTTTTTTATCCGCAATTTTGATTTGCCGCTCTGCGGCTCAATAATCTCGTTCATAGAAGATGCCGAGATCGGAATCTCCGTTGGATCCCACACCGCCGCGCACCCGTAAATTGTCGGTAAGGTCGAGATTGATGGTGCCGCGCGTCGTACCTCCTGCGCCCGCTTCCACGCCCAGATACACATTTTCCTGGATATAGCGCCCTGCGCGCACCGCAGCATTGCCCTCATCCGTGGTGACGATATCGAGCTCGTCGAGACCGGTTGCGCTCCGCAACGAACCCAACAGGGAGGTATCCGATCCCCCTGCAAGCTCTGCAGCCGCCGCCGCAAGCTGGGCGAGTTGAAGGGGCGAAAGCTGATCAACGCCACGATTGAAAAGGAGCCTTGCCAAAACCTCGTCCTGTGGCAGCTCCGGCTGTGAGGAGAATACGACTTCGGGGTCTGACACGCGGCCGCGCACCGTGATGAAGACGGTGATGTCGGACCCTTCCGACCGCGCTACGAAATCGAGGAATGGGTCGAGATCGCCCACAAGACTTACAGTAGCCTCGTCAAAGGTGATGCGCTGCGCAAGGATTGAAAGCCGGCCGCGGATCAGCCGAAAGCCGCCCACCGGCTGAACGGATGTCACCGGGCCGGTGATCTGGACCGAGCCACCCAGTTCTGCGTCAAGCCCGCGCCCTCGCACGAAGATGCGGGCAGGGGCGTTGATGTTGACATCAAGACGCATGACGCTGGGACGCGCGCTTGGCATGGGCGTTCCGTCATCTGCGCGGGCGCGCTCCAGCGTTTCCTCCACCGCCGGCGAAGGGTTGATATGCCGTACGTTCAAAGATGCTGCGCTACCGCCGAAACTGTCAGGGACGAGGATTTCTGCGCGGCTGATCTCGATGTTTCCGGAAAGCAGTGGATCACGGGTGATCGGGCCCGTCAGACGCAGTTGGCCGCTGACGGTTGCCGTTACCAGTTCCCCGTCGGCATAACGAGCCTCATTCAGCCGCATTGCCAGATCGGCTGGAAACCCAGCTGAAGCGTTGGTCGATACGGTGCCCGACAGGGAGACAGTGCCGCCTTCGGCCACGGCGGCCGAGCCCGAGCGGATGGTAACCGTTTCGCCGGATAAAGCTGCTTCAACGCTGATGCCCGTCAGACGCAGGTTTGAGCCGGGATCGACGACGGAAGCTCCGCTTGTCGAAAGAGTTCCCGAAATCGCGGGTACGGCAAGGCTGCCGCCGATCTGCAGATCGGCAAGCGCGGTTCCGGCAAGCTGGGTACCCCGATCCGCAAGCAGCCGGTTCGCCAGCGAAAGCGGTGCGCTGCCGCGCAAATTAAGGGCAAGACCGCCACCCATGAGAGGGATGCGGCCGCTCGCCGAGATCGAAAGACCAGCTGGCCCTGACGCGCTTAGCGTACGAAGATCGACGCTATTTCCCGCAAAACTCCCCAATGCGGAGACATTGAGCGGTGCTGCTCCGACCGAGCTGAGCGTGCGAGCGGTGAGACCGGTTGCCTCGGCGTTAAATGTCGCGGCCGGATTCTGGAGAGTTCCGGTCACCCGCGCAGAACCGGTCAGGCTACCGCCGAGATCCTGGCCGGGAATGCGGGTATTGAGGAGCGAAAGCGGAAAAGATCTCAGGTTTATGTCAACCGCCATCTGCCCTTGAGAGAAAGGCACTGCGCCCGTCACTGTCGCATTAAGGCCGTTGGGGCTTGTCATCCGCGCATTCAGGTTCAGGGTTTCGCCCTGTGTTGCACCGTTCGCCTCCACCGCAAGTGAGTTGATCCCTGCTTGTCTCAGGGCGGCAGCGGTGATGTTCCGGCCGGTCAGGTTGAAATTCGCTTGCGGGAATTCGCGCGTCCCGGAAATGGCCGCCTCTCCGTCAATCGTCCCGCCGAGAGCCAAGTCCGGCCGGATCGTGTTTGCGATCGACAGAGGCACGCGAGTGAGGCCGAGTGCGACGTTGAGAGTCTGGCCAACTTCGCCCTGAGCGATCACTTCTCCGCCGGCAACGTCAAGTCGCATCGGGTCGAACGAGACGGTATCTCCACGGACCGAAATCCGCGCGGCTTGCAGGAGGCGTGCAGAAACGGCTGCCTGAGTGAGCTCCGCCTGATCCAATGTCAGGAGGTATCCTCCCGCCTGGGGCGCAAGCGTGCCACGCGCGGAGATGTCGGTGCCGTTGGCAAGCGCCGCCTGACCGGAAAAATTGGTTGCGTCACCGCTGGTCTGAGCATTCGCCGTTAGTGTTGCGACCTGGATGCCGGCAAGCTTCAGTCCTCCTGCCTGCAGGTTCCCTTCTACCGCGGGCACGCCGAAGAGATCGTCGATCGTTGCTTGAGCTTCGCCGCTTTCGAGCGAGAGCTGGGGCAGCGAGAGACGCGTCGCTGACGCGTTTACACTCGCGTGCTGGCCGTTCTCTCGTGGTTGGAAGGAGAGTTGGGCGTTTACCGCACCCTGAGCTTCGACCAGGAACAGGGCGGCGGCGGTTGAGATATCGGTGGCACCGAGTGTGAGTGCGCCGGTGAAAAGACCCTCGCGATTTTGCGCGATATCGCCCGACAGCTGCGCTCCTCTCGTTGAGAACTCGATGTCGGTCAAGCGCCGTTCGCCTGATGCCACCGAGAGGTCTGCCCGCAGATTGGCGGGGGTACCTTCCAGCGCGGCTTGTCCGACAATTTGCCCCGTAAGCGCCTCGGCCCGAAGCCTGCCATCAAAGCTGATGCGCGCATTTTCGAGTGCTTTGTCCAGGAGCCTGCCAGTGGGAACCTGGGCGGCAAAGGTTAGGCTGAAATCTCCGTTGCCTCCGAGCGCACGGCCGGTGGCGGTCAACCTGCCTTGCGCGCGATCGGTGATGACGGCGAGATCTTCGAGCGTCGTGTCGAAACGGAAATCTGCAGCTTGGCTGGAGAAAGTGCCGTCAGCGGTGAGCTGCATTTGCTCACTCGCTATACGGAATCCCTCGGCTGAAAAGCCCTCGGTTGTTCGCGCGACACGTCCCGTAAGCCGCGTCTGACCCGTCAGAAGAGGATCGAGCGCCTCGATCCCCAGTCGAAGTTCGTCCGCGGTGCCGTCAAGCCTCAGGTCGAATGCGCCGCTGATCGGGCGAACTTCTCCATTGGCGGTGAGGTCCACGCCGCCGCTCAGCTCTCTGCTTGCAAGCGCAGAGAAAGGCGCGATGCTGGAAGCGCGCAGGCCGATGTCGCCACGGAACGCGAATTCGAGCATGGTGCCGGATAATGTCGCCGCAAGACCGTTGCCGAGCAGTTCGGCATTATCGATTGCGAGCGGTTCTCCGGCTTGCCACTCGCCTCCTGCACTGAAACGAATCTCTCTTCCCAACGCTTCCGCGATATCGGCCCGCTCGGCAGTGATGCCGGTAACCGCGCCCCGGGCGTCATAGGTGATGTGGCGCTCGTTCGGCGTGGAGAGATTAGAGGCGGTACCGTTCAGGGTAATTGTCGCGCTGCCCGCCGCGAAAGTGCCCGTCTGCAGGTTCTGAACATCGAAAGACGCGTTCCAGTCCTCGCCTCCGGCCGCCCCGAACCGAGCTGCAAGCCTGGCGGTGCGGACGGAAGTCTCGCCGCCGCTTACTGGCAGGAGCACCTGATTGCCTGCCGCATCCGCGATATTCGCGTCGAGCGACAGCGAGGTCAGGAATCCATCGCCTGCGGTTTCCGCATTCGCTTCGAGCGTGAGTGCCGCGCTTGAGAGATCGAGGCGATCAAGCCGCAATCCGCCGCCGTTCTTTGCCACGCCCGCCGCTTCGAGGCTGGTTTCCGCGCCGAAAAAGCTACGAAAGCGCGTCGGGATCAGCCTTGCGATGGGGCCGCCCAAATCCACGGTAAAGCCGAGACCTTCCTGTTGCTGGCGGAAGCTGGCCGTTCCAGAAAGCGCAGGCTCCCCGGCCGCAGCGAGGGTCATCGAGAGGTCGAGATCGTTGATCGGGCCCGAGCCGGCCAAGGTCAGGGCGAGAGGCGGGCGACCTTCGATATTGAGAAGATTGGCCACGACACCGTTTTGCGGTTCTGAGAGGGCAAAATCCAGGTCGAACCGCTCCGCTGGCTTGTCATAGACCGCCTGCAGCGACAATTGCCCTCCGGGGCCGTCGAGACGCGTTATATCGAGCGCGGTATCCAAGGATCCGCCTTCCAGCCGCAAGCGCCCTTCGATGGAGAGATTCGACTGGAGCCCGAAGATGTCTTGCCCGAACGAAACCGACGGCACTTCCAGCCGGCCGAGATTGATGGCGATGGGCAACTCAGGAATGGCAAAGGCGCGCGCTTCAGGTGAGGGCAGGGCGTTCTCGTCCGGCAGAGGAGGGCGCAACACCTCAATCGAATCCGCGGTGAGGCGCGAGATTTCGAGCCTTTGCCGCAGGAGAAGCGTCGAGCGGCTCCAGTCGATCGTGGCATTCGTGATCCGCAGCCATATGCCCTGCCGGTCCGCCACCGTGATTTCGCCAATGGTCGCCTCGGATGAGAGCACGCCTTGGATGCCGTTGATACGGATTTGCCGGTTGGGCGTGGAAAGGCGGTTCTCGACGAATGACAGGAAGAACGAGCGCTCTTCCTCGGGCGTCTCCTGCGGAGCGTCCTGTGCAAGCGCCGGAAAAATGGTCAAGGCCAGAAGAAGGGCGATGAGAAAGCGCATCAGAAGGCCTGTCCTATGCCGACATAGAAGGCAACGTTCGGATCGTCCTCACGCGGGTCGAGCGGCACCGCCACGTCGAGGCGGATCGGTCCGAAGCCTGTAAGATAGCGCAAGCCGCCGCCTACGCCGATCCTGAGATCCTCGGAAAAATCAGGAATGGCGCTTTCGCCCACATAGCCCGCATCCACGAATCCGACGAGGCCGATCGACTGCGTCACACGGAAGCGCAGTTCCGCCGAAGCCTCGATCAGAGACCGGCCACCGGTGGTTCCCGCAGCCGTCTCCACGCCGATGCTGCGATAGGCATAGCCGCGTACCGAGCCGCCTCCACCGGCGAGGAACAGCCGGTCAGGCGGTGTTTCCTCGATGGGCGGATCGACCAGCGCGCCAAGTTTCAGACGGCCGGCGGCGACAAAGCGACTGTCCTCGTCAAAACTGTAATAAGCCCGGCCCTCCGCGGTCATGCGCGCGGCGGCATTGCCGTAATTGAATTCGTAGAAGGGCTGCAGTGTGAGTTCGGCAAAGATGCCTTCAGTTGCATCGGCGGCGTTGTTGCGGGAATCATAGGCGATGCCGCCCAGGAAGCCCGCGGTGACGAAATCACGCTCGCCAAGATCGTCCTCGAAGGTGGCATAGCCGACATTGGCTAACAGCCTGCCGGTAATCTGGTCCGTGAACCGGTGGGTAAAACCGGCCTCAGCCGTCACGCCGGTTCGCGTGTAGATATCCAGCACCTCGCGATCGCCGAAGATCGAAGCAACGAAATCCGTGTTCGGCGTGTAGATGCCGGGTTTGGTAAAGGTGGCGCCCACGCGATAGGTGAACTTCGTGGGATCGATGGTTTCCCCGATCCCCGCCACCTTGCCTTCGATGCGAAGCCGCTCCGCCCGCCCGAAAAGGTTCCGGTGCAGCCAGAAGGCCTCCAATCCGAGCCCGTCTACGGTGGAATAGGAACCGCCGACACCGAAGCGGCGCGGCAGCCGTTCCTGGACGATGATCTGTATAGGCAGGCTCCCCTCCGGGCCGATGGTTTCAGCCTCCTGAACGCGGGCCGAGCGGAAAACGTCGAGTCTCGAGATATTGTCCCGCGCCTGCTTCAGATCGTCGGGATCGTATTCCATGCCTGGCACCAGGCCGGTCTGGCGTGCGACGAAGTCCGCGTCCATCCGTTCCGTGCCGGTGACTGTGATCGGCCCGAAGACGGCATATCGTCCTGGATCCACGGTCAGTTCTGCATCTATGGTGCTGTTTGTGTGAGCGGCGACGATACGCTGCTCGATGACTTCCGCTTTGGCATAGCCCTGCTGGCGCCAGGCTTCCGTGGCAAGCTGCGCCGCCTGGATGATGACGCCGCTGCGCGCAGGCTCGCCGACGCGGAATCCCTGATCCGCCGGATCCTCCACACGGTCCCGCCGGTGCATCGCAGGTGGTGCTTCATTAATGATCCGCGCTTCGGCGAAATTGAACAAGGGACCGGGATCGATTGCAATGCGTACGCTGGCAGGACTTGCCAATTCCGTGTCAGGCAAAAGATTGGCTGCCTCGCGCCCGTCGATCGTGATCGAGATCGTACCGCCGTAACGCGCCTCGGAATAGAGCGCGTTCAACAGGCGTCGGTAGTCCCCACGTGCTTTCGCGATGAGGCCTGCTGCCCCCGAGGCAGGCTCCTCCCGGTCGCTCCAGAGTTGGGAAGCTCGCTGCAGCAAGCGTTCCATATCGGCATCGTCGCCCTGGACTGCGAAATCCACGGTGTAAGGTTGCGGTGTGCCAATAACCTCTTCTTCAGGCTTGTCGCGCTCGAAAAGGCGCAACCCGAAAATCTCCAGCGCAAGGGCTGGAGCAGGCGCCGCCAAAGCAGCGGCGCAGATGAATACCGCAGCTTTCAGGCGCAATGAGATTTGCCGGAAATCGGCATCGCGGTTAACCAATGTCCCTCCCGGCTGCGCAAAAAACGCCGCGCTTGCCAGCTCTTCAAAATGTCCCCGCCTGCCGCACCACCATATGCTGCAGCGGCACACGCTAGCGGCAAATGGCAATGCGGCAAGCACTATCCCAAGAAGGGGCTGCCCATCAAGCAGGTAACGCCAAGTCGCGACGTGCTTTTTTCGGGTTCGTGGCTATCCGGTCACTGTTGGTTAGGACAGCGTGCAAGTGAGGTTGTGCTCTGCGGGCCTTCCGGTGAGGCGGTAATCGTCAGGGTATCTTCACCGGTCTTGCGAAGGGTGAACGTACGCTCGCGACGGTCGCCCCCAATGGTGCAGTTGGCAAAAATCTTGGCCGTATCGTCCATGGTTTCCACGTCACGGATGCTGCAGGTCGCGTCTTCTGACCGGACGATCGTATCGGTAAGATATATGCCTTGACCGTTGCTCTCCTGGTTACACGCGGCCTCGTCGCTCGCCCAAGCACCCGGAATCTGGACGAACGCCTCCAGCTCGGAACGAAAATCCTTCCGGTCTTCCGTCGGCTGGCCACCAACCCTGTCGGGATTCACGATGACTGGTGACTTATCGGCATCAATGTCATCGGCGGTTCCGCGTGTATTGTTCGGGCCGGTTTGCTCCTGGGCGGGCGAGGGTGCCGCGGCGAGACATGCGACAAGGAAAACCGCCGGAGGCAGCCAGTGCTTCATTTGTCTCTCCTGTTGCCTTTGCCGAGATCGGCGCGTGCGCGTTCTTCCTTGTCCATCTTGGTGAAGCTTTCCATCACCTCGTCGGGGTCGGTACGAGCGTCGGGCCCGGCATGGCGCTGATTGCGGACATTCAGCTGATCGTCACCCTGCAGACTGTTTCTGCCCATCTCGTCATTTGCCAGATCGGTCTGGCCGAGTTTCGTCGAGTCGTTTGGCTTGCGCCCCTGGTTGGCCTTAGCTGCCGGCATGTCACTCTCCATCGCTTGGATAACCTGCCGAACCGGGAGAACGCCAAGTGGTTTCCTCGCATCGCGGATTTCCTTGCGGAACGGAGCCCGCGCCGCAGCGTTTGCGCTGACGGCTTATTGGCGGACCGTGGGCAAAGCCGACAAAGGCCTCTATTCTCTCCGGTACCCAAGGGTTTGAACGAATCAAGGGGTGAACATGTCAGAGCCAGCCAATACGACGACCGACACCGTCCCCAGCCCCGGCGTTGGTGCAGGGCTGAGCGTGCGGCGCTCCGAATCCGGAAAGAGACCCGTCTATCTGGGCGATGGCGCGCGCACGCCTTTTCTGAGAGCGAGGGGAAAACCCGGCCCGTTCACGCCGGTTGATTTGGCGGTGCAGTGTGGGCGACCGCTCCTTGACCGGCTGCCTTTCGCGCCGGAAGAATTCGACCTCGTCATTCTCGGCTGCGTGAATGTCCTTGCGGATGAGATGAACCCCGCGCGTGTGGCAGCACTCCGCCTCGGCATGGGTGAGGCGATGCGCGCCTTTACGGTGCAAATCAACTGCGGTTCGGGCATGCAGTCGATCGACACGGGCTTTCGCCTGATCGAAGGCGGCGAGGCCGACCTGATCCTCGCCGGTGGGGCGGAAGCGCTCTCGCACGCCCCGCTCGTGCTTTCCAGAAAGGCCGCCGGCTGGTTCGCCCGGTTTGCCATGGCGAAGACGGCGTGGGACAGGGCGGCCGCCATTGGCGCCTTCCGGCCGGACATGGCCAAGCCCATAATCGGGCTCGAGCGAGGGCTAACGGATCCTGTCACCGACCTCAGCATGGGGCAGACAGCCGAGATCATCGGCCACGCCTTCGGGGTGACGCGGGAGGCGGCGGACGCCTATGCCCTGGAAAGCCATCAACGGCTTGCGCGCGCCCAGGCGGAGGGCTTTCTAAAAGGCGAGGTCGTCGCCTCCGTCGCGCGTGACGGCACGCTCTACGACCATGACGACGGTGTGCGGCCCGACACCTCCATGGAAAAGCTCGCCAAGCTCAAACCGGCCTTCGAGCGGCCGCATGGCCGGGTGACACCCGGCAACTCCTCCCAGATCACCGATGGCGCAAGTTGGGTTGTGATCGCTTCGGAAGAGGCGGTCGCGAAATATGGGCTGACGCCGCTTGCGCGCATCGTAGACAGCGAATGGGCTGCACTAGATCCTTCGGTGATGGGACTGGGTCCGACGATCTGTTCGACCGAACTTATGAAGCGACGCGGGCTCCTTCGCGAGGATATCGATCTCTGGGAGATCAACGAGGCCTTTGCGGCGCAAATCCTGGCATGCCTTGCCGCGTGGGAGGATGATGAATATTGCCGCGAGATACTGGGCTTGGAGCGGCCCTTTGGCACGGTGGACCGCGACCGGCTCAATGTCGATGGCGGTGCCATCAGCCTCGGCCATCCGGTCGGCTCCAGCGGAAACCGGATCGTGCTTCATCTTGCGAACGCCATGCGCAGGCTGGGCCTCAAGCGCGGCATCGCCACCGAATGCATCGGCGGCGGACAGGGTGGCGCCATGCTTCTGGAGGTGGTGTGATGCCTATCTCGCACAAGGTTTGGCAATTGTTGGAGCATCGCAACAATTATCTGGGCCCGGAAGGAGAGCCGACGCGTGTGCTTGCCAATTGGCGCTACACGAAGGACGAGGATGGCGTTGTCTGGCTCGTTCTTGACCGGGCTGGTGAAAGCACGAACACGCTCTCCGAAGCGGTACTGGCGGAACTCCAGATCGTGTTGGAGGACCTGCGAACGCTGAACGCGCGGGCACTTGTGATCCGCTCGGGGAAGAAGGGTGGCTTCGCGGCCGGCGCGGACATCCGAGACTTCCGCGGCATCCGGGACGCGGGGGAAGTAGAAAGGCACATTCAGCGCGCGCACGACATCATCGACCGGCTGGCGGCGCTCGCGATGCCCACGGTCGCCGTCGTCCACGGCCACTGTTTGGGCGGAGGGCTCGAACTGGCGCTCGCTTGCAGGTACCGCATTGCGGTCACTGGTGCGAGCTTCGGCTTTCCGGAGATCCTTCTCGGGCTTCATCCCGGTCTGGGTGGCACATTCCGGCTCACCTCGCTCATAGACCCGGTCGAGGCTATGACAATGGTGCTCACGGGCCGCACCGTACATACGAAAAAGGCGAGGGCGATCGGGCTCGTCGACGAGGTCGTCGAGGAGAGGCATGTCCGTCAGGCGATAACCGCGGCGATCGCCGGAGAAATCAGGCGTTCATCCGGCGGATGGAAGGCGAGCATCTTTGGCGTTGGGCCCGCGCGCCGCATGGCGGCCGCCCGCATGCGGGCGGAAGCCGAGAAGAATGCGCCGAAACAACACTACCCCGCGCCGTACCGCCTTATCGATCTGTGGGAGGAGCATGGCGGAGACCCCAGAGCCATGCAGCGGGCGGAGATCCGCTCCTTCTCCGAACTCCTGGTCGGCGAGACGGCACAGCATCTCATCCGCGTCTTCTTCCTGCGCGAAGGATTGAAGTCGCTCGCCAAAGGAGAGAGCGGCATTTCTCGCGTTCATGTCATCGGCGCGGGCACGATGGGTGGCGATATCGCTGCCTGGTGTGCAGCGCGGGGCCTGCGGGTGACGTTGACGGACCTCGATCCCAGGGCCATAGCCCGCGCCGTCGGTCGTGCCTCCGCCTTCTTCGACAAGCGGCTTCATTCCAGTCTCGAGCGCCGCGACGCGCTAGACCGCCTGTTACCCGATTTCGATGGAGGCGGTCTCGCCAAGGCTGATCTCGTCATCGAAGCGGTAGCGGAGAAGGCGGAGGTAAAGCGCAGGGTCTATGAGGCGATCGCGCCTGGTATGAAGCCCAGTGCGATCCTGGCGACGAACACCTCATCGATCCCGCTGGAAGTGTTGCGCGAGGGACTGCCTTTCCCAGACCGTTTCCTGGGGCTCCACTTCTTCAATCCGGTCACGCGGATGGAACTGGTGGAGATCGTGGCTCATGACGGGGCAAGCGAGGAGACGCTTGCGCGGGGGCGTGCTTTCTGCGGCGATATCTCCCGCTTGCCGGCGCCGGTGAAGAGCGCGCCCGGATTTCTTGTCAACCGTGCCCTCACGCCTTATCTGGTCGAAGCCTTTATCATGTTCGACGAGGGCCTCCCGAAGGAGGCGATCGACCGCGCGGCCCGTAACTTCGGCATGCCCATGGGGCCGCTCGAACTGGCGGACCGCGTGGGTCTCGATATCTGCCTGGAGGTCGCGCGCATGCTCAAGGAGCGTTCGTCCGACCCCATGCCCGAAATCCCCTTATGGCTCGTCCACAAGGTCGAGGCGGGCGAGACCGGCCGCAAGGCGGGCAGGGGCTTTTATGTCTATGATGAAAAGGGCGTGCCGCGGAAGGAGGAGACGAAGGTGGCGGACGATCCGCAGATCCCCCGGGCCGACGCCGAAACGGCAGACCGGCTAATCCTGCCTATGCTGAACACGCTTGTGCGCTGTCTGCGCGAAGGCATTGTCGCCGATGAGGAAATTGTTGATGGCGCCATGATCTTCGGCACGGGCTTCGCGCCGTTCCGAGGCGGACCTCTTCTCTACGCCCGCGAACGCGGAGCGAGCGACATCATCGCCAAGCTGCGCCGTCTCGAAGAGAAGCATGGCGAACGGTTCGCGCCTGACGAGGGCTGGCAATCCATCATGACAAGGTAACCTTCGCCCCTCTGGCCTGGCCAACGGGGGCGAAGGAATGCTTCGTGAAGCACGTACTCTATCCACCCACCAGCGTTCCGCCGTTGGGGTGCAGCGTCTGGCCGGTGATGTAGGAAGAATCCTCGCAAGCGAGGAACAGCATGCAGGGCGCCACTTCGTTCGGTTGGCCGGGCCGGCCAAGCGGCACGTTCTTGCCAAATTTTGCGACATTCTCGGCAGGGAAAGAGGCCGGAATCAGCGGCGTCCAGATCGGGCCTGGTGCGACGGCATTCACACGGATGCCTTTCGAGGCGAGATTGCCTGAGAGCGCACGCACGAAGGCGAGGATGGCACCTTTGGTTGACGCATAATCCATCAACACATCCTGTCCCTTAAAGGCAGTCACAGATGTCGTGCAGATGATGGACGAGCCTTGTTGCATATGCGGCAAGGCAGCCCGCGTCACCCGGAACATGCCGAAAATGTTGGTCTTGTAGGTCCGCTCCAGTTGCTCATCCGAAATGTCGGTCAGCTCTTCCTGATAGTGCTGCTCGGCGGCATTGTTGACGAGAACATCGATTTTTCCGAAACGGTCGATCACGGCCTGGACGAAGCGCTCCGCCGTGTCGGTCTCTCCCACATCGCCGGCCATGGAGAACACTTCCGCCCCTTCGGCCTGAACGAGCTGTTCGGTTTCCTCGGCGTCCTTCTTCTCGTCCTTGTAGAGGAATGCGACCTTCGCTCCCTCACGTGCGAAGAGAATGGCGGTGGCACGGCCGATGCCGGAATCGCCGCCTGTGATGACCGCCACCTTTCCTTTCAGTCGGTCCGAGCCGCGGTAGCGGGGAGTGAAATCCGGACGCGGATCCATCTCGTGCTCTTTGCCCGGCTGGTGTTCTTGCTCCTGCTTCGGAAGTGTCTGCTCGCTCATTGCCTTGCCTCGTGTCCAGGGTTTCTCAGAAGAACACGATGCGCAGTCTTCCTGTTCCCGTTCCGTCCGGAACTTTCCTTTGCCTTGAGGGATTTTTCGTCCATCAAGCAAGGAGGCGAGTGATGCCTGCAAAATCCAAGGCACAGCAGAAAGCAGCCGGTGCCGCGCTATCGGCCAAGCGGGGTGAGACACCGAAATCCAAGCTCAAGGGCGCTTCACGCGGAATGGAGGAATCCATGAGCGAGAAGCAGCTTGAGGAGCTTGCCCACACCAAGCGAAAGAACCTGCCGAACAAGAAAAAGGACTGACGAGCGGTTCTTGTAAAAGCGCCTGCGGTTTCGTTCAGGCATGGATCCTGCGGATTAAGCGGAGGCACCCACGCCCGAAAGCGGCCGAACGCGCCGGCTCGCCGGAGAATGCCTTCCCTATTCCTCGTCCTTCTTCGTCTCGCCCCTTTCGAGCGCGGCCATGAAGCAGTTCAGCCAATTGGTCGAGTCGTGTTTGCGGATTCTTTCCATAAGCGCTGCCTGCCGATCCTGCCTTTCCTCAAGCGGCATTGTAAGCGCTCGGCAGAGATTGCGGGCCATGTCGTCCACATCGTAGGGATTGACGATCAATGCCTCGTGCAGGTCCTCGGCGGCACCCGCGAATTTCGAAAGCACCAGCACGCCAGGGTCGTCCATGGATTGGGCGGCGACATATTCCTTTGCAACGAGGTTCATGCCGTCGCGCAGCGGCGTGACGAAGCCCACCTGGCTTGCGCGATAGAGGGCCGCGAGCGCATCGCGTGGCACCGTGCCGTGGATGTAGCGCACGGGCGTCCAGTTGAAATCGGCAAAGCGGCCATTGATGGCGCCGGAAAGCGCTTCAAGCTCCTTGCGGATCTCGACATAGGCCTCGACCTCCTCACGCGTAGGCGTGGCGATCTGCATGAGCGCGACGGACTTGCGCATCTCCGGATACATTTCCAGAAGACGGGCGAATGCCCGCAGCCGATCCGGCAGGCCTTTGGTGTAGTCCAACCGATCGACGCCGATAATCTGTCTACGCCCCAGGATTTCGCGGCGTTTCGTCTCGATCTGCACGGCGTCGTTTGGCTTCTCGGCCATGGCCACGAAGGCGTCTACGTCGATGCCGATCGGATAGAAGCCGGCGATCACCTCCCGTTCGCGCGTCTTGATGCGGCCGTCGGGAAGCAGCTCGCAGCCCAGATGATCCTCGACATAGCGCAGGAGATTGTTGAGGTCCGTCTGCGTCTGGAAGCCGACCACGTCATACTTCAGGAGGCACTCGACCAGCCAGCGGTGGCGGGGCACTGCCGCGAGGATTTCAGGTGGCGGCAGGGGGATATGCAGGAAGAAGCCGATGCGCTGCTTGCAGCCACGCTCGCGCAGTTCCGCCGCGAGGGGGATCAGGTGGTAGTCATGGATCCAGATCAGATCGTCATCACGCAGGATGGAGGCCAGCGCGTTCGCGAATTTCGCGTTGACTCTGCGGTAGCCCTCCAGGAACGCCGTCTTGTACTCCACCAGGTCCAACCGGTAATGGAAGAGGGGCCAGAGCACGCTGTTGGCGAAACCCAGATAATATTCTGCGTAATCCTGTTCGGTGAGCGGGATCGTTGCCTGCGTGACCTCCCCGATCTTGCGGATGCGCGGCTCGGGCTCCTCCTCGTATTTCAGCGTCTGACCGTCCCAGCCCATCCAAACGCCGCCCCGCTGGCGCAGGGAATCCGCAAGGCCCACGGCCAGGCCGCCGGCCTGAGACGTCCTTGTCAGATCCGCAACGCGGTTCGAGACGACGACAAGCCTGTTCACACTACTGTCTCCCATGGTTTGGATAGCCGGCGGGCGCCATTGATGATGCCCACCATAGAATAGGTCTGCGGATAATTGCCCCACATCTCGCCGGTGACGGGATGGGTATCTTCGGACAGAATCCCCAGCGGGTTACGAGCCTTCAGCAATGCCTCGAAAATCTCGCGCGCTTCCTCCCGCCGACCGATGCGTGCAAGCGCGTCGAGACGCCAAAAAGCGCAGATATTGAAAGCGACTTCCGGCTTGCCGAAATCGTCGGCGGCCTCGTAACGCATCATGTGCGGCCCAATGGCGAGCACCTTCTCGAGCTCGTCAACAGTGCTCACAAAGCGCGGATCGCGCGGATCGATAAAGCCGACTTCCGCCATTAGAAGCACGCTCGCGTCGAGCGTCTCGCCTCCAAAGCTTTCCACGAATGCCCGACGCTTCTCCGACCAGGCTTCGGCCAGGATGCGCTCCTTGATCTCGTCCGCACGCTCTCTCCAATAGCGAACACGCGCAGCTTCTCCTAATTGGGCGGCTATGTGGGCGAGCCTGTCGCAGGCGGCCCAACACATAAGGCTAGAGGACGTGTGAACGCGTGAGCGGGAACGGAGTTCCCACATACCCGCATCAGGTTGATTGTATAGCCGGTAGGCCTGTTCGCCCGCTTGTTCCAGCAACTGGAAGTGCGTGATATTCGGCTTCATCTCGATGCGGCGGTCGAAGAAGATCTGGGCCGCGCCCAAGATCACATTGCCGTAAACGTCGTGTTGATAGTGCTCGAAGGCTTGGTTTCCGCAGCGCACGGGCCCCATGCCGCGATAACCTGCGAAATGGTCGAGGATATTCTCGGTCAGCTGCCTTTCCCGCCCGATGCCGAAAACCGGCTGCAAGTGGCCCCCATCGGCATCGGCCACGATATCCATCAGATATCGGAAGTAGTTTTCCATCGTCTGGACGGTGCCAAGGCTGTTTAAGGCCCGTACGACGAAGAAGGCGTCGCGCAACCAGCAGAAGCGGTAGTCCCAATTACGCCCGCTGTCGGGTGCTTCTGGAATGCTCGTCGTCATCGCCGCGATGATGGCGCCCGTGGGCTCATAGGTGCACATCTTCAGCGTGATCGCCGCGCGGATCACCGCATCCTGCCATTCGAAGGGCAGAGCGAGATTGGCCACCCATCCGCGCCAGTAGGCCGCCGTCCGCTCCTCGAACTCGCGCGCGGTATGCGCTACGCCGTCCTCAATGGTCTCGTCAGGACCGAAGATGAAATCGATCGGTGCGGACAGATTGAAAAAGGTCTCATCGAGCACATAGTCGATCGGAGCGTTCGTGGTGAGCCTCAAGGTCATCTCAGGCCCGACATAACGTATATGGTTTGAGCCACGGGTCGACTGAGGACGCTGGGTCCCATAGCCGAAGGTCGGTTTGACCCGAATGGAGATGCGCGGTGTGCCTGAAAGAGGGCGGATACGCCGCACCAGTGTTTGCGGACGGAAAATGCGGTCGCGCCAGAAGAAGCGCGGTGCGGAATCGGTTATTTCCAGTGAACCGGAACTGCTGTGCAGCCGCGTGACGAGAACTGCGGTATTGCCGTCATAATGCTGTTCTGTCTCCGTCAGGCCTTCAAGCCCGATCGAGAAAAGCCCTTCCGAGGGATCGTCCTCCCCCGCCAGCAGCGCGTTGAAGACCGGATCTCCATCGAAACGCGGCAGGCAACACCACAAAATGCGACCCTTTGGGTCGATGAGCGCAGAATAGGTGCAATTGCCGATAACGCCCAGATTGAGTGTTGTCATGCTTGAAAACCTTATTTGTCAACGCCTCCGAAGGTCAAAACTATCGGCCAGACGGCCGAGCCACTCACGAAAACTGGCCGTCCCTTCGGTCCGAAATTGGGCCGCGGTGGAACCCTCACCGATTTTGATGGAAATCCCGTTCAGATTTGCGATCTGATTGAAGGCATCCTCGTCGGTTACGTCGTCGCCGGCAAAGAGCGGCACCCGTCCGCGAAAAGGCTCCTCCTGCATGAAGGCGCTCAAGGCGTCCGCCTTCGTCGCCTTTCCCCCTTTTACCTCGACCACCATCTTGCCATGAAGAAGATGAAGGCCATGCACGCCCGCTACTGCCGCATGCACGGCGGCAATCGACTCATCTGCCAGTTCAGGCCGCTGACGGTAGTGCAGGGCGAGAGAGCCGTGCTTGGTCTCGACAAGGACCCCGTCATGCGCATGAGCAAACGCTTCCAATTGTACCCGGACATGAGCGAGGGTCTCTTCGTCCACCACGCTGTCGATGCGCTGTCCGCCGGCTGTCCTGCGCTCCATGCCATGCACGCCTGCAACGGGCAGCCGTAGAGGCACCAGAAAGTGATCGATCGTCTCGATCGGCCGGCCCGTGATGATCGCAACCGCTCCGCGGGTGCTTTCCTGAAGGCGTGCCAGTATTTCGCGTGTGGCGAGGGGAACGGAAACATCCTCTGGCCGTTCGGCGATATCTGCGAGCGTGCCGTCGAAGTCGAGAAAGATCGCGGTTGTCTCGGGCTTCAACGCCGCGTAATCGAGTGTCAGAAGAGATGCTGTTTCGCCGGCCATGACTTCACGAAATTGTGGGTCTGGCGGCCGTGATTGTGCCGCGCTGACCGCATTTGTGAGGAACTGCCGGCGCAAGTCCAGCAGCCGTGCTGGGAGGCAGATAAAGCGATTTTGTCGTTTGGACAAGGTTGAGGACAGATGATGCAAAGCTCAGGAATAATGGGGCGCGGCTTGGCGGCGTTTGCTCTGCTCGCCCTTTCGACCACTCTGGCAACCGCACAGGGCAGGGTGGATGCGCGCAATCTTTCTTGTGGAGAAGCTCGTTCCCTGGTGCAGCAAAATGGGGCGGTCGTGCTCACGACTGGGCGCTTCACCTACGATCGCTATGTCGCCGGAGAGCGCTTCTGTCCCGTTGGGCATGTCGCGGATGATGCGTGGATCTCGACGCGCGATACCCAATCCTGCCGGGTCGGCTACAGGTGTATCCTCAATCCATGGGACGATGACGAAGACACCATTCTGAGGATCCCCCGCTAGTGAGGGCTATATGCACGGCGCTGGAAGCGAGACCGCTCCTTCACGCCGACGATAGACGTGATCGACCAGTCCCCACTCCCGGGCATCCTCTGCGGTCATGAAGAAGTCGCGGTCGAGCGTACGCTCCACCTCTTCCTCGGTGCGGCCGCAGTGTTCGGCGTAGAGGCGGATCATCCTGCGCTTCAGCCTCATGACATTCTGCGCATGGCGTTCAATATCGGACGCCTGCCCCTGAAAGCCGCCCAAAGGTTGATGCAGGATGATGCTGGCGTTCGGAAGCGCGACGCGCATGCCACGTTCGCCCGCCATCAGCAGGAACGATCCCATGGAGGCCGCGGTGCCAAGGCAAAGCGTGGCGACGGGGCATTTGATGAACTGCATCGTGTCGTAAATCGCAAACCCGCTGGAGACCACGCCGCCCGGCGAGTTGATGTAGAACGCGATTTCTTTTTTCGGGTTCTCGGCTTCCAGATGCAGCATCTGCGCGCAGATGAGCGCAGCTGAGTTGTCGTCCACCTGGCCGTTCAGGAAGATGATGCGCTCGCGTAGAAGCCGCGAAAAAATGTCGAAGGCGCGTTCTCCACGCGCTGATTGCTCGACAACCATGGGCACGAGATTCATCATGTCGCGCATGGCGCAACCTCCTTGCTTCCAGTTTGGACGTTGGGAGCGAATGGGGCAGGGCGACCGGACGCGTCCCGATCCCTAGTCCCGTTCGCTATTTCTTCACCCCGCCATCGCCAGCGGTTGGCGGTTCGTGTTTGCCGCCATGGCATGAATTCCGCTTGCCACCGGCCCGTGCGTCAGACGAAACCAGGTGCGCCCGGCCGGCAGCCGCTCGAGTTCGACCGTGACCAGGGAGGGCGCGTCAGGGTGGTCAGGATCATGCCAAGCGTAGCTGACACGGCTATAAGGTTTGGCTTCTAGAAGCCTGTAGTTACGACACTCCGGCGCTTGCACGGCTTCATCTGAAGGGCTGGCGTCCAGCCAGTCGGACAGGAACGCCTCTTCCGTGAGCGCCCGCCACAGCTTTTCGGGCGTAGTCTCCATTTCGCATTCCACGACGACCTCGTCCCGCTTCGTATCCACGCTGAGCGTCATTGGTCCATCTCCTTCAGAAGCGTTTTCAGCCTTTCGACGCGGGCCGGCCAGTAGGCGCGATAACGGCTGAGCCAGTCGAACACGGGCGCGAGCCCGTCCGGTGCCAGGCTGTAATGCACATGGCGGCCATGCTTCTTTTCCGCGATCAGACCAGCGCTCCGCAACACCGCGACATGCTGCGAAACAGCCGGCTGCGAGATACCGAGGCCCTCCCGCAGTTCCGTCGCATTCTTCTCGCCCTCGAGCAGCCGCTCCAGGACAGCTCGCCTGGTCGGGTCTGCAAGTGCGCGAAAGACGTCCGACTCGTTCATGAAGATAGATAAGCATAGACTTATCTGTCATGCAAGCAGTGTTGCGCCAGCAGGGAAAAGAAGGTGTGGCAGCGGCGCTGCGCCTTGCCTCCTGCGGATGGGTGCATAGGATGCGACGTCTGCCCGAATCCGGCATGGGCTTAGCGTTCCGGCGCTCTCCAACAAGAAACCGATGTCCTTTTTCAATTTCCTCCGCGAAAATGCCCGCTGGCTCGCCGGCGGTTTCCTGCTCACCTTCTTCTCCTCCTTCGGCCAGACATTCTTTATTTCCATTTCCGCCGGCCACATCAGGGAAGAATACGACCTTTCCCATGGCGCATTCGGCATGATCTACATGCTGGCGACGCTTGCCAGCGCATTCACGCTCACAAAATTCGGGCAGATCGTCGACCGCTATTCTCCGAAAACCGTAACCCTGATCACTGTGCCGATGCTGGCGCTTGCCTGCATTTCGATGGCCCTATCCCAATCGGTGATTCTGCTTTGCCTGACGATCTATCTCCTGCGGCTTTTCGGCCAGGGGATGATGACGCAGAATGCATTCACCGCGATGGGGCGCTGGTTCTCCGCCCAGCGCGGGCGCGCGGTCTCCATCGTCACGCTCGGGCACAATGGGGGCGAGGCCACACTTCCGCTCATTTTCGTGGCGCTTGCCGCACTGGTCGGCTGGCGCAACGGCTGGCTCATATCCGCTGGTTTCCTCCTGCTGATCGCACTGCCGGCCATCTCCTCGCTCATGGCGGTGGAGCGCACGCCGAGGGCGAGCGATCCTGCCGCCCGCGTGACGACAGGACGCGATTGGACGCGTGCCGAGGTGGTGCGCGATCCGCTGTTCTACATCTTGCTGCTCGGTGTCATGGCGCCTGGATTCATCGGCACGACAATCGCCTTTCATCAGGTGTACTTGGTGGAACTTAGGGGCTGGTCATTGGAAGTCTTCGCATCGGCCTTCACCGTCTCTGCGAGTATGACGGTGATCTTTGCGCTCGTTTCGGGCCAGCTGATCGACCGCTTCTCCGCCGTGGCGATGCTGCCTGCTTTCCTCCTGCCCCTGGCTGTCGCTTGCTTCGTGCTCGCATCCTTTGATGCGCAATGGAGCGTGTTCGTCTTCATGGGCCTGCTCGGCATGTCCAACGGGTTTTCGTCCACGCTTTTGGGGGCTCTTTGGCCGGAGATCTATGGGATTCGTCATCTTGGCGCGGTACGGGCTCTGATCGTTGCGATCCTGGTGTTTGCCACTGGCGCGGCGCCGGGTCTGACGGGGTACCTGATCGATATCGGCGTATCCTACCCGCTGCAAATCGCGGCCATGGGTGTTTATTGCATAGGGGCGGCCATCCTCATGCTGATGGTCTCCCGCCGGCTCCAGGCACGGTCCTTGCAAATGGCCGAGGTGTCGGCTACCTCCGCGCCATGACCGTAACAGTTCGCTTCGCACCGTCACCGACGGGGCAGATTCATATCGGCAACGCCCGCACGGCGCTGTTCAACTGGTTGTTCGCCAAGAAGGCGGGCGGTTCTTTCGTGCTGCGCTTCGACGACACGGATGTCGAACGCTCCCGCCGGGAATATGCCGATCAAATCGAGGTCGATCTGGGTTGGCTCGGGATCGAGCCCGATGTGACGGTGCGGCAGTCCGATCGGTTTGCGCTTTACAATCGCGCGGTCGAGAAGCTCAAAGAGGCGGGACGTCTCTATCCCTGCTACGAGACCGCAGAGGAACTGGAACTGCGCCGGAAGATCAGGCTCTCGCGCCGGCTGCCGCCGATCTATGGCCGTGAAGCGCTGCGGCTTTCGGACGAGCAGAAAGCGGCCTATGAGGCGGAAGGCCGAAAGCCGCACTGGCGCTTTCTCCTGCCCAATTTCGAGAGCGATCCTTTTACGACCAGGCGCACCGAGATCCATTGGGATGATATCATCCGCGGCTCCCAGACCGTCGATCTCGCTTCCATGTCAGACCCGGTTCTGGTCAGGGAAGACGGAACCTTCCTCTATACGCTGCCTTCCGTGGTGGACGATATCGACCTTGGCATCACCCATGTCATCCGCGGCGACGACCACGTGACCAACACCGGCGCGCAGATCGCGATTTTTGAAGCGCTGGGTGCAAAAGCGCCAGGCTTTGGCCATCACAACCTGCTTACAACCGTCACGGGCGAGGGCCTTTCCAAGCGCACCGGGGCGCTCTCGATCGCCAGCCTCCGCGAAGCGGGCGTGGAGCCAATGGCGGTCGCATCGCTCGCCGTGCTCATCGGCACGTCGGAAGCGGTGTCGGCCTATCGCGACATGGATGAGCTTGCAGCCCATTTCGACCCGGCGTCGAGTTCCAAATCCTCGGCAAAATTCGATCCTGCGGAGCTTGAGGCGCTCAGCCGTTCGCTCATCCAGGCAATGCCGTTCGAACAGGTCGCTCCCCGTCTTGAAGCGATGGGTGTCGAGGGACTTTTAGCTCAGCCGTTCTGGAATGCGGTGCGCGGCAATATCGAGAAGCTCCAGGATACGGCCGGCTGGTGGCGCATCGTGACCGAAGGTCCGGAACAGGCCGAGTTTTCCGATGAGGATCGCATGTTCCTGCGCGATGCCTTCGATCTCCTTCCGCCCGAACCGTGGAACCACGAAACGTGGCGCATCTGGACCGAGAAGGTAAAAGAACGGACCGGTCGCAAGGGGAAGGCCCTCTTCAAGCCCTTGCGACTGGCGCTTACCGGGCGCGATTCCGGCCCGGAGCTCGCAGATCTATTGCCTCTTCTGGGTCGGGAAGGAACTTTGGGCCGACGACCCTGACATTCTTCTCTGCCTCGGTCATCGGTCGGGCAGCAGCTTCGTGGGTGCGGGCCGGTTCCGGTACAATTGCGTTTACAGGCGGAATTTCCTGGATGGAAGGAAATGCTTCCGGCGCCTGGATGGAAGAGGTTTTCTCGGCGTCGGGCGCCCCATTGTCGGTTCCACCGCCGATGACGACATAACCGGCGGTTTGAGCCGCAGCGCCGCCGCTTGCTGCCAAGAGCACCGTACCTGAAAGGATCACCAGGCGAGCGCCCGCCCGCCATCTTTCCGAGAGACGCATTACACACTCCGCCAAACGCCGTCTGCGGCTCGTTCAAGCGACCGCAGTTACGAGCCAGAGCGTATCAAGCCAGTCTTAATCCCGCGTTACGTCGGGCAGGCTCGGGGACGAGCAGGGAACGGTGCGCGTTACCGAACTGCGTATCTCGCGAAACCGATTCCGGTCCTCGGCGCTAACCCGGCAGGTGCAGCTGACGGTTCTGGCTCTGAAGAACCTCGACGGCCGCAAGCGCGGTCATGTTGACGATGCCGCGCGAGGTGACGGAAGGCGTAAGGATATGAGCCGGCCGAGCCATTCCGAGCAGGATTGGCCCGACATGGAGCGCATCCGTCATCGCCTTTACCGTGGTAAGCGTGATGTTGGCGGCATCGAGGTTCGGGAACACCAGCAGGTTTGCTTCGCCTTTCAGCAGTGCGTGCGGATAGACACGCTGGCGCAACTCCTCGGAAAGCGCGGCATCGCCATGCATCTCGCCGTCCGCGATGAGGTCCGGTGCGATGCGATGCAGAATACCGACGGCCTCGCGCATCTTCAAAGCACTTGCGGAGTCGCGCGAGCCGAAATCCGAATGCGAGAGGAGTGCTGCCTTTGGTTCGATGCCGAAACGGCGGATCTCCTCCGCCGCGAGCACTGTCATCTCCGCTATTTCCTCCGCGGATGGATCGAGCGTCACATAGGTATCGGTGAAGAACATCACGCCCTGCTGCGTGATGAGCAGCGACAGTGCTGAAATATCCCGCACTCCCTCCCGACGGCCGATGATCGCATCCACGTAACGCAGATGCCGCTCGAAGCGGCCTTCGAGACCACAGATCATGCCATCAGCCTCGCCGCGCATCATGGCAAGAGCGGCGATGACGGTGGTGTTCGTCCGCACGAGCGTGCGCGCCACCTCAGTCGTCACACCGCGCCGGCCCGCGATGCGGATCAGGAGATCCACATAGTCGCGGTAGCGCGGATCGTCCTCCGGATTGATGATCTCGAAATCGATGCCGGGCCTGATCTTCAGGCCGTATCGCTTCAGGCGTACCTCGACCACATGCGGGCGGCCGATGATGATGGGCTGCGCAAGCCCTTCCTCCAGCACAACCTGCGCGGCGCGCAGCACCCGCTCGTCTTCACCATCCGCATAGATGACGCGCTTACGCCCGGCCTGCTTGGCGGCAGAGAAGACCGGCTTCATCACCAGGCCGGTGCGGAAGACGAATCGGTTCAGCCGATCAAGATAGGCGTCCATGTCCTCGATCGGGCGCGTCGCGGCGCCCGAATCCATTGCCGCCTTGGCGACCGCGGGCGCGATCCTGAGAATCAGCCGTGGATCGAAAGGCGAGGGGATGAGGAAATCCGGTCCGAAGACAGGCGTCTCACCGGAATAGGCGCGGGCGGCGACTTCCGAAGGCTCCTCACGGGCAAGCGCGGCGATGGCACGCACCGCCGCAAGCTTCATCTCTTCGTTGATCGCCGTGGCGCCGACATCGAGCGCGCCGCGGAAGATATAGGGAAAGCACAGGACGTTGTTGACCTGGTTCGGAAAATCTGATCGTCCCGTGCAGATCATGGCGTCGGGCCGCGCCTTGCGTGCCTCCTCCGGCATGATCTCCGGATTTGGGTTGGCGAGCGCCAGGATCAACGGCCGATCGGCCATCTCCTTGAGCATTTCCGGCTTCAGAACGCCGCCGACCGAAAGGCCAAGAAACACATCCGCCCCGCCAATCACGTCTGTCAGCTCCCTGGCGTTCGTGTCCTTGAGATAGGGCTCCTTCCAGCGGTCCATCTCCTCAACACGCCCGCGATAAGCGACGCCATACCGGTCCGTGATCCAGATATTCTCCGTCTTTGCGCCCAGCGAGACGAGCAGGTTCAAGCAGGCGAGCGCCGCGGCGCCCGCACCGGAGGTCACGATCTTGGCAGAGGCGATGTCCTTGCCCGCAAGCTCCAAGCCGTTCAGGACCGCTGCCGCCACGATGATCGCCGTTCCGTGCTGGTCGTCATGGAAGACAGGGATCTTCATGCGCGCCTTGAGGCGCTCCTCGACCTCAAAGCATTCCGGCGCCTTGATGTCTTCAAGGTTGATGCCGCCGAAGGTGGGCTCCAGCGCGGCGATGGTCTCCACCATGCGGTCGACATCGGGCGCGTCGATCTCGATGTCGAAAACATTGATGCCAGCGAATTTCTTGAAGAGGACAGCTTTCCCCTCCATCACCGGCTTCGAGGCGAGCGGACCGATATCGCCAAGGCCGAGGACTGCGGTTCCGTTCGACACCACGCCGACCAGATTGGCGCGAGAAGTGTAGTCGGCGGCAAGGGCCGGATCCTCCTGGATCGCCAGGCACGGCGCGGCCACGCCTGGAGAATAGGCAAGCGCCAGGTCGCGCTGGTTGCCGAGCGGCTTCGTCGGCTGGATCTCCAGCTTGCCCGGTACGGGGTGACGATGGAAGAAAAGGGCAGCCTCATCCAGATCCGAACGTGTCTTCTTCGCGGCCATGGCCTATTCGGCTGTCGCCCCTCTTCTTACAGAAAACATGTGGGATTCAATCAGCGTGCGATGACGCGCTGGCGCTGCTCGCCCAGGCCCGTAACGCCAAGAAGCATTTCGTCCCCGGCCTTCAGGTAGACCTGCGGCTTCTTGCCCATGCCGACGCCCGGCGGTGTGCCGGTGGTGATCACGTCGCCCGGCTCGAGCACCATGAAGCGCGAAAGGTATGAGATGATCTCAGCGACCGAGAAGATCATCGTGCTCGTGCTTCCGGTCTGCATGCGCTCGCCGTTCACGTCCAGGAACATGTCGAGGTTCTGCGGATCGGAAATCTCGTCGGATGTCACGATCCAGGGGCCGAGAGGTCCGAAGGTCGGCGCGCTCTTACCCTTGATCCACTGGCCGCCGCGCTCGGCCTGATATTCGCGCTCGGAAACGTCGTTGCACACGGCGTAGCCGAACACGCGCGAAAGCGCTTCCTCTTCGGAGACGTAGTCGCAGCGCTCGCCGATGATGACGGCAAGCTCGACCTCCCAGTCGCCCTTCTGAGAGCCCTTTGGCAGCACGACATCGTCATTCGGCCCGGAAAGGCAGCTGGGCGCCTTGGAAAACACCACGGGTTCGCTGGGCACAGGTTGGCCGGACTCGGCCGCATGGTCTGCATAATTGAGGCCGATGGCGATGAAATGGCCGGTGCGAGCGATCGGAGCTCCGATACGTGTCACCTGAGGCACCGTGGGCAGCGAGCCGATATCGGCGGAGGCGAGAATGCGCAGGAGCGCCGGTGAAATGGTTGACGGGGTATAGTCAGCCACAAGGGAAGATACGTCCCGAATGGTCCCGTCGGTATGAAGAACGGCCGGCTTCTCCGAACCTTTGTTGCCAAAACGCAAAAGTTTCAATCATCCCTCCATCAATCACCGATTCGCCGCCGAAGCGGAGGACAGTTTATCAGAATGCACTCGGGAACAAGCCGCCGTCGAGCCGGATGTTTTGGCCCGTCAGGTAGCCCGCATGGATAGAGCACAGGAAGGCACAGACCTGCCCGAACTCCTCAGGCGTGCCGAAGCGGCCGGCAGGCACTTCCGATGCCTGACGCTGCGCCTGTTCTTCGAAAGAGCGGCCGGCCTTTTCGGCAGCGTGCCTGATGTTGCTGTTGAGCCGGTCTGTCCCGAATTTCCCCGGCAGCAGATTGTTGATCGTAACGCCCTTGTTCGCCACCTTGCGAGAAACGCCGGCCAGAAACGCCGTCAAGCCGGCGCGGGCGCCAGAGGAAAGATCGAGCCCGGAAATAGGCATATAGACCGACAGAGACGTGATGTTGACGATACGCCCAAAGCCGCGTTCCGTCATGCCGGGCAGCGCAGCCTGGATCAGCTCCAGCGGCGTGACCATGTTCTGGGTTACGCCTTTCAGCAGCTCTTCCCGCGACAATGCCTGAAAATCCTTCAGCGGCGGACCAGCATTGTTGTTGACGAGAATGTCGGGCGCGGGACAGGCGGCCAGCAGGGCCTTCTGCCCCTCGTAGGTCGAGACATCCGCCGCAACCTCGGCCACTGAGACGCCGAACCGGTCCCGGATCTCCTGTGCCGTCTCCTGCAGCGTCTGCGGATCGCGGCCGTTGACGACCAGATTGCAACCCGCTTCCGCCAATGCCATCGCGCAACCGCGGCCAAGGCCTCTGCTCGATGCGCACACGATAGCATTCTTACCCGCGATACCCAGATCCATTGAGCTGTTCCCGCATTGCCTTCCATGATCGTCTACTCCCGGGAGTCCGGCATGGCAACCGTCACATGCCTGTGACATGAATCGGGGCATAGGGAACGCGACGAAAAGCTGGAATTGCTATGCTCCCGATCGCGCCACGCTCATTTCGAACGATCTTCCTGTCAGACATCCATCTGGGGTCCAGGCCGGCAAAGGCGAAGTTCCTCATCGATTTTCTGCGCCATCACGATGCGGAAACGATTTACCTCGTCGGTGACATCGTGGACGGATGGCGGCTGAAGCGCTCATGGCATTGGCCGCAGGACCACAACGACGTGGTGCAGAAGCTTCTGCGCAAAGCGCGTAAGGGAACCAGGATCTTCTACATCGCAGGCAATCACGACGAATTCCTGCGCGCTTTCGAAGGCATTCATTTCGGCGGCATCGCCGTGGCGGACAGGGTCATCCATGATGGCGCTGACGGGCGGCGCTTTCTCGTCATCCATGGCGACCAGTTCGACGCCGTCGTTCACAATGTCCGCTGGCTGGCTTACCTGGGGGACCGCGCCTATGACGCGGCCATCGTGGTGAACCGGGTGGTCGCGGCTTTCCGCCGCCTCACCGGCCAACCTTACTGGTCCTTCTCGTCCTGGGCGAAGGTGAAGGTAAAGAAGGCGGTAAAATTCATCAGTTCATTCCAGGATGTGCTTGCCCAGGAAGCCCTCCGATCCGAGGTGGATGGGGTGATCTGCGGCCACATTCACCACGCCGCGATCGAGCGGATCCGCGGCGTCCAATACATGAATGCGGGTGATTGGGTGGAAAGCTGCACGGCGCTGGTGGAGGACTTCGACGGCAATTTCGAGATCATCACCTGGGCGAAAATCGAAGCTGCGAAAATGACTGCAACTGGTCGGCCTGCGCGCGCGCCGCTCAAGGAAGAGGTCCCTGAGGCTGCCTGAGCGGCGATGCCCCCTCATGGCGTCCGTGGGGCGAAGAGAATAATCAACGCGGCAAAAATCGCGATCGCTCCGCCCGATATGTCCCATAGATCCGGTTTTTGCCCCTCGGCAAGCCAGAGCCAGAGAAGCGAAGCGGTGATGTAGATCCCTCCATAGGCGGCATAAGCCCGACCCGCGTGATCGCTCGGCAAAAGCGTCAGAAAATAGGCGAACAGCAGGAGCGAAACGGCGCCCGGAGCGATCCAAAGGATCGATTTGCCTTGCCGGAGCCAGGCCCAGAAAGCAAAACATCCGGCGATCTCCGCAAGGGCGGCTGCGATGAAGATGAAGGCCGTGCTGATGGTGGCGGGCATTTCAGGTGTTCCGGATCTGGAAAAAAGTGCGAGGTTCAGGGCCGTGGGGTGGGGCTATGGCGTTTCACTTGGAGGTTAGCCTCATCGCTGCCCGACCTGAAATGCGGCTGAGGCGGCCAGGCTCGTTGTGCCGCTGCTTCCTCCTGCAGCGCCGACGGTTGTGCTCGCAATGGGGCACACCGGAGATCGTTATCCCCATAGTTCCGGCTCGGGCGGCGCCACGAGCGCGCCGTCATAGGCGAGCCCAGGGATACGGTCGCGCGCAAGCAGGAGAGGGCCGTCAAGGTCGACATATTCAGCACCCTGCGCCAGCAGGACCGCCGGCGCCATCGCCAGCGACGTGCCCACCATGCAGCCCACCATGATCGAGAAACCGAGCGCACGAGCCCGATCGCGCAGGAGAATTGCCTCCGTGAGGCCGCCTGTCTTGTCGAGCTTGATGTTCACTGCATCGTAGAGACCGCGAAGCCCTTCGAGATCAGCTGTCGTATGCAGGCTTTCGTCGGCGCAGATCGCTATGGGATGCGCGATTTCGCGCAGAAGGGCGTCCCTGCCGGCGGGAAGCGGCTGTTCAACAAGCGCCACGCGGTGTGTCGCCGCTATCCGCAGATATTCCTCGATATTATTCTCGGTCCAGCCTTCGTTCGCATCGAGGATGAGCCGGCTCTTCGGGGCGGCAGATGCAACAGCCTTTATCCGTGCTTCGTCATCTTCTCCGCCGACCTTGATCTTCAGGAGGGGCCGGGAAGCATATTGACGCGCTTGGCTTGCCATCTCTTCGGGGGTGCCTAGGGAGATCGTTTGAGCCGTGACCAGCGGCTGGGGAGGGGCGACGCAGACAGCTTGCGCCACACGCCTGCCCATCCGTTTGGCTTCCAGGTCCCAAAGCGCGCAATCGATCGCGTTGCGCGCAGCTCCCGCGGGCATACGCTTCAGCAATGTATGCCGGTCGATGCCGTTGGCGATATCCGCCCGCATCTCTTCAATTTGTGCGGCGACGCTTTCCAAGGATTCGCCGTAACGGGCGTAGGGCACGCACTCCCCCCATCCCCTGGCCTCTCCCTCGGAAATCGTACAGGTGAGCACCCGCGCTTCGGTCTTGGCACCGCGCGAGATTCGGAACACGCCTGCGATCGGGAAATTTTCGATCTGGATGGAGATTGAGCGTGACATGAAAACCTCAGACGATCGAGAGAGCGGCAACGTATCTTGTCTATGCAAAGCTTTCGGGGGCAAGGGCGTTTTCTTCTCGGTCTCGCCGCTTTAAGGATGTTGGGTATGGTGTTCAACATTCTGACGCGGAGAAATGGCACTGCCCAGGAGCGCGACCCGACCGCGCCGCAGCTTGAGTTGCGCGAAGACGAGGGGGCGCTTTTCTGCCGGCTCTCGGGCAATTGGACCACGCGCACGGTGAGCCAGGTGGACGAGCCCATGCGTCTTCTGCGCGATCGGAGGGATGCGAAGGCTCTCGAAATCGACCTGAGCGATGTGGGCCAGCTCGACACGGCAGGGGCTTGGCTGGTGGCCAGGGTGATCGCTGCCCAGAAACAGAGGGGAACCGAGGTCCTTGTCACCGGCGCTTCCGATGCGGCGGCCATTCTGCTGGCGGCCGTCGGTCCGACAGCGGAGGAGCCTGTTCTTCCCAAGGACGCACGTCGCGGCTCGGCGCTCGTCGCCATACTGGTGGCAATCGGACAGACCATCTACGACATCAAGGACGATTTCCTCTACGGGATGAATATCCTGGGCGCGACCATCAGCGGCGCGCAGATGAAGCTTGGGCGCGGGCACGCGGTGAATCTCGCCGCCATAGCCAGTCAGATCGATCGTATGGGCGTCGGGTCCATTCCGATCATCGTGTTAATGTCGGCCGTGGTGGGCGCCATCATTGCTCAGCAGGGTGCCTTCCAGCTCCGTTATTTTGGTGCCGAGATCTTTGTGGTCGACCTGGTCGGCATCCTGATCCTGCGAGAACTCGGCGTCCTTCTGACCGCCATCATGATCGCAGGTCGTTCCGGCAGCGCCATCACCGCCGAGATCGGTTCGATGAAAATGCGCGAGGAGGTCGATGCGCTGACCGTGATCGGGCTCAACCCGGTCGGCGTTCTGGTCTTTCCTCGCCTGGTTGCGCTTGTCGTGGCCGTTCCATGCCTCACGATCATTGCCAATTTCGCGGCCTTGGGCGGAGCTATCCTTGTCGCCTGGTTCTATTCGGACATCGCGCCGCCAACCTTCATCCAGCGCCTCCACGACGCGATCGATCTCACCAGCATCTTTGCCGGCCTGATCAAGGCTCCCTTTATGGCGCTCATCATCGGGATCATCGCCTCGGTCGAGGGCATGAAGGTGGGTGGTAGCGCCGAATCCCTCGGCAGGCACGTGACATCGTCGGTCGTTAAAACGATCTTTCTCGTCATCGTGGTCGATGGTCTTTTCGCCATGTTCTATGCAGCGATCGACTTCTGAGATGGCGACGGAAACTTACGAGACCCCCCACCAGGCTTCCCACCAAGGGGGCGCGGCCGCGGCCGCAAATGGCTCCGAGGTCGTGTTGGAGGCTCGCGATATCACCGTGCGGTTCGGGCGGACGACGGTGCTGGAACACCTTTCGCTTGATGTCTATCGCGGGGAGATCCTCGGCTTCGTTGGCGCTTCAGGCGCCGGAAAATCCGTGCTTCTCCGAACGATCCTGGGGCTGATCCCGAAGCAGGCGGGCACGATCTGCATGTATGGCCAGGATCTTGCCGACCTCAATGAAGCTCAGCGTATGCTCATCGATATGCGCCAGGGGGTGCTTTTCCAGCATGGTGCGCTGTTCTCCGCCCTGACGGTGCTTGAGAACATTCAGGTGCCTATGCGGGAATATCTCGATCTCCCCCGCAAGCTCATGGACGAACTCGCTCTGTTAAAGCTGGAGCTTGTGGGATTAAGGCGAGATGCTGCCAATAAATTTCCCTCGGAGCTTTCCGGTGGTATGATCAAGCGTGCCGCCCTCGCACGTGCACTTGCGCTTGATCCGGATATCGTCTTCCTTGACGAGCCGACTTCAGGGCTCGATCCGATCGGAGCGGCGGAATTCGACGAGTTGGTCGCGAAAATGCGCGATACGATGGGCCTGACCGTCTATATGGTCACCCATGATCTCGACAGTCTTCTCACCGTATGTGACAGGATCGCTGTGCTGGGCAACAAACGGGTGCTCGTGGAAGGCACGGTGGACGACATGATGAGGAGCGAAGAGCCCTGGGTAAAGTCGTATTTCCGAGGCAAGCGTGCCCGACAGGTTGTGCGCTGAAGATGAACAAAGATGCTTAGATAATGGAAACAAAAGCAAATTACGTCATCGTCGGGATCTTCACCGTCTTTGCCATCCTGGCGGCATTCGGCTTTGTCTATTGGACGGCCGGCGTCGGCGACAGCAGCAATATGGCGCCCATCCGATTCAGGATACCCGGTTCGGCCGCGGGCCTTGGAACAGGCAGCGCCGTACTTTTCAACGGTGTGCGGGTGGGCACGGTGGAACGGGTCCAGATCGATCCGAACAATCCGGCTATTGCCATTGCCGACGCCCGTGTCGACCGCAAAACACCGATCACCAAGTCAACCCAGGCCGATATCGGGCTGGCAAGCCTCACCACCGGGCAGGCCAATGTCGATCTAACGGGCGGAAATCCGCGAGAGCCGAATCTCCTCCAGCTTGCGGAAGAACAGGGCACGATCGCGGAGATGACGGCCAATCCTTCGGCGGTCAGTAATTTGCTACAGAGTGCACAAGGCCTCATGGCGCGCGCCGATTCAGTCGTGGACCAACTCGAGGAATTCGTGACCGACGCGCGCGGCCCGCTCACGCAAACGGTTCGCAATGTCGAGACATTTTCCGGCGCTTTGGCACGCAATGCGCAGGGCATCGACGACTTCCTGGCGAATGTCAGCGCGCTGTCCCAAAGCATCTCCGGTGTTTCAGGCCAGCTCGATTCGACCTTGAGGGCGGCGGAAGACCTGATCACCTCCGTGGACAAGGATCGCATCGCTAATATCGTGCAGAATGTCGAAACCTTTACTCAACGTCTGGATAGCGTCAGCGGCCAGTTCGACACGATCGCAACAGGCGTGAACGAGGCCGTGGGTTCGCTTTCGAGTTTCTCCACCCAAGCCAATGAAACGCTGCAAAGGGTCGACAGGCTCGTGGCCGGCGTCGATCCTGATCAGGTCTCAGACGCCGTGCGCAATTTCCAGCAGGCAAGCGAGGCGATCAACAAGGCTTCCGCGCAAATCGCAGAAGTCACCGACACGGTGAGCGACAGGACCGAAGACATCGATCAGTTCATTACCGATGCGAAGGAGCTCGCAAGCCGGCTCAACGCAGCCTCCGTCCGGGTGGATGGCGTGCTGGCCAAGCTCGATGGAATGCTGGGCTCCGGAGAGGGGCAGGATCTCTTTGCCGAGGCAAGCTCCACGCTCAAGTCGTTCCGGCAAGTCGCCGACACGCTTAATGCGCGGCTCGGTCCGATTACGGAAGGACTTTCGCGCTTTTCCGGCCAGGGCTTACGCGACGTGGAAGCGCTGGTCGGGGATGCACGACGGGCCATTTCCCGCATCGAGAGCGCCGTTAGTGATCTAGAGCGAAACCCGCAGCGCATCATTACCGGTGGAGATGGCACGATCCGGCGCTATGACGAGCGGGCGCGCCGTTGACAAGCTTTAAGGTCATCCGCAAGAAAGGTCGATGGGGCCGAATCCGTCTTTCAGGAGCAAGCGGTTGGGATTGAAGCGGGCTTATTGCGGGCTGTTGATCCTGAGCCTGATGCTCGGCGGTTGCGCCGCTATCCCGGGCTTTGGCCCTCGTCCTGTGGATGTCTATGATCTCACTGCTCCGGCACTCCAGCTTGCGGCCGCAAGGCGATCACGCACCCAGATCCTGGTGCCGGAGCCGGAAGCCCTGAAGATCCTTGACGGCGAGGACATCGCCATCCGTACTTCCAGCGGTGCTCTTCAGCTCCTGAGCGGCGCACGCTGGTCGGACCGGCTGCCGCGACTTGTGCAAGCCGGATTGGTCGAAGCCTATCAGCGGTCCGGCAGCCTGGCTGGTGTCGGCCGGCCGGGCGAAGGTCTCGCGATCGACTATCAGGTGATCGTGGACATCCGCTCGTTCGAGGTGCAGGTGGGAAGCGGCTCGGCCTATGTCCAGCTCTTCGTGCGCGTCCTTGACGATCGCACGGGCCAAGTGCGTGCTTCCCGCGATTTTTCTGCCACTGCGACGGTGACCGGAAGTGGCGATGTTGCGTTCGTGGCCGCTCTCAATCAGGCATTCAACGCCGCGGCGAGCGATATCGTGGATTGGTCATTGGGCGTGATGTAGTCGCAGGTGCGACGGCATTCCCAAGCGCCGCTGCTACCGCCACCACCTAGTCAACTAGTTCTCTGTCGGCAATAAAAAAGCCCCCGTTTCCGAGGGCTTTTTATTGCATTCAAGAACGGCTCAGACCGAATAGTACATGTCGAATTCGACCGGGTGCGGCGTCATCTCGAAGCGCAGCACTTCGGCCATCTTCAGCTCGATATAGGAGTCGATCTGATCGTCGTCGAAGACGCCGCCGGCCTTCAGGAAGCCGCGATCCTTGTCGAGGCTCATGAGGGCCTCGCGCAGTGATCCGCAGACGGTCGGGACCTTCTTGAGTTCCTTCGGCGGCAGGTCGTAGAGATCCTTGTCCATCGCCTGGCCCGGATGGATCTTGTTCTTGATCCCGTCGATGCCGGCCATCAGGAGGGCTGCGAAGCACAGATAGGGATTGGCCGTGGGATCAGGGAAACGGACCTCGACGCGCTTCGACTTGGGCGAGGTGCCAAAGGGAATGCGACACGAAGCGGAGCGATTGCGCGCAGAATAGGCGAGCAAGACCGGCGCTTCAAAGCCTGGCACCAAGCGCTTGTAGGAGTTCGTCGTCGGGTTGGTGAAGGCGTTGATCGCCTTGGCATGCTTGATGATGCCGCCGATGTAGTAAAGGCAAGTCTCGGAGAGGCCGGCATACTCGTTGCCGGCGAAGGTGGGCTTGCCTTCCTTCCAGATCGACTGATGCACGTGCATGCCCGAGCCATTGTCGCCATAGATGGGCTTCGGCATGAATGTTGCCGTCTTGCCATAGGCATTGGCGACCTGATGCACGACATACTTGTAGATCTGCATCTTGTCGGCGTTGCGCACCAGGGTGTCGAACTTGATGCCAAGCTCGTGCTGGGCTGCGGCGACCTCGTGATGGTGCTTTTCTACCCTGACGCCCATCTCCGTGAGGACCGAGAGCATCTCGGAACGCATGTCCTGCAGCGAGTCGATCGGCGGGACGGGGAAGTAGCCGCCCTTCACGCGTGGCCGGTGACCGAGATTGCCGGTCTCGTAATCGGTGTCGTCGTTGGACGGAAGCTCGGAGGAATCCAGCTTGAAGCCGGTGTTGTAGGGATCGGCTTTGTACTTCACGTCGTCGAAAATAAAGAACTCGGCCTCAGGTCCCACATAGACGGTATCGCCAATGCCTTCCGCCCGCAAATAGGCCTCTGCCTTCTTGGCGATGCCCCGAGGATCGCGGTTGTAGGCTTCGCCGGAAACCGGGTCCAGGATGTCGCACAGGATGACCATCGTGGACTGGGCGAAGAAGGGATCCATGTGAGCCGATTCGGTATCCGGCATCAGGACCATGTCGGACTCGTTGATGGCCTTCCAGCCGGCAATCGAGGAACCGTCGAACATGACGCCGTCGGCGAACATGTCCTCGTCCACCTCGGCGACGTCCATCGTCACGTGCTGGAGCTTGCCCTTCGGGTCCGTAAAGCGCAGGTCAACGAACTTAACATCGCTGTCCTTGATCTGCTTCAGGATGTCCTGTGCTGTCGTCATTCTCTTCAACCCCTGTAAGTGAGAACTCTTCTTGCAATTCGGCCGTGCGGCCGGTTCAGACCGCGTCCGGGCCGGTTTCGCCCGTCCGGATCCGGATCACTTCCTCCACATTGGAGACGAATATCTTGCCGTCGCCGATACGCCCCGTCTGGGCCGCCTTGCGAATGGCTTCGATGGCCGCATCCACCATCTCGTCGACCAGTACGACTTCGATCTTCACCTTGGGCAGAAAGTCGACGACATATTCCGCCCCTCGATAGAGTTCGGTGTGTCCCTTTTGCCGCCCAAAGCCTTTGGCCTCTGTAACGGTGATGCCCTGGAGCCCGACTTCCTGCAGAGCTTCCTTCACTTCGTCGAGCTTGAACGGTTTGATGATCGCCTCGATCTTCTTCATTTTCGGCGGCCTCCGGTTGCTTTGAAAAACGGGGAACACCCGCTTCGCCCTTTCGTATGCACGAACCGTGCCAGTTTGGCTGGTGGGGTCTTTTCGAACCTGTAACCGCCTTCTCACCGGTCGGACGCGTGCTCGGACCGCTAAATTCTTCCCGCAGCATTCTCCAATATTGTAGAGAGGTTGCCTAAAAACTGTGCAGCCTGCTTAAAAGGCAAGCCTGAAAGGGTGACGGGGCGAAACCCGATTTACGGCGCCCGCTTCCGCGAGCAAAAATGCCTCACTCAACGGGTGTTTCGGTATGCACGAACTTCTTTCTCCTGAGGAAATGGCGCGCGCTGATCGGCTTGCGGCTGAGATGGGGCCACTCGATGGCTATGATCTCATGCGCAATGCGGGCGCGGCTGTGGCGGCTGAGGCTCTCTCACGCTTTGGCGATACATCCGGCGTCGATATTCTCTGCGGTCCGGGGAACAATGGCGGCGACGGATATGTTGCGGCTCGCCTGCTTCAGGAGCGCGGGCTCGATGTGCGTGTTTGGCGAGAGGTGGAGCCAAGGCCCGGAACCGACGCGGCACGCGCGGCGGCAGATTGGCCTTCGCTCGCCGGCGGCTTGAAGGATTTTGTGCCGGAACAGGGAAACCTGGTCATCGATGCAGTGTTCGGTGCAGGTCTCGCACGGCCGCTCGACGGCGCTTATGCAGACGCTCTTCGTCGCGTAGCAGCCGCCAAGGTGCCTGTCTTGGCCGTTGACCTTCCCTCGGGCGTATCAGGGGAGAGCGGGACGGTGTTGGGCACAGCCGCTTCCGCTAGCCTGACCGTCACATTTTTTCGCAAGAAGCCTGGACATGTCCTCTATCCGGGTCGGACGCTTTGCGGCGAGGTCGTGGTCGCCGATATCGGTATCGACAATCGTGTGCTCGATACAATCCGCCCACGATGCAGCGAGAACTTGCCGTCTCTTTGGCAGTCCCTCCTACGGCGACCGGCTGATGACACGCACAAATACGAGCGGGGTCATGCTGCGATCTTTTCCGGAGGCCCAACATCGACGGGAGCCGCGAGGCTTGGGGCGCGCGCAGCGGCTCGGGTTGGGGCAGGGGCTGTCACTTTGCTTTCGCCCGCTGCCGCTCTTGCCGTCAATGCCATGCATCTGACGTCGATCATGCTGAGACGGGTCGAGGCCGTTGACGAGCTTGAAGCCTTTCAGCGCGACAGGAGGGCTTCCGCTTATTTGCTCGGCCCCGGCTTTGGCATCAGCGAGAAAGCACGCATCTTTGCCGCCGCGGTCCTCAGAACGGGCGAGGACGGGCCTCCGGCGCATCTGGTGCTCGACGCTGATGGGATCACCGCCTTCGCGCAGGAACCGGAACTGCTCTTTGCGGAGGCTGCTGGAAGGAAGGGGAGCATCGTGCTCACTCCGCATCTGGGTGAGTTCGCCCGCTTGTTCCCCGATCTTGCGGCCGACCGACACTTGTCGAAGCTTGGCAAGGCACGGGCCGCCGCCGCCCGCAGCGGTGCGATTGTGCTCCTGAAGGGGCCGGACACCATCATAGCCTCGCCCGATGGGCAGGCTTGCATCAACACGAATGGTACACCCTATCTGGCGACCGCAGGCTCGGGCGACGTGCTTGCGGGAATGATCACCGGGCTCTTGGCGCAAGGCATGCCGGCATATCCAGCGGCAGCGGCTGCCGCCTATCTTCATGCGGAGGCAGCGAAGGCTTTCGGACCGGGACTGATCGCCGAAGACCTGTGCGAAATTCTTCCCGGGGTGTTTCGGGAGTTCCTCCGCGATTAGGCATTGGGCATCCCGCGCGGAGCAGCAGAGATCATCATAAACGATATGTCGGTGTTAGCTCTAGGTAAACGATGGTTACAACTTGTCGCCAGCGTTCGCTGGCGGATAAACAGGAGTATGCATACCTTCGCGCCTCGGAAGAATCTGCCGAGCGAGGAGAGTGGATGCAGCGTAACCAAGGATATCTCAGCTTAAGCCGGCGCAATCTCTTATCTCTGGTGGGGATCACAGCCGGTAGCGCTGCCATGTATCAAGCCATGGTGACGCTGGGGCTGGCCGCCGAGTCGAGCTACAAGGGACCGATCCAGCTCGAAGGCGATCCCAAAGGCACGTCCGTCTTGATCCTGGGTGCCGGATTGGCCGGCATGACGGCTGCGCTCGAAATGCGCCAAGCCGGGTATAAGGTTCAAATACTGGAATATAACGATCGTGCCGGTGGCCGAAACTGGACCATACGGGGCGGCGATATCATTACGGAAATGGGCGGAGCCACACAGGAATGCCGTTTCGCCGAAGGGCTGTATTTCAATCCTGGCCCATGGAGGATCCCATACCATCATTATGGACTGCTCGCCTATTGCAAGCGCTTGGGCGTGCAACTCGAGGCATTTCAGCAGCTCAACTACAATGCCTTCCTCCACTCCAGCACCGCATTTGGCGGAAAGCCGCAGCGCATTCGAGACATCATCACGGACTTTCGCGGCCACGTATCTGAGCTTCTGGCCAAGGTGACCAATAGAGGGCAACTCGAAGGCGAGGTCACCAAAGAGGACCAGGAGATGCTGCTTGAGGCGCTTCGCTCCTGGGGCGCGCTCGATAAGGATTACGCTTATAAAGAGAGCCTCCACACGAGCGACTTCCGCGGTTACTCGAAACTGCCCGGCGGTGGTCCAGGAGGGGCTCCGCTGCCCTCGAAACCCATCGCTCTTTCCGACATCCTCACCTCGCGTCTCTGGGCCAGCCTGGCCAATTTCACCCTTTTTGAATATCAAACGACGATGTTCCAGCCGGTCGGCGGCATCGACATGATCGGCAAGGCTTTTGCCCGAGAAGTGGGTGACCTGATCACCTATAATGCCAAGGTCACCAAGATCGAACAGAACGACAGTGGCGTAACGGCCTATTATGAGGACACGAAGAAGCCTGGCGTGGTGCGAAAGGCCAGTGCTGATTGGTGCATCTGCACCATTCCTCTCCCAATCCTGAGCCAGATCGACATCAATGTCAGTGCCCGCATGCGGGCAGCGATCCAAGCCGTCCCATATCTGTCATCCGTGAAGGTAGGACTGCAGTTCAAACGTCGTTTCTGGGAAGAGGACGACCACATCTTCGGCGGTGTTAGCTATACCGACCTGCCCATTTCCGAGATTTCCTATCCCAGCAGCCGTTTCAACACCACCGGCAAAGGCGTCCTCTTGGGCTGTTATACCTGGAATGGAACGCATTCCTACGAATTCACGGCCATGCCCCCGGAAGAGAGGGTCAGGAAGGCGGTCGAATATGGCGCCCAAATTCATCCTCAGTACAGGGACGAGTTCGAAAATGGCGTTTCGTGGGCCTGGCACCGCTCCCCTTTTACCCTCGGTTGTGCCGCCGACTGGTCGGAGGAAGCGCGCAAGCAATATTACGACGACCTTTGCCAGATCGATGGGCGCATCGTGCTCGCGGGCGAGCACGCGTCATATATCCCCGCATGGATGGAGGGAGCGATATTGTCGTCGCTGGATGCGGTCAGACGATTACATCAACGCGTGGTGGGAGGCTGATGCCATGAAGGTTCAGACATCTCCATCGCTTTCACGAAAAAGTGCGGCGGCATTGTTCAGGCAGACAGGAATCTTCGCTCTTGTCTGGGCACTCGCGACCATATTCACGCTGAAGCATGCATCCGCCGATTCGGCCGGCGTCACGCTCGGTGACGACAAGTTCACGCAGCAGACCGGGGAAGCGCTTTACGCCAATGTCTGCGCGGCATGTCACATGAGCGACGGGCAGGGGGCGGTGGGGGCAGGGCGCTACCCTGCGCTCGCCAAGAATGAACGATTGGAAGCCGGGGATTACCCCGTCTATGTCGTTCTCCACGGACTTGCCGGTATGCCCCCATTCGCAGACATGATGAGCGACGAACAGGTGGCGGCGGTCGTCAATTATGTGCGCACACATTTCGGCAACAATTACACCGACCTGGTCACTGCGGAGGAAGTGGCGGGCAGCCGGTAGAATCATTGCCGAGGACACGACAGGGCGTCGCCACGGTGCCGGTCGCAAATCCCGTCAATTTCAGGCGTCAATGGGAATCTGGCTTATCGAGCCGGACGCCTTACGTTGAAGCGGCTGAGGAAATTCCAGATTCCCTTTCGAGCTTGGCCGCCCGGCACGGAGCCGTTCTCCGTAGGCCATCTGAAATTAATGCGATTATGCGTCCTTCAATATCCGGTTTTCCGGTTGACCCGATGCGAGCACCTCACTATGTTCCGCCGCAATTCGCGGGCGGCATTTCAGCCTCGTGCGAGCGCGTAGCTCAGCCGGTAGAGCAACTGACTTTTAATCAGTAGGTCCAGGGTTCGAATCCCTGCGCGCTCACCACCTCTGTGGTTTTGAAAGATAAGCAGAACTTTCGATATCCCAGACTGGAGTATGCGGAGAGAATCTGTTCGCGTATGACTGGAAGAAAGTTGCACGAACAATGGTGCAGCCGACAGCCATGCCCAATCAGCGTTTTCGTTCCGCACGGTCTTAGATGCAAACCACGCTGCCGCCTAAAACTTGATTAGCCGCCGATTGACCATTCGTCCCTCACGCTGCACGCTGCTGGCGGGCACGAGCAGATGAGGGCTCGGAAAATGGATGGTATGGTCTACGAAGCGTTGATTGATCTGAAGAAATCAGTCGATCGGCAGAATGAGCTTTCGGATGAGACCAACAATCTCTTACGAGCGCTGATCTCCACTTTGCAGGATACCGGCCAGGCCGCCGCCGATCTGGCCGAAGTCATGCGCGAAGACGACGACGACTGAAGATCAGCCAACGCCTTTGCTTCACCTCCAAAGCGGGCGGCAATAGAAGCTATGCCTTTCGGTAAGCTTCCGAGTGCGTAGTCAGGCACGGTGATCGCGGGACATGCCAGATCTCGTTAGAAGCATCACAGCATCCGGCCAACTCCCCGGGCTGCGGCGCAATGCCACGAGATGGTGATTGGAGCTTCTCCGGGCTCGCCGCTATATCGGGTGGCGGGAAAGGGTGAGCAAATGGCAATTGACATCGGATACACGAGCGCACTGGTTGCGGGGGCATTGTCATTCCTTTCCCCATGCGTGCTTCCGCTGGTCCCGCCTTATCTCTGCTACATGGCTGGCGTCACCGTCGACGATTTTCGTCGCCCGGAGGGTGGTGGAACCGCCCGTCTTTCGCTCATCAAGGCAGCCTTGGCCTTCGTGCTGGGTTTCTCGACCGTTTTCGTGGCCCTCGGGGCAGGCGCGTCAACGATCGGTGGTCTCCTGCGTGCCTGGCAACAGGAACTCGCCATCGTAGCAGGCATCGTCATCATTCTGATGGGGCTCAACTTCCTTGGCATCATCCGCATACCGCTGCTTTCGCGGGAGGCGCGGCTGCAGGCGGAAGCCAAGCCCGCCAATATAGGCGCCGCGTATTTGATGGGGTTGGCTTTTGCATTCGGTTGGACCCCCTGCATCGGACCGGTGCTTGGACCCATCCTCACTCTGGCGGGGGGGCGTGAGACGGTAGGGGAGGGCGCGCTGATGCTTGCGGTCTATTCTGCCGGGTTGGGCATCCCCTTTCTTCTCGCCGCCTTGTTCTCCGATGCTTTCATGCGGTTCCTGCAGCGGTTCCGAATGCATCTGGGGCAGGTGGAAAAGGCGATTGGCGGACTTCTCGTGCTCGCCGGCGTGCTGTTCCTCACAGGCGGGATGCAGAGCATGGCATTCTGGCTGCTCGAAACCTTCCCGTCGCTGGGCACTCTTGGCTGAGTCCCCTTTTGCGCCGAATGCGTCGGGGTGGTAGAGATCGCTCCGACCTATCGCGATTCACGGTAAACCAGCATGACCAACCGCACCTGTCTTGCCGTCATCCTTGCCGCGGGCGAGGGCACCCGCATGAAGAGCGCCCTTCCCAAGGTGCTGCACAAGATCGGTGGTTTGGAAATGGTCGGCCATGTCATGGCCGCCGCGTCGGCAGCCGGTGCGGATGGACTTGCCCTGGTGGTGGGAAACGGCGCGGAGCAGGTGCGGAGCTTTGCTGAAACACACTCACAATCCGGAAAGCAGCCCGATATATACGTCCAGGAACAACGGTTGGGGACGGCGCATGCTGTCCTCGCTGCGCAGGAGGCGATCGCCCGGGGCTATGACGATGTGCTGGTGGTCTTTGGAGACCACCCGCTTCTCGATCCTGCGGTTCTTCTGAATGCACGCGCGAAGCTTGCGGAGGGCGCGGCAGTAGCGGTCCTGGGTTTCCGGCCGCAGGATCCGACGGGTTATGGAAGGCTTATAGAAAAGGATGGGCGTCTGCTCGCCATCCGCGAGGAGAAGGATTGCTCCGAGCGGGAGAAGCAGATCACGTTCTGCAACAGCGGCGTCATGGCAGTGGCGGGCCAACATGCGCTTCCATTGCTCGATCAGGTGGGCAACGACAACGCGAAGGGCGAATTCTACCTTACCGACATCGTGGAGATAGCCAATCGGCAGGGTCTTCTCGTGGTTGCCAGCGAGGCCGGAATTGAAAGTGCGCTCGGCATCAACAACCGCGCCGAGCTGGCAGAGGCTGAAGCTGTCTGGCAGCGAAGGAAGCGCCGGGAGATGATGCTTTCCGGTGTCACGCTGATCGCACCCGAAACGGTCTTTTTTTCCCATGACACGCAGATCGGGCCGGATACTGTCGTGGAACCGAATGTCTGGTTCGGCCCCGGCGTGAAGATCGCATCGGGCGTGCGGATCCATGCATTCTCGCATCTGGAAGAGGCCGCGGTGGAGACGGGTGCGGTGATAGGGCCCTTCGCGCGGCTGCGCCCTGGCGCCTCCATCATGGAGAAGGCCAAGATCGGCAATTTCTGCGAGGTGAAGAACGCACGCGTCGAGCCGGGTGCGAAGGTGCCGCATCTTTCCTATATCGGCGATGCCACGGTGGGCGCGGGCGCCAATATCGGCGCGGGCACCATCACCTGCAATTATGACGGCTTTGGCAAGCACCATACCGAGATCGGCGCAGCTGCCTTTATCGGCACAAATTCCTCGTTGGTGGCGCCGGTGTCCGTCGGTGCAGGCGCCTATGTCGCTTCCGGCAGCGTTGTAACGGAAAACGTTCCGGCGGATGCGCTTGCCTTCGGGCGTGCGCGCCAGGCTACTTATGAGGGCCGGGCCAGGGACCTGCGGGAGAGGCTTGCGGCCGAGAAGGCCGCCAAACGGTCGGAAGGCTGACGGCGGATCCTTGGCCTGCACTTGGAGGGACTGAATGGCCGAGAAAAAGCGGCTGATCGTGGCGATTACAGGAGCCTCTGGTGCGATCTATGGGGTTCGCGCACTGGAGCTTCTTCGCAAACTCCCCGACATCGAGACGCATCTAATTCTCTCGCCCTCGGCAGTGCGCACGCTCGCCGAAGAGACGGATTGGAGCGCGGACGACGTCCGTTCGTTGGCGGACCACGTCCACGGTTACAAGGATATCGGCGCTTCTCTGTCGTCCGGCTCCTTTCGCACGATTGGCATGCTGGTCGCCCCCTGCTCGGCAAAGACGCTTAGCGGCATAGCCCACAGCTACAATGATGAGCTCGTCGTTCGGGCCGCCGATGTCTGCCTCAAGGAGCGGCGGCGGGTCGTGCTGCTGTTCCGCGAGACCCCGCTCCATGCAGGCCACATCACACTGATGGACCTGGCGACGCGGGCAGGGGCCATCGTCATGCCGCCGGTGCCGGCCTTTTACCACCGCCCTTCGACGCTCGACGACATCGTCAACCAGACCGTCGGACGCGCGCTCGACCTCTTCGATATCGACGTCCGGGTGGTGAAGCGCTGGAGGGACGAGGATTCAGGAAAGGACGGGAAATGATCGTGCAAGCGGACAAGGCCCCTCATTGGCAGTTCTCGCTGGCGGTCTACGGCCTGCCCGATGTCGCACCGTCCTGCCTGCTGCTCCAGGACCGCTGCGGCGTCGACGTCAATGTGCTTCTGCTTGCGCTCTATGCCGCGGTTCGGTGCAAGCAGTCGCTGGATGAAGACGCGATAGCAGAACTCGACACTCGCGCGAAAGCATTGCGCGAAAACGTCGTCGTTCCCCTGCGCCAGGTCAGGCGCCATATGAAGGATGCCGACTACGGGCCGGAGGCTGAGAAGGTGCGCCAGCATGTGAAGGTCTCCGAGCTGAAGGCGGAGGAGCTCGAGCAATCATTGCTGGCGGCGTGGGTGGCCGAGCGCCCTGCATCCGACGATCCGACGGATCCGCAGGCGGCGGCGCTGCTCGTGGTACGCCATTTTCTGGGACTTTTCTGCCAGAGCAGGGACATAGAACCGGAAGAAGAAACGGCTCTGAGGCATGTTGCAGCGGCTGCGCTGAAAGTCGCCTCGTAGTGACCGCCGCCCTGGATTCGTACAGTTCCTTCGACGGTCGCTTTGTTGCAAAACTTTCCGAATCCCGCAGGAACAAAGGACCGGCGCCGGTGTTCTGGGGCGCCATGTCGATCGGATCCTGGAGCATACCCGTCAGTGTTCAGGCGGGCAAACGCGGAGACACCCGTTGCCTCGTCGGCGACACCATGCGCGCTGCGGAAATCCTGACTTCCCACTGGCCGGACCACGTCTTCCGCGGCCCCAAATATTACGACGCCTGTAGGGCCTGCCGGAACGTGCTTATCGGCGATGCCGCGCCGGAGACCGCGCGCAAAGCCTTCGTTGAGGCCGCCGAGGAGGCCGAGATCCTGGCGGAGTGACGCGGATGCCACCGGTTTGGCCGGCCCGTGCGTCATGCCTTCGAGCGGCTTGAAGGCTCCCAGGTCAGCCCGTCATCTGCCGTCTGCCAGATCTCCCATGTGCGGTCCCCGTCGCGCCTCTCCATCACCAGATAGCCGGTGCTGTTTTGGGTGATGAAGCATTGCGACGGTGCCTGGCGCGAGAGGCGGTGAGAGGCGGCTTCTGCCTCAAGGCCTCGGGTGTGTGGCGCGGCCAGAACCGTCCCGCTGAGGAGACCGAGAAATTGCCTGCGCTCCATTTCGAACATCCCTCAAGATGCTGCGTCACCATTATCTCAGCACCGCATCTGCGGCGATAGCTGGCCGAAAGGCGGAGCATTCATCCCGGATGCTTGGTCCTGGACCTCTGCCGCCCCGGCCGATCCCGCAGCACGATGAACTTGCGTCCGGGAAAGGTCGGGACCTCCCTCCGCATTTTTATTCACGCACTTTCAGGACCGGAATTTTCCCCAACGTGCGTGATACCAGATCACTTTGCCGAAGCGCGATAGCGTAGGGCATCAGACACGTATCCGGTTTCACCAGACGATGGTCTGAACGTAAGGACAGCCTGGCGATAGGCTTAGCCGGATCTGAGAAAGTCAAAAGAAAGTGATTTCCGGGAAAGGGAATCTATTGTGTGTGTAGTTCATTTACGCATGATATTTATCGTGTGCGTCAAGTTTTCAAATCGAAGAATATTTTGTTTCATTCTTTACTTAGGTGCATCATGAATTTTTTAAGAGATAGGGAACTGGCGTGGCGCTTCAGAGAAAACTCCGTCGGGTCGCGAGAAAGGTTTCATTACTTCCTCGCTATTAGCTTTTTAACATGGCTGGCATCATCCAACATCTTGTCTTCGAGTGTTTGGATCGTCCTGGACTGGTGGCTCATTGCCACGGACATAGCCTTGCTTGCGATTTGTATCGTGGGCTCCATTCTGTGCTACCGGACCAATCGGAACGGTGACGACAGGGAATTCATCGCGAGAGCGGTCTGCATAGGATTTCCAATCTGCATCCAGGCAGCGCTGCTGGGTATAGCCATCTCTCTAGTATGGAATTCCGGGATGGGCCTCGCGTCGATCCATTTTGAGCGTTTACGCGAAATTCCTGATTCCTTTTCTGCCTTCCTCTTTGAGGTGATCCTCGGAGTGTATTTCTATTGGCGGCTCGATACCGCGCTGAGGATTGCAGCCGGTGGTGCATAAAAAGCTCATAGCGCGACTTCAGGTAGAGCCATATGGCGGTACCGCGCTCTTGTCGGCCAGGAATCACTCTATGAAGGCGGCGAGGTTTTCGAGCGTGGATCTTAGCCCCGCGTCGTGATCTTCCTTGGAAATACCCGGCGGAACATTCTCGGCGATGATCGTCACTTCTGTTCCGCCGGGGGCAGGGGCGAAACTCCAGGTCATCTTCATTTCGCCGGCGAAGGATGGATCGTCGGACTTGAACGTGACCGCCCAAACGATGCGCTCGTTTTCGACAAGCTCGACAAAACGCCCCTCGACGACGTCCTTGTTGTCTTCGGTCTTGCCGCGCTGGCCGTCCGCCTCATAGTTGAGCGCCATGCGGAGCGCTCCGCCAGCGCGCGGCTGGAACGCAAAGATCTCGGCCGTCATGCCCAAGGGCGGAAGCCATTGCGCCAGCGCATCGGCGTTCACGAAGGCGCGGTAGAGGACGTGCGGAGGGGCCTTGATGAATCGCGCGGCACTGTCGGTTCTTCGAATGGCTGCATCTCCCATTCTGCAACTGCCTTTGCCCGATTCTGACTTTAGAGCGAGGTTCCGGCCTCACCCGTTTCGGCAACCTCTGTGTTCACGCTGAGATCGCCCAGGAAATCGGCGACAAACTCCAATGCTCCGTGCCGATACATGTCAAGGTGCCCAGCTCCCGGCAGGATCTGCAGCCAGGAGAGCCCCTTGCTCAACGAGGCAAGTTTCTCGGCGAATATCGGAGGCGTGACGGTGTCCTTTTCTCCGGCCAGAAGCAGGATCGGCTCGTCTATATATGGAATGCGCTGCGTGGTATCGAAATGGGTGCGGATCAGCCAGGTGGGAATCGTCGGAACCTGTAGCCGGACCGCGGCGGGAAACGAGGTGAACGCCCCCTCCAGGATGAGCCCCTGCGCCTCGGACTTCATCGCCGCGTAGCTGGCAACGCCTGTGCCCATGGAATAGCCGTAGAGAACGAAGCCGTCCGGCGCGAGTCCTTCCCGAGAAAGCTTGTCGATGAGGGCTTCTGCATCGCGGTAGAAGTGAAATTCACTGGGACTTCCGGGATTTCCGCCGAAGCCGCGATAGCCGACGAGCGTCAGGCCATATCCTTCTTCGGCGAGCTTGAAGAGGTGCGAGGACTTGCGGATGAGGTCGCCGTCGCGTCCCGGGAAATACACGATGACGGGCTTTCCGGAAGAGGGCGGATGATACCAGGACCGCAGGCTTAAGCCGTCGGTAGTCCTCAGATCGAGCGCCTCAAGCTCGACATTGGTCCTGAGCTCGAGAATGTTCAGCGCGAGCCGCTTGTTGAACAGGAACCATTCCGGCACGGTCATGACCGCCGCTGTCGCCGCGCTTCCAGCGAGAAGCATCAGCGCTGAAACGCAGAAGGCGACGCGGCGCAGCACGGATGAGCGACGGCGTGTGCCATCCACGCGGAAGGCATCGTCCATGGTGGGATTCCCCGCCCGAAACGTAAAGTTGGTTACCCGCACTCACGGCGGCTACAGCGTTAATAACACGCTATTTTGCGCCGTTACAAGGCGTGAGGTTGGCGGCTTGCTCCCTGCTTCAAGTTCTGTTCCCTCCGTTGCAGGCACGACACAGAACCGGTGCCAGGTAGGGGCTGTCCCTGTGCGAGCGGCGAGGCTTTCGTGGGTACAGTCCCGCGTCGGCTGGTGACGCCCCCGACAGTAAAGGTTAAGCGCCTTTCCCTCCGCTTTGTCATGCTCGGGCTTAACCCGAGGAACCATGCCGTGATGTTCGTGCGGGATGCGAGGTTTCCCGGGCCATTGCCGGAAGCGCTGGGCGTGGATGCTAGGTTCCACGCCTGGCTGCGCCGGGGCTCCGCGCCAGGATGACGAAGGGCTATGTGGTTCATGCCATAGATCGCTCAACAACAAGCCAACCCGAGCGCAACGCCTGATGTGGAGGGCGATGGCGTGCATCACCTTGCTCCCGTTCGGGGGAGGGCCATAGTCAGGCAAATGTGGCTACTTCGTCCGCCTAAATGCTTGTCTTAAGCGGACTTCCTCCTCCTCAATCAAACGCTTACGAATGGCAGGCCATCGATCGGCGATCTCCTGACAGGAGGCCCCTAGGAGTTTCCGCCGCTGCTTAAAGTTCTTGGGAGCTGAAACGATATTCTGAGCGAACACATCGATAATGAAGCACAAGCTTGGCTGCGCTTCACCCAGTGTGGGGAATATTTCTTCAGCATACCAATGCAGAAGCGCACCATGTAAAGCGGCGGTTTCCGTGTTCAGCGGCTGGCACTTAGCAAAGTAAGGTCGGACAAGGCCAAACCTGCTGTCTTGTTTCCCGAGCGGAGCTACGGTGATGGAATTAGTAGGATGTACGCTGACAGAAACTCCAGAAATATTTAAGCGAGGTTGCCGCTCGGGCAAAGCGGCGATTTTTCCTTGGTTGAGAATCCCTCTAAAATCCAATGTCCGGGAAAGCTCAATTGCATCATGCGCGATGAGAAGCCTTTGCTCCTCGTGGGAAGACGCCGGCTCTCTCAACAACAGTGCTCCGTCGAGTTGTACGAGGCGACTATCGTTAATACCGCGGCTTCAATAAAGAACATCATTGCCCTCTCGATGTCGTTATATCTTGTATCGAGAAGGAAGTTTTTCGGCCTAATTATATCTTGAATTATCACGTTCCTTCTTTGGGGGCTTGCAAAACAATATTCAACGAGCTTGTTTGCGCTTATTTTGGGTTCTTTCATCCTATGAGTCCTTTTGTAGTTGATGAAGGCAGAAACTGCCGACGCCTTCTCGACTCTGGGACCCGACTCCCCCTATAGTAACCTTGCTACAGGAGAGGGGATTCCGGTCTCTTCGCCCCGCGTGGGCTTCGGCTTACTTCGCGGTACCCAAAGCCGATCCGATTGGGTCGGCTTTGGTGTTTCTGGTTGAGGAAAAGACATAAAGACATCCTTATGTTGTTTCCTGTTTTGTTCTCCTAAGTAGCTCGGCCCGATCTTGCGACCGGGCCGAGCCTTAAGCCTCGTCTTCTTCTTCTTCGTTTACTCGCTCACGAGCACCCGCTGGTCGCGCCGCACGTATCGCACTTCTCGCAGGTCCCGTTCCGCACCATGGTGAAGTTCTGGCATTCGGAGCACATGTTGCCCGTATAGCCCTGCATGATCGCCTGCTGGCGGCGCTGGGATTCGAGCTTCTTGGCTTCCGCCGCCTCTTCGGCTGCCGTGTCGGTGAAGAGGGCGTTCACGCCTTCCTCTTCGGCCACCTCCTCGGCCAGATCCCTGGCACGCTCCTCGTAGTCGCGGCGGAAGGCGGTCGCTTCCTCCTGAAGGCCCGCATAAGCGTGCTTCAGCGCCGTGACGGTAGCGCCGGAAGAGATGGCGCGTACATTGGAGCCGCTCGAGGCGGTCGGCGCAGCGCGGGCATTGGCGAGAGAGCCCGGGGCGGCTTCGCCCTTCGGCTCGCCCTTGCCGCTTACCACCTTGAAGGGAGTGGCGCCGCGCATCAGGCCCTTGGAGAAGGGAAGCGCCTTGCCCTCATTGATGCCGCGGCCGAGCGCGGTGTTGGAGAAGTCCGACGTGTCGACATGCGCCAGGTCCGCGCGGCCGAGATAGGAAACGGCGAGCTCGCGGAAGACATAGTCGAGGATCGAGGTGGCGTTCTTGATGGCGTCGTTGCCCTGCACCATGCCCGCCGGCTCGAACTTCACGAAGGTGAAGGCATCGACGAATTCCTCCAGCGGCACGCCATATTGCAGGCCGATGGAGATGGCGATGGCGAAATTGTTCATCATGGCGCGGAAGGCCGCACCTTCCTTATGCATGTCGATGAAAATCTCGCCCAAGCGTCCATCATCGAACTCGCCGGTGCGCAGATACACCTTGTGCCCGCCGACCACGGCTTTCTGCGTGTAACCCTTGCGGCGGTTGGGCAGGCGCTCGCGCTCGCGCACGACGCGCTCGACCACGCGCTCCACGATCTTTTCCGTGACCTGGGCTGCGCGGGCGGCCATGGGTTGCGCGAGCAGAGCTTCCACCGCGTCCTCTTCGTCCTCCTCATCATCGGCGATGAGGGAGGCATTGAGGGGCTGCGAAAGCTTCGAACCGTCGCGATAGAGCGCGTTCGCCTTCAGCGCCAGCTTCCAGGAGAGCATATAGGCGTTCTTGCAGTCCTCGACGGTGGCCTCGTTCGGCATGTTGATCGTCTTGGAGATCGCGCCGGAGATGAAGGGCTGGGCCGCCGCAAGCATGCGGATATGGCTTTCGACCGAGAGGAAGCGCTTGCCGATCTTGCCGCAGGGATTGGCGCAGTCGAAGACGGGCAGGTGCTCTTCCTTCAGATGCGGCGCGCCTTCGAGCGTCATGGCGCCGCAGACATGGATGTTGGCGGCCTCGATGTCCTTCTTTGAGAAGCCGAGCGCCGGCAGCATCTCGAAGGAGAAGTCGTTCAGCTGCTCGTCCGTGAAGCCGAGGGTCTCCTTGCAGAAATCCTCGCCCAGCGTCCACTTGTTGAAGGCGAATTTGATGTCGAAGGCGGATTTCAGCGCCGCGTTGAGCGCCTCGATCTTCTCGTCGGTGAAGCCCTTGACCTTGAGCGTGGACGGGTTGACGCCCGGCGCCTGGTTCAAATTGCCGTGGCCGACGGCATAGGCCTCGACCTCGGCGATCTGCGCTTCGGAATAGCCGAGCGTGCGCAGCGCCTCCGGCACGGCACGGTTGATGATCTTGAAATAGCCGCCCCCGGCGAGCTTCTTGAATTTCACCAGCGCGAAATCGGGCTCGATTCCGGTCGTGTCGCAGTCCATGACGAGGCCGATCGTGCCGGTGGGCGCAATCACGGTCGCCTGCGCGTTGCGGTAGCCATGCTTTTCGCCGAGCGCCAGCGCGCGGTCCCAGGCGGCGCGGGCATGCTCGATGAGGGCCGGATCAGGGCAGTACTTCGCTTCGAGCGGCACCGGATTGACGGAAAGTTGCTCATAGCCGTCGCGCTGGCCATGGGCGGCGCGGCGGTGGTTGCGGATGACGCGCAGCATGTGCCTGGCGTTGCGCTCGTAATCCGGGAAGGCGCCGAGTTCGGACGCCATTTCCGCCGAAGTGGCGTAGGCGACACCCGTCATGATCGCGGTGAGCGCGCCGCAGATGGCGCGGCCCTCGTCGGAATCATAGGGGATGCCGGAAGTCATGAGCAGGCCGCCGATATTGGCATAGCCAAGGCCGAGCGTGCGGTACTCGTAGGAGAGCTTCGCGATTTCCTTCGAGGGGAACTGGGCCATCATCACGGAGACCTCGAGCACGACGGTCCAAAGGCGGACGGAGTGCTCATAGGCCTCGATGTCGAACTTGCCGTCCTTGCCGCGATAGGCAAGCAGGTTGATGGACGCCAGGTTGCAGGCCGTATCGTCCAGGAACATGTATTCCGAGCACGGATTGGACGCGCGGATGGGACCGGCCTCGGGCGAGGTGTGCCAGTCGTTCATCGTGGTGTTGAAATGCAGGCCCGGATCGGCCGACGCCCAGGCCGCATAGCCGATCTTGTCCCACAGTTCGCGGGCCTTCAACGTCTTGGCCGGCTTGCCGTCGATGCGCCGGATGAGCGTCCAGTCGCCGTCATTCTCCACGGCGCGCAGGAAGTCGTCCTTGATGGAGACGGAATTGTTGGAGTTCTGGCCGGAGACGGTGAGATAAGCTTCCGAATCCCAATCCGTGTCATAGGTCTTGAAGTCGATCGACGTATAGCCCTGGCGCGCGAACTGGATGACGCGCTTGATGTAGTTCTCAGGCACCGCGTTTTTCTTCGCCGCCTTGATCTCGCGCTTCAGAGCCGGGTTCTTGGTGGGATCGAAGCAATCGTCATTGGCGCCTTCGCAGTTCACGCAGGCCTTCATGATCGCGTCGAGATGCTTCCGCACGATCTTGGAGCCGGTGACGAGGGAGGCGACCTTCTGTTCCTCGTTGACCTTCCAATCGATGAAGGCCTCGATGTCGGGGTGGTCGACATCGACGATCACCATCTTGGCGGCGCGCCGCGTGGTGCCGCCCGATTTGATGGCGCCGGCCGCGCGGTCGCCGATCTTGAGGAACGACATGAGACCCGAGGACTTGCCGCCGCCGGAAAGCTTTTCGCCTTCGCCACGCAGCTGCGAGAAATTGGAACCGGTGCCGGAGCCGTATTTGAACAGGCGGGCCTCGCGCACCCACAGGTCCATGATGCCGCCTTCATTCACGAGGTCGTCGGCGACGGATTGGATGAAGCAGGCATGCGGCTGCGGATGCTCGTAGGCCGACTTGGATTTGGTCAGCTTGCCCGTGAAGGGATCGACGTAATAGTGACCTTGCCCGGGGCCGTCGATGCCGTAGGCCCAGTGCAGGCCCGTATTGAACCATTGCGGTGAGTTGGGGGCGACGCGCTGGGTGGCCAGCATATAGGCAAGCTCGTCCATGAAGGCTTGGGCGTCGGCCTCGGAATCGAAATAGCCGCCCTTCCAGCCCCAATAGGCCCAGGTGCCGGCAAGCCGGTTGAAGACCTGACGCGCGTCGGTCTCGGAGCCGTAACGCTCACCTTCGGGAAGTGCAGCGAGCGCCTCCTCATCGGCCACGGAGCGCCACAGGAAGGAAGGAACGTCGTTCTCTTCAACCTTCTTGAGGCGCGCGGGCACGCCGGCCTTGCGGAAATATTTCTGCGCCAGGATGTCGGCGGCGACCTGGCTGAATTGTGCGGGAACGTCGATGTCCTCAAGCCGGAAGACGATGGAGCCGTCCGGGTTCTTGATCTCGCTCAATGCTTTGCGGAAAGGGATCTCCGCATAGGGAGACTGGCCTTCCTTGGTGAATCGACGTTCGATACGCATCTTTCGCGTCCCTCATGATCTCAAGATATAGCGCCTGCCGCGAAAGAATGCTCGTCGCATCCGCCTCGCCGGCCGCCCAAATCCGCCGCCTGCTGCCATGCGCTGACACATGACAGCCCCAATACCTGCTCCCGCCCGCTGCCTGGCCCGGATGAAACATCCACGCAAAGCTGCCGGGCAAGTCCGGCTGGTCCCCATGACGCTTCCTGTGATTGTCTCTCCGAATGGAGAACTTCACATTATATGGTGTCGAGTATGCCGCGCAACGCTAAATATAGCATTAACAGCCTGCAAATACCACTACGACACCCGCGCCCCCGTCGCCTTGCCATCGGACAGAAAAACACCGTCTCCACCCGCGGCGACAGCGGGTGAAGCGCAACGCGCTACAACTGACAAAAGGAATAACCGACTGACTGTCCGAACTCTCGGCGCGCCCGTGACAGGCGCTCCTTTCATATAAAAGGCGACTCGAATGCGCGCGTCAAGCAGTCGTTTGATGTAGGTTTGATGACGCTAGATATTGTGTGTCCCGGGTGTGGATATCGGGGAGAAGGCGCGAGAGGACTTGAGGCGTTACATGACGGGCTCATGGCCCTGGGGAACGCTCGCTCGATCGAAACGGTCCGGTTCAGGATAGGGTTTCCTCTCTTACCATTTCAGGCTTTTGGTCTCCGGGGACGGTCCTGGACCTGAGCCGTGGTGTCCTCCGCTACCTCTGCAGGAGCAATAGCCGTGGCATCCCGGCAGTCATCCTGGTGCCGCCCATGATCGGCGGCCCCATCATCATGAAGCCTTACGGGCGATGCTTTCTAGCCGACCCCGGGGAAGGCTAGGCGAACGCGTCTAATAGGAGAAAGACCACAGCTGCCAACGCGGCAGACGCAGGAACGGTGAGCACCCACGCCGCTACGATCGTGCGAACATGGGCGCGACGCACCAGTTTGCGCCGGATGATTTCCTCGCGGGAGAGGCCGGCGCCCCTCTTCTCGTTATCTTTGGTCTTGCGGGCAGCCTCGCTCCGCTTTCCGCTCTTGTCTTTGCTTCCGTTCCGCACCGAGTATTTCCGCTCGATGTAGGCGCGGCGGCGCTTGGAATTCGCGGTGTACCACTCGCGAAAGAAGCCGACGCCGAATACGGCACCGACCGCCGTGTGTGTGGAACTGATAGGCAAACCAAGGGCGGACGCGATGATGACGGTGAGCGCCGCCGACAGCGCGACGCAGAATGCACGCATCGGATTGAGCTTTGTTATCTGCTCGCCCACCATACGGATCAGCTTCGGGCCAAAAAGCAGAAGCCCGAGCGAAATGCCGATCGCACCGATGATCATCACCCAGGGGGGGATGAAGACTTCCGCCGAAACCGTATTCGCTTGAGCAGCCGAAACGATTGCCGCGAGCGGGCCTACGGCGTTCGCGACATCGTTTGCCCCGTGGGCAAAAGAGAGGAGGGCGGCTGAAATGATGAGGGGCAAGTTGAACAGGCGGCGCAGCGACTGGTTTCGATTCTCCATTCCTTCCGACTGGCGGCGGACCTGGAAATGGGAGATCGCCCAGGAAAGGGCGAAGGCGGCAAGCCCCAGAAACACCACGGCGCCGTTCGAGACATGGAGGACCTGCCGGAGCCCCTTCATTACCAGATAGGCGGTGAAGGAGCCTGCCATGATGGCGATGAGCAGCGGCACCCAGCGACGCGCCGAAGCGATCTTGTCGTCCTGGTAGATGATCATGGTTTTTATGAAGGCCAGGAAAATCGCTGCCACGACGCCGCCGATCAGCGGTGAAACGACCCAGCTCGCCGCGATCTGAGCCATCATCGGCCAATTGACGGATGACAACCCGGCTGCCGCGATACCCGCGCCCACGACACCGCCGACAACGGCATGTGTGGTGGAGACCGGTGCTCCGATCCATGTGGCCAGATGCACCCATAGAGCGGAGGAAAGCAGCGCGGCCAGCATCGCTCGTATGAATACACCTGGATCGCCCACCGCTTCAGGGGCGATAATGCCCCTGGAAATGGTCTCCACCACATCGCCCCCGGCGATAAGCGCGCCCGCGCTTTCAAAAATGGCGGCGATCAGAAGGGCGAAGCCAAGCGTCATGGCCCGGGCGCCGACGGCTGGCCCGACATTGTTGGCCACATCATTAGCACCGATGTTTAGCGCCATATAGGCCCCGACCGTGGCGGCTGCGATGATAACGACGGCACCGGGCTCGCCGAAGACATAGAAGCCGGCAAAGACGGATGCGAGCGCAAGGAAAAGGAGCGCAAGACCAGGCGCAGCAAGCCCGCGCGCGACATGGCTCGTCGCTTCCTCGACATAGACGAGCTTGTCTAAGTCCTTGTCGAGAGTTTCTTTTCTCGGTTTGATCGTCGTCTCGGTCATTGGCGGTCCGAACTACTGGCACCCGCGTCTTAACCGCGTTGCCCCCAAATTGCTCCGCCTAGGCAATAATCACCGAAGGTATCGACGCCAACGAGAAAAACGATCCATCGTTCCTCAGGCGGCGATTTTCCGTGGATTACCTTCGAAGGTTCCGATTATTCGGGAAAGATCCGGCTCGATGACGAGCAGCGCTGCTTCTTCGGGCGCGAACCAACGGCGGGTTCGCTGCTTCTTCTCGGCCCAACGCTTGGCCTCACGCTTTACCTCGAGGGGAAAGACAGCCACCTCGCACCGCGACCGCAGGCCTGAAGACATCTGCTTGCCATAGATATAGCGGCCGATCTCCGCCGAGATGGTACCTTCAATACCCGCCTCCTCCATAGCTTCGCGGACGGCCGCTCGATCGAGTGTTTCGTCACCCTCCGGCCAGCCTTTGGGGAGGACCCAGCGTCCCGTGTCGCGGCTCGTAACAAGCATGACTTCGACCACGCCATCCTTGCACCGCCAGGGCAGGGCGGCTGCCTGGATGCGCGGCGGCTTCCCACCGAACAGCCTGCGAAGCCGCTCCAATATCGTCGTCCGCTCGAGCCGGCCTGTCATTCCGTTCGCTACCTCATCGAAGCTTTGACGAATAACATATGCCTCGCCAAGCTATAGGCAAATAATGGTCGACGTCGTGCTCGTTCCCCGGGCGCTCCTCCAAGCGGGAGATCATCAAAATGAGGAGGAGAAGCGTAAGCCGAACCAGCGGGCCGAAATAACGAATAACTATCACCCTATTTGGGTCACGCGCGCCTATCGATATGCCATCCTAATACTTAAATTCATTTTTTCAGCGGAATAGTAGAATGGTAACCGGAATATCCACGATCGGCAGGCGTCGACACTGCACCAGCGCTGAAGATGAGCCTACTTCCAAGAAAGCCAGAACGACTGCGCCGACGCGCAACGAGATATTGGATGGTTGGGGGATAAAGCTCTCCACGCCGAAACCCGAGAATACGCGCACGGTCGCAAATCTCGTGAAAGTCAGTGAAAGCAAAGCCTTCGAGTCTCCGGTCAGCAGACTGAGACATCTGCATCCAGACAGCCTCTATGGAAAAACTGATCCGAGTAGGGCAGGGGATCATTCCCCCTCCGTGGCCGCGTTCGGCAATGCGACGTTGAGAACAGAATGGGAAAATGCCTTCAACAGCAAAGGCTGCGAAGACTTGCGCCAGAGGACGATCGAGGAGCAACTTGAAAAGCATGGGGTGCCACCGATCACGGTCATCCGCGGCAGGTTCAAAGAAGTAGAATTCGGATTGAATCTCGATCAGCACTTCGTGCCAACACTGCAGTTCACGATCGACGACTTTTACAACGACCCGGGCGGAAAATCCCGGAACAGCGCGATGGGCGCAACTGCTCACACGATGCTCACATCACTGCGCGAAATGAACAATGCAGGCGAAAAGGCTGGCCAAGACGATCAGGATCGGTTGCTCGACAACACGGCGTCTTCCTATTCTCGCTATAAGCCGGCCAGCTACGCGGAGCAGCTTATGGCTCGTGATTTGCTGAGCGGGAAGGCAGAAAAGGGCGACGGCGGAGAGGCAGGCCGAACTGCGCCCTCCTCCGAGGAGGGCCTATCCCCTTGCCCCATCCCGGAGGACCCCAAAGTTCCGGAGGTGCAAGCCGGCGGCGTGCATCTGCCAAGGGTCAATGTTTATGCTGGCCAGCGTGAAACAGCTCCACAGGTGGCTTATCACTGGGTGAAGGAGCCAGTCGGGGAGCGCCGAAAGATTGCCGTCCTGCAACCCATGCCCGATGTGGCACGCAAGGCCGTGCTGCACCATTCCAAAAGCGGCGTTGCGCCCCTGATCGGCCAGCTCGCAATAAATATGTGGTATCGCGAAAAACGAAGCGAATATGAAAATGCGCTGAGAGAGGCGCGAAGAGAGGCGCTGAGGGAAGGTTTGAGGGAAGCGCTGAAGAATCCGTCCGACGAGGAGCAGGAGAATGTGCTCAGGAATGCATCCGACGAGGTGGAGAAGGCGCTGAAGAACCGGTCTGACGATCTGGAGGAGGTGCTGAAGAATGCTCGGGATGTGCTGGTAAAGGCGAACTACAAGCCGGTAAGGGCGCTGAAGATCGACTATAAGCCGAGCGATACTCTGACCTTTTTGGAAACGCTGAAGGCGCGCCGGGACGAACTGTCGGAAGAGACGGAATCGGGTTTGCGCACACCCGAAAGCACCAGCTCGACCGAAACGGCTCGTTCGCATCCGTCCATTGACGAATTGTCCGGGGCTTCAAGCCCGGCGAGGGAAGACGCCGAACCAGGCCCGATGGTCAAGGTAGAAGGATGAGACCGGATCGCCTTTAGGAACTGCTAGGCTGAAGTTCCAATCATCCAGAAGCGGATGGAGGACGGCGTTCCCTGTCAGGTGTCGCCGTCCTGCTTTTTAATCAAGCGATTGCAGCCTAAAGCCTTTCAGGTTTTGACGGAAGCCTATCCGGCATTGAGAAAGTAGTTTCTGCATTCGGTTGGCTGGATCGAGGAGACGAGATGGCCGATGTGTCGCCAGGTGTCCTCGATGGTTCGCTTCTAGGCCTGGCGCATCCAGTGCTTGATCTTGGCGAAGGCCTGCTCGATCGGATGAGGTCGGGCGAGTATGGGGGCAGATACCAGAGCCTGGCATTGGCGGCGCGGATCATCTGGCGAATGGCAGCGGCCTTGTGGGAGCCGAGATTGTCCATGACGACGATGTCGCCGGGTTCGAGTACCGGTACGAGCTGCTGCCTCGACATAGGAGCGGAAGCACTGGCCATTGATCGGCCCGTCGAACACGCAAGGTGCCGTCAGCCGGTGGCAGCGCAGCGCGCCGAGGAAGGTCAACGTGCGCCAGTGGCCGTGCGGGGCGTAGCCGCGCAGGCGCTTGCCCTTTGGCCCCCAGCCCCGCAGCGGCGCCATGTTGGTCTTGATCCACGTCTCGTCGATGAACACCAGCCGCCGTGGATCGAGATCCACCTGAAAGG
>NZ_KI912529.1:0-5257 GCF_000518985.1 Chelativorans sp. J32
GGCGTGGTGGTCTGTCTCCTGGTGCGGGTGCAGAGCTCGGCCGTCACGCCACGGGGGGCGCGGCTGCGCTACCAACTGACCGCGACGACCACCCTCGGCATCACCCAGGCGATGCTCGCCCCGCTGGAGAACATCGACCGGGTGGTGGTGGCGGACGGTGCGGTGCAGGTGCTGAAGCGGGTGCGCAATGTGACGCTGAACGAAACCTCCTTCTCTACCACCAGCAGCAGCGCGCCCGGCAATATCCTGGAGTATCAGGTGATTTTCCAAAATCCGTCGGCCAGCCGGATCGACCAGGTGCGGGTGCTGGACATGACGCCGGAATACACCAGCCTTGCCCAGGCGATCTGGGTCGAGCAGCAACCTTCCGGCGTTGTCTGCCAGCCAGACCTGCCGGCCGGCGGCGGAACCGCGGGCTATCAGGGCGATCTCAGATGGCTGTGCACCGGCTCAATGATACCAGGCGCAAAGGGCGAAGTCCGGTTCAGGGTCAAAGTCCAGGAGTAGGATCAGAAACGATTGCTTATTTTACTTTCACAAATCCAGCGAGGTTACTTGCACAGGCTCTAGCCATCTTCGCAACTTCAGCACCGCTGTAGAAATCAATATAAATCACGATTTAGGAAAAAGGCATTGCCGGGGGCATGCCTGAGTGCCGGCTAGCTGACTACATGCTATTAGCCGCGGCCGTTCTTTCTAGCTCCCTCGCGTTGATCTCAGGCGCGAGCGTGGTCGCCGTCAAGAACGATGCTCAATCTGGTGCAGGAGGCGTGTGGATGGCGAGCACTGGTGCTCCGGCGACGTGCTGGCGAAGGTCGCAGGAGTACCGGATAAGATTGGATGGCCATCACCACGTCCAGCCATCTGCCGCACAACACGTGCTCGACGCACCGATCCAGGTTATCGATAACCCGCCCGGGCTCGCCTGACAGTCTGCCTCCACCGGCCAGCGACGAAGCAGTCGGTACAAGGACCGCTGGTTAGATCTGCACCAGAACACGGTACGCCAAGAACCAGGCTCGTTCGAGATTGGCATCGATCGGGAGCAGTATGCGGTCAGGACGGCACCCGGTTATTTTACCCTCAGGCGCCCCAGCACGATCTTTTCCATATGAGATTCGATACGACCACGCGCCCATGACATTTGCTCCATCGACACATGCGCGAAGCGGTTGATCCGAGCAGGATACAACGTTCGGCAGTGTTGATGACGAGATGGCAATGGCGTCAGAGGCGAGACCCTTGATGACGAAAGGCCAAGACAACAGCCGATTGCAACTCGGTATACTCATCCTGTTTCGCTACTTGGCCACCGTAATAGCATGCAATGATAGAGAACCGATAACAGCGAGGGGAGAGGATCACTCCGCAGGACCGGCATTGTCACTGATACATCGCTTGGAGCCGATACTTCGGGGGGCGGCCATCTTTCCAACAAGAGTTCTGATGGGCGCGCTCATTTTGCTCGGAGCGATTTCCCCAGCCGATGCGCAACTCGTGACGCGTCTGCAAGAGAGCTTAAGAGGTGGTGTCACGCTGGTAGGAAATTCCTGGTGGAATAACAATACGGCAATTGATGTGGACAGCGATGCCGCGACTGGGATTTCAAGTTCTGCAGATCTTGTACTACCCACAGGATCGGCGATCTATAAGGCGTTTCTGTACGTTGAAAGTTACAACTACTGTTTTCAGAGAATATTGTTCAAGCCTCCCGGTGGAGTTTACGTATCTTTGGCGTCGTCCAGCTCGGAATATTTGGCGTCAAGAGCAACGACCGGCGTTACATGTAGTAGTGGTACTGCCGGAAATATAAATCAGCTTGTTTTTGATGTAACGAACAGAGTTCGAGCTGGCGGGACCGGCACCTATACCATGGGAGTGCCGACCGCATCGACTTCGTCTGGCGGGGGTTGGTCTATCATTGTGGTCTACAAAAATCCCGCGTCGAAGCTCCGCTATGTCGTGGTTGCAGACAATTGGCAGCGATTTGCTAACTCGCAAGTCCAAACCACGATCACGGGCGTCCTCCTTCCGGCTTCCGGCACGATAAACGCCATAGTAGGCCTTACAGGCTCACAGGGTAATGCAGGCCTCACCGACGAACTCCTTATCATCGGAAACAATGGCGGCGTCGCGCGGCGTCTGTTGCATCCCGAAACAAACGTGGCGAATGATACTCTCAACGGGTCAATCGCATTTGCCGCCAACAATAATGTTCAGACGGATGGCGGCAATCTTCAGTTCCGTGGCCGGTGCTGGGCTCAGCGTAATCCCAACAGCGGGTTTACCGGCGGTACCAACGCCTGTTCAAGTTTTTATGACGCTAGCATTTTCGACGCCAGAACGGGTCAAAACACCAGTACCGGTGCCGTCGAGCCCATTTTCCTCCCGAGCAGTACACCCATCAACATAACACTCCGGCAAGCGAGCACCGGTGGGGACACTTTGGTAAGCGGCGCCTACTTTGTATCAGTCGACATGGCAGGGCCCGCGCTTACAAAATCGGTCGCGCCTGCTCGGATTGCAAGCGGGCAGACAGCCACTTACACATTCACAATCCGCAATACGGAATCGGGCGCTTCGAACCAGACGAACCTGAGCTTCACCGATACTTTGCCTGCAAATCTCAGGGTCAAAAGCCCGCTGAATTGGTCATCCACGGGAACCATAGGAACGCCCACGGTAGCTGCTCCCGGCAATACCGCGATCCAAGTAAGCGGGCTCGGAATCGCGCAAGGTGCAACCGCGACAATCAGCGTTGACGTCACCAACGTACCGGGGCAGGCGAATACCAGCTGTGCGCAAACGTTGCCTGCGTTTACAAACACAGCGGAAAATATCACGTCCATCGATTCCAGGTTTGCCAACGATATCCAGGATATCTGTCTTGAGGTTATGCCAATTTCGGTTTCCGGGCGGGTTTTTGAGGACATCGATGCTGATCTGCTCGCCGCCGGGCAAGGTGCCGGTGACGCAAGGAATCCTGGTATCAGTGGGCGAACTGTCAGGCTGTTCAACGCCAGCGGCACCGAGATCGCATCAGCGACCACACAGACAGACGGTACATACAGCATGGTTGGCCTCTTCGCTGGAGAGGCGGCCTACATCGCGGTTGACGCTCCGACTGTGACGTCTGCCGGTACGTCCGGTGTGATTGCGGAGCAGACTTATGCAAGTGCCGGAACCGGCAACAGCGGGACAGCTGGTGGAACGGGCTACGGCCCGCTGTGCGTAAGCAGCGATCTTAGCTATACGCAGCAGAACGCGACGACGACAGCCGGTATCGCCGCTAATCCGGCGAACGGCGCCTGCTATGGCGGCAGGCGAGGCGCCGTGGCCGACAGCGGGACGACGACGCTCAATTCCAAGGAACATGTGATCCGCGTGGTTTCCGATGGATCTGCATCGGTCTCCGGGGTTGATTTCGGTTTTTCCTTCAATGTGGTGACGAATGTGAACAATGGCGGTCAGGGCTCGCTGCGCCAGTTCATTGCCAACGCCAATGCGATCACCGCCACGTCGGGTGGCGGTGGTGAGCCCGATGGCGGCGCCAACAGAATGCGCTTCGTGCCGGCTATCGCCATGAATGGCAACGACTGGTGGGAGGTTGCTCCTACTACACAATTGCCGCCGCTAACAGCCGCGGGCACCACTATTGAAGGCAAAGCGTATGACAATGCGAATGGGACGGTGGCCTTTCTTCCCGCCGCAATCGGGTCGGGCGGGCTCGTCGGCGCCGATTGGAACGCGGCCATCCTCAGCCAGGTAGCAAGCCCGAAACTTGCCATCGCCAACGGCCTTGCTGCGGATGCACTCACCATAGCTGCGGGCGCGAACGACACTACGATCCAAAATTTCGGCGTTTTCGGAACCACAGGCAGTGCGGGCGGCGGCATCGCCAAGACGGCATCAGGAGCGATCACCCGCCTCATGCTGCAAGGAAACGTCCTCGGCGTCCTGCCAAATGGGGTGGCCGCTGCGGGAACCCTGTCCTCCGGGATCCGGATTGCCAACATGACGTCGGGCAGTTTCGAAATTTCGAACAATTATATGAGGGCGGTTCGGGATAGCGGCATCGATCTTACGGCCGTCACCCAGTCCACAGTCGGAAACTACGTCATCAGCAACAACGAGATAAGTAGGACCGGCGGCAGCGGCATCAGCCTCGAGACTTCATCCCGCATCTCGGTGCAGGGCAATCTCGTGACGCAGGCGGGAATGACGGGCATAGAACTGCGCGACAATGGCGGCGACAGCCTACTCACGCAAAACACGGTCAGCGACAATCGCGGCACAGGCAGCGAGGGTGCAGCGATCCGGATAACTGCCGGCTCGAACAACACGGTGACCTACAACAAGCTGGTCGGCAGCACGAGCGGCCCCGGTATTCTCCAGCGCAGCAACAGCGCCGGGAACCGGCTGAGCGAGAATCAGTTCGGCGGCAATGCCGGCAATGCGATCGACAACACGCCGAGTGATTCGCCGAACGGCGTGACGATCTCCTCGGCCTGCCAGGTCAACGGCACGCAGCTCGGACGGCCCGTGCTCGCCTCCGCCATTCTTGTCGACAACACGCTGCGCCTTTCCGGCAGTTACTGCGCCACCGGCACTTTCCGGCTCGAGGTCTACAAAGTGGCGCCGGGGACGGCGGGCGATATCGGTACGGACGGTCTGCAGGCAGGTGAAGGCGGGACCTTTCTCGGCGCCCTGACCGGCCTTTCGGGCGGCGTGCTGGATGGCACCCTTACCCTTTCCCCCGGTGACCTCGTTGCCGGCACGGACCATGTCACGGCCATCCTGATCCGTGAGACGGCCGAGGGCGGGGCGGTGGGCGACACGTCCGAGTTCAGCGCCAATGCGCTGGCCGTCTCGGTGCCGTTTGTCACCATCGCGAAAGTGAGTGTCGGCGGGGTTGGGCGGTTCGGCTTTGCCGGGGCGGCGGCGAATGCCAATGGCTTTCCCGCCGATGGCAGCTATGCGGTGGAGACGATCACGCCGGGGGAGGCCGTGGAGGGGGGAGGTGTTCCGCTTGCCGCCGCCGATGTGGAGACCCGGATCGTCGAGGCCATTCCGGCGGGCTGGGTGCTGGAGAGCGCCCGCTGCGAGGACCGAAGGGCGGCGGCGACCGGCAATCCCGCCGGCCAGGTGATCGGCTCGGTCAGCGACGGCAAGACGCTCGTCATCCCGGCCGGGAACGCCAGGGCCGGGGCCGACCTCCTCTGCACCTTCACCAACCGCTTTCAAGGCTTTGCCGTCG
>NZ_KI912529.1:5556-9010 GCF_000518985.1 Chelativorans sp. J32
GCCCAGCCCAGACTTGCCACCGACAGCCGCGCGATCGTGGCACCGGGCGGCGCCACCCTCCTGCCGCACCGCTACACCGCGACCACCGCGGGGGAGGTCACCTTCCAGATCAGCGGCGCGACGGGAACACCCGATGCGGCGCTGTTCTCCACCACCATCTACCGCGATACGGATTGTTCCGGCGACATCGATGCCGGAGACGGGCCGGTGTCCGCACCCATCCTCGTTGCCGCCGGCGACGTGATCTGCCTTTTCGTGCGGGTGCAGGCGAGCGAGGGCGCGCCGAAGGGCGGCACGCTCGACTACACGCTGTCGGCGACGACGGCCCTTTCCGGCACGAGCACAAGCCTTCTGGCAGCCGCCAACCGGGACATGGTCACGGTCGGGACCGGCGGCACGGTCACGGTCACGAAAAAGGTGCGCAACGAGACGCGGAACGGCCCCTATGGGATGACGAGCACCGGTGCGCCGGGCGACGTGCTGGAATATTCCATCACCTTCAGCAATCCGTCGGCTGGCTTGGTGAGCGACGTCAGGGTGCATGACGAGACGCCGGACTACACGACGCTCGACGGCCCGATCAAGGTGGAGCAGAACCCCACCGGGCTCGACTGCCAGCCCGCCCTGCCGACGGCTAACGGAGCGGCCGGTTACAAGGGGCCGCTGCGCTGGGACTGCACCGGCACCATGTCACCCGGCGCCAAGGGAGAGGTCCGCTTTACAGTGAGGATCGATCAGTGAGCGAGCGATGTCCGGTAAAGAGACTGCTTTCGACTTTGCAATGAGCTGGATGGTCGCTTATGCGCCTGCTTATTCCACCTTCACGAAGTCTATGACTACTCTACCATGGTGCCTCTTTATCCGGAGACCATCGCGGCCCGTCTCTACCTCTCTGTAGTGAGTTCATCATTCATGAGCGATGTGCTCACTGTGGCAGCCGCCGAGATGAGGACAAACCTGTGAACCAGCCACTGCAGGGCCTCTGTCGAATATTTGCTGATATAGGCCGCGCGGCGCAGCGCAGTTGTCGCCAAGTCTCCGGCCTTCTGTTGGCTTCGCTGTTGCTGATTTACGCAACCTGTGAAGCGCGGGCTCAGGTTCAGCGGAGCATGATCAATACTGGCTTCGAAGCGCCGGTTACCTGCCGAACGGGAAATTGGAGCCTCATACCCAGCCAAGTTGTCCCGGGGTGGGAAACCACTCACCCGGTATTGAACAGCCACTGCAACTACGGGATGGGCCCGTCTCTTGAATTCCACTCATCAGGCTATGAGGGGGTCACCTCTCGGGAGGGCAGACAGCACGCCGAGCTAAATGCGGAGCAGGCATCTCGCATCTACCAAAACATCTGTCTTACAACAGGTGAGCGTATCGATTGGCGTCTCAGTCATAGAGGTCTCTATGGTACCGACGTGGCGGAGTTCAAGATTGGGTCGTCCGGCAATCCTGTCGTGCGTGTCGCAACTTCAACGACATCGGTGGGAAATATTGTATCCTGTTCTGGCGGGAATGTTACCTCAGGTAGCTGCAATTCTGCCGCGGCTCCGAACGGTTGGCGGGATTATTTCGGAAATTTTGTCTGGAGCGGTCCATCCGGAACTCAGGAGATCGGATTCGAGGCGATATCGAGTTCTGACGGGAGTGCCAACCGAGGCAATCTCCTGGACGCGATCCAAATAACCCTGACGCCTTACGTAGAGCTGTCCACAGCGACCGCATCGGGCGGGGAATCGATGGCAAACGCGAGCCTTCCCAAGATCCTGATCAGCGGCGCGACCACGACGCCTCTGACCGTTAAGGTCACGGCGAGCGGCACCGCGATCCTTGGAAGAGATTATACAACACCGACTGGCAGCCAAAGCTTTACAGTTACCATTCCCGCAGGCGAATATGCGAGTACGAGTTTTCCGCTCGGTGTTCTGATCGTCGATGACGGCCAGGTTGAAGAGAATAAGACCATCATCTTCAGCATAGATGAAGATTCTTCCTACCTTGTCGCCGGCACTCAAACCTGCGGCGACGCACCGATTGCCACTTCCACCTATACTATTACGGATGACGACACGCCGCCGAGTTCATCAAACATATGCGATATAGCCGTTAACGGCTCCTTCGAAAGCCCCAACATACAGACCGGCGGCGTCCCCGGCACCTCGATGGTGGGCGGTTACGCGGTCTGGGCTACCGGCGCCTTCACGGTGGATGGGTGGCAGACGGTAAGTGGAACGGTAGACATCCTCCGCCACTATACCAATGCCAGTCATGGGACCCAGAGTATTGACCTCTACGGGGCGCAAGCAGCAACCTTTCGGCAGACATTCACCGGGCTTCATCCCGGGCGGCGCTACACGTTTTCGGTCGATTATTCCGGCCTGAGTAAAGACCTCTCGGCAGGCATTGTCCAGTTGGGGAACGGCAAGGGTCAAGCACCGGTGACAATCAGCACTCTCAGGCCGTCCATCGATGCGGTTGCCAACGGAGACTCCGGGCTACCGACGCGCCCGCAATTGACCGTTTTCTGGCAGACGTTTGAGCACACGTTCACTGCCGCAGATACCGAGGCAACCATTCAGTTCGTCGACAGTGGAACGGCAGTAGGCGGCACCGGCACCGGCCTCTTCATCGATAACTTCCGGTTCGAGAGCGCCGATCCCTGTTCCGACCTGGCGGTGGAGATAGACGACGGCAGCCTTACATATTTGAATGGCGCTGACAGCGTCTATACGATCTCCGTCAAAAACAACGGCCCCGCATCCGTGACCGGTGCGAGAATCACCGATCCCCTGCCGTCGGGTATCACCAGCGGAACTTGGATGTGCGAACCCGCGGCGGGGGGTGCCATGTGCGGCGAGCGCGATGGTTCGGGGGGGATCGACACCACCGCTGATCTGCCTGCCGGTTCCTCCCTCACCTACACCATGACGATGAATGTGCCAGCTGGTTTCCGCGGCGATCTCGTCAATACGGCAATGGTGGAAACGCCGAGCGATGTGATCGACGTGATGCCTGAAAACAACACCGCCTCGGATACGAACAAGCCGGGATCGCCCGTGGTCACCATCGCGAAGGTGAGTGTCGGCGGGGTCGGGCGGTTCGGCTTTGCCGGGGCGGCGGCGAATGCCAATGGCTTTCCCACCGATGGCAACTATGCGGTGGAGACGATCACGCCGGGAGTGGCCGTTGAGGGAGCATCGGTGCCGCTTGGCGCCGCCGATGTGGAGACCCGGATCGTCGAGACCATGCCGGCGGGCTGGGTGCTGAAGAGCGCCCGCTGCGAGGACCGAAGGGCGGCGGCGTCCGGCAATCTGGACGGCCCGGTGATCGGCACCGTCACCGACGGCAAGACGCTCGTCATCCCGGCCGGGAACGCCAGGGCCGGGGCCGACCTCCTCTGCACCTTCACCAACCGCTTTCAAGGCTTTGCCGTCGAGGGGCGGGTGATCCTCGACAATGG
>NZ_KI912529.1:9209-39209 GCF_000518985.1 Chelativorans sp. J32
GCCCAGCCCAGACTTGCCACCGACAGCCGCGCGATCGTGGCACCGGGCGGCGCCACCCTCCTGCCGCACCGCTACACCGCGACCACCGCGGGGGATGTCACCTTCCAGATCAGCGGCGCGACGGGAACACCCGATGCGGCGCTGTTCTCCACCACCATCTATCGCGATGCGGATTGTTCCGGCAGCCTGGATAGCGGGGAAGAGCCGGTGCCGGCGCAAACCGCAGTCGCCGCCGGCGACGTGATCTGCCTTTTCGTGCGGGTGCAGGCGAGCGAGCGCGCGCCGAAGGGCGGCACGCTCGACTACACGCTGTCGGCGACGACGGCCCTTTCCGGCACGAGCACAAGCCTTCTGGCAGCCGCTAACCGGGACATAGTCACGGTCGGGACCGGCGGCACGGTCACGGTCTCGAAAAAGGTGCGCAACGAGACGCGGAACGGCCCCTATGGGATGACGAGCACCGGTGCGCCGGGCGACGTGCTGGAATATTCCATCATCTTCAGCAATCCGTCGGCTGGCTTGGTGAGCGACGTTAGGGTGCATGACGAGACGCCGGACTACACGACGCTTCACGAGCCGCTGCAGGTGATCAAAAACCCTTCTGAACTCGACTGCCAGCCGGCCCTGCCGACGGCTAGCGGAGCGGCCGGTTACAAGGGGCCGCTGCGCTGGGACTGCACCGGCACCATGTCACCCGGCGCAAAGGGCGTGGTCTCGTTTAAGGTCAAGATCGATCAGTAGGAGAGGGTGGGCCCAATCAGGGATGGGCGTGCTGATAGTGAGGGTGACCGGGACTGCGTCCATAGGAATCGGTGTAGCCGCTGCTTCCGGCAGCGGCTTGCGCACCGATGAAGTAGCCGGAGACCCCGCCGAAGACCAAACCCGCCAATAGGGCCATCCAAACCCATTGAATATGCGTCCCGCCTGTCGGGCGCGGCGCTCCCTGCGGCTTTCTCTCTGTTTTCTTGCGTGGCATCTGAATTCCCCGACTCGGCCCCTTCAAATCATTACCCGCCGAAGGCGAGGTGTAAAGGCGTGAGCGCTAGATGCGCCCGATCAACCGGCGCATGCGGTTGCGCAGAATGCGCAGCACGTTCCGCGTTTCGCGGTGGAAATGGATTTGTCCTGCTGCTTGATGAGCGAGCCGTTCCGTCCCGGGCGTAAGCCCCACGACAAAGGTGCCGATCGCCTGCCGCTCGCTCCAGAGCCTGCTCATGACCGGATGATCCGGAACGGCACAGGAATCGGTGGCGATGATGTTCGGATCGTCCAGGTGAGCTTTCGTCACCTCGATCATGAGTAGCGTGCCTGGCGAAAAGCCCGCGTAATTCTCGTCATAAGCCGTCTTCCAGGTGTAGGCCATTCCCGCTTCCACGAAGACCACCAGGCTCGCAAGGGCGTGGTTGTTGAGCACCAGCGTGTGGATCCGGCAGAGATCGCGTTCGGCGAGCAGATGCACAGCCTCCCGGGCGAAGGCCGCGCGATAGCGGTCGACCACCATCGCGGTCCGATCGCGTCCTTTCCAGCCAGCGGCCTCCAAGGTCAGGAATGTCTCGATGGCGGGGCGGATCTCGTCGGGCTGCCTAGCGACACGGTGCTCCAGCCGGCCGAGATCGGCGAGACGGCGCTTCAGGCGGCGGAACTCGCGATAATGGTGGGAACGCAGGCTCTGCCGCAGATAGGCATCCCCATCGACGCCGCTTTCGAGGAAGGGGCGTTCGACCTGGCTTGCCACGATCAAAGGCAGGTTGCGCGTCTCCGCCACCGAACGCAGCGCGGCGGCGAAGGGCCCGTCCAGGCGCGTCTCGGGAAAGACGAAGATCTTCGGGAGGCCGAGATGTGGACGCGCCAGCATCGCGAAGAAATCCTCGATCACGCCAACCGGATCGTCGCCATCAACCAGCGGCGTGCCGAGGGGGCCGAATGGGTGCGCCCAGGCCCGCATGACTGCGGCGCCGAGCGGGATGGCCGGCTTTTCGATCGAGAAAGGCACAAGGAGACGTAACCTGCTCTTCTCCTCGGTTCCGTCGCGGATTACCGCCAGGCGTATCTCTCTGTCCTCCAGCCGCGGCATGGCGGGAGCAAGGAAGCGGGGATTGAAGAAGACATTCGGCTCGATCGCGCGTGCCGCGAGATAGTCGAGTTCCTCCACCAGTTCGAAGCCGGCGGAAGCCGCATAAACGGCCATGCGGCGCAGTGGCCGCCTTGAAGAGAAGAGTTCAATGTCGGCGCGTTCGGGACCTGCCGCCACTCCGGCGAGGTCGCTTATCAACGCTCCGGCGGCGCTGCCGCCGGTTTCTTCCAACAAGGGAGTCGATGCCATCAGCGCGTCTCCTTAGGCGCCGGCAGAAGCGCCACCATGAGGATGCCAAGTTTACGCCAGACCGTAAAAGCCAGTAGCGTCGCCTCCAGAACCAGGGAGACCGACGTGGCTATCGCCACGCCCCATAGGCCCAGGGAAGGTATCAATAAAAAACTGAGTGCAATGTTGGCGGCAAGCGTGAAGCCATAGATCGCAACACTGCTCCTCTCATGGCCGCTCATGGTGAGCAGGCTTTCGGCAGGGCCAACGGTCGCGCGCAGGATCACGGCTGCCACCAGCGGGAAGAGGAGCGGATAGCCGGCCGCGAAACCGGGACCGAACAGCATCAGGATGGGTTTGCCGAGCAGGAGGACGATAAAACCCATCACGGTTGCCGGAATGAAGGTCCAGTACGCTGTTTCGCGGGCAAAGCGTGCGAGGCCAGCCATGTCGCCGCTATGCAGGAAGGCGGAATAGCGCTGAATGGCGCCGGTTCGCACGGCATAGTAGACGAAATGCACGAGGGCCAGCGCCTTCGTCGTGGCGAAATAGACCGCCACATCCGTCGGCTGCATGAAATGACCGACCAGGAGAACGTCGGCATTGGTAAGCAGATAATAGAAGCCGTTGGAAAGGAAGATCGGCACCGACACCATCAGCCATGAGCGCAGGCGGAAGACGGGTTTTACCGACCTCAACGGATTTTCCGTTTTCACGGCAACATAGGCGATCTGCAGGATCGTCGTGAGGTAAGTGGCGAGGATAGCCGCCAGCACGGCAGCGGTGGCGTTGGGGGAAATTCCGCCTACATGTAGTCCCCAAAGGAAGAGGAGGATCAGCAGGGGCCGTATGAGGAAGCTCGGTATCATCGACCACAGCGGCCAGGCATAGGCTCTGGCCGTGCCTTGGAGCAGGTCTCCGACCGCGATCATCGGCAGGCAGACCAGCCCCAAATAGAAGGGAAGCACGTAATAGCTCTGGATGCTCTCCTCGAAGAGCCAGATGCCGAGGGCGCCTGCGAGCGCAATGATGGTGGATGCTGCAAGCACCACGCGCCAGCTCGCCACCAGCACGCCGCGCAATTCTCCGGGGCTCTTCTTAGCTTCGTATTCTGGCACGAAACGGATCACGCTGGTCTGAAAACCGAGGCATGCCGTATTGCCAAGGATGATCATGGTTACCCAGACAAGCACGAAGATGCCATATTCGAACCCGCCCATATAACGGGCAAGCAACACCTGGCTGACAAAGGCTATTACGGCGTTGACGACCCTCAGCGCGAAAGCGATGAGCGACATCCTCCCCGCCGCGCCCCGCGCGTCCGGTGCAAAGATGATCGCGTCGAGTCGGTCGGCCCAGGGGCGCGCGCGAACCGCAAGCCGCCCCGGCAGGAGACGTTCAGCCGCTGCCGCCGCCGAAAACCGCACTGGAGCCCCCTTCCTTCAGATCCGGAGGCCTAGTTAGCCGGAGAGTCTTTAAGAGCTGGTTGAAGACGCCTTTTCCTGCCCCTTCGGACGATTCGGGATCGCGTCTGGGGGCGGTGCAGGCGGCGTTCTACACGAAATCCCGCGCATCAGGCGGTACGTTTATTGCGTGCCGACTACGGAAACAGGAAGCTCCGCGATCGCGGACAATGCTGGAGATTCAGGCAGGTAACCCAGGGGCAGGCCCCTGGGATGACGAAGCGAGGAAGTATTCGCGGATCCGCAGACTTCGCGGTTAAGCGAACGCGCCGTGGCAGTGCTTGTATTTCTTGCCGGAACCGCAGGGGCAGAGTTCGTTGCGGCCCACCTTGCCCCAGGTGGTTGGGTCGTTCGGATCCCGTTCTTCTGCCGGAACGATGCGCGCATCGGCCCGCGCGAGCGTCATCGTGTCGCCATTCGCGAACTCGTCCTCGCCGGTTGTCGGATCGAGGTGGTGGGCCTGCATCGTGGCTGGAGGGGTGGGTGGTGGCGGCGCGGCTTGCTCGCGCACCAGTTCGACGCGCATGAGCTGTGCCGTGACGGCCTGGCGGAGATTGCCAAGCATGGCCTGGAAGAGCTCGAACGCTTCCGATTTGTACTCGTTCAGCGGATCGCGCTGGGCATAGCCGCGGAAGCCGATCACGGAGCGAAGGTGGTCGAGATTGACCAGATGTTCGCGCCAGAGATGGTCCAGCGTCTGAAGCACGATGGACTTTTCCACATAAGCCATGATGTCCGGGCCGAAGCGTTCGGCACGCTCGGCAGCGGCCTTGTTCGCAGCCTCGGTGAGGCGCTCGCGGATATTGTCCTCCGCGATGCCTTCTTCCTTCACCCACTCCTCGATCGGCAGGTCGAGGTTCAGATATTGGAGCACGCCTTCCTTGAGACCCTGAGCGTCCCACTGCTCGGCATAGGCGTTTTCCGGGATGTGGCGATTCACCAGATCGTCGATGACGTCCTGGCGCATCTCGGCGACGGTTTCGGAGAGATGCTCCCCGTCCATCAGCTCAAGGCGCTGGTCGAACACGACCTTGCGTTGGTCGTTCATCACATCGTCGTATTTGAGCAGGTTCTTGCGGATGTCGAAGTTGCGCGCCTCGACCTTTTTCTGCGCCTTCTCGAGAGCCTTATTGATCCAGGGATGGACGATCGCCTCGTCCTCCTTCAGCCCCAGCTTCTGCAGCATGCCGTCCATGCGGTCGGAGCCGAAGATGCGCATCAGGTCATCCTGAAGCGACAGATAGAATTTCGAGCGGCCGGGGTCGCCCTGACGGCCGGAACGGCCGCGCAACTGGTTGTCGATGCGGCGGCTTTCGTGACGTTCGGTGGCGAGCACGTAGAGACCGCCGGCGGCAAGCGCCTTCTCCTTCAGCCGTTGTACGTCCTCGCGGATCGCCTTCTCCTTCGCCTCGCGCTCCGGACCGGCTGGCATGTCGCCAAGTTCTTCCGCGATTCGCATGTCGGCATTGCCGCCAAGCTGGATGTCCGTGCCGCGTCCGGCCATGTTGGTGGCGATGGTGATGGCGCCGGGCTTACCAGCCTGGGAAACGATATAGGCCTCGCGCTCATGGTGGCGGGCGTTCAGGATTTCGAAATCCTTCAAGCCTTCCTTGCGGAGACGCTCAGCCAGATATTCGGACTTCTCGATGGACGTGGTACCGACCAGGATGGGCTGGCCTTTGGCGCGCGCTTCTTTGATCTCGCGCACGATGGCCCGGTACTTCTCCTCGACCGTGCGATAGACCTCGTCGTCCTCGTCAATACGGCTCACCGGCAAGTTGGTGGGAATCTCGATCACGTCGAGACCGTAAATATTGCCGAATTCCTCCGCTTCCGTGGCCGCCGTGCCGGTCATGCCGGCCAGCTTGCTGTACATGCGGAAATAATTCTGGAAGGTGATGGAGGCGAGCGTCTGGTTCTCCGGCTGGATCTTGACGTGCTCCTTGGCTTCGAGCGCCTGATGCAGCCCTTCGGAATAGCGCCGGCCGGGCATCATGCGTCCGGTGAACTCGTCGATGATGACGACCTCATCGTCGCGCACGATATAGTCCTTGTCGCGCTGAAACAGCTTGTGCGCCTTCAGCGCATTGTTGAGGTGGTGCACGATGGCGACGTTCTCGACGTCGTAAAGCGATTCGCCCTTGAAGAGATTCGCCTCGCGCAGGAGGTTTTCCACCTTCTCCGTGCCTTCCTCGGTGAAGGTAGCCGTCCGCTGCTTCTCGTCGACCTCGTAGTCGGATGGATCGAGCTTCAGGATGAAAGCGTCGATGGTGTTATAAAGCTCGGAGCGGTCGTCCAGCGGGCCCGAAATGATCAGCGGCGTGCGCGCTTCGTCGATCAGGATCGAGTCCACCTCGTCGACGATGGCATAGGCATGCCCGCGCTGCACCATCTGTGCGCGCTCGTATTTCATATTGTCGCGCAGGTAATCGAAGCCGAGCTCGTTATTGGTGGCATAGGTAACGTCGCAGGCATAGGCGGCGCGGCGTTCCTCGTCCGAAAGGCCGTGAACGATGACGCCCGTCGTAAGACCGAGGAAGCCGTAGACCCGACCCATCCAGGCGGCGTCGCGCTTGGCGAGATAGTCGTTGACCGTCACGACGTGGACGCCTTTGCCGGCGAGCGCATTGAGATAAGTTGGAAGGGTGGCGACAAGTGTCTTGCCTTCGCCAGTCTTCATCTCGGCGATTGCGCCCTGATGAAGCACCATGCCGCCGATCAGCTGCACGTCGAAAGGGCGGAGGCCCAGCACCCGGCGGGCCGCTTCGCGCACGACGGCGAAGGCCGGCACCAGAATATCATCCAGCGATGCGCCATCGGCGAGCTGCTTGCGGAACTCCTCGGTCTTTCCCCGCAGCGCTTCATCCGAAAGCGCCTGCATTTCCTTTTCAAGGGCGCCGATGGCCTCAACACGGGGCCTTAGACCCTTTACGCGACGTTCGTGCGACGATCCGAAAATCTTGCGGGCAAGTCCGCCGAGACTGACCATCCTATGGTCCTTTCACTTTGCGATATGCCGGCTACTCACCGGCTCGTTCCGCCAGTCGGCCAACGGGGGCAGCCAGCATTTCCGAGGCACCCGGACGCTTCTGGCGAATGCTTCTGGACGCTGGATCGAAGGAGAGATAAGAGGGGTCAACCCTTATGTCAACTTTGCCGGGAAGGCCCTTTCGACCGCACAAATCCGCCACATCGTGTGGTTATTGGATTATTAACGGCCCGCGTAGTTGGCCATTTGAAGACATCATCCCACCGGAGACACACAATGTATGAATCCCTTCGCCGCAATCTGATCGCGCGGGCCGGCGCTGTCGCGATTCTCGCAGGGCTCGGCGCCCTTCCGGCCGTCGCTCAGGAAAATCCCGTGGTGGCGACGATCAATGGCCAGCAGGTGACACAAGCCGACCTCGACCTTGCTGCTCGAGAGCTTGGGCCGCAATTCGGCCAGATGTCGGAGGAACAGCGCCGTGCGGCCGCCCTTTCGGCCATCATCGACGTGCGCCTGTTCGCCGCCGAGGCGCAGAAGGAAGGGATCGACAAGAATGAGGACTTCCAGCGGCGCGCTGAATTCTTGCGGGAGAGGGCGTTGCACAGCGCCTATATCGACGAAAATGTGGTGAAGCCGATCACGGACGAGGAAGTTCGTGCACGGTATGACGAGGAAGTGGCGAAAATCCCGCAGCAGGAAGAAGTGCACGCCCGCCACATTCTTGTGGAGAACGAGCAGGAAGCCAAGGACATCATCAAGCAGCTCGACGAGGGCGGCGACTTTGTTGAGATTGCCAAGGAGAAGTCCAAGGACGGCGCGGCCGCGAATGGCGGCGACCTCGGATATTTCACGGCTGGCGCGATGGTTCCCGAATTCAGCCAGGCGGCCTTCGCCATGGAGCCCGGATCCCATTCCAAGGAGCCGGTGAAGACCCAGTTCGGCTGGCATGTGATCAAGGTCGAAGACAAGCGCATGCAGCCGCCGCCGGCCTTCGAGCAGGTGCAGGATCAGATCCGTTCGCTGATCATCCGCGACAAGTACATGGATAAGCTTGCGTCGCTGCGGGAAGAAGCTGAGCTTGAAATCCCGAACGCAGAGCTCAAGAACGCGGTCGATGGCCTGCTGCGCCAGCAACTCGGGCAAAATGAGGAAGAGCCCGCCGCTGAGGCTCCGGCCGCAGGCGAGGCTCCCGTGGAAGGAGAGACCCCGGCGGAAGGGGAAGCTCCAGCAGAAGCTGAGCAGCAGGAAGCGCCGGCTCAGTAAATCCTTCGTCGTTCCAGAAAAAGCCGTGGAAGGTCTGCTTCCGCGGCTTTTTTATTATCTTGTGGATTGGGAGACGAGCTGGACCAGCTGTTTCAGCTTGCGTCAGCCACAGGCTTCGGGCACACGAAGGCGCATCGAATCCTGCGCATTTTTCCGGAATCGCCCATGTCCTCAGTCGTCTCGCCGCTCGCGCCGAAACGTTATCCCCAGATGCCCGAAGTGGAAGGCGTGCGGATCGCCGCCGCCGAAGCCGGCATCAAATATAAGAACCGCAAGGACCTGATGGTCATGGTCTTTGATGAGGGCACTGCCGCGGCGGGTGTCTTCACTCGCTCCAAATGCCCCTCGGCGGCCGTCGAATTCTGCCGCAATAACCTGCCCGGCGGAAAGGCGCGCATCCTGGTCGTCAATTCCGGCAATGCCAATGCGTTCACCGGAAAGAAGGGCCGCGAGACCACAGCGATGACGGCGAAGGCGGCGGCAAAGGCCGCCGGTGCGGGCGAGGACGAGGTGTTCCTGGCTTCCACCGGCGTCATCGGCGAACCCCTCGACGCGGGGAAGTTCTCGCATCTCCTGGCTGACCTCGTGAAGCGTGCGGAACCCAGCGCCTGGCAAGAGGCTGCCCACGCCATCATGACCACGGATACTTATCCGAAATTCGTGACGGCGACGGCGAGGCTCGGCGAGGCGGAGGTGGTGATCAATGGGATTGCCAAGGGCGCGGGAATGATCGCGCCGGACATGGCCACGATGCTTTCTTTCGTCGCGACCGACGCCCCGATCGCGGCGCCGGTGCTGCAGGACCTGCTTTCGAAAGCGACAGCGAAAACCTTCAACGCGGTGACCGTCGACAGCGATACCTCGACAAGCGATACGCTGATGCTCTTTGCTACGGGCGCTGCCGCCAAGCGTGGCGCGCCTCGGATCACCGAATCAACCGACCCGCGACTGCAGGGCTTCCGCCGAGCGCTTGGCAAACTCCTGAAGACATTGGCGCTGCAGGTGGTGCGCGACGGCGAAGGCGCCCGCAAGCAGGTGGAAGTGACGGTAACGGGCGCGAAATCGGCGCGCTCGGCCAAGCGGATCGCCCTTTCGATCGCCAATTCACCCCTGGTGAAGACCGCGGTTGCGGGCGAGGATGCCAATTGGGGCCGTATCGTCATGGCGGTCGGCAAAGCCGGCGAACCGGCTGAACGCGATCTGATTTCCATATGGTTCGGCAAGAACCGCGTGGCTCATGAGGGCGAGCGGGACCCGGGCTATTCCGAGGAGGAGGTCTCGGCCTATATGAAAAAAGACGAGATCGATATACGGGTCGATCTCGGATTGGGACGCGGCAAGGCCACGGTCTGGACCTGCGATCTCACCAAGGAGTATGTCGCGATCAATGGCGACTATAGGAGCTGAGTGAGCGGAAGCGTGGATAAGAAAGCGGTCGAACGGCTGGCAATGATCCGCCGTTTCGAAGCGGCGGGTTTTCGCGCCTGGCCGGCGACCTCGGTACAATATGACGGTACCTGGGCGGTGAGGCTGACGGCGAGCCATCCGGCGAAGCGCCTGAATTCGGTCAATCCGCTCGATCCCAGCGACGACCGGCGTCTGGAGCACCGCATCGAGCGTGCGGCCAGACGGTTCAAGGCTTTTGGCCGGCCGCTCACATTTCGCATTTCTCCGCTGGCGGCGCCTGCGATCGGTCAACACCTGGACGCCGAGGGATGGACGGTCTTCGGCCAGTCCAAGGTCATGCGGCTCCGCCTCAATGAGGCGGTTGTCGAAAACGCGGTGGACCAGATCCCGCTCAAGGACTTGAACCGCTTCGTGTCAGCCGCATTCGAAGTGCACGCCTACGAAGCCGACTTGCGGCCCGGATTCACCGAGGTTGTCAGCCTCATCAAAGCCGAAGCGGGCCTCTTCATCCTCGAGCAGGACGACGTGCCGGTCTCAACGGCCATCTGCGTGCATGACGGTGCGCTTGCGGGTCTGTTCGAAGTAGCCACCGTCAGTGAAAGGCGAGGACGGGGCTTCGGGCGGCGAATGCTGCTTTCGGCGCTCAAATGGGCTTCCAGCCGCGGAGCCCGCGTTGCTTGGCTCCAGGTCGAGGAAAACAACGAATCAGCCCTGGCGCTTTACCGTTCGCTCGGCTTCGAAGAGGTGTACCAGTACCATTATCGCCGACCGGGACGGGAAGGCTAAACTGTGGAAAACTCGGAAAAACCGATCTTGCTCGTCGCGGCCTGCGCGCTGATCGACGCCGATGGGCGGATCCTTCTGGCGCAACGACCGGAAGGCAAATCCATGGCCGGTCTTTGGGAGTTTCCCGGCGGGAAGGTCGAGGCGGGCGAAACGCCTGAAGAGACGCTCATACGCGAGCTTCACGAGGAACTCGGCATCGAAACGAAGGTGGAATGCCTGGCCCCGCTGACCTTCGCAAGCCACTCCTATGAGCGTTTCCACCTGCTCATGCCGCTTTATGTCTGCCGGCGGTATCAGGGCACGCCCCGCTCCCGCGAGGGGCAGGCGTTGAAATGGGTTCGTCCGCGCAACCTGCGCGACTATGACATGCCGCCGGCCGACGAGCCGCTTATCCCATTTCTTATCGACCTTCTCTGAACGTTAAATCTTCCTTTAACGAAAGCTGACAATCTTACGCTGGGGGCGCATGACCAGCGGAGCTAAAGAACGATGCGCGTGGAGTTCGACGGGGGCTCTGTCAAAAAAGAAAAACTGGTGCGCCTCGGCATGGGCGTGGTCCGGGTAGCGCTGCTTTTCGGCTCGGCAGCGATAGCCTTGGCCATGATTCTGACGCCGCTTCTCGATCGGCGCACGCGAGACATGGCGGCCCATGGGATCGACCCGGTAGCGACCGGTTCCGTTCCGAATCGGGTTTTCACGATTCGTCCCCCACGGGCCATCTGCGTCGTGACGGAGGATGGCGCCGGGACCGGAACTGGGGAGTGCTGATGCGGCATACTCCCGTCAGGATTTCCTAATGCTTCTCCGCAAGCACGGCCAGACCAGGTTTGAAGCGCCCGCTGTGAGACATTTTCTGCGCAGCAGAGATGGCGCGACGGCGGTGGAATACGCCCTCATCGTCGGAATACTCGTGATCGCGATTTTGGCCGGTGCAGTCGAACTCGGCCGAGTTGCTGGCCAATCCTATGGAAACATAGCGGAAGATCTGGCTGAAATCGGGAGGTGACCCGGGTTTCTGCCTACGCAATCAGACCAGCGCAATCAGCGGACAATCCCGCTCCTGTGCGAGTGGCGCTGCCGTTTCTCCATCGTATCCGTAGGCATACGAACCGGATCAGTCCTTTTTCTCATCCGGCGACAATACCGATTTGAGGGATATCCGAGCGCTCCCCCGCCGGAGCGGTTTCTGCTGTGATTCGTGCGGGGCCCAACCGGAAAGCCAGACGATGTTGAACGTGGCGCGGATCCGCCCGTCGGGATCAGCGAAGCGTTCCTGGTAAATCTCTGCGGCGCGGAGAAAGAGCGAGCGCGTGGCGGGACGGCGGCTGCGCTCGCAGAGCGCATTGGCGGCACCCATGGCGCGCAGGTCCCGCATCAGGTCGAACATTGTTGAGTAGCGAACAGTAACGGTTTCCAGATCCGCCACCGGAAGCGCAAAACCGGCGCGCTGCAGGAGCGCGCCCACGTCACGAACATCGGCAAAGGGACTGACGCGAGGTGTCGCGCCGCCGGTAAGCTCGGCCTCCGCCTGTAGCAGGCTTTGCCGCAGTTCCTGTAGCGTGCCGGCGCCGGCAAGCGCAGCGAGAAAGAGGCCGTCCGGTTTGAGGGAACGGCGAATCTGCACAAGGAGGCCAGGAAGATCGTTCGCTTCGTGAAGCGTCAGGAGAGAAACGCAGAGATCGAGGCTTTCCGGCGGAAGCGGAACCGTCTCGGGTTGTGCAACAAGCCCTTCATACGGGCCTTCCAGAAAGTGCTCGTCCGATTCGACGCGCAGGATGCCGTCCGCCTTGCCGCTTTCCGCGATGACATCCGCGGCATCCCGCCTGAGGCAGAAGAGGGCTGCCGCGCGCGGAAAGCGACGCTCGACCGTTGCCAACCGGTCCGAGAGATCTTCCGCCGCGCGGCGCATCAGAAATCCGGCAGCTTCGTCACCATTGCGCAAGGCGCGCAGCTTGCGGTGGAGTGCGAGATGCGGGTCGAAAATCGGTTCCATCGGATCTTCTCTCGTCGTTGATGCGCAATCGCACGAAACTGCTATGCTGGCAAAGGTGGGTTGTTTCTTGGTGCGGGCAAGAATGGGGTTTCTCCGGCAGGCAGGAATCGCGATACGGGATTGGCCGGTACGGCTGCTCTTTCCGCCGGCCTGTCTTGGCTGCCGCAATCTCGTTACCGCACCGGGCACGCTGTGTGCCGCATGCTGGCCGGGCCTGCGCTTCATCGAACGGCCGTGGTGCCCAGTGATGGGCACACCTTTCCCTCACGATATGGGCGACGGGTTTCTGTCGGGCGAGGCGATCGCCAATCCGCCTCCTTTCGCACGGGCACGGTCCGCGGTTGCCTACCGGGGCGTTGCCGGGCGCATGGTGCAGGCGCTGAAATTTTCCGACCGCACCGATCTCGCGCCATGGATGGCGCGTTGGATGGTGCGGGCGGCCGTCGAACTCATTCCGGATGCTGATGTGGTGGTGCCCGTGCCTTTGCACCGCAGGCGGTTCTTCCACCGCCGCTTCAACCAGTCTGCCGAGCTTGCTCGTGCCTTCGCCAGGCTCACCGGTCTCGATTACCAGCCGACGGCTCTTCTGCGACGACGGGTCACGCGCCAGCAGGTCGGGCTTGGAGCCCGCGAGCGGCAGGAAAATGTGCGCGGCGCGTTCTACGTTCCGCCCGCGGGAGAGCGGATACTGAAAGGAAAGCGGGTCATCCTCATCGATGACGTCTTCACGACCGGAGCGACGGTCGCAGCGGCCACGAGGACGCTCAAACGGGCCGGCGTGCGGGAAGTCGATGTGCTTACCTTCGCCCGCGCGCTCAAGGAAGACTTTGCGTCCGAGGAAGCGATAATTATATAGGCGGCCAAACAATGCGGATGACGCTATGGCAGATGTGACGATCTATACCCGGATGGGCTGCGGTTATTGCGTAGCAGCCAAGCGGCTGCTCGAACGCAAGGGCATCCCGTATACCGAGCATGATGCCAGCTTCTCGCCCAAGTTGCGCCAGGAGATGATCGCGCGGGCGAACGGCCGCTCGACCTTTCCCCAGATCTTCATCGGCGATTTGCATGTGGGCGGTTCGGACGAGTTGCATGCATTAGAGCGCGAGCGCAGGCTCGACACGCTGTTGGAAGAACAAGGCATAGCGAGAGTTTCGCAATGACGGCGATCCGCGTTGCAGCATTGCAGATGCGCTCCGGCACGGAGCCCCAGGCAAACCTCGCCGCATTCGAGGCGCTGGTGCGCGAGGCCGCTGGGCAGGGCGCCAGATATGTACAGAGTCCGGAGATGACGGGCGTGCTCGTGCGCGGGCGCGAGGCGCTTCTCGAGCGCATCCGTCCGGCGGACGAAGACCCGCTTGTGCGGCGCGCGGCGGAGCTCGCGAAAGAGTTTTCCATTTTCGTCCATATCGGATCGACCGCCATTCCGCTCGATCGCGGCAAGGTAGCCAACAGGGCTTTCCTGTTCGGTCCCGACGGCGGCCTGATCACCACCTACGACAAGATCCACATGTTTGATGTCGATCTTGACAAAGGCGAGAGCTGGCGGGAATCGGCCACCTATAGCCCAGGCGGACGTGCTGTGGTGGCGGGGCTTCCATTCGCCCGGATGGGCCTTGCCGTCTGTTACGACCTCAGATTCCCGCAGCTGTTCCGCGCGCAAGCGCTTGCCGGGGCCGAGCTGCTCACCGTGCCGGCCGCCTTCACGCGGCAAACGGGTGAGGCGCACTGGCATGTGCTGACGCGTGCGCGGGCGATCGAAAACGGCGCATGGGTGATCGCGGCGGCGCAAGGAGGCCTGCATGAAGACGGGCGCGAGACATTCGGCCATTCCGTGATCATCGATCCATGGGGTCGTGTCGTCGCAGAAGCCGATCACGACGAGCCGGCCGTGGTGCTCGCGGATATCGATCCCGCAGCGGTGGCCGAGGCGCGGCGGAAGATCCCCAATCTGAAGAATGCCCGGGAATTTACCGTGGAGGAGGCTCTCTTCGAGGAGGTGGTGGCATGATCCGCTACGGCCTCATCTGCGATAACGATCACGAATTCGAAGCGTGGTTCCGCAGTGGCGAGGATTTTGAAGCACAGAAAAGCCGCAAGCTCGTTTCTTGTCCCGAATGCGGGTCACACGAGGTGCAGAAGGCATTGATGGCGCCGGCGGTCTCGACCAGCCGCAAAAAATCTCAGATCGCGCTTGCAATGAGCGAGGAGCAGAAGCGGGCGCTGGCCCAGCTGAAGGAGCTTTCGCAGAAGATCCGCGAAAATTCCGATTATGTCGGCGACAAGTTCGCGGAAGAGGCGCGCAAGATTCACTTCGGCGAAGCAGAGGCTCGTGGCATTTACGGCGAAGCGACGCCCGACGAGGTGAAGTCGCTTGCCGAGGACGGCGTCGATTTCATGCCCCTGCCGGTGTTTCCCGAGGACAGGAATTAAGATCTTCCTGTCCTCGCATTGTTCACTTCATGAAGGGGATGTTCAGATCATCGCCTCGGCTTTCGGCTTCTCGGCCAGGACCATATAGTTGACGTCCATGTCGCGTGCGCGCTGCCAGCGATCCGTGAGCGGGTTGTAGACGACGCCGGTGCGATCCCTGGTGATAAGGCCGGCATCGGACAGCGCCTTCTCGAGTTCCTCGGGCCGAACCAGCTTGCCGTATTGATGCGTGCCGCGCGGGAGCCAGCGCAGCACATATTCGGCACCGATGATGGCAAGGCCCAGCGCCTTAAGGGTGCGGTTGATGGTAGCGACGAACATTAGGCCGCCCGGCTTCAGCATTTCCGCACATTTTTCGATGAAGAGACCGACATCGGCCACATGCTCGACCACCTCCATATTAAGGATGATGTCGAACTTCTCACCCTGGTCGGCGAGCGCTTCGGCGGTTTCGGCGCGGTAGTCGATGGTGACGCCGCTTTCGGCGGCATGAAGCTTCGCCACCTCGATATTGGTCGCGGAGGCGTCGGCCCCCACCACCGCGGCGCCCAGCCGGGCCATGGGCTCGCAGAGAAGGCCGCCGCCACAGCCGATATCCAGGATGCGCAATCCCTCGAACGGCTTGGCGGCACGCGGGTCGCGGCCGAAATGGGCAGCGACATTGTCGCGGATATAGGCCAGGCGGACGGGATTGAACTTGTGCAGCGGGCGGAACTTGCCGTTGGGGTTCCACCATTCCTGGGCGAGGGCGGAAAAACGCTCCACTTCGCCGGCGTCGATTGTCGTGCGTCGGGCTTCTGGCATCACATTCGTCTCCTCTCGCGTCAGCATGAAGTCGGGCGGCAGCGGCTTCATGTCAAGTCTCGGCTTGCTTGCAGAATGCAACGCCTTTGGATATTGAGACCCCGCTGCCGGAGTGGCAGCTTCGAATTCAGACTTCCCGCAGGCTCGGCCTCGTAGCAGCAAAAGGCTTTTCGCAAGACCATGGCGCGCATCGTGATGAAATTCGGCGGTACGTCCGTCGCCGATCTCGACCGCATCCACAATGTGGCGCGCCATGTCAAACGCGAGGTGGATGCTGGGCACCAGGTAGCGGTGGTCGTCTCGGCCATGTCCGGCAAGACGAACGAGCTCGTCGGCTGGGTGCAGGGCATGCCGAAGGCATGCGGCGCCAGCTCGCCTCTTTACGATGCGCGGGAATATGATGCCGTCGTCGCTTCAGGCGAACAGGTGACGAGCGGTCTGCTCGCCATCGCGCTGCAGTCGATCGGCGTGGACGCGCGATCCTGGCAGGGCTGGCAGATTCCGATCCGCACAGACAATGCACATGGCGCCGCACGCATTGTCGACATCGACGGAAGCGAAATCGCAAAGCGCATGGAGCGCGGGCAGGTGGCCGTAGTCACCGGCTTCCAGGGCCTTGCGCCCGACAATCGCATCGCCACGCTCGGACGTGGCGGGTCGGACACGAGCGCGGTGGCGGTTGCCGCAGCGCTCAAGGCTGATCGCTGCGATATCTACACGGATGTCGACGGGGTCTACACGACCGATCCGCGCGTCGAGCCCAGGGCGCGGCGGCTGGCGAAGATCTCGTTCGAGGAAATGCTGGAGATGGCTTCCCTTGGCGCCAAGGTGCTGCAGGTGCGCTCGGTCGAGCTTGCCATGGTGCACAAGGTGAGGACCTTCGTAAGATCGTCATTCGAGGACCCGGACGCGCCGGGGATGGGCGATTTCGAAAATCCGCCCGGCACGCTCATTTGCGACGAGGAAGAAATCGTGGAACAGCAAGTCGTCACCGGCATCGCCTATGCCAAGGATGAGGCGCAGATCTCGCTGCGTCGGGTGGCCGACCGGCCAGGCGTCTCCGCCGGCCTTTTCGGTCCGCTCGCCGAGGCCAATATCAATGTCGATATGATCGTCCAGAACATTTCCGAGGACGGGTCCAAAACCGACATTACCTTCACCGTGCCCACCGGAGATGTGGAAAAGGCGCTGGCCGTGCTCAACAAGGCGCGGGAGAGCGTGGGCTTCGATGCCGTGCAATCCGAATCCGGGCTGGTGAAGGTCTCGGTGATCGGCATTGGCATGCGCAGCCATGCCGGCGTGGCGGCCACCGCCTTCAAGGCGCTCGCCGACAAAGGCATCAATATTCGTGCGATCACGACTTCGGAGATTAAAATTTCCATTCTGATCGACGGCCCCTATGCGGAATTGGCCGTGCGGACTTTGCATTCCGTCTACGGTCTGGATAAGCATTAGGACGAATGTCTTGAACCATGCTTCGCGCACTGCCACATGGGTGGCGCCCGCGAAGCTTTGGAGAAGGTCCGATGCGCGACACTGGCGGCGGCCCGCGTGTTCTCTTGAAGCGGCTGCGCGAATTGATGGCAGAGCCAGTCGAGCCGCAGCAGCGGCTCGATCGCATCGTGCGCGAGATCGCGCAGAACATGGTGGCGGAGGTCTGCTCCCTCTACGTCCTGCGGGCCGATTCGGTCCTTGAACTCTACGCCACGGAAGGCCTCAACCCGAACGCCGTTCACCTGGCGCAGCTTCGCCTGGGTCAAGGTCTTGTGGGCACCATCGCGGCAAGCGCCAGGCCGCTGAACCTTTCGGATGCGCAGAAACATCCCGCCTTCGCCTATCTCCCGGAGACGGGCGAAGAGATATACCACTCCTTCCTCGGCGTACCGGTCTTGAGAGCAGGGCGCACCCTCGGCGTGCTCGTCGTGCAGAACCGCACCATGCGGGTTTATCGCGAGGATGAGCTGGAGGCGCTGGAGACGGTTGCCATGGTTGTCGCGGAGATGATCGCGACGGGCGATCTCGCGCGGCTCACGCGACCGGGAATCGAGCTCGATCTGCGGCGCTCGGCGAGCTTCAAGGGCCTGCCGCTCAATGACGGCGTGGGTCTGGGCCATGTGGTTCTGCACGAGCCGCGCATCGTCGTTACCAATCTCTTCAACGAAGACAGCGATCGCGAGATGGAGCGGCTGGAGGAGGCACTCTCCTCGCTTCGAATTTCCATAGACGACATGCTGTCCCGGCGCGATGTGGCGTTCGAGGGCGAGCACCGGGCGGTGTTGGAAGCCTATCGCATGTTCGCCAACGATCGCGGATGGGTGCGGCGGCTGGAGGAGGCGGTGCGCAACGGCCTCACCGCGGAGGCTGCGGTCGAGAAGGTGCAGAGCGACATGCGCGCGCGCATGATGCACATGACCGATCCTTATCTGCGCGAGCGCATGAGCGATTTCGATGACCTCGCGAACCGTCTCTTGCGCCAGCTCATGGGTCGCGGTCCGGAAGCGCTCGCTGAAATCGTGCCGAAGGACGCGATCCTGGTCGCCCGCTCCATGGGAGCGGCGGAACTTCTCGATTACCCGCGCGAGCGCTTGCGTGGCCTGGTGCTCGAGGACGGCGCGCCGACAAGCCATATCGTGATCGTCGCGCGCGCAATCGGCCTGCCGACCGTCGGTCAGGTCAAGGGCGCCGTGGCGATGTCGGAAAATGGCGACTCGATCATCGTCGATGGCGAGGATGGGCAGGTTCATCTGCGTCCGCAGACGGATATCGAGACCGCCTATGCCGAGAAGGTGCGTTTTCGGGCCAGGCGGCAGCAGCTCTATCGAGAACTGCGCGACAAGCCCGCGATCACCAAGGATGGCGTCCCGATCGAGCTTCTCATGAATGCCGGGCTTGCGGTGGACCTGCCGCAGCTCGTGCAGGCGGGCGCGGACGGGATTGGCCTGTTCCGCACCGAGCTGCAGTTCATGGTCGTTTCCACCTTCCCCCGCGTCGAGGCGCAGGAGCAGCTATACCGTGAAGTGTTGGAAGCGGCCGGTGACAAGCCGGTGACCTTCCGCACGATCGATATCGGCGGCGACAAGGTGCTGCCATACTTCAAGAGCGCGCAGCAGGAGGAGAATCCCGCCTTAGGCTGGCGTGCGATCCGGCTGACGCTGGACAGGCCCGCGCTTTTGCGCACGCAGATCCGCGCGCTGCTCAAGGCGGCTGGTGGCCGCGAGCTCAAGCTCATGCTGCCCATGGTCACCGAGATCGATGAAATCAGGCAGGCGCGCGCTATCATCGACCGCGAGGTACGGCATCTTTCGCGTTTCGCCTATCTTCTGCCCACGAGCCTCAAGCTTGGCGCGATGATCGAGGTGCCGGCGCTTCTATGGCAGCTCGACGAGCTCATGCGGGCTGTGGACTTTGTTTCCGTAGGGTCGAACGACCTTTTCCAGTTCATCACTGCGACGGATCGCGGCAATACGCTGATCTCGGACCGTTTCGATCCGTTAGGCGTCCCCTTCCTCAGGGTGCTGAAGCAGATCGTGCAGGCCGGACAGGCGGTCAATACGCCTGTGACGCTTTGCGGAGAACTGGCGGGTCGGCCGATTTCCGCTATGGCGCTGCTCGGCATCGGCTACCGCTCCATATCCATGAATTCCGCTTCGATCGGCCCGGTGAAGGCAATGCTTTGCGAATTGCCTCTGCAAAAGCTGAGCGAGAGGCTGGATGCGGCTCTTGTCAATCATCGCGGGAAAACCGATATCCGCGCCGAGCTGAAGCAGTTTGCCAGCGAGCATGATATTCCAATCTGACAACAACCAAGGCGATCGATGGCAGAGCTGCCGCGCGAACGGATGGACCAGGTTTTAAAGCGTTTCGAGCTGATCGAAACACAGATGGCGGCTGGTCCCTCGCCTGAGGCCTATGTGAAACTTGCTTCCGAATACGCGGAACTGCAGGAAGTGGCCGCCAGCGTCCGGGCTCTGCGGAAGGCCGAGGCCGAATTGGAAGATCTCGTTGCTATGCTGGCCGACAAGGGCATCGATCGCGAGATGCGCGAGCTTGCCGAGGCCGATCGGGAAGAGGTGGAAGACCGCGTCGAAGACCTGAAGCAGAAACTTCAGGTCCTCCTGCTTCCTAAGGACGAAGCCGACGAGAAGAACGCCATCCTCGAAATCCGTGCCGGAACGGGGGGTGATGAAGCAGCCCTCTTCGCCGGCGATCTCTTTCGCATGTATGAGCGTTATGCCGGCGAACATGGCTGGCGCGTCGAAGTGGTTTCCGCAAGCGAAGGCGAGGCGGGCGGCTACAAGGAAATCATCGCCACCGTATCGGGACGCGGGGTGTTTTCCCGGCTGAAGTTCGAATCCGGCGTGCACCGCGTGCAACGCGTGCCGGCAACCGAGGCGCAAGGCCGTATCCACACCTCGGCTGCAACCGTCGCCGTGTTGCCGGAGGCAGAAGAGATCGACATCGATATCAAGCCGGAAGACATCCGCATCGATACGATGCGCGCCTCGGGCGCGGGCGGGCAGCACGTCAACACGACCGATTCGGCGGTGCGCATCACGCATATCCCGACAGGGATCGTCGTGGTTCAGGCGGAGAAGTCGCAACACCAGAACCGGGCACGCGCGATGCAGATCCTGCGGGCGCGGTTGTTCGACGCCGAGCGGACAAGGGCAGCGAACGAGCGCTCGGAAACACGTCGGCTGCAGGTCGGTACAGGCGACCGATCGGAGCGCATCCGCACCTACAACTTTCCTCAAGGGCGCGTCACGGACCACAGGATCAACCTGACGCTCTACAAGCTCGATCGCGTCATGGAGGGTGAGCTGGACGACATCATCGACGCGCTCATCGCCGACCATCAGTCGAAGCTGCTTGCCGCGGAAAGCGCGGAGGGCTGATATGCCTCCGGTTACGCTCGCTGCCTTGTTGCGGGATAGTCGGCAGCGGCTCGCCAAGGCAGGAGTCGACGATCCGGGTTTCGAAGCGCGGCTGATCGTCGAGCATTTTTCGGACACGACGCAGACAAAGGCGATCACGCATCCGGATTGCCAGGTAGAGGCTCAGGTCACAAAGCAAGTGGCAGAAGCCATCGAGCGAAGGTTTGCCGGCGAACCGCTCTACCGCATTTTGGGTTATCGCGAATTCTACGGATTGAAGCTCACGCTTTCTCCCGAAACGCTCGAGCCGCGGCCCGACACGGAAACCTTGGTAGATCTGGTGCTTCCCGAGGTGCAGCGGATTGCGGGTGCGAACGGACATTGCCGCATCCTTGATCTCGGCACTGGGACGGGGGCCATCGCGCTGGCACTCCTGAGCGTCGTGCCCCAGGCGGAAGCGGTCGGCACGGATATTTCCGACGATGCCCTTGAAACGGCGCGCCGCAATGCCGACATAAACTTCGTATCGGAGCGGTTCACCGCCCTGAAATCGAACTGGTTCCAGAATGTTGACGGCCAGTTCGACGTGATCGTCTCCAACCCGCCTTACATTCCCACGGCTGAACTGGAGACCTTGCCGCGCGAGGTGCGTGAGCATGACCCAAGGGTCGCGCTCGATGGCGGGCCGGATGGGGTTGCGCCCTACAGGCTGATCGCCGCACAAGCGCAGGAACGATTGACGAGGGAGGGCCTCATCGCCGTGGAAACGGGTTACGACCAGAAGGCTGCCGTGGCTGCCATCTTTGCCGACGAAGGTTATGCGGCTTTGAAGGCCGCGCGCGATCTGGGTGGCCGTGACCGGGCGATGCTTTTTGCCTTCCGGCCCGAAAGCTGAGATGCGGAAAAAACGCTTGGCAAAATTGCGGAATGCCGCTAGGTTCGCGCCTGCCGATGAGACGAAGCAGGCAGCGCCGTTTTCGATTCGGTTCCCGCGGATTGACTGCTTTAGCGCGTTTTCAACGCATATGCTTCGTGCGGGGATCATCGAGCAAGTGGAACGAAGAAGCGGATAATGGCTTGCGGCCGCCTTGGATGCGGCAGACCGCCAGGGGGTGATTTGAGGAAAAAGGCCTCTGCGCAATTTCCTCCGCCGATCAACACTCGAATAATCGAATGGTTGTCTCAAAAAAGAGAATGGAATGAGGCCACAACAGCAGAACAGGCGCATGCGCGGACGCGGGAACAACCGGAAGGGGCCCAATCCGCTCACCCGCAGCTATGAAAGCAACGGCCCGGATGTGAAAATCCGCGGTACGGCGCAGCAGATCGCCGAGAAATACGCCACCCTCGCCAGGGACGCCCAAAGCTCGGGGGATCGGGTGATGGCGGAGAATTACCTGCAGCATGCCGAGCACTACAATCGGCTCATCGCCGCGGCGATGGCGCAGATACAGCCCCAGCAGACCATGCGCGATATGCGCGACGACGAGCTGGAAGATATCGACGAGCGCGAGGAGCAGGAAAGCCAGGGCGTGCCGAATGGCAATGGCCGGGCTGCTGCCGGTTCGGCGGTGAATGACGGATCGGGGCCGCAGCCGGTGATCGAAGGCGTTCCTGCCGAGGTCGCCCTCAATCGTGAGATGAACGGTGCAAGCGGACGCGGCCGGCCAAACGGACGCGGCCCGGGCGGAAATGGCGCCCACCGGGTTGCCAAGGAGCAGACCGCGGGCGAGCAGTCAGAAAAGGCAGAGGCGGTTTCGGCCGTCGAAGCGCCGGCGGTTGTGGAAGTTCCAGTCGCGGAAGCAGCTCCTGCAGCTACGGAAGCCGCGGCAGAGGAAACTCCGGCAGCCAAGCCCAAGCGCACCCGTCGCCCGCGCGCCAAGAAGACCGATGAGGCCGCCGAGGCTGCGCCGTCGGAAGAGGCTGCCGCGCAAGGCTGAGCCTTCGTCAAAGAAGTTCAGGACGCGATTGAAACGGCGGGCGTTTGCTCGCCGTTTTGTGTTTTGTGGGTGATCTTGAGACCCTGCAGAATTATTCCCATATTTCCGTGAGTTGGACCTGCCGCTAGGCGCTGAAATCGATCAGTGTTCATGGGGGTCCGTCACATTAGCCTGCTCAACGCCGCTAAGCGGGTCGGCACGGAGATGGAGACGCGAATGAATGTAGAGAAATATTCCGAGCGGGTGCGCGGTTTTATCCAAGCCGCCCAATCACTCGCCCTATCAAGAGACAATCAGCAGTTCACGCCGGAGCATATCCTGAAGGTGCTGGTCGATGACGAGGAAGGCCTTGCGGCCAATCTCATCGAGCGCGCCGGCGGCAATATACGCGATGTCAAGCTTGGCGTTGATGCAGCGCTGGATGCTCTGCCACGCGTCGAAGGCGGCAATGGCCAGCTCTATATGGCGCAGCCGCTTGCAAAGGTTTTCTCCACTGCCGAAGAACTCGCGAAGAAGGCGGGCGACAGTTTCGTCACGGTCGAGCGACTGCTGACGGCGCTTGCCATGGAGAAGTCCGCCAAGAGCGCGGACATCCTTGCGAAGGGCGGCGTGACGCCGACGGCGCTCAATCAGGTCATCAACGAAATCCGCAAGGGCCGCACCGCCGACTCGGCGAGCGCGGAGCAGGGTTATGATGCGCTGAAGAAATATGCGCGGGATCTCACCGCCGAGGCGCGCGCAGGCAAGCTTGATCCGGTGATCGGCCGCGACGACGAGATCCGCCGCACGATCCAGGTCCTTTCCCGGCGCACGAAGAACAATCCGGTGCTGATCGGCGAGCCGGGCGTGGGCAAGACCGCTATCGCGGAAGGGCTTGCACAGCGCATCGTGAGCGGCGACGTGCCCGAATCGCTCAAAGACAAGCAACTCATGGCGCTCGACATGGGTGCGCTGATCGCCGGCGCGAAATATCGCGGCGAGTTCGAGGAGCGGCTGAAGGCGGTTCTGTCGGAGATCCAGGCCGCTGCGGGCGGCATCATCCTCTTCATCGACGAGATGCACACGCTCGTCGGCGCGGGAAAGGCGGACGGCGCGATGGATGCGTCCAACCTGCTGAAGCCGGCGCTGGCGCGCGGCGAGCTTCATTGCGTGGGTGCCACGACGCTGGATGAGTACCGCAAATATGTGGAGAAGGACCCGGCGCTCGCCCGCCGTTTCCAGCCAGTCTATGTGCATGAGCCCACGGTCGAGGATACCGTGTCGGTTCTGCGTGGGTTGAAGGAAAAATACGAGCAGCACCACAAGGTGCGCGTCTCCGACTCGGCTCTTGTCGCGGCGGCCAATCTGTCCAACCGCTACATCACAGACCGCTTCCTGCCCGACAAAGCGATCGACCTGGTGGACGAGGCGGCTTCGCGGCTTCGCATGCAGGTGGATTCAAAGCCGGAAGAGCTGGACGAGGTCGACCGGCGCATTATGCAGCTTAAGATCGAGCGAGAGGCTCTGCGCGCCGAGAAGGACGACGCTTCGAAGGATCGGCTGGAGAAGCTGGAGAAGGAGCTTGCCGGACTTGAGGAAGAGTCCGCGCGAATCACCAGCGCTTGGAAAGCGGAGAAGGACAAGCTCGGTCTTGCGGCTGATTTGAAACGTCAGCTTGACGAGGCGCGCAACGAGCTTGCTATCGCGCAGCGCAAGGGCGAGTTCCAGCGTGCCGGCGAGCTTGCCTATGGCCGCATTCCCGAGCTGGAAAAGAAGCTGCAGGAGGCAGAAGCCACCACCGAAGGCGGACGCAGCATGGTCGAGGAGACCGTGACGCCCGACCATGTGGCGCACATCGTCTCGCGCTGGACGGGCATTCCGGTCGACAAGATGTTGCAGGGCGAACGCGAAAAGCTTCTGCGGATGGAAGACGAACTCGGCAAGCGCGTGGTCGGGCAGGGCGAGGCGGTTCAGGCGGTCTCGAAGGCGGTGCGGCGCGCACGCGCCGGCCTGCAGGACCCCAACCGGCCGATCGGTTCCTTCATGTTCCTCGGCCCCACCGGCGTGGGCAAGACAGAGCTTTCCAAGGCGCTGGCCGCTTTCCTGTTCGATGATGAGCATGCGTTGCTGCGCATCGACATGTCGGAATTCATGGAGAAGCACTCCGTGGCCCGGCTCATCGGGGCGCCTCCCGGATATGTAGGCTATGAGGAAGGGGGCGTGCTGACCGAAGCGGTTCGCCGCAGGCCCTATCAGGTGATCCTTTTCGACGAGATCGAGAAGGCGCACCCGGATGTCTTCAACGTGTTGCTTCAGGTGCTGGACGACGGAAGGTTGACGGACGGCCAGGGCCGTACGGTGGACTTCCGCAACACGCTCATCATCATGACGTCAAACCTCGGAGCGGAATATCTGGTCAATCTTCCCGAAGGGGAAGACGTGGATAGCGTGCGCAACGAGGTGATGGCGGTGGTGCAGGCTTCCTTCCGGCCGGAGTTCCTGAACCGGGTGGACGAGATCATCCTCTTCCATCGCTTGCGCCGGCGCGACATGGACGACATTGTCCGCATCCAGCTCAAGCGGATCGAGCGCCTGCTCGAGGACCGCAAGATCAAGCTCGATCTCGACAACGAGGCGATCGAGTGGCTTGCGGACAAGGGATATGATCCCGCCTATGGTGCGCGGCCTCTAAAGCGCGTCATGCAGAAGGAACTGCAGGATCCGCTCGCGGAGAAAATCCTTATGGGCGAAATCTTCGATGGCTCGACGGTAAAGGTCACCGCCGGCTCGGACCGGTTGATCTTCCGGCCGCGGAAGAGTGCGGCTGCGGCGGAAGCAGCTTAGTAAGATCTGCCCGGCGCTTTTAAGCGCCGGGCAATATGGGGGGCGGATGCAGCTTGAAGATTACAATTGCTTCTGCGCCTCCCTTCCACATGCCACCCATGTCGTTCAATGGGGTGGCGCCCATGTATGGAAGGTGGGCGGAAAAGTGTTCGCCATTGGCGGGCCGCGTGAAGGAGGAACGGTCGCCGTAAGCTTCAAATGCTCCGACATCGCTTACGAGGTTCTCAGGGAGCAGCAGGGATTGAGACCTGCTCCTTATCTCGCCTCCCGCGGCATGAAGTGGATCCAGCGGCAGACCGACCAGTCGATGGATGACACGAGGCTTAAGGAGTATCTTGCCGAGAGCCACCGGATCGTCTCGGCGGGCTTGCCGAAACGACTGAAGAAGGAACTTGGCATGTTATGAGCGAGTCGCCGTTCTCCGAAGCTGTATCGGCCCCGTCAGGAGAATCGGTGTGCGGATTCATCGCCTGCGGCTTCTTCGAGGCGGCGGCAATTCAATGGTTATCCCTTTATTAGCCATTTTCATGCCGGGTTCATCTTTTATGTCCTACGTTTAAGGAGCCGGCGCCGAATCGCGCCGTGGCTGTGCATTGGTGAGTCGGGGAGCGCTGCTTGAAGAGATATCCGTTGGCCTTTCTTTCCAGTCTCCTTGCCGCGCCGGCTTTCGCGGCTGTGCCTGCCGGCGATGTCGAAGAATTTGCGCCTCGGCAGCAGGAGCCGGCCATCCAGATCGCGCAGGCCTACGACTTCGATGTCTATATCGACCAGTATGGACGCGAGGTGATTGTCGATCCGCGTTCGGGGCAGGTCGTGGAGATCCGGCCTCCGATGGGCGCGGCACCGGTCGAACGCAGACCCAGCTATCGCGGAGAGCAATATGGCCGGCGCGACTACGATTTTACCGATCCGCGAGACGTCGAGCGGTTCCACCGGGACCGCGAGGCGGCGATAACCCGCGGGTGGCGCGAGCCTTATGAGCCCGATTACCGCGATCCGGGCTACCCGCCGGCGGAAGAATATCCCTATGAGGAACGCGACTATGGGTACCGGGAATACCCGGGGCGCCCCGACTTCGGCATGCCGCAGGAGAGCGGGATCGATCGCGCTCCCCTCGACCCGCCAGGGGACGATTACGCGGCCACGCCCCAGTCGGGCATGGAGCCCGTACCCGGAATGCCCGGCACTGCGCCGCGCAGCCCCCTGCCGGAGGTGCCCAGCATCGAGGTGCCCGGTTCGCGCCGCGCTAGCCAAGACGTGGCGGCATATCAAATCCTGCTGGATCGCGCTGGCGTGTCACCGGGTGTGATCGACGGTCACATCGGTGACAATGTGAACAAGGCGATCGAGGCCTATTACGAAGTCACGGGCCAGCGGCTCAAAACCTATGACAAAGAATGGATTGAAGCGGAGTTGGAACGGACGGGAGGGCCCGCTTTCGTCGATTATACCATCACTTCGGAAGATGCAGCCGGGCCTTTTATCGCTTCGGTACCTGAAGACTACAGCGAAAAGGCCCAGCTCGAGCGACTGAGCTATACGCGGGTGAGCGAGATGCTCGCCGAGCGCTTCCATATGGACGAGAAGTTCCTCATCGATCTCAACCCCGGCGCCAATTTCAACAGGCCGGGCACGATCATCAAGGTCGCCAATCCCGGCAAGCCCGCCACGAGTCCCGTTGCGCGCATCGTCGCGGACAAGAGCCTGAAGCAGGTGCGCCTCTATGATGAGGGGGGCCGGCTCATCGGCGCCTATCCCGCGACCATCGGTTCCTCCGATACACCATCGCCGACGGGCACCCATCAGGTCGAGCGCGTGGCTTTGAACCCGAACTACACCTACAATCCGAAGAAGAATTTCAAGCAGGGTAACAATGACAAGGTGCTGACGATCCCGCCGGGGCCGAACGGCCCGGTGGGCTCGGTCTGGATCGCGCTGTCGAAACCCACTTACGGGATCCACGGGACGCCGGATCCTTCCAAGATCGGCAAGACCTATTCACATGGCTGCGTGCGCCTGACCAACTGGGATGCGGAAGAATTGGCCAAGCGCGTCAAGCCAGGCGTCGTCGTGGAATTCAGCGAATAAACCGGAGCCGACTGAAGCGGTCTTGTTGGCTCCTTAAAATAATGTGGGTCCTTCAGGACTACGAAGGAGCCGTAAGCTGCTGATCCAGCCATCGCCGTTCCTTCCGAAAATCGATCATGAGCCAAGGCTCCCGTCTCTGCGGGAGGTCGGGCCTAGGCCCGCGGCCAGAAGGACGCTGCAGCTACGTGGGTCCGACCCTCCCGACGTGGGGGCCGCATCCCTTCGCCCCGATGGGGAAGGGTAAGCCGCAACGGTTCGGTCAGTTGGAGATGCCGGCGACCGGAATCGGATTGTTGGGGTTTTGCTGCAGCAGATCCTCGACGCGATCGCGCTCACGCATGAAAGCTTCCAAAGCTTCCCCCTCCAGCACTTTGCTGTCGGGCAGACGCACGCGCATCGGGTCGACCTTGCGCCCGTTCACCATCAGTTCGTAATGCAGGTGGTTGCCGGTCGCCTGACCAGTTGCGCCTACATAGCCGATCACCTGCCCCTGGCGCACCTTGGCGCCTGGAACGATGCCTTTCGCGATGGCACTTTGGTGATTGTAGGACGTCTCGTAGCCGTTCGCATGACGGATGATGGTTTGCCGGCCGTAACCGGATGACCATCCCGCCTTCTCCACGACGCCGTCGCCGGAGGCGATGATCGGCGTGCCGCGCGGTGCTGCCCAGTCGACGCCGGTATGCAGCCGCGAATATCCCAGAATGGGATGGCGGCGCATCCCGAAGCCCGAGGTGAAACGGCCATTGGGCACGGGCACGCGGATAAGGAACGGCCGCGCGCTGCGGCCTTCCCGGTCGAAATAGTCGACGGTGCCGTCCGGCATCTCGAAACGGTAATAGGCGCGGTGCCTGTCGCCGAAACTTGCCGAAACATAGAGGATTTCGGAATTGTCCGAGGCACTGCCGTCTTCATTCGGCTGCGAGAAGAACACCTCGATCTTGTCGGAGGCCGAAAGGCGCGACTGAAAATCCACATCCGCCGCCAGCAGGCGGATGAGCTTCTGCGTCATGGGCGCTGTGAGGCCGTAGGAATAGGCCGCATTGTAGATGCCGTCATAGACGCGCGGCAGATCGGCCCGCACCGGCGCCTGCTGCGGCTCGGTATCGAGTGCCGCAAGGAGCTCGGGGCCGTGCTTCGGCTCGTTGGCCGGTACATACTGGCCTCGATCGTCCACCGCTATCGTCGCGATATGCTGCTTGCCATCATAAATGCTGGTGCGCACGATCCGGCTCGTCTCGCCCTCGGCTTCAATGCCCACGCACAGGATGGTGCCGGACTTCAGCGCAGGAGCGTTGAGCAGCTTGCTGATTGCGGCCGCCATGCCCTGCGCGTCGGATCCGTCATATCCTGCTTCCTCGAACGCCTTGAGAATGGCTTCGTTCTGGGAAAAGACGATGATGTCCTCGGCAAAGCCGGTGGAGGGTCCTTCCGGCACGGAGCGGGGAGCGACGGAGACATTTTCCTGCACGATGCGGGCGCTGAACTGGGCTAGCGCCTGCGTTGCGAGCGTATCGCCGAATCGCTGCGGATCGACGTAGTGGAGCGCGGCCACCTGGACATCGCCATCCGTGAGGATCGCACCGGTGTTCCGCACCACCTGTTCCACTTCCTCCGCGGAAAGGTCGCTGTTCTCGTCGAACACGCTCTCCTCGAGAGGGAAGGGCTGGGTGCGCAGCCGGACCTCGCTTTCCACCTTGGCCCCATAGATGATGCCCATGCTGGCGCTCGCCGCCGCGCCGTCTTCGGCGAACACGGCGAGCGGATCGAAAGGCGGATAATCCTTGTGGGTCCGATGGCCGGCTGCAAGGCTCATCCGCACATGAACGAAGGGAAGCGTGCGAACGACCTCGCGGTCCCCCTCCTTCAGGATTGTGGAGACCTCCATGCGGCGCCGGTCGTCCTGGCGTGCCAGAAGCCTGGCCGGAACGAGGCGGGACGTCTTTGCCGCCTCTTCCACATCGCTGGGAGGTTGGGGGAGGAGGGCGATCTCCGGCGGGGTAGCGAGCTGTTCGCGGCCATCGAGCGCCGCCGAAAGTGCAACGCCCATAAGCACGGTGGATGTGAGCCCTGTCAGGATTGTTCCGGCGAGCCAGCGACCGGAGATTTCTCGTCGATCAGGCGGCCCGCTACGGCCATCCGCGATCAGGGGTGGCTCATCGCCAAGCGGAGGCTTTGCTCCAGCGTTGTCGTCCAACGTCTTTCCGCTCCCTCTCAGTCCGTCCCGCTTCGCTGGTAGCACTTTACGGGAAGTGATGCCCTTCACGCCCTGCCAAGTCAATGCGTGAGAACGGGTTCCCACGTCTAAGCCCGGGCGGAAGAATAGCGAAATAACCCGCGACCGCGGCACGCGAACCTGGATATGTGAACTTTCCCACCTATATTAAGGATGCGGTAAGAATGAAATCGGGCTCCAATGTGGCCGGCGGCCGGTCTCCAGGGTGTCCCGAGATCTTTGTCGCAAAAATTTCAAAATAATCGAAAATGGCCGTTGACACCTGACTGAGGCCACGACTATATACGCCTCACAACGAGGGCGGCGGCGCCGCTGGCGACTGAAACGCTCGCTCTTGTTAATCCAATCAGAGAGCCGCGCAAGCGACCTCGAAAAGGGCTGAGGAAAGTTTTTTGGCCCGAGGACAGCAGACGTTGTCCGTTCTTTGACAATTGAAGAAGAAGAAAGAGAAGCGTGGGCGGCAGAGGCTTGCGGTTTTCGGATGCCCTTAGGGGCTGAAGGGGACCATACGAGACTTTGGCGGACACGTTTCGAGAGAAATGTTACGCTTTGCGTTTTGGTGCTTAGCACTGGAATGCTTAGGTGTGATGTTCTCGTCG
>NZ_JAEQ01000029.1 GCF_000518985.1 Chelativorans sp. J32
GGCACCGGCTCCGCCTTCGCCGAGGAATGGCAGACCTCCTCGGCGCATCTGGGCATCCTGCGCGCCGACCTGCACCTGATCAAGAGCTGGGACCTGCTCCTGGAAGGCCGCGTCCTGCACATGCCGGAGGCCGAGACCACCGACTATGGCGCGCTCGCCGCGCTCTACCGCCATGTCGGCAACAATTTCAAGGTCGGCGTCGGCTACAATTTCGGCCGCTTCTCCGACGACTTGCGCGACCTAACCCTCGACGACGAAGGCGTCTTCCTGAACATCGTCGGGAAATTCTGACCGCCTCTCTCCCCGCCGCCCAACAACACGCGGCGGGGCAGAGTTTGGCTGCGGTCCGGCCCCGCCCATCGCGCGCGCGCCAATGAAGCGGGCAGCCGCATGTCCGAAAACCGATTCCGGTTTTCGGGCCGATGCTGTAGAGCGCGATCTAAGCCACCATCTTGCATGCATATCCGATCTGCTCGACGTGACGATGGTCGGTACCGCAGCAGCCGCCGAGCACATTGATCTGGGGTTGGCGCTGCAGCAGGTCGCGGTATTGGGCGCCGAGCTCTACCGGATTGCCGTCGTCGAGATCGGGCGCCTCGTTGAGTTCCTGATGGCTGCGCTTCGATGCATTGGCACGCAGGCCGCGCACGCGCGCCGCCCAGGAGCCCGTGAGCACGCCGCCGAAATGGGTCGGATGGGCGCAATTGATCATGTAATATGCGGGCGTGTCGCCTGTTCGGCCGTCGACCTCCACGATCGCGTCCTTCAGGGTTTGACCGGTCGGCAAGCGGCCGTCTGTTTCGAGCGTGAAGGAAATCGCTACGGGCAGGCCGCATTTCTGCGCTGCGCGCGCGATGCCGACCGCCTCATGCGCGTTGGTCATGGTGATCGCCGTCACCATATCCGCGCCGGCTTCATCGAAGCTTCGGATCTGTGCAGCGTGGTAGTCCTCGGCTTCGGCTGGATTCATCACTTGGCCGGGATCGTAGCCGTCGCCGCGTGGGCCGACGCAACCGCTGACGACCATGGGCACCTGCGGCGTTGCGAACTCCTGGTGAAGTTCTCGCATCAAGGCGATCGCGTCGCGATTTGCCTCGGCGAGCGTCTCGGCTGAATAACCGAGCTTCTGTCCCCAATCGGCGCTCGCCCGCCAGGTCGGGCTCTCCAGGATGAAGCCGACGCCCTCGCGCTTCGCGATCTGCACATAGCGCACATAGTAGTTGCGGAGTGCCGCTCGGCCGTGCGGTTCACGCAGCAGGTCGAAGGCAGCGAAATAGGGCAGATTAAATCCGTCGTGAAAGATCAGCGTCGTCTCGATGCCGCCATCGGTGAGGAACAACCCGCCATCGAGCTGTGGCAGTCGGCTGCGATACTTCGTCATTGTTGTATCTCCGGTTCGTTCTATTGATCTCTAGGCGACCAGGCGGCTGCCCGGTGCGGCGATCCCGCATAGGTAATCATCCGGGCTCCGGGGATCGCGGATGCGATCGCCTCCTGCTGGCTGCGTGCGGCGATGCCGTCCCTGTCCCCCCACAGAACCAGCGTGGGTGCAGAAATCGCCGCGACTACCGGGCTGACATCGCCCTCCATTTGGCCCCGCAACGCCGATCGCCACACATAGGCTGGGACTTTCAGGCTTTCCGCCAGGACCGACGCAAAGAACTCCGGCGGCACGGGCCTTGCGAGCGTGCTTTGTTGAAACTCCCGCACGAATGCGGGATCCACCGGATCATTGAGTGTAGCGACGCCCTGGTACCAGAGCGCCTCGACTTCGGGATTGCCCTTCAGCGTCGTGAAAGCACCGAGCAGGACGAGGCCGCGCGTGCGCTGCGGATGGTCGATGGCAAAGCGCAGTGCAACCTGGCTTCCCATGGAGTGCCCGGCGATCACTGCGGAACCTATGCCGATCGCGTCCATGAAGGCGGCGATATCCGCAGCGAGCACGCCCGTGTCGTAGCCTGAGCGAGGCTTGTCGGAATCGCCATGGCCGCGCTGCGAGACGGCGAGCACCCGCAGACCTGCAGGCAGTGCCTCCAGCAGCAGCTGGAAGGAGCGCCAGGAGTCGGTGTAGCCGTGTAGCAACAACAGCGGCACACCAGATCGATCACCGGATTCGACGTAGTGAAGATCGATACCCGAAGCCAGCGTGACAGTCTTGGAACGAAACGCCATGTCAGTGGCCTCCATCGCGCTCGGGGCATGTGAGATAGCGAGGCCCTACGCACCGCAGCCCGATATCGCGCAACATGCGCTCGTCCAGAAGGGCGAGGGCACGCTCCGACCGTCGGACCGACAGCAGCTGCGCGAGTGGAGCCGTCAAACGCCGCAGCATCGCTGAGGCGGGGCGGAAGACATTTGATCCTCTGGCGGCACGCGCAGCAGCGTGACCGCACATCATCATGGTGCTCACGATCTCCTCCAGTGATAGAATGGGTTCTGGGATGGCCGCCGGGCGGTCGATCCGGCAGAGGTTGGGAGCGTCCCGCTCACCTCTGCCAGGGCGCTAAGGTAAAGCGCCGACCGAAGGGCGTGAATGACCGGACCGCCGGATCGATTGACCGAGTGACCGGAGCCTGAGACAGAAATGGACGCACTTTCAGACCTGCTACAGGCCGTGAGACTGACTGGCGGCGTGTTTCTCGACGCCCACTTCACCGCGCCCTGGTGCATCGCGTCGAGGATCGATCCCGAAGACTGCCGGCCATACCTGGCCACCCCGCTCCAGGTCATCGGCTACCACTATGTGGTGGAAGGCCGGATGCTGGTCTCGACCGATGAGAAGCGTGCGGTCGAGGTGCGCGCGGGAGAGATCGTGCTTCTGCCGCGCAACGATCTCCATTTTTTGGGCAGCTCCATCAGCCGCAAGCCGATCTATGCCCACGATCTCATTCAAGCTTCGGGCCCGGGTGGGCTCGCACGGATCGTCCATGGCGGCGGCGGGGAACATACGCATATCGTCTGCGGCTTTCTCGGCAGCGATCAGCAAGGAAACCCGCTTCTCGCCACCTTGCCGCCCATCCTGAAGGTGGACATGACCCAGGCAGGCTCGGCCGACTGGATCGAATCCTCGCTCCGTTTCGCCATTGGCGGCCTGCGGGACGGAAAGATCGCGACTGCAACCGTGATGCGCAAGCTTTCCGAATTGATGTTCGTAGAGGCTGTCCGCCGTTACGCCGAATCGCTCCCGGACGAACGAAGAGGGTGGCTTGCCGGCGTCCGTGACCCCTGCGTCGGACGCGCGCTGAGCCTCCTACATGGGAAGTTCGACCATCCTTGGACTGCCGAAGCCCTGGCAAAGGAGGTCGCGATGTCCCGCTCGGCCTTTGCCGAGCGCTTTGCGGCACTCGTCGGGATGCCGCCCATGCGTTACGTCACGTTCTGGCGGTTGCAGGTGGCGAAAGAGAAGCTCCGCGATGGCCGCCAGCCAGTTGCGCAGATCGCCTATGAGGTGGGATATCAAGCCGAGGCAGCTTTTATCCGCGCCTTCAAGCGGGAATTTGGCGTTCCGCCGGCGACTTGGCGCAGGCAGGCGCATTAGTGAGGCAGTCGCATCATCGTCCGTGCAGCGGCTGCTTCATTGTCCGAGTGATGGCCCAACGCCCTGTCCAGTCATGACGAAAACAGGGGGATTGCCTTCGCGATCTCCAGGAGCCACGCCGGCGCCCATTCTGAAGGCGCGCGGGCCGAGCAGGCTCGATGCAGCCCACAGGGCGGGCTGCATCGAGGCAAATCTCTGTCAATCGGCCAGTGTCAGCGAGGCGTAGCGGCCTCGCACACCTTCAGGGCCGGTCACGAAGTTGTCGAGCTTGGCGCTCGCGACTGTGACATAGATCGGCCGGGCGAGCGGCAGGATCGGCAGATCCTCCATGGCGATCTGCTGAAAGCGCTTGAACAACTCGGCGCGTTTATCCTCGGCAGGCTCGCTGGCAGCCTTGTCCAAGACCTCGTCCATTTCCGGGTTCTGGTAGTTGGAAGCGTTGACGAAGGGCGTTCCTTGCGCGATCGCGGCCGAGTGGTAGAAGCGCTGCGATCCGATCGAGGGATCGGCCGTCACCGAGGCCGGGAACATCGAGATATCGAAATTGTACTCGCCATAAACCTGCCGGATGAAGGTCGGCACGTCGGCTGCCTGCAATTCGAGATCGACGCCGACCTTGCGCAATTGCTGGCGCAGGAACTGACCGGCGCGGTCATAGGTGTCGCCCATGGCAGGCCAGATCAAGCGGAGCTTGAAGCGCATTCCGTCCCCGCCCTTGGCGAAACCCGCTTCGTCCAGCAGGGCTTCCGCCTTCGCGGGGTCGTAGGGATAGGCCGGCACGTCGGCGCTGTAAAAATGCGGCAGCGTCTGCGGAAGCGGCCCCGTGAGGACTTCCGCTAGATCGTACCAGACCGTTTTCTTCATCGCCTCGCGGTCGATGGCGTGCATCAGCGCCTTGCGCACCTCGATCTTCGCCAGATGCTCGTTGCGCAGGTTCAGTTCCAACACATCGAGGCTGTTGTTCATCTCGATGCCACGCGTTTCGACCTTGAAATTGGGGTCTTCCTGGAAGCGCTTCACCTCGTTGAGAGGGATCGGGCCGTCGCCGCCCAGATGCAGTTCACCGGCCTCGAAAGCCGCGACGCGGGCACTCGAATCGGCATAGATGCGGACGATCAGGCGGTCGATCACCGGTTTGCCCGCTTCCCAATAATCGGGGTTCCTTTCCAGGATGATGTGGCTGCCGCGCTCCCACTGCACGAACTTGTAGGGGCCGGTGCCGATGGGCGCGTTGTTGGCGGGATTCTTGAGCACGTCCGTGCCTTCATAGACATGCTTGGGCAGGATCGGCGATTCCCAGCCGGAAAGCGCAAACATGAGGGCGGGAGAGGGCTCGCTCAGCTTCAAGACGGCAGTGAGCGCATCCGGTGTTTCCACGGCGGTTACATTGGCGAAGACGCCACGGCCGCGCGGGTGATGCTGCTTCAGGATCTCCATGATGGAATAGGCGACATCGGCGGAAGAGAAGGGCTGTCCGTCGTGCCACTTCACACCGTCGCGCAGTTTGAAGGTGATCGTGTGCCCATCGGGTGCCACTTCCCATGAGGTCGCCAGCGCCGGCTGGGGCTTCAATTCGAAATCATAATCCAGAAGACCCTCGGTCATCTTGCTCGAGATCACCGTCACGGGGGAGGCCGTGTTGAAGGCGCTCAACATGGCATTGGGTTCGGGATTGATGGTCATGACGACCGTCTTGGCATCCTGCGCGAAGGAGGCTCCAGGGGCAAACATGCCCGCCAGAACAGTCGATGATCCCAGTATCAGGAGGTTGCGACGGGTGATGGTCGTGGCGGCAATGGACGGTTCACGCATTCGATTCTTCCCCTGGTTCTTTATGGATGCCGAACAACCGGTTCCTTTGAAACCGATATTGATGGTGGGCAACAAGGCTGCATAGCGCCCACAATTTTCCCTGATGGTTTTATTTTTTGGATTTCCGCCTTTTTCTTGCCTTTCGCAGGGATAGGAAACCTTCGTACCGCGTGGTTGACCCCGAAAGCGTCTGGGGCCAAACGTGGGAAATTCAGTGGGTGCCGGTTCGTGCGGCGAAAGGAAATACAGTTGACTGGCGAGGCACAGAGAGGACTCTTCAGGCAGGAACTTGGAGACGAGAGCAGAACGCTCGCTTCCGTGTTCCGGCGGGTGACCGAGGGGCTCACCGGCCGCGATCGGTTGACCGATGCACGCCAGAAGATCTTTCATGCGTGCGTCGACCTGCAGGGCCCCGACGACAAGGGGTATTGGCGCTTCATCACGGTGCGCGACGAAATCTTCGCCATCATCACTGAATGCGAGTTTGCCGAAGCCCGCGTGGAGCGGGTGGTGGACGAAGGCTTTGTCGAGTTCCACATCGTCATGAGCAGTCCGGTGGAGCTCAGCCTGTCCAAGCCCGACAGGGACGAGCGGAAATTCGACGAAGCAACGCTGATCGCCTGCCGCAACGCAGTCGACGTGGGTTACAGCGTTCATTTGTCGCCCGGCCAGACCAGCATGATCGGGATTTATGTGGATCCCGACCTGCTGCGGGAAAGTTTTGGCCTCGATGGCGGCGAGATCGCCGATATCCAGAAGCTTCTCAATCCGCAGCCAGGAACGATTACGGTTCTGGAGCAGAGGCTGACGACGGAGATCATCGGGTGCCTGCGGGAGATCCGGGCAATCGCTTTCACCGAACAGCGCGATCTGGTGCTCGCCGCGGCCAAGCTGCATGAGCTTCTTTATTTCATCGTGTCGGCGTTGCGCAGCCGTGAGAATGTCGACGACCCGTCGGTGGTGTTCACTCAGCGCGACCTGCTGATGTTCGAACGTGCGCGAGAGCTCCTCTCCACGCAGCTGGATAGGGCGCTCACCCTGCCGGAGTTGGCAAAGGAGCTCGGAACCAACGCCACCAAGCTCAAGAGTGGTTTCAAGCTGCTCTACGGCACCACGATCTTCAGCTATCGGCTGCGCTTCCGCATGGACCATGCAATGAAGCTGCTGGCGGAAGAGTCGATGCCCATCTCCCATGTGGCGCGCGCGGTGGGCTACGAGCGGCAGGCAAGCTTCACCTCCGCCTTCAAGGGGCATTTCGGCTTCCTACCGAAATCGGTGCGCAGGCTTCAGGTGACCGGCAAGCGGAGTGCAAAATAGCTCCGGTTTGAGGGGCCTGCAGAGCGTTCGCAGCTTCCCGGGCTGATTGCCGGAATTATCCGCCGCAAAGCGCAAAAAAATCCGAAACGCCGGGTTCCGGCTTCGACCTATAGTTGGCGCGTGTTCCAAAACTGGAAGGATATGATGAAGAACAGGATTTTCTCGGGCGCGCCATCCGAAGACTTTGCCGGTTACGCGAAGGCGGTGATCGATGGGGACCGGGTCTATGTCTCAGGCACGCTCGGTCAGGATGAAGATGGCGCGATCCCGGAGGATGTGGGCGCGCAGACGCGCAATGCGCTGGCGAGCATCGCCTCAGCCCTGGCCAAGGCCGATATGACGCTTGCCAATGCCGTGCAGGTGCGCGTGTTCATCACCGACGGCGCTTATCTGCGCGATGTGGCGGTGGTGCTGGGCGAGACATTCCGCGATATCCGCCCCACAAACACGCTACTGATCTGTCAGATCCCGACGCCGGGCGCGAAAGTCGAAATCGAGCTCACGGCCTCGAGGGCCTGAGCTGCTTCATCACCTGCAGAAGAAAGGCCGGCGAATTCGCCGGCCTTTTTCGTCCGAATGGGAAGTCTCCGCTTCAGCAGCTCTCCGGATCGTTGCACTCAAGCCGGAAGCTTGCGGACGACGATCGCCTTCTTGCGCATGAAGCGCATGAAACCTCCCGGTCCATAGCGCGTTCCGCCAAGGCCGGACACACCGAAAGCGGTCTTTTCCGCGCGGTCGCCGACGCCGCCCATCGTGTCGAAATCGTTGATCCAGAGGCCGCCGGCATTGATCCGGCTGCCGATCTCGATGGCGCGGGCTTCGTCGCCGATCACTGCGGCGCTCAGGCCAAATTCGGTATCATTGGCGAGCTTAACCGCCTCTTCCTCGGTGTCGAAGGCCATGATCGGGATGATCGGGCCGAAGGTTTCTTCCTTCATGATGCGCATATCATGGGTGACATCGACCAGCACGGTCGGCTCGCACCAGTACCCGCCATTGCGCTCGACAACCTCACCGCCGACCACAATCTTGGCGCCCTTCGTCACGGCATCTTCGAGATGTTCGCGCAGGATGCGCACCTGCTTTTCGAAGATGACGGGGCCGATATCGCCATTGATGTCGCCATCGTTCAGCGTCAAAGCGCGGGTGCGCTCGGCGATGCGGTCTCGCAACTCCTCGAATTTCGAGCGGTCGACATAGACGCGCTCGATGGCGCAGCAGAGCTGGCCGGAATTTTCCACCGAACCGCGCACGATGATCTCGGCCGCCGTGTCGGCATCCGCGCTCTTCAGCACCACAGCCGGGTCGTTGCCGCCGAGTTCGAGAAAGGCGGTCTTGAACTGGGCAGCCGCGCGCTGCTGCACCAGCTTGCCGGTGGGCACGCTTCCTGTGAAGACCAGCGTATCGGTGAGGTCGACAATGTTGCCGCCCGTCTCGCCGTCGCCTGCGAAATAGGCGAGCACGTCGCGCAGATATTCCACCTCCCTGATCGCCTTTTCAAAGGGCACGATGAAGCGGGGCGTCACTTCGCTGGGCTTGACCGCCACGGCGCAGCCGGCGAGCAGGGCGGTGATGGCATCGATCATCGACAGGATCAGCGGATAGTTCCACGGCGAGATGATGCCGACGAGCTGATGGGGCACATATTGCTGCTGGAAGCGCAGGCTCGGATCGGACGAGTTTCCAGCGGCCGGCGCAAGGGCGGCTTCGGCGGTGGCGCAGCGCATCTTGGTGATGCCGATGACACCTTCGAGTTCGGCGACAGACATGCCGTAGCGGCCGGTGTCCTCGGTGAGCGCGGCGATGATCGCCTCGCGGTGGCGATCGACGGCATCGCAGAATTCCAGCATTGCCTTGATGCGGCCCTGAAGGCCGATCTCCAGCCACTTTTCCTGGCCCGCGCGCAGCGCCGTACAGCGCTCCTCCATCTCTTCACGGCTGGGCGTGACGATTTCATAGTCCAGCTTGCCGTTGCGGGGATTTCGGACCTGGATCGTGCATGTCATCTTGTGCGCCTCGTCTGCCTCGTGAATATGCCGAGACTGATCATACGGATTTCCCGCAAATCCAAGCACGGGGGAGGGTGGAGCGCGGCAAATCTGCGGAAATCGAAAAACATTTCTCCATCGCCGAAAATCCCCATGGTTTGTGGGGGACCATGGGAGGATAAGATCGAGGGTAAAGGAAAGGGGCCGAGATCATGCAGAACTTCATAGAATCGCTGAAAGCGCGCGGCGAATTGCTGGTGGTGGAGCGCGAGGTCGATCCGCGCCATGAGCTTGCGGCCGTGGTGAAGGCCGTGCAGGCGGCGGGCGACCAGGCGGTTCTGTTCAAGAAGGTGAAAGGCAGCGATATGCCCGTGGTGTCGAACCTGTTCGGGAGCCACCAGCGGCTGGAGCGCATCATCAATGCCGGCGACAAGACTTTTTGCGAGCGCTGGATAGAACTCACCGATGCTTGCCTGGTGGCCAATGAGCGCGAGATCATGTCGCCCGCCGCAGCGCCCGAAACGGGCGAATTCGTCAGCGGCAGGCTGAGCGGCCTCCCTGGCATCACCTATCACGAGCGCGATGCCGGCCCTTATTTTACCTCCGCGATCTTCCTCGCCAAGGAGCCGGATACCGGCGTGCCCAATCTCTCCTTCCATCGCTCGATGTATGTGAGCGACAATGAATTGCGCGTGCGGCTGGGCTCCTCGCACGATCTGGCAAAATACCAAAAGAAGGCAGAGGAACGCGGCGAGGCGCTAGAGGCAGCTCTCATCCTTAGCGCGCCGCCCTCGATCTTCATGGCGGCCTGCGCGTCGCTGCCTTATAACGCCAACGAGCTTGCTATGGCGGCGTTGATCGACGGCGCGCCCATGAAGATGCGGCCGTGCAAGACCATCGACCTCGACGTACCCGCCTCCGCCGATATCGTGGTTGAAGGCCGATTCCTGCCCAATGTGAAGCGGCCGGAAGGACCTTTCGGCGAATTCATGGGCAATTACGTCGAGGTGGGCGACAATCATGTCTTCGAGGTGACGCATGTAAGCTGGCGCCCGGGAGCGGTGCTGCACGGTCTGCTGTGCGGCTCGCCGGAGGATCTGCGTCCGCTGGAGGCCGTGACTGCGGCGCGCATCTTCCGCCATGTGTCGGCGCAGGTGCCGGGCGTCATCGATGTCAGCTGCAAGCCCAATGTGATGATCACGATCATCAAGCTCCGGCGTCATTATGAGGGGCAGGGCAAGCATGCGCTGCTCGCGGCAATGGGCTCCTATCTCGATTACAACAAGGTTGTCATTGCGGTGGACGAAGATGTCGACATCTACAATCTCGACGACGTGATGTGGGCGTATCTGACGCGCGGGAGGGCTGACACGCGCGCGATGATCCTCAACGACATTCCCGGCTTCTATCGTGACGCGCACAAGGACCATTGGGGAAGGCTCGCCATCGACGCCACGATGCCCTGGGGCCGCGAGGCTGAATTCGCGCGCAAGACGGTTCCGGGCGAGAAGGATATCCGGCTCGCCGATTATGTCGCGCAGGGATAGGAGCGTTAAGTGCGGCGAACCTGTTCGTCGCGCCAGATTTCCTCGAGCCAGGTGAGGATGTCGAAGACCGGAAAGCCGAGCGCCTGTTCAAGCGCCGCGCGATAGGGCGGCAGATTGGTGCATTCCATCACGAAGGCAGCAGTCTGCGGAGCTTCCTCAAGGATATGCCGCGCGGCGGCGATCACGTCTTGCTTGGCGTGTTCGGGATCGAGTGGGACTGCCGGGCTGTTCGCTTCAGCACGCGATGGAGTTCCGTGCCGTTCTCCATGCCTGCAACAGGCGAATCCGGCGGGCAGCCGGCGGCCTCAAGATGGGCCGGCGTGAGGCTGCGCGAATCCATAGCCAGGATGCCGACAGGACCCGCGAATTCCTTCAGGCGGCGGCCACCTGAAACAGGCTGGAAGCGACGATCGGCGTCCCGCAGCCTTTCGCCAGATCGTCCTGATAGAAGACCAGGACGCCACATGACGTGGTGACGATCTGCGCCCCCTGTTCGATAAGCCTGTCGCGCGCGGCGAGGAAGCCGCCGGCGAGCGTCTCGTCCTGGCCCCTGCCGCCCATCACGCGGGAAACTGTTGCGGCCTCCACCACCTCGTAGACGACGTTGCCACGGAACGTTGCCGCATTGCCGATATCGCCCACCGGCCGGGGAAAGGCAGTGTTGAGCATGATCACGCCCATCTTGGGCAAGCTGGCACTGGCTATGGCCATCCTCGTGAAACTCCCTTGCGGCAAGCCGTATCGGCAATGTGCTCAGACCGGGAAAAGAGCACCATGGGTGCATTGTCTGACGTCGACATCGTTTTTTCTATTTCAGCCGAAAGTCCGGGCAGCACGGGAGGAGCCGGTTGAGAACGGCCGCGCAGGCTTTTAAAGACCACGCTGGTAGAGAGCGTCAGGCTCGGGAGGCGAGCGTTGAGCAGTGGCATCCAGGCGTCGGAGGCGAACGCCGGTCAATCGGGGGCGGAGGTTCTTGCGGGCCTGATCTCGGCCTGGAATGCCGGGCCGGTCTTTCATGTACCGGGTGAAGGAATTCTGGAGCTTCTTGATGCGCTCGACGGTCAGGCGGCCCCGGGCATCGATCTCGTTACCTGCCGGCATGAAGGCGGCATGGCTTATATGGCGCAGGCCTCGGGGCGGCTGAAGGGTACGCCAGGTATCTGCCTCGCCGCGCGGGCACCCGGAGCGCTCAACGCCACGCTTGCGCTACACACCGCGCAGACGGATGCAGCCCCGATGATCATGATCATCGGGCAGGCGGGCGGCGGAATCTCGGACCGCGACCCTCTTCTTGGCAGTGACCTTCCCGCGCTCTTTGCGCCAGTCTCCAAATGGGTGGCAGAGGTAACGGAAGCGCGGCGGCTACCGGAATATTTCGCGCGTGCATGGCATATGGCGATCTCGGGCCGGCCGGGACCGGTCGTGCTCGTCGTGCGCGAGAATGTCTGGGCGCAGGAGGTGGGCGATATCGCTGTTCTGCCGTGTCCGGAAAAGCCTATGCAGGAGATCGGCCGGGCCGATCTGAAGCGCATCACCCACTTGCTTTCGAAGGCGGAACGACCCCTGACAATCGTCGGTGGCAGTGACTGGGACGAAAAGGCCGCCGCCGATCTCGCGGCTCTTGCAGCAAGCTTGCATCTTCCCGTCGCGACCGCCTATCGCCGCCGTGACATGATGGACAACGACCATCCTTCTTATGTCGGCGAACTGGGCATTGCGGCCGACCGTGGCTTGCAGGAGGCCGTTCGCCGGGCGGATCTTGTGTTCGTGTTGGGTATGAAGCTCGGCGAGATCAACACATTCGGTGGCTCTGCCTTCGAAGGATTTTCGCTGCTCGACGTGCCGGTGCCGAAACAGGTGCTCATTCATGTGCATCCTGCGGCGGAAGAGTTGAACCGCGCCTATCAGGCGAGTCTTTCGGTCTGTGCCACGCCTTCGGCGGTGGTGCGGGCGCTGGCTTCGAGCGGGCTCCGACCGCGGGCGGAATGGGAGGTATTCCGTGCCGAATTGCGCGCGATCCGCGAAGCTTTCGCGAAAAGCGGTACCTGTCCGGGGCCGGTGGATCTCAAGGAGATCTGTGCCATTCTGCGCGCGGAATTGCCCGATGATGCAATCGTGACAGTTGGAGCGGGCTCCTATGCGCTCTGGCCGCAGCGTTATTTCGGGCATCGTCGGTTCGGCACGCAGATGGGACCGAAAAGCGGAGCGATGGGCTACGGCCTTCCTGCAGCCATAGGCGTGAAGGTGACCCAGCCGGAACGTGTCGTGGTGGCTCTTGCCGGCGATGGCTGTTTCATGATGCATGGCGAGGAACTCGCTACTGCGGTGCTCCATAATCTGCCGATCGTCACCATCGTGGTGAACAATGCGATGTTCGGGGCGATCAATGCCAGTCAGAAGCGTATGTTCGGCCGTGCGGTGGGTACGGAGCTTTCGCCGGTGAATTTTGCCGATTACGCGCGTGCGCTCGGCGCGGATGGGCATGTGGTGGAGGAAACGGGAGCGTTTCTGCCGGCGCTCCGCGCAAGCCTTGACGCGGGACGGCCCGCCGTAATCGATCTGCGCGTACCGCCAGAAGCGCTTCGCCCGGCATGACGAGAAGTCCGAGAATGCAATCCAAGGCCATCATCGTCGTCGGTTCAGGCATTTCCGGGCTCACCGCCGCCTATCGCCTGCAGCAGCAGGGACATCGCGTCACTGTTCTGGAGGAGCAGGGCCGGTTCGGCGGGCGCATGGGCGAGGGGAGGATTCGCGATATCCAGTTCGCTTACGGCGCTCGGCTGCTCTATCCGTTCAGCAAGCCGACTATAGGGCTGGTGCGCGAGCTCGGACTTCAACCTTCGCTGGTCCCGATCCGTAAGCTCGGAGCCGATTGCGGGCAGGGCGGCGAGAACTGGCGCATCGAACTGATGCCGGGCGTGCAAAGCCTTCTCACACCGGGCCTGTCCCTTGCGGAACGGGCGCGGTTCATTGCTTTTGGCGCGCGGCTTCTTGCGCTGCGCACGCGTACCAACCCCGATGACCTGACTTCAGCGGTCGAGTACGATGACGAGACGCTTGCCAGCTTCATTGCCCGCGTGCTGGGACCGCGCGTGCTCGAGCGGATGGTAGAGCCCACCTTCCGGGGAACCAGAAGCTGGAATCCGGAGGAAATCTCGGCCGCCTTCTTCATGTCGACCACGCCCCATCTCATCGGCCAGGATACGGTCTATGGTTTTAGGAAGGGCATGGGCGAGATGCCGCAGGCGCTTGCAGCCTTGCTCGACGTGCGCCTGAATTGCCCGGTGACGGCGATCGAAACGGGCGAAGGCAAGCCGCGCGTCACCTATCTCGCGCAAGGCCGGCAGGTGACGGAGGAGCCGGATCTCGTCGTCGCCGCGGTGGAAGGCAGCCTCGTCCGCGGCCTGGTGCACGGACTTGAGGCGGAAGACAGGGCGTTTTTCGAGGGCGTGCGTTACAATTCGCTGGGCATCGTGCATTACGCGCTCGGCTCGGATATCGCGCCGGCGATGCGGTTCTTCACGCGCGACACAAAGGGGCCGCTCTCCACTTATCAGCAGGTGCCTGCGCGGCCCGGCCGCCCCGCGCAGATCTATGCGCAATTGACGCCCGAGGCAGAACGCGAAGCCTTGGCTTCGGCCAATCCGCTCGGGTTTGACGGCCCGGTCGCCGAGCAGGTCAAGGATCTCTTGCCGGCTTTCGAAACCAATCGCGCCGACAGCTATAACCAGCGTATCGCCCGCAAGCTGCCGATCTTCTATCCCGGTTATGCGCGCAAGCTGCGCGCCTTTCTGGACCGGCAGGCTTCCCAGCCACGGCGGGTCTATTATTGCGGCGATTATCTCGCGCAGGCGTTGGTAACCGGCGCGGTGTCGAGCGGCATGGCGGTCGCGCAGGCAATCGCGCGTGACTGGGCATGAGCACCAAAGAGGACAGGCATGAGTGATTTTTCAAAGACCCGCGGCCTTTTCCACATGCCGCCCGGCGTCATCTATCTCGACGGCAATTCGCTCGGGCCCCTGCCGCTCGCCGCGCGCGAGCGGGTGGCGAAGCTGCTTTCCGAGGAGTGGGGCAGTCAGCTCATCCGCGCCTGGAACACCGCCGGCTGGATGCTGCAACCCCGCAAAGTGGGCGATCGCATCGCGCGCTTGATCGGCGCTGCAGAAGGCACGGTCGTAATGGGCGATACCCTCTCCATCAAGGTCTACCAGGCGCTTGCCTCCGCACTTGAAATGCGGCCCGGCCGGCGGGTTGTGCTTTCCGACAACGGCAACTTCCCGTCCGATCTCTATATCGCGCAGGGGCTTCTCAGATCGCTGGGGCCCGATTACGAGCTGCGTGTCGTGGACCCGGAAGCGGTGGAAGACACGATCGACGAGAGCGTCGCGGTGACGCTGATCACGGAGGTCGATTACCGGACGGGACGCCTGCACGATATGCGCAGGTTGACGGAAAAGGCGCATGCGGCAGGAGCCCTCACAATCTGGGACCTCGCCCATTCGGCTGGTGCGCTCGCCGTCGATCTTACCGCAGCAAAGGCCGATTTCGCGGTGGGTTGTACTTATAAATATCTGAATGGTGGACCGGGCGCACCGGCCTTCATCTATATTGCGCCGGAACATGCCGAGAGCGCTCGCCCGGCTCTCTCGGGCTGGATGGGACACGAGGCGCCCTTCGCCTTTGATCTCGATTACCGTCCAGCCCCGGGCATTGAACGGATGCGGGTCGGCACGCCGCCGATCGTCGCGCTGGCGGTGCTGGACGCGGCGCTCGACGTCTGGGACGGGGTGTCGCTGCAGGACGTGCGTGAGAAATCGCTCGCGCTTTCCAACCTGTTCATCCGCGAGGTCGAGGCGCTCGGCGCAGAGCTCACGCTTGCCTCGCCGCGCGAGGATGACCGGCGCGGCAGTCAGGTGTCGTTCTGTCACCCCGACGGCTATGCGATCATGCAGGCACTGATCGCACGCGGCGTGATCGGCGATTTCCGAGCGCCGGACGTGCTGCGCTTCGGTTTCACCCCGCTTTATATCGATGAGGAAGACGTGCTCAAGGCAGTCGCCATCCTGAAGGATGTGCTCGCCAACCGCCTCTGGGACGCTCCCGAATTCAAGCAGAGGTCCCTCGTAACATGACAACGCCTTACGATCCTTCCAGGGAAGGCGCCCAGATGTCGTTCGAAGGGCGGATGTCCTATGGAGACTATCTGTGCCTCGAGCCTGTGCTGAGTGCGCAGAAGCCCTTGTCGTCCGCGCATGACGAACTCCTGTTCATCATCCAGCACCAGACGTCGGAACTCTGGATGAAGCTTGCGATCCACGAGATCACCTCGGCCATGGGGGAGATTCGGCAGGATCGGGTGCAGCCGGCATTCAAGATGCTCGCCCGCGTTGCCAGCATCTTCGAGCAGCTCAACAATGCATGGGACGTGCTGCGCACCATGACGCCGAGCGAATATACACAGTTTCGCGGTTCGCTCGGCCAATCCTCAGGTTTCCAGTCCTACCAATACCGGATGATCGAGTTTCTGGCGGGCAACCGCAACCCCGCGATGCTGCTGCCGCACGCGCACCGGCCAGAAATTCTCGCCGCGCTCGAGGAGGTCTTGTCGAGGCCCAGCCTCTACGACGAGGCGCTTTTGCTTCTGGCGCGCAACGGCTTCGATATCGGCGCAGACGCCGAGCGCACCGACTGGCGCGAAATGCGCACAGAGAATCCGCAGGTCACCGAGGCCTGGAAGGCTGTCTACCAGGACCCCGAAAAGCACTGGCCGCTCTATGAGCTGGCCGAAAAACTGGTCGACTTCGAGGATTATTTCCGGCGGTGGCGCTTCAACCATGTGACCACGGTGGAGAGGATCATCGGGCTGAAGCGTGGCACGGGCGGTACGGGTGGCGTTTCCTACCTGCGCAAGATGCTGCAGGTGGAGCTTTTCCCGGAGCTCTGGCAAGTGCGCACACAGCTCTGATGTGGTGATCTATTTACGATGAAACATGCAGCCGCGCCCCACATGCCTTGCCAGGCGACCGGCACCGGAAAGGCCAATCACACGTGATAACCGCCAAGCGAAGGATCCCGTTGAGCTATCTCGGCAAGCGGCTTGTGCATGTCGTCCTGACCGTGCTGGGAATTGCCATCATCAATTTCTTCCTGTTGCAGCTTGCGCCAGGCGATGCGGCCGATGTGCTCGCAGGTGAGGCGGGCACGGCAGACCCCGAGTATCTGGCCAATCTGCGGCGGGAATTCGGTCTCGACCAGCCGATGCTTCATCAATTGTGGGCCTTCCTCCAGCGGCTCTTCATGTTCGATTTCGGCTATTCCTACAGACACAATATGCCGGTTTCGACGCTTATCTTCGAACGCATTCCGGCGACGCTCATTCTGGTCGGGAGCAGCATCGCCATGGCGCTCGTGTTCGGCATCCTCTTGGGTGTCGTCGCCGCCCGGACGGCAGGCCGCCTTCCCGACAAGCTGATCTCACTCGCCTCGCTCCTCTTCTATGCGACGCCGCCTTTCTGGATCGGGTTGATGATGATCGTGGTCTTCTCGGTCAAGCTCGGCTGGACGCCGACCGGCGGCATGTCGGATATCATCAGCAACAAGACGGGCCTTGCCTATGTGCTCGACGTGATGCGGCATCTGGCGCTGCCAGCCATTACCCAGGCCGTTTTCTATCTCGCCATTTATACCAGGCTGGTCCGGGCCGGCATGCTGGAAGTGTTGAGCTTGGAATATATCCGTGTGGCGCGCGCGAAGGGCATTTCGGAAAACCGGATCGCCTATCATCATGCATTGCGCAACGCGATCTTTCCGCTCATCACCGTGGCGGGCACCAATCTCGGCGCGTTTCTCGGCGGTGCGGTGCTTACGGAGACTGTGTTTTCCTGGCCCGGTGTCGGCAGGCTGATGTTTGATGCGATGTTCCAGCGTGACCTCAACCTGCTTCTCAGCATCCTTGTGCTTTCCTCGATTTTTGTGGTGCTGGTGAATCTGGCCGTCGACCTGCTCTATGCCCTGATCAACCCCACTGTGGAACTTCGGTAATGCCGCGTCTCGTTGCAATTTCCCGGACGATTTTCTCCAACTGGACGCTCGCCCTCGGAGTTCTCCTGCTGCTCGCGATCATACTGATGGCGTTGAGTGCGCCTTATGTGTTTCCAGGCGATCCTTACGACATGGTCGCACCGGCGCTGACATGGCCGGGCACCATGCCGGAAGTACCGCTCGGCACCGATAGTCTCGGACGCGACATTGCCGCCGGCATCTTCCATGGCGCGCGGGTGTCGTTGATGGTGGGCTTCATCGCCGTCTGCTTCGCGCTTGTCATCGGGATCCTCGTCGGCTCTCTTGCCGGTTACTACGGGGGATGGGTAGACGACGTGCTGATGCGCGTGACGGAGCTTTTTCAGACCATCCCGCAATTCATGCTGGCAATCGTAATCATCGCGGTGCTCGGCACGTCCATCGAGGCGGTGGTGATGTCGCTCGGCATCGTTTCATGGCCGACGGTGGCCCGCCTTGTGCGCAGCGAATTCCTCATCCTGCGCGAGCGTGCCTTCGTCCACAGCTGCCTGGTGATCGGCATGAGCGATCTGAGGATCATCTTCACCCAAATCCTGCCCAACGCACTCTCCTCCATAACGGTGATGTCGAGCGTGCTGATGGCGACCGCGATCCTGATGGAATCCGCACTGTCCTTCCTGGGCTTCGGTGATCCCAATGTGATCACCTGGGGCACTATGATCGGCATGGGGCGAGGCCAGATCCGCGATGCATGGTACATCATCGCCATCCCGGGCGCGGCCCTTCTGATCACGGCACTCGCGCTCAACCTCGTGGGCGAGGGGCTGAACGACGCGCTTAATCCGCGCCTCAGAAAACGGGAAGTCTGAGCATGAACGGCACGAACCTCCTCGATATCCGCGATCTGCGCGTCAGCCCCAGGGGGATGACCGAGACGGCCATCCTGCGTGGCGTCACCTTTTCGGTCGCGCCGGGCGAGACGCTCGCCGTCGTCGGTGAATCGGGCTGCGGCAAGTCCATGGCGTCGCTGGCCGTCATGGGGCTTTTACCGCCCGGTCTCGAAAGGCGGTCAGGCGACATCTTGTTTCGCGGCGAGCCGCTACCTGTCGACGATAACACCGCCATGCGCAAGGTTCGCGGCCGGCGCATCGGCATGGTGTTTCAGGAGCCGATGGCGGCGCTGAACCCGGTCTATACGATCGGACACCAGGTGGCCGAGGTCATCCTCGAACATGAAGACATATCCGCGGCGGAGGCACGCCTGCGCGTGGTGGAACTCCTGCGCGAGGTGGGCCTGCCTTCCCCCGACAGGATCATTGACGAATATCCGCACCGGCTGTCCGGCGGCCAGCGCCAGCGCGTCGTCATTGCGATGGCGCTGGCCTGTAAGCCCGATCTTCTGATCGCCGACGAGCCGACGACGGCGCTCGACGTCACCGTGCAGGCGCAGATCATGCGGCTGCTCAAGAGGGCGCAGAATGAACTGGGCATTGCCATTATCCTCATCACCCACAATCTCGGCCTCGTCGCCCAGATGGCAGACCGGGTGGTGGTGATGTATGCCGGGCACAAGGTGGAGGAGGCTTCGGTCCAGACGCTGTTCGCCTCGCCGCAGCATCCCTATACGCAAGGGCTATTGCGCGCGACGCCGAGGCCCGGCCGCAGGCGGGCAGGAGGAAAGCCGTTGGAGGAGATTCCCGGCATGGTTCCCGCCATAACGGACCCGCCCAGCGGCTGCCGGTTTCGGCCACGCTGCCCCCGCGCCACGCGCGAATGCGAAACGGTGCACCCGGCCGTCAGGCAAGTGGGTGACACGATCGTGGCCTGTCACCATCCCGGACGTCTTGAGGCAGTCCAATGAGCCCGCTTCTCAAGGTCAGCGACCTTCATTGCAGCTTCGACACGACGCGAGGGAAGGTTCATGCCGTGCGGGGCGTCTCCTTCGAAATGCAACGCGGCGAGACGCTGGCGCTTGTGGGCGAGTCGGGCTGCGGCAAGACCACGCTGGCGCGCTGCATCCTCGGCCTGCAGAAGATCGAGTCCGGCGACGTGATGCTCGACGGGCAGACAGTGAGCGGGCTATCGCGCCGCCAGTTGCGGCCGCATCGCGCGGCTATGCAATGCGTGTTCCAGGATCCGTTCTCATCGCTCAATCCACGCAAGCGGGTGGAGACGCTCATCCGCGAGCCGCTTGACCTGCACGGTGTGGGAACGGTGGCAGAACGCCGCAAGACAGTGCTCGAACTCATGGAGCGGGTGGGCCTGCGGCCGGATTGGTCGAGGCGTTTCCCGCACGAGTTTTCCGGCGGCCAGCGCCAGCGCATCGGCATCGCCCGGGCGCTCGCGCTCCGGCCCAAGCTCATCATCTGCGACGAGCCCGTTTCTGCGCTCGATGTCTCTGTGCAGGCGCAGATCATCAACCTGCTCTATGAGTTGCAGCGCGATTTCGAGGTGAGCTATCTCTTCATCACCCATGACCTGACACTGGTCGAGAATTTCGCCGACCGCGTGGCGATCATGTATCTCGGACAGATCGTGGAGGTCGGCAAAGCGGGGGAGATCTGGCGCAATCCGCAGCATGAATTCACGCGTACGCTGATCGAGGCGATCCCGGTTGCCGATCCGAACGTGCCCATGCGTGGCACGAGAACCTTCTGTGATGCGCGCGTCACTGTCGGTGGATCATCATGATTTCAACCTAGCTTCCTGCCGGAGGGGCTGCGCGCGAGGTTACGCGACCGGCAAAATCCTTCATCAATTGTAGGTGCGGTTAGGTTGACATCATAATGCCCGCCGATGGTGCCCAAATCGGCTTCGAGCACGGTGTCTGGCAAATCCGCAAGCGGCCGCATTGTCCGCCGCTGATCGCTACGAAGCCGCTGTTGGCTCCGCGCAACTACCGGCAAGCTGAGGCCGGTACGATTGGGCTGGTGTTTTGCTCGTTTGCAGATCGGACGTCTGTTTGAGACGTGCATGCAGTCTCAGCCCGAGCACTGCGCCGAGCATCTGACTTTCATTATGATCCGGATAAGGCACCTATGATCCAGACAAAGAGTGACAATGTGGGGATGCAGAACAGGCTCGAATAAAGAAGTACCGCAGCATTCTCGCGCTCGCCTGCATTGTATCGCATCGCAAAGAGCACCAATATGGTACCGGCTGGCAGGCCGAGGGCGGGGACTGTCTCAATTACCAGAGTATGCGGCGCACCAATGGCTACGAGCATTGCCAGGGTAGCGCCAGGAATGACGAGCAGCCTGGCGATGGTCGTCACCACGGCGGCCTTGTTGAAGCCGGGGCGTTGCGCTTGCAGGATAACGCCACATGCGAACAGTGCCACGCCGCTAATTGTGTTGCCGAGCAAGCGGCTTGAGGCGACAATTTGCTCTGGCAGGTGGATTCCACTCAGCACCACCACAATTGCCAGCAATGGCGCCCAAACGATCGGCTGCGAAAATGCATGCTTTAAAGCTCCTATTGCCGCCTGGCCCACCGTGGCCCCGGGTTCTCGTTCGCGGGCAAGGACAAGCAGAACCAGGGTTAGCGGGACTGTGACGATGTTGCTGATTAGCGCCCCGACAAGCACCACGATGCTCGCCTTATCGCCAACCAGCGAGGTCAGAATCGGCAAGCCGCTAATGACGGAAGGGGTGGCAAATCCCAAGGCCTGCAAAACCGACTCGGCCAATGGGCGCCGGAACAGCCATCGCGCGCAGAGCAAGGCAACCAAATATGGTCCTAGAGTTGCGCCTAGAAGTACGACGACCAGTGGCCAGTAATCCAGGAGAATATCGAGAGGGAGTACGGCCGTGCTGGTGAACAAGCTCAGCGGAAGAGCATAGACGAGCAGCATGCGGCCGAATGCATCGGCCGCCCTCATATTTTCGTCGTGATGACCTGGGCCGCTTTCCTTTATCCGGAGCTTTGGCAGCAAGCGGCATAGCTCAAGTTACGTCGCGTTTTATTGCTGCGTCCGCGCGGTTCACGCCCGCTACGGCAGTACCGGAGTTTAGGGCACGCTAGGGGCTTGGAGTGGATAAGCAAGAACTCGCGGCGTTGGCCCATGGCTGCTGGTGCGACTTTGCTCAACGAGAAGCCTTCTACGAACGAGCTATATGGGAGCCGGGCGTTTCACGACCTCCCGCGGTACAGCAGAACACGATGCTTTGAATGGAGAGTGCGTGTTTGTGGCTGCCAGCCGGCCAATACGCCGAACGCTACCGTGAGCACGACCGGCAGCATCATGGAAACCATGGTGACTATCATGTTTGCCTCTGTAGGCCAGGTTCCTAGACTGCAGAGGTACCGGCGGTGGCTGCCGGCCCGCGTTTCTCTCCGATATCCCAATAGAGACCCGCCATCAGTTCGGCTGCAGAGCGGTTGAGGGAGATGAGAGTGTTTTCGTTCGGCGCATGCTGCTGGTCGTCCGGATAGCCATGTGGGATCCAGATGGCTGGATGCCGAGGATATCCGTGAAGATATCATTACAAATAGAGCCGCCCATCTGTGGAACGATTGCCGGCTCGGCGGCACACGACCGCTTCAGTGAAGCGATGACAAACTGCACCCAGGGATTGTCCGGTTCTGTCCTCGTAGCCTTGTCAAAGGCGGCGTATTGTGAAGGAGGATTCACGACCTTCACCATGGAGAGGCCGTGCTCGTCCAGATGTGCTTCTGCAGCGCGGGTAGTATATTCTTCGCGTCCGTCCCGGCTACAAAGCGCATCTGGCAATTGGCAACCGCCTTCGCCGGGACTGCACCGACCGGATGCTCCGGTGTACCGGCTAAAAGCGCGAGCACCTGGAAAACATTTGAGGCATATACGCGCTCCGTCGGCGCGAAATCATCCTTATGCGCGGCTACCAGTTGGGCAAGACCTGGCGTGCCCACTTCCTCGCCCGTCTCGAGCATGAATTTGACATTGAAGCCGAACCGGCCGCCTCGTTCGGCTAATACGGCTTCAAGAGCCGCCATATTCAAGGTGTGTTGACCTTTATTGTCAGCAGCGCCCCGGCCGTAGAGCTTATCGCCGACATGCGCGAGGACCCATGGCCCGTTGCCTTCGGTCCATTGTTCGTCGAGCCCCGGCTGAACATCACCATGGCCGTAGCCGAGCACCGTGGGGAGGCTTGGATCTTCTATCCGCGTCGCAAGCAGAACGGGTGGCTTGCCCTTAACAGGATTGTCATAGATGCGTGTTGTGAAGCCCATGCGCTCGAACGCGGGAGCGATCTCCTCTTTGAGATAACGGTAAAGGAGGGGCAAACTGTCCGGAATCTTCTGGCTTTCGGTTCTAAGGGCAACGCGGCGCGCGAGATCCTTCTCGAACGTGCCGTTTTCGACGTAGGCTAGGGCGCGCGCGATTGCGCGATCTCGCCCTTTCTGGGGGCTGCTCGTCATGAATTTCCTCTTATCTCGTTTGGGAGCACTTAATTCGCCGATGGTCAGCATCAGCGGAAACGGGTTTACAGCAGCGCTCAGACGCAACCGATTTCTTGTGCTGGATTAGTATAAATCTCAATATATGTCCGATTGATGTGGCGTGGTACGAAATAAATATTCAGAATATGTGTGAGCATGATGAAAATAAACCATAAGAAATTAAATAATGCTTGTGCATGTTTCCTCTATCAATGTCCGCCAATGAAATGCGGTAGAGGACTTCAGCGTGGAAGGGTTTGAATAAGGCCAGCCATTCCTTGCCACACGATCTGAACGCCGATGCACAGGAGGATGAAGGCAGCCAAACGCAAGAGCACGTTGCCACCATTTCTCCCCAAAACCCTCTTCAATCCCCCTGCATATCGATAAGCCAGATAAACGGTCAGGCAAATCGCACCTATTCCTGCGATGACCCCCATATCCTGTGAGACAGCGCTACCAAGCCCGTTGAGATGATTGGGTTCCCGACCACCCAAAGCCATCGCGACGGCAATCGAACCGGGGCCGAATGTAAGCGGTAGCGTTAGCGGATAGAATGCCAGATCCATCTCCCCATTTTGAGAGTCCCGGCGCGCCGGTTCTTTGTCATTAAAGTTGTCATCACCGTTAAGCAGGCGCCACCCCATCATGGTGATGACAAGGCCGCCGGCAAGCCGCAGGGCAGAAAGCGAAATGCCAAAAAAGGCCAGGATATATGACCCCGTAAAAATCGCGCAAATGAGGAGCAGGAACCCACTTGCGGCGACTCGTAGGGCAAGCTTGCGGCGCACCTCGGGCTCACAGCTTCTGGTTACGTTTAGAAAGATCAGAGCTGCGCCAGGCGGATTTATGATGGGAAACAGCGCCGCATACGTCATGAAAAATGCATTTATAACATTGTTCACGCAACACCTATCGTGACGTTCTGGAGGAGATGATAATGTGTTTCTAATGGATCGGGAAAATCAGCTTTGAGTGAATAAGTGTGAGATAGCCTCGCTCATAATCAGCGTATCATCGGTTCTCATCTGGTCAGATGGACATAGAGCGGGATGCGGAACAGGCTCGAACAGAGAGATACCGCGGTGCGCCTAAACGCCGGCGTATCGCTCGTTTATTGCGCTATAAGGTTTTAACATTCATTCATAACACCAAAGCAGCGTATACACGCACGAATTATTTCGACGAAATCCTCCTTGCGCTTAGCAACCCATTTCTTGGAGCACCTTTGGAACATGCGAAGCTCCCAAATTCCGTCTACCTCTCAGCCGTCTCCAAACCAGCCATCGGACTGTTCAGCACCGTGTTCCAGACGACAAACCGGAGTGTCACCGGGCGCTGAAGGAGATTCGCAGTCCATTGCAGGTCGCACGCCTTCTCCTTTTTCCGACCTTGATTTCTCGGCGCTTTCGCCTTTGCTCGAGGCAGATGCAGAAGCAAATGAACGCTTCTTTTTGGACATCATTGCGGAAGATTTTTCGGAAGGGGGACCCGAAGATTCGCCGTTTACGGCTGGGCCCCAAGGCAATCCTCCAACAGGGGCAGGTTCTACCAATCGCCGGCCCGCATTTATCTTAAATTTTACCGCTGATCTACTTGAGCTTGCGTCACAGCAGATCGGAAGCGGGCCCGGGAAGGTAAGCCGGGCGGATTTCGCGCATCAACACAAGATCCCAATGTGGGCGCTGCGTCTTTTCGTGAAAGCTGATGGTAACCTAACGGTGACTGGTCAGCAGAGACTGGCACAATTGCAGGGCACTCTCACGTTGCAAGAAGTGACCCCTCAATTGCTCGAACTTGCCTTGCAAGAGATAGGGGAGGGTCCGGGACGAACGAGCTTATCCGACTTTGCTACAAAGCATAGCGTGTCTTACCTCGCCTTGCGAAGGTATATAGATCGCGGATGCAAGCTGAAGCCAAGAGGCGAACTAATGATGACCGGTGCATCTGAGCCAGGCTTGAGTAGATTAACGCCTGAGTTGCTTCAGAATGCCTGCCAAGTGATAGGGAAGGGCCCCAACCAAATCAGCTTGCCGCAATTTGCCAAGGAGAAGCGTCTCCCACTTTCTTTACTCCGCGCTTATGTGAAGGCAGACGGCGGCTTGACGTTTTCAGGAAAGCAGAGGTTAGAAAGATGCCGTGGAGAGGCAAAGTTTAGAAAAATGGATGAAGGACTGTTGAAGCTCGCTTCGCAGTCCATCGGACGTGGGCCTGGAAAAGTAACTCAAACGACATTCGCTCAACAACATGGTTTATCACTCGTAGCGCTCCGACGTCGTGTAAGAGCCGACGGCACCATCGTTGCACTGAAGCAAAAATCAGTCACCGGGCCGCGCCACACGGCAGACCACGGTGTACGCGAGCGCATCAATGGCGTGAATGAAGCCGCAAAACGCTTGCTGATACCAGGCGAATGGAATTTTCCCCATGCGGATCAGCTCTTTACTTACGCGTTTGGGATGTTTGCGCACGACTACGGAATAAGATTCCGCGTAGAGACCCCTCGCTATTCAATTGATGTCGGTGATCAGGGAGCGCCCTTTGCTGGGGTTCTTCATTTGAATCAGGGTCACTACACCGTTCGCCTTGGTGATGCGGGTTATGATTTTCCTCCGGATGGCGACTGTGCTTTCCATGCAATGCATTTGCTTCGCTTGCACGCCCAAGGCTACGGTCTTGGTGAATACGTGGTGGGCGCCCGTCGCCCTGATGGGTTGTACCAACTATCCCTTCCTGAAAGTCCCCAATCAATCAGGCAGACGATCGGGGCGATGAGAATTGTGGCTGCTGAACATGCGATGCGCAATGCAGGGGCGCTTGCCGAAACAATTGCCTCGGAAGGTGCAGAAGGTCGTCAAGCTTCTTGAGGACGATTGCCGGATCCAGCGAATGCGCGAGAGTCCGATCTTGGTCGCGCTCGCCAACAGACGGCTCGCATGAATAGACCGCTTCGGGCGGCGCTCAAAAGGTCGGTGGCGTATTGACCCAAAGGATGCGAGCCTCGCTGTCGCCTATGTTGCGGTAGCTGTGGGCGAGCGCGGAATCGAAATAGAAGCTGTCGCCTTCCCCGATTTGGATGGAGTGATTTTCGACCGTGATCTCCACCGACCCCTTGAGGACGAAGCCGAATTCCTGCCCGTCATGGCTGATAGGTTCTAGGCTGCCGCCACCGGGCGCGATGACATGGATGTTGATTTGGAGAAGCTGGCCGGACGATCCGGGCACCAGTCGCTCCAGCGTGACTTGATTCCCGGCACGGCGGTGGCCGGTGACGAGTTTGGGCCTGTTGCCGCTGCGGATCACCGTAATCGGCAGGCTGTCCTCCGGGGAGGTGGCGAAGAGCTCGCTCATATTCATGCCGAGCGCCCCGACCAGCCGATGCAGCGTGGCCATGGAAGCCTGCGAACGGTTGTTTTCGAGCTTGGACAGATAGCCTTCCGTGACGCCGATCCTCTCGCCCACTTCGGAGAGGCTTAGGCCGAGCATAAGCCGGGCATGTTTCAGTTTTGCTCCGATCTTAAGTGGTTCGTCGCCTTGTCGTTCACGCGTCACGATCACATCTCCGCCCGCCGTGCCCCTCAAAGAGGAGCGCCAGCATGTAAAAGAACAGCTTGCGCGAGGATCTCGCAAGCGGTTGCGATATGATCGGGGTCCGACCATTCCAGAGGATTATGACTGATGCCGTCGCGGGACTGCACGAAAAGCATGGCGGTCGGCAAAGACGTCGCCAGGCTGCTCGCATCGTGCATGGCGCCGCTCTGCAGCGAAACGGGCTCAAGCCCAAGGGCGCGGGCACACTTCCACAGACGCTCCCGACATGTATGGTCAAAATCGACTGGCGCGACCCCCATGGTTTGCCGGATGCCCACACGAACATTTTCCTGCGCCTCCACTTCGGAGATGACTTCGACCATCAGCCGCTCGAATGCGTCGAGAACAGGCGAGGAGCCATGGCGCACGTCAATATGCAGCCTGGTACTGCCCGGAACCGTGTTCTGCGAATTCGGGCTGACCTCGACACGGCCGACCGTGAAGCGGATATTCTTTTCCAGGGAAATGGCACCCTCGCGGAGCCGCAAAGCGAGACTTGCAGCGGCCATGAAGCTGTCGCTTCTGCCGTCCATCGGCGTTGTGCCGGCATGGGCGTCCTGGCCATGGAATTCGATCTCGAACCACCTGACCCCCTGGACGCCTTCGACGATTCCCACGGGAGCTTTTGCCAATTCGAGTACAGGCCCCTGTTCTATGTGAAGCTCGTAATAGGCGAGGGCCTCGAAATCCAGGAGACGCTGGCCGGCATAGCCTATCCGGCTCAACTCGGAAAAATAGTCCGCGCCTCCGGCTCCTTCGATGGCGGCTTTGTCCAGCGCGCCGATGAAACCCTTCGATCCGGTCAGGCCTGGCTTGAAGCGCACGCCTTCCTCATTCGTCCAGTTGACGACGGCGATAGGGTGCTCGGTCTTGATACCCGCATCGTTCAGCGCGCGCAGGATTTCCAGCCCGGCCAAAACGCCCAGCACGCCGTCGAATCGGCCGCCATGAGGTTGTGTATCGAGGTGGCTGCCGACCAGGATCGCCGGGGCGTCATTTCTCAAACCCGGCCGGATAGCGAACATATTGCCGAAAGGATCGACACGGAGAACACAGCCCGCGTCACGACACCAGCGGGCAAAGAGATCTCGCGCCCGCCGGTCCTCGTCTGTCAGCGATAGCCGGCAGCATCCATCTTCGGCGATCGCCCCGATGCAGGCCATTTCCATCAAGGTGGACCAAAGTCTGTCACCTTTCGTCAGGGTCCTTTCCATGTGCTCTGTGCTCCCGCAGCTTGGTGAGGGGAATGGAAGAGGGGTCTTGCAAAATCCTGATCTTGGCAAGAATTCCCAAGTATTTCGATCAGATTGGGACTTCTGCCGTTCAGCGGATGTTATCACGCTGTCCGCAAACGGCACCGGATGAAAATGCGGTCGAGCATCATTTCCAAATTCCAGTGCGGCTTCGCTTTGCAGACAACGGCGAACTGGTCTTACGGGAATGCAAGGGTAATCCTCCACATGCTGGGTAGAGGGACAATTCCTATTAGTCAAGGTATATTCCTAAGCTCTGGAACTGCACTTTTCAAGAAAATTTTGAGGGTTTTCAATTATTTGGCTATGGTGTTGGCCTGCTATTTCCGCGCGCAAAATTTCTTCATATGTTTTTTAGGAAAGAAACTTGACACCGCGCTCATGAAATTTCATGGTTCGAGCTTCGGATGCGAGGGGGAGATGGATGCATCTGTCGGCGGGGAGCGATGAAGTTCGGTGGCGAGGGGATTGGAAGGGCGATCCATCGATCCGGCATGGTCTGCTTGAGGACAGTCCTTAATCCAGAAAGGCTGCTTAGCCCTCCTTTATGAATTTTTGCAACAAGATTAATATTTTCATCTGTACTCCAGAATTCAGTTCATTTGTAAATTATTCTTAGATGACAGAAATCGCGAAGAAATTCTTCGCTTGGGGAGTTTTTGGAGGAACAAGAATGCCCAGCCACAAGAATGAGGCTTCTCGACTGTTTAATGTCGAACTTTCCCCGGAAAGTGCGACCGGAACTTGGAAAACCTGGAACCTACTGGCCTGGTGGATGTCCGGCTGGCACAGTTTGGGCGGATATACGATGGCCATCGGCCTTTTCGCGCTGGGGCTGGCCGGCTGGCAAATGATCGTCGCCTTCACGCTTGGCATCGTGGTGCTCTATTTCACCAACAATCTCAGCGGCGTTGCTGGGCAGCGCGTGAAGGTGCCCTTTCCCGTCTTCGCGCGCGCCAGCTTTGGCGTGTACGGCGCGAACATCCCGGCCATTCTGCGAGCGATTGTCGCTGTGGCGTGGTACGGCATCCAGACCTATCTGGCCTCGGCCGCGGTCATGCTGCTGGTCATCAAGGTCATCCCGTCGTCAAACGTGCTGACACAGGACTCGATCCTCGGCCTGTCTTCGCTGGGGTGGATTTGCTTCCTGGTGCTTTCGCTCGCCCAGCTCGTCGTGCTCTCCCGCGGCATGGAAGCTGTCCGTAGGCTCTCTGACTTCGCCGGTCCGGCGATCTGGGTGGCCATGATCGCTCTTGCGATCTGGATACTGGCGCGTGCCGGCTGGTCCATCGATTTCAGCTACCGCACGGTGGAGGGAAACAGCGGCATTATTGCCATGTTGTCGGCGATGTTCATCACCGTCTCCTATTTCGCCGGTCCGACTCTGAACTTCGCGGATTTCACCCGCAACGCTCCCGACGAGCAGATGGTGCGCCGTGGCAATGCTTGGGGTCTGCTCCTGAACGCGACCGCCTTCGGCGCGATCTCGATCGTCATCGCCCTGGCATCGGTGAAGGTGTACGGGGAGGCTATCCACGATCCGATCGTGCTGCTGAAGGACATCGACAGCATCGCGATCCTGCTGGTGGCGATCATCGCAGTGGGAACCGCCACGGCCGGCATTAACATCATTTTGAATTTCGTCGCGCCGGTATACGACATCATCAATGTGTGGCCGCGCCATTTCACCTTCCGAAGGGCGGGTATCCTGGTCGCGCTGCTCTCCGTGGTGATAACCCCTTGGAACCTGTTTTCGAACCCGGTGATCGTCAATCACTTTATTGGCGGCGTGGGCGCGCTGATGGGGCCGCTCTACGGCATCATCATGACGGATTATTACCTGGTCCGGCGCGGCGTTATCGATACCGATGCCCTCTTCGAGGATGGACCGTCCGGCAAGTACTATTACAGCAACGGCTACAACATGAAGGCTGTTTCCGCGCTGCTCGTTTCCGGCGCCATCACCATCTGTCTGAGCATCGTGCCTTCGCTGGGTGTGTTTGCACCCTTCGCCTGGCCGGTCGGCGTGGCCGTGGGCGCACTGGTCCATTGGCAGCTCAGCAAGAGCTATAGCCGCTCAGCCGAGGCCGCTGCCGCTCGGTAACGATCTCCGGTCAGGATGGATCATGTCCATCCTGACCGGACCGGGGTTCGCAGCCGAATTTAGCCAAAGAAAGGGAGGATTGGACATGACGCGTATCGTCAAAGCGGCATCGGCGCAGATGGGGCCAATTCCCAAGTCGCAGACCCGCAGGGACGCGGTCCGCCGGCTGGTCGAAATGATGCGCGAAGCCAAGGGCAGGGGAGCAGAATTGGTCGTCTTCCCCGAGCTCGCCTTCACGACCTTTTTCCCGCGCTGGATGATCGAGGATGAGGCCGAGCTCGACAGCTATTTCGAAACGGAGATGCCGGGGCCGGAAACTGCCCCGCTCTTTGAGGAGGCCAAGAAGCTAGGTGTTGGCTTCTATGTCAGTTATGCCGAGTTGGTGAACGAGGGCGGCAGACGCCGCCGCTTCAACACCTCCATCATCGTCGACCAGAACGGCGAAATCGTGGGGAAATACAGGAAGGTCCACCTGCCCGGCCATTCTGAACCGCAGCCTGGACGCGTCCACCAGCATCTGGAGAAGCGCTATTTTGAGCCCGGTAACCTAGGCTTCGGCGTTTGGCGGGCGTTCGGCGGGATCATGGGCATGTGCATCTGCAACGACAGGCGCTGGCCCGAAACCTATCGTGTCATGGGGCTCCAAGGCGTCGAGATGGTGATGCTCGGCTATAACACGCCCTTCGACCATACGGGCCATCCCGATATCGACGGGCTGACCAGCTTCCATAACCACTTGTCGATGCAGGCCGGCGCTTACCAGAACGCCACCTGGGTCATCGGCACCGCCAAATGCGGCAAGGAGGAGGGGTCGAGCATGGTCGGGCAGAGCGTCATCGTGGCGCCCTCAGGCGAGATCGTGGCCATGGCCGCCACACTGGAAGACGAAGTCATAACTGCCAATTGCGACCTCGACATGGGCAAGCGCTATCGGCAGACGATCTTCGATTTCGCCCGCCATCGCGAGCCCGAGGCATACAGGCTGATCGTCGAGCGCAAGGGCGCCATAGAGCCTCCCGAGAAATGATCGGCTCATGACGGGCGGGGCTCCCCAAGCAAGTTCACAGCAGAGGTTGATAGCATGTCGAAGGTAATCAAAGGCGGCACCATCGTCGCGGCGGATCGCAGCTACGAAGCCGATATCCTGATCGAGGGCGAAAAGATTGCCGCCATCGGAGAAGGCTTGACGGCTGAAACGGTTATCGATGCCGAGGGTGCGCTGGTCATTCCGGGCGGCATTGATCCGCATACCCATCTGGAAATGCCCTTCATGGGCACAACGACCGCCGAGACCTGGGAGAGCGGCACCTATGCCGCGCTCTCGGGCGGGACGACGCTTGTGGTGGATTTCGTCATTCCCGGCGAAGACGGCATGCTAAGGGCACTCGATATCTGGGAAGAGCGCGCGGCACGGCAGGCCTGTGGCGACTATTCCTTCCACATGTCCGTCACCGGCTGGTCGAAGCAGATCTTCGACGACATGGCCACCGCCGTGAGCCGTGGCGTCAATACGTTCAAGCATTTCATGGCCTATAAGGGCGCGTTGATGGTGAACGACGACGAGATGTTCGCCTCCTTCCAGCGCTGCGCCGCACTCGGCGCCCTGCCGCTCGTGCACGCCGAGAATGGCGACCTGATCGCAGCACTTCAGCAGAAGTTCATGTCGTCGGGCATTTCCGGCCCCGAGGCGCATGCCTATTCGCGCCCGCCCGAGGTGGAAGGCGAGGCGACCAACCGCGCCATCACCATCGCCGACGCCGCCGGCGTTCCGGTCTACATCGTCCACGTCTCCTGCGAGCAGGCGCACGAGGCGATCCGCCGCGCCCGGCAGAAGGGGATGCGGGTCTTCGGCGAGCCGCTCATCCAGCATCTGGTGTTGGATGAAAGCGAATATTTCAACCAAGAGTGGGATCATGCAGCCCGGCGCGTCATGTCGCCGCCATTCCGGGACAAATCGCATCAGGCGTCGCTCTGGGCCGGCCTTCAGTCCGGCTCGCTCCAGGTCGTGGCGACCGACCATTGCGCTTTCACCTCGGAACAGAAGCGCCTGGGTCTGAAGGATTTCACCAAGATCCCGAACGGGACCGGAGGGGTCGAAGATCGCTTGTCGATGCTTTGGACACACGGGGTTGAGACCGGCAGGTTGACGCCTAACGAATTCGTCGCAGTGACGTCGACCAACATCGCCCAGATTCTCAACATCTATCCGCGCAAAGGCGCGATTCTGCCGGGCTCCGACGCGGATCTCGTGGTTTGGGACCCGAAGGCATCCAAAGCGATCAAGGCGTCGACCCAGAAGTCGATCATCGACTACAACGTCTTCGAGGGGATGGAAGTCTTCGGCCTGCCGCGCTACACGATATCGCGTGGCGACGTCGTTTGGGGCGAGGGCGCGAACGAGCCGAGGCCGGGCCGCGGCAAACATATCAAGCGCCCGGCTTTCCCAGCCGTCGCCAAGGCGCTTACGGCATGGAAGGAGCTTACCGCGCCACGCGCCGTCAATCGTTCACCGGAACACATGCCGATTGGTGTGTGATCGCCAAGCTGTCCTGTATTTCGATCCGGAGCGGCTGCTCTTCTGCCGCTCCGCTTTCGGAAGGCGAACGTGCTGAACCGTCTGGTCAGCCCGTTTTGTTTCCTCAGGCCTCTGGCCGGGCATCCCGCAATCAATGATCGACGCCTCGCGAGTTGGCGCGGGTGTCATTTGAACGTGTCCGAACCTAAAAGTGCGGAGAAGCAGAAAAATGAAAACAATAAAGATCGAAGCGGGTGGATACAGCTTCCAGGCAAAGCTCGAAGAAGGGCTTGCGCCGAAGACCTGCGCGCTTTTCCTTTCCCTGCTGCCGTACAAGGAGCGCATCATCCATGTTCGCTGGAGTGGCGAAGGTTGCTGGATTCCGCTGGGCGACACCGACTTCGGCGTGAGCTTCGAGAACGCGACCAGCTATCCGGCCCCCCGCCAGTTCATCCTCTATCCGGGAGGATACAGCGAGACTGAGATCCTGCTCGCCTATGGCGGGGTGAACTTCGCAAGCAAGATGGGGCAGCTTGCCGGCAACCATTTCCTGACCATCATTGAAGGTCAGGAGAATCTTGCCGAACTGGGCAGGAAGGTTCTCTGGCAGGGCGCGCAGGACATCGTGTTCTCCCTATAGTCGGCCTGCCTGCTTGTTCTGAGCTCCTTCCAGAAAAAGGTCGGAGAGCTCACCTTCTCCAAGCTGCCGAGGAGCGGTTCGGCGGTTTCCAGAACCCGAGAACTGTTGCTCAGGAGGGCCTTCATCGCGCGAGGAGCGACCCACCCCGCCCCGCAGCCGAGCGGGCCGGTGTTTCAATCCACGCCCTCGCGTGAGGAGCGACCATTTCAGCATTGAGGGGCGGCTGTATCGCGTGAGTTTCAATCCACGCCCTCGCGAAGGGAATTGCGAAGATGATCCGCTCGAGGCCGTGCCGGCGCGCGTGATCGAGGGCGAAGCCGAGCGAGGCGAGCGTCTTGCCGCCACCCGTCGGAACCGTCAGCGTGAAGAGGCCGGTCGGCTCGCCCGCCCTTGCCCTGACATGGGTAAGAATCTCGGCGCGCAGCGTGTTGACGCGCGATGGGCTGCTCGTGGCCTGCTTTTCCGCCATATGGGCATCGAAGCGGGCGACCAACCCGTCGATAATCGTGCTGAGTGCCGGCCATTCGCGATCCCGCTGCCGCCCCTCGATCCGGTCGTAAAATGCTTCGGTGTCGCGGAAATCGGCATCTACCAGGCAGGAGAAGATCATTCGTCCAAGGAAGGCGAGTTGAAAGGCCGCACGCTCCCTATCGAGAGCCAGGGGCGGCATGAGGCCCGAGGCGTCCGGCGCAAGCTCGTCACGCCATTGCGCGTCGAGCGGATCGAGCGTCTTCTTCAGCCGCTCGGAAAGCGAGCCGCCTGCGCCGATGCGATCAGGTAACCCCGCGTGATGGCCGGCGATCGCATAGGCGATGATTTCGGCCATGATGCGGTCGCGCGGATCGGTTGCAAGCTCGCGGACGACGACCGCTCCGGCGGTGGAATGGTCAACCGGCTCGCCGCCCGATAGCCGCGCCTGAAAGGGAAGGGTGTACTTTCCGAGATCGTGCAGAAGTCCGGCAAGCCCTGCCGCGTTTCCGGCACCGAACACGCCGCCGAAGCGCTGAGCAAGGCGCGCAACACCTTCAAGGTGTTCGCTCAATGGTTGCCATTGCGATGGCGGGTTCTCGCCCGCCGAATGCGCGTAAAACAACGTCCATCTCCCCGCCGATGCAACCTTGGATTCAGGATGGTTGTATGTCAAGGTTCTCGCATGAGGCACGGGTTGGGCTGATAAACGCGTGCGGGCGACCGCTGGCCACCACGTGGCCTGCCTTTTTGCCGACCGGGCCGCAGTGCGTCCTTCTCACCCACTCAAGATCTGCCGAGGACCTGATGCGCATCACTGCTGTCGAACCTATCCTCCTGCGCGGCGAGGAAGGTTACGCCTCGCCAGCCAGCGGCGCGGAAGCCACGGACAATGACGACCGGCAGTTGCTGGTGCGCATGGCAACCGACGAGGGGGGCTGGGCGGACGTGGAGACCCTGGCGCCGGGCGCCGTCGCCATCATCGCCGGGCAGGGCATGGACGCTCGGCTTCCACACCCTCTCACAGATCCTCGTCGGCAAAGATCCGCTCGACGTCGAGCGCCTGTAGGATAAGCTCTATGTCGGCAGCGCTTATTACGGCCGCCGCGCATCGCCATGCACTGCATTTCCGCGATCGACAATTGCCTGTGGTCGACAAGGACGCAGGCATCCGTCCTGCCGCTGGCGCAGCTTTTGGGCGCACGCCGCCGCGACAAGGTCATGGCCTATACCTCGACGCTCTTCCGCTCGACGCCCGAAGGCATGGCCGAGGCAGCGCAAGGCTATATCGAAAAGGGCTTTCGTGCCGTGAAATTCGGCTGGCGCGTGTTCGGGCAAGACCCCGGGCGCGACCGCGAGCTTGTCGCCGCGGCACGAGAAATGCGGGCGGCGTGGTGGCGCGCTTTGCGCTCGGCACCAGCTTCCACCTGTTCGACGATCCCGAGCAGGGGCGGCTGATCGAGCAAACCGCCCGTTGGTTCGGCACGCCGACGGTGATCGTCTACCAGAACGAGGGGCCCGGCCTGCTGCCGAGCGAGCGGAGCGGCTCGGCAGGATCACGATCGGTGCTGAGCTCGGCTGGAGCATCCGTGCAGCCGGACGGGGTGCGCTATGACCGGCATGGTATGCTCGCAGCGACGATCCATACGGGGCAGCTGCGCGGCGAGATCACGCCCATCGACCATCACCGCGACAACACGCAGGTGAAGGCGGCCATGGTTGACCGCGCCTGCTTCACGCCTTCTCCTCTCCCGTCTCCGGCCATTACGAGCCGCTCATGCCCTGCGGCGAGCGGGTGAAGGAAGGCACGGTCGTCGGGCTCGAACACATCGATGCGGAGGCCTGGCCGGTACGGGCGGGGGTGGATGGCGTCGTGATCGCGCAGGCCTGGGGCGCAAGGATATGGCAAAGTCAGCACGTGGTGGTGACCGGCCGCATCCTGCCTTGGCTGGAGTAGCGCAACAAGGGATGTAAGCAGTAGGCGAGAAGAAGCAGGCAAGCTGTGCAGTAGCGAATGTCGGCCGCCAGGATTCCTACAGCCTCACTTGCGACGGGGCTGGGCTTTCACTGATCGAGAACGATACGATTCCCGCAGTGGGTGCCAGCGCTAGGCGCTCCTGGTCAGATCCACCGGCGACTACGTGCCCAAGGGTTGAGCCATTGATATCGCCCTCGCGATTGGCTCGGCTCTGAATCCCGGTGTGTTGTCGGCAGGCAGAAAAATCCGGACTCGCCCAACACTTGAAGACGACCGCACACTCCTCGATCGCATGCATCTCGACAAGGAGATCTCACAAGCAAATCGTCGCTGTCTATGAGGAATCGTGAGTGCGGTAACCCGACCTGTTCTAGAATGCAGCTCGAGGCGCCATCCGGGACAATAGCTCTGCAGTTCTCTTCTTTACTGCCGCGCTCGAAGTTCGGATCAAACGCGGTTTTGCAGATGCTCGTAGACCGATGCGAGATGTTGGCGCATCGCCTGTTCTGCGGCAAAGGGATCGCGGTCGGCAATCGCTTCGAACACTTTCTGATGCTGG
>NZ_JAEQ01000030.1 GCF_000518985.1 Chelativorans sp. J32
AGGTGGCAGTGGCCTGCGCCATGGCGCGCGCGCTTACCAATAGCTGGCGCGTGCCATGGCGCATTGGCCTCTTTGGGCCAAAACGAGCGATCTGATCTCAGGACTTTTGTTGCCGCTTTCGGGCAGTGCTGTTGGCGAGGCGATAGCTCTCGCCGTTCATCTCGAGGATGCTGACGTGGTGGGTCAGCCGGTCGAGCAGTGCGCCGGTGAGGCGCTCGGAGCCGAAGGTCTCGGTCCATTCATCGAAGGGCAGATTGCTGGTGATCAGGGTCGAGCCGCGCTCGTAGCGGTGCGAGATCAGCTCGAACAGCAACTCGGCGCCGGTCTTGGACAGCGGCACAAAGCCCAGTTCGTCGACGATCAGCAACTTGACGGCAGCCATCTGCTTCTGAAAGCGAAGCAGGCGACGTTCGTCGCGGGCCTCCATCAGTTCGTTGACCAGGGCTGCGGCGGTGGTGAAGCTGACCGACATGCCCTTCTGACAAGCCGCCAGCCCGAGGCCAAGGGCAATGTGCGTCTTGCCCGTGCCGCTTGGGCCAAGGGCAATGACGTTCTCGCGCCGCTCGATCCATTCGCAGCGGGCCAGTTCCAGCACCTGCATCTTGTTGAGCTTCGGGATGGCGCTGAAGTCGAAGCTGTCGAGGCTTTTGACCGTGGGGAATTTGGCGGCCTTGATGCGGCGCTCGACCATCCTCCGCTCCCGGTCGATCAACTCCAGTTCAACAAGCCGGGCGAGGTATCGGACATGATCCATGCCTTCGGCCGCACATTGCCGGGCCAGCTTCTGATGTTCCCGCAGGAACGTGGGCAGCTTCAGCGCCTTGAGGTGATGGGCGAGCAGGATTTCCGGACCATCGCTCATGCCGCGTCCTCCGCATCGCCCGACAACAACCGCATATAGGAGCCGGGCCTGGTTTTCTCGACTGTTGCCTTGGGTAGATAGGGATAACAGTCCAGGTCCAGCCGGGGCGGACGGTGTTCAACACGGCAAAGCAGCAGGTGCTTCACGGCGTCGAAGCCGATTGCGCCCATCTGAAGCGCCTGCTTCACCGCGGCATGCAGATCAGCCAGATCAAAGGTCTCGAGCAACCGCAGGACCTGGACGTATTCGCGTCGGCCATGTCGGTTCATGCGAGCTTCCATTAGCCGGCGCAACGTTGCGAACTCCTCGGGAAGCTCCCAGCCTTGCAATGGTGCGGCCTGATCGAGTGCGTTGATCTTCTGCTCCAGCAGCGGCAGGTAGTGGATCGGGTTGAAGACGATCTCCTCGCGATCCCAGCAGCGGGGATGGCGGGCAATGACCTCGCCCCGGCAGCCGATCACCACCTCGTGGACATAGGCCCGGATCCAGACATCCTGATGGCCGAAGGCAACCGGCACCGAGTAGTCGTTGGTCTTGTAGCGCACCAGACACTGGGACGAGACGCGGCCACTGTCCTGGTCACAGGCGTCGAAAGGCGCGACCGGGAGGGGGCGCATGGCAACCAGATCACGTTGCAACCGCTCGCCGATCGTCTCGCTCTCACCGCGCAGGACATCGTGCTGGCGCTTGCGGCATTGCTCCTCCAGCCAAAGGTTTAATGCCTCCCAGCTCGTGAACTCGGGAAGCGGCACCATGAAGTTGCGGCGGCAATAGCCCACCAAGCCCTCGACATTCCCCTTGTCATTGCCTTTGCCAGGACGGCCGTAGTGGTCCCGGATCAGGTAATGCGACAGGAAGCCGCTGAACAGGACGGCCCGCTTGCGGGTGCCATCGGGCAGGATCTTCGCCACCAGGCACCGGTCATTGTCATAGACGATCGACTGCGGCACTGCCCCAAAGAAGGCAAAGGCGTGGATGTGGCCGTCCACCCAAGCCTCGGCCACAGCCGCCGGATAGGCGCGGACGTAACAGGCGTCGCTGTGCGGCAGATCCAAAACAAAGAAGTGGGCCTTCTGCTCGACACCGCCAATCTTGACCATCGCCTCGCCGAAGTCGGCCTGCGCATGGCCCGGGGGATGCGCCAGCGGCACGAACACTTCCTGGCCCCGCCGTTCTCGCTCCCGGATGTAATCCTTGATGATCGTGTAGCCGCCGGTGAACCCGCACTCGTCACGAAGCCGGTCGAACACCCGCTTCGCCGTGTGCCGCTGCTTCCGCGGCATGGAGCGATCCGCCTCAAGCCAGCCCTCGATGATCGGGATAAAGGGATCAAGCTTCGGCCGCCTGACTTCGGCCGTCCGCCGGTAGCCCGGCGGCACCGAGAACGTCATCATCTTCGCAACCGTATCACGGGAGATGTTGAAGGCCTTCGCCGCCTGACGCTGGCTCATGCCCCCCGCGCAGGCCTGGCGAACCCTGAGATATAGTTCCACGCTGAAAATCCTCGCGCCCTCCCTGCTGTCGCAGAAAGGGAAAGGGTGGACGACTTTTACGCCGCCCGCAGCAGCTCCATGCCGCCGCTTCCGTGGACTAGTTTCTCACCGCCGTTCTCAGATCGCTCGTTTTGGCCCAAAGAGGCCAATGCGCCATGGCACGCGCCAGCTATTGGTAAGCGCGCGCGCCATGGCGCAGGCCACTGCCACCTGGCCTGGTTTTGCGCCGCCGCGTGGCCGGATTTTGCACCGCCGTTGACAGCCTGCGCACTGCCGCAAGCAGCTTTTGCCTGCAAGCCCGCTTGAAGAACGCGGCTTGACGGAATGCGGGCGGACGTTTACTGACCTATATATCTAGGAGGCTGGATATATGGATAAGAAAGCTGCGCTTGGCGCATTGGCCGCTCTCGGTCAGGAAACCCGTCTCGATGTCTTCCGGCTGCTCGTGCAGGCGGGACCCGGCGGCTTGCCGGCGGGAGAGATCGGCGAGCGCCTCGGGACCGTTCAGAATACGACCTCGGCACACCTCAAGGTGCTGACCCTTGCCGGACTGATCCGCGCCGAGCGCGATGGCCGCATCATCCGTTATGCCGCCGACATGAATGGGTTCCGCGACCTGCTGGCGTTCCTCATGGAGGACTGCTGCAACGGCGCTCCGGAACTCTGCCGCCCCGTCATCGAAGCCGTCACCTGCCGCTGCTGAGGACCGAACATGACCCAGCCCTACAATGTCCTGTTCCTGTGCACGGGGAACTCCGCCCGTTCCATCCTCGCCGAGGCCATCCTTCGAAAGGACGGCGGTGACCGCTTCCGCGCCTTCTCTGCGGGCTCCCAACCAAAGGGAGAGGTCCATCCGTTCGCCCTTGAGCTCCTGAGGACCATGAACCAGGATACGGCTTTCGCTCGCTCGAAATCCTGGGATGAGTTCGCGACGTCGGACGCACCGAAAATGGATTTCGTGTTCACCGTCTGCGACAGCGCCGCGAGCGAAGCATGCCCGGTGTGGCCCGGCCAGCCGATGACGGCGCATTGCGCCGTTCCCGATCCGGCGGCCGCAACCGGCACGGACGCCGAAAGGCGCCTCGCTTTCGCGGATGCCTACAGACAACTCTCCAATCGCATCTCCGCGTTTCTGTCGCTGCCGCTTGCGTCCATCGACCGGATGTCGTTGCAAGGCAAGCTCCGCGAGATCGGTGAGACCCGCCATTCGCTGCTGTGAGAATCCTCATGACCGACACCATCGTCGAGACGGGCCGCGAGGCACCCGCCGCCATCGGCTTCTTCGAGAAGTACCTGACCTTATGGGTGGCACTGTGCATCGCCGGAGGCATCGCCCTCGGCCATCTCATGCCGGGCTTGTTCAAAGTGATCGGCGCTGCGGAGGTCGCCGAGGTCAACATCCCCGTGGCCTTCCTCATCTGGCTCATGATCATTCCGATGCTTCTGAAGATCGATTTCGCAGCGTTGCTCGAGGTCGGCCGGCACTGGCGGGGCATCGGCGTGACCCTGTTCGTCAACTGGGCTGTAAAGCCCTTTTCGATGGCACTGCTGGGATGGATATTCGTCGGCTGGCTTTTCAGGCCCTATTTGCCTGCTGAACAGATCGACTCCTATATCGCGGGATTGATCATCCTTGCGGCCGCTCCATGCACGGCCATGGTGTTCGTTTGGTCGAACCTGACCAGGGGCGAACCGCATTTCACGTTGTCGCAGGTCGCTCTCAACGACGCGATCATGGTTGTCGCCTTCGCTCCCATCGTCGGGCTGCTGCTGGGTCTGTCGGCCATCACCGTCCCGTGGAACACCCTCGTTCTGTCCGTCGTCCTCTATATCGTCATTCCGGTCATCGTCGCACAGGCAGTCCGGCGGAACGTCCTGAGGAAAGGAGGCGAGGCAAGGCTCCAGGGATTGCTGCGAAAGCTTCAGCCGCTCTCCCTCGCGGCGCTTCTGGGAACGCTGGTCCTTCTCTTCGGTTTTCAGGGAGAGCAGATCATCGCTCAACCGCTCGTCATCGCCTTGCTGGCGGTGCCGATCCTGATCCAGGTCTATTTCAATTCGGGACTGGCCTATCTGCTCAACCGCATCTCTGGCGAGCAGCATTGCGTGGCGGGACCCTCCGCTCTGATCGGCGCGTCGAACTTCTTCGAGCTGGCGGTGGCGGCAGCCATCAGCCTGTTCGGCTTCACCTCCGGTGCCGCACTCGCGACAGTGGTCGGGGTGCTGGTCGAAGTGCCGGTCATGCTTTCGGTTGTGTGGATCGTTAACCGCAGCCGGAGCTGGTATGAGAGGGGTCCTGCCGTTGCCATATCGCAGGCGAGGAGGCCCGCAGAATGACCGTGATCATATATCACAATCCGGCGTGCGGCACTTCCCGCAACGTGCTGGCCATGATCCGCCAATCGGGCGAGGAACCCGAAGTGATCGAATATCTGAAGACGCCGCCATCGAGGGAACGGCTCGTCGAGCTGATCGCCGCGATGGGCATCGCTCCGCGCGGCCTGCTTCGGCGGAAGAGCACGCCATATGACGAACTCGGCCTCGACGACCCGAAGTGGAGCGACGGCGAGCTGATCGCCTTCATGATCCAGCATCCGATCCTCATCAATCGACCGATCGTCGTGACACCTCTCGGAACGAGGCTCTGCCGTCCCTCCGAAGCCGTTCTCGACATCCTGCCGAACCCGGACATCGGGCCCTTCACGAAGGACGACGGCGAGGTCGTCATCGACGGAGATGGAAGGCGGGTGCGCTGAGCAGCTATTTCGAAATTCCTGGAAATAGCCGTTGACCGGATCTTGCCGTCGGGTTATTTCGAGAGATGTCGAATTAACAAGGCACAGCACCGGAATGACGGAAGCCCGCCCGCCGAAGCGTTTCCCCTCCGGGCGAAATAGCTCAAATCGATGAAGCTCGAAGCAGCCGCCTCGCAGCTCGAAGCGCTTGGGAATCCGACACGTCTGCAGCTTTACCGGACACTGGTGCGGGCGGGCGGAGGAGGATTGTCCGTCGGCCGCATCCAGGAGAAACTGGACATCCCCGCCTCGACGCTTTCGCATCATCTCAGGCGGCTCCTCGAAACCGGCCTTGTCTCTCAGGAAAGGCAGGCAACGACACTGATCTGCCGCGCCCACTATCCTGCGATGCGGTCCCTGATCGGCTATCTTGCCGACGAGTGCTGCGCCGACGATTCCTGTCCGCCCGTCGCGAGGTGATCGGAAGACACGTGATCGCCGGGACCCTTCGTTTCAAAATGTCGAGGACCGAAGCTATGAATGCGCCCCATGCCGTTTTCGCCATTGCCTGTGGATGCCGCGCCGGTCTTGCCTCTGCTGCGCGATATGTCTGCGGTGACTCGCGTTCTGCGATCTTCGTCACCGCATGCCGGAGCGCCCTGTGAGGGCAGTCCCCGGGGGCGGGCAAACCCGTTGGTTCATCAGCGCACTCGGGGCGGCCCAGATATGCTCCTGGGGGACGCTATTCTATGGCTTTCCCCTGATCGCGGAAGCCATGCGCGCGGATCTTGGCTGGTCGAAAACCGAGCTCTACGGGGCGGCGACGCTCGGTATGCTTCTGGCGGGCTGCGCCGCTTATCCTGTGGGCGCTGCGATCGACCGGGGTCACGGCCGGGTCCTCATGTCAGGTGCATCAGTCGTCGCAGGACTCCTGTTCGCCGCTTGGTCGCAGGTCGAGGATCGCCTCGCCTTTTATGTGGTCCTTGCGTTTCTCGGCTGCATGCAGGCTGCAACGCTCTACGAGCCTGCCTTTGCCGTCATCTCAAGACGCGTCGGACCGCTGAACGCCCGCAAGGGCATTACGGCGCTGACGCTGTGGGGCGGTTTCGCCAGCACCGTCTTCATCCCCATCATTCAGTTCCTGATCGACACCGAAGGCTGGCGGGGAGCGCTTCTCGTCATGGCCGCCGTGAATGCGGTGGTCTGCGCTGGGCTGTACTTCTTCGCCATCGATCCGAGAAAGGACGCTCCGGCCCGCATCCTCCCGCCCGAGCAAGCCGCTCCGCTTGCCGGGCGGGCAGCGGTGGCGGCAGCGATGCGCAGACCCGCCTATTGGGGCCTCATGCTGGCCTGGATATCCTACGCGGCGGCGTTTTCGTCGCTCACCTATCATTTCTACCCGCTGCTGCTCGAGCGTGGCCTCGATACTGCGGGTGCCGTGATGGTGCTGACCGTGATCGGCCCGGCGCAGGTCGCCGGGCGCGTCCTGGTGAGGGCGTTCGCATCCGAGGCACCCGTTCGGCTTTTGGGATCGGCGATCGTCATCATATTCCCGCTGGCAGTCCTCGGCTTCGCCTTCGCGCCGCCCGAAGTGGCCATCCTTGCTTCCGTCGCTGCCGTCTACGGAGCCGCCAACGGCATGGTCACGATCGTTCGAGGGTCGGCGGTTCCGGAGATGGTCACACGAGAAGCCTATGGTGCGGTGAACGGATCTCTGGTCGCGCCGATGAATATCATGCAAGCGGGAGCACCGCTGGCGGCCGCCATGATCTGGCAGGCGAGCGGTGGCTATGGTGCGGTGCTGGCCGCGATCTTCTGCGGTTCGCTGATGCTGTGCGGAGGGTTCTGGTTCGCGGCGGCACGATCGGATCGGGACAGACCTTGAACCGGCCGCGTCGCTCGCGGAACGGCGCTCGCGTGCGATCGCACCGATTGGGAAGGTCGGGCTATCGGCTCTTGCTTTCGAGCGGCTTCCCCGTCGGCTATCCGGCGGGCAGCGGCAGCGCGTGATCATCGCCAGAGCATTGACCGTGGGCCCGCGTGTACTGATCTGCGGGCGGTTCAGTCAAATCCGTCATCTTCTGGGTCGATGGTGCCAAACCCCTAGATCTCGGTCGATATGAGTAGGTCGCGGTTCCGGACGCTTTCGCGATAACGCTGCAAGGTCTCTTCGTTCGGAGGATAGGTGCCGGGGAGGGGACGCCCCTGGGCGACTTCGCTCCTGAGGAAAGCTTCGAGCCCTTCCTGTTCGAACACCTCCTCCGCCACGTCCTCGGCGATCTCCCTCGGCAGGATGATGACGCCGTCGCCATCGCCGACCACGATATCGCCGGGATAAACCGGAGCCGAGCCGCAACCGATCGGCAAATTGATATCGACGGCGTGGTGCTTGGTGAGGTTCGTCGGTGCGGAAGGCGCCGCGCAGAAGGCCGGCAATCCGAGCGCCGCAATGTCGTCCGCGTCCCGAAGGCCGCCATCGGTGACCAGCCCGGCGCAGCCGCGCACCTTCAGCCTCGTCGCGAGAATGCCTCCGGCGCCGGCCGCGCTTGCGTCCTGGCGGCAATCCATGACAAGCACGTGGCCGGGCGGCACCGTTTCGACGGCGAGCCGCTGCGGGTGCTTCGGGTCGCGGAAGACCGCGACGACATCCAGATCCTCCCGCGCCGGGATGTAGCGCAGCGTGAAAGCGGGACCCACCATCCTACGCCCCGGAGCCGAGAGCCGGCGGACGCCCTGGACGAACTGGTTGCGCAGGCCTCGGCGAAACAGCGCCGTGGCGAGAGTGGCGGTGCTCACCGCCTCCAGCCTCTCGCGCAGCAGCGGCGGGATCGGAGCAAGTACGTCGTCGTTCATGTCGTCTTTCCTTTTTCAACCTTTGACCGCGCCGCCGGTCAGCGCCTGCACGATGAAGCGCTGCAGGATTATGAACATGATGATCGCCGGCAGCATGGCCATGATGGAGGCGGCGGCCAGATAGGGGATCGTCACCTCGCCCTCCGTCTGACCGGGCGCGAAATTGAGCACGCCGATCGAGATCGGCAGCAATTCGGTTCGTTGCAGAAGGATGAACGGAACGATGAATTGCGACCAGGCGGAGATGACGTTGAAGATCATGGCGGCCGCCAAGCCGGGCTTAGCAAGCGGCAGGATCACAAGCCGTAGGACCTGAAGCCGGCTGGCGCCGTCTATCCGCGCGGCCTCGTCGAGAGATACGGGGATCGCGTCGAAGAAGCCTTTCAGCAGCCAGACGGTGAAGGGGATCTCGACGGTGATATAGACGAGAATGACGCCCAGGTGGCTGTCGAGCAGGCCAAGCATCTCGAAGTAGCGATAGAGCGGAATGGCGATCACCAGGGAGGAGATCATCTGGTAGACGAGGAGGATCAGGAGAATGGTCCTGTGCCCGGGGAACCGCATGCGTGAAAATGCATATGCCGCAGGCGCCGAAACCAGCAGACATCCGACGACCGTCCATGCCGTCAGGTAGAACGAGTTCCAGAGCATCCTGCTGAGCGGTGTTTGCGTCAGGACATAGACATAGGTGGAAAGATTGAAGGCTTCCGGCAAGAACGCTGGAGGCCAGGCGAAGACCTCGTGCCTCTGCTTCATCGAAAGCATGAGCACGGCGACGATCGGAAAAAGCGAGAGCGCCACGGCGACCGCAAAGCCGGCATAGAGTCCGAAATTCCCTGCCAGCCTTGTCGAGCGCCGCCCTACGTAAGTGGTTGCTTCAGTCATGGCGGCTCAGTTCCTGTCCCGGTTGAGACGCAGGAGGAAAAGGTAGATCAGCGTCATGCCGAGATTGATCGCAAGCAGCAGCACAGCGACCGCCGACCCGCGGCCCAGATTCATGAATTTGAAGACCTGCTGATAGACCGAAAGCGCGATGACCTCGGTCGAGCGCGCGGGTCCGCCGCCGGTCAAGGCAACGATGAGGTCGAAGGTGTTCACGCCGCTGATGGTCATGAGAACGAGTGCGATGAAGATGACCGGCACGAGCATGGGCACCGTGATGTGCCGGAAGCGGGCGAAGGCGCCCGCGCCGTCTATGACCGCCGCCTCATAGAGTTCGGCCGGAATCTTCTGCAGGCCGGCATAGAGGATGATCATCGTGAACGCGACGCCCCGCCAGACATTGGCAAGGATCGCCGTCATCAGGGCCATCTGCGGCTCGGAGAGAAAGGGAATGCTCGTGCCGTAGGCGCTCTCGATCCAGTAATTGAGCATGCCGTAGGAGGACGTGGAGAGCAGCAGCTTCCAGATCACGCCGACGATCACGCCAGGAATGACCCAGGCTGCGAGGATGGAGGTGCGGACCGCGACCATTCCCTTCAGCCCCCTCTTCACTGCCGCATCGAGGCCGAGGGCAAGGAGCATCCCGAGCGTGAGTTTCAGGACGACGCTGCCGATGGCGAAGATGAGCGTGACCTGCAGGCTGCGCAGCGTAGCGGGATCGCGGAAGAGGCGGCTGTAGGAGCGCAGCGTGTACGCGTAGTCGCCCCCGATCAGCTTCGCATCGGTGAAGCTCAGGCGGATGACGTCAAGCAGAGGATAGGTGTAGAAGACCAGCAGGAACGCTGCCGCCGGCATCAGCCAGAAGAACGGACTTTCCTGAAGGCGCGCCCAAAGCAAGGCCGGTCGATTCTGTCGCACGGGCGTGCATCCCAAGCTGTTTTCTGAAACAGGCGGGGGCGGGACCTGCCGTCCCGCCCCTTCGATCAGGCCCTAGAGTTCGAGCTGAACGGTCGACCATGCCTCGTCGACCGCTTCCTCCGGCGTCATGGTGCCGAGAACGACCTGCTGGAAAGCGTTCGTGAGCGCTGTCTCCGTCAAGGCGGCGTGGCGTCCGTTGGCGAGGGGTATTGCATCGGCCAGCGCCTGCCCGAACGATCTTGCCGGCGTGTCCGAAAGAAAGGCGGAATAGTGCTGCAGCGCCGAGCTCCGCGTCGGCGTGTAGCCGCCTGCTTCGCCCCAACGCGCCATCGGCCATGGACCGATATAGGTATCCATCAGAAGATCGGTGATCAGCGCCTGCTTCTCGGCATCGTCCGTGAACATGCCCCAGGACCAGCCGCTTTGATGCATGACCGGCGCAACGCCCCCCAGCTGGGGCATGGGCGCGAAGGACCATTTGGCGCCATCGGGCGTCTGCGCAATGCCGCCGCCCATGAAGGTGCCGCCGATGACGAAGGGCATCTCGCCCGCGGCGACGCGCGAGACCACGTCGCCCGTGGCTGCGAAATTGACCACGTCCTTGGGCATGACGCCCCGGTCCACCATCTCCTTGTACCAGGAGAGGACGCGGATGAGGATTTCGCGGTTCTCGCCCTCGCCGAACACCGGTGTCGAATCGGCGTCATCCTCAGTGATCTTGCCTCCGAGGCTCGCCACCTGGCTATAGAAGCTGAGGCGTGGGACGGACTGCCCGCCGAGCACGAAAACGCCGTAGCGGAACCCGTTCTCCTTCATGAGCTTCTCTGCGAGATCGCCCAGCTCCTCGAGCGAAGCCGGCGGCGTGTCGACCAGATCGTTGCGATACCAAAGGCCGTAGGTATAGGCGTTGATCTGCAGATATTTGACCTCGCCTGTCTCGGGATCGGTCATGCCCTTCAGGACGCCCGGCAGAAAATCCGCTTTGGTCTCCGCCGAGATGTAGGGATCGAACGGCTTGGCGAAATCGTAGAATGTCTGGTAGTCGACCTGCTCGACCATGATCACGTCCGCAGCGCGGCCGGCCTGCGCATCCTGGATGCGCTTGGCGACGATCACTGCATCGTCCCCCTGCTGAACCTGGACCTCGATCTTCACGTCCGGGTGCCTGAGCGACCAATCCCGGAATGCCTCCGTCAGCACCGCGCGCCGCGCCTCATCGTTGGATTGGTGCGAATAGGCGAAACGCGGCTGGATGGTGATGGTGATGGGTGCATCGGGACGTCCGATGAGCTCCGGTGTGATCACGTCCTGCGCGAAGACGGCGGTTGGAAGGGCAATGGCAAGCGCCGCCATCGGTGCTGACCAGCTGCGCGCTGCCGGATGCCAGATCAGTCGTATGGTCATCTGTGGACTCCTCCTCTGAGGCGTGCCGGACTGGCATGCCAAGACTGGCAATGGGCACGAGGACCGCCACGGGCGGGCGGCCAGGCTCCTTTAGCCGCGCGCAATCTTCCGCAGGAAACCTCTTCTGTCAACTCTGGTAAGACAAATTTTTGCATCTTGTCTCGCCCGATATCCAGAAGACCCGTCTCATCTGCCAAATGTCTCATCCATGGGCGAGGATGCCTGCACCGCCGGAGTGCGCAGTTGTTCAAAGTTGTAATGGTTGGAGCGCAGTGCTACAGGTGCGCAAATCTGGAAGCGCGTTTGCAGATGCGCTTTGATCTCTGATGCTGGAGAGGAGCCGGGAAGCATGAAGATTGCCGCGATCAAGACCTATTTGATGCATTCCGGCCCGCCGCGCGACCCGACGGCTCTCGACCGGCCCGACGCTGTCCCGGCTTATGCCACAGGCCAGCCCGACAACGGCGCGCGGCACTGGCTGTTCGTCAAGGTGATCACGGACGAGGGAATTGTCGGTGTCGGCGAAGGAAGCGGCTGGCCTCTCGTGGTGGAGGCCGCCGTGCGCGATCTTGCGCCTGTGGTCATCGGCGAGGACCCCGCCGACATCGAGCGGCTGTGGCAGAAGATGTTCGTGGCCCAGATGGGCCACGGCCTGACGGGCACGGTCGGCGCGGGAGCGCTGACCGCCATCGAAACGGCGCTGTGGGACATCAAGGGGAAGGTGCTCAACACGCCGGTCTGGAACCTTCTGGGCGGAAAAGTCCGCGACCGCATCCGCGTCTATGCCCATGCCAGCACTCCGGAGCAGGCCCGTGCCTTCGTGGAGATGGGCTATACCGCGCTGAAGACGGGTGGCGTGCACCGGGTGCCCGAGAAGGTAGGCCGGCTGCGCGATGCGATCGGCCCCGAGATCGATCTCCTGGTGGACATGCACGGGGCGCCATGGCTCAACACCAAGGATGCGATGATCATCGGCCGGGAACTCGAGGCCTTCCGTCCACTCTTCTGGGAGGATCCTGTCGCTCCTGAGAATGTCGATGGCCTGCGCCGGCTGCGCGACGCCGTCGCAGTTCCCCTTGCGGCAGGCGAAAGATGGGGGAATATCTGGGGGCTGCAGCAACTCTTGGGCGAAGGCATTGTCGATGTCATCCAGCCGGATACCGGCCGTTCCGGAGGCATATCGCAGATGAAGAAGATCGCCGCCATGGCGGAAGCGCGCTTCATTTCCGTGGCCCCTCATGCCGGAACCTTGGGACCGGTGGCCGAATATGCGGCCCTTCACGTGCTTGCGGCCATACCGAACACGCTCATCCTGGAGCGCTTCGCCCTGGACTGGGAGCCGCGCGATCATGTCATTTCGCCGAGCCCGAAGGTGGAGGCCGGGTCCATCCTCGTGCCAGACGCTCCCGGTCTCGGGGTCGATCTGGTGGAGGAGGAGATCGCCAAATATCCGCCGGGCCATAATGTGGCCATTCGAGGCACTGCCAAGATGAACGCCTATGAGGCCGGAACTTTCCGTGAATCGGTCTATGTTCAGACGCGCTTTCATCGGCAGTCGGTCTTTGCGCGATGAAACATCCGCCGACAGAGCAGGAACGATCGGCGCGGGCAATCGGTGCAGGCCGCGCGATGGCCGGCGGTTCCGGCGCAAAACCGGGCTATCCCGCCCCTCAGCGCCACTACACGCTTGCCGACAGCGTTTACGAACAGATCCTTTCCGACATCGTCGACGGCGTTTTGCCCGAGAATGCGAGGCTGCCGGCGGAAGGCGCGCTTGCCGAGCGGTTCGGCGTGTCTCGTCCCGTGGTGCGGGAGGCGCTCGCCCGGCTCCGTGACGACGGCATCGTCGTCTCCCGACGCGGCTCGGGGAGCTATGTCACGGCGCGGCCCTCGCGCGTCGTGCGCGCGTTTGCGCCTCTCTCCTCGATAGCGGATATGCAAAGATGTTTTGAATTCCGGGTCGGCCTCGAGGGCGAAGCCGCCCGGCAGGCGGCGCTTCGCCGAAACGATGAGGATATCGCGCGGATCAAGGCTGCTCTCGCTACTCTGGATGAGATCCTCGTCACCACGTCGCTCGGCGTGGAGGAGGATTACCAGTTCCACCTGGCCGTGGCCGCGGCAACGCACAACCGCTTCTACGTCGGGACGTTGGAATTTCTCCACGAAAGCATAACGACGGGAATGAACCTCACCCGCAATCTCTCGCTCCGCCGCTCTTCGGAGCGGTTGCGCGTCGTCCAGAACGAACATTACGAGGTGATGACGGCCATCGTCGCGGGAGAGGGAGAGGGTGCCGCGCGAGCGATGCGCGCGCATCTGGAGAATGCCCGCCGGCGCGTTTTCGAGGGAGTGGACAACGATGATGCGACCGGGGGCGCGCTTCGCTGATCGCGTCAACCTGGCTCCCGTGACGCTTCACGCGGAGCTCGAGGTCAGGGGAATGCACTCCTTCGGATCGACATACCGTCCGCCCCCGCCTCAGCCACCACCTGCGGCGCGCAGGACTGCCGACATGTTGTCACCCAGCGCCTTGGAGAGCTCGTCCTCGCAGAAAGGTCCGTGGCGGCGGAGCACGGATAGTGCCTGGCGGTAGGTCATGTGGCGCGTGCAGACGGGATAGTCGGAGCCCCAGATCAGGCGATCGGCGCCGAAGGCCGCCTTCAGGGCGTGCGGGATCCACTGAAGCCGCGTGTAGGGATATTCGTCCGAGGGGGCGGCCACGTTTCCGAACCCGGAGCATTTGACCAGGATGTTTGGCTCTTCGGCCGCTGTCAGCACCTCGGCCAGCGCGTGCGGCGTTCCTTCGCTTCGCGGGCCGAGGAAGGCGTGATGGTGGCAGATGATGGTAAGCGCAGGAAAGGTCCGCGCGAGCGCGCGCACCGGCGGCATCTGGTGCGGCATGACGGAAAGACTGACCACGAGCGACCGTTCCGCGGCCAGGCCGAAGAAGGCCATCCCTTCTTCGCTCGTCAGCCAGGCGCCGTCCTCTTCTTCCGCCAGATAATGGGTGAAGCCGACGAAGCTCCATCGGCTCAAGGCTCTCTCCAGACGCGCCGGCGCTCCGGGCTTCCTGAATTCGGGTGCCCAGCGGCAGTCAATGTCCGGGAAAACCACGAGGCGGCCGCGATGGCGCTCGGCCGCTTCGAAAGCATAGTCGGTGTTGTGCGGATTGTCGCCTATGGCCGCGCAGATGATCACGGCGCGGTCGACCCCATTTCGGTCCATCTCGAAAAGCAGTTGCTCCACGCGCGCCCGGGTCGCAGGGTCGGGCACCGGCGGCTCGTAGGGCCAGCTCTCCCATATATGGCAGTGGCCGTCGATGATCATGCGACTGCGGCCATGGTGTCTGTCGTGGATTCAGACGCGGCCTCCTGGATAGCGGCTGCCGTCGCGGTTTCGGGGCGCTCGTGCAGGAAGCATGCGGCGGCGCGTGTGGCGTCGGTGCGATAAAGCGCTGGTGTCCGCTCGCGGCAGACCGGCATCACATGGGGGCAGCGCGTCGAGAAGGGGCAGCCTATCGGCGAGGCGCCGACGGAATCGGCGCTGTCGCCTTCCTCGTCCAGGTTCCACGGGACATCCGGGTCGGGGGAGGGCACCGCCGCGATCAGCGCCTGGCTGTAGGGATGCCTGGGATTGCGGATGACCTCCTCGGCCGTGCCCACCTCCATGATCGAGCCGCCATAGAGCACGACGATGGTCTCCGCGATCTGGAACGCCGTCGTCAGATCGTGCGTCACATAGACGAGCGAGATGCCGCTCTCCCTGTTCAGGCGGTGGAGCAGCTCCAGGATCGTCGAGCGCAGCGAGGCGTCGACCATGGACACGGGCTCGTCGGCCAGGATGATGGACGGGCTGACGGAGAGGGCACGGGCGATCATCACGCGCTGGCGCTGTCCGCCGCTGAGCTCGTGGGGATATTTTCCCAGCGTCTCCGCCGGCCTCAGGCCCACCGCCTCGAGCGACCGTTCGATGATCGCGTAGGCCTCGCGCCGGGAGCTTGCGAGCCCAAAACTCCTGAGGGGCGTCAGCAGCGGGTGGTCGATGCGGTAGAAGGGATTGAACGCGTCGAAGGGATCCTGAAAGATTGCCTGCACCTCGCGCCGGAAGACTGCCAGCTCCTGTCTGCTCATCGATGCCACGTCCTTTCCGCCGTAGCGGATAGTGCCGCTGGTGGGCTTCTGGAAACCCAGGAGCAGGCGCGTCAGCGTTGTCTTGCCGCTGCCGCTCTCGCCGACGATGGCGGTGATCGAGGGGCGTTCCCCGCCCACCGCGAGGGTCATGTTCCTCAAGGCTGTCTTCCTGACGCGGCCGCCGAAGCCGCTGGTGAAGACCATGTCGACGTCGCGGATCTCCAGCACCTTACGCATCGGCAAGCTCCTCGGTGCGATGGCAAGCCGCGTGATGGTCCTCGCTCCCGGTTCTGAAGGCAGGAGGGTCGGTGCGGCAGCGCTCGATCGCCATCGGGCAGCGATTGTGGAACGGGCAGCCCGGCAGCGGATCGAGAAGGGATGGGCCAACGCCGGGGATGCCCTTGAAGGCCGCCGTCTTCTCGAAGGAGGGCAGCGCCTCGATCAGCATCTTCGTGTAGGGATGGCGCGGGGCGGCGAAAACCTTGCGCACGGGGCCGGTCTCGACCAGCCTGCCGGCATACATTACGCCGATGCGGCTGACGAAATGGGCCATCAGCGCCATGTCGTGGCCGATGAGGATGATGGCGGCGCCCAGCTCGCGCTGCACCCTGCTCAGCGTGCCGAGCACCTGCTTCTGGACGACGACATCGAGCGCGCTGGTCGGCTCGTCTGCCAGGATGAGCGAGGGACGGAGCGCGATGCTCATGGCGATACAGACGCGCTGCTTCATGCCCCCCGATAATTCATGCGGGAATCTCCAGCGCACCGTCCCCGGCAGCCCCACCTGCTCCAGGAGCCGCTCGATCCTTCCCTCGCGCTCGACCGCGGAGCGGCGCACGCCGTGATCCTCGAAGATATCCGCCATCTGGTCGCCGATCCGGAGCACCGGGTTGAGCGAGCTCATCGCCCCCTGCGGCACCAGAGACATCTCGGCAAAGCGGACACGGCGCATCGCGGGCTCGGAGATCTGGGCGAGGTCGACTCCGTTCAGGCGGATTTCGCCGGCCGCGATCCGCCCGCCGCGCAGCATGCGCATCAGGGCCAGCACCGTGGTCGATTTGCCGGAGCCCGATTCGCCCACCAGTCCGAAGCGCTCGCCGGCCCTAAGCGAAAAGCTCACCTCGTTCACGGCGCGGGCAGGGCCTTTGGGCGTCTTGTATTCGACAATCAGGTCGCGCACGTCGAGAACGGGTTGGCTCACGATCGTCCTCCGAGGCGCTTGTTGACGAAGGAATCCATGCCGATCGACGTCATCATCAGGCCGATGAAGATGAGCGATATCGCCAGAATGGGCGGCAGCCACCACCACCACATGCCGCGAATGACCGCGCCATAGAACTGGGCCCAGTAGATGGTCATGCCGAGCGTCAGCTCGTTCTGGGGCCCGAGGCCGAGCGCCTCCAGCCCGATGGTGGCGAGCATCGCCTGGGAAACGGTGATGACGAAGCTGGCGGCGATGAAGGGCAGGAGGTTCGGCAGCACCTCCACAAAGATCAGCTTGAGCCCCTTGGTGCCGTTGAGGCGCGCGACCTGGATATAGCCCCGCTCGCGCAGCGACAGGGTCTGGGCGCGGATCGCGCGCGTCGCCACCATCCAGGAGAGTGTCGCCACGATCACCGCCATGAGGCCGACCGTCATGACGCGAACATTGGCGGCAATCAGCACGAGGATAGCGATACCGGGGATGGTCATCATCACGTCGGACCCGACTCGGATGATGTTGTCGATCCATCCGCCCGCGAAGCCGGAGACGAGGCCGAGCGCGACGCCGACGGACAGACTGATGAGGCCGGCGACGAGGCCGATCTTCAATGTCTGCGGCAGCGCCAGGAGCATCACCGTCAGCATATCGCGCCCCTGGCCGTCGGTGCCCAGCCAATGCTGGGCCGAAGGCGGCTGGCGGGGCATCGTGGCGCCGACGCGTGCAAGGGCGTCATCGACGAAGAGCGGGCCGAGCAAAGCAAGGACACAAACGAGAAGCAGCACGAGGAGGCCTGCGAAAAGCGCCCGGTTGCTGGCGAGTCTGCCGAACTCGAAAGAAAGGGCCGATCCCATTGCCTATCGTCCTCTTCCGTCGATGCGCGGGTCGATAAGCGGGTAGATCAGGTCCAGGATGAACATGGCGACGGCGATGGAGATGGTCAGAAGCAGGACGATTCCCTGGATGACGAAATAGTCGTTGGTCTGGATGGCCTGGTAGAGCCGGAAGCCGATGCCCGGATAGGAGAAGATCACCTCGACGAGGATGGCGCCGGAAACGATATGGCCGAGCGTGAGCGCAAGCTTGGTGAACTGGGGCAGCATGGCGTTTCGCATGCCATACCAGACGAAGATGCGCCGGTTCTGCAGGCCCTTGGCTTCGGCGAGGGTGATATAATCCTCGCCGAGGACGCTCACCAGCATGCCGCGCATGCCGAGCGCCCAGGCGCCGATCTCGGCTATGACGATCGAGATAGCCGGCAAAGTGCCATGCCAGGCGAGGCCGCTCACCGTGGACCAGTTGAGGCCCACTGTCGTGCCGAAGGGTATGCCGCCGCCGGCGGGGAAAACCCGCCAGACGATGGCAAAGAGGTAAAGCAGGATCATCCCGATCAGAAAATACGGGATGGAGGAGAACACCAGGAGCGACGAGCCGGCAGCGCGAAGGAAACGGGGCGTGCGTGGCCAGGCTACGATGCCGCCCAGCAGCGTTCCCAAGGTGAAGCTCACCAGCGTGGCGAAACCGAGCAGGCCGAGCGTCCAGGGAAGGCCGGCAAGAATGGCCTGCGAGACGCGTTCGGGATAGTTCGCGAGCGAGAAGCCGAGATCGAAGCGGAGGACCGAGTTCCAATAGGCAAGATATTGGTGCCATAGCGGCTGGTCGAGGCCGAAGCGGGCGCGGTACGACGCGGCCATGGCCTGCACGTCCCCGGCTGCACCTCCGCCCGAAGCGATGAGCTGGTTGAGCTGCGCTTCGATCGGGTCGCCCGGGGCGAGCCGTGGAATGACGAAGTTTATGGTCACTGCCAGGAAGATGACCAGAAGCATGATGCCGAAACGACGGGCGACATAGTCGGCATACATGGCGCGCCTCCTAGATGCGCATCCGATCCAGGATGCTTTCCGTGAGGCCCAGCCCGAAGCCCGGCTCGCCATTCGGCACGAGCTTGCCGTTCTTGGGCGTCGCCATGCCGGGGAAGACGATCGTCTCTTCGAGCGGCACGCCCGGCGCTGCGCCCACGAAATACTCGCCCCACCGCACATTGGCGTTGGCGAAGCTGAAGTGCTGGCCGTAGGGCGTGTTCATGCCGGCATGCAGGATGACCTCGATGCCCGCCGCCTCCGCAATGTGGTTGATGCGCTGGCAGCCGGAAAAGCCGCCTACCCAGCAGATGTCGGGCTGGAAGATATCCACCATGTGGTGGGCGGCCGCCTGGGAGAAGGGATAGGGCGTATACCAGTGCTCGCCGCTCGCCAGTGTCTGCCATGGCAGACGCTGGCGCAACGCCGTATGTGCATCCATGTTCTCGGGCGTCAGGCAGTCCTCGATCCAGCGGAGGCGATAGGGCCGCAGCCGCTCGGCCATCCGCACGGCGAATTCGACGTCGAAGGCCATCCAGCAATCGAGCATCAGCTCGATGTCTGGGCCTATCATCTCGCGGTGCCGGGCCACGAATTCCTCGTTCCTGGCGAGCGCCTCCAGCCCGTCGAACATGCCGTAGGGGCAGGCGAGCTTGGTCGCCTTGAAGCCGAGTTCCATATGCCAGTCGGTGTCGTTGCCGGTGGCGTAGCAGAACTGGCTTTCGCGCGCGGGGCCGCCGGCGAGCTCGTAGACCGGCAGGCCGAGGATCTTGCCCTTCATGTCCCAAAGCGCCAGATCCACCGCGCTGATGGCATAGGAGGCCAGTCCGCCGGGTCCGTAGGGCGAGGCCATGCGCATCATCATGTCCCAGAGGCGATCGGTGGCGAGCGCGTTCTCGTCCGCCAGAAGCGACGCGAAATGGTCGTTGATCAGGGATATGACCGGCGTGCCATAGCGGGTGATCCCGAAGCCGGTCGTCCCATCGCTCGCCGTGGCCAGGCATCCCACCGCGCCGTCGAACCGCCACGAAGAGCGCAGGCGCTTGAAGCGCGCGTAGCCGGACATCGGGCCGGCAACCTCGGCATCCTTTGTCCAGGGTGGCCTTCTCGGCGGCGTCGGGGTCTTCCGATCTTCTTTGTAAAGCGCCCCCACCATGTCGTTGCGAATGGGGAAGGCTTTTATTTCCTTGATCCGGATCATCCCTGCCTCATGGTATCAGGAGCACTTTGCCGACATTTCCGGGTGTGCCCACCAGGCGCTTGAACCAGTGGCCGCCTTCGCTGAGGGGTGCCTCGACGATCCAGGGGTCGAGCCGCATCTGCCCCGCCGCGACGGCATCGATGGCGTCCTGAAAGTCCTCGCCGGTGTAGCAGAAGGCACCCTTCACCTCGATTTCGCGGCGGATGACCTCGGAGGCGGGAAAGGCGCTCGCCTCCTCGTGCAGCCCGCTCAGCAGCACCTTGCCTGCCGAACGGGTGGCCGCGACGCTTGCCGCGCGCGTGCCCGCCGAGCCGACCGCATCGATGGTCACGCCAGCACCCAGCCCCTCCGTCGCCCGGTGGACCTCCGCAATGAGATCGCGGCTTGCGGGGTCGACCGCGACCGCGCCGAGGCTCTCCGCCATGGCGAGGCGTTCCGGATCGATGTCGGAGACGAAGATCCTGGCGGGGGACTTCATCCTGATCGCCTGCAGCGCCAGGAGGCCGATGGGCCCAGCCCCGATGACGAGAACGGTTTCCCCCGAGACATCGCCGGCCAGACGAGAGATGCGCATCGCGACGGCCACCGGCTCCACGATCGCCGCAGCCCTGAGGTTGATGCTATCGGGAAGGGCGTAGACCGCTTCCTGGGGCGCCGCGACACGCTCGGCGAAAGCGCCGGGCCGGTGTGCGCCGATCAGCTTGCGGCTGGTGCACAGATGGGCCATGTCGGACCTGCAGAAGCGACACTCGCCGCAGGCAAGCATCGGATTGCAGGTGACCTTCTGGCCGATCTCGATCTGCCGGCCGACCCCCTCCCCCAGCGCCACGACGACGCCGGAGAACTCGTGCCCCATCACCAGCGGCGGCACCCGCAAGGCATTGTGGCCGAGATAGCCCCCGAGATCCGACCCGCAGATGCCGGCATAGGCAACATCGATCAGCACTTCTCCGGCGGCGGGCTGTGGATCGCTCCACTGGCGCATGTTCATCGTGCCGGGGGCTTCCCAAACCAAAGCGTCCATTTCAAATCCGTTTGCAACAAATGGGTGCCGGGCGACCGTCCGCCGCCCGATCAGGGGGAGACGCTACTGGCGCGGCTCCAGGTGATGGATGACCCGTGCGAAACCCTCCCACGGGATATATGGGGCCACGTAGGGATCCTTCGCCGAGGGGAAGCCCGTCCAGTGGGTGGTGTTGAACACCATAGTGTGCAGCTCTTCCGAAAGCGAGATCTCCGGCAGGTCGCGCACGAAGATCCGCGTCGCCTCGCGCACCAGATCCATATAGGCGGGGTCGTCAGGGGAGGGCTGCATCTGTTCCATCTTGTCGAGGAGTGCGTCCATTTCAGGATTGGAATAGCGGGTCAGCGCACGCAGGTTCGGCGCCGCCTGGCCTTCCGGGGCGGCATACTTGGAGTGGAAGTGCTCGAGCGTCTGCCAGGGGTCATAGAGGCTCCCGCAATGCGGGCGGACGGCGAGCTGGAAATTGCCGGTCGTCACCGCCTCCGTATGGGCATTGTTCTGCTGGGCGCGGAACAGCGCATCGAACCCGGCCTGGCGCAGCTGCTCGGACAGCACGGGACCGAGCGGGTCGCCCTGCGTGACCTCGATGCCCAACTGCAGCGCCTTGCCATCCGCGCCCGCCCACATGCCGTTGCCGTCCTTCGAGAAGCCCGCCTCGGTCATCAGTTGCTCGACCTTTTCAGGATCAGGATCGTCGAGCGCCAGCGCCCCCACCTCGCCCTCGATCTTCGAGATATAATCCTGCATCCCCTGATAGGACGAGAAAGGCAGCACGGCCTTGGGCATGGAGCCTTCGAAAGCCAGATTGGAAATCTGGCCGCGATCGATAGCATGGTTGATGGCCTGCCGGACCCTAACGTTGTCGAACGGCGCCTTCTGGGTGTTGAAGGTGAGGGCGAAGGTGCACCCATCGGGCGCTCCCCAGACCGGCCCTTCCTCGTTCCATGAGACCAGCGCGGGATTCTGGACGCGGATCGCCTCGTAAGAGCCGGACAGTATCGAGCGCCCGACGTCGATCTGGTTGCTCGCGAAGAGCTGCGGCATCGCTTCCTGCGTCGCAGGAACATAAACCACGCGCTCAACCTTGGGCATGGCGTCTGCGACGCCCGCATCGACAGCCCACCAGCCGTCGCGCAGATCAAAGAAGAGGGAGCTGGAATCGGCCTTTACGAGCTTGTAGGGCCCAGTGCCGACCGGCCAGCCCTTCGCCGGATCGTGATTGCCGAATGTCTTCGGGTCCTGACCCTCCCAGATGTGCTTCGGCACGACCACGAAGCGCGTCGACTGGCCCGTCGCAAGGAAGTCCGCCGCCCAGCGGGGACCTGGTTTCGTAAGCTTCACGCGCACCGTCAGCGGATCCACCGCTTCGGCGGATTCCACCCATTCGGCAATGGCGCCGGAAAACAGCAGGTCCGGCGCTGCTGCCTTCAGCATATCGAAGGTGAAGACGACGTCCTCCGCGTCGAAAACCTCGCCGTCGCTCCACTTCACGCCGTCGCGCAGCTTGATGGTGACCTCGGTGAAGTCGTCATTGTAGCTGTAGCCCTCCGCCTGCCAGGGGATGAGCTCGTTCGTGTTGTGGTTCGTGTAGAAGAGCGCCTCGTTGATCGTATAGTGCAGGCTGTTGCGCTGATGGAGCAGCACGCCCGCATAGGGGTTGAAGTTGTCAGGAGCCGGCACCTGATTGTGAAAATCCCAGCCCTGCGTAATCAGGGTCCTATTGCGGGGAACATCCTGCGCCGCAGCGCCGCCCATCCCGATCAGTCCCCACGCTATCGCACAAAGCGAGGCACCGGCGGCCATCCTCAAACGAGCCGTGTTCATTCTCTCTCCTCCCATGGCAACGCCCTCCGCACTTGCCCAATCAAGCTGGTTCACATATGAGAACTTGTGTTCTAATATTGCTACACGCCTGGACCTGACCCGTCAAGGCGCGTTGGATCCTGCGGGCTGGGATGGGCCGCAAAGCTGAAGGAAAAGGAGGCAGACTGTGCAGGAAAAGCCGGACGGCGCACGATCCGTCAAATCCGCGGAACGGGTTCTCGATCTCCTGGAACATATCGGCACGAGGTCGCAGGGCGTGACGTTCGGCGCGATCGCTCGGGAGCTGAGCATTCCCAAGAGCAGCCTGCATGCTCTCCTGGAGGTGCTCACCAATCGCGGCTATGTGGAACTCGCTCCGGAGACGCGGCACTATTCGCTCGGCACCAGAGTGTGGGAAACGGGGCAGGCATACCTGCTCCACCACAATGTGGTGCGCGAGGCGCGCGCCGTGCTCGAATCCATCGTGGCGCGCGTCAACGAGACGGCGCAGCTGGCCAAGCTGGCGGGCACGGAGAACGTCTATCTCGCAAAGGTCGACAGCTCGCATGCACTGCGCCTCCAGTCCGAAGTCGGCGCCCGCCTGTCGGCCCACGCGACGGGTGTCGGAAAGGCGCTGCTTGCCCAATTGGACGATGCGGAGATCTATGCCCGCTTCGGGAGAGGGAATCTTCCAGCCTATACGCGCAACACCTTCTCGACGACCCAGGCGCTGGTGGAGGAGCTCGCCGAAATCCGCCGACGCGGCTTTGCGATCGACAACGAGGAATACACGCCTGGCGTCTTCTGCATTGCCGTGCCCGTCTATGATGCCAGTGAGCGCGCGACCACGGCGGTCAGCGTATCCGTACCCACCATGCGGGCGGAGAGCGAGGGCCTGGCCTTGATCCTCCACGTGGTCGCGGAAGGCAGTCTGCAGCTCAGCGCCCGTTGCGGCGCCCGCCGGGTCGACCCGGTCCTGAACCGCCTCGCCGACCCCGCCCATGCGAGGGCCGCCATCGAGGCGCTCGTCAATTCGAGCCGTTACAATCTGCCGTTTGCGGCAGACAAATATCAGGCTGTGAGATAGAACACCCGCTCGACGGGGTCTCGGGCGGGCTTCTCGCCATCCATCTCCAGCACGTCCGCCATATAGCGGCGCCATCTCAGGATGACGGGGTGTTCGGCCGTATCGGCGTTTGGAGGACGCGACCGCAGGATGTGGCCGAAGACCCGGCCGCTTTCCTCATGCAAGAAGATCTCGTAGTGAACGATGCCGTCCGCGCGCAGCGCTGCCACCATTTCGGGCCAGATCTCCCTATGGCGGCGCCTGTACTCTTCTATGCGGCCCGGGCGGATCCGCAGCACGAAGGCGGTGCTGTGCAGTGACGCCCAGTCCATCAGGTGGCGGCCCTTTCCCGGCGGAATGCGCTGTCCAAGGGCAGGTGGAGGCGTTCCGGCCGACCGCCGCCTCTTGCCGAGGCGAGCATAGCCGCGATGGTGGCTGTCGTCGCGGCACCGATCTCGCCCGGCGAATGGTTTTCGCCCGCGCCGCGCGCAAGCTCCACCAGCCTGTCCACCGGTCCGTCGCAGCGATAGACCCAGTCGCCTGCCTGCAATTCGAGGCGCTCCACCTCGCCGGATACACGGCGGATCTCGCACCAGTCGCGGTCGAATTCGGCCGTCAGTATCCCCTCGCTGCCAGCCACGAAGATGCGCATCAGTCCACGGTTGCCCTGCGGCATCGCTGCCGCGCCTGAAATCGAGGCGACGGCGCCGTTCTCAAGCGAAAGCACCGCAGAGTCGGCCAGGTCGACGCTGCTGCCGAAGGTGAGAGCCGAGGCTTGGGTGGGATAGAGCCCCGTCAGGAAGATCATGAGCGCAAGAGAGTGGGAAAGCTGCCCATAGGCAAATCCTCCGCCCTGCCGCGGATCCTGCCAGGTGGCGGGATCGGGCCGGAAAAAGGAGGTTCTCCAGGCATTGAGGCCCCTGTTTCCCTCGAACACGTCACGGGTGGCCGATATGAAGCTGACCATGACATGCTCGATGCGCCCCACGGCGCCATCAGCGATCCTCCGGCGCAGAAGATCGACCTGCGGCAGGTATTGGTATCCGTTCGCGACAAGGAGGTGAAGGTCCTTCTCCCGCGCGATCTTCACCAGATCCCAGGCTTCGGCGGGGTCAAGCGTGAGCGGTTTTTCGCAAAGCACGTGGGCGCCCGCGAGCAGCGCGTCGCGGGCATGCTCGTAGTGCAGGTGATGGGGCGATGCCACCACGACCACGTCGGGCTTGCGGTCGAGGAGCTCGCGATGGTTCTGCGACGCGAAGGCAAAGCCGAAATGGCTCCGGACGCGCTCGAGTTCCTCGGCGCCGAGCCGGCTCACCCCGTCGAGCTCCACGTCATCCCTTCTCGCAAGCACGGGGATGTGGTTCTGGGCGGCATACCAGCCGGCCCCGATGACGGAAGCGCGGATTTTCCCGGGTCTCATGATCAGGCCTGTCCTCCTCCGGAAAGTGCTATGCGCGGCGGAAGGAACTCCGGCGATTCTTCCGCCGAGAACGCCGGCACGTAATCCGGCTCGATCGCTTCGGCTGCCCGTAGAAGAAGCTTCGTCCGCAGCTCGGAAACCGTAACTCCATAGGCCAGGTCCGCGGCGAGGTTGACCTGCTCGCGCGGATCGGCCGTCATGTCGGCGAGAAAGATATCCTCTTCCCCTATGGCGACCGGTGCACCGTCCTGCCGAACATTCATATCGAGCCGGAATTGCGCGGTTCGCACGCAGCTGCGGCGCGGCCATCCCTTGCCGTTGCGCCATGTGCCCCTGTTCGCCGCGACGGATGCCTTGGCGCCGGGAGCGCCGCTTCCGATGGTCGCATAGATGGCCTGCGGCGGAGGATCCTCGAAAAGCGACCGACCGCCAAAGCGCGATGCCGGGGCGATGCCTGCAAGAGCACAGAGGGTTCGCGCAAGGTCCATGTTCTGGCTGAGATCGCTCCGCCGCGTGCCGGCCGGCAACTGGCCCGGCCAAGAGAAGATGACGGGGGTGCGATGGCTCTGCGGCGCGAACACCACCTTCGAAAGAAGCCCGTTCTCGCCGAGGGAGGCGCCGTGGTCGGAATTGAGAACCACGATGGTGTTCTCCTCCAGCCCCAAAAGCCGCAGCTTGCCCAGCACCATACCGACCTGCGCATCGAGCCAGGTGACGAGCGCGTGGTAGTCCGCCTGGGCCTGCTGCATCTGGGCGTGGCTCAGTTCCCGGCCGCCGACGATCTCGGCGAAGGCCTCCTCATAGGCGCTGCCATAGCCCCGTGGCAGGTCATGGCCCGGCCAGTCGCGCGCGCGATAGAGGGCGCGGTAGCGCGCCGGAGGAAGCACCGGCGTGTGCGGCTGAAGATAGGAGACGCGCAGGAGGAAAGGCTCCTGGCCGCTCGCTTGGTCGAGCCATCGGAGCGCGTTCGCCGTGACCGCTTCCGGCGGAAAGGACCGCCCCTCCGGAAAGACGCCGCCAACCGGCGAGGGTATCCCCCTTGGGACGATCGGCTCGAAGGGAGTAGCGTCCACATCGAGGCCGAATGCATGCATGCTGCTGCCGTCGTGGATGTCTTCCGGCCAAGGCTTGTAGTACGGGCCATGGTGGCTCTTGCCGATGGAAGCCACGCGATAGCCGTGCCTCGCAAAGAGCTCCGGGAAAGTCTCGAGCCTCAGGGGCAGGGGGTAGGAAGGCCACGACCCCTCGTTCGAATAGACGCCGTTCTGCTCGGGGGGCGTCGCGGTCAGCATGCTGATGCGCGATGGCACGCAAACAGGCGCGTTGCAGAAATTATTCTCGAAAAGAACGCCCCGAGCTGCGAGTGCGTCTATATTGGGCGTCCACACACGGCTCCAGGCGCCACCATAGCATGCGAGCGCGTCCGCACGGAGCTCGTCGGCCATGATCCAGAGTATGTTGGGCTGCGCCATGTGCGTTCACATATGAGAACTCATGTTCAAAGACTATGTCATGCGCCGGTTCAAGGCAAGGGCGCGTGTCCCAAGGACAGGAATGGAGCTACAAGCGGCTGACCTTTTGCAGTCTGAGGACTCCACCATCGCGCTTGACGATCGACCAGCGGTGTGCTGTGCTTGGTCGAACAACTGTTCATATATGTGAACAACTATGTGGAGGAGAGAATGATCAGGAAGTGGGGTACCACCCTAATTGCCGGCTTTGCTTTGGGCGTCTTGGCGCTCGGTCCGGCTGCCGCCGAATACCCGGAAAAGCCCATCAATGTGGTCATTCCGGCGGGGCCGGGCTCGGCGACGGACACGAACGCGCGCCTCGTGCTGAACGCCATCGCCGAGAAGCAATCGCTCGGGCAGCCGGCGGTCGTCATCAATGTGAATGGCGGGCCCATCGCGGCGACGCGCGTGAAGGATGCCGCACCGGACGGATATGAGATCCTCGTCTACCATATCGGGTTGATGGGCACGAAGGCCGTGGGGAAGCTCGATTTCGGCGTCGAGGCCTTCGAGCCGATCGCCCAGACCGGAAGCACGAATTTCATCGTGGTCGTCGCGGAGGAGGGCCCCTACGCCGACTTCCAGGCGCTTGTCGACGCCGCCCGGGCGGCGCCTGGCGAGATCAACGAGGCGAACAGCATCGGCGGTGCGAGCCATATCGCTACGCTGCAGCTTGCCGCGGCGGCGGAATTTCAGCCGCGCGTCGTGCATGTGGGAGACGGCCCGACGCGGCTCCAATCGGTGCTCGGAGGCCATTCCGCCTACACCGTGGTTTCCCCGCAGGAATACAAGGGCTTTTCCGGTACCGGCATCAAGGCTGTCGCCGTGATGGGCCCTGAACGCAGCCCCGATCTTCCCGACGTGCCCTCGACCGCCGAGCTTGGCTACCCGACCGAGATTTCGGTCGACACCTGGTGGTTCGCGCCCAAGGATACGCCGGCAGAGGTCGTCGACAAGCTGGCCGGTGCGATCGAGGAGGCCATGAACGACGAGGCTCTCCAGGATTCCTATCGCAAGCAGGGCGTCGCCCCGACTTTCCTGCGCGGCGAGGAATTGGCGAAGCGCCTGGCCACTGTCGATGCCCTGGTCGCCCCCATGGGCGCGGCGCTCGGCGGCAACTGAAGCGATTGCGGTGCGGCGGCGTGAATCGCCGCCGGTCCGCATGGAAGGGCGATATGGCTCCCGAACAAAAGGAACGCACCGCCGATCTCGTCTTGATGGCGGCTGTCTTCTGCGTCAGCGCCGTCTTTCTCGTCCTGGCGCTTCAATTGCCGCCATCGCGCTTCGATCCGCTCGGGCCGGGCTCGTTCCCTATTGGCATCTGTCTTCTGCTGATGGCCCTCTCCGGCGCGGGCGCGGCGAGACTCCTCCTCGGTCGGGCGCTCGGTCGCGCCGAAACATCCCTTATCGTCGGCATCGGGCAGGAAGCCGAATATGCGCGGCATCCTCAGCTCGCGGTGGCCCTGTTCGCCTTGACGGTCGCTTATGCCCTTGTGCTGCAGTTCACGCCGCTCAGCTTCTTCTGGACGACGGTGCTGTTCGTCGCGCTAGGCGGCATCCTCATGAGCAGGACCCTCGCGCCGAGGATTGTTGTCACAGCGCTCGCCGTCGCACTCGCCGCGGGCGCGGTGCTCGTCTTCGTCTTCACGCGCCTTCTCGTCGTGGCGCTTCCTTAAGGCGGTTCCAGCCGATGCTCACCGACGCGTTCCTTCACCTACTGGAGCCCGCCGTCCTGGCGATGATGTGCGCCGGCGTGCTGCTCGGCATTGCGATCGGCGTGCTGCCGGGCATTAACACCGGCGCGCTGATGGTGCTCGTCCTGCCTTTCACCTTCACCATGAACAGCGTCGATGCTGTCACCCTGCTCATTTCGCTTTTCGTCGGCGGCGTGAGCGGCGGTCTCGTAACGGCGACGCTGATGCGCATACCGGGTGAGCCCAATGCCGTGATGACCTGTATGGACGGCTACCCGCTGGCGAAGTCCGGCAAGGCCGGCCGGGCGCTCGGGCTCGGCAACACCGCTTCGATCGTCGGCGGATTCTTCTCCTGGGTCGCCCTCGTCACGCTCACGCCCGCCCTGGCGCGCGTGGCCGTGGTGTTCGGCCCCTGGGAAATCTTCGCCGTGGTCTGTATGGCGCTGACGCTGATCGCTTCCCTGAGCCGCGGCTCCCTTTTGAAGGGCCTCATCTCGGCCCTGCTCGGCATGCTGGTTGCGATGCCCGGCCTCGATCCCGCCTCCGGCGCAGACCGGCTCACCTTCGGATGGGTGCAGATGACCGCGGGGTTCGACATCCTGCCGGTCATTCTCGGCATTTTCGCCATAAGCCAGCTCCTGTCCGACACGATCAATATCGAGGAGGAAAATGCCGGGCGCCTGAAGGTGACCATGCAGGGGGTGCTGATCTCAGTGCGCGACTATATCGTCCACGGCGTCAACATGGTCCGCTCCTCCCTCATCGGCATAGGGATCGGCATCCTGCCGGGGGTGGGCGCGACCATAGCTTCCCTGGTCGCCTACACCACGGCCCGGAACTTCTCCAAGGAGCCCGAGACGTTCGGAAAGGGCTCGGAGGAAGCGATCGTCGCCGCCGAAAGTGCGAACAACGCCACCACCGGCGGCACGCTCATCCCGCTCCTTGCCCTAGGCATCCCGGGCGGGCTTGCCGATGCCGTGCTGCTTGGCGCGCTCATGATCCACAATCTGGCCCCGGGGCCGATGCTCTACCTGCACAGTCCTGAGATCGTGAACTCCATCATGGCCGCCCATCTGGTGGCCCATATCCTCATGTTCGTTTTCATGACCGTGGGCGTGCTCTTCTTCGCGCAGCTGATGCGGATTTCGAGGGTATGGATATTCCCCGTCGTGCTCGTCATCTGCATCATCGGCGCCTACACGGTGAACGGACGCATGTTCGACGTCTGGGTGATGCTGGGCTTCGGCCTTGTCGGCTATGGGCTCGAATATTGCCGCGTGCCGATCGCCCCCTTCGTCGTGGGGCTGGTGCTTGGGCCCCTGGCGGAACAGCATCTGCGCACGGCGCTGATGGCCTCTGGCGGCGATGTTTCCGCGCTTCTCGACCGGCCGATCGCGATGGGGTTCGTCATCGTTGCCCTGACGGCTCTGGCCTTGCCCGTCTTCAGGATGCGACGCAGCGGAGCAAGGCAGGCGTTCTAAAGTGTTTGATCCCGACTTAGGTGGTGCATTTTTTCCCATGAATGGAATGTGGAAGTAGCCGACCGGTCGCGCTTGAACTTCTTCTTGCCTGGTCTATCGCCCTCGAACTCGCCGTGGTCGAGCGCGTCAGTAATCGCATGGCTGTCATGTATGGCGGCGGAATCGTGAGACGGGTGCCACGGACGCTGCTCCGCGTGCCGCGGCACGCCTATACCCCCAGCTGCTCGCTGCCGTGCCCCGCCCGCCTCTGAGGCCCGCGCAGGTCGGGAGGGAGCTTGTCACGTCCTGGCTTCCACTGCCCGTCGGCGATCCGGGCCATTGGAAGCTGCCTCGAAACGGCTTTGGTTCTACTTATAGGCATTCTCGAAGAAGCTCCGGGCGACGGGGGTCGGCACGCGGTCGGCTGGAGTGTTCCCGCATTGCCGGCGGAGCGCGTCAACGACGTCGCCCAGCCTGTCCTGGCTCGTGCCCGCCGGGGCAGGAGGAGGAGCATTCCGGTTTTGCTCAGCGATCATCTGGCTGTTGAAGCTGATCGATGAGAACGGCGGTGAGAAACTAGTCCACGGAAGCGGCGGCATGGAGCTGCTGCGGGCGGCGTAAAAGTCGTCCACCCTTTCCCTTTCTGCGACAG
>NZ_JAEQ01000031.1 GCF_000518985.1 Chelativorans sp. J32
CGCGCAAAGGCGGCCCAGGATCGGCTCCAGCTCCATGCGCACCTCGAGCAGTTCCGCCGGCGTCGTATGGATGCCCGTGCGCAGAAGCTGGACGGGCTNGCGCGGGCGCTGGGCTGAGACGAAAGTGCCCTGGCCCTGCCGCCGCCAGATGATCCCCTCCGCCTCCAGCAGCGCGAGGGCCTCGCGCAGCGCGCGCCGGCCGACCCCCATACGGTCCGCAAGCTCGCGCTCGGGCAGAAGCCGACCGTCTTTGGCGATCCCGCCATCCTCCAGCGCCGAGCGCAGGCGCTCCGCAAGCGGCAACTGCGTCTCTGTCATCTCACCACCCATCAGTGCGTTCGCCCAGCTGTTGAACCAATTAGAACCATTTTGTCACCAGATGTCTATATCCCTTGCAATGTAAGTCGTGAGGCATGAACCAATTCAGAGCTTTTTTGAGTAGTGGTTCATTTTTAACTTGACCACGGATTATCAACTGCCGCTAGATAGCCGGGCAAACTGGATTATTGAACCAATTTTGATTGGTTTGGTGCGGCCTGCGCGAACGCTGCGCATAGGAGGGGGACGTAAGATGCGGAAGATGTCCGTAGTTGCCTTTGCAATGACGACCGCGGTGATGACGGGAAGTGCATTCGCGCAAACCGAACTCCGGATCGGCATGCGAGACGATCCTGGCTCGCTCGATCCTGCTACAAATGCCACCTTCGTGGGTCGTGTTTCGCTCCAGTCCATCTGCGACAAGCTGGTCGATATCGACGCCGATGGCAATCTGCAGCCCATGCTGGCGGAAAGCTGGCAATGGTCAGAGGACGGCAAGGAGGTGACCTTGTCTCTGCGCCAGGGCGTTGTATTCCACGACGGCACGCCTTTCGACGCGGAAGCAGTGAAGTTTAACCTCGAACGCTATCTGACGCTTGAAGGATCGCGTCGCCGCGCGGAGATTTCCACTATCGACAAGGTCGATGTCCTGGATGACCACACGGTCAAACTCACGTTGGAAGCGCCCTCCGTTTCACTGCTGACGCAGTTCACCGACCGGGCCGGAATGATGATCAGTCCCACGGCCTATGGCGCGACCACGCCGGAAGAATTCGCCAACAGGCCAGTCTGCGCCGGCCCGTATACTCTTGCGGAATATCGCCCGCAGCAACAGGTCGTGCTTGAAAAATTCCCGCAGCATTGGCGCGCCGACCAGTACAGCTTCGACAAGGTGATCTATTCGGCCATTCCAGACAGCAATGTGCGCCTTCTCAATTTGCGCTCTGGCGAGTTGGACCTTGCAGAGAATGTGGCCCCCAACGACATCCCCTCGCTTGAAGGCGACAGCAATTTCAAGGTCGCCGTGGGCGATCAGCCGGCCTTTGAGATGATCCAGTTCAATCTGAAAGGGCCGGGCGCAAATCCGGATGTCGCCAACAATGTCGCCGTGCGCGAGGCTTTCTCGTTGGGCATCGATCGCGAGGCCATCAACCAGGTGGTGTTCGGCGGCCGCTACACCACCGGCAACCAGCCCTTTCCGCCCTCAAGCATGTGGTACAATCCGGAGTTTCCCGTGCCGGCCCGCGATGTCGAGGCTGCCAAGGCCAAGCTTGCCGAAGCAGGCCTCGACAAGGTGGACATCGATCTGATGATCTCCACCTCGCCGGAGCGGCAGGCGGTCGCCGAGATGATGCAGGCCATGCTCTCGGAAGTTGGCATTAACCTGAACATCCAGCCGACCGAATTCGTCTCCATGCGCCAGAGGGCTTCTTCGGGCGATTTCCAGGCCTATGTCATCGGCAGTTCCGGTCGCGTCGACCCGGACCTCAACATCTCACTCACCTTCGAATGCGGGACTGCCAACAACGTAGGCGGCTACTGCAGCGAGGAGTTGGATTCTCTCCTGGCGAAGGGGCGTGCGACCGCCGACCCCGAAGCGCGCAAACCGATCTACGCGGACGCGATCAAAGTCATCATGAAGGACATGCCGGGGATCTATCTCTACAACCAGCGTGCCGCTTATGCGATGACGTCCAAGCTGGAAGGCTTCCAGCCCTTCCCTGACGGCATCATCCGGCTGGAAGGCGTCAAGCTGGCGGAGTAATCCGGTCGCAACCCCGCCGGCGCGGCTTGCTACCGCGCCGCCGCCCTCGCAGTGCCTCACGACGACGCTATGACAGACACCACGCAAAATCTGCTCGAGGTGAATGAGCTGCGCGTAACCTTCGGTGCAGGCGATGAGGCCGTCACCGTCGTCGACGGCGTGAGTTTTGCGGTGCGCGCAGGCCGGACCCTAGGGATTGTGGGAGAATCCGGAAGTGGCAAAAGCGTCACCTCCCTCGCGATCATGGGCCTGTTGGCCAAGCAGACCACGCGTGTGAGTGGCACCGTGGCCTTCGAGGGCAAGGACCTTCTGCGCCAAGGCGAAGCGACGCTCCGCGATCTGCGGGGAAACCGGCTGGCGATGATCTTCCAGGAGCCGATGACGTCGCTCAACCCGGCCTACCGCATCGGTGACCAGATCACCGAGGCGCTGATGCGTCATCGCAGGATAACGAGGGCGGAGGCGAAGGCGAGGGCCATCGAGATGCTGCGGCGCGTCCGCATTCCTTCTCCCGAGCAGCGCTTCACCGAGTTCCCCCATCGACTCTCCGGCGGCATGCGCCAGCGCGTCATGATCGCCATGGCGCTTGCCTGCGATCCGAAACTCCTGATAGCGGACGAGCCCACGACGGCGCTCGATGTCACGATCCAGGCGCAGATCCTTTACCTGATGCGCCAGCTTCGCGAGGAGACCGGCGCGGCCATCGTGCTCATCACCCACGATCTCGGCGTCGTTGCCGAGGTGTGCGATGACGTGGCGGTCATGTATGCCGGTCAGGTCGTCGAGCGTGCGCCGGCTGCAGACCTGTTCGCCTTTCCGCAGCACCCCTATACGGTTGGCCTCCTGGGCTCTCTCCCCCGGTTCGAGGAGAGCACGGATCGCCTTCCGGTGATTGCCGGAACCGTCCCGAACCCGCGCGCACTGCCCACGGGTTGCCGTTTCCAGGACCGCTGCCCTTTCAGGATCGAGCGTTGCGCCGAGCCGCCGCCTCTCCTTGATCTCTCGCCAACCCGGAGTTCCAGATGCTGGCGCGCGCCGCTTGAGGAACTGGCTTCATGACGGAACCGGTCCTCACGGTCGAAAACGCGTCCAAGGTGTTCGTTGCCAAGCGGGATGTGCTGGGTCGTCCCACGCGCACTGTCAATGCGGTAGATACCGTGAGCCTTTCACTTATGAGAGGGGAGACGCTTGCGCTTGTGGGCGAGTCCGGCTGCGGCAAGTCCACCCTGGGCCGCCTCATGACACGCCTCATCGAGCCCACCTCTGGTACCATCTTGCTCGACGGCGAGGACATTACGACCGCCAACGACCGGGCGCTGCAGAAAATCCGCCGCAAGATTCAGATGGTCTTCCAGGATCCGTTCGCAGCGCTGAACCCGCGCATGACCGTGGGGCAGATGGTGGCCGAGCCGCTGATGCTGCATGACATCGTGCCGGCCTCCGAGCGGAAGGCGCGCGTGGTATCGCTTCTGGAAGCGGTGGGCCTCGGGGCGCAGCACGCGGACCGCTACCCCCACGAGTTTTCCGGCGGCCAGCGCCAGCGCGTCGTGATCGCCCGCGCGCTTGCCGCCGATCCGATGGTGCTCGTTTGCGACGAGCCGGTATCGGCGCTCGACGTCTCGATCCGCTCCCAGATCCTCAATCTTCTGGCGGAGCTGCAGGAGCGTCTCGGGCTGTCCTACATCTTCATTTCCCATGATCTTGGCGTGGTGAAGCACATAGCCGACCGGGTGGCGGTTATGTATCTCGGCCGGATCGTCGAGATCGGCAGGACGGAGGACGTCTTCTCCGCCCCACGCCACCCTTATACGCGCGCGTTGATCTCGGCCATTCCCGTGCCCAGCCCCGATGCCGCAAGAGCGCACGAGCCGATCGAAGGAGACATGCCGAACCCGCTCGATCCCCCGTCCGGCTGCCATTTCCACACGCGCTGCCCCTACATGCAGGATATCTGCCGCACCAAACGGCCGGAACTGCTGCCCAGCGATGCCGGGCATCCATCCGCATGCCATTTCCGCGACGAGCTTCCCTCCGCCGCGGACATTCTGCCCAAGCCCGTCGCCGTGGATCCGCGCCTGGAGAAACTCTTCGCGGCCTTCGGAACCTCCGGTGTCGAGGAGGCCCACCCATGACCCGTCTCATCGCGCGCCGCCTCATTGAGCTCATCCCGACGCTGTTGATCCTGTCGGTGATCATCTTCTTGCTGCAGCGCCTTCTGCCGGGCGATCCCGCGATCGCGCTTGCCGGCGACGACAGCGACCCGGAACTGCTCGAACAGATCAGGCGCCAATACAACCTCGACCAGCCCCTGCCCATTCAATATCTAAGCTGGATCGGCGGCGTGCTGCACGGCGATCTCGGCAATTCGATGCGGCTCGGCCGCCCCGTACTGGATCTGATCCTCGACCGCCTGCCGGTTACCCTCCAGCTCGCCGTGATGGCTATGTTTTTTGCCCTGGTGGTGGGGCTCACCGCGGGCATCATCTCCGCCATCAAGCAGGGGACGATCTGGGATTACCTGGCCAACATCGTCGCGCTTGCAGGCATCTCGCTGCCCAATTTCTGGATGGGCATCATGATGATCCTCTTCTTCTCCGTCATGCTGGGCTGGCTCCCCGCATCCGGCTATGTGAGTCCGGCCGAGGACCTGCAACGAAGTCTCCTTAGCCTCCTGATGCCCGCCATCGTGCTTGGCAGCGGCATCGCCGGGGTCATCATGCGCCACACCCGCAGCGCCATGCTGCAGGCGCTGGAAAGCGATTATGTGCGCACTGCCCGCGCGAAGGGGTTGTTCGAATCGCGCGTTGTCATCCGTCACGCCATGCGCAACGCCCTTACTCCCGTCATTACGCTCGGCGCGTTGGAGTTCGGCGGCCTCCTCGGCGGAGCGGTGCTGACGGAACAGATCTTCAACATCCCAGGCTTCGGCAAGCTGATCGTAGATGCCGTCTACAACCGCGACTATGCGGTGGTGCAGGGCGTCGTGCTGGTGACGGCCATCGTCTATGTGGGGATGAGCCTGCTTGCGGATATCGGCTATGTGCTCGCCAACCCAAGGCTGAGGGAGTAGCCCATGGCAATCGCCTCGACTGCCCCGGCAGTGCCCCATGAAGGCCAGTTCGCCCGCTTCTGGAAGCGGTTGCGCAGGCGCAAGGCCGCGCTTGCGGGCCTTGTCTTCATCGTGATCGTGATCCTGGCCGCGATCTTAGCCCCGATGATCGCCCAGTTTGATCCGCTCGCGCAGGACTACACCGCGATCCGTCAGCCTCCCACCGCGCTGCACTGGTTCGGCACGGATGAGCTCGGCCGCGATATCTTCGCCCGCATCGTCTTTGGCGCGCGGGCGTCCATGCTTGCCGGCGTCATCTCGCTCAGCATCGCGCTCGCGATCGGCGTGCCGTTCGGGCTCGCCGCCGGCTATTTCGGCGGCTGGATCGATCTCTCGATCAGCCGCGTGGTCGACGCCATGCTGGCCATTCCCTTTCTCATCCTCGCCATCGCGCTCGCTGCATTCCTCGGCCCGAGCCTCACAAACTCGATGATCGCCATCGGCGTCACGGCCGCGCCGCTCTTCGTACGCCTCACGCGCGGCCAGGTCCTAAGCGTGAAGGCGGAGGACTATGTCGCTGCCGCCCGTTCCCTTGGAAACCCGCACTGGCGTGTCGCCTTCCGCCATATATTGCCCAATGTGCTGCCGGCGCTCATTGTCCAAGCGACGCTGGCGCTTGCCGCCGCGATCACTTCCGAGGCCAGCCTTTCCTTCCTGGGTCTCGGCCAGCAGCCGCCCGCGCCCTCATGGGGCTCCATGCTTAACACTGCGCAGCGCTCGCTCTCCAACGCACCATGGGTCGCGGTCTGGCCGGGCATGATGATCTTCCTCACGGTTCTTAGTTTCAACCTTTTGGGCGACGGGATGCGCGACGCTCTCGACCCGCGCAGCCGCTAATCTAACAACGGAAAGTCTGAGCCATGCGAATTCTTGTCGTCGGAGCCGGCATTCTCGGTGCCAGTGTCGCCTACCATCTCTCGCTTGAGAAGGGCGTTGATGTCGAGGTGGTTGACGAGGAGCATCAGGGCAAGGCGACGCTCGCCGGCGCCGGCATCGTCTGCCCCTGGGCCACTAAGGTCGAGGAGCCGGCCTTCTACCGCTTCTACGCCGCCGGTGGCGCCTATTACCGCAAGCTGGTCGCGAACCTCGCCGAGAATGGCGAGACGGATTTCGGTTATCGCCAGGTGGGAGCCCTCGTCCTGGCGGAGAACGAGACCGAGCTCGCCCAGGTCGAGAAGCGCGTGCTCACGCGCGTCGCCTCCGTCCCTGAGGCAGGCAAGGTCTCCCGGCTTTCCGGCAAGGATGCGCAGGCGCTCTTCCCACCTCTGCGCGATGATTTCCTCGCGCTCCACATCGAAGGGGGCGCCCGCGTCGAGGCCCGCGCCATCGCCGCGGCGATGATGCGCGTAGCCGTCAAGAACGGCGCCAAGGCCCGCAAGGGGCATGTGGAGCTGGCGCTTGCTAACGGAAAGCCGGCCGCCACGCTGAATGGCGAAAAGCTTGAGGCCGACCTTGTCGTCGTCGCCGCAGGCGCCTGGGCGAACGACATCCTCTCTTCCCTCGGCGTATCCATCGCCGTCGCGCCGCAGAAGGGACAGATCATCCATCTTCGCGTGCCGCAGGAAACGCAGGACTGGCCAGTCCTGCTGCCGCAGGCGAGCCACTACATGCTCGCCTTCGACGACAATCGCGTAGTCGTCGGCGCAACGCGCGAGACTGGCTCCGGCTTCGACTACCGGGTGACGGCTGGCGGGCAGGCCGAAGTGCTGAATTTTGGCCTCGATCTCGCACCTGGCCTTGCCAACGCCACGCTGATCGAGACGCGCGTAGGCTTCCGTCCGGCCACCGAGGGTGTGAAGCCGCTGCTTGGCCGGATTCCTGGCATGGAGGGAATGCTGATCGGCAACGGCCTTGGCGCCGGCGGTCTCACCATGGGGCCGCTCGCCGGCCGCCTGCTCGCGCAGACCGCACTCGGCGAGCCGACCGATCTCGATCTCGCGGACTATCCCGTCCTCGTCTGAAAGCAGGTCCGTCATGTTCGCCCCCTATCGCTCCCGCATCGTCGGTACTCGCCACATGGCCGCCGCGGGCCATTATCTTGCGGCCCAGACCGCTCTCCAGGTGCTCGAAGCCGGCGGCAATGCGATCGACGCGGGCGTCGCCGGCGGCATCACGCTCGGGGTGGTGCAGAGCGAATATGTTGGATTCGGCGGCGTAGCGCCCATCATGATCTATTCAGCCAGGACGGACGAGGTCGTCTCGATCAGCGGTTTGGGGGTCTGGCCTAAGCGCACGGATCTCAGTGTCTTCCATCGGAACCACGCTGGACGCATCCCGCAGGGGCTCCTGCGCACCATCACCCCCGCCGCACCGGACGCCTGGATCACCGCGCTCGAGCTCTACGGAACCATGTCCTATGGCGAATGCGCGGCCGAGGCGATGCGCTTCGCCCGCGAAGGTTTCCCCATGCCCGCCCTCATGGCAGCGATCATCGCCGATTATGAGGACGATTACCGGAAGTGGTCGCAGAACGCGGAAATCTACCTGCCTGGCGGGAAGCTGCCACAAGCCGGCGACATCTTCATCCAGACGGATCTGGCGAACACCATCGCCTACATGATCGACGAGGAGCGCGCCGCCGCCGCCAGGGGCGGGCGCGAGGCGGGCCTCAAGGCCGCGCGCGACGCCTTCTACAAGGGCGACATCGCCAAGGCCATCGCCGCCTATCACCTCGAGCATGGCGGCTGGATGCGCGAGGACGATCTTGCCGAATTCCGCGTCGAGGTCGAACGCGCGATGTCTGTCACCTATGGCGGGGCGGAGATCTTCACCTGTGGCCCCTGGTGCCAGGGCCCGGTGCTCGGCCAAACCATGGCCATGCTCGACGGCGTCGATCTTAAAAGCCTTGGGCACAACAGCCCCGCCTATATCCACCACCTGGTCGAAGTCCTCAAGCTCGCCTATGCGGACCGCCACGCGCTCTATGGCGACCCGAATTTTGTCCATGTGCCGATGAAAGAGCTATTCAGCGCCGAATATGCACAGGCCCGTCGCAAGCTGGTCGATCCGGCTCGCGCCCATCCGGGAATGCCAGACCCCGGCCTTCCCACCAACTGGGGCCGGAACCCAACGCCTCTCCCCGATACGGCGAAGGATCCCGGCCAGCTCGACACTTCCTATGTCTGCGCCGTCGACAAGGAGGGGAACGCGTTCTCCGCCACGCCGAGCGATGGGTCGGTCGGTGCGCCGATTATCCCGGGTCTCGGCTTCGTGCCCTCGGCCCGCGGCGTCCAGTCCTTTACCGATCCCAATGCCCCTGCCGTCCTCGGCCCCGGCCGCCGGCCGCGCCTCACACCGAGCCCCGCCTTCGCGCGCAAGAAGGGCAAATGGATCATGCCCTTGGGCTCGCCAGGCAACGACGTCCAGCCGCAGGCGATGCTGCAGGTTTTCCTCAACATCCATGTCTTCGGCATGTCCCTGCAGGACGCCATAGACGCTCCGCGTTTCGCGACTTTCAGCTATCCGCGTTCCTCTGCGCCGCATCCCTTCGATCCGGGCCTTCTCAAGCTCGAGCGCCGCATTCCAGAAGAGACGCGCGAAGCTCTGCGCACCCTTGGCCACGATGCTCGGGACTGGCCCGAGTGGGATTACGCCGCAGGCGGGGTTTGCACGATCGTCAAGAATGAAAAATCGGGAGTGCTGGAGGGAGGCTCCGATCCGCGTCGCCCGACCGCGGTGGCAGGCTGGTAAACAAAATGACACAAATGTTCCTAGACGTTGCACCTGGCTCGGTGGCCAGGAGCCATGAGCCCCGCAGGCGTGGCGTTTCATCTCTTTCAGGGGCGACCGTGGAATGAACGGTGCCGGCACAGATCGCGCCAGGCAAGCCGAGCTAACGCATCCGGTCTGGTGCGAACACCCATAAGTTGAACACTTATGTGGCGGACCGCCATCGCATGGATGGGGCGGCGCTCTCGTTTTTCAACCAAGGATAGGAAAACAAAATGGTCGAACGAATCAAGAAAGGAAAGACGCTCCACGGCATAGTGGTGCATGGGGGCGTCGCCTACACGGCGGGCATCGGGGCGGACGATATCGGGCAGGATATGGAAGGGCAAACGCGCCAGATCTGCGCCAAAATCGATGCGCTCCTGGCCAGTGCGGGGTCGGACAAGTCAAAACTTCTGCGCGCAGAGATATTCATCACAGATATGGCTCGGAAACCGGATATGGACCGCGCGTGGCTTGCTTGGCTCGACGAAAGTGACCTTCCTGCTCGAGCGACGATCGGCGTCGCCGATTTAGGCGATCCGCAGCGCCTGATCGAGGTGATTGTGACGGCAGCATGCTAGCGGCGCTAACAAAGAATATTCCTGTTTCTGTTCGGGACAACTGAGACGGATCGGCATTGGCACCTGGTGACGGGTAGATCCCGTCACCAGGCGGCCCAAGTTGCTGTCGCCGTGCTGTTTCAATCTTTAGGGCCAAGCTTCAGCAATCGGCCATCGACGCTTTCCGGGACTGGCGTCCTCGGCGGGAAGCCAGAGGATCGTAGGTAATGCTCACAAGCTTCTGCCTCGGGGAATGCCGCCGTAAATATGTTGATGCGAGACTTGCCACCGCGCCGATGTTTATCGGCACTGTGATAGTATTCGAGTACTGGGGCCTATGCCTGGCCCGCGATGAATAGCCTGGGCCCCGGGGCTGGTTGACGGATTGTTTCAGCTTTGGCGTACCATGCGCTAAATTGTCTTCCAGAACGGCCGAATGCCGCAAGGTTTCCCATGGCAGGTCGAGCTTTTCCTTTCGAGTAAACGCCAGATAGACAGGCCCCCGGTTAGAAGACCGAGACGCGTCGTTGCCGTTTTTGGAGCAGTACCTACACCACCGGCGGTGAGCAGCAGCACAGCCATACTACGGTACTTTTAGCGCAAGCGACATTGCCATGAGAGAATGGCACTTGGGGGATGGAACGCTTTCGGCAGCCGCCTGAGCGCATCAGACAGCGCGGAGCGTGTAGCGGCTTCAGCGCCGCTGGTTGAGCAATCAGGTCGGCATGGAACGATCCGGAGCAACTCTCGTCGCTCAAGGCGCCGTGCGCTTTATAGGACCGGAGCGTTTGCAGCAGGTAAGTCTCTCCAAATTCGATTGTTGACACGACCTTGTCATAATGAGCTATATTCGCTCACGGGAATTTTGTTTCGCTATGTCGAAAATGTTCCGTGGGAGAGGCAGCGGGCGCTTATCGCCAGCTGAATTGGAGGAGAGATATGGATATCGAACGCTTTTCGGGCGGCGTTGATCGCCGTTCTGTGCTGACCGGCATCGCATCGGCCCTCGTTGGCGCGGTTGCAATGCCGGCCTTCGCACAAACAGCACCGGAAATCCGGCGGCTCGAAGTGATCATCCCGCTATCTGCCGGCGGGGGCAGCGATATTATGGTTCGGCAGTTGATGGAGCATGTCCGGCCGCTTCTTTCCTCGCAGATAGCTATTTCGAATGTTCCTGGTGATGGATCGCTGCTTGGCCTCAGCCGCTTGGCGCGCGCAAGTCCTGATGAGGCAGTCATCGGCGTGCACAATCCGCCGAATACCGTGCTCTCCCAGCTTGCGCGCGGTGCGTCGGCTCCCGTCGACATTCGTACCCTTACGCCCATTGCCGGCTTTGGCCGCACCTTCACCGTTCTCGCGACCTCGACACAATCCGGAATAGAAACCTACCAGCAGCTGCAGCAGGCCTATGAGAGCGGCGCTCAGCGTCTTCTCGGTGGGACAGACCGGGCAGGATCATCGGAACTCACTGCAGAGCTTCTTCGAAGTCAGGCGGATCTGAAGTTTGAAGAATACGTAGCCTACGACGGTAGCGGTGCCGGCAACGCAGCGATCGCCAGGAACGAGGTGCCGGCAGGTCTCGCATCATACGAGGCGGTGATCGACGGTATGGCGTCAGGCACGCTGCGTCCGCTGCTGGTGCTGGGCAATGTCGAGCGTGTGGCTGACATGCCTGATGCTCCGACCGTCGCCGAACTCGGCTATCCGTCCATGGCTGAAGTGGCGGCGCCCATCCGCGTCATTGTGGGGCCGCCGAACATGGAGCAGTCTCTCCGTGATTATCTTGTCGGCCTTTTCCGCGACGTCGTTACCAATGCCGATGTGGTTAAGAAGATGGCCGAGGCGGGAATCAAGCTCGAGTACATGTCGCCGGAGGCGGTTGGACAGTCGATCAACGGTGCGTTCGAGAAGCTGGAGTCACTGCCGGTGCTCCAGCAAATGCTGGCTCGCAAATAATCGGCCACATGAAAGAAAAGACCTTAACAAGGGTCGTTGCCGATTATGTTGCCGGGAGCAGCTATGAGCAGCTTCCGGTCGATGTGGTCGACAGGACCAAGCTCATCATCTTTGATGAGATCGCTTGTGCCATACTCGGGCGCAAACTTATTGCTGGTGAACTGATCGCAAAATTTGTCGGCGCAATGGGCGGAGTCGGGGAGGCAACCATGCTGGGTCGCCGACAGCGCGTGCCCGCTGCGATGGCTGCTCTGGCCAACGGAACGGCAGGTCACGCCGACGAGTTTGACGGGGCCCACGTGACCGACGGACATCCGGGCGCCGTAATTGTCCACGCGACCCTGGCCGTTGGCGAAACCAGGCGCGTGACCGGACGTGAGTATCTCCACGCCGTGTCGGTCGGGTATGATGTCGGGACTCGACTGGTCGCTTCCGTGGGCGGTGCATTCACGTTGCGGCAGGCACATCACATCCACTCGGATCACCTCCACAGCTTTGGAGCGGCGATGGCGTGCGGTCGCCTGCTCAGATTGGACGCGGACGGGCTTCGACACGCCGCGGCGCTGGCAGCAGGCCACGCGGGTGGCCTGGCAGTAGTGTTCGAAGAACGCCGTCATATGAGTAAAGCTTTGTCCACGGGGCAGGCCGCTTTTGGCGGCGCCTCTGCTGCGCTCCTGGCCGCTTCAGGATTCGAGGGCCACGACAACGTCTTTGATTCCAGGCATGGTCCGCTTGGCTTGGCGCCCGAGGGCAAAGCAGAGCTTTTGACCAAAGAGCTTGGAAGCGACCATGCGGTCATGGGAGCCAACTTCAAGTTCTATTCAGCCGGCTATCCGATCCACGCGCCGGTAGAAGCGGCACTGACCATTGTCGAACGAGAACGGCTCACCCCGGATGATATCGCCTCGGTGACGGTGCGGCTGACCACTCACACAGCCGATACGGTCTCCAATCGCGGGATGCCCAGCATCTGTGTTGAAGACATGCTGTCAGTGGCCATTGTCCACGGCCGTTTGGGCTTCGAGGAAGCTCATTCAGCCGCCGCTTTGGCCAGGCCTGAGGTGAAGGCTCTGCGGTCCAAGATTCGAGCTGTAGCAGACGCTGAGATGGACCGCACTCAGCCCCATGGTCGAGGAGCCAAAGTGGAGATCGAGACGGTTTCTGGCATGCGCTTCCTCGTCGGCATCGACCATCCGCGTGGGCATGCCCTTCGCGGAGCGGCCGATTGGCAATCCCTGCGTGGCAAGTGGGACGAACTCCTTCCAAGTTTGATCGGCAGATCCAACTTCGAAGCATTTTACAATCTCTGCCAGAGCTTGGAACGTGTCGATGACCTGGCAGAGCTTACGCATCTTCTGAGAACCTAAGGACCAAGCACATGCAGTTTGCACTTGAAGGTCGCCCGGAGATCCCGCCCTTGGAAGCCGCTCTGGTACGCCACATCGTTTCGGCGCGTTTCGAGGATCTGGACGCCGAAACGGTTGATGCCGCATGCCGGACACTTCTTTGGGCAACCGCGACGGCTGTCGCTGGATCGGCGGCCGAAGGTTCTGATGCAGTGGTGCGTTTCATCACCGAACAGGGCGGTCACCAACAGGCCACCGTGATCGGTACTGGGTTGAAAGCACCGAAATCGGCAGCAGCCTTCGCAAACGCGGTTTTCGCGAAGGCCCACGAGTACGAAGATAAGTATTGGCTCGACAACGCGGGCGGCTTCGCCATCGGCTTCGCCGTGGCCCCGGCCGTAATGGCGGCGGCAGAAGCCTCCGGCGGGATTAGCGGCAAGGACGTGCTTACGGCCATTGCCGTAGGCGTCGACCTTCAGGCCCGTTTGCTTTCAGCAATTAGGGGGGAGCTTTCGCCGGTCTGGACGCCTTGGAATTCCACCTATCTCTTCTGCAACTATGGCGTAACCATTGCTGTGGGCAAGGTCCTCGGTCTCAACGAAGAGCAGATGCTGGATGCGCTTGGCCTAATCCACGCCCAGGCGTGCGGCAACTTTCAAGGCCAGATGGAAGGCGTCCTAGGTATTCGCATGCAGGGAGGTTTTGCTGTCCGCAACGCTTTCACGGCGGTGCAACTCGCTCGCAATGGTATTTCTGGCGCGCGGCAATTTCTCTCTGGCCGCTTCGGTTTCTACAAGCTTCACTTCCCCAGCCACACGGTCGACTATGACTCCATCATTGATGGGCTGGGAGAGAACTTCCTCGGCCGCCGGTTGGGTTTCAAAGGCTACCCTTGCGGCGTCGTTGCGCATCCTGTTTTGGACGCGGTGCGGCAGCTTCGTCCGAACTTCAAGTTAGAGCAGCTCGAGGCGCTGCATGTCGAGGGAAGCCCGACGCTCTACATTATGTCAGAGCCGCTGGAGCGCCGCCTCAATCCTCACAACGGCATCGATGCTCAGTTCAGCCTGCCGTGGGTAATCGCCTGCACTCTGCGTGACGGAACACTTAAGCTCAACCACTTCGACAACCAACTCGTACATTCCCCTGAGCTTGTCGGTCTAGCCCACAAAGTGACAATTGACCGCCAGGAAGGCCGCGAAAGTGTGACGGTAGAGGTAAGATTGAAGGACGGGTCAGTGCTTCAATCGAAGCCCGTTGCCTATTGCTCGGGCCATCCCGACAATCCGGTGACGACAGAAGCCATGGTTCAAGTCTTCCGCGATCATCTGAAGATGGCTGCCAAACCTATCGATGCAAACAAAGGTGAGGAACTCATTCGCCGCTTTATTAGGATCGAAGAGATCGCTGACGTCCGCGGGATTTTTGAGGGGGTCTGATGTGCAATCCTGGCGATCTGGCTCGATCGGCAAGGGAACATTGATTTTGCGGAAAACCAGGCGGCGATCTCGCGGGTGCGAGGCCCGTTGCTGCACGGGAGGTGTGAGTGACTGGACACGGTGACCAAGTAGTCGACGACCTGCAAGACGAGGACGAGAGCCCCGCTGCCGACAGCAGTGCCGGCGGGATAGGCTTTGCGGCAATCGTCACGATCGTCGGACTGGTTTTCTTCCTGCAGAGCCTGCAAATTCATTCGCAGGCTGGCCTTTGGCCTCGGATGCTTTCGATTGCACTCGTTGTGTTTGCGGGGACGCAAACCATCACCGCGATCCTCGCCCGACGCAAGTTTCCTCTTCAGGCCACACGCGGGCAACAGCCGAATGGTTCCACATACCGCCGGGTGTTCACGGCGGTTTGGCTTTCGGCCTATTGCATCGCGGCACAAATGATTGGCTTCGGCCCCGCAATGTTGGTCTTTGTGCCCATCTACATGTGGGTGATGGGCTACCGGAAACCATTGTGGATTCTGATCGTCACCGGAGGGTTTGCGGCTGGTCTCAGCTTGATGTTCGACACCGTCGCGAACGTTCCCATCTGGAGCCAGCGCCTGTAAGGCGCTCAGGATTGAATTCCGATGAGCCCGATTTGGGAATCCTTTTCCGTACTTTTCTCCTTTAACGGCCTTTTTCTCGCGACCGTCGGTTTCCTCATCGGCTGCATTGGCGGAGCGATGGTGGGGATTGGCGGGGCGTTAACGACCGCTCTGGTGATCCCGTTCACTTTGTCCATGACGCCCGCCGATGCGATGATCGTGCTGATAGGCGTGTATAGCGGTGTTTCCTATGCCGGTAGCATACCTTCAATTCTGATCAACACGCCGGGCGGCCCGAGTTCCGCAGCCGTAACTCTCGACGGGTACGCGCTGGCGCGGCGTGGCGAGGGAACAACCGCAATAGCGATCTCGGCGACAGCGTCGGCGATTGGCGCGTTGGTGGGCGGACTTTCCCTTGTCATTGCGTTGCCGTTTCTTCAGTATCTGGCCATGGCGTTCGGGTCTCCTGAGTTCCTGATGTTCGGCCTCTTCGGCCTGGCTTCCATCGTAGCGGCGTCAGATACTGGCTATCTCAAGGGATTTACTGCGGGTATTCTTGGCGCACTTCTCGCAACCATCGGTGCCAGCCTCCTTGATGCCAATCCTCGCTTCACTTTTGGGATCAGTGACCTCGTCGATGGCATCGATCTCGTTGCGGCGATGATAGGACTGTTTGCCTTCTCGGAGATGGTCCGGCTATCGCGTAACCCGAACTCGATCTCCAGCGCTCTGGTCGGGCGGGGCAATATGTGGCGAGGGGTCGTCTGGGCGCTCAAGGAATGGAAGGCGATCCTGCGCGGCTGCGGAATGGGCGTCCTCGTCGGATTCGTGCCGGGCGAGGGGGGTACGGTCGCAACTTTCATGTCGTACATCACGGAAAAGCAGTTGAGCAAGCAGCCGGAGCGGTTCGGCAAGGGTCATCCTGCCGGCATAGCGGGACCGGAAGCTGCCAATAACTCGGTGATTGGTGGCTCTTTGGTCCCAACGCTGTCGTTCGGCATCCCTGGAAGCGTTTCGACCGCACTGCTGCTCACCGCGTTGATGCTGCATGGTATCCGCCCCGGTCCGACGTTGTTCACGAACGATGTCGTCGTGCTGTACACGATTATTGGATCAATCTTGTTTGGTGCGGTGCTGACCATGATCGTGGGACTTTCCATGTCGCGCCCGCTAGCGCTGCTAACGATCATCCCGATCCCGATACTGGTCCCGTTGGTTTGTGTGACATCGGTCGTCGGCATCTATGCCGCTGGTTTCAACTACAGCCACATCTTTATGGCCCTCGCCGCAGGCGTGCTGGGTTACGCATTCACCCGATTGAAATATCCGATCGTAGCGTTCCTGCTCGGGTTTATCGTCGGCCCGTTGGCTGAAGAGAACTTCATGCGTACTTGGCAGCTCACGCAGGGTAATATTTGGGAAATTCTCACCCGGCCAATCTGTGCTGCACTATTCCTCATGACGATGATTGTGCTGTTGCGTCCGCTTTGGCGGCTCCTGATCGCCAAAAGGAGGATGAGGGCGACGGCCTGACGCCCTCGAACGGGCCGGCTAGTCAGCCGGCCTTCTTGCGTCGGGTATATCCATGCGCATCCTGGTCTGATGCGGCCCTATCTGGCGAGTTTACGCGGCAATCATTCAGCTGGTCACGATCTGCCGTGAAACCAAGGCCCGGCCCATCCGGAATGATCAGCATGTTGCCATCCGGATCAGGCGCGCCCTTGAAAAAGCGCTTCCCAGCTTCCCACATCCCGTAGTGGAACTCGACACGGCCGCCATTCATCAGTCCCGCCATCAGATGCATGTTGAAGATCGGCCAGCCACCACCATTCGCAATTGGCAGATTGAACGCCTGTGCCATATGCGCGACTTTCGCAGATTCGGTGTACCCACCGTTGTAGCAACAGTTTGGCTGAACGAAGTCGACTGCCTGGTGCAGGACGAGATCACGGAAACGCCAGCGATGTCCTTCCATCTGGCCAGCTGCCAATGGAATTCGTGTATGCATCCGCAGGTCGGCCATCGCGCGCGTGTCGTTCTGGTGAACTGGCTCCTCGAACCATGTAATACCGCAATCTTCGATTTCGCGGCAAAGCAGGCGAGCTTCCGCAGGACTGAAAAAATAGTTTCCGTCGATTAAAAGTTCAACGTGGTCCGGAATCGCGCGACGGACGGCTTTCACCCGGCGCGCGTCCTCCTTCCAGTCGTGCCCGTCGTCACCGACGACCATCTTGACTGCATCGAACCCCATATCGATAAACTTGTTTGCATATGCGGCAAGCTCTTCGTGGTTAAAGTAGGCATAGCCGAATGTGGCGTACGCCGGACATCGGTCTGAGTATCCGCCCAGCAGACCGGCTACCGATCGCCCTTCGGCCTTTCCGCGCAGGTCCCATAGTGCGATGTCGATTGCCGAAAGCGCATTGGAGATTACGCCGGTATAGGTGCGCGGATTCAGCTTCTTCCAGACAGCGTGATGGATACGCTCCGTATCCCGTGGATCCATCCCCTTCAAAACAGGAAAGATGTGATTTTCGATGCATGGTATCACGGCCCAAGGCAGGAACTGCCCCGTTACGCCAAATCCCGTGTGTCCCGTGTCGGTCTCTACTTCGACAAACACGAATTGACGCTGCTCCAACGCTTCTGCGATGCCATCTATCCTGATGGCATGGCGGTGAAGGCTGGCCTTGATACTCGCTATCTTCAAATGGTCCTCCCAAGACGCAACTGCGCGGTTCCGACCGGCGCTCGTTGACAGTATAAACCGCGCTATTTAATCATTGCAGCGAAAAAATTTTCGCTGTAATGAATTGGGAGGATGTGTTGAGTACCGAAGAACTTATGTTTCAGGGTGCGATGAAGGTGGTTACCCACTGCGCCAATATTCGCCCTGGCGAAAACTTGCTGATTGTCACGGATCCGGAGCGCTATCGTTCCGCGTCGATGATCGCAGCGGCTGCCCGCGCGATAGGTGTTGAGCCCGTAATTATTTCCATGTCGCCCAACAAACTTGACGGGCAGGAACCACAGCCTTTGGTCGCCGAGTTGATGACCTCCGGCAAGGTCGACGTGCTCTTCATGATCGTCACGCGTTCAATCGGCCATTCTAGGGCGGCGATCGAAGCGGTGCGAAAGGGGGCGCGTTCCTTGTCGATGACAAAGTTCGAAGAGGAACAATTCTATCGCGGCGGCCTGTTGGCAGATTTCGCGGCACAGAAGCCGCAATGCGATGCGATGGCGCAACGCATGTCGGAAGCTAAAATCGCGCGGCTAACAAGTATCGCGGGTACCGACATCACATTCGATTTGGCTGGCCGTGTGGGAAACTCCCATTCAGGCATTGTCAGGGAACCGGGCGATGTTACGGCGCTCGTTCACATCGAGGCGAACATCTCTCCAAATGAGGGCCTCACGGAAGGACGCGTCATTGTCGACGGCAGCATTCCCAACTTCGACATCGGGGTGATTTACGATCCGATAGAACTGGTTGTCGAGAAGGGAAACATCGTTTCCATCTCCGGCGGTGCTCAGGCCGAAACGCTTCGTCGGATACTGTCCCAGAACGAAGGAGAGGGCATCTACAACATCGCTCAACTCGCAGTCGGCCTCAATCCGGAATGCATCGCGTTCAACGGCCAATTCTCCAATGAACACGGCGTTTACGGAAGCTGCCATATTGGCATTGGGACTAGCGAGACAATTGGCGGCTCAGTAAGGGCGGACCTGCATTTCGACGTCATGCTTCAATCGCCGACGCTCACTCTCGATGGGGTGGATGTCGTTCGGGCGGGCCAGATTTTGGTCTGAAGCATATCCGCTTACTACGCGGCCGGTGCGAACCGGCCGCTTCCTATGCGGCGTCGCGCCCTCTCGCGAGCATCAGTAACGCGATGAGCGGAAAGGGGACCATCGACATGAAGGCCTTTTCCCAAGAGCCCGTCCAAGTGATGAGCAATGGGAAAATCAGTGGCCCGATGATGACGCCAAGGCCTGTTGTCACCATGACGCCGGAAGCAGCGTCTATCAGCCTATCCGGTGGTGCGCGGCGCATCACCTCGGCTACCTGGACCCCGCTCCATCCTGCCGCTACGACACCGGCAATCAACGCCAGGATTGCCACCGAGGTTGCGTCGCCGGAAGACGCTAGAACAGGAAGGAGGTATGTCGTAGCGGCAGTTCCCGTAAGGGCACAAAAGAGAATAAGCCGCGGAGACAGTCTCCTATCAGCGCCCCAGCCCAGCAGTATTCGGCCGAAGAAGGACCCGGCCTGCAACAGCGCAAAGATGTACCCTGAGACGACCGGAGCTACCCCGACCTCGATGGACAGATAGGTTGGGAGGTATACGAGCCACGCACTGTGGACCAGAGACAGGAAGAACCCGGTGGAAGTCAGGTAGCGCAAACGGTGATCGGAAAGAACGGTGTATAGCGGTCCAGAGAGGTTCCGGGCGTTGAACATGTCTTTCGATAGGAGCGACCTGCCGTCAGCTTTCCGCAGTTGCGGATAAAGGGGCATCAGTGCAATGGCACCCAGGATGAGCGGCACTCCCGCCGCAGCAAGGGCAACGTGAAGCCCGAATGCATTCGCGATGGCAGGCAATGTCAGGCCGGCAAGAACGCCTCCCATCGCAGGTGCGGAGAGCTTCACTGAAAAGATGAGCGAACGATGGCCGGAGGGGGCATGGTTGTGAAGAAGATCATTGCCCACCGGATGCGAGGGCGCATGTGAGAATCCGAGCAGCATGCCCGCGACAAGCGGGAGGCCTGCTACCGGACTGGTCATCACGAGGAGCCCTATAAAGCCACTACAGAGACCGAGAAGAAGCCCCCGCGCAGGGCCCAGTGCACGGAAAACACCGGCACCAATAAGTACGAATCCGACGGAGCCGATATTCGCGATTGTCGAAACCTGCCCTACAAGCTCCGGCGTCCAGTTGTAACTGACGATCAGTTCGGGACCAAGAACGGGTACCAGCCTCATCAGGATGGTTGCGGCGCAATGCGCAATGCAAACTGTCAGCAGAACCAATCGCCAATCGGGCTCTGAATGGTCCGACGCGGTTTCGCTCAAGTTGTTTCCCCGAAAAGCCAGCGATGACGACGTTGGCTGAGGTTGTCCGCCAGCATCTCCGTGTCCATGCCGGCGAAAGCCAGAGGTGCAAATCCGATTGAAACCAGCGCGCTGAAGAGTTCCGGTGTTGCGGTGCCACCCGCTACCGCAACCACTCCTCTGCGACCGCATGCATTCGCAACCCTTTTGCATACTTCAAGAAAATCGGGATGGCCGGGTTCGCCCGGCCTGCCCATTGTCACCGAAAGATCGTTAAGGCCGATGGCGATCATATCGACGCCCGGCTCGGCAGCGATCTCGTCAATGCGATCGACGCCCTCGGGAGTCTCGATCAGAAGCTGCACGATTGCCCCGTTGTCGGCGCGCCGCATGGTCTCCAGAGAGTTATGCCGGACATATCCAAGTTGCGGAAGCAGTGCATTCTGCGACCGGCCCCCCTTGGGCGGGAACCTGCAAGCAGCGACAGCTTCGCGTGCGGCAACGGCAGACTGGATGTGTGGACAGATTATTCCGCCTGCGCCGCCGTCGAGCAGCGGCCCGACGAGACCTGTCATTCCCTCGCGGATACGCACCCACCCGCCAACACCCAGCGAAGCTGCCGTTGCCGCGAGCGCCGCAGCACTTTCGACGCCAATCGGCGCATGTTCCATATCGACCCAGACGAGGTCGTATCCAACACTGGCAGCGAGCTTTGCGATCTCGGTGGTACGCGCATTGCGCAGGCCAAGCGCGATGCAGGTTTTCCCGGCCTGAAGGCTTTGAAGAATCCGTCTTCCGCCGGTTTCTGAAGGCTCAAGCTCATCAACCGCACCGAGTGCGTTATCTCTCATCTGCCCTCCAAAACCACGCAATGTGCGGCCGCCCCGTCGATTAGGCGCTCCCCAGACGGTAGTATTTGGTCCGCCAATCTCGGTGGAGGGACCAAAGTGGCCAACGGAAGATCAAGGAGTTGCAGCCGGAAGTCAATCTTGCAGTAATCCGCTGCACGGATGATCCGCTAATTCCACGCTGCCAAGTTTAATGACCTTCAAGCAAGCGGTGGCATCCATGGAAAAGTGCTGGGCACCTGCGGCCGTGCCGATCGAAGAACGGCCGGACCGCGTCGGAATGGACCGCCGGCGGCAGGGAACCCGAAATTCCCTGTGAAGGAGCGGGTTATTCCCGGGCACACGCAGGGCCTGCGCCAGCAGGTGCAGGTGTCGATCACGGGCGGTTCTCCGCCGATGGCCTATCAGTTCAACTCCGGTTACGACCTGACGCAGATCGCCGATTCAGGCCGTATCCTGGATATCAAGGATGTCTGGCAGGAGATGCGCGGTGACGAGATTTTCCCGGAGGGTCTGCGTCGCATCATTACCTTCGATGGCGTTCGCGCGGCCATTCCCATTTCCCTGAGCATCGTCAATGACGTCTTCTACAACAAGGAGGTGTTCGATCGCCTCGGCCTCGTTCCGCCGACGCGCTGGGAGGAGTGGAACCAGGTCTGTGAAAAGCTCGAGGCGAATAATGTCGCTTGTCTGGGCAATTCCTCAGGCTGGCCCTGGAGTTTTTACAACTTCTACGCCCCGCTTCTGAGCGTCGTAGGAGAAGAAGGCTATTGGCAGTTCGCCCGCGGCGAACTGTCGTTCACCGGGCCCGAAATGCGCAAGGCATTCGAAATCTTCCGGGAGAATTATGCCGAGCGTTACGCACCCAACTGGGACTGCGGCGGCTTGGGCGGATGCGACTGACCAGCTGATGCGTGGCGAAATTGGCATGTACCAGGGGGGCAACTGGATTTCCGGCTATATGAAGGGCCGCGGCTGGACGCCTGGCGAAGATTACGACTTTTTCCCGGCGCCAGGCACCGAAGACCACGCCATTTTCCAGACCGACACTGTCGTGGTGCTGAGAGGCGAGCTCGAAGAACAAGGGAAAGACTTCGTTCGCAGCGTTGTATCGGTTGAAGCGCAGGCTGCCTTCAATCAGCCCAAGGGCTCCATCGCGCCGAACATGGAGGTGTCGGAAGAGATCTATGACGTGATCGGCCGGCGAGAGGCGGAACGGTTCTCCGAAATGGCTCAGCCCAGCCTGATGATCCTTCTGCCGCCCGAATACCGCATGGCAATCGGCACCGAGATCGAAAAGTACGCGGCCAATCCGACCGCAGAAGGGCTCGAAGCGTCCCTCAATCCTCTTGAAGGCATGCGGAAGTCGCTGATCTAACAAAAGAAGTTCTATTCCTGGTAAGGACGTGGCCCTGCATCCCTCTGGTGCGGGGCAATTAAACGCAGCGGCGGCCCGCGGGTAAGGACACGTATGCAAAGGCTCGATTTCAAAACACGGCGCAACATCGTTTACACCCTCTTTCTGGTGCTGCCCGTTGGCCTCTTCATCGGTGCCTTCATCTATCCGGTGATCGATACGATCTGGCTGTCACTCCACGCTTGGGACGGCATGACGCCGGACATGCAGTGGGTGGGCTTGGCAAATTTCGAGCAGATACTGAACCAGCCCCGCACCCAGCGCGCCCTTTACAACAACCTGCAATGGCTGGCCTATTTCCTGATCGTTCCCACGCTTGTCGGGCTTGGGCTTGCCCTGTTGCTCGACAGCGACGTGAAGGGCGCATACATTTTCCGCACCATTTTCTTCCTGCCCTTCACGATCACCACGGTCGCGGTGGCTTCAGCTTGGCGCTGGCTTTATCGGCCGACCACAGGTCTGTTCTCGACCGTCCTCGAGAGCCTGGGGCTTTCGTCCTGGAACCAGAACTGGCTGGGCGACCCACAGATCGTCACCTATTCGATCATGGCAGCCTCGCTATGGGCGTGGAGCGGCTTCACCTTCCTCATCTACTTCGCGGGCTTCGGAATCTGCCCACGGAATATATCGAGGCCGCTCGTGTCGACGGCGCTTCGCCTTGGACGATCCTCACCAAGATCAAGCTTCCGTTGCTGATGCCAGCCACCGTCGTGGTGCTTGGCATCGCTGGCATCGACTCGATGCGCTCTTCGATATCGTTTGGTCCATGACGCAGGGCGGGCCGTTCGAGTCCTCCTATCTCCTGGCCGTGGACATGTATGAAACCTCGTTCTCGCGTTTCCAAATGGGGCAGGGCGCTGCCATCGCCGTGGTGCTCCTGGTTCTCGCGGCGATCGTCATTATGCCTTACGTCTACTACATGTCAAACCAGGTCGAGGAGATCCGCGAATGAGCGCGCTCGCGGCCCATCGTCCGGCATTCTCCACCGGCTGGCGCTACTTCATCCTCATTGTGCTTGCTATCTGCTACCTGATGCCCTTGCTGATGGCGCTGAACGCCAGTCTCAAGACGCCGGCGGAAATTCCATACTCTCTGCGCCTGCCGACGGAGATCTATTGGGACAACTACGCTGAAGGCTGGGATCGTATCGGCCGCGCCGTGCTCAACAGTTTCATGATCACCATTCCTTCGGTGGTGTTCTCCGTGTTTGTCGGCTCCCTTGCGGCCTATCCCCTGTCCCAGGTCAACATCCCCGGCGGGCCCATCATCAATCTCCTGATCCTTGCCGGAATGCTGGTGCCATACCAGGCGGTGCAGATTCCGCTCTTCATGATCATGCGGAGCATTGGCCTTTACAGCCCATCCCCGGAATGTGGCTCGTTCACACGGCCTATGGCCTGCCATTCGTCACGTTTTTCATGCGCAACTACTTCATGACGGTGCCGCGGTCGATGTTCGAAGCCGCGCAGCTCGATGGTTGCGGTCCGGCCGGATACTTCTTCAAGATCCTGCTTCCCGCGTCGGTTTCCGGACTCGCCGCCATTGCCATCGTGCAAAGCCGCTCGGCGTGGAATGACCTGTTCTTCGGGCTTACCCTCACCAGCGGCCAGAACAGCCCGGCACCCGTCACCCTCTATTCCATGATCGGCGGGCTTGATGTGGATGACGGGCCGATGATGGCGGCAACGATCGTATCCATCATTCCCATGATGATCGCCTTTCTGCTGTTCCAGAAAGCGTTTACGCGCGGTCTGCTGGGCGGAACATCCAAATAACAGAGGAAGGCGGTCATCGCCTGAAAGCCTTCGACACATGCATCCTTCCGTCGTTCGTCAAATCCACGCCTCGCGTATTTTCCACGCCATCCGGCCCAATCCCAATGCTTCGCAACGGGAGATTGCCGAGTTGGCTGAGACGGATAAATCCACGGTCTCGGCGATCCTGAAGGATTTCGAGGCTCTGGGCCTGATCGAACGCGCCACCAAGGTGGGAGGTACGCGCCGCGGACGACCCGGAGAGCGGATCTCGATTTCGGCCAAAAGGGCCTGTTGATCGGGGGTCATCCCGTTCCCGGCGAAATCAGCTATGTGGTGGCCGGGCTTGATGACGAGCCCCTGGACAAGGTCACACATCCGCTCCCACACCGGTCCGAGCTGGCAGCCGAAATGCAGGCCGGTATCGCCGAGCTTGTCGCTAAGGTCGGCCGCCGGATGGATGAAGTCAGGGCCGTGGGCATGTCGGTGCCGGGCCTTGTCGGGCGGGACGGGCATCTTGCCCATTCGCCCAACCTCGGTTGGCGTGATCTCCAACTGCGTAATCTCCTCGACTCGAGCATCCGCCAGCCGCTTTACATCGACAACAACTGTAACGCCGACGCCATGGCCGAATATCTGTTCGGCAGCGGCGTCGACGACGAGACCTTCGTCTATCTCGACAGCAGCTCGGGCGTGGGTGCAGGCCTGTTTCTCGATGGCGCGCTTTATCGTGGTCGAGGCGGATATGCAGGCGAGTTCGGCCATACCAAGATCGTCCCGAACGGGCGTCTATGCAGGTGTGGAAATTGCGGCTGCCTTTCAGCCTATGTATCGGATTTCGCCATTGCCAAGCGGCTGCAGCAGGACGGCGGTCAGGTCTCTTCGACCGACGAACTGCTCAGCCTGGCCGAAGCCGGGAATGAACTGGTCCTGCAGGTCCTGTCGGAGGTGGGGAGCTTTCTGGGAATCGGCGCCTCCAACCTTATCAACAACGTTCAATCCACCTCGCATCATCCTTGGTGGAAGCCTCTCCCGTCTCGATCCCTATATCCGCCATTCGATGATCCACACCGTCGAGGAGCTGGCACTTCCTGCCGTGCTGGACGAGTGCAAGATCGAATTCTCGGAGCTCAGCCTGCGCAGCGTCCCTTTGGGCGGTGTGGCCCTGGCGCTCGAGGGCTGCACCAGTTTGTCCGGCGCCAGGAGGATTACTATCTCTCCCATGAATATCTGGAGCCGTTCAACTCACCCTGTTATTTTCAGGACTTCGTGGAGCGGGCAGGCGGCTACGGCCTCTGCTATCTCGCGGAAGCCCAGCCCTCAACCATGTTCGCCAGCAATTATGGCGAGGGGGTTGCCGAGCCTCTGTTACAGGAGTGCGGGCACAGCCAGGTGCTGATCGAGCAGTATCTGGACTTCATCGTCAACCGCACCTTCAGGCAGACTTTGCTGGTTCATCACGAGAGGGCAGAGGATATTCGCTACCGGCTTGATGGCGAGAGGCTTCGAGATCTTCACTTTGCAGCTTCCTTCAGCAGCGTTGAGGGGGATACGCGCATCGTCGAAAGCGCCTAAGTTTATGCAAGTGGGACCGCCAGGATTACGACGCAGCGGCCTGAAATGAAGGTCGCGCTTGACGTCCTCTCGGCAGCGTGGCCTGAAACGGTCTCTTATGAGGATTTGCTACAGCGGGTTTCGGAATGCTGCTCCTCCGACGTTAAGGTGGCCGTCTCCGCTCTCGACCAGTTGCTCGAAACCTTGACCATCAAAGGCTGGGCGAGAATTCGTCTCTCGCCGGTTTTCATCTCGCCAGCGGACGAACCAATCAGAATTGATAAAACGATCCGACGCGCCGCCGAGATCTCACGCGGCGAGGGCAGGGACATGACGTTCAACGCCTGGCATGAGCCCGTACCGCTTGGGATCGTCGAAAGCTCGCTGTTGCCCGAACTCGACGGCACCAAGGACCGGGCGGTTCTTTTCGATCTGCTGGAGCGATATGTCCAGGAAGGGAAAATTGCCTTTGAGCGCCAACGCATGCGAGTCACGGAACCGCTGAAAATTGAAGAGTGTATTGCGGAACATGTCGGCGGGATGATTGCCAGTCTGGCGGCGCAGAAGCTTCTGAAAGCCCGCTCCCAACGCTGTCTTGATGAGTTGAGTGTTACTCGAAGAATGAAGATTAGCGCTTTGCGCAAAATGTGGCGATCGGGCAGCGGCTCGCGCACGTCTTCAGCACAAGCCAAGCTGCTACCCGCTATCGGTAACGATCCCGCGAGTGCGCCTACCACCGAGACCTTGAAGCATGGCTGGTTGCTTTTCAGCGACGTCGCTTTTCCCATTTGTGGAAAAATGGTCGACCGCTGGCGAGTTTGGCGGCGGATCATCAATCGCCCGATCTGTCATACGGCTTTCCGGATTCGCATAAAATAGCAGGAGTGCTAACCCCGGGACGGGCGGAAGCATGAAGATGGTGACGCCGCCGGTTTTCGACCGAGCTTCAGAATGAGAAGTCCACCGAAGACCAGATCGCGCTGTGCCGTGCCCACGCGCGACGTGGCGGCTTGGATGTGTTGCCATCATGAGGACAAGGCGCGGTCCGGTGCCTAGGTGCGCGGTCGCGATGGGCTGATGAGCCTGTAGGAGGCAGCTCGCCAACGCTGTTCGAAGTCGTGTTGGTGGAAGCCCTGGATCGGCTTTCGCGCGATATGGAGGATTTGGCCGGCATTCACAAACGGCTCCGCGTCTGATCGAGACATGCTCGTAGGTACAACGAGGAACGCCGGCGGCTTGCTCGAGAAGCGGCCAGTAGGCGCTCAGGACTGGAGACGAAGCGAGCACGCATCGAAGGCGAGCGGCAGCGCACGGTCGATCTCGTCATCCGAGGTGTCATTGGCGATGACGATGCCAAGATTCGGATCTCCGAACTCAAACAGCGGAGGGAAGAGATCGATGTCGAGCTTGCTCAACTGGATGAGGAGCCTCCAGTGATTACGCTCCATCCCGCAACCTTCGAACGATATATCGAGACTGTCGACGCGCTCGCGGTTTCGCTGGCCCATGACGCCCCGGCCTCAGGCGAGCCTGGGTCTCTCGTCCAGAGCTTTCGTGCACTGGTTCACAGTGTGAGTGTGCACCCGAAAGGCGCACGGGAAGGCTTTGAAATCGAAGTCAAAGGAAAGCTTGCTGCCTTGGTTGGAGGCAAAAGTGTTCCCCCAGACGCGCTATAGTGGGGGACGCGTGGTAGGGGAGGAGCGCTTCCGCCAGTACAGTCCCGCCACGGCGTTTTTGTGTTGAGGCCAGAATCAGCCAAAAACACAAGCTCCTGACCTGCCACTGAACTTTCATCCCATTGATGACTAGACTAGAGGAGAAGAGCCTCGGCGGTTTTCGATACGCCACTTGGCGCCGTGGGGCGACCGGCGGAACGCCTAGCCTTCATCTTGCGCAGCGCTGGAGCCGGTTGTGGCGATGGTTCCAACATAGCTTGCCCGGGTCTGATTACCCGAGCGATGAGTGCAGCCGGGAATGGTTATAATCGTCCGCCCAGTCGGGAGGGCGCGGCGGGCGTGATCTCATCGTCAGCGTGCCACAAGAAACGCGTCGCTCGGGAAGCGGCCTCGAAGTCGGCCGCGGCAACGTCCAGCCCTCTTCAGCCAATCTTAATCCGACCGTCGATCCTTGCGGCAGCATCGGCCTGTTCTTTGCGTCGACGGAATACTTGTAGATTTACTTGTGTAACGGACGCGACGAGCCTGCAATGGCGGAAAAACTGGACTGGAGCCGCTCCGTTCGTGCGGCCCATGCGGCAATAAANTTGAGAGCCCGCCCGCGTCGCCCACCAGATTCAGTATTAATCAAGCAAAGTGTTTTTGGTGTGGCGGAATGTCGCACCGCAAAGTACCTGTCGCTGCTGGAGGCGCTCAAACGCCATTCTTTTGAATACAATAAGTATGTATTGTTCGTAGATTAGATTACATTCCTCTTAGATAGGCAGGATGTTGTATGTGCTATGATGGGTTTGCTTCTTTGAATAGAAGCTTTGACGAAACTTGCAGAGAAAGAAATGAGAATGCCTAATATACGTCCCACAAACCTGATCGACCGCATCTACAACGACCTTGCCTCCGGAGTCATTTCGGCGCGCACGCCAAAGGAGGAAATCTATTCCCGATACGGACGCGGTCCCGACCGCACGTCCTGCTGGCTNGAATACAAGATCGCGCTGCGGTCCTATGGTGCGGACCACGGCACGATGGTGATCGTCGACGACACCAATGGTATCTTCCTCGGGCAGATGGACTGCACGCCCGAAACCACCCAGGCCGAAGCGGTCCGATTTCTTGATCCGTTCGCCGAAAGACATTTCCGCAACTGCGGCGGCCGCAATCCCATGCAGGTGACG
>NZ_JAEQ01000032.1 GCF_000518985.1 Chelativorans sp. J32
CCGCAGCCCTTGCCAACGACACCGGCACCGCCGGCGACGGCATCACCCGGGACGGCACGGTCAATGTCGGCGGGCTCGAGGAGGATGCCGGCTGGCAATACAGCCTCGACGGCGGCCAGACCTGGCAGCCCGGCACCGGCACCAGCTTCGCCCTGCCGGAAGGCGATTATGCCGAGGGCCAGGTGCAGGTGCGCCAGACCGATGCGGCCGGCAATCCCGGCACCCCGGCCCTGCTCGGGCCGGTGACGGTTTACCAGCTTTCTCCGATTGATGATGTGGCAGGCGTCGATCTGACAATAACGCCAACCATCTCGCAGCCCGACCTGCAGACCGGCCGGGTCGGAGGGCTGCTTAACGTAGGACTCCTGGGAGACACGGTCGATGCTACCGTATTGGCCGCAAACAGCGCGCTCACTTTCCAGGTCGAAGAGAACACCACCAGGCAGGTGAGCATCGACGGCAGCGGTTTTGCCACCTTGAACCTTTCGCTGTTTGGAGACGTGGACTTCGATATCCAGGTCTACCGGGCAGAGGCGGGCAGAAACGTAGCCACCCTGGTTTACGAGCAGGCTAACTGGCTTGTTGGCACCGGTGTTCTCGCCGCCACCTGGGATGCGAACGTGCTCACGCTGCCTGAGTTCCAGGGCGGTGGCACCTATTACATCGTGCTCGGCAACGATGGGGGGCTGCTGGATCTTTCCCTGCTCGGTGGTCTAAGCGTCAGCACCGTGTCCGATGAGATCTCCGATTACCGCACGGTAAGCGGTTCGGTTGGCGGCAACGTTCTCGATGACGATACCGCTCCGGCCGGGACGGAAGTCTCTTCGGTGAATGGGACGGCGGTGGAAGGGCTCGCTACCGAGATCCCGGGCCGCTACGGCACGCTCACGATCGATCCTGACGGCACTTACACTTACACCGCGAAATCGCCGTTCATCGGCTCCGACGGGGCTCAGGATGTGTTCGAGTACACCATCACCACGCCTGACGGCGTGAGCGAGAGCGCCACGCTGACCGTGACGCTCGGCTATGACAGTCCCCTGGACGCCTCTGTAACCCCGGTCGAAGGCGAAATGACCGGAGCCATGTTGCTTTCTACCGGCGCGGATGACGACCTCGTGCCGCTCGGTGACTTCCAGAGGTATGATGACGAGGCGGGAGACACAGTGGGCTCCGAGGCGCAGCCCTTTGACGATGCGCCGTTGACGCTGGAGGACCTGGTCAGCGAAAGCGGGGAAGAGGTTATCCAGCTCGACAGTGACGCCGGGGATTTTGCGGCTGCGGACGTCTCAGGGCTGCCGGAGACTGTGGAAGATCCGTTCTCCTATTTGCCGTCGGGTCTGAGCGATCGCCAAGAGGATTGGGTTAGCCAACCCTTGATATGACGAGGATAACACCTTGCAGCGCTGTTATACCGGGCCTGGCAGGGCCCGGTATGTTGAATTCGATAAGGTGTCCGTATTCGATAAGATGTCCATAATTGATTACCTATGTGCCCTCATCTACCCTGTGTTCCTGTATATGAGGGACAATGATTCGCATCGGGCGTCGTGGGCGACAAGGAATTGCGGTGGCGTTGCCATTGTATATCGTGCTGGCCGCATGTGCGGCTGACCCGGATAACATCGATCGCCAGTTGATCCCGAAGTCCGAAGGCCTGAACGCCGCGGAGAAAGCAGCGGAGCAGGATGCATATGAAGCCTCCGCGACGTTCGCGCCGCTTCCGCCGCAGGGCAGCGTGGTCTCGCTCGACGGCGCTGTCCACCAAGCGATCGCGTGGCATCCTTCAATCAAGCAGGCCACCAGCCTTCTCGACCAGAGTACGGCAGAAATCGCGGCTGCGCGCGCGGCTTACATGCCGCAGATTCGGGGCGGAGTTCGTTCCGCCTATACCAATGACGATGATACGATAACGCCGCAATTGAACCTCACCGCCTCTCAGGTGGTGTACGACTTCGGAAAAGTAGCGAGCGCAGTCTCCTACAGGGAGGCGGGAGCCGAAGCCAGCCGCGCCCAGCTTCTGGCGGCGGTGGACGACGTCATCCGCGATACGGCGCATTCCTTCGTGGAAGCGCAACGCTACAAGGCCTTGCTTAAGGTGGCCGAGGATCAAGTGAAGGGTGTCGACGCGATCGCGGAGTTGGTACGCCAACGCAAGCTTAATGGTGCGAGCACGCGTTCCGACGAGGTACAGGCGGAAGCGCGCCTCCAGGCGGCGCAGTCGAAGGTGCTGGAGATCAGCTCGCAGGTCAGCCGCTGGCAGACCAGGCTAGCAACGCTGATCGGAGAAAGCGGGCCGATCTCCATCGACACGGCTGTGCCGAAGTGGCTGCCTGCTGCATGCGACACGTACGAGCCGGACTGGTCCAAGCTGCCGGCCGCCATACGCGCCGAGGCGGAGCGGAAGGGGGCGGAAGCGCAATTGCGGCTGAGCCGCGCCCAGATTTTCCCCACCGTGTGGGTGGAGGCCGATGCAACCTATGACTTGAATGGTTCCGATCGTGGGCGCAGGGATTTGGAGGCTAAGCCGGACTTAAGCGTGGGGCTGAACCTTTCCGGCAATATTTACGATGGCGGCGCCATGCAGGCCCGCCGCAGCGCTGCAACATTTGCCCTGGCCGCGGCAGAGGCGGCCCACGAAAGCGCTAGGGTGGAAACGCTTCAGGCCCTTGCCGACGCCCGCAGCCAGACGACGAATATGAACCAGCTCCTGGCCTCGCTCTCCTCACGCATCGGGATGATGGAGGAAACTCGGGATCTCTATCGTCGCCAGTATCTCGACCTGGGGACGCGCTCGCTTCTCGATCTCCTGAACGCGGAACAGGAACTGCAACAGGCTCATTTCGATGTCGTGAACACGACGCATGACCTGCGCCGCCTCAACATCGATTGCCTTCTCAATTCAGGCATGTCTCGCAAGGCCCTCTCCCTGGAAGGGATGATGGTGCGCGGTGTGCGGCTATAGCATCCAGGACAAGCCGGTGGAAAGAGTTGAAGCAGCCGAAGAGGTAGCCCACAGGAGCGAAGCGGAGGCCACCAAGACAGCTTTCCCCACCGAACGCTGGCTGGAAGCTTTGCGCGTCGTGGCGCAGCACTACCGGCTGCCCGTGTCAATCCAGGGTGTCAGACAGGCGGCGCTGTGGAACCCTGATGACGACCCGCAGGAGACGGTCCGCAGGCTCGCCCGCAGAACCGGGTTGCAGGTTAAGTTCGGCAAGCCCGATGCCAAGCTGTCGAATTGGCATCTACCCGTCATAGTCCGTACCAGCACCGGAGATGTCGGGGTCGTCACGACGGTCGGGGAATCCGGCATCGCCAATGTCATCTTCAGCGGTGACGAGGGGCTCGAAACGCCGGTTCCGCTTTCGGAGCTGTTGCGGGATGCCGATCTCCTGACCATTCCACGTCCCGCGCGTTCCATTCCTGATACGCGAGTGGATACCTATATCCGCCCGTTTCAGGAAAACTGGCTGCGGCGGATCATCCTGCGGGACCTCAGGCCCTATGGGCACGTGATGCTGGCATCTCTGATCGCCAATACTCTAGCGCTGGCGGGCATCGTGTTTTCGATGCAGGTCTACGATCGGGTGGTGCCCGCGCAGTCCTACCATACGCTCTATGTCCTGTTCAGTGGCGTGCTGCTGGCGCTCGCATTTGATTTCATCCTGCGCCGTCTCAGGGTCAACATTATCGACCTGCTTGGAAAACGCGCCGATCTGCGCATGTCTGATGTCGTATTCGGCCACGCACTCAGGGTTCGCAACCGCAAGCGGCCTTCCTCCACCGGCACTTTCATCGCCCAATTACGCGATCTGGAGCAGGTCCGAGAGCTTCTGACCTCCACCACCGTGGCGGCGATGGCGGACTTGCCCTTTTTCCTGCTTTTCCTGCTCATCTACTGGTATATCGGCGGCCCCATGGTGCTCGTTCCAATCGTGGCGATCGTCGCTCTCGTGATACCCGGACTCCTGGCGCAACGGCGGCTGCGCGCCCATGCCAATGAGGCGATGCGCGAAAGCTCACTTCGCAATGCCGTTCTCGTCGAAGCCGTCCAAGGGATAGAGGACATCAAGACCCTCCAGGCAGAGGAACGGTTCCAGCAGCAATGGAACCACCTCAATGCCGTGACCAGCGAGGCTCAGCTCAAGCTGCGCACGCTGACAAACAGCCTTGGCGCATGGAGCCACACCGTCCAGAGCGGTGCCTATGCTGCTACGGTGCTGGTCGGCGCTCCCCTCGTCATCGCCGGCGACATGACGACGGGCGCCCTCGTAGCCGCATCCGTTCTTGGCTCGCGGATGATGGCTCCGATGTCCCAAATCAGCATGCTTCTAAGCCGCCTGCAGCAAGCAAAGCTCGCCATACGAAGCCTGAACGCAATCATGCAGATGCCCGTCGACCATCCCGAGCGCGAGAACCGGATCCATTGCCCCAAAATCGCCGGGCATTATCACCTTCGGTCAGCGGTGTTCCGCTATGGGGACGAGTCCTCTCCGGTTGCGCTGACGGTGCGTGATCTGCAGATCCGTCCCGGCGAGAAGATTGCTCTTCTTGGCAAGAACGGCGCTGGAAAGTCGACCCTGCTGCAAGCTCTTTCAGGACTTCTCGAGCCGAGTTCCGGCGAAATTTATCTCGACAACATGGCGCTGCACCACATCGATCCGGCCGATATTCGCAGGGACGTAGCCTTGCTCACGCAGAACGCCCGGCTCTTCCATGGCACCCTGCGCGACAACATCTTGCTCGGTGCTCCCCAGGCCTCCGAGAATGAGGTTCTGGACGCACTTTCCATGGTGGGCGCGGACGATTTCATCCGGAAACTTCCAAAAGGACTGGAACACCCGGTTCTCGAAGGTGGCTTAGGCCTGTCCGGCGGGCAGAAACAGGCTATTCTCTTAGCTCGTCTGCTGATCCGCCAGCCCTCCGTCATTTTGTTCGATGAACCGACCGCAGCGATGGACGAATCGACGGAGCGCCAGTTCATCCGCCATTTCCTGCGCTGGAGCGCGGACAAGACCGTCGTCATCGCGACGCACCGAATGCGCGTTCTCGATATTGTGGATCGGGTTATCGTCGTCGACAACGGCATCGTCGTGATGGATGAGAGCAAGGAAGCGGGGCTGAAGAAGTTGCGTGGCGTCGCCAATATGGGCGCGGTCAGCCCGGGCTGATCCAAAGGGAGCGGAACACATCATGACTATCCAGCAATCCAGGGAGGGGGCGTGGTGGGGTTATGGTGAAACGGACGACGCCCGGCTGACCCGCTCCACGCGCATCATCACCGTCATAGCCGTCTTTGCTGCCGCCGCGTTGGGATGGTCCTATTTCGCCTCGCTGGACGAGGTCTCTTCCGGCGCGGGACGAGTCGTGCCCACGATGCGCGAGCAGGTGATCCAATCGCTCGAGGGCGGCATACTCGCCTCGCTTCAGGTCCAGGAGGACGATGTTGTCGAACCAGGGCAAGTCCTGGCATATCTCGATCCTACCATCACCGAAGCCGAGGTCGAGGAGAGTGCCGCGAAATACCGCGCCGCGCTTGCCAGTGTTGCGCGGCTGACTGCCGAGGTGAACCAGACCGAGCTCGTCTTCTCCCCGGAACTTGCCGATTATCCCGAGCTGAGAGCTGCAGAAACGGAGCTTTTCGCGGCCCGCCGGCGCAGTCTCGACGAATCCGTCCGCTTGATCGCGGAGTCGATCCAACTTGTCAGGGACGAGCTGAGCATCAGCCAGTCGCTTAGCGAGATCGGCGCGGCGAGCAATGTCGAGCTTCTTCGTCTGAAGCGACAGCTGGTCGACCTGGAACTCAAGCAGGCGGAAGTGAAGTCCGAATATCTGGTGCGTGCGCGGGAAGAGCTCGCGAAGGCGAATGCGGAAGTGAACTCGCTTCTGCCCGTGGTCCGGGGCCGTTCGGATTCGCTCGCCCGGCTCACTTTGCGATCGCCAGTGCGCGGCATCGTCAAGAACATCGAAGTTTCTACGATCGGCGGCGTTGTCCCGCCCAACGGCCAGATCATGCAGATCGTGCCGCTGGATGATGAGTTGCTCGTGGAGGCGCGCATCTCACCCCGCGATATCGCCTTCATTCACCCCGGCCAACCCGCAACGGTGAAGATCACTGCTTACGATTATGCGATCTATGGCGGCCTGGACGGGCAGGTCTCGACGATCTCTCCGGACACGATCCGAGATGAAGCGGATCCCCGGATCCACTATTATAGGGTCCTCATCCGAACCAAATCCGACGCCTTGGTCAATCATGCCGGGCACCGTTTTGCGATCGTTCCCGGTATGACCGCCACGGTCGATATCCATACGGGGAGCAAGACCGTTTTCGAGTATCTGATCAAGCCGATCAATAAGGCACGGGAAGCTTTACGGGAGCGGTGACCCGGCGATGCCACTGCGGCGGCGCGGGAAGCGGCGAGCATCCGCGCCTTCAAAGCCGTGCAAATCTACGCGTTTTAAAGGGGGCGTGCCCGCCGGTCCGGTGCCGGCGAGCCACCAGGTCAGATCGACCGACCGCGCGCTCCGGTCTGACCGTCTTCCTTGTCTTCTTCATCGCGTGCGGCGCGGCACGGCGCACCAGCAGCATCCTCGCAGACCTTGACATGCTGGGCCAGGGCTTCATTGGACAGGAGCGCACTGATGGTGGTGATGTCGCGTCCCTTGAATTTCTCCATGTGCTGGAGTTGCTGAAGCCGCTCGAGAAGTGCAAGGCGGGTCATGTCGTCTCCTTCACATATTCGCGTTCCTGGTCGCGTCAGGTGGCTCCCAAACGCGCCTTGAGCGGAATTTCTACGTCGATTTCCAGCGTGGAAACCTGGTCTCCGCGATCCATCTTCACTTTGACCTTCTCGCCATCGACCTTCACGTGCTTGGCGATGACGGCAAGGATCTCTTCCCGCAGGCGTGCAACCAGATCCGATTCGCCCACCGATGCCCGTTCATGCGCGAGCAGGACCTGCAATCGTTCGCGCGCCATGGGCGCCGATGCCTTTTTCCCAAAGAGGCCGAAAATCTTCATGCAGCCCTCCATCCCAAGAGCTTTCCAAGGAAGCCGCGCTTTTCACCGGGAATGGTGATCGGAACGTCCTCGCCCGCGAGCCGCCGCGCGGCCTGGAAATAAGCCTGCGCCGGCGCGCTCTGACTGTCGGCCAAGGTGACGGGCGTACCGAGATTGGAGGCCCGAAGGACATCCATGCTCTCGGGCACGATGCCCAGCAACGGAATGGACAGGATCTCCAGAACGTCTTTCACGCTCAACATATCGCCCCGCTCGGCCCGGTTGGGATCGTAGCGCGTGAGGAGCAGGTGCTTGTCCATGGTCTCGCCGCGTTCGGCCTTGACGGTCTTCGCATCGATAAGCCCGATGATGCGATCCGAATCGCGCACCGAGGAGACCTCGGGATTTGTGACGACCACCGCGACGTCGGCATAACGCATGGCCAGTGTCGCGCCCCGCTCGATCCCTGCGGGACTGTCGCATATGACCCAGTCGAAATTCTTCTTCAGGGCGCCGATCACCCGCTCGACGCCTTGGGGTGTCAGATTGTCCTTGTCTCGCGTCTGCGAGGCTGGCAGCAGGTAAAGCGTTTCCAGCCGCTTGTCTCTGATAAGCGCCTGCGGCAGCTTGGCTTCGCCCCGGATGACGTTGACAAGGTCATACACCACCCGCCTCTCAGCCCCCATTACGAGGTCGAGATTGCGCAAGCCGACGTCGAAATCGACAACGACCGTCTTCTCGTTGCGCTGCGCGAGCGCCGCGCCGAGGGCGGCGGCCGAAGTCGTCTTTCCGACGCCCCCCTTCCCCGATGTTACAACAACTACCTTTCCCATCAGCGTCTCCTGTCTGCCGTGCCGCCGCCATCAATTGAGTGTGCTTATCCTGATCGCATCGCCTTCGAGCCAAAGATGAACCGCTCGCCCGCGAAACTGGGGCTCGATGTCTTCCGCCATCTTGTAGAGGCCGTCGATTGCAAGGAGTTCCGCTTCCAGCTTGCTGCAGAAAATGCGCGCCGAAGCATTGCCCATGGAGCCTGCCAGCGCCCGCCCGCGCAGCGCGCCGTAGACGTGGATGGAACCGCCCGCAATCACCTCCGCGCCCGATGCGACCGAAGCGATGATGGTGACGTCGCCTTCAGGGAAGATCACCGATTGTCCGGAACGAACCGGCTGATCGATGATCAAGGAAGGAACGGGCCTGGCCTGTTGCGATTCGTGCATGCCGGCAGGCGCGTAATCGCCGGGAGCAGCGTCCGGCGCTTCAAGAGCCGCCGTGTCAGGCTCCTCGAAGTCAGATGCAGGCCGGCCGCCGGACAAGGCGGGGGGCATATCGAACCCCAGCAAAGAAGATCTCGCGCCTTCAATCCCGATGACCCGCACATTGCGCTTCGCAAGCTCGTCGATGAACCCTTTCAGCTCCAGCCGGCTGATTTCAAGCCCTTGGACGTCAAGAACGATTGGGCGCCTCAGGAAGAAACCAGCCGAACGCGCTGCCAGATCGTCGAGCCGCTGCAACCAGTCTCCCAGGGGGAGTTCCGGCGAGAGGACCAGAGCGAGAAAGGAGCGGCCTTTGAGCCGGATCGGTTGGCTGTTGGTTAGCACTTTGGTCATCTTCGTTAATTTTTGGTTGCCCGACGGTAATGTGGTCATAGTTAATGCCGGGTTAACCTTTTGGCCTCCGCCAAGGAAGTGACAGATTGTTAAATCCACCGATTGCGGGGGCAGCGGTGCTTCTCACTGCCAAGCCGAACGGAATTGCGCGCCAAGGTGGGCACCGGGCACGTGGACCGGGCGTCAACTTCGGCGTTGAGTCGGTACCGAGGAATCGGACGAGATTGGCGGCGGCCGACCGCTGAAAAATTGGGGGGCGGCGACACTAGGCAGGAGCCATGTGGCCTGCAAATGCGACAATGCCGGCTCGAGAGTTCTCGAAGCCGGCTTGGGAAAACGCGCCGCTGGATCGGCGACCGCACCAGAGGGGCCGCCGGCCGCATCTTCTGAGCAGCGGGTCCGGATCACCGCTTCAGCCGACCGAGACCCCGCGACAAGGCCAAGATCCATTGCCGCCGATCGGGTGGTTCCCGTCTTTGTCTGGTCTCGGTGGAGCTTTTTTGCGCTGACTTGTTGCCTCGAAAAAGAGCCCCGGAAACACAGGGGGCATCTGGACGCCCCCTGCCCTGCTTCACTCCATGCCCTTTTCAACCAGGGACTGCCACGTGGCAAATTCCTTACTCATATAGGCCTGAAACTGCGGTGCATCCCAGTCTTCGAAGCGGACGCCCTGATCGACGGCGAGCTTCTTCCCCTTCTCGGACATCATGATCTCCGACACCTGGCGGTTCAGCATGCTCACATCCTCATCGCTGACCCCGGCAGGAGCGAAGAAACCGAACCACTGTGCCGCTTCGACCTCCTCAAAGCCTTTCTCCGCGGCCGATGGGACGTCAGGGAATTCCGGACGCCGTCCCTGGCCGAGGTAAAGCAGCGCCTTGCCCTGGTCGTTGTTCAGATAAGGCGCGGAGGAGCCGACGGAGCCGACATAGTAATCGGCCCGACCCGCGATAACCTCCATCATCGCTTCACCGGAGGACTTCATGTGAAGAACGCGCGGCTTCAGCCCCAGCTCGTTCGATACCATCTGACCGACGAAATGGGTCGAAGAACCGATCCCCGCGGTCGACATGACAACTCTTCCGGCCTCGTTCTTGGCGAAGAGGTCCTCCAGCGAATTAACCCCGGCTGCGGGTGAGCCGATGATCATGAACTCGTTGAAGCCCATGACCGAAATCGCTTTGAAGTCCTTGATCGGATCATAACCGGCGTTGGGATTGTAGGCGGCGGCCGTCAGAAAGGAGGAACTGGAGAACAGCAGAGTCGAACCGTCACCCGATCCCCGAGCCACCTCGGCCGTGCCGACCACTCCACCGGCTCCAGGCTTGTTGACGACGATGACCGGCTTGCCCAACTTTCCCTGCAATTCATCGGCCAAGAAGCGGACGAAAGGATCGGTCGATCCTCCAGGATTGAAGGGAACAACGATCTGGATTGTCGATTGCGAAGCGATATCGGCGCTCGCTGTTCCGCTCAATGCCAACACACAGGCGACCAGTAGCGCCTTGAACCCCAATTTCATCTAGCTTCCTCCTCTCGTTGCGATCCGTCTCTAACAGAGATCGCCTTGATTTTTGTTGAGCTTGTCCGGCTTGAGGTCGGATGGTTTCGGTCCCCACTTCTGCGCCGCTGGTGTTTGCTGATCCTTCGGCCCGAAACAGCCTGCGATGATCGGCATCAAGTTGCGGCGAGCCTGGACCCTCCCGCCGGTTGGTCATCCACTCCTCGGATTAGGCCGTCGCATCGCCGGTCGGACAACTGACATGAGGCTGTGAATGCATGAGTTCCGGTTATGCATGCGGCGGGCGGGGTAAGCGCAATCGTTTCTCAATCGCGTATATGGATCAGCGCATCGACCCCGCAGCCGCCCCTCGGCAGCGAGATAAAGGGGTTGATCTCGACGCTTTCGACCTCGGGGCCTTGGATCGCAATGAACTGCGACACCCGCACAATGGCGTCCGCGATCGCATTGAGATCGGCCCTCTCCTGACCTCGCGCGCCGTCGAGTATCGCGAAAGCGCGGATGGACCGGATCATTTCCAGAGCGGTCTCATGGGTGACGGGCGCCGTCCGCAGCACCGTGTCCTTCAACACCTCGGTATAAATGCCACCCAGCCCAAACATCACGATCGGGCCGAACATCGGATCACGATGCCCGCCGATAATGGTCTGGACGCCGCCGGTTACCATTTGTGCCACGGTGACGCCCCTGATCTCGGCCTCGGGCACGGCGCGGCCTGCATTCTCGATCACGCGTCCGAAGGCCTCTCGAACGGCGCTTTCATTCGTGAGATTCAGGGCCACGCCACCCACCTCGGACTTGTGGCCGATTTCGGGGGAAAGCACCTTTATGACCACCGGATAGCCCATGCCCTCAGCGGCGGCTACCGCCTCGTCCGCGGTTGCAGCAACGCTTTCCTTGGCGAAGCGCAACCCGGCCGTCGCCAGGATCTCCTTCGATTGCGCCTCGTCGGGACTGCGTTCCAGTCTGAGAGGAGCGGTTTCCTTCAACTCGGGCAGAACCAGCGGCCGCCTGCGCACCGCCGACAGTTCGGCTGCCGCAGCCAGCGCCTTTACGCAGAACACCGGGTCTTCGAAGATCAGATACCCCAGATCTTCCAGCAGCTTGCGATATTCCGGCGTCGTCTGGACACAAAGCGCAAGTTGCGCCTGCGGAAATTCAGCCCTGAGCGTGCGTAGCGGCTCCGACAGGATCTCCATGTCGCGTGCATTGCGCCCGGCATTGGCGAAGAAGAGCATCGCCGAGCCGAATGGCCGATCGCGCAGAACGCGCTCCACCGCACGGGTCAGCATCGCCCGGTCGCCTACGGTCTGGGCGGTCGTGTCAACCGGGTTGAGCCCTACTGCCAGCGGAAGTTCCTTCTGGATGTCGGCCAGAGTCGCCTCCGATATGGGAGGAAGCTCGAGCCCTGCTTCCATGGCGGCATCGGTGGACATGACACCGACCCCGCCCGAGACAGTGACGATCGCCAGCGTCTTGTCCGGCGGCAGGCGGCCTTGCGCACACGCATAGGCGACATCGACCATCTCCGTGAGTGTCTGGCAGGACCAGGCTCCCGCCTCGCGCAACACGGTATCGAAGACCTGCACGGACCCGGCGAGCGCGCCGGTATGCGATGCTGCCACCGACTGGCCAGCCTCGGTCCGCCCCGCCTTGAAAACGATGACGGGCTTGCGCATTTGCCGCGCGGTACGCAACGCCTTGATGAGCGCCGGACCGTTCCGGCATCCTTCCATATACAGCATCAGCACGTCGGTATCGGGATCCAGCGCCATCCATTCCAGGCACTCGGAGGCCTGCACATCCGCCTCATTGCCCGTCGCCACGAATTTGGAGATCGCCATACCCCGGCTAATCACGAGATTTTGCAGGTACGAACCGACGGCACCACTCTGGCTGACCATGCCGATACGCCCCACCTCGGGTGTGCCTCGGTCCATCGCCGTGGAGAATGTCGAGAAGACCCGCTCGGCGGTATTGAAGGATCCCATGGCATTGGGGCCCAGCAGCCGTGCGCCGGCATCGCGGATCATCTTCATCATGTGCGCCTGTGCGGCGGCCCCCTCTTCCCCCGCCTCTGCAAAACCGGCGCTGAACATTACGATCGAGCGCACACCGGCAGCGCAGGCGTCCGCGACTGCTGCTTCGGCATGCTTTGCGGGCACGGCGATGATCGCCTGGTCGACCGGTTCCGGAATGGCAGTCGCCGTGGGATACGCCGCCAGTCCCTGAACCTCCGGGCGCGTCGGATTGACGGGGTAAACCTTCACCTGCGACTGCGCTTCGAGCATGTAGCGGATCGGACGGCCGCCGATCTTGCGTGGATCATCCGAAGCCCCGATCACTGCAATGCTCCTGGGACGAAAGAGGGCGTCGAGCCCACCCGGATTGGCTGCTGCGTTCATCTATATTCTCCCATCGGCCGCCTGCCTCGCAGGACCGGCCAGGTCCATGTAATAGCCGCGCAGTTCCACGCTGCTGCCGAGCCAGCCGATCAGGCTGAGGCAGCGCTTCACATGCAAGCTGAGGTCGTTCTCGTCGGTGATGCCCATCGCGCCGAAAAGCTGGATGCTCTCGCGCATGACAAGCTGAGCGGTATCGTTCAGACGGGCCCGTAACCGCGCCGACTGCATGCCGCGGGCCACCCGATCGGAGAGCGAATCGAACCGCGTCAGCCCCGCTTCCAGGACTGCCCGCGCGAGACGCTGGTGCACGAACATGTCCGCCGCGCGATGCTGCAGGGCCTGGAAAGCGCCGATGGGCCGACCGAACTGCCGGCGGGTCTTCATGTGCTCGATGACCATGGCCATCATGCGGTCGATGTGCCCCATGAGTTCCGCCGCAACGAGCACGCTGGTTTCATCGAGCGCGGCGCGCAATGCACTCTCCGCCACTTCCCCACAAGCCAGCACTTCACCCGGAACGCCATCCAGAACCAACCGTCCCATGGGAGAGCCGTCAGGGCGGAATGCCTGTGAAAGCTGCGATCCGGAGGCCCCGGCCTCGACCAACACGAGCACCAGCCCGTCAGGGCCAGAGGCGCTGACGATGAAATGGGTTGCGCCCGCAGCCCCGACGATCCAGGCTTTTTGCCCGGTTACGCGGCCGGCGGAATATCGGGTCGCCGGCGGGTTAAGACGAGCCCCTTGAGGATTCTCCTGCCAGGCCAGAGCGGGCAAGGTCTCGCCCGTGGCCAGGCCAGCCAACAGTTCCGCCGCCGCTCCCACATGGGTGAGGACTCTCCCCGCCAGGAACAGCGAATGGAAGGGGTCGGCGCCGAAGCAGCCGGCCAGCCCCTCCGCCAAGATTCCTGCGGCTGACACACCAAGCCCCAGGCCTCCCGCATCCTCCGGCAAGGCCAAGGCAAGCCATCCCTGTTCAGCCATAGCGGCGAGCGTTTCCGGCGCATAACCCGGCAGGGTGTTGCGCCGCGATCGAACCGCGCGGCCGTCGCCCGTTCGATCCGCATGTTTGCCCACCGCCTCCCGCAGAAGGGCGGCGGTATCCGCATCCATGGATGCCATCGCTCTCTCCCTCAATCGGATTTCGGCAGGCCCAGGACCGAGCGCGCCAGGATGTTTCGATGAACCTCGTTCGTGCCGGCGAAAATCGTCGGAGCACGGCTTTCATAGTAAGGCGTCAGCAGATCGGAGGCCCCGTCGCCAAGGAGCACAGCGTCGCTGCCGGCCACTTCCAACAGCAATTCCGAAAGGCGCTGGAAGGTGGCGGTGGACCAGATCTTCAAGGCCGAAATCTCCACGCCGACCTTTCCGTCGGTGCGCACCAGATCGGCGAATCCGCTATACATGTCTTGGGCGTCCTGCGTGTCGAAAATGGCTTGCGCCAGCCGGTCACGCCAATAGTCGCTCGCAAGGAGCCCGCGCTCCTCCATCAAGCGGCGCAGCGCCAGAAGAACCTTGAGGGCCCGTTTGGGCGAGCCGGCCCATATCCGCTCGAAGCCGAGAAGCGACCGCGCCACGGCCCAACCCTTGTTCGGTTCCCCAAGTATGCAATCGGTGCTCACCACGACGTTGTCGAAGAACACTTCGCAGAAATCGGGGTGCCCCGAGAGGTTCTCGATCGGCCGTACGGTGATTCCGGGAAGGCTCATATCGATCAGAACGAAGCTGATGCCCTCCTGTTTCGGTCCCGTGCGGCCCGTTCGGATGAGGGCGAAGATATGGCTGGCGACATGGGCGGAGGTCGTCCATATCTTCTGGCCGTTGATGACGATGCGGTCTCCCTCGATCCGCCCGTCACATTGCAGGCTGGCAAGGTCCGACCCGGCCGAGGGTTCGGAATAGCCCTGGCACCAGATATGCTCGCCCGAATGCATCCGCGGAAGATAATGCGCCTTTTGCGCTTCGGTGCCCCAGGCGATGATGGCCGGCCCCAGGTTCCGCACACCGGAATCGTGCAGCCATGGCGTACCCGCAGCCTCCATCTCCTCGATGAAGATAAGGTGCCGTTCGGGCCGCAAGCCCATGCCGCCATACTCCACCGGCCAGCCGGGGGCGATGAAATTGCGCCGGTGCAGTGCCTGATACCAAGGCATGGAGACTTCGGGTGGAAAACGATGCGGGTAGTAACGCAACTCAGGAGGACACTCAGCCTCGATGAAGTCGCGCAGCATGCGACGGAAATCCTCTTCCGGCATGGCGTTCCAGTCGGGTTCGGGGTCGGTCATCTCGCTTCCCTCAGCGCCCGTGATAGACGCCGGCGCGCTTTTCCATGAAAGCTGCGACCGCTTCCTTGTAGTCCTGGCTCTGGTTCAGGAAGGATTGGGTATAGGCTTCGATGTCGAGATAGGTATCGAGGTCGGTTGCCGTCGCCACCTCGAACAAATGCCGCGTCATCCCCAGCGCCAGCGTCGGCATGGTCAGAAGCTGCCGGCAGTACTCTTCCGCTTCCGCGTCCAGCCGGTCGTCGGCGACCACGCGGCTCACAAGGCCCATGCCGTAGGCCTCGTCGGCACCGAGAATGCGGGCGGAGAAGGCAAGCTCCTTCGCGCGCAGCTGTCCGATATGCCGGATCAGGAAATGGACGGCGCCACCATCGGGGGCCAGCCCGCGCTTAGCGAAGATCAGCGAAAAACGTGCGGTCTCGGAAGCGATCACCACATCCGAAGCGAGTGCGACCGACCAGCCGAAGCCGACCGCCACGCCGCGGACGGCGGAAATTACCGGCTTTTCTATCGCTGCGAGTTCCCGCGCGATACCGCATACGCCGCGCTGCATCCGTGCCCGGGCGCTGCCCTGGCTATCCTTGCCCATACGCGAGACATCCGCGCCGGCGCAAAAGTCCTCGCCGGCGCCGCGCAGCAGTACCACCCTGACCTCGGGATCGAAGCGCAGTTCGCGCAGCATCTCGGCCATATCATAGCGCTCTTCCGGCGACAGCGCGTTGCGTCGGCCCGCCGTATCGAAGGTGATGCGGCCGATGCCTTCCGACTTTTCCAGATGAATGCCCATCACGTTCCTCCCTTGCGCAGCCAGCGCGCTCTCATGGCCCTCGCAGCGTCCTCGGCCGCCTGTGCGGCCAACCATTCCTGTTCGAGCTGATCGACGATCTCGCTCGTCGGCTGAACCCGATCGACCTGCCCGACGCCCTGACCTGCACCGCGGATATCACGCCAAGCCTTGGCCTCCGACCGGGCACCAGCCTGGTAACGCGTCTTATCGCGGCTTGCGGTAGCCACCTCCTCGGGATCGAGACCGGCGGCGATGATGCTTTGCCGAAGATAGTTGGCAGGCAGGCCACTGAAGAACGGCGTGTAGACCACATCCTTCAGCGTCGCCTCGATCACCATGGCACGATAGTCGTCGGGCGCCCGGCTCTCGGCGGCGGGGATGAAGCGGCTGCCCATATAGACCATATCGGCCCCGAGGCTCAGCGCGGCATTGAGCGCGCCGCCGGTGCCGATCGCACCAGCGAGGACAATCGTACCGTTGTAGAATTTGCGGACTTCCGAATAGAGGGCGAAGGGGTTGGCCGTGCCCGCATGCCCACCCGCGCCGTTGCAGACGAGGATCAGCCCGTCGACACCCTGTTCGAGGGCTTTTTCGGCATGACGAACGGTGGTGACGTCATGATACACAAGACCCCCATAGCCATGCACGGCCTTGACCAGATCGCCCGGCGGGGAAAGCGACGTTAGAAGCAACGGCACCTCATTGTCGACGCAGACCCTTGCGTCATGATCGAACCGGGCGTTCGACTTGTTCGAGATCAGGTTGACCGCAAAGGGTGCGGCCGGCGAGCCGGGATTGGTCGCATCATGGGCAGCAAGGCCTTCCCGAATGATGGCGAGCCAAACCTGAAGTTCGTCTTCCGGTCGTGCGTTGAGCGACGGAAAAGAGCCGATGATCCCGGCCTTGCACTGGGCCACGACAAGCTCATGTCCGGAGACGAGGAACATCGGCGAGGCGATGACGGGCAGCCGCAGACGGCCGCGAAACGCTTCCGGCAGGCTCATGCCCCCTCCTCCAACAACGCATAGTCCGGCGCGGGATGGCCGCCGCCCAGCAGTGCACGGCCGGCGTCCAGCACAGTGACATCCCGCGCCTCGATACGGGCACGGAAATAGGCGCGGTCGGGCTCCGACCAAATGTGGAACCGCACCGTCTCACCCGGAAAGACTGGCCTTGAGAAGCGGCATTCCACCGAGCGGATCGCGCTCGCATCACCACCCGCGACCGTGGGCAGGAGCGCCCGCGCGGCAAGCCCATAGGTGCACAGTCCATGCAGGATCGGCCGGGGGAACCCCGCCTTGGCGGCATAGGCGGGATCGGCGTGCAGAGGGTTTCGGTCGATGTTCAGCCGATAGATGAGCGCCTGTTCGGGACGTGTCTCGATATCGATCTCCAGATCCGGTTCGCGTTCAGGGCAAGGCGTTGCCTGCGGCGCCGGGCCGAAATCACGCCCGAAACCGCCATCGGCACGGCAGAAGGTCGAATGCAGCACCGAGGCTACAGGTTCGTGGGTCGCGGCATCGAACATGGTGCGTGCGGCGTGGATCACTGCGCCCTTCTCGCCTTTATCCTCGACCGCCATCACCTTCGCACGGGCGTAAAGCCGCCCTTCGGGGGACAGGTCCCGATGGAGAAAGATGCGCTGCTCTCCGTGGACCACCTTGTTGGGGGTAACGCCCAGGACCGGGTCCGCCGTCCAGCGCCCCGGATGGCAGAGAATGGCCGGCATTGTCGGCACGACCTTCAACCCCTTCTCGAACACGAAGGGTAGCTGCGCGGGGTCCAGCGGATCCTGGCCAAATCCCAGTGACACGGCATAAAGCATCGTATCCTTGTCGTCATACTCTTGCTCCAGCCGGGGGAACTCCCAAGCCTCCAAAGCATCGACGTTCAAAGCCATCGGGTCGCCTTCCTCAAATCGGGTCCCAGCCGATCACGTCCTTGGTGCGCTCGGCCGGGGTGAAGGCGGATGCCCAGGCATTCGGCAGCCGTTCGGCCAGGCTTTCGACCGTCCAGCCGTCATCGCGGTGCATGGTGCGGATCGGGCGCGGCTGGTTGTAGAGGTAAACCTCATTGCCCCGCGCACCGAAGATCTGGCCGGTGATGCCTGCCGCCGCATCCGAGCAGAGGAAAGCCGCCAGCGGCGCGATCTGGTCGGCGCGGGTTTTGGTACGCCGCTTTTCCATTTCGCGGGCCTGCTCCTCAGGGCTTTTCCCGGGGATAGCTTCGATCATCCGGCTGAAGGCGTGGGGAGCGATGCAATTCGATCGGACCTTGAACTTGGCCATGTCGAGGGAGATCGCGCGCGACAGGCCGACGATCCCCATTTTGGCAGCAGCATAATTGGCCTGTCCGAACGAACCGATAAGTCCGGAAGTCGAGGTCATATGCACGAAGGCACCGCTTTCCTGGGCACGGAAATGCGGAGCACAGGCGTGGGAAACGTTGAACGCGCCAAACAGGTGAACACGCAGGACAGCTTCGAAATCCTCAGGTGTCATCCGGTGGAAAATCACGTCTCGCAGGATACCCGCGCTGTGGATCGCACCATCGATACGGCCAAAATTCGAAATTGCGGCATCCACCATCCGCTGCGCCCCCTCGGCCTCGGCAACGCTGTCGCCGTTGACCACACCTTCGCCGCCTTCGGCACGGATCAAATCCACGACCTCTTGTGCCGGGCTCGCATCCTGGCCCTCGCCAGTCAGCGATGCGCCGAGGTCGTTCACCACCACCTTTGCCCCGGCGCGAGCGGCACAAAGCGCGATCTCGCGGCCAACGCCGCGGCCCGCCCCGGTGACAAGAATGACTTTGTCCTTCAGTAATTTCGCAGTCATGCCGATTTCCATTCCGTCAGATTGTGGATGAGGTACCCAGGATCAGCGTCGCCTGGCCGGCCAATACGCCACCATTTCCGTGAGCAATGGCAGTTTCGGCATGTGCGACCTGGCGGTCGCCGCACTCGCCCCGCAACTGTCGTACTGCTTCGACCATGGTGAAAAGACCGAACATCCCCGGATGGCAGTAAGACAATCCGCCGCCGGATGTGTTGACGGGCAGCACGCCGCCCGGCGCGATTGCACCATCCTGAACGAACCGCCCGCCCTCACCCTTGGGACAGAAGCCGAGATCTTCCAGGAAGAGCAGCGTCGTGATGGTGAAGGCGTCATAGACCTGCACCACATCGATATCGCCCGCACTCAACCCGGCCATAGCATAAGCCTGCGCTCCGGAACGGGCCGCCCCCGTGTCGGTCAGTTCAGCCATCTGGGTGATCGAATGGTGCTCCTGCGCTTCGCCAGCACCCAGCAGATAGACGGGTTTCCTGCGTAGATCCCGTGCCCGGTCGGCGCGAACCATCACCACGGCCGCGCCGCCATCGGTGACGAGGCAGCAATCCTTCACCCCCAGGGGGGAGGACACCATCGGCGCGTTGAGCACATCCTCTCGCGTCAACGGCCTGCGGTCGAAGGCGCGGGGGTTCTTTTGTGCCCAGGCGCGGGCGGCAAGTGCGACATCGGCCAGATCGCTGCGGGTCGTGCCGTAAAGATGCATGTGGCGCGCTGCGGCAAGCGCATAGCCGGTGGCCGGGAGGCGCGGGTTGTAGAGCCCATCATAATCATTCATGTCGCGTTGCGGCGCGAACTTGCCCCGCGCGCTACGCTGTGTCGAGCCATAGGCGATGACGGCAACATTGCAGAGGCCGGCTTCCAACGCCAGCGCCGCGTGGGCGGCAAGGCTCTGGAACGAGGCGCCGCCGATATAACTGGAGTCGTAATAGCGCGGTCGGATTCCAAGATACTCGCACAAAGACAAAGTCGGCATGCGCAATTGGCTCGCCGCGCCAAACACGCCGTCGACATCGGCAAGGCTCAGGCCGCAATCGGCCAGCGCCGCCTGGATCGCCTGTCCCATCAGGTCGAGAGGCGTCGTGCCTGGCGCGACCACACCCAGATCGCTTTCGGCAACCCCGACAATCGCACTGCCGGCACGCTTCGGAGCAGCGTTCATTGCGCCTCCTCCCAGATGAAAACCGGAAGAGGCGGAGCGTCGTCCCCTTCGGCCGGCCGGAACGTGACGCGTACGCGACGTCCGATCTCCTCGGGCTCGCCCAGAGCACCTTCGACCGTGGACATCATGCGGAATCCCTCGTCAAGATCGATCAAGGCCACCGGATAGGGATCGCCCTTCACGGGGTGCACGCGCGAGATCGAATAGACGGTGCCGCGACCGGAACTGACCCGCCACTCCAGGGGGGCCGTCCCGCCATAGGGGCAAACCAGGCGGGGATAAAAAACCGCCCTGCCCGCGTCCGGGCTGAATTGATAGGCCAGCTCGTTCGCACGCAGCCGATCCTGCCATATCTGCAGTGGTGACCGTTCGATCCTGTTCATGCTCCCCCCCGTGATCGGCGGACGGCCCGGCGTACCCGTCACTTCATGTCCTCTGCCTGCATGGTTAGATTGGTTGGAGGCATGCGTTCAACTCGGCTCGCATCACCCATGCCCAACGTTTTGTTATGAGTTCCGGCGGTCCTGCCAATCGGAAGGTGCCCTGCGAAGAAATCGAGCAGGGCGTTTTCGAACCCCCTCGGGTTTTCGATGTTCACCGAATGGCCGCCATCGATATCCACGATGGAAAGGTTGGGCCAGATCGCTGCCAGTTCTTCCCGGATGGGCTGAAAGCCACGCTCGTGACGCCCATTGATCAACAAGGTCGGCACCCGGGGAGAGGAATCCGGAACATCTTTCAGAGACACCGCCGGCATCACCTTGGCGACGAGTTGGATGTAGGTTGGCAGGTCTATCTTGTCGGCATCTTCGCTCAGGACCCGCCGTAGATCCGGCGGAAAGCGCCTTGCGAAGCGTGGATGGAATTGTTCGCTCCGCAGTGCGGCCAGACCGTCCCGACGAAGACGCTCCAGCCGTTCGGCGCGAGCCGCAGCCTCCAAGGGGCTGTCATTCTGCCGCAGAACAACCCGCGCATTTGTAAAGACCTGCGCGATCACCCGTTCGGGATGTAGAAGCGCATAGTTCAGTGTCAGCCCCGCACCAAAACTCTGCCCGCAAATGTACCAGCTGTCGATGCCAAGCGTTGCGCGGATTTCATCCAATCGCCTGATCAGGGTCGCTGCAGTAACCGTTTGGGGATCGGCCGGGGCCGGGCTGCGGCCATGGCCAGGCAGGTCGACCTGCACCAGGTTGTAGACCCGCCCGAGGCGCTCCCGATTCAGCAACCAGTGCCGTGCATTGGTCAACATCCCGTGCATCAGGAGAAGCCATGGTCTGTCTGCAGATAGAAATCGAATGGACGAATGCATCCTTCAACTTTCCCAAGACAATGACACAGGCGTGGCCGAGCTGACCGGGACATGCCTTTGCTCATGAAATGACTTACTCGTCGGCGAACATCGTTTCGCGACTGGCACGAAACTTCGGCAAGACCATCAGCAGGACCAGAACAGCGGCGATGCCGAGCATGGTCGCGGGAACCGGATGATCCACGAAGGTCATCAGCGAGCCATCGGACAAGACCAGTGCGCGGTTGAAGTTCTCTTCCAGCATAGGACCAAGCACAAAGCCCAGGACAAGAGGTGCCGGTTCGAAGCGAAGTGTCTTCAAGATAACGCCGATCACTCCGAAGACAGCCGTCATATAGAGGTCGAACGAGGCGAATCCGGAGGCATAGATGCCGATGCAGCTGAACATGACGATACCGGGAAACAGCAGCCGGTAGGGCACGCTGAGCAATTTGACCCAGATCCCCACCAGAGGCAGGTTCAACAGAACCAGCATCAGGTTTCCGATCCACATCGAAGCCACCAGGCCCCAGAACAGTTCCGGCCGCGAGCTCATGACGTTCGGCCCTGGCTGGATGTTATGGATCATCAGGGCGCCCAGGATCAGTGCCATTACGGGGCTGCCGGGAATACCGAGGGTCAACGTCGGAATGAAGGCGGTCTGCGCGGCAGCATTGTTGGCCGATTCGGGCCCTGCCACTCCCTCGATGGCGCCCGCGCCGAATTGTTCGGGATGGCGCGACACTCGCTTCTCAACGCTGTAGGCAATGAAGGAGGACATAGAGATGCCGGCGCCGGGCAGTACGCCAAGAAGCGAACCGATGCCGGTGCCGCGGAGGATCGGAGCGATCATCCTGCGGAAATCCTCGCGGTTCGGCCACAGGCTGTTGATCGGATTTGCGCTGGAGTCGGGAGTTCGCCGATCGACCAGCGTCGAATAGATCTCGCCGAACGCGAACAGCCCCACCGCCAGGACGATGAAGTCGATCCCGTCCCATAGTTGCGGCAGCCCAAATGTGAAGCGCTGAACGCCCGTGTTGGAGTCCGTTCCAGCCAATCCCAACAGCAGGCCGAGAATGACCATCGCCACTGATTTCAGCATTGAGCCCGAAGCAAGCGAGATCGCACCGACAAGGCCGAGCGTCATCAGCGCGAAATATTCGCTGGGTCCAAAGCCGATGGCGAGGCGGGTGAGAGGCGTCGCAAAAGCGGCGAGCAAAAGCGTGCCGATCGTGCCTGCAACGAATGAGCCGATAGCAGCCGTCGAAATCGCCACCCCGGCGCGACCCTTGCGCGCCATCTGATAGCCATCGAGCACGGTCACCGTCGACGCCGTTTCTCCCGGCAGGCTCATCAAGATGGCCGTGGTCGATCCTCCATAGGCCGAGCCATAGTATATCCCCGCCAACATGATCAGCGCCGAAAGCGGCTCGAGCCCGTAGGTGAAAGGCAGGAGGATGGCAATGGTGGCAAGCGGACCGAGCCCAGGCAGGATGCCGATCAGCGTCCCAAGAAGCGCGCCTGCCATTGCATAACCGAGATTCACCAGCGTTCCAGCCGCGGTGAACCCCAATACGATGTTATCCCACATTGTCGGTCAGCCTCCCCAGGGCCAGGCTTGCACCTGAAGATCCAGCAGGTAACGGAACAAAACGACCGCCACGACCGAAAGCACCAGCGCGACCGTCAGCGCGCCGAGGGGCGTCAACAGCCGCGAACCGACGCCGATCGCGGCGATCGTGACGAAACAGGTCAGGAACAGGCCCGCGATCGGCAGCAGCAGGCCGAACAATATGAAACCGCCAGCGACCACGACGAGGCACCACAGATGCCACAGGTCGAAACGCAGGCCCTCTCCCTTTGTCTTCGTGCCGCGAAAATCCAGCGCCGACAGCATCAGCCCTGCGCCGATCAACAGAAGCAGACAGGCCAGGATCAATGGAAAGAAACCCGGCTCCGTGTTCGTTGCGCTGCCAATCCCGTACTGCTGAGCTGCGATCGCAGTCGCGCCGCCGACAAGGACAAGTAGCGCCCCACCCAGCAGATCGCGGATGTCACTGACAACCATCTCCTCCTCCCGCTTGTCCAACTGCCAGGGCCGCGCCGATTGCCTTCCAGCATCGGCCAAGCCCTTCAGGTGTGAAATTCGCCCACATGTAGCAGAGCATCCAGCATGACCACGCCTTTTCCTTCCGGCCGGACAAGTATCGGATTGATCTCCGCCTCATGGACCCGTTCGGCTAGGGCAAGCCTTGAAACCGCGACTACCGCCTCCGCCAGCGCCTCCAGATCGCCTTTAGGTCGGTTGCGGTAGCCCGAAAGCAAGGCAAAGCCTTTGACCTCGCCAATCATGGATCGGGCCGTTGCTATGTCGACGGGAGCCGGATGAACCGCGCTGTCGCGATAGATCTCGGTCATCACGCCTCCCATGGCGAGCGTCACCATCGGACCGGCCACGGGATCGCGGGAAATACCGATCAGCGCCTCTCCGACGCCCCTGCACATTTCCTGTACCAGTATTCCCTGCAGACGATAGCCGGGGCGGTATGCCGCCGCCGAAGCTTTCATGGATGAGATCGCCTCCTTGAGCGCCACCCGATCAGGCACGCCGATTTGGATCGCCCCAGCCTCGGTTTTGTGTGGGAGATCCGAAGAAACGAGTTTCACCACCACCGGAAAGGGAATGCCAATGTCCTCGGGCAGATCTGCGTCGGCATCCAGCAATCTCGACCTGGGACCGGAAATTCCGAGCGACTGCATGACCCGGCCCGAGGTAACCTCGTCCTGGGTGCCGGGCGCCAAAGTGGCAATCAGCGCGGCGGCGTCCGCCGGCAGTTCGCGTTTTTTCGTGCCGCCGGGTTCAGGTAAGGAATCGAACATCAGAGCGATCGTTTCGGCGCAGGCTTCCACCGTGCCGAACGCAGGAACGCCACCGGCCTCGAGCATGGCGAGGCTTTCTGGCGCATGCGGCAGTGGGAAAGCCAGAACCGGCGCGGCATCGGATGGCGCCTCCGCCTTCGCATCGATGATGGGCGCCACCGCCAGCTCGGGGTTGAACTGAGCCGAGGAACCAATCACCACCAGCAGCAGTCCCGTGGCCGGGTCGGCGGAAAGCGTGCGGATCACCTCTTTCATAGGCTCGTAACGCGTGCCGGCCAATGTCACGTCGACCAGCTTCCCATGTCCCAGCGGAATTCCCTGTGCGGAAAGCGACGCGCGCGAGACCTCCGACAGGCCCGCGATGGGAACGCCATGTAGCGCAATCCGGTCGAGCACCATCGCGCCGCCCCCGCCCGTGGTCGAAACAACCGTCACTGCGCGCGGTCGCTTCGGCCTGAGTGCAATGCGCGAAAGCGTCCGTGCGGCGGGAATCAGCGATTCGAAAGATTCGACCTCCCGTATGCCGACGGAGCGCAGAAAAGCCGAAACCGACCGCGCCGATCCCGTCAGGGCCCCGGTATGTGAGACCGAAAGCGCCTGCCCCTCCTCGCTGCGACCAACCATATAGGCGACGACCGGCTTGCCGCGCGCATGGGCACCCTGTGCGAAAAGCTCCAGCGCGCCACGGTCGCGAATGGTCTCGAGAAACAGGATGAACCCGTCGGTGCCGGGATCATCGAGCAGCAATTGGCCTAGGCGCCCCACGCCGGCTGCAGCCTCGTTCCCCGTCGAGACGAGGACCGAAAAGCCGGTGTTTTGCGCCTGGCCGCGCGAAAGCATCGTGCCGATCACGCTTCCGCTCTGCGACAGGACCGCAAGCCGCCCCTTGCCGATTTCCGCCGCCTTGAAGGCCGCATTGGTGGTACAGATGAAACCGGGCCCAGTCGATACGACACCGGTCGAATTCGGCCCGATCAGCAGGATGCCCGCCTCCTCGGCGAGGCGGACAAGGCGCTCCTGACGTTTGCGCCCCTCCTCACCTGCCTCCGCGAAGCCGTCGGCCAGGATTGAAACGACCTTCACACCCGCGCGGGCGCAGTCTTCCAGTGCCTCCATCGCGGGATCGGCGTTAAGCAGGATATAGGCATGCTCGACGCCGCCTTCGATATCCGAAACGCGTTTCCAGGCCCTCAGTCCCGCAATCTCGTCCCGCGCGGGATTGACCGGACAAATGCGTCCCTGCCAGCCGTTCCGCTGAAGGAATTCCAGCGGCCGGGCCGTCAGCCGCCCTGCCGAACCCGACACACCGACCAGCGCCACGCTTTCCGGCGCTATCAGGGCCTTGCGCAGGGCCTCGTCGTTATGGCGTTTCAATTCCGATCTCCGCGCTGGTCGAAACGGCGCTCGAATATTCCCTCGGCAATCCGGTTGCGAAGGATTTCCAAGGAGCCGCCGGCGATCATCCAGCCGCGGGTGCGCCGGAGACAGTACTGGGCGGTGCTCTCAATGGAAAAGCCCAGCCCGCCCATGATCTGCACGGCCTCGTTCGCGGCAAAGAAGCCAGCCTCGTTGCAGGCAAGTTTCGCAAGCGCCGTGTCCTGCGCAGACGGCAGGCCGCCCGGCGCATCGACGGCATTCACCGCCGCCCGCATCAGCAAGAGCTCCGCAGCCGAGAGCTTCAGTTCCATATCCGCAAACTTCCACTGCAATCCCTGAAACTCGGCCAGCGGGCGACCGAACTGCTTGCGGGCAAGCGCATGTTCGCGCGCCAGATTGAAGGCATGGCGTCCCACCGCCACCGCACGCGCGGAATTGCCAAGCCGCTCGACGTTGAAACCGGAGATCTGCTTCTTGAAGCCGCCCTCGCCGAGCAGCACGTTCTCTTTGGGAATGAAGACGTTGTCGAAGAAGAGCGGCGCCCAGGATTCTCCGTTCATGAACTCGGAGGGATTGCCAATGGAAAATCCCTCCATGCCACGCTCGACCAGGACCGACCCGATGCCATGCGTGCCGGCCCCGAAACGGGCATAGACCAGATAGACGCCTGCCTCGACGCTGTTGGTACCGAATATTTTGGCGCCATTGAGCCGCCAGCCGTCGCCATCCTGCGTCAAGGAAGTGGTCAGCTCCGTCACGGCAGATCCGGCGTCGGGCTCGGACATGCCGAGGGAAATCAAAGATTTACCGGAAAGAAGGGACGGCAGGAACCGTTTTTTCTGCTCCGGCGTGGCATATTCCACAAAGGTCCGGATCGGCCCGAAATTGCAGGCCTGGATCACATCGCCGGATTTGGGGCAGACCTCCGCAACCGCGCGGATTGCCAGAACGGCATCGACAAGGGAACCTCCCATGCCGCCGTCACTCTCGGGAAAGGTGATCCCCAGAAGGCCCATCTCCGCAAACTGCCGCGCAACGTCCCAGGGATATTCCTTGGAATTGGCACGCTCCACCGCCCCTTCGGCCAATTCTGAGAGAGCAAACTTGCGGACAGAATCAAAAAAGATCTGTTGCTCCTCGGTCAGTTTGAAATCCATCTTTTCCCAGGCCCTCCGCATCGTTCAATCTCACTTTGACCGAAGAGGGCAGCGGCGATAATGATGTCTCTGGTATAGCATGGGAAACAAAAAGTTATGGCAGAGAAATACCGTAACCTGCCACTCAATCCGCTGAGGGCATTCGCCATTGCGGCTCAATACAACACGTTTACCGCGGCTGCGAACTATATGGGCATCAGCCAGGTTGCCGTCAGCCGTCAGATCACGGTTCTGGAGGATTACCTCGGCGTTCAGTTGTTCGAAAGGCGCGCGCGCTCGGTCAAATTGACCGAAGTGGGGCGCTCGTTCAGCCGTGAGATCATCGACCTGTTCCACGATCTGGAGCGGGCCACCCACCGGGTCCTGGAAAGTGAGCGCGAACAGGTCGTTCAGCTGCGCATCTACCCAACTCTGGTGCATTATTGGCTCTCGCCTCGGCTGAGCCGGTTCTACGCCGCGTTTCCGGACCATTCGGTACGCCTGGATACAACCGTGCAGCCGCTGGATTTCCGTGGAACGCATCTGGATCTGGCCTTCCAGCTTGGCCAGGGAGAATGGGGCGACGCTCGCAGCCGCAAGCTCTTCGACGAAACGATAGATGTCGTCTGCAGCCCGGAATATGCAGAACGGTTCAACGGCTTTCGCACGCCTTCCGACCTTTCGCGAGCGATGCTTCTTCACGCGAAATACCGCCGCCGGGAATGGGATCTTTGGGCGGATGCCGCCGGCGTGGAACTCCCGGACGGACCGGGCATGATCTTCGAAAGCTCGCTGCTTGCCTATGGTGCGGCGCGCGACGGGCTTGGTCTGGCCATAGGCCAGATCGACATTCTTCACGACGAACTGGATTCGGGACGGCTGGTGCGGCCCTTCATGCGCCCGATAAGGACGGGGTCATCCTTCTATATCGTCTGGCCGACGGTGAAATCGGTCTCCACGCCGACACGGCATTTCGTCGACTGGCTGCTCGAATCGAACAATTTGCCAGCCGAATTTTTCAAACGTTCAACTGGCCGACGCGGTGCCACCGCTGAACTTCCGGCGAAACGCCGTACCTGAAGGTTCCCGGACAACGGGGTGGGCTCCGTCTGATGCCGGAACCATAGGTTTTCCGGACACGCACAGCCGGCGCTGCTATTTCCTGAGCTCTCCGACAGCCCCATCATATAGAGCCGGTGGGCAACCTTGGCCTCGGGCTGGCCATGTTGAAATACCCGCCCTGCACATCTCCTCGATGACGCCTGCTTTGCCGTCTCTGATAGCCGGTCGCCATCGTCCTGCGATGGTGGGAATTCCCCAGCCATGGGGCTCGTCTACGAGCTCCAACTGAGCGGAACCTTAGTTCGCTCCTCTCCCAGCCCTGGCGGCACGCTCTATCCGCCGGCTCATCGGCTTCGTCCCAGAATTGGCATAAATCCAATTCCGCTTCCGTTTAGGCTAGGCTTCGATCTTCGCTGCCGAGAGGAGGGAAAGGGGTCCGAGTTGCCACTGCGTGGTCTCCCGAAATTGTGGGTCCCCTGCGCTTGAACCGGACCTGGCATCCCGGGCAGAGTTCGAACAGCCGCGCATCGCGCGGTCTCCCCGGACGGAACTTGCTGTGGCTGCAGCCCTCGCAGGTCCACTGCTTTCCCCCGTTGCATAGCCGCCTCCCCAACGCTTCAATCACAAAAAGCTCCCCCCGCCGCGTGTTGTTGGGCGGCGGGGAGAGAGGCGGTCAGAATTTGCCGACGATGTTCAGGAAGACGCCTTCGTCGTCGAGGGTTAGGTCGCGCAAGTCGTCGGAGAAGCGGCCGAAATTGTAGCCGACGCCGACCTTGAAATTGTTGCCGACATGGCGGTAGAGCGCGGCGAGCGCGCCATAGTCGGTGGTCT
>NZ_JAEQ01000004.1 GCF_000518985.1 Chelativorans sp. J32
CGCCGCCGGGCAAGCTCCTTCGCAAGGCAGCGCATGAGCCCCACCTGCGCATGCTTGGCAATGATGTAGGCATAGACGCCAGCGTCTCCTCTCATCGCTGCCACGCTGGAGGTGATGACGACTGCACCCCCGTCGCGCATATGCGGAACGACATGCTTGGCTGCCAGATAGGCACCCTTCACATGTACCGCCATTACCGCTTCGAACACATCGTCGGGATAATCGGCGATGGGACGAACCACGCCGAAATTGCCGGCATTCGAAAAGAGAATATCGATCGGGCCGAAAGCCTGGACCGCCCGTTCCACATAGGCGGCCGTTTCGGCTGCGTTCGAGACGTCAGCCGCGGCCCAGGCAAGCCGGTCGCGCTCTCCAAGCTGCGCGGCGACGGCCTGAAGTGCCTCGACATCCCGATCGACCAGGAAGACCCCTGCGCCTTCAGACAGAAACAAGCGCGCGGTGGCGCTGCCGATACTGCCTGCACCGCCCGTGACGACGCAGCTCTTGCCCTCGAGTCTTCCCATTGCAATGTCCCCCGCTCAGAACGGGTAATGTATCGGGCCGTCCTGGACGGTGATCCAGCGCAGTTCGGTGAACTCGTGGATGCCGGCGCTTCCGCCGAAGCGGCCCCAGCCCGAGGCTTTCACGCCGCCGAAGGGCATCTGCGCCTCATCATGCACGGTCGGGCCGTTTATATGACAGATGCCAGACTGGATGCGCCGTGCAACGGCCATCGCGCGGTTCACGTCGCGGCCGAAGACAGCGGCGGAGAGCCCGTATTCGGTATCGTTCGCCACGCGCACGGCCTCCTCCACGCTGCCGGCGCGGATCACCGCCACAACCGGCCCAAAGCTCTCCTCCGAATAGATGCGCATGGAGGGGGTCACCTTGTCGAGTACGGTTGCCTGGATGATCGTGCCGTCCACACCGCCGCCGGCAGCCAGCACGGCGCCTTTGCCGACAGCGTCGCCGATGAGCTGGCCGATGCGGCTTGCAGCCGCCCCATCCACCACGCAGCCAAGCGGCGCATTCCCCTGGCGCGGGTCGGCCGCCTTCAGCGTCTTCGCCTTTGCGCCCAAGGCGCCGACGAATTCGTCGGCAATCTTTTCATCGACCACGATCCGATCAGTTGACATGCAGATTTGGCCCTGGTTCATGAACGAGCCGAAGGCAGCGGCGGCCACTGCAGCATCGAGATCAGCATCGTCGAGGACCACGAGCGGTGCCTTGCCGCCGAGCTCCATCAGCGCGGGCTTGAGGTGGCGGCTGGAAAGCTCGGCGATAATACGGCCGACGCGCGTGGAGCCAGTGAAATTGACGCGCCGCACAGCCGGCTGTGCGATCAGTGTCTCCACGATTTCCGCCGCATCTTCCGGGGCATTGGAAACGGCGTTGAGCACGCCCTTCGGCAAACCGGCCTCGTTCAGCGCCCGCACGATGAGGCTGTGCGTGCGCGGGCAAATCTCCGACGTCTTCATCACCACGGTGTTGCCGCATGCAAGCGGGGTGGCAATCGAGCGCACGCCGAGGATGATCGGCGCATTCCATGGGGCGATCGAAAGCACGACCCCCGCGGGCTGGCGGATCGCCATGGCGAAGGAGCCCGGCCGGTTGGAAGGAATGATTTCGCCCTTGATCTGGGTGGTGAGCGCCGCCGCCTCGCGCAGCATATCGGCGGCAAGCCCGACATTGAACAAAGCCCAACCGACGGTGGCACCGATCTCGGCCGCCATCGCCGCGACGAAATCATCGGCCATCTCCTGCAGCCGGTCCGCCGCCTTCGACAGGATCGCGCGCCGCTCACCGGGGCTTGTCTGCGACCAGGCAGGGAAGGCGGCGGCAGCGGCATCCACGGCAGCAACCGCGTCGTCCGCGCTTGCCGCCGCCGCCCGCGTGGCGACGTCGCCCGTCACCGGGTTGTGGCGCTCGAAGGCGCGGCCGTCGGTGGCCGAGCGCTCCTCGCTGTCGATGATCAGTCCAAGCACATCCATCATAGTCTCCATCTTCAAGCGTCAGCCGCCATTCCGAGAAAGGCGCGCTGGACAACGGGATCCTCCCGGAGGGAGGCAGCCGTCCCATTTCCAACCATGCGCCCGGCCTCAAGCACATAGCCGCGGTCCGCCAGGTCCAGGCTCTTGCGGACGCTCTGCTCGACGATGAGCAGTGCCATGCCCGCGTGCCGGATCTGCTTTAGGGCCGAGAACAGTTCACCCACCATGACCGGGGCAAGCCCCAGGCTCGGCTCATCGAGCATCAGAAGCCGCGGCGCGGACATCAGCGCGCGGCCGATGGCCACCATCTGCTGCTCGCCGCCCGACATGGTGGCGACCCTCTGGTGGCGCCGTTCGACGAGGCGCGGGAAGAGCTGGTAGACCAGGTCGCGATTGCGCGGGGCCTCTTTCCGCGCCCGGTGTGCATAGGCGCCGAGGTCCAGGTTTTCCGAAACAGTGAGATCGCCGAAAATGCCGCGGCCTTCGGGCACAAGCGCAATGCCTGCTTCCAGCACCTCATGGGCGGGAATGCCTGTAAGCGGCTTGTCGTCGAGCGCAACACCCGCACCGGGTGCCGGCTGCACCAGCCCGGCGATGGCCTTGAGCAGGGACGATTTTCCCGCACCGTTGGCACCCAGGATCACCACCGCCTCGCCCGTAGCCACGCGGATCGAAACATCGGTAAGCGCCACATGCTTGCCATAGCTCACGGAAAGGCGCGCGACATCAAGCATCCTCACCTCCCAAATAGGCTTGGACCACTTCTGGGTTCTCCAGCACCTTGGCCGTATTTCCCTCGGCGATCTTGACGCCCGCATTCATCACGACCGCGCGGCCGCAAAGCGCGCGCACGGCCTCCATCACATGCTCGACAAGGAGGATCGTCACGCCCTTCTCCCTGAGACCGGCAATGAGATCGATCCCGACCCTGAGTTCCCCGGGATTGAGACCTGCCAGCCACTCATCGAGCAGCAGGAGACGCGGCTCGGCGGCAAGCGCTCGTGCAAGCTCCATGCGCTTCTGGTCGATGTAGGTGAGATCAGCGGCGCTTTCCCGGCCGCGTCCGGAGAGGCCCACTTCCTCAAGCAGCGCATCAGCTCTTTCTTTCGCCTCCACGCCCCATAGCCGCTCGCGGCGGAAGGCGAGTGCCGCCAGCACATTTTCGGCCACGGTCAGCGAGGGCAGGATGCGCACGAGTTGGAATGTGCGCGCCACGCCGAGTGCGGCGATCTTGTGCGCAGGCAGGCCGGAAAGCCTTGCTCCTGCAAGCTCGATCGCGCCCGCGCTAGGCTTGAAGCTGCCGGAGATCATGTTGAGCACGGTGGTCTTGCCAGAACCGTTGGGCCCGAGCAGGCCGGTTATCTCGCCTGCCGCGACGTCGAAGCTCACATTCTTTACGGCGACGAGCCCGCCGAAGCGTTTGGAAAGGGAGGAGACGGTCAGCAGCGCTGCTGTCATGGCTTGCTCTCCGCTTCCACGGGAACGATGCGCTTCTCGCCGCCTCGTGTCTTGAGGTGCATTTCCGCGAATGCAAAGACGCCCTTGGGTAGCGCGAAGACGATGGCGATGAAGAGAAGCCCGAGCAGAATCGAATAATGGTTCGGGAAATTAGCGGAGAGCCACTCGAACAGGAGAAAGAGCGGCACGGCCCCCAGCGCCGGCCCCCACAAGCGCGAGGCTCCACCCAGAAGGGCCATGACCAGCGTGAGGAAGGAGACGGTGGGATTGAACACGATCGCCGGCTCGATATAGGTCCAGCGCGGCGCCTGGATCGCACCCACGAGAGTGACGATCACCGAGGAGAGCGCGAAGAGTGCGAGCTTCGTGCGGGCAAGGTCAATGCCAAGATGCGCCGCCACCACCTCGTCGTCGGCGATCACCCGAAGAGCAAGCCCCAGCCGCGAACGGTCGATGCGCCAGGTGATGAAGAGGGTCGCCGCCGCGAGCGCCAGAAGCTGCCAGTAGATGTGCTCCGGGCCGAGATCCATGAAGATGTAGCGGCCGAGCGTGCCCGTCACGTTGATCTCGTACCAGGTGACGAGCTGTCGAACGAGTTCGGCAAGGCCGAAGGTGAAGATGACGAAATAGACGCCGGCGAGCCTGAGCGTGGAAAGCCCGACGGCGAGCGCCAGGCCGAGGCCAGCTAGAGCAGCGACCAGAAGGACCAGCGGGTAGGGCAGCACCTCGTTCAAGGCAGCGACCGCATAGGCGCCCACGCCGAAGAAGGCGACGGTCGCCAGGGAGACATAGCCGGTGCGGCCGGAAAACAGCCCCCAGGCACTGGCAAGCGTCACATAGCCGAGGAGGCCGATGAGCAGGCCCAGCCCGTACGCTTCAAGGAAGAACGGAGCCGCGGCAAGAACGGCAAGGGTGAGGGCGAAGATCGCCCAGACGAACGCACCCTTCATCATCTTGCCCTTCCGAAGAGGCCCGAGGGGCGCCAAAGCAGCACGCCCAGGAAGATGAAATAAACGGCGGCAAGCGTCAGTCCCGGGCTGACATAGGTGGCGACCAGAGTCTCCACGAGGCCGAGGAGAAGGCCCGCCGAAAGCGCGCCGGCGAGATTTCCCACGCCGCCGAGGATCACCACGATTAGCGCCTTCATGGTGAAGATCACGCCGGAGCTAGCCGTGAAGGTCTGGTACATGGAAATGACGACGCCACCGCACGTGGCCAACGCGCCCCCGAGCGCGAAAGCAAAGCGGGCGGCACGATCAGCGTCAATGCCGACCAGAGGAGCGGATTGCGGGGCCACCGAAACGGCGCGGAGGGCAGTCCCCCATAAAGTGCGCGTCAGGAGAAGATAGAGCCCGCCGCCGAGCACGAGCGCGAGGATGAGAGCCGTCAGCCTGTTGGCTGCCACGCTCGAACCAAGAATGTCGATGCCGAAATTCATGTAGGTGTAGCTGATGTAATTGCCGCCGAAGAAGACCAGCATCACCCCCTGGATGACAAAGAGCAGGCCGAAGGTGGCGAGAATCGAGTCCACCTCCAGCGAGGCTCTTCCCTTCGAGCGTTTCACCAGCGGATGAAGCATCAAACCATAGATCAGATAGCTCAGGGCAAAGCCTGCAGGGGCTGCAACAAGCAGGCTTACAAGCGGAGCAACCCCTAGCGTGCTGTTCAGCACAAAGGCGAGGAAGGCGGCGGCGATGATCGTCTCGCCATAGGCCAGGTTCATGATGCGCGCGATGCCGTATTGGATCGTGAGACCCATGGCGAGAAGCGCATAGGTGCCGCCAAGCACCAGTCCATTGATGATGGTGGTGACGAGCATCGGCCGCCCTCCCGATCCGCTTACTTCCAGGATGCCTTGGGCAGGATTGCCTCGGACACGCCCTCACGGTCGACCGGAGCCACGGCGACGAAGTTCCCGTTCTGCCACTGCCCGCCGAACCAGAGGGTGCGGAGCTGGTTGTCCTCGAGTTTCACTTCACCCAGCACCGTCTGGAATGCGCCGTTGGAGAGCTCGTCGGAGACGGCCTCGCGGTCGAGGCCGCGCCGCTTGATCGCTTCCTGCAGCATCTGCAGGCTGGCATAGGTAACGACGCTGCCCCAGAGGTCGGGCGCCCGGCCGATCACCTCCTCATGCCGCTTGCGGTAGGCCACATTCGCCTCGTTCTTGGGGTCGATGCCGCCAAGGCTCATGATGCCTTCCGCATTGGCGCCGAGATCGGGCCCGAAATTCGGAAAGGCCGCGCCGACGCCCAGATAAAGCACTTTGGGATTGAACTTGGCGACCTGTGCCTGCTGAGTGATCGCAAAGGTTTCCGGCGGATAGGAAAAGGCCACGAAGGTATCCGCTCCGCTGGCGGCCGCCTCGTTGATCATGGAGGTGAAGTCCGTGGTGCCGACCGGATAGGTCACATCATAAACCACCTCGAGCTCGGCCTCGTTGAAGGAAGGCCGCGCGGCCGTGACGAGATCGACGCCGAACCCGTCGGCTACCGAGATCATGGCAATCTTGTTGTTGATCTTTCCCTCGCCGATCGCCTTCTTGAGAAGCCCTGCGAGCGCGTCGGTGTAGTCGCTTCCGCCGCCGAGCATCCAGAAGCTGCGCTTCCAGCGCTTCACGAAATCCGGTGCTTTGTCCGTCACCGAGGAGACGGCAAGCTGCGGGTAGCCGAAGCGGTCGAACATCGGTGCCACGGCAAGATTGAAACCGGTGCCCCACGGCGGCAGGATGAAATCCACCTGGTCCTGCGTGGCGAGGCGCTCGGTTGCGCGCACCACCTCCTCGGCCGACGAGCGGTCGTCATATTCGATCACTTCGATCGGCAGGCGCGTACCGTCCGGCAGCTCCAGGCCGCCTGCGTCGTTCACCTCCTTAACCCAAAGCTGATAGTTCGGAATTGTGGTGATGCCGGCGCCACCGGCATTGCCGCCCGTCTTTGAAATCGCATAGCCGATCTTCACCGAGGCACGGTCCTGCGCACCGGCAGGCATGGCCGCGGCAATCGCGAACATGCAGGCGGAAATGCCAAGCGTGCGCAGGATTGCCCTGCGGGGCAAATTGATCATGGTACGTCCTCCCTGTACGGCTTCGATATGTCGAAGCTCGCCATCCCTCTGGTTTTGGCCAGAACCTCTCTTCGCCTTGGCCAACCCGCATGTGAGGCTAGCACGCTGACTTCAGAACAGAATGGAAGTTTTCGGCGAAGAATTGTACTTTTCGCGTGTTGGCGTGAGGCCGCAGCTTCGTACGCATCCCGCGTGCTCGGCAAACGGCCTCACCGCCCGATCTATCGGAACAGCAAGTCCACGTAGTCCGCGCCGATCCCAACCTTCTCATAATGGTTGCGGCACATTTCTATGTAGTTGTGGACGTCAAAGAAGCCGTCGGGCTCGCCATTTTCGTCCAGCCAGATGAGCGGGCCCTTCACCTGGAAAAACACTCGCATTGGATCCGGATGGTCGTAAGCGACAAGCGTATGCCCCTCGCCGGGCGTCTCATAGACGAAATCGCCGGCCGTCGCCGTCCAGTCGTGTTCCAGATAGCCCCACTTGCCGGAGATCGTGTAAGCGAACACTTCGTGCGGGTGATAATGGCGGTTCACCAGCCCGGCCTTCTTGGCCATCAGGATATCGCACCATTTGTTCTGCGTGGGCGAGATCCACAGCGGGCGCGAAAACACGGTATCGGTGAACGGCACATAATAGCGCTCGTCTTCTGTCGGCGCGTTGGAGAGATAAACCTCGGGCTTCGCATCGCGCTGAAAGACCTTTTCGATGGGCTTCAGGTCGCGCCAGAATTCGGTAGTGGGCGCTTCGGGCATTGGATTCTCCTTCTTTACGAACGCACTTTCACATCGAGCAGCGCAAGGCCGCGCTTCTCCTCCGCGTGGCGGATGGCTTCTGTCAGGGCTTGGGGCAGGTCGGCTCCGTTCTCAACGCGACGCGCCCAGGCGCGGCTGGCCTCGGCGACCCGGGTGAAGTCCGGCACGGGTGCAAGCTGCGTGAGCGGCATCGCGTTGGCGCGCGCCGCATAGCCCTGCGGGTATAGGCCGAGCACTGACTGGCGCACGGCGCCCCATTCGGCATTGTTGGTGATCAGGACGACGATGGGCAGGTTCAGCGCCTCGGCAACCTGGTGACAGACGACCGGGTTGGAGAACATGTAGGACCCGTCGCCCATGGTGGCGACGATCAGACGGTTCCGATCGGCAAGCTGCATGCCGAGGGCGGCAGGAAACGACCAGCCGAGCCCACCGGCATGCGGCTCTTGATACCAGGCGCGGTGATGGTCGAGGGACATTGGGGCAAGTGGGCAACCAAGCTCCGAAAGCACCGTTGCTCCCCGGCCTTCCAGCGCACGCGAAAGGCAAAGGCTTGCCCATTCCTTCGTCATCGTGCCGTGACAGCCCGCTTCTGCGTCTGCGAGCACACGCTGGCGCGTTTCCCTGTTGGCGTGTGCAACCGCCTCGCGCCGGCTCAGACGCTTTTCCTCTTGTTCCGCTTTGAACCGCTCCAAGGCTCGCTTGAGGGCGAGGATCCCTTCAGAGAGTTCGCAGGCGATGGAAATGGAGGAGCGGAAATTGCGGACCGGAATGCGCGAGGAAAGTGGGTCCGGCCCCATCTGGATCACAGTGGCACGGTCCAGCGGCGTATGGACGTTTGGCGACCAGGGCGCCAGCGAATCCAGGACCAGGATGGCGTCCGCCTTTTCGAGGAGCGGTGCGGGATTCATGTCGGCGGCCATGGGGTGATCAGTCGGAAGGGCGAGCTGCACCGCCCAATACTGGCAAACGGGGATGCCCCACTCGTCCGCCATCTCGCCAAGTGCCCGGAAGGCTTCCGCACTGCCTGCTCCATGCTGTGCGAAGATCACCGGGTGCTTGGCCTCGGCCAGCACACGCGCGGCCTCCTCGACCAAGGCTACGCTCGGGTACACCGTCGCGGGCTTCATGATGGGCGGCTGATCTAGCCCCGCGCGAGGGGCCGCCTCGCACAACACCTCGCGCGGCAGGCTGACATAGACAGGACCGCGCGGGGTGGAGTTGGCAATGGCGAATGCCCGGTCGACGATCTCCTGCGTCTGCTCGGGGAAACGCAGCTCGTAATCCCATTTGGAAGCCTCGCGCACCAGTGCGGTTTGGTCGCGCATTTCCTGGCCCCAGCCGATGGGCACGGTGCGCGCGCCAAAGCGGCCCTGTTCCAAGGTTGGCGTCCGACCCGAAAAGAGCAGAACGGGCACGCGCTCCACGGCGGCATTGATCGCGCCGATTGCGCAGTTCGCAAGCCCGACATTTGTATGCGCGATCACGGCCTGGCTGCGGCCGCTCGCAAGATAATAGCCGTGCGCCATGGCCATGGCCGCCGTTTCGTGCGGTACGACAACGGCTTGCGGAAGGTCGATCTCTTTGGCTGCAGCCTCTGCCAGTCCCTCGATGATTGGGGGGAAATCCGTACCGGAATTGGCGAAGATGTAGTCCACGCCGACGGCTTTCAGTCGCGCGAGCAGCGCGCCTCCGGCGGTAATGGTGTCGAATGGGACATTCCCTTCGGGGGTGCTATCCATCGTCTCGGCCCTGTTTGGCGTCTATCGTAAAAGGTGCGGCAGGAACAGCGTGATCGCGGGGAAGGCGACGAGCAGGGTGATGCGCACCATCTCAGCGCCCAAGAAGGGCATCACGCCCTTGAAGGTTTCCCGCATGGGCACATCCCTCGCCATGGCGCTGATGACGAAGACGTTAAGCCCGACCGGCGGCGTGATGAGACCAAGCTCCACCACGATCAGGATGATGATGCCAAACCAGATCTTCGTGTCGTTCGGGCTGAGCCCGAAGTCGAGCCCGGCCATCACCGGCCAGAAGAATGGGATGGCCAAGATTACCATCGACAGGCTGTCCATGAGGCAGCCCAGAATGAGGAACACGACGATGACGAGGATCAGGATCGTCATGGGTGCAAGCCCGCTCGTTTGCAGCATTTCGGCGCCGGCCTGGGGCACGCCGGCTCGCGACATGAAGATTTTCAGAAGCTCTGCGCCGAGGAGGATGAGGAAGATCATGCCGCTGTTGCTTGCCGTCTCAAGCAAGCTGTCGCGCAGCCCGGCAAGGCTCAGCCGCCGCGCCGCGAAGCCATAGGCCAGCACCAGGAAGACGCCGATGGCGGCCGCTGCCGTCGGATTATAGATCCCGGCATAGATGCCGCCAATGACCGCTCCAAACACCACCAGGACCGGAATGACGCCGATGGTGGCCGATCGGAGCTCGGATGCGCTGACCGGCTCCCCCTTCGGGCCTGCGCCAGGAACGAAGCGTACGTAAAGCGCCACGGTCGCCAGAAACATCGCCGTCGCAAGAAGCCCTGGAATGAGCGCGGCGGCGAACATGGTGACGATGTTCACCTCGACGATGATGGCGTAGACGATCAGCACGATCGAGGGTGGGATGAGGATGCCGAGCGTGCCACCGGCGGCGATGGTGCCCGTCGCGAGCGCGCCGGAATAATTATAGCGCCGGAGTTCCGGCAGGGCGACCTGACCCATGGTCGAGGCGGTTGCGGTCGACGAGCCGCATACGGCGCCAAAACCTGCGCAGGCGGCCACCGCTGCCATAGCCACGCCGCCGCGCAGGCCACCGAACCACGCATTCGCCGCCCGAAAAAGATCCGTCGAAAGGCCGGAGCGTGAGGCAAGTCCACCCATCAAAAGGAACATGGGAAGGACCGACAGGTCGTAATTCGAGAACTGGGCGTAGGCCAGGTCCTTGAGCTGATTGAGGACGACCGTCGGTCCCGACTGGTATGCGACGCCGCCGATGCCGACGAGTATCATTGTGTAGGCGATCGGCACCCGCAGCGCGATCAAAGCAAGCAATATGCCGAGGCCGAGAAGTCCGATAAGCAGGCTGGTCATCGGTTCAGCTCCTCGCCCCGAGGGCTCGCATGCTACGGATGCCATCGACAAGGGTGACGCAGGAGGCTGCTGCGAGCAGCGCGATGGACACGAGGATCGGCGGGAATGCCGTCCAGAGCGGCAGCCGCAGGACGGGCGTTACCTCCTGAAAGCGGACGTAACTTTGAAAACCCTTCGACATCTGCACGAAAAGAACGATCGCGAAGGCAAGGGCAAAAAGCGAAGAGAAAGCGCTCATCGCCTTCTTGGCCCGTTCGCTCATGCCTTCGGTGAAGAAGTCGACCGTGATGTTCGAGCCGGTGATTTGGCAATAGGGCAGGAACATGAAGACAGCCACCGCCGTGAGATGCTTGACGAGCTCATAGTCGGCGGCGAGGGGCCGCCCGAGGATGACGTTCGAGGCGGCGCTTACCGCCGCCATGACAGCAAGGATGAGGATCAGCGCGCCCCCGAGGATCGCCCACCAGCGGGTGGCCGTTTCGATCAGCACCGCAGCACGTATCGGGGGCGGGGAGGCAGGCGGCGATGCGCCCGCCTCGTGCCGCTTGCTCTCGCTCAAGATTGGCGCGCCGCCAGCGCCTGCTTGGCGGCTTCTACCAGAGCGGAGGCGTCAAAGCCCGCATTCGCACGCTCCTCCACCCACCGGTCGACGACGGGCGCAAGCACCGCGTTGAACGACGCCATCTCTTCTTCGGTAAGGATGACATGCTCATTGCCTTCCTCCACTGCGAGCGCGATTCCACGATCGTCGATATTGCGCCAGATCTGCCCCACTTCGCGCAGCCAGTCCTCGCCGCTGTGCTTGCTGAAGACCTCCTTGAGGTCGTCCGGCAACTCCTCCCACCGGGCCTTGTTCATCGAGACCTGGAAAGTGGTCGTGCCAAAGCGATTGTTGTTCGGCCCTTCAATCTGATACTGCGTCGTCTCCCAGAGCTGCAGGGCGGGAATGATCTCCCATGGGATGAGCGCACCATCGACGGCGTTGGTGGAAAGCGCCTGCGGCAGGTCGGGGACCGGCATGGTGACCGGCGTGGCACCCATGGCCTCGACGACGGCGTTGCCGGTCGGCCCTGGCACCCGCAGCTTTTTGCCCTTGGTATCATCGGGTGAGCGGACCAGGTCCGTCGCCATCTGTATCGCCTGTCCGGCATGGACGTGCAAAAACAGCACCTGCACATCGGCGAACTCGGGCGCGAGCTGGTTCTCGAAGAGATCGCGCATGGCGAGGTTCGTGGCAGCGATATCGTTGGTGAAAATTGTCGGCAGCTCAAAAACCTCCGAGCGCGGGAAGAGACCCGGTGTATAGCCATTCACCGTCCAGATGATGTCCACGACCCCTTCCGCCACCTGACGGAACAGCTGGTTCGGCGCGCCGCCCAGCGACATGGAGGGATAGAACTCGACCTTCACCCGGCCGCCGGAATCCTCCTCGATCCGCTTGGCCCAGGGCTCCAGCATCTGTGTTTGCGCGGGGGCTTTGGGCCCGAGGAAATGGTGCAGCTTGAACGTATACTCCGCGCTTTGCGCAAAGCTGGACCGGATATAGGCCGGCAGCGCGATGGCAGACGCTGCGCCGGCGAGAAAGTCTCTACGCCTGATCATTTATTCCTCCCTCCTGGACATCTTGCAAATGGCAAGCTTCCGGTGTGCAGATCACGCTCCTCCGCCCGCACACCGGACGTAATCCTAGCCTAGGACAGCCCAAGAATGAAGGAATAGACATATTCAGCGATTTTTTGCACTTTTCGCGGTCTATCGGCATGAGGGGAACCGATGACCAATCTGTGGCAGAAGTCGCCGCCTGATCTCGAAATCCAGCTCCTACGGGGCGAGTTGGCGGATGGGGAGTGGACTCTTCCCGATTCCGGTTACCGCGCCTTCGTCTTCCTCTCTGGCAGTGGTGTCGTGCGTGTTGCGGGGGGCGAGGTATCTTTCGCAGCACCCTGCCTCATCTGGCTGCAAGCAAAGCGTGGCACCAAATTGCGCATAGGCGCGGGTTCACGCGGGATCTCGCTGTCAGTCTCCGAGATCAGCTTCGCGCGGGCGGTGGGCATGGGTCCGAACGCGCAGGCAATCCGCGAGGCGCTTTCGCATTCCCTCCTGGTCGTGAAACTCGAGCCGAAGCAGGCGCGCCGGCTGGCGGACAATGTGGAAGATATGCTTGATGAGAGCCTGCAGGAATGGCCGGGGATGGACGATGCCGTACGTCACCGGCTGGCATTGTTCCTCATCGGGGCCTGGCGGCTTTCCGGTCCGGTGATGCGCGAAAGCCAGCCCTTGCCACGCACGATCATGCACCGGTTCCTGCATGCGGTGGAGTTGCACCTGCGCGACCACTGGACGATCGCTCGCTACGCCGAAGAGGTTGGGGTGACGGCGGAGCGGCTCAATGTGACGGTCCGGCGCGTGGCCGGCCGTTCGCCGCTCGCGATCATCCACGCGCGGCTCGTCGAAGAAGCCATCAGCCTTTTGGAGGGAAGCAGCCTTCCCGTCGCCGAGATTGCAGAAACGCTTGGTTTCCAGGATCCGGCCTATTTCAGCCGGTTCTTCAAGCGTGAGACAGGCCGTTCGCCCAACAAGCACCGCCAGCACTCAGCGCTTCGCGCGCACAGCCGTCACTCCTTTGCCGCCTGGCCTTAGCCCGGCTGGTACTCGTGCTCTTCATCATTGGGCCGGTGCGAACCGCGCGATGAGCGTATGGCTGTCGCCGGGATAGGTCAGGCGCACGAAGGTGATCGGGCCGGCATGGCTCCAGGTGCGGCGCTCGACGACGAGGCAGGCGGTACCCTTCGGCAGTTCCAAAAGACGCGCCGCCTCGGCCGGCGCACCCATGGCCTGGATGCGATTTTCGGCGGCACTCCAAGGCACCTGGGCGATAAGCCATTGGCCCGGCGCGTTCGTTGCAAAATCGGTGTCGGCGGCCTCGGGGACTGCGCCGGCATTGATGCGGCGCTCCTCCACGCAGAAGGGTCTGGCACCGGCCCTGTGGACGGCCAGAAGCTCGATCATGGGCGTGGGCTGGTCCAGTTCCATCAGACGCCGGTCCTCCGCATTTGAGCGCCGGTCCTTGCGTGAAATCAGCGTGTAGGCATATGGCAGGCCGAGGGATTTCACCTCCGCCTCGATATCATGCAGTTCCAGAACCGCCGATTGCGCGCGTGGTCGGGTTACGAAGCTGCCGGCTTTGCGGTGGCGCTCGATCAGCCCGGCCTTGGCAAGCTGGGTCATGACCTTGTTCACCGTCATGCGCGAGCAACCATAATGCTCGGCCAGATCGACCTCGAACGGCAGACGAAAGCCCGGAGGCCATTCACCGGACACGATCCGTCCTTCGATCTCCCTCAGGATGGTCTGATGGAGGGTCGCCTCCTTGCCCGTACCGTTTGCCACGTCGCCTTCGCTCTAGTTGTGCCCAGCGTTCACTAGCCCATCGGAGCGACAATCGGAATCCGATTTCGTAGCGGATCTATTCGTTGAGTTCCGCCATTGCCTTCGCGAAACGTGCGGTGATCGCATCGCGCCGGCGATGCCGGCCACCTTCGACCTGCCTGGCGCCGCCGACCCATACGCAGTCCACCTTTATGCCGCGGGCGAAGACGAAATGATCAAGCACCTTCTCCATCGGCAGATAATCCGCGGCGGAAAGGTCGAGCGTCAGAAAATCGGCCGGGGAGCCGGTCTCAATGCCGCTGGTCGTGCCCAGCGCCTGGGCCCCGCCGCACAGCGCCTGCTGGTAAAGGTTCAAACCGGTCGACCGACCGGGAGCGGCCAGCACGTTCCGCGAGCGATGCGCCAGACGCTGCGAATATTCCAGCATGCGCAATTCTTCTGCCACCGAGATCAGGATGTTGCTGTCCGAGCCGACACCGAAACGGCCGCCAGCTGCAACGAAGTCAGGGGCGGCAAAGACCCCGTCTCCCAGATTGGCCTCGGTGATCGGGCACAAGCCAGCAACCGCGCCGCTTTCCCCCATACGGGCGATTTCGTCCTTGGTCATGTGGGTGGCGTGGATCAGGCACCAATGGTCATCGAGCTGCATATTATCGAGCAGCCATTGCACCGGACGCTTGCCGGACCACTGGACGCAGTCTTCTACCTCCTTCACCTGCTCGGCAACATGGATATGCACCGGGCCGCCCTTGGCGGATGGAACGACCAGCTTCAGTTCCTCCGGCGTCGCCGCTCTGAGACTGTGCGGAGCAACACCGAGCACCGCGCAAGGCAAACCGGAGACGATCTCTTCCGATCGCTCCATCAGTCGGGCGAACGCGTCGATATCGTGGATGAAGCGCCGCTGGCCTTCGATGGGCGCTGCCCCGCCGAAACCTGAATGGGCGTAGAACACGGGCAGCAATGTGAGGGCGATGCCCGTCTCGGCGCTGGCGACACCGATGCGCGCGGCCATCTCGGCCGGATCGGCATAGGCGGAGCCGTCCGCATCGTGGTGTAGATAGTGGAATTCGCCGACGCGACAGAAGCCCGCCTCGAGCATTTCCATATAGAGCCGGGCGGCGACGGCCTCGACATGGTCCGGCGTCATCTTCAGGGCGACGCGGTACATCTCGGTGCGCCAGCTCCAGAAACTGTCCTCGCCAAGCCCGCGCGTCTCCGCCAGGCCTGCCATCGCGCGCTGGAAGGCGTGGCTGTGCAGGTTAGGCATCGCCGGCAGCACGAAGCGATGGCGCTCGTCACCAGCCTGTGGCGGCACGCCCCTTTCCACGCGTTCGATTCCCGCCTTCGAGAAGGCGATACGCACATCGCGTGCCAGGCCTTCCGGCAGCAGGGCACTCTCGGCATGGATGACTGTCATTGTGGTACCCTCCCAGGCGCGATGCTGAACTTTACGGCTTGCGCCGCTTTCGATTAAGTATATACATAACAGCAGTACAGAGCTGACGCAACGCGCTTGTCGGGGAGAGCATCAGTGGCAAAAGGCGATCGCATCTGGACCAATGCGCGGCTGGCGACGCTGGATCCCGGTCGGCTGGGACTGGGGATTGTAGAAGGAGGAGCGGTTGCCGTTCGCGATGGCCGCATCCTGTTCGCCGGGCCGGCGGCGGAGCTACCGTCCAGCGAGCTTACCGGCGCCGAGACGATCGATTGTGATGGTCGCTGGGTGACGCCTGGCCTGATCGATTGCCATACGCATCTGGTTCATGCCGGAAATCGGGCGCGCGAGTTCGAGATGCGGCTGGCCGGCGCGTCCTATGAGGAGATTGCGCGGGCCGGCGGCGGTATCGTCTCCTCTGTCAGCAGCGTTCGCTCCACCGATGAAGACGGCCTTGTTCGCGAGAGCCTTCCGCGTCTCGACGCGCTGCTTGCAGAAGGCGTAACGACGGTCGAGATCAAGTCCGGCTATGGCCTGACGGTTGCCGACGAATTGAAGATGCTGAGCGCGGCCCGCAAGTTGAGCGAAAAGCGCGACGTGGCCATCGTCACCACTTATCTGGGCGCTCATGCGACGCCCGCCGAATACAAGGGCCGCAATGGCGATTTCCTGCGCGAAGTGGTGTTGCCCGGGTTGGAAGCAGCCCATGCGGAAGGCTTGATCGACGCTGTGGACGGCTTCTGCGAAGGCATCGCTTTCTCGCCTGAGGACATGCGGCTGGTGTTCGACGCCGCAGAAAAGCTGGGCCTGCCGGTGAAGCTGCATGCCGACCAGCTTTCGAACTTGCACGGAGCGGCCCTGGCCGCAGAGTATGGCGCGTTGTCGGCGGATCATCTGGAATATACGGACGAGGAAGGCGCTGCAGCCATGGCCAAGGCCGGTACTGTTGCGGTGCTGCTGCCCGGTGCCTTCTATTTCATCCGCGAAACGAAGAAGCCACCGGTCGAGCTGTTCCGCAAGCATGGCACGCCCATGGCGCTCGCCACCGACTGCAATCCGGGCACCTCGCCGCTCACCTCGTTGCTCCTCACCATGAATATGGGCGCGACCCTGTTCGCCCTCACGGTGGAGGAATGCATCGCCGGCATCACCCGCGAGGCGGCCGGGGCGCTCGGCAAGCTTGACGACATCGGCACGCTGCAACCGGGCAAGGCAGCAGACCTTGCCATATGGGATATCGCCGAGCCGGCGGAGCTTGTTTACCGCATCGGCTTCAACCCGCTGCACTCCCGCATCCGCGCCGGCCGCGATGCAACGTTCTGAGACTCGAGGGAACCGTCCATGACCATCACGCTTCATCCCGGTTCGGTGCCGCTCGCCGATCTGGCAGCCATCTACTGGACCGGAGAGAACGCCGTTCTCGACCGCAGCTTCGATGCGGGCATCGAGAAGGCAGCGGCGCGAATTGCCGCAATCGCGGCCGGCAACGAGCCGGTCTATGGCGTCAACACCGGTTTTGGAAAACTGGCCTCGATCAAGATCGACGCCGCGGATACCGCTACCCTCCAGCGCAATCTGATCCTGTCGCATTGCTGCGGCGTGGGTGCGCCGCTGCCCGAAAACATCGTGCGCCTGATCATGGCGCTGAAGCTCATCTCCTTGGGAAGGGGCGCATCGGGCGTTCGGCTCGAGCTGGTGCGGTTGATCGAGGGTATGCTGGCTAAGAACGTGCTGCCGCTGATACCCGAAAAAGGGTCGGTCGGTGCTTCCGGCGACCTTGCGCCGCTTGCCCATCTGGCCGCCGTGATGATGGGGGAAGGGGAGGCGTTTTTCCAGGGCGAACGTGTGTCCGGTCTCGAGGCGCTCAGACGCGCCGGGCTCACGCCGGTTGTGCTCGCCGCCAAGGAAGGCCTCGCTCTCATCAATGGCACGCAGGCCTCGACCGCGCTCGCGCTGGCCGGCCTTTTTCGCGCCCATCGCGCGGCGCAGGCGGCGCTGATTACCGGCGCGCTCTCCACCGATGCAGCTATGGGCTCATCCGCCCCCTTTACCGAGGACATCCATACGCTGCGCGGCCATAAGGGCCAGATCGACACCGCTGCTGCGCTTCGCGCCCTGCTTGAAGGCTCGGCCATCCGCCAGAGCCACCTCGATGGCGACGAGCGCGTGCAGGACCCCTATTGCATCCGCTGCCAGCCGCAGGTCGATGGCGCCTGCCTTGACCTTCTGCGCCAAGCTGCCCGCACACTGGAGATCGAGGCCAACGCCGTCACCGACAACCCGCTGGTCCTGTCCGACGAAAGCGTCGTATCGGGCGGCAATTTCCATGCAGAGCCGGTGGCTTTTGCTGCCGATCAGATAGCCATCGCCATCTGTGAGATCGGCGCCATCGCGCAGCGCCGCATCGCGCTTCTGGTCGATCCGGCGCTTTCCTACGGCCTGCCGCCTTTCCTCGCCCGTAATCCGGGGCTGAACTCCGGGCTGATGATCGCTGAAGTAACCTCGGCCGCGCTGATGAGCGAAAACAAGCAGATGTCGCATCCGGCTTCGGTCGACTCCACGCCGACCTCGGCCAACCAGGAGGATCACGTCTCCATGGCCTGCCACGGTGCGCGGCGCCTCTTGCAGATGACCGAGAATCTGTTCGGCATAGTCGGCATCGAGGCACTCGCCGGCGCGCAGGGCGTAGAATTGCGTGCCCCGCTGACCACGAGCCCGGAACTTCAGAAGGCGATCGCCTGTCTGCGGGGCGCCGTGCCGGCGCTCGAGGACGATCGCTACATGGCGCCCGATCTCACCGCCGCCGCCCGTCTCGTGGCAGATGGGACATTGGGCGCAAGCGTTTCGGCCGGGCTTCTGCCGGCATTGGAGGGTTGAATGAGCGCCGTCGTTGAAGTGACCCGCGGCTCTTCGCCGGTCATCCTCGGTTTTCCTCACACCGGTCTTGAGGCTCCGGTCGAGATCCGGGAGCGGCTGAACGAAAACGGGTTGCTGCTCGCCGACACCGACTGGCACCTGCATAGGCTTTACGAAGGGCTGCTGCCTAACGCCACCACGGTGTGCGCGACCTTCCATCGTTACGTCATCGACGCGAACCGCGATCCGGAGGGCGCCAGCCTCTATCCCGGCCAGAACACCACCGGGCTGGTGCCGCTGACCGATTTCGACGGCAAACCGATCTGGAAGGATGGGGCTGAGCCGACCGAGGCTGACATCGCTGCCCGGCGCGACGCCTTTCACCGGCCCTATCACCAAGCGCTTGCCGCCGAGGTCGAGCGTGTCAGGGCAGAGCACGGGGTAGCGGTGCTTTATGACTGCCATTCTATCCGCTCGCTGATCCCTTTCCTTTTCGAAGGCAGGCTGCCGGATTTCAACATCGGCAGTGATGGCGGCGCGACCTGCGATGCGGCCATAGAGGCGGCAGTGGTTACCGGGGCGGAGCAGGCCAAAGGCTACACCCATGTGCTCAACGGCCGTTTCCGCGGGGGCTGGACGACACGCCATTACGGCCGCCCGGCGGACAATGTGCATGCCATCCAGATGGAGCTGGCGCAGATCGAATACCTCGCCAGCGAGACGGTCCCCTTCGACTACGACACGGCAAAAGCCGAGCGGCTCCGTCCGCACCTGCAGGCCATTCTCGAACGCATCGAAAAGGTCGCGCTCGAACTGAAACGCTGAGAGGAACCCATGACCAATCCCCGCCACAATGAACGCGAGGTCCGCGCACCACGCGGCAACGAGCTCAACGCCAAGAGCTGGATGACCGAAGCGCCTCTGCGCATGCTGATGAACAATCTCGACCCGGACGTGGCGGAGCGCCCGCACGAACTGGTCGTCTATGGCGGCATCGGCCGCGCGGCCCGCACCTGGGACGATTTCGACCGCATCATTGCCACGCTCAAGACGCTTACCGAGGAAGAGACGCTGCTCGTCCAGTCGGGCAAGCCGGTCGGCGTGTTCCGCACCCACAAGGATGCGCCGCGGGTTCTGATCGCCAATTCCAACTTGGTGCCGCACTGGGCGACCTGGGATCATTTCAACGAACTGGATAAGAAGGGTCTCGCCATGTACGGCCAGATGACCGCCGGTTCGTGGATCTATATCGGCGCGCAGGGTATCGTTCAGGGCACCTATGAAACCTTCGTCGAAGCCGGCCGCCAGCATTATGACGGTAACCTCAAGGGCAAGTGGATCCTGACCGGCGGCCTCGGCGGCATGGGCGGCGCACAGCCGTTGGCGGCCGTCATGGCAGGTGCCTGCTGTCTTGCCGTCGAATGCGATGAAAGCCGCGCCGACTTCCGCCTGCGCACCCGCTATGTTGACGAGAAGACCCATAGCCTCGATGAAGCGCTGGCCAAGATCGGCGCATGGACCAAGGCGGGCGAAGCCAAGTCCATCGCGCTTATCGGCAATGCGGCCGAAGTCTTCCCGGAGCTCGTCAAGCGCGGTGTGCGGCCCGACATCGTCACCGACCAGACCTCTGCGCACGACCCGGTGCACGGCTATCTGCCTATCGGCTGGACCGTCGCCGAATGGCGCGCGAAACAGGAAAGCGATCCGAAAGGCGTTGCGAAGGCCGCTCGCGCCTCGATGAAGGTGCAGGTCCAAGCCATGCTTGACTTCTGGAACGCCGGCATCCCGACGGTCGATTACGGCAACAATATCCGTCAGATGGCGCTCGAAGAAGGTCTGGAAGACGCATTTGCTTTCCCGGGCTTCGTGCCTGCCTATATCCGCCCGCTCTTCTGCCGCGGCATCGGGCCTTTCCGCTGGGCCGCCCTTTCCGGCGATCCGGAAGATATCGCCAAGACCGACGCCAAGGTGAAGGAGCTGCTGCCGGACAACAAGCACCTGCACAACTGGCTCGACATGGCGAAGGAGCGCATCGCGTTTCAAGGCCTGCCTGCGCGCATTTGCTGGGTCGGCCTCGGCGACCGTCACCGACTCGGCCTTGCCTTTAACGAGATGGTCAGGAATGGCGAATTGAAAGCGCCGATCGTGATCGGACGCGACCATCTCGATAGCGGCTCCGTCGCTTCACCCAACCGGGAAACCGAGGCAATGAAGGACGGTTCGGACGCGGTGTCCGACTGGCCGCTGCTCAACGCCCTGCTCAACACGGCCTCGGGCGCGACCTGGGTATCTCTGCACCATGGCGGCGGCGTCGGAATGGGCTTCAGCCAGCATGCGGGCATGGTGATCTGCTGCGACGGCTCCGATGATGCGGCGCGCCGTATCGAGCGCGTGTTGTGGAACGATCCGGCCAGCGGCGTTATGCGCCACGCTGATGCCGGCTATGACATTGCGGTGGATTGGGCCAGGGAAAAGGGCCTGCGTTTGCCGGCGATCCTCGGCAACTGAGGCAGGGAATGAAGATCGCCCGCCGCGCCGACCACAAGCGCATGGCATGGAAGAACGGGAAGGGCCTTACCGAGGAGGTGGCGGCCTTCCCGCCCGGCAGCGATGTCGACAGCTTCGAGTGGCGGCTTTCGATTGCCCATGTCGCGGCCGATGGCCCCTTCTCGGTCTTTCCGGGCATTGATCGAACCATCGCCCTCTTGGATGGATCGGGCCTGGTGCTTAATTTGCCGGGCGGAAGCGTGACGGAGCTTTTGTCCGGCGGCACGCCCTTTTCCTTCCCGGGCGAATGGGAAATCGCCAGCCGCAATTCCGCTGGTCCCACCATCGACCTCAACATCATGACGCGGCGCGGGTGCTGCACTCATGCGATGCGGCGCCTGACGCTGGCTCCAGGCGAAAGCTTTACGACGCCAGCCTTCGGCTGGGTGGTGTTCAACACGCCCGCTACAATCGAAGCGCATGGGTCAGCGCTGTCGATTGACCGCTTTGACGCGCTCTCGCTGACCGTTAGCGAAAGCTTTGTGAATCACGCCGAAAATCCCATTGAAATCCTGGACGTGCAGATCAGCTGACAGGTCAGGCAAATCCTGAGCAGCCATGATCGAGACGCCCTTCTTCTCCTAATCAGGGCCGGATCAGATCCGCAATTTCTCCCAGAGAGACCGGCCGAAGCGGCGGGCGGATCGTCAGATAACCAGCCTCGTCCATGGCCAGGCCGCTTGTCGCAGCGGTGAGGCTGGTGAGCGTCATGCCGCAGATCCGACCTTGGCACGGTCCCATGCCGCTGCGCAGGAATGCCTTGACCTGGTTCGGGCCGGCGCTGCCTGTATCGATTGCTCTGCGGATCTCACCACAGGTCACCTCTTCGCAGCGGCAGGCGATGACTTCATCCGGCGGAGAAAATAGAGCAGCGCGCGGCCGATAAAGCCTATCGAGCAGGGGACGGGGAGCAAGATGGGCACGCCGCTCGCGGTGAGTGATGTTGCGCAGGTGTTCGTCCACCGGCCGACCAAGCTTCTCAAGGATGGACATGGCCGCGAGGCGCCCTTCAAGCAATGCAACGGTGGCACCGCCGATGCCTCCGGCGTCGCCCGCGACATACACGCCATTCATAGAGCTTTGCATATGGACGTCACGCAGCGGATGGAAGGCCGCGCCAACCTCCGACCAACGCATTTGGCACCCCAAGGAACGCGTCATATGCGATTCCGGGATAACTCCTTCATGAAGACCGACATGACCTGCGGGCAGGCAATGCGAGGCTCCGCGGCTTTGAAAGCGGACTTCCAATGCTTCTCCCGCGCTCTCAATGCGAAGGTCCTGCGGGCGTTCATGGAATTTGATGCCGGCGCGCCGGAGCGTCCATAAAAGCTTCAGTCCCTTCATCAGATAAGATGGACCGCGCCCACTCAGCGCGCGAGGCAGATGCGGCAAGGCGCGAAACAGCGCACCCGTATCGCCGGTGTCGATAAGCGTCAGGTCGCGCTTGCCGGCTGCAAGACACTGGGCGGCATAGAGATAGAAGAGCGGGCCTGTGCCGATCAGAACAAGGGCGCCATCCGGCAAAAGCCCGTCGCGCTTAAGCAGGATCTGAAGCCCGCCGATTGTCGTCACACCAGGAAGCGTCCAGCCGGGTACCGGAACGGGGCGCTCCATCGCCCCTGTGGCAATCAGGAGATGGTGGGCCCGTTCCTGACGGATGCCAGTTTTGTCCTTCAACCAGACGGTGCCGTCAGCTTCAACGCGCCAGGCCTGGGTTTCGAATGCAAGATGTGCCGGACTTGCACGCAGGCGGGCAGCTTCGGCCTTTCCCATGAGATAGTCCGGCCCGAGGATTCGTGAGCGGCTTTCCGGAATGGTCTCGATCCCGCGCCAGATCTGGCCACCAGGGCCGGGAGCTTCGTCAACGAGAAGAACCCGTGCGCCGTTTTCTGCCAAGAGGCTCGCGCCTCCGACACCTGCCGGCCCGGCGCCGATGACGATGGCGTCCCACGCAGTCATTCCGGCTCTCCTGAGGCATCGCGGCGCGCACCGATTTGACGTTCGACCACCATTCCTGCACGCGGGGTCGTCATGCATGCCCGCTGATTGTCATGTCCGTCGACGCGCAGCAGGCATTCGTAGCAGACTCCCATCAGACACCAGGGTCCTCGCTGACTTCCCGAAACCGGCGTTTCGCGAAAATACGTGATCCCTGCCGCCATCAGCGCCCCGGCAAGGGACTCGCCTGACCGGAAGGACACGGGACGGCCCTCGAACTGGAATTCGGCAGATTCGGGTCCGGGCACCGGCCCATCATCAAGTCGTCTGAACGGCAAAACGTACACTCCGCATGGAACGGGGCGCGGGGCCAAGATGGCCTTCCGCCAATGCCGGGCCCAATTCAAGCCCATGAAGGCTGGCGAGGGTGACCCCGCTATGACAGGTGACGACAAACGCGCCAGGCATCTCAGGCGCCTCCTCATAGATCGGCAATCCGTCCGGGCTCATGATTCGCAGCGCACCCCAGGCGCGCAGCAGACGCGCCGAACGGAGCGCCGGAAAGAGCCGTGTCCCGGTCCGGCAAAGCCGGGCGATGGTTTCCATGTCGGTGCCAGTCGAAAAACCTGCATCCTCGTGCGAGCTGCCCAGCAGCACCGTCCCCTCTGAAGTCTGGCGGATCGTATTGGTGGGATGGCGAAGAAATGGAGCCACGCGATCTGTAGCCACGATCTGCCCGCGTTCGGGGCGCAGTCCCAGCTCAAGCCCGATCTGGCTCGCTAAGCGATTGGCTCCCAGTCCGGCCGCGATGGCGAGGCGGCGGCCAGTGAATTCACAACCTGTGGCATCGCTCACGATGAAACCCAGGTCTCGGTCGTGGCGTATCCGTTCAGCGGTGAAATTCACCACGATCTCGCCGCCATGGGTTCGGAACGCATTTTGCAGTGCCCGAAGAGTTAGCAGCGGGCTGACTTCTCCATCGAGATTGGAAAGCGAGGCGCCGCGAACTTCGGGGCCGATACCGGGAGCGATTTCGCGCAGGGACTCACGGTCGAGAAGCTCGATGCAGATATCGGCGCCTTCCGCCTTCGATCGGGATATGAGCGCGCGGCGCGCCTCCATTTCATCCTCGGAGAGGCAGAAATGCAGCCCTCCGCCACCGCGCCAGCCTATGTCGATACCTGTCTCCTCCTGCAGGATCGCGGAGAATTCCGGCCAAAGCTGCCCAGCGCGAATCGACCAATGCATGTAATCGGGATGGCCCAGCCCCTTTCCCTGCAGCCAGACGAGGCCGAAATTTCCGCGGGAGGCGCGGTGGGCAATATCGCCTTCATCCAGCAAGGTAACCCGCGCGCCCTCACGCGCAGCTCCCCAGGCGAGTGCCGAGCCAATCAGACCGCCGCCGATGACAATGAGGTCGTTACCGGCCGTCATGAGCATAGTCCGGCGGCGCGAGCGAAAGATGCATCCAACGCACCAGCGTAACGATGTCGTAGACAGGTACGCCGAAGCGGCGCGAGACGAACGCGGAATAGGGCGGTAGGTTCGCGCATTCGAAGATCAGCGCTCCCACCTCGGGATGCCGGGCGAGAAGGCCGGCCACCACTTCGACCACTTCGGCCTCCTGCGCGGCGGCATCCACCTCGGCTGCCTGTTCACGCATATTGCGCCGCAAGGGGCCGTCAAAAGCCAAGGCCGCCATAGGCAAACCGGGTGCGGCGCCAATGCCGCGGAAATGGCGCTCCGTCAGCGCGTCCGCATCGGAGACCACGAGCCCCGGCTTCTTTCCCGCCGGGAGGATGCGTTCCACCATGGGAATCTGGAGGAGGGCCGACGAGAGGAAGGGTACGGGCGAGTGGCGCGTAAGCTCGTCTTGCACGGCAGCCAGAAAGCCACAACTCGTCGTGATGGCTGTGCAACCGAGGGCAACAAGATCATCAATCGCCGCGCGGAAGGCCTCTAGCGAATGGCGCGGGTCGCCTTCGATCACATCGGCCGGGCGGACGCCGCGCACCACCCGGAACTGCACCGGGAACGGCCAGGTGCCCGCATGGGCGATATCGCCCGGAAGCCGCTGAAAGCCGGTGTCGAGCACGATTATGCCAATCATGGTGCCATGAACGACGCGGCGGGGTAGGGCGGGCAGGGTCATTGTGATTCTCCGGCAAGGCTATCCTTCAGTCCGGCCCAGCGCCGAACAGCGCCGGTATCTATATCGAAGAGATCGAGTGCGCGGGCCGTCGAATGAGTGACGACTTCGTCGAGGTTCTGCGGCTTTGCATAAAATGCGGGAACCGGCGGCATGATGATCGCCCCCATTCGGGTGAGCGCAGCCATCGTCTCGATATGCCCGAGATGCAGCGGCGTTTCGCGCAGCATCAGGACCAGGCGCCGACGCTCCTTAAGCACTACATCGGCTGCTCGGCTCATCAGAGTCGAGGTCACTCCGGTGGCGATCTCGGACATGGTCTTCACCGAACAGGGTGCGATCAGCATGCCCATCGTGCGGAAAGAGCCACTGGCGATCGTGGCTCCGATATCGGTGTGCGGGTAGACTACGTCGGCATGCCCTTCGATATCGGCCTTCTGCAGGCCGAGCTCTTGTTTCAATGTAAGGAGCGCCGACCGGCTGACGACCAGATGTGTCTCCACACCGGCCGCCCTGGCAAGGTCGAGCGCGCGAAGCCCATAGGCCGCTCCCGACGCGCCGGATATGCCGATCACGAGCCTCCGCCGGTCCATGTCAGGCACCAGGGAACCAGTCGGAGAGGCGGATGTCATCGACCATGCGCAGGCGCTTGCGCTCGAATTCCTTCTCACGTCCCCAGGGCTTGGTGGCATCGACCAGGAGACGGCCCCAATGATCCTTGGCCTCGTCGCGATAGAAGGAGGGCGTTTCCGGAATGATCATCATGTCCTTGTCGGGGCGGCAGCGGGTCAGGATAGCCCATTGGACATCGTCCATGTCGTAGATGTCCACATCGGTATCGACGACGGTGATCTGCTTTGCCCAGATCGGCTCCGCGCCGATCGTCGCGAGCATCACCTGGCGGGCATGACCTTCGAACTGCGGTTCGATCTGTATGATGGCATGGTTCACGAAGGGCTGGCAGGTGACGTTGACGATGCCCGGAAGCGCAGCGCTCAGACGCTGGTAGATATTGGCCGAGACGGAAAGTTCCAGCGTCAGCACTTCTTCGGGCGAGCCGCAGAGGATCGAGTGGAACATCGCGTCCTTACGTACGGTGACGCCCAGCACCTCGAATACGGCGTTGGGACCTACGGGGACATAGTAACCCATGAACTCGCCGAAGGGACCTTCGGGCCGGCGTTCGTTGGGTAGGAAACGCCCCTCGATCACCACCTCGGTCTCGGCGGGAACCTCAAGGTCGATATGGTTGCACTTGCGCATCGGGATCGGGCGCCCGCGCAGACGGGCTGCAACCTCCAACTCGTCCACGTCGTAAGGCAATGGCGCAGCCGCGGTCAGAAATGCATGAGCGGGCGGTCCGACCAGCATCGCCGCCTCAAGCGGCTTGCCCATCTTCTCGGCCTTCTCGTGGTAGATGGTCAGATGATGGCGCGGAGCGAGGCGGCAACGCAACTCGCCGTCATTGATATACATGGAACGGTGGTAAGAGAGGTTTCCAACACCGGTCTCCGGGTCCTTGGCGATGAACATTGCCGAGGTGAAATAGGGGGCGCCATCACGGTCGGAATAGGTGATCAGCGGCAGGTCCGAAAGCCTGACCTCCTCATACCCGGGCGTCGCGGTGGCAGGAACGAGCGGCTCCTTCATCTCGGCGGAGCCGAGCGAGGACAGCTTGCTCCATTGCCGGCAGAAGTCACCCGCATCGATCCCGATCACCTCGCCCAGCCGCTCTCGGGTGCTGTAGACATTGGTGACTACCGGAAAGCGGGTGCCCTTCACATTGGTGAACATCACCGGCTTCGCCCATTTCTTTTGGGCCAAATGGGTGACCGCAGCCAACTCGTGCGCGGGATCGATCTCGCGTTCGACGACCAGCAGGTCGCCACGTTCCTGCAGTTTACGGACGAATTCTCTCATGCGAGGCTCCTCGTAGTGGACCTGGCGGCCCTTGCTGGAGTGGTGGCGATGCGGTTCGTGCGCGCCTCATGGGTCGAGCGCAGGCGATAGCGATCGCCGGGATAAAAGAAGCGGCTGCGGGTCACTGGAATTCCTTCGCGCCACGTGGAGCGGTCGAGCAGCAGGCACGGCTGGTTGATGTCGATCTGCAGATATTGACGCGTTTCCTCATCGGCACGGATGGCGCGGATCGTGTTGTCGACCATCGTCACCGAGGTCTCGCGCAGGAGCCAGGCATGCGGCGTCGTTCTTGAGAAATCCTGCTCGATATAAGCCGGGGCCTCAGCGCCGTTGACATAGCGATCTTCAAGCTGGATCGGCGTACCGTCTTCTAGATGCAGGAGGCGGGAGTGGAAGACTGGCTCCCCGGGCGGGAGCTGAAGCATGTTGCGCCCGGGGCTGTCCTTGTCCAGGACCTCATGCTCAATGACGAGACAGCTATGCACGCCGCCGGAGAGGGCCACTTCCTCGGAAATATCCGAAAGGTTGAATACCGCGCATTGCGTGCGGGGGCCGATCACAAACGTGCCCCGACCCTGGACGCGAATGAGTACTCCGTCGGCCTGAAGCTCCCGTAGCGCACGGCGCACAGTCAGGCGTGAGGCGCCGAACTCCCCGGCCAGCTCATCCTCGGAGGGCAGCTGGAAATTGGCCGGCCATTCTTCGGTTTCGATCCGCCGGTCGATTGCGCTCTTAATCTGCTCATAAAGGGGTAGGTCGGAGGGCACGTGTGCGTCCAAAAATGATATCACTATGGTTGGCAAACATACACATATGATCCTTGTTCTAAAATCAAGCCATTTTTGCTGCCTTCCAGAAAACCCGCATTTCGGCCTGAAAGTCCTCCCTGGTGCGGAAAAGTTGCTCATTTTTTAAGCGTCCACGGGATCATTCCCGGCGGAGTGCCCATTTTTTAGGCGGATATGAATATGAATTTATACCAACAGATTTGGTATTGACAGGGGAGTTATAAATATCATTTTGTATCTAAACAGACGTTATTAATGCGCCATTGGCGCGGCCACGCATTGCCTCGGTGCTATGACCCCGATCCGGCATTGCGAGAGGGGAGAGGTCATGTCCGCCGAAAGTCTACCGAAACTGTCCATGTATATTGACGGCCAGTGGGTTCCGCCCGCTTCTGGTGAATATATCGAGACGGTCGATCCCTTCACGGGCGCGCCTTGGGCGTTGATCCCGCGCGGCAATGCCGAGGATGCTGATCGAGCGATCCAAGCCGCTCACCGGGCCTTCACCCAGGGCCCGTGGGGGAAGATGCATCCCACCGATCGCGCCCGCATTATCCAGCGCTTCGCCTCGCTGATCGAGGAGCATGCGGATTCTCTCGCTGAGATCGAAGTGCGGGACAATGGCCGCCTTCTCGAGGAGATGAGGCATCAGATCCGGTACATCCCCCGCTGGTATCACTACTACGCCGGCTATGCCGATAAGATCGAAGGGACCGTTCATCCCTGCGACAAACCGGCATTGAGCTTCTCGCGCCATGAGCCGTTGGGTGTCTGCGTCGGAATCGTTCCCTGGAACGCGCCGCTCCTGTTGTTCTCCCTCAAGGCGGCCCCGGCGCTGGCCGCGGGGAACACATTGGTTATGAAGCCTGCAGAATTCACTTCGGCCACCGCGCTCAAGCTGATGGAGTTGGTGGAGAAGGCGGGCTTCCCCGCCGGCGTCATCAACGTGGTTACAGGCTATGGCCCGGAGGTCGGGGAGCCGCTGGTCATCCATCCTTTGACGCGGCATCTCGGCTTCACCGGTTCAACCAAGACCGGCTCCTATCTCTATTCGCTCGCGGCGAAGGATGTGAAGCGGGTGAGTCTGGAGCTGGGCGGCAAATCCCCGAACATCGTCTTCGGCGATGCAAATCTCGACAATGCGGTGCGCGGCGTGGTCGGAGGTATTTTCGGTGCCGTGGGTCAGACCTGCATCGCAGGCTCCAGGCTCCTCGTGCATCGCTCGATTCACGACGAGTTCCTGGAGAAGCTCGCGGCTTTCACGAAGACTGCCCGCGTGGGCGACCCGCGGAAGGTCGAAACACAGATCGGCCCTATTGCCAACAAAATGCAATATGACCGTGTGCTCGGCTATATCGACATCGCGCGTCAGGAGGGGGCCGAACTTATCCTTGGTGGCAAGCGCCCTGATCTGGAGGAGTGCCGAACCGGCCTTTTCATTGAACCCACGATCTTCGCGGGTGTGAACAACGATATGCGTATTGCGCGTGAAGAGGTCTTTGGGCCTGTCCTGGCCGCAATACCTTTCGATGAACCGGAAGAGGCCCTGGCCATCGCCAATGATAGCGAATTCGGGCTCGCGGCCGGAATCTGGACGGCCGACATGCGGCTCGCGTTGAAAATGTCGGAGCGCCTGGAGGCCGGCAGCGTCTGGGTCAACACCTACCGGGATATTTCCTACACGACCCCCTTTGGCGGCTACAAGAAGAGCGGCATCGGCCGTGAGAATGGCGTGGCGGGCATTTATGAGTATCTGCAGACCAAGGCCGTTTGGCTCTCGACGGCGGAAGAGATCGCCAATCCCTTTGTCATTGGATGACGCGCGGGTGAAATGATGAGAAAAGGCGCCGAGATCCTCGCCGACGAACTTGCCCTGAATGGGGTCGATATCGTCTATCACGTCCCGGGCGAGAGCTTTCTCGTCGCGCTCGATGCGCTGGCCACTCGCCACCCGGGAATTCGCTCCATCAGCTGCCGCCACGAGAATGGAGCGGCACAGATGGCCGAGGCCCATGGCAAACTCACCGGCAGGCCGGGGGTGGCCTTTGTAACCCGCAGCCCCGGGGCGACCAATGCCGTGAACGGGGTGCATACGGCGTTTCAGGATTCCTCACCGATGATCCTGATCGTAGGGCAGGTCAAGCGCTCGATATTAGAGCGCGAAGCGTTCATGTCCTACGACTTTCGCACCATGTTCGCCCCCATGACGAAATGGGTGGGGCAGATCGACGATCCGGCGCGCATTCCGGAATTCGTCCAGCGCGCATGGACCACCGCACTTTCAGGACGCAAGGGACCCGTGGTCCTGGTTGTTCCGGAGGATGTGCTTGAGGAAATGAGTGATGTCGCGCCCTCGGTTCGTCCCGCCGCGCCTTCCCATGCCGGCACGCCGCGGGAGGAGGATCTGCAGCAGATCTTCGCGATGCTGGCCGATGCGAAGAAGCCGCTCGTGGTCGTCGGTGGTTCGGATTGGAGCGAGGCCGCCCGCGAGGATATCCAGCGCTTTGCGACCGTTCATGGCCTGCCAGTCGTGACTACCTTCCGGCGACGCGACATCATCGACCACCGGCTGGATTGCTATGTGGGCGAGATCGGCATTGGCTCGAATCCGGCGCTTCTGGCTCACATCCGCGAGACCGATTTCATCCTGATGCTAAACGACGCGCTAAGCGATGTGAACACGATCGGCGCGGGCTACATGGAGGGTTTCACCCTCTTCTCGATCCCGCATCCGAAGCAGAAGGTCGTTCATGTCATGGCCGATCACGGTGACCTGAACCGGGTCTTCCAGGTCGATCTGGCGCTGGTGGCGGACAACGATGCCTGTGCCCGGGCGTTGGCGGCATATCCGGCTTCTCCGCGCCCTGAACATCGGGAATGGTGCGGGAAATTGCGAGCGACATTGATGGAGGAGCGCGTACCTCAGCCGTGCCCCGGCGATATAGACCTGCCGGGCGTGATGGGCTGGCTGCGTAAGCGCTTACCCGAGGATGCCATCGTCACCAACGGCGTAGGCGCCTACGCTACCTGGAGCCAGCGTTATTTCCCGCATTATCGCTTGCACACCCAACTCGGCCCGATCAGCGGCTCGATGGGATATTCGCTGCCTGCAGCGATCTCGGCCAAGATCGCATATCCCGAGCGGGTGGTGGTGGATTTTGTCGGCGACGGTTGCTTCCAGATGAGCAGCGAAGAACTGGCGACCGCGGTCCAATATGGCGCAAACATCATCATCGTCCTCTACAACAACGGGCTCTACGGCACGATCCGCATCCATGAGGAGAACCGGCTGGAGGGACGTGCCAACGGCACCGATCTCGTCAACCCGGATTTCCTGATGCTCGCCAAGGCCTATGGCGCGCATGGCGAGCGCGTTACCAAAACCGAGGAATTCGCACCTGCCTTCGAGCGCTGTCTTGCAGCTGGAAAGCCCGCTCTCATCGAAATGGTGATCGACCCTGAAGCGATCCACTGCCGCTATTCCCTTAGCGATCTGCGCGCACGACGTGAGGCCAGAGCGCGAGAGAGAGGAGCTTGAACGCGGCAGGACATTGGAATTTGCCGAGCCCGACGCAGAAGCGGGCCGGTGCAAGATCGACGGAAGAGATCCGCTCGATCAACCACCCCCCAGAGGAGTTAAGATGAAAACCAGACATATCCTTACAGGCCTCGCTCTTTCGGTCGCCTGGGTCGGAACCGCGGCTGCCGATGATTGCATGCTCCGCGTCACCACCTGGGGCGGCAGCTACCAGGCGACGTATGAGTCGGTCGCGGCTGCATTCGAGGAAAAATACGACTGCAAGATCGAATGGGTTGTGGGCGCAAGCCCGGATCACCTGATCAAAGCTCGCCTCGGCCAGGTTGATGTGGTGACGAACACGCTGCTGAATTCGATCGCGGGCGAGAAGGAAGGCCTCTGGCTGCCTCTCGATCCAGCCAAGATTCCCAACATGGCCAATCTTTACGAGAACGCCGTGTATTCCGAACATACGGTCTTTGCGAATGTCGGTGACTATGTTCTCGCCTACAACACGGACAAGATCTCCGAACCGCCGGCCAGCTGGGACGATCTTTGGAAACCCGACTATAAAAACAGCGTCGTGATTTATGGCGTCGATCACATCCCGACGCTGAGCCTATTGGTGATGAAGGCCGAGCAGAACGGCGGTAGCATCGACAACATCGATCCGGGCATTGACCGGATGGCCGAACTGATCAAGAGCGGCAATCTGATCGGCATGCTCGATGTGGAAAGCCAGATGGTCTCGCTCTTCGAGACAGGCGATGCTTCGATCGGCATGCTGGCCACCGGCCGAATGAAGGATCTGCTCTCGAAGGGCGCGAAGAACGTCAAGTTCGTGCGGCCTGAGGAAGGCACTTTCCCGCTTATCACGAGCGTGAATATCCATAAGGATACTCCCAATCCCGACATGGCGGCGAATTTCGTGAACTATATCCTCAGCCCCGAGGTACAGGTTGCCTTCGCCACCCGCAATTTATATGCACCGACGGTGAAGAATGCCGAAGTGCCGGAGGATTTCGAGTTCCGCGAGCTTCTCGTGCTAAATGAAGCCTTCGGCCGTCTCTACTTGCCCGATCAGGAAAAGATCACCGCCAACAAGGCCGACTGGCAGCAACGGCTGAACCAGAAGGCCAGGCGCTAACAGAAAAATGCCGGGGCGGCCCCGATGTCGGGCCGCCCCGCCTCGCAATATCCTAAGAGAACTTATGCCAATGGCCCGCGTAGCGCTGAGATGAAGCACAGCATGTCTAATGATGCCATTCAAGTCCTGGGAGTCATCAAGCGCTACGGCGCGACGACGGCCGTCGACAATGTCTCCTTCAATGTCGCCCAAGGCGAATTCGTCTCGCTCCTCGGACCCAGTGGCTGCGGCAAAACCACGACGCTCAGGATGATCGCGGGATTCATCGAGCCTTCTGGCGGGGTACTCCGCGTCCATGATCGCGATGTCACTCACCTGCCGCCCAACAAGCGCGACCTGGGCTTCGTCTTCCAGAATTATGCGCTCTGGCCGCATATGACAGTGGCCGAGAATGTGGGATTCGGTCTGAAGCTGCGGAAGAAGAGCCGCGCCTTCATTCGCGACAAGATCGCGGAATCTCTCTCCGTGACGGGCCTGTCGGGCTATGAGGACCGGTTGCCCCGCCAGCTGTCGGGCGGCCAGCAGCAGCGGGTGGCTCTGGCGCGCGCGCTTGCGCTCGAGCCGCAGGTCCTGCTGATGGACGAGCCGCTCTCCAATCTCGATCGCGCACTACGCGTTACCATGCGGCGTGAGCTCAAGGAGCTGCAGGCGCGGATGAAGATGACCACGCTGTACGTGACGCATGATCAAGAAGAAGCGCTGTCGCTGTCGAACCGCGTCGTGATCATGAACAGGGGAAAGGTCGAACAGGTCGCCGCGCCGTACGAGCTCTATGAAAATCCCGCAACGAGCTTCGTCGCCGATTTCGTCGGCGTAACGAATTTCCTCGAGGGTACGGCGCTCGGCATGGATGGAAAATCGGTGGGCGTGAAACTGGCCTCGGGGCAGGTTCTCCGCGCGATCGCAAAGGAGGCAGTCACCTCGGGTACCCAGGTGCGCGCGCTGATCCGGCCGGAGCGGGTGACGCTTATGACCGCGTCTATCGAAGGCGAGAACGTGCTGACTGGCCGCGTCATCCTCTCCGAATATTTCGGGGCTGTGCTCCGCTATTCGGTGCAGCTCGACAGCGGCGAGGTTCTGCGCTCGGAGGTCCACAATTTCGACGGCTTCATCGAGGATGGCGCCAGGGTGTGGATTTGCGTCCTGCCGGAGCATTTGCGCGTGATTCCCCAAGAAACGGCAGCGCTGACATGATCCGGCGCATTCTTCCCCCTCTGGCGCCGGCTTTGATCGCGCTGCTGATCTTCGTCGCCTTCCCGATGCTTTGGGTTCTGCGCACCAGTTTCAACGAATTGGCCGGCGGAGCCTATGTCGTCGATGCGCTGACGCTCGATAACTACACCCGGTTTCTTGGCGACCCCTGGTATCTCGTCAATACGCTGTGGTTCTCGATCCGAATTGCCATTGTCACCACGGTTATTTCGGTGGTCTGCGCCTATCCGGTCGCGCTCTATATCGCAAAGACCACGGGCTTTCAGCGCAACATCCTGATAGCGCTGATCATGGCACCGCTCCTGATCGGCCTCGTGACACTGGTCTATGGCTGGATCGTGATTTTCAGGGGAGGCGGGCTGCTAAACTCGCTGATGATCGCACTCAGGATCTATGACGACCCGGTCCGCTATATGTGGGACATCAAGGGCGTGGTGATCCTGCTCGTTTATATCGGCACGCCATATGTGGTGCTTTCTCTCCTCGATTCGATCGAGCGGATCAGCCCCTTCCTCGTCGAGGCGGCGCGCAATGTTGGTGCCAGTCGTTGGACCGCCTTCTGGAAGATCGTGTTCCCGATGACCATGCCCGGGCTTTATGCAGGGCTTGTCATCGTCTTCTCGCTGAATTTCTCGGCATTTGCGGTGCCGCTGATGGTCGGCGACAGCAATACGCAGATGATCGGGCTGATCGTCTATCGAGAGGCGTTGCTGAACAACGATTTGCCCTTCGCGTCTGCGTTGTCGGTAATCATGGTGGCGGTAAATGCGCTGATACTTGCCGGGATGGCCGCGCTGTTCGGGCGCCTGATACTCAATCGACTGGAGGCAAAGCGGTGATCCGGCTGGACCTTGGCACAGCCGCGCTACGGCTCATTACGCTGCTCATGATGGCTTTTCTGGTTTTCCCGATCGCGGTGACGCTGGTCGTGGCGGTCAATCCACGTGAGTTCATCCTGCCGCCGAACGGTTTCACGCTCGACTGGTTCAAAGCGGCCTGGAGTTCGCAAACCTTCCTGCGCGGCATGGGGGTAAGCCTCGTGCTCGGGATCTCGGCAGCCTTCCTCGCCAATGCGCTTGCGCTGCCGGCCGCCATGGCGCTGGTGCGCAACAATTTCGCGGGCAAGGCGGCGATCAACATCGTCCTCATGTCGCCATTGCTGATCCCGACGACGATTTTCAGTCTTGCGCTCTACATCTATTTCGTGCGAATCGGCTATGGGTCAGGCCTTGTGCCGCTGCTGGTGGGCCATACCATTCACATCATGCCCTATGCGCTGCGGATCCTGACGGCGAGCTTGCATAATCTCGATCCGTCCTATGAAGAGGCGGCCGCTATTGTTGGGGCAGGGCGCATCCGGACGTTGTTCTCGGTGACGCTGCCGGTCATCCGCACAGGACTGGTGTCGAGTTTCGCGCTTTGCTTCATCCTGTCCTGGAATGACTTCCCGATTTCGGTATTCCTGGCCCCGCCGGGCTGGACACCGCTGCCGGTTGAGCTCTTCTCTTATATCAAGTTCCAATATGATGCCGTCGCAGCGGCGCTGGCGAGCTCACTGATCCTGCTATCGGCGCTAGCCATTGTAATCATCGATCGATTGGCGGGATTGCGTCGCGTCGTGCGATCCTAAGCGACCATAGCCGGGCATCTAGAGAATGTCCGGCACTATCCCCGACCTTGTAGCCGCGGGCGCTCGCCATGGGTGCAGCAAAGGAGACATTCGTGAAAAACCGTATATTCGCCGGCGTTCCTTCCGAGGAGGCCGCAGGTTATGCGAAGGCTGTTATCGATGGCACAACCATCCATGTTTCGGGCACGACCGGACGCGATCCTGCTTCCGGAGCTTTCCCCGAGGACGCGGGCCAGCAAGCGAGGAATTGCCTTGCCTCGATCGATGCGGCTTTGCGACAGGCCGGAGCGAGCCTCTCGAACGCGGTCGTCTGCAGGGTCTATGTTGTCGACCAGGCCACTGCGGCCGAGGTGACGCCCGTGCTGGGCGAGGTCTTCCGCGATATTCGGCCGACGAACACCCTGTTGATTTGCCAAATCCCCGCTCCAGGCGCGAAGGTGGAAATCGAGATTACAGCCTCGATTGCTGCGTAATTTGATTGAACCTATAGCGCGGCAGCCGGGGGCTGGGGGCTGGCTGCCGCCTTTCGAAGACGATCGTCCGGCGGTTTACACAAGCTGACCGTCTCTATCGAATTCTCCTCGAGGACCCGGACGGTGTAAGTGCGGCTCTGTGCGCGCCCGGTGCTGCGGTTGCCTCATGGGCGCTGCGCAGCCGATAACGGTCACCTGGATAAAGAAAGCGGCTGCGCGTGACCGGAACGTCGCCGCACCACGTGCGCCGGTCGACCAGAAGGCAGGGTTGATTGGCATCGATCTGAAGGAGCGCGCATGCTTCCTCGTCCGGCCGGATAGCGCGGATCGTATTGTCTATGAAGGTGACTTCGGTTGTGCCCAGCAGGTAGGCATGCGGGGTTATGCGCGTGAAATCCTGCTTCAGGTAGTCTGGTGCCATGGCTGCGTTGACGAAGCGGTCTTCAAGCTGAATGGGGGTACCGTCCTCGGTGTGAAGCAGGCGTGAATGATAGACCGTCGCTCCTGGCCCGACCGGCAGCAGATTGGCCAAGGGACTGTCCGACGGGAGCGCGCCAAGCGACACGACGCGGCTCAGGTGAACCCCGCCGCTTTCTTCGATTTCCTCGGACACGTCCTGGAGGTTGAAGATTGCGCATTGCATGCGCGGTCCGATGACAAAAGTGCCGCGGCCTTGGATGCGGACCAGCATTCCCTCGGTCTGCAGTTCGCGCAGCGCGCGGCGGACCGTTAGACGTGAAGCGCCGAACTCGGCCGCCAAAATTTCCTCTCCCGGAACCTGAAAGTCGGCAGGCCATTCCTGCTGTTGGATGCGCTTCTCAATCGCCATCTTGATCTGCTCATAGAGCGGCTGACCGGATTGGCTCACATTCTCTCCTTCGGGATTCACACCCATGGGCCGGACTTCCGGCACCCTAGCTTTATTTAGACCAGCTTGTTGCATAGTCCCTAGCGCAATAACACACTTCTTAAGACTAATAGTGATATCATTAGTCGCAGAAAAGAGGCTTCGTCTGTGGGGCGATTGAGGAACGCGGCCCGGCGATCCTCTGGGGGGAGCGAACCGTTCCAGCGTGCGTATTGAGGAGCACGGCTGCGGGCGGCCACTTTAACGATCTGAAGCGAGTGAACGCGCATCTTATATCCGTCGCCTATCCCATACTCGACGGCATCGGCGCCTGAGTGACACCCGCCTCCGCCCGGCATCGGACCTGTAGGCGAGCTGAGCGCAGCCGATCCCCGCTTCCGCCGCGACGAAGGCTTGGTGCAATCGTTCCTCAGCGGGGTTCGTCGTTCAATGATGGAGACTCGGAGATCCATAGACGAATACGACCGCGTCCCGTGCGGATGAGCTGGATGGGGGCCGCCTTCTCTTCGAGCCGCCGCCGCAGGAGAAGAAGTCGCGTTTCGAGGTTGTCCTTGTAATCGGGCAGGCGCAGCTTATTCGTCAGGCGGATCTCCCTGTTGGTGAATTCCGTCCGCCCTTCGCGCAGGTAGCGGCGCAGGAGATGGACGAGCAGGCGGCCCGCCACCCCTTTGATGATATACTCGTTTTCGATGAAGATGCTGTCATCATAGGGATGATGGATGACCTGGAACGGGCGCCCCGCCGGTTGGGAAACTTCCGTGGAGGGGAGGGCGGCAGCGACTCCCTCTCCAACCTCGCTTTCGGCGAGCGTGATCGCCCCTGCAGCCTGCGCGGCAATAATGGCGAGCGCGGCCTGATCTTCTCGCGTGAAGGCGAAGCGTTTCTGGCTTTCTACAAAGAGAACTCCCCCAGGAGCCCATGAGCGACCATCGGCAATGCCATTTGACTCATGGCCTCAGGCAATCCCGGCAGTTGGATGGTGCGGGTGCGGTTTTCCTCGGCAACCGGGGTGCGGATGCGGAGCCGAAGCGCCGCACACGGCTCATATCGCTCACCCGTAGGGAACGGCATTCCGCCGCTGCAGTCCCGATCAGGCCTTTCCCAATGGCGACCTCGGAACCGACGCCCGTGCGCTCATAGCCGCGACTCCGGAAAGTGCGGAAACGGCCAGCATCCTCATGACGGCCAATACCGGCCAGCCGGTCAAGACGGACATCTCGCTAAAGGGATTTGCAGCCGCCTATCGCCGATTGATTGAACTGGCCGCAGACTGAAGACAAAGGGCACGGAGCCAGTCATTAGGCGGGTCTCGATCCCAGCTGCCACAGAGCACGCCTGGCTGACCTCCACACCCCTGACATGGCGGCTGGGCAGTGCGGCATCTATCGTCCGGGCGCTCGTGCCGCGCCACATTTACCAGCGGCTCGAAAGGGCGGGGTTTACCGCCTCGGCCGCCCCACGGCAGCTCCGGCCTTTCGCGATGATAACATCGAGCTCGGCCCTGACAGCCCGTGCATCGGCCAGCATATGACGGGCTGGCGAACGAACCTGCGACATCGAATGGAACTTCGGCGGCAGGCGCCAGCTTGGAGTCGAGGTCTTGAGGAACTTCAACAGGAACGCAAACATGCACCGCCCCCGGCAAACATATCGATAGGTGTCGCGTTTGGGACGATAACTGTTTGCAGCTTTGCTCTACCTCAATGCGGTAGCGGAGGCTTCAGTTCGGTGCAAACAGACCTCTGAAATAAAGCCTTGCATAAGGCTACCCGTCATCCGCTTAAGGCACGAGGCGCCGCACAGGACTCGAAAACAATACGATCGGAAATCGAATGGCAGCTGATATTCCTACAACACCTTTGCCATCCGGCGAGCAGGTTCCCGTATTGGGGCAGGGGACCTGGTTCATGGGTGAGGATAGACGCCGGCGCGACCAAGAGGCCGACGCGTTGAGGCTCGGCATCGATCTGGGAATGACATTGATCGACACAGCCGAAATGTATGCGGATGGCGGAGCGGAGGCAGTCGTTGGCGACGCGATCAATGGACGGCGCGACAAGATTTTCCTTGTGAGCAAGGTGCTGCCCTCGAATGCGTCTCGGCAGGGCACCATCCGCGCCTGTGACAACAGCCTCAAGCGCTTGAAATGCGAGACGATCGATCTTTACCTGCTTCATTGGCGCGGCGGTTACCCATTGGAAGAGACCATCGCCGGCTTTGAAGACCTCAGGCAGGCCGGAAAGATCAGGCATTGGGGCGTCAGCAATTTCGATACCGATGACATGGAGGAACTCGTCCTTGCCCCGGGTGGCCACCACGTCGCCACCAACCAGATCCTCTACAACCTTACGCGACGCCGACCCGAATTTGATCTGATGCCATGGTGCCGGGAACGAAAGATACCCCTCATGGCATATTCACCGATCGAGCAAGGAAGGCTGCTTGGGAACAAGGTGCTTGGTAACATTGCCAAGGAATGCGATACCACGCCGGCGGCCGTGGCGCTCGCATGGGTGTTAAGCCGCGAGGGCATCATCGCGATTCCGAAATCGAGCAACCCCGTTCACCTTCGCGAAAACCGGAAGGCCGTCGACCTCAAGCTCTCAGCGGAGCAAATCGCAACGCTGGACCACGCTTTTGCTGCGCCAACGCGTAAGGTGCAGCTCGAAATGCTTTAGGCAGAACGAATAAGGAGGCGGCGCGAGGTCTTTCTAAGGAGTATCCCGACGATCCCGGTTCAGATCACTTCTTCCGAACCTGCGCGGGTGGGCTTCTCGCATGCCATATCGAAGAGCCCGTAACCGAATGGCAGAATCGAAGAAGTCCGTCTGTGGGGGATTCAGTGAGGCTGCGAACCCAACGCTGTTAAGTTCATGATTTGGCTGGTCGGAGTGGCAGGATTTGAACCTGCGACCCCCTCGTCCCGAACGAGGTGCGCTACCAGACTGCGCTACACTCCGCAACCAGACGGCGGGCTTATAACTGTCGAATGTAAGCTTCGCAAGCCGAAACGATGTAAACACCGACTAAAATCGCATCGCGATCAATAGGGACTCGCAACGTCGCCGGTCTCCACATAGACCGACTTGATCTGTGAATATTGGTCGAGTGCCGCAAGGGCGTTCTCCCTCCCGATTCCCGAATTCTTCATGCCTCCAAAAGGAAGCTCGATCGGCGTCAGATTGTAATTGTTGATCCAGCAGGTACCCGCCTGCAATTCTGCGACCACGCGGTGTGCGCGCGAAAGGTCGCGCGTGAAGACACCGGCGGCGAGGCCGAATTCCGTGTCATTGGCGCGGGCGATCACCTCGTCTTCCGTCTCGAATGTGAATACGCACATGACCGGCCCGAAGATCTCCTCGCGCGCGATTCGCATGCCGTCGTGGACTTCGGTGAAAATCGTTGGTTCAACGAAAAAGCCGCTCTCGAACCCCTGCAGGCGAGGGGCTGTGCCTCCATAATGGAGCCTTGCACCTTCTTCGCGCCCAATCTCGATATAGGACATCACGCGCTCGCGTTGGGAGGCGGAGATGAGTGGGCCAAGACGCGTATCCGGGTCAAGCGGATCCCCCAAGCGTATCGCGCGCGTGCGCTCCGTGAGCCGGCGGAGGAATTGACCCTGGATGCCCTTCTGCACGAATACGCGCGTGCCGTTGGAGCAGATCTGGCCGGCTGAATAGAAATTGCCGAGCATTGCTCCGCCGACGGCATTTTCCACGTCCGCGTCGTCGAAGACGATGAGCGGCGACTTGCCGCCCAGTTCCATAGTCGCATGCTTCATATTCGCGCCTGCGAGTGCCAGCACTTGTCTGCCGGTTGCGACGGAGCCTGTCAGCGAGATTTTTGCGATGCCGGGATGGCTCGCGAGCGCGGCACCTGTTTTGCCGTCACCCTGGATCACGTTGAAGAGCCCGTCCGGCAGTCCGGCCTCGGTGAGGATTTCCGCCAGTGATAGCGCCGAAAGCGGTGTGTTTTCCGAGGGCTTGAACACCATGGCATTGCCGGCTGCAAGCGCCGGCGCGGCCTTCCAGGCCGCGATCTGGATCGGATAATTCCAGGCTCCGATGCCGACACACACGCCAAGTGGCTCGCGCCTCGTATAGCCGAAGGAGCCGCCAAGATCGATATGGTCGCCATTGTAGGCCGCTATGGCGCAGCCGAAGAATTCGAGCGCGTCGGCCGCCGAGGCGGGGTCGGCGACCAGTGTTTCCCGCAGCGCCTTGCCGGTGTCCAGCGTTTCGAGCCGCGCCAGTTCCTCGTTGCGGGCGCGCAGGATCTCGGCGGCCTTGCGCAGGACGCGGCCGCGCTCCATCGGTTTGACGCGCGCCCAGGCGGCTTGCGCTTCGCGCGCCGATTCGACGGCAAGTTCTATGATGTTGGGCGTGGCCAGATGCAGCCGGGCGATGGTTTCGGCGGTTGCGGGATAAAGCACTTCGAGCGGGCTGCCCTGCGTGTCCTCCACGAAGCTGCCATTGATATAATGCGAGGCCTTTGGCTGTGCGCGCATTCCTGCCTCCTAGCTTACCGGTCCGAATCCTGCCACCGCGGATTGATCCATGGCTGCAGATTAGAGGGAGGCAGGAGCGGTTTGTCCAGAATATGATCGGCGGCCTTTTCGCCCACCATAATGGTGGGAGCGTTGAGATTGCCGTTGGTGATCCGCGGGAAGATCGACGAGTCGGCGACCCTCAGCCCCTCCACGCCGATAACGTTCAAGTTTGGGTCGACGACGCTCATAGGGTCGTCGCGGGCGCCCATTCGGCAGGTGCCGCAGGGGTGATATGCGGTTTCCACATGCTCGCGAACGAAATCGTCAAGTGCCTCGTCCGACTGGATATGGTTTCCCGGCGAGATCTCGTGATCGCAATAGGGAGCGAAGACAGGTTGTGCAAAGATCTCTCGGGTAAGCCTTATACAGCGCCGGAAGTCGGCCCAATCCTCCTCGTGGGACATGTAGTTGAAGCGGATCCTCGGCGGCTCCTTAGGGTCGGGCGAGGCCAGCCTGACAACGCCGCGCGATTTCGACCGCATCGGCCCCACATGGGCCTGGAAACCGTGCACCTTGGCGACAGCCCTGCCGTCATAACGGATTGCCGCGGGGAGGAAGTGGTACTGGATGTCGGGATAATCCACGCCCGCGCCGGATCGCACGAAAGCTGCCGCCTCGAAATGGTTCGTGGAGCCGAGCCCCGATTTGAAGAGCAGCCATTCTATGCCGATCAGTGCCTTTGAAAAAAGGTTCAGGCTGGAATGGAGCGTGATGGGCTTGCGACAGGCCTGCTGGATGTAAAGCTCCAAATGGTCCTGCAGGTTCTGCCCGACGCCCGGCCTGTCCGCCACCACCTCGATGCCGAACCGGCGCAACTCTTCTGCAGGCCCTATGCCTGAAAGCATGAGCAGCTTGGGCGAATTGATCGAGGAGGCGCTTATGATCACTTCACGTCGCGCTTTAATGACCTGAATCGAATTGTGAGCTTCGACCTCGACACCGTCTGCCCGTTGATTCTCGATGCGAACGCGCCGCGCAAAGCCCCTGACGAGACTCACGTTTTTGCGCTTGAGCGCCGGCTTCAGATAAGCATTCGCCGCCGACCAGCGGCGCCCCATATGAATGGTCTGCTCCATCGGCCCGAACCCCTCCTGCTTCGAGCCGTTATAGTCCCCGGTTATCTCGAATCCCGCCTCGCGGCCCGCTTCGATAAAGGTCCGGTAGAGCGGGTTGAGCCGCGTGCCGCGCTGTACATGGAGCGGGCCGTCGGTACCGCGCCAGCCGTCCTCGCCGCCCTTCACGTTCTCCATGCGCTTGAAGTAGGGCAGCACGTCGGCGAAGGACCAGCCCTCGGCGCCGATCTCGGCCCAATGGTCGAAATCGCGCGCGTGTCCGCGCACATAGACCATGCCGTTGATGGAAGACGATCCGCCGATCACCTTGCCGCGCGGGGTGGCGAGCACTCGGCCGCCGAGATGTGGCTCGGGCTCGGTGCGAAAACCCCAATCGTAACGGCGCATATTCATAGGGAAGGAGAGAGCGGCCGGCATCTGAATGAGCGGCCCGAAATCGCTGCCGCCATATTCGATCACAATGACCGAATGCTCTCCGCTCTCGGAAAGCCGATAGGCGAGGGCGCAACCGGCGGATCCCGCACCGACAATTATATAGTCAGCCTCACGCATCGCCGCTGCTTCGCAGCTGCAGGAAGAGATAGTCTTCCACCAGGGCGATGGCGGATTGCGGATCGGGAGGGCCGTCCTTGAGCGCGCGGCGGATATAGAGCCCGTCGATCAGCGCGGCGATACCTTCGGCCGTGCGTTCCGCTTCCGATGCCGGCATGAGGGGCCTAAGAGCGAAGACGAGGTTCGAATGGAGCCGGCGCGCATAGACGCGCAGCAGCCGCCGCAGCGATGACGCGCGCTGGGCCTCCACATAGAAGGTGAGCCATGCGGCGATCACTTCCGGCCGGAACTGCTTTGCGGAAAAGTTCACCTGGATGATGGCGCGCACGCGTTCGTGACCGGAGAGCCCGGAGATTGCATTACGGAGGTCGCGACCAAGCTCCATGAGGACATGGCGCATGCTAGCGAAGATCAGATCTTCCTTGGCGCCAAAATAGTGATGCGCGAGGGCAGGAGACACGCCGGCCCTGCCGGCGATCTCCGCCATGGTGACGTCAAGGGACCCGCGCTCTCCGATAGCATCGATTGCCGCATCGATGAGCGCGCGGCGGCGGAGCGGTTCCATTCCGATCCTGGGCATCGCGGAAGTTTAAATTTAATTGACTGATCAATCAACAACAGTGCGATCCTGGCGCAGAACGAGGGCGCACCCCCGCGACCACAAGCTCCCGACGTGCTATCGTTCCCCGATCGCCAAGGAGGGGAAGATGACGGCAGAGAGACGTCTCGGTGCTGGGGTGAGGAAATGATGCCGGTTGCCGTGGTCACCGGCGGAGCTGCCGGCGCGGGACTGGCGGTTGCCGAGCGGCTGCTGGATGACGGGTGGAAGGTGGCCGTCATAGACGCCGATCCGTCCGCACTTGCTGAAGCCGAAGACCTCCTACGGGGCGAAGAGGCTATCTTCCTCGCGGCGGATGTGACGGACGAGGACGAGATCGCTGAGGCTTTTGATCAGGTGGTGGATTCCTTCGGTCCCCTTTCTGCCCTGGTGAATGCCGCATGTGCCAGGCGGGAGGCGCCATTCGAGGAGATGAGCGCAGAACTTCTGCGCGAGGTTCTCGAAATCAATCTGGTCGGGCCCTTTGTCGCCGCGGAGGCGGCGTTGGAGCGAATGGAGGACGGGCTTTCGATCGTCAATCTCATCTCGGTCACCGGCTTGCGCGCCAGCAGCGGCGCTGCCGCGTTGGGCGCCTCGCAGGCGGGCCTCAAGATGATGACGGAAGCAATGGCTCTGGAGCTGGGCAGCCGGAGCGTGCGGGTGAATTGCGTCGCGATCGGCTTGATGGAGTCCTCGTCCCCTTTCATCCATGATGCCGAGCGTCAGCGCCCGTGGCTGGATCGCACGCCTCTCGGCCGTCCGGTCAGCGTGCGGGAGGTGACGGCGGCGGTTGCCTATCTTCTCTCGCCTGAGTCGGCCTCCATCACCGGCCATACCCTGGTGATCGATGGCGGCTTTTCCGCCGCCGGTCTGTTGCCCGATGAATGATCAACGGCGAGAAATCTAAAAAACGCGCTTGATCTTCAAGATCATAGTGCCTTAAGGCGCGGCACTCGGTTCTGATCTGGTGAAACGATGGATAATCCGGTGCTGGTTGAGGTGCTGCGTGGCGGCTTGGTGGAAAGCCGGCATCGTGGCGCGGTGGCTGTGGTCGATGCAGATGGCAAATCGGTCATGGAGATCGGCAATATCGAGCGGGCTACGTTCCCGCGTTCGGCCGTGAAAGCCATTCAGGCGCTGCCGCTGCTGGAGAGCGGTGCTGCGGACGCTTTTGGGTTTAGCGATCGCGAAATCGCCCTTGCCTGTGCGTCGCATTCGGGCGAACCGGACCATACGGAACTGGCGCGGCAGATGTTAGCCAAGGCCGGTCTCGACGAGAGTGCATATGAATGCGGGGCCCACTGGCCAACGGCGCACCGCGCCACCGTCGAACTCGCCCGCTCCGGAGGCTCACCTACGCAACTCCACAACAACTGTTCGGGCAAGCATGCCGGCTTCCTCTGCACGTGTGTGCATCGAGGCATCGACCATCATGGCTATGTGGCCCAAGGGCACCGAATGCAGGAGATGGTGCGCGAGGCGCTCGAATCAGTGACCGGCGCGACACACGACATCGACGTCTGCGGCACGGATGGCTGCTCGATCCCGACCTATGCCGTTCCGCTCAGGAACCTCGCCCTGGGTTTCGCGCGCATGGCAACCGGGAACGGGTTGTCGCGGGAGCGCGCGGCTGCGGCCAGGCGCATTTTCGCAGCATGCATGGCGGAGCCCTTTTACGTGGCGGGCACCGGAAGGGCCGATACGGACATGATGGAAGCGGGCAGGGGGCGCATATTCACCAAGACCGGCGCCGAAGGCGTGTTCTGCGCCGCCATTCCCGAACTGGGCTTCGGCATAGCGATCAAATGCGACGATGGTGCCACGCGGGCCTCTGAAGTGATGATCGCCGAAACGCTCGCAAAGCTTCTACCCGAAGGCGACCGGCTGCGCTCCAGCCTCGCGGCGATGGCCCGCCCCGTCCTGAAGAACTGGCGAGGGATCGAGGTTGGCGGCCTCAGACCGACGGAAGCTCTGGCCGGGTAGCGGGCTGCACAAAGGGCCGCTCTAAGAGCGCATTCTGGGCTCCACGACAGGCATAGTGCGCTCGGCCGTGGCTACAGCCACAGCTCTCGAAACCTTACCGCGAGGTCGCGGAAGAATGCCGCAGTCAGCTCTTCATCGATCTCGCCGGCGAGTGTCACCTTGTATTGATCAATGATTTTCGCGCGGCATTCAGCTGCCGTTTGAGGGCGGCCCCGGGCGAGGGCGTCAGTCGGTCTCGAACGCAGGCAGATCCTTGAGACCGTCTACCGCCCACGGGATGGAAGAGCGGCACCACATCTGACGCTTCGGCCGGATGTCCCGGCGCTGGTTGATGCTGCCCCACCGGATGCCCCAAAGTGTTTTTTCCGGATCCTCGCCACAGACGAAAACGGGGGAGCCGCATTCAGGGCAGAAATACTGCCGTCGCGTGCGCCCGCTCTCCGCCGTCTTCAGATAGACTTTGGGCGGATTGCCTGTCATCCTGATATTGTCCGGCGACGTCACCACCGTCACGCGATAAGGGGAACCTGAAAGCTTCTGGCAATCGGTGCAATGACAGACCGTGACCCGCTCCGGATCGATTTCGGCCTCATAGCTTACATAGCCGCAGTGGCAGCGCCCATCGATCTTCATTATGCCATCTTCCGGATTTGCCAAACCGAGCGGCAGGTTAGCCTATGGCGGCGGCTTAGAACCAGCCTTTTCTCCAGAAAAAATAGAGGGGCAGGATGGCCGATAGCACCATGGCGCAGAGCGCAAGGGGATAGCCCCAGGGGGCGCCGAGTTCCGGCATGAAATGGAAGTTCATGCCATAGATGGAGGCGATCAGCGTGGGTGGCATCAGGCCTACCGACGCAATGGAGAAGATCTTGATGATCGCGTTCTGCTCGACCGAGATCAGACCGACGATCGTATCGAGCAGGAAGGTGATCTTGTTCGACAGGAAATCGAGATAGTTTTCGAGCGAGCGGACGTCTCGCTCCAGCGAATCCAAGCGGCCGCGCAGTTCCTTGCGCGGTTGTCCATTCTCCAGCGTCGTCCTCAAATAGGCAAGCAGGCGGCTGATTCCGGAAAGACTTTCGCGGACTTTCGACAGGAAGGCGCCCAGCCCGCCGATACGGGTCAGTGTGCGGCGGAATTCCCGGGTGCTCATTGGCCGCTCACCGGCATGCCGGTGAAGGATGGAGTTGGACGCGCGTTCGATCTCTTCCGTGGCTCCCTCCAGGATGTCGGCTAGCCGGTCGGTGATCGTGTCGATCAGGCCCAGCAAAACCGATGCCCCGGTGCATTGGTGATCGAGCAGGCCGTTGCCGGGCTTCGTCGTACGAGCCACGAAGATCGCAAAAGCTTTCGGCTCGCTATAGCGGACGGTGACCAGCCGCTTGTTGGCGAGCACGAAGGAGACGGGGGCGATGGTGCGATGCTCGCTGTCGGTCGCGTGCAGCACAGGCGTCGTGAAGTATTGCACGCCCTCTTCCATATAGAAACGGCTCGACTCCTCGATTTCCACCATGTCCCTGTCGGTCGGGATCGAGGCGCCGATCCACTGCTCCACAGCCTTGTCCTCGTCGGCGGTGGGATTGAGCAGGTCGATCCACAATGTCTTGGGAGGTAGCTTATCGCCCGGCTTCAATTCGGCGCCTTCGAGGCGATCTCCGTCGAGGGTATAGACCTGGATCATCGTATTGCCCGGTGGAGTATTCCCCCGGAGGTTATGCGGCGGAAAGGTTGCTGATCGGTTCAAGCAATCGGTCGACCAGCCGCACGGCCGCTTCGGCGATCACGGTGCCCGGGGGGAAGATCTCGGACGCGCCTGCCTTTCGCACTGCGTCGAAATCGTCAGGTGGGATAACGCCGCCCGCCACGATAAGAATGTCGTCCCGGCCAAGACGTTCCAGCGCCTGCTTGAGTCCCGGAATAAGCGTAAGATGTCCAGCGGCGAGAGATGAGACCCCGACGACGTGAACATCCTTCTCGGCGGCGAGCTTTGCCACTTCCTCGGGCGTTTGGAACATTGCGCCGACCGTAACGTCAAAACCAAGATCGCTGAAGGCCGTTGCGATCACCTTTTGCCCGCGGTCATGGCCGTCCTGACCAATTTTCGCAATCAGGATGCGTGGCGCCCCTCCAGTCTTCTCGCGGAAGGCGGCAACCTTGTGCTCTGCCTGCGCCACAGCATTGTTTTCGCCTATCTCCTTTCGATAGACGCCTGAGATTGTGCGTATCTCGGCCACGTGACGGCCGAACACCTTCTCGAGGGCGAGGGAGATCTCGCCCACAGTGGCCTGCGCCCGCGCAGCGCGGATGGCAAAGTCAAGCAGATTGCCGCCCTGTTCGGCAGCCTTCGTCAGGTCGGCCAGCGCCGATTCGACTTTTGCGACGTCACGCGTCCCCTTGAGTTGCTGCAGTTTCGAGAGTTGGCGTGCCCGCACTTCGGCATTGTCCACCTTGAGCACATCGACCTGGATGTCTTCCTCCGGTCGGAACTGGTTGACGCCAATCACGGGTTGCTCGCCGGAATCGATGCGCGCCTGCGTGCGGGCCGCCGCCTCCTCCACGCGCAGTTTCGGTACGCCCTTCTCGATGGCCGCAGCCATACCGCCCAAGCTCTCCACCTCCTCGATATGCGACAGGGCGCGGGCGGCAAGGTCGTGAGTAAGGCGTTCGACGAAGAAGGAGCCGCCCCAGGGATCGATGGTACGGGTGGTACCAGATTCGATCTGGAGCACGAGCTGGGTATTGCGCGCGATCCGGGCAGAGTGGTCCGTCGGCAGGGCCAGCGCCTCGTCGAAGGAATTGGTATGCAGCGATTGCGTATGGCCCTGGGTGGCCGCCATCGCCTCGACCATGGTGCGCACGATATTGTTGTAGGGATCCTGTGCAGCCAAGGACCAACCGGAAGTCTGGCAATGCGTCCTGAGCGCCAATGAGCGCGGGTCTTTTGGAGAAAAATTCTTCTTCACAAGCGCAGCCCAGATGAGGCGAGCCGCCCGCATCTTCGCCACTTCCATGAAGAAATTCATGCCGATGGCCCAGAAGAACGACAATCTGGGGGCAAATTGGTCGATATCGAGGCCCGCAGCGATGCCCGAACGCGCATATTCGATGCCGTCGGCGATGGTATAGGCGAGCTCCAGATCCGCCGTCGCTCCCGCCTCCTGCATGTGATAGCCGGAGATCGAGATCGAGTTGAACTTCGGCATGTGCTGCGCCGTGTAGGCGAAGATGTCGGAGATGATCCGCATCGAGGGCTTGGGCGGGTAGATATAGGTATTGCGGACCATGAACTCCTTGAGGATGTCGTTCTGGATGGTTCCGGCGAGGTCTTTCTGGGCGACGCCCTGTTCCTCCGCCGCCACGATGTAGAGCGCCATGATCGGCAGTACGGCGCCGTTCATCGTCATGGAGACGGTCATTTGATCGAGCGGTATGCCGTCGAAGAGCTGGCGCATGTCCAGGATGGAATCGATTGCGACCCCTGCCATGCCGACATCCCCTGCGACCCGTGGGTGATCGCTGTCATAGCCGCGGTGCGTGGCAAGGTCGAAGGCAATGGAAAGGCCTTTCTGACCTGCCTGGAGATTGCGCCGGTAGAATGCATTCGACTCCTCAGCTGTCGAGAAGCCGGCATATTGGCGGATGGTCCAGGGCCGTTGGACATACATCGTGGGGTAAGGCCCGCGGATGAACGGAGCGAAGCCTGGATAGGCGTCCAGATAAGGCAGGTTCCTGATATCGGCTTCGCCATAAGCCCGGCGGATCGAAATGCCTTCGGGAGTAGCCCAACGATCCTGTGGTCGTTCCCTATCCGTCTTGGCCGGCGGCGACCAGGCCATCGCGGAAAAATCGGGGATCATGCAGGCTCTCCGAGACCCTCATCCATGCGAGATGCCGCGAGAGGAACGCAGGCGACGGCTCCATCGTTCGGGACCGGCTGACGCTCAGCCGGCAGGGTGGTGAAGGTGCGTTCCTGCCCCAGCCTGTATAGCGTGGTGCCGACTATGTTGCGGGTGCCCTTGCGGAACTCGGCAAGACGCTTTGCCCGCGCCGCAGCTACACGCCTTTGGATGTGCCCCGCCGCCAGGCTCCTGAGCACGCCACCTTCTCTCTCGATCTGGCGGAACTCCTCCCAAGCCCTTTCACAGAGGCCGTCGGTCAGCGATTCGACGGCTCCCGAGCCGGCGGCCGGATCGGCCACGAAATCAAGGCGGCTCTCACCGGCAAGGATGAGTTGCCCATTGCGGGCAAGTCGGCGTGCAAACCCGTCGGGCAACCCATGGGTGATGGTATGGGGCAGGACAGAGATGGAATCGGCGCCACCCGTGGCTGCGGCAAATGCGGCGATGGTGGTGCGCAGGATGTTCGTTTCGGGATCGCGCGCCGTCATCATACGGTAGGAGGTTTCGGCGTGGATCGTTACCGGGGCCGGGTCGATCGCACAGGCTTCCAGCATCCTCGTCCAAAGTTTCCGCAAAGCCCTGATCTTTGCGGTGGACAGGAACTGGTCCTGATCGACACTCACCGCAAAGCCGATATGCGGGACGGCGTAGACCAGCGGCTGGCGCGCCTCCTCGAACATCCTGAGGTGGGACACGGCAGAAGCGAGCATGATGCCGAGTTCCTGCGCCTCCGTCGCGCCGGCATTATGGAACACGCGGCCATCGGCTTCGAGCAGGATACCGGGCAAGGAAAGGGCGAAATAACCCGCCAGCGACTGCGGCATGGACGCCTCGAGCGCCTCGATCGACATACGAAGCCAGCCCGTTCCGGCAAAGAGCGATGCGGGATCGATGCCGAAGGAAAGGCTGAGCCGCTGGACGTCCGCCTTGTTCTTCTTCAGAACGTCCACGAGCCAGTCGACGGAAGCCCTGCTTTGGGGATGCACGTCGATTCTAAGGTGAACGTCTTGCAGGGGCAGACCGTCGAGCGCGGTTTCGAGCGCTTCCGGCGTGGCGGGCAGGCCGTAACGGAACGCATTCGGGGCGCCGGCGAAGATGATGGAAAGGCCGGTAGCGCCTTGTGCGAGATCCTCCCTGGCCTGGGCGTTGGCACGCGCGGGATCCGGATCGTCCAAGCGCTGGATCAGCTTCCATGTGGAGACGGGATCAACGCGCGTCAGAGCGGAGCCGCCGGCGGCGCGCTCGTAAAGCGGCTCGATGGGCAACTGATCGTCCGTGTGGCGGATCAGGGAAGAATAATCCGTATCCTTACCCAGCGACTTGGCGACAAGCTCGAGCCACTGCCGGCGATCGACAGACGGAAAGTCTGCATTTGTAAGGACCGACCGATCCATCGTTTCTCCTCGCATTCTAAAGGAGAGTTTAGGATGATGCGCGGCCTGCTGCAATGCACCTTTGCGTGGGAGCCGGGTAACCAATCCGAGAGACATCAAGCAAGAATGCGTTGTGGGATGAAACCGTGCTGGCTATACCGGGGAACGAGCATGCCGACTCTGCATACGAGGGAGTGAGATGGCGGATCAGGACAGCATTTTCATCGGTGCGAGCCGGCACAAGGACGACAGCTATCAGCGGCCGGAACAGCTTCTCCTTGGATATGCCAATCGGCACGGGCTCGTCACCGGAGCCACGGGCACCGGGAAAACAGTAACGCTTCAGGTCCTGGCCCAAGGCTTTTCCGATGCGGGCGTGCCTGTCTTCTGTGCCGACGTGAAGGGCGACCTCTCCGGCATCGCAATGCCCGGCGAGCAGAAGGATTTTCTTCTCAAGCGCGCCGAGGAGGTGAAGCTCGACCCCTATACCTTCGAGGGCTGCCCCGTGATCTTCTGGGACATCTTCGGCGAAAAGGGTCATCCGATCCGCGCCACGATTTCCGAAATGGGCCCCTTGCTTCTCTCCCGGCTCATGAACCTCACGGAGGCGCAGGAGGGCGTCCTCAACATCGCTTTCCGCATCGCCGACGAGGAAGGACTTCTTCTGCTGGATCTGAAGGATCTTCAGGCGCTGCTCACCAATATCGCCGAGCGGGCGGATGAAATCTCCGCGCGATACGGGAATGTCAACAAGCAGTCGGTCGGCGCGATCCAACGGTCGCTGCTCATTTTGGAGCAGCAGGGAGGCGATCATTTCTTTGGCGAGCCGGCGCTTCAAATCGCCGACCTGATGCGCACCACGCGTGACGGGCGGGGAATTGTGAGTGTGCTTGCCGCCGACAAGCTGATGATGAATCCGCGCCTCTACTCCACCTTCCTGCTTTGGCTTCTGTCGGAGCTGTTCGAGGAATTGCCGGAGGTGGGCGACCCGGACAAGCCCAAGCTCGTCTTCTTCTTTGACGAGGCCCATCTTCTCTTCGACGAGGCGCCGAAGGCGCTCGTCGATCGGGTGGAGCAGGTGGTCCGGCTCATCCGCTCGAAAGGCGTCGGCGTTTATTTCGTCACGCAAAATCCGCTCGACGTGCCCGAGACCGTGCTCGCCCAGCTCGGCAACCGTGTCCAGCACGCGCTTCGCGCCTACACGCCGCGCGAGCAGAAGGCGGTGAAAACGGCGGCCGATACCTTCCGCCCCAATCCCGAATTCGATTCTTTCGAGACGATCACGCAGCTCGGTGTCGGAGAGGCCCTGGTTTCCACCCTGGAGCAGAAGGGCATCCCCTCGGTCGTGCAGCGGACGCTGATCCGGCCGCCATCTTCGCGCATGGGACCGATCACTGATGCCGAGCGTCAGTCGGCCATTCAGGGAAGCCCGGTTGCCGGCCAGTATGACAAGGCGGTCGACCGCGAATCCGCTTTCGAGATCCTGCAGAAACGAGCGCAGGCCAAAGCGGCCGAGGCTCAGCAGGAAGAGGAGCCGCAATCGGGCGGCGGGTGGACGCTGCCCGACTTTGGCGGGAGCCGGACATCAACCGGCCGGAAAAGCTCCGGACGCAGCTCCTATCGCCGGCAGACGGTGACTGAGGCGGCGATCAAATCCGTTGTGCGCTCGGTGGGGACCGCGCTTGGCCGTGAGATCATCCGCGGGGTTCTGGGGAGCTTGACGAGAAAGCGGTGACATCCCGCGAAAGCAGCGATTTGGGCAGCGCGGCTGCCGGTAATCACCTCTCCCGCAAAGAGGAGAGGTGATGGTGCAGGAGCGGTGTGGTTACAAAACCGGCGGGACTAGGCCAGTCGGAACGGTTCAGACCGTCCTGAGGCCGTTCGTCACCAGAACCGGTGTGCCGTCGGGGACACGGTCGTAAAGATCGATCACATCCTGATTGATCATGCGCACGCAGCCGGACGAGACGGACTTGCCGATCGACCACCATTCGGGCGAGCCATGGATGCGATAGAGCGTATCCTTGCCATCCTGGTAGAGATAGAGCGCGCGTGCGCCGAGCGGGTTCATGATGCCCGGCTCCATGCCGCCGCGCCACTCGCCGGTCGCCTTGTCGTACTCGGTCTTGTATTTCTCCAGCTCCGGCTGGCGCTGGATCATCTCTGCCGGTGGATGCCATTTCGGCCACATGGCCTTGCGCTCGATCTGGGCACGGCCAGCCCAGGCGAAGCCCTCACGGCCTAGTCCCACGCCATAACGCAGGGCACGACCGCCGCCCCGCACCAGATAGAGAAAATGCTGAGAGGTATCGATGACGATGCTGCCCGGCGCCTCACCCGTGGGATCGGCAACCTCCTGCCGGAGATAGCGGGGATCCATTTTCGAGACCGGGACGGCCGGGATCTGGTAACCGCTGTCCGCCATCGCGCCATACATCTCCGATGTCGGGCGCGGCTCGAAAGCTGGCGGGGGAGGAGGAGTGGGCCTGAAGGATACGACGGGAGGCGCAGAGGGCACGTTCACGCAGCCCGAGAGGGATGCGGCGCCAACCAAAGTGGCCGTCAGAAAGCTGCGGCGGGAAAATGTGCGGGAAGATTCATCAATTGAGGACATGGCTCAGGATCTCGGGAGGGAACGCGCAAGCGATGCAGGAGGACACAAACGGTCGGCTAATACTCGGATAACCGGGGAATTCATGGGCGTGCAAATCCAACCTTGTCGTCTCGGAAGCAAGCTGGAAACTCGATTATGACGTTATTGTTCGCCGCCTATTGCAATTCTGCAACGCACTCTTGCTCACGTTTCGGTCATCGCGTCGTAAGCAAGCCCTCAAGCGAGGGCAGGATGAATTGCGGCGGATGATCGCGATATTCATCCGGCTGATCGCTTCGGTTGATCCACACGGTGCGAAACCCGAAGCGGGTGGCGCCCGCCACGTCCCAGCGGTTGGCCGACTGGAACGAGATGGCGTCGGGATAGACGCGGAGCGCCGTGGTGACCAGCTCGTAGACGCTCGGATGCGTCTTGAACTTGCGGACCATATCGGCGGAAAAGACGTCGTCCACGACCGTGCCGAGCGCGGAGGAGCGCAGCGCCGACTCGAGCATGGCAGGTGACCCATTGGAAAGGACGCAGAGCCGTGCGCCTGACGCTTTCAACGCGGACAGCACAAGCGGTACCTCGGGATAGCAGTCGAGGTGCCAATAGGCTTCGAGGAGCTTGGATTTCAGAGCGGGATCTACCGAGGGAACCTTTCGGAAGGCGAAATCGAGCGCGCGCTCCGTCATCGCCCAGAAGTCGGCATAGTCGCCCATGAGCGTGCCGACCCAGGAATATTCGAGCTGCTTGGCGCGCCAGACGTCCGAAAGGATCTGCCCTTCCGGACCGATTTCTCCCGCATATCGGCGAACGGCTGAATGCACGTCGAAAAGTGTGCCGTAAGCATCAAAGACAAAGGCTGAAAATCGCATTGGTATCCCGCATCGGCACTCTTGCTGCGCCGGCCATGCAAGAATTCCGAGAAATGCTTTCAAAAGCCTGAAGGCCGTTTCCCGGACGTTCCACATATGAATTTGGTCCGCTTGTGAACCTCGTCAAGCGGCAAGCAGGGATGAGTGGCCAAGAGGGTGATGATTGTCTAAATGGAGGGTTAAGTTCGTTCGACGCGAATCCGATCACCTGTTAAGAGATCATCAGGGAACGGTTGCCAAAACGGGCTGCCCACCCCATCTGCGGTTCGTGGATTTCAACCACTTTCTGAGGGAGACGAACATGGCCTTTGAACTGCCGGACCTGCCGTACGACTATGAGGCTCTGCAGCCTTATATGTCGAGGGAAACCCTGGAGTTCCATCACGATAAGCATCACAAAGCTTATGTGGATACCGGCAATAAGCTGGCCGCTGAAGCGGGACTCGACAATCTCTCGTTGGAGGAGATCGTCAAGCAGTCCTATGGCAAGAATCAGCCCCTCTTCAACAATGCCGGCCAGCACTTCAATCACGTTCATTTCTGGAAATGGATGAAGAAGGACGGCGGCGGCAAGAGCCTTCCGGGCGCCTTGCAGAGCGCCGTCGACAGCGATCTCGGCGGTTATGACAAATTCCGCGCCGATTTCGTGCAGGCCGGCATGACGCAGTTCGGCTCGGGCTGGGCCTGGGTTGCCTTCAAGGACGGCAAGCTCCAGATCATGAAGACGCCGAACGGGGAAAATCCGCTCGTGCATGGCGGCACCCCGATCCTGGGCGTCGATGTTTGGGAGCACTCCTATTACATCGATTATCGCAATGGCCGGCAGAAGTATCTGGAAGCCTTCGTGGACAATCTCGTGAACTGGGACTACGTCCTGGAACTCTACGAGAAGGCGCGCGGCTGAGGGCCCAATACAATCACGGAAAGACCCGGCCTCGCGCCGGGTTTTTCTTTTTGGTGGGGTAAAATATGCCAGCGTTCTGTTCGTCGCGGGCAGGGCATGGAGCCTCGGTTGACCGGGGCATTGACGCCTGAATGTTTCAAAGCCGCGGCGCTTTTCAACCGGCTACTCGGTGAAACCGACCGCCTTCAGCATGAAGGCGTAGCTCAGCGCCGTTTCTTCCAGTTGGGAAAAGCGTCCTGAAGCGCCGGCATGGCCGGCTTCCATATTCACCCGCAGCAGAACGGGATTCTCGCTCGTATTGTAATCACGCAGCCGTGCGACCCATTTCGCGGGCTCCCAGTATGTCACGCGCGGGTCCGTCAGGCCTGCGAGGGCAAGAATGGCCGGATATGGCTGAGGACGCACATTGTCGTAGGGCGAGTAGGCGGCGATCGTCTCGTAGTCCTGCTTGCTGGTTATCGGGTTTCCCCATTCCGGCCATTCTGGCGGTGTCAGGGGAAGCGTATCGTCAAGCATGGTGTTGAGCACATCGACGAAGGGCACGGCCGCAACAAGCGCACGAAAATCCTGTGGCGCCAGGTTGGCGACGGCCCCGATCAGCATGCCACCCGCCGAGCCGCCTTCGGCAACCAGTCGATCGTGGCTCGTGTAGCCGAGCGAAACGAGATGGCGGGCGCAGGCGATGAAATCGGTGAAAGTGTTGGTTTTCTTCTCGCGCTTGCCATCTTCGTACCAGGCGAAGCCCTTGTCCTTTCCGCCACGGATATGGGCGATGGCATATACGAAGCCGCGATCAACCAATGACAGGCAATTTGTACGGAACGAGGCGCTGATGGTGATGCCGTAGGCGCCGTAGCCGTTGAGAAAGCAGGGAGCCGAGCCGTCGAGTGGGAGACCGCGGCGGTGGACGAGGGAAATAGGCACCTGCTCGCCATCCGGCGCGGTCGCCATGAGCCTGCGCGTAACGTAGTCTTCCGGATTGTGGCCGGAAGGCACTTCCTGGGTCTTGAGGAGGTCGCGCTCGCGGGTGCGCATGTCGTAATCGAATTCCTGCGCCGGCGTGGTCATCGAGGAATAGGAGAAGCGGAAGACATCCGTGTCGTATTCATACGAGCCGTAGAGGCCCAGGGAGTAGGCCTCCTCCTCGAATGCGATCACATGTTCTTCTCCGGATTTGCGCTCGCGTACGACGATCCGGGGCAGGCCGTCCTTGCGTTCGAGCCTGACGAGGAAATCCTTGAAAGCAATGAAGGACATGATGAGCCGGCCGGGCTCGTGGGGAACGACTTCGCGCCAATTGGCCGGAGAAGGATCGGCCGCCGGGGCGGTCATGATCTTGAAATCCTTCGCCCCGTCCCGGTTGGTAAGGATGAAGAACTCCTCGCCCGCGGGTTCGAAATCGTAGCGGATGCCGGGCTCGCGCGGCGCAATGAGGCGAGGCTCTGCATCGGGATCGTTGGCGGGCAGGATGCGATATTCGCTCGTTTCGTGGTCGTGGATCGAGATGAAGATCCAGTCGTCCAGCCGGCTGCCGAAGACATGCATGAAGAAGCCGGGATCCGTTTCCTCATAGACAAGCCGATCTTCCCCGGAATCCTGGCCGATTGCGTGATAGAAAATCTTCGAAGGCCGGTGATTGTCGTCCAGGCGGGCGTAATAGAAGCCGCTGGAGTCGGCCGTGAACGTTCCGGAGCCATTCGTGCCCTCGACATGATCCTCCAGATCGGTTTTGGTCTCGAGGTCGCGCAGGCGCAACGTGAAATACTCCGAGCCTTTGTCGTCGATGCTCCAAAGGAGATAGCGATGGTCAGGGGAGTGGCCCACGCCGCCGATGTGGAAATATGCCGTGCCTTCAGCCTCCGCGTCGCCGTCCAGGAGTACCTCCTCGGACCCTCCTTCGCGCTCGGTGCGGAAGAAACGTGGATGCTCGCCGCCTTGCCTGTAAGCAGTTCCGTAGGCAAAAGGACCATCCTTCATCGGCACGGAACTCTCGTCTTCCTTGATGCGGCCCTTCATCTCCGCGAAGAGAAGCTGCTGCAGCTCCTTGGTGTCCGCCATCATCCCTTCCTGGTAAGCGTTCTCGGCTTCCAGATGCGCGCGGATATCCGACGCAAGCGATGAGGAATCTCTCAGCACTTCCTGCCAGTTCTCTGCCCTAAGCCAGCCATATTCGTCGGTCCGGGTGTATCCATGCCGTGTGTCGGAGGCGGGCCGCTTCTCGGCGCGCGGCGCTTCGAAGGACGGGAAAGAGCTATGGGAAGCCATGGCAAGAACTCCTGAAAGTCATAGATTAATTAGCGGCGAAACGAAATTTGGCTCGGGGGTCAACCCCGAGAAACTATGTTTTACGAGATTGAGTGTTAAACCCGGCCAGCGGTACTGCCCGCTAGCCGGGGACGAGACTGGCTTGCCGTCTACTGTTCTTCGAATTTCAAGGCGGTTCCATTCATGCAGTAACGCAGGCCCGTGGGCGCCGGTCCGTCATCGAAGAGGTGGCCCAGATGCGAATCGCAATCCGCACAGCGCACCTCCACTCGGGTCATCAAAAAGGAATTGTCCTTGTGCAGGGTGACCGCATCCGTGTCCGCCGGTGCGTAAAAGCTCGGCCATCCGGTACCGGAATCATATTTGGTTTCCGACGAGAAAAGAGGCCGGCCGCAGGCTACGCAGCGATAAAGACCTTGGCGCTTGTTATCCCAATAGGGTCCGGTAAAAGCGCGCTCCGTCCCGTGTTCGCGCGTGACATGATATTGCTCCGGCGTAAGTTCCTTGCGCCATTCTTCGTCCGATTTCTGAATTTTCGTACGCGTTTCGCCCGTCATGATCATGCTCCGTTTGCACCGTTATGTAGGTGAGGTGAAACTCTTTTTGGAGTGCGATACCAGCAGGCTATACAACCCGTGAATATCCCAACGGATTGCCGCACTCGCCTTGCCCGCGTGGAAATGAACGTCTATGTGACGACGTTGTGTTTGAGGGAATGGTAATGCATTCACCTCTTTAGGGGCATTCTGAGCAAAGAGGAACCGATGGCAGCAGAAGGGCAGTGGCTGACTTTCCTTGCTCTCATCTTGCCTTTCCTCGGTGCCGCGGTCGCTCCGCTCCTTACACGCGTTCTAAAGCACAATGCCGCTTGGGTGCTGGCGCTCATTCCCGCCTTCCTCTTTTTTCATTTCGCGGGCTTCCTGGAGCTGGTCTCGCAGGGACAGGCGGTCGCCGGCGGATACCCGTGGGTGGAGAGCCTGAACCTCGATTTTTCCTGGTATCTGGACGGCCTCTCGCTCACCTTCATTCTTCTTATTTCCGGCATCGGCATTCTGATCGTGCTCTATTCCGGCGGCTATTTGAAGGGTCATCCGCAACAGGGCCGCTTCTTCTCCTTCATTCTCATGTTCATGGGGGCGATGCAGGGATTGGTTGCTGCCGACTCCTTCCTGATGCTGTTCGTTTTCTGGGAACTGACATCGATCGCCTCCTTTCTGCTGATCGGCTTCGATCATAAGCGCGAGGCCGCGCGGCGCGCCGCGCTTCAAGCGCTCGTGGTGACAGGAGGAGGCGGGCTGGCGCTCCTGGCCGGGCTCATTCTTATCGCGCAAGTCACCGGCGTCCACTCGCTTTCCATGCTGCTTTCGACCGGGGATACGCTGAGGCAGGCGCCGCTTTATCTGGCGGTGCTGCTTTTGGTGCTTGGCGGCGCCTTCACCAAATCGGCGCAGTTTCCGCTGCATTTCTGGTTGCCGAATGCCATGGAAGCGCCCACGCCGGTTTCCGCCTATCTTCATTCAGCCACCATGGTGAAGGCAGGCGTCTACCTGCTCATGAGACTCAACCCGGTGATTGGCGGGACGCCTATCTGGGAGACCGTTCTGCCGATCTTCGGCGGGACCACGCTGATCGTCGGCACATTGCTTGCCCTGCGCCAGACGGATTTGAAACTGATGCTGGCCTATACGACGGTGGCCTCGCTCGGGCTGCTCGTCATGCTGACAGGGTTCGGCTCGGAGATCGCGATAGCCGCAGCTGTGCTCTACCTGATCGCGCACTCCATGTTCAAAGGCGCGCTGTTCATGGTCGCAGGCATCATCGACCACGAGACCGGAACGCGCGACATAACCCAGCTTGGCGGCATCGGTCGCGCAATGCCGGTCACCTTTGGCGCGGCAGTGCTTGCGGCGTTCTCGATGGGCGGTCTGCCGCCCACCTTCGGGGTCCTGGCCAAGGAAGAGATTTATGCGGGGCTTGTCGACGGCACATGGGCCGCACTTCTGACGGCGGTTGCGATCGTCGGCAATGCGCTGATGTTCACCATAGGCTTTGCAGTCGCCCTGAAACCATTCCTGGGGGATCGGGTCGAGACGCCCAGGCCTCCGCACGAAGGGCCCGCTCTCCTGTGGATCGGCCCGGCGGTGCTTTCCCTGGCCGGACTCCTGACCGCGCTGCTTTCGTCCCTCAGCCATCAATTCCTCTCAAGTCCCATGGCGAGCGCCGTGGCCGGAGAGCAGGTATCCGTGTCGATCTCTGTGGTCCCGCATTTCGGATTGCCGCTGTTTCTCTCCTTGGTCACGATCGCGCTTGGGTTGGTCTTTTATCTCGCGATCGGCAGAGGGCGTAACGTGATGGCAGCGGTGCTCACGGCGATCGGCTGGGGACCCGATAGGGGCTTCGACCAGCTCTACCGCGGCGTCGTTCGGATCGCGGCCATCGTCACGGGCATTATCCAGAACGGTCGCCTCGACTTTTACATGACGGCGACATTTCTTGCATTGGCGGTCGCACTGCTCGTGCCGATGATCGGCTTCAACGAACTGCCTGCCATGCCGACCTTCGCTTCTCTCTATTTTTACGAATGGACGGTGCTCGCCATTGCCTTTATCGGCCTCGGCGCGGTGATCTATGCGCGAAACCGCCTTACGGCGATCGTTTCCCTGGGCATCCAGGGTTTCGCCGTGGCGCTTCTTTTCATGTTGCTCGGCGCGCCGGATCTCTCCTTCACCCAGTTCATGGTCGAAACACTGTCGGTCGTGATCCTTGCACTCGTAATGACTAGACTGCGGCTTTCGCCTGCGGACCACCGGCCGCTCGGTCAGAAGATGCTCGACTGCTCCGTTGCGGTTCTCTGCGGCGTTGCACTGGGGCTGCTTCTCCTGCGGGTCAGCCAAGTGCCCTTCGACGCAGCGCTTAGCGATTTCTTCGCCGCAAATTCGCGGGTGATCGCCCATGGCCGCAATATCGTGAACGTCATCATCGTGGATTTCCGCGGGCTCGATACTTTGGGCGAGATCACGGTGGTCATGGTGACGGGGCTTGCCATTCTGGCGCTCGTGCGCATACGCGCCGGCAAGCCTGCGGCCAATAAGGACGCTTGAGATGCGTACGCTGATCTTTCGGACCACCGCTCCCTATCTCGCAAGCCTGATGGTGCTTTTCTCCATCTTTGTGCTGTTGCGTGGGCACAACGAGCCGGGCGGTGGCTTCATCGGGGGGCTAATCGCTGCTTCCGCCTTCGCGATCTATGGCATCGCCTGCGGCGTTCCATCCGTGCGGCGGGCGCTTTACTTCCATCCGATGGCGATTTCCGGCTTCGGTCTGCTGCTCTCGGCGAGTTCCGGTATCCTCTCCCTGTTCCAGCAGGTTCCGTTCCTCACCGGCATCTGGACGACGGTCGACGTACTGGGAGTTCCGGTGGATCTCTCCACGGTCATGGCATTCGACATCGGCGTCTACCTTGTGGTGGTCGGATCGATCACCTCGATCGCGCTGACGCTCGAGGAAAGGGAGGATGTCTGATGGAGGCCATTCTCGCGGTGACGGTTGGGATCTTCTTCGCCGTCTCGATTTATCTGATGCTCTCGAAGCATATCATACGCATCCTGCTGGGTGTGGCCATCTTCGGCAATGCCGTGAACCTCACGATCTTCACGACCGGCCGGGTCGTGCGCGAAGTTCCTCCCATCATCCCGGAAGGGGTGACGGTACCGCCCGGAATCACCGCCAACCCGCTGCCGCAGGCGCTGATCCTGACCGCAATCGTGATTTCCTTTTCCTTCTTCGCCTTCCTGCTCGTTCTTGCTTTTCGCACCTATCAAGAACTCGGCACGGATGACACGGACGGCATGCGTGTCGCCGAGCCCAAAGGCGAAGAACTCCCACCATTGGGGTACTGAACGGGATGGCCGTGCCTGGAAGCGAAACTCTCGATCTCTCGCGCGCCATGGTGCTGGCCGCGCCAAGCCTTGCCGATTGGCTCGTCGTCGCGCCAGTGGTGATCCCGATCATCGTTGGCGCAGTGCTGCTGATGTTTCGGCACGAAACAAAGATCCAGGCAGGCGTAGCGATCGTCGGCTTGGCAGCCATGCTGATCTCGAACGTGCTTCTCCTGTCGCGGATCCTGGACGCAGGGCCCGTGGTGATGACAATGGGGCGGTGGCTGCCGCCCTTTGGCATCTCCTTCACGGCCGATGTGCTCGGCGCCTCGCTTGCACTTACGGCCACGCTGGTGGCGCTCATCTGCGCGCTCTATTCGATTTCGGACATCGGCACCCTTGGGCGGCGCTACGGCTTTTATCCCTTCCTCATGCTGATGATGGCCGGGGTGAGCGGATCCTTCCTCACCGGCGACATCTTCAATCTATATGTCTGGTTCGAGGTCTTCCTCATCTCGTCCTTCGGGCTCCTTATCCTTGGTTCGGAGCACAGGCAGCTCGACGGCGCTACCAAATACGCCATCCTCAACCTGATCGGGACCACCTTGTTCCTGACGGCAACGGCTCTGCTTTACGGCGTATTCGGCACGCTCAACATGGCCGATATCGCGGTCAAGGCCGGGAACGTCCGGGAGGGCGCGCCACTGATCACGCTCGCCGTTTTCTTCCTGCTGGCATTCGGCATGAAGGCGGCGGCATTCCCGGTCAATTTCTGGCTTCCCGCTTCCTATCATACGCCGCGCATCGTGACGGCCGCGCTCTTCGGCGCCATCCTGACGAAGATCGGCGTCTACGCCTTGCTGCGCGTCGTGGTGATGCTCTTCCCGCTCGAACGGGCGATTTTGTCGGGTGTCATCGCATGGGTGGCTGCGGCGACCATGATCCTTGGCGTGCTGGGTGCGCTGGCGCAAACGGACATCAGACGCGCTTTGGGTTTCCTCGTCATTTCCAGCGTGGGCAACATACTGGTGGGGCTGGCGCTCGGCTCGGGCGAGGGGCTTGCAGGAAGCATCTTCTATACATTCCACTCCATGATCGTGACGGCAGCCCTCTACCTGCTTGCCGGCACGATGAAGGGGCTTGGGGGGAGCTATTCGCTGCGGTCGCTGTCGGGCCTTTACGCGGCTCACCCCATGATTGCAGCCTTTGCGCTGCTCCTGATGCTCGCTTCTGCAGGATTGCCGCCGGCTTCGGGACTTTGGCCGAAGATCCTGCTGGTGCAAGCCTCCCTTGATGCAGGGCAGGGCTGGTTGGCCTTTGCCGTCCTATTATCGGGCTTCCTCACGACCGTGGCGCTCGGTCGGGTCTTCATCCTCACCATCTGGCGGCAGCATGAGGGTGAGGCGCTTGTCGAGAAAACCTCGCCGATGTTCGGCTATGTCACATTGGGTGTCCTCGCCGTCGCTGTGATATTCATGGGGCTTTATCCGCAGCCGGTCATCGATATCGCCGAGAATGCGGCCCGTGGTCTCCTCGATGGTTCTCTTTATATCGACGCCGTGTTTCCGGGGGGACAGCGGCCATGAAGCTCTTTCTCATCAATGTCATCCTGGCATTCGCGTGGATGGCGGTCAGCGGATCTTTCTCGCTCGCCAATATGATATTCGGTTTTCTGCTGGGTGGGTTTGCGCTCTATCTCATCCGGGAGCAGGTGGGCTCTCTCGGCTATTTCCGACGCACCGCCAAGCTTATCTCACTGGGATGGCTGTTTCTTTATGAACTCGTTCTTTCAGCCTGGAAGGTAGCAAAGCTGGTGCTATCACCGAAAATGGACCTGAAGCCCGGCATCTTTTCCTACCCGCTCACCGTAGAGCGCGATTTCGAGATCACGCTGTTGGCGAATCTCATTACGTTGACGCCGGGCACGCTTTCCGTCGATGTTTCGGAAGATCGCAAAACGCTCTACGTTCACGCGTTGGATTGCTCCGACGTGGAGCAGTTGCGCCGGGACATCTCGCAGGGTTTCGAACACCGGATCAAGGAGGCATTCCGATGATAACGGGTGAGGCCTATCTGGCTTTCGCGGAACTTGCCGCTCTTGCCATCCTAAGCTTGTCCTTCCTCTTGACGGTCGTTCGCGTTCTACGCGGGCCTGCTCTACCGGATCGTGTTGTGGCGCTGGATATGCTGGTCGCGATCGCGATCGGCTTCATCGCGGTGATCGGGATCAAGACCGGTTATACGCTCTATCTGGATATCGCCATTGCGCTGGGCCTTGTGGGCTTTCTCGCAACGGTCGCCTTCGCGCGTTTCGTCATGAGCCGCCGGTATGAAGAAGAGTTTGTCTCGCGCGATCCGCTCGGCATTTATAGGGACAAGGCAGAATGATCGGTCTTATCCAAAATCTACTGGTCGGAACGCTCATACTGATCGGCGCTTTCTTTGCGCTTGCTGCCTCGATCGGAATTTTGCGCCTCCCTGACCTTTATACGCGAATGCATGCGGCTTCCAAGGCGGGAACCCTGGGATCGGGCGTTATGCTTATCGCGCTTGCGCTTTATGCCGATGATCACGCAACTGTGACCCGCGCCCTTGCAGGCGTGGTCTTCTTTCTTTTGACTGCTCCTATTTCGGCACATCTACTGGCCAAGGCCGCTTATGCGGCCGGATATCGCCTCTGGTCTGGCTCGGTCCATGATGATATGAGCGCAACCAAGGTTTCCAAAGGATCCAAATAGACTGGAAATTCTCCTCATCAGTTTTTTGTCAAATGAATCCATTTTCCACACTTATGGCGTAATCCACAGCTACTGGAATCTCTGCCCGAACCAGCATTTTACAGTCCAGATTGAAGTTGGGGAATTTTCCCCATTGAAATCATTATTATTGCGCCTTATTTGCCACTGAAGCGATTTGTGTGGCAGCGTATCGGCTTGATTGAGAGATAAGTATTAAGGCTATAAAACTAACCTTTGTCTGAAAAAGTTTGTGAGTTGACGTTCTTTTATAAGTGGTCGATATGCCGATCCGCAAAACTACCAATGAGAATTAGATTTGAGAGACTAATCGTTCGAGGGAGGGTGAATGTATAGGAATGGGGGTGGGGCACCGTTTATGCTGGGGAAAGATATGGAAATGGATGAGCAAAACACAAAGAATGATGACGTGCTTATGGAGCTCACGGCGGATGTCGTCGCGGCCTATGTAAGCAACAATCCAGTGCCGGTTTCGGAGCTGTCCAACCTCATCGCGGACGTGCATGCGGCCCTGGGAAGGGTCACGCGGACCACGGAGCAGGTGATAACAGAAAAGCAAAAGCCTGCGGTGAACCCCAAGCGCTCGGTTCACGACGACTATATTATCTGCCTCGAAGACGGCAAGAAGTTCAAGTCGCTCAAGCGGCACCTCATGACGCATTACGGCCTGACGCCGGAGCAATATCGTGAGAAATGGGGTCTTGACCCGAGCTATCCGATGGTTGCCCCGAACTACGCCGTCGCCAGGTCCCAACTCGCGAAGAAGATGGGCTTGGGGCGCAAGCGCAAGACCAAGTAAAGCATCCTCTTAGGGACGATACAGCGCCGTGCGTCCATTCGGACGCGCAAAGGACGCTGTAAGTTATTGAATTGACGCATCGTGCTTTCCGAAAACCGATTCCGGTTTTCGGGCCGATGCTGTAGAAATGGCGCCGTCAGGCGCCGTTTCTATTTGCAGGCTGTTCCATATGCCCAGCCAACCGTGATCGCCTCCGAGGCGACCGTGATGGCGCCGGATCCCCATCTTCTTTCCCGAGCGGTTTCAGCGAGTCGTAGGCCTGCTTCAGCGCGATATGTCGGTTGAGATCGTAGCTCCAATGGTGTCTTATCCCCTTTAGGCGTTCCCGTTCGATCAGCCTGCCAAGGCGGATCAGCAGAGCCGTTCGTTCTTCTCCCCTCGTGCTTAGGGCGGCGGAGAGATCGATCCCCGAGATGAGAAAGAAGGCCGCGTTTTGCCGTGCCGCTGAAATTCGCTCTGCCTTGGCATGTTTGAAGGCCTTTGCCTCGCGTTCCAAGATGCCCATACCGGTCTCCTAATTGCGGAGCCAGAGTTTGGAGCGGGGAGCAGGGGGTGGGGATAGAATCCTGCTGAAGATCGTAACCGAAAGTGGGAATCTTGTTGCGGATCAAAGATATAACCTTAACGGCAGGTTTTAATTGTTCTCTTTTTGTTCACATCTCACACAGGGCGGGCTATAAGGAAAATATTCCTCGAGGAGAAGGGTATTTTCTGTGCAATCCATCGCCACAAGCCAGTTGCAGGATGAGGACAGGGGCGCGGAAGGCGTGGCTCAGCCGGACGCACTGGGGCGAAAGCTCAGCCCCGTTTGTGATGAGAGGGTGAACGATATCTGTGAATGTGTGATGGATATAGTCGCAGCGCTTTTCAACGTCAGCGGAAAGGATTTGCGCAGCCCGGGGCGGAGCTCGACCGAGGTGGCGCGCGTGCGGCAGATCGGCATGTATGTGGCCCATGTTGTTCTTGGCTTGAACATGAAAGAAATCGGCCGGGGATTCGGTCGCGACCGCACGACGGTACAACACGCCTGCCATCTGATTGAGGATCTGCGCGACGATGCGGAATTCGACCGCATCGTACATATCACCGAGCGGGTGACTGCTGCTGCGTTCAGGCATACGGAGGTGATTGGGTGAAGCGGCCAATGACCGGAATGACGCAAGCCGAACGGGAGAAGCTGCGGATATTGCGCTTCCTTGCTGGCGGGGAAGCGAACCTGCGGCCCGCCGCCAAGGAAGGCAGAGCACTGCTCGACGGGGGCGAGCGTGGAGTGATAGCGGCCAACCTGGACGTTCTGTCTGCCTTCGTCAGCGAGGGACTTGCAATCAGAAGGAATGGACGCCTTGCTCTTTCCGCTGAGGGGCGGGCGGCCCTGAGGCGCGAGGCCCATCCCTCGGCCGCTTTTTCCGCGCAGCATATGGAGCTTTCCTCCAGCATCATCCTCACCGGAGAGGGCGAGGAGCTGGTCTCCAGGAATCTGGCCGAATCGCCCATCGGCCAACTCGCGCGACGCCGGACACGGACCGGCGAGGCATATCTGAGTTGGAGTGAATTCCGGGCCGGCGAAAGGCTGCGGGCCGATTACACCCGGGGGCAGATCATGCCGAAGATCAGTGCCAATTGGAGTGAGGCGGTGGCGAGCGGCCGGCGCGGCAGTAAGGAGAACGGAATCGCGGAACTGACGGATGCGGCGATGGCTGCCCGGCAACGGGTGGAAAATGCCCTTTCAGCCGTCGGCCCTGAACTTGCCGGCGTCCTTGTGGATGTCTGCTGCTTTCTAAAAGGTCTCGAGCAGGTGGAAATGGAGCGCGGTTGGCCGGTGCGCTCGGCCAAAGTGGTGCTCAAGACCGCGCTCGCCGCGTTAAGCCGACATTATGAGCCGCAATCTCCTCGGCGCCGCGCTAAAATTCTCCATTGGGGAGCCGAGGGATATCGGCCGACCATGCGATAATCGGAGGGTAGCCGATCAGGCTGCGCTCATGGCTCCCGCCGCCTCATCCTTCATGCGGCGAACCATCGCGCGCAGACCGTTGGCGCGTTGCGGCGTGAGGTGCTCGTCAAGGCCCAGCTCGCGCATCGTGTCTTCGGCTTCAATCGCTACGATCTCGCTTGCGCGGCGGCCGCTGAAGAGCGCAAGCATGATCGCGACCAGCCCGCGCACGATATGCGCATCCGAATCGCCTTTGAAGGTGATGGCCGGATCAGAACCGTCGCCGATCTGCGTGAGCAGCCACACCTGGCTTACGCAGCCGCGTACCCTGTGCCGCTCGTCCCGTGCCCATTCCGGATACTCAGGAAGATCGTTGCCGAGCTCGATGATATAGCGATACCGCTCCTCCCAGTCGTCCAGGAAGGCGAAGTCATCACGAATGGTCTCGATGCTGGTCACCATGCCCCGCATATAGTGGCTCGGCGGCCCTGCGTCACCAGGAAAGTCCCGAAAACCTATTCGGCGGGTTTGCGATCTTTTTCGGCAAGCGGCGCCCGAGGAGTGGGGTGGGGAATTTCCTGTTGGAGGGTCGGGTTCCCGCCCGAGGATTGTAGAAGTGCCGCGTTCTCTATGATCGCGGCGATTGCCGCTTGTGCATTCGCGCAAAGCTCCGGCTGCGTTTGGCAGAGTGATTGGAGGTCGCCCAACGCGTCGCGCGCGGTGAACAGGCTTTGAAGCGGACCTGCCTGTTCTTCGATGCCGGTTTCCTTGCTCAGGTCGAGTGGCAACATCAGGAAAAGAAGTGAAAGCCCCGCGACGGAACGAACAAGCAGTCCCATTTCTCATGTCCTCGCGATCGGGATCATCCGATCCCAAGAAGGAGCCTACAGAATTTGGCTAAAGCTGGGGGCAAATACGTAAAGAAAGCTGAAATGAAGGCATTTGGAGCGGATTTTATGCAGAGTGTTCGCATCGCATAGATCCGACGCTAACCAGCTAATACATTGATAATGAAACGCAATGAGGATTTCTTTAGGCCTCGGGGCGCCGAGCTTGGTCAAAGACAAGGCTCTTCACCCAGCGACCCTTTGTTAACCATGGCCAAATTCGAAAGCGCCTAAACCCCACCTTCCACGTCTAAGTCGGCTCTTGGGAGGCGCCGTTTATCCTTTCCTTAAATCGTGGATGAGAGGGTCAACCTGTAAGACCGAGCCCCGAAAAGCGACAAGAATAGAGCGCGTCGAGTTGAACACGAGAGTGTCCCTCCCTGCAGATTGGCCTGTTGCGCTGAAGGCAGCCTGCGAGCGACTGTTGCATCCCTCCGCTGCGACCGGAGCGGAGCGAGCAAGGCAGTTGCGCTTACTCGGAGTGCTGCTTGTTGCGCCGTTCTTCGCGGCCGTGGCGACCATGCAGATCGTCGCCGCGCGGATGGATGTGATCGCCGCCATTTCCGCCGCCGCTCTGGTGTTTGGATTGGGCCTTCTGCCGTCGCTGGCTCTTATTGCTACGGCGAAGCCTCGAATGGTCGACGCTGCAGCGCTCGCCTTCGGAGCAGCAGTGCTGGGAACGCTGCTCGCAAGCAGCGGCGGGATCACGTCTCCCCTCGTGATGATGAGCGTCGCCCTTGTTTTCGAGGCAGGCTGGGTCGGGAGAACACGGAAAGCAGCGGCCTGGGGCCTGGTTGCTTCCGTCTTCGCGGTCGTAGCCGGCGGCATTCTGCCTGCCTGGATCGGGGCGGGGGAGAACATTTCATCGGCATGGCAGTGGGTCCTGCCTCTGTTCTATGCGACGACTCTCGTGGCTCGTTGGCCGCTGGTGCCTGCAGTCGAGGCGGTGAGTTCGGATGAGGCTTCCACCTTCCCGCTCGAGGAGATGATCGGAGCAGCGAGCCTGCGGCTGCAAAAATCCGGTGAAGTGGTCCATGCTTCGCCAAAAGCGGAAGAGCTTTTGGGTGTTGTCCCGGAAATGCTGCTGGGAAGCGGACTCTTCGACCGCATCCACGTGACCGATCGTATCGCCTGGCTCTCGGCCCTCAGCGCGCTCCGCGCGGATGCAGCCCCCCAGACGGTTCGGCTGCGGTTGCGCGTGCGGGCTGAGGAGGGGCTCCCTGTCCACGCGGCATATCGCAACTTCATATGCGATATGGTCATGGACCGGCGAGCAGGGGGCATCGCGGCCCTATTGCGAGAAGATCCGGGCACGGCTGCCCTGGAAGAGGCGCTTGCCGAAACGCGGCGCATAACCGAGGTGACCTCCCGCTCCAAGGACGAGATGCTGGCGGCCGTAAGCCACGAACTCCGCACGCCTCTGAACGCCGTCGTGGGCTTCGCCGACATGCTTTCGAACGAAATGTTCGGCAGGTTCGCGAATGAGAAGCAGCGCGAGTATGTCGAGCTCATCCGCGAGGCCGGCAATCACCTGCTTTCGGTCGTGAACACGATCCTCGACGTTTCCAAGGTGCAATCCGGCACCTATGGAGTCGAAGCCGAATCGTTTCGCTTCGAAGATGCCGTCCGCCTTTCCGTAGCCATGACGGCTCATCAGGCGCAGGCGAAGTCGGTCAATCTCAGGACGGAAATCGCCGACGATATCGGCACCGTGCATTGCGACCGTAGAGCCATCCAGCAGGTTCTCATCAATCTCCTGTCCAATGCGGTGAAGTTCACGCCGGCAGGCGAGGTTGCGCTCACCGCGTCTCGACGTGGCGATCGTCTGGAATTCACGGTCAGCGATACCGGCATCGGAATTTCGGCGGAGGACCTGGAGCTTCTCGGCACTCCATTCATGCAGGTGCGCAACGACTATACACGCACCTGCCAAGGCACCGGGCTGGGGCTCGCTTTGGTGAAGGGATTGGTCCGGCTACAAGGTGGCGGCCTAAGCATCGAAAGCGCGCCCGGCATGGGCACGCGGGTCCATGTCTCTCTGCCGGCGGGACCGGCTGTAACCGATCAGAAAACGGAGGATTCCGGCTTCGACGAGAGCGGAGCGAATTGGAATGGCGAGTGGTACCATGACACGTTACGCAAAACGGCCTAGTTCCAGATCCGGAACCCGCGGAGGAAAAGCAAGCTGGCTACGGTCGGGCGTCTCAGGTGCAGCGTCTGCAGCGGCACGTAACCCTGTCGCGGTAGGCGGAACGACCGCGTTTCTCGTTTCGCTGGCTTTTGTTTCGGCCAACGCGCTTTTTTATCAACCGCAAGTGCACCCGAGCGCATTTCTGTCTACGCGTATGCTTGGACCTCGGGCATTGCCGGATATCATGCCGCAGCACCCGCATCCTGAATCCGCGCCGAGACCTGTCCGCCAGATCGAACCGACAACTCCGGAAAACCAGACATCGCCTGATTCGACGGGTTCCGTACCTCCAGCGACCGGGGGAGATCCGACCGTTCGAGCCGTGCAGACGGTCCTGAACGATCTCAGCCTCTATCGCGGTCCCATCGATGGCATGACTGGTCCCCAGACCAATTCCGCCATAGAGACCTATCGCAGGATCGTCGGGCTTGAGCCGGGAAGTCAGATCGACGGCGCTCTTCTCCACCAACTCGGCTTGAGCAATGGTGGAGAGGCAGCGAAGAAGACAAATCCCGTGGAGCAGACCGCGTCGGCTGAGACCGGAGATGCGACCATCAGGAAAATCCAGGCGGGGTTGAAGGCTTTTGGCAATGACGGCATCGAGATCGATGGTGTAATAGGTGGCCGGACCCGCGATGCCATTCGTGAGTTTCAATCATTGTTCGACTTGCCGGTGACCGGGGAACCCGACGCATCCCTGGTAACCAAGATGCAGGAGATCGGTCTGATCAACTGAAGTGCTCACCTTTCCATGGCAGGAAAGAGGGCAGGAGCAGGCGATGCGCGTCACCAGCGATTTTTGGGTCTCGGCCCTGATAAAGCGGATCTTTTCCGATGGCGGATTTGCCGCCGTGAGGCGCAGAGGCGCAAGCGAAGCAGGGGCAATCTATATCCTGCAGCGTACGCGATTGGGCGAATTGGAGCTCTATGGCCCTGCGCCGCAAACGAGTTATGACGAAGCCAAGCCAAGCGAGCGGCAGTTCACCCTTATGATGACCGCAGACGATGAGAACGAGATAGACGCCCGTCTCGCTCGCGAAATCCGCTTCGATTCCGATTTGTGGATTGTGGAAATCGAGACCGCCCGGGAACGCTCGGAATACCTAGTGTTGGCCGGCGGTTGAATTGTCGCTCGATGCTTATTTGCGAACCTATTCTGTTCCCGATCCTGCGACGAAGCGCGATTGCCGCTCCTGACGCTCCTCATTTCGCCAGTCCAGGATCTTTTCACGGGCAGTTTCAAACGTCAGCGCTTCGTATCGCACGCAGAACAGCCGGATGGCTGCGGGACTGGTGACCTGTGCCGGATAGGCGGCGAGCGTGAGCAGGAGAGCCTGCTCAGTGGAAAGCTCGAGGAATTTCAGGGCCGTCAGGAGATCCGCGTAAGTGACGCCGTTGATAAGCGTCCGCGCACGCGTGATGCGGACCTTGAGGGCGGTCGAAAGCGCTTCCGCAAAATGGCGCATCTCGCCCGAAAGGGCAGCCTCCCGAAGGGCCGGGTAGATCTCGGCCAGGGATTGGTCCGGCAAAGCTGGCACTGGATCGGCCCCGTGGGAGTCGTCATCGCTCATCAGGTCGCGCAGCTGCTTGCGCACTGCCTCGAGGGGATTGGGTGCCTGGTCAACCGCAGCATCGGGGGCAGGGGGCTCTGGTTCCACGCGGCTGAGCAAAGCCCGGATAAGTGCGGCGACCGCAGGATTGAGATTGTCCCGGCGGGCTATAGCACGGGCATGCGGGATTCCGTTGCGAGCGATGAGAGCGATAAGATCAACATCGCTCAGCGCTTTCGAGCGGATCAGGACAGGAGCGCTGATCTCGGTGGGTTCTTCGGCGAGGCGGCGAATGAGAAGGCGCGGTGCAGGATCGCAATCGGACAATGCTGCGGCCGCGAAACGGCGTATCTCGACCGAAGCCGTCTCGTAAAGGCCCAGAGCAAGATCGTCCAACCGGGTGGCATCGTCCCGGGTCGGGTGTGGCAGCGAGGAATAGGCGGAAACTGCAGCGCGCAGCACGCGTTCGCCATGACGCGGCCCTTGTTCCAATGCGATATCCCTAAAATCCGCGACTGACACGCAGTTTACGCCCGGCACCTGAAACACACGGCTGCCCCCGCACCAGGTGCGGCAGGCATCCCCCAGACCGCAAGCTACAGCGAATGCGTTAGCGACCCATTAACTGCAATATTAAGGATAATCTTCACCAAGCTCAGCGAACGCTAAGGAACTGTTAACCATAAGATGCATTTCATGACTGCCGGGGTGCATTCGCAGATCGGGTCCGGCCAAGTGGGGATGCGAAGATGGCGATCATACTGCCCTTCAGGCACGAGCATGCAAGAAGACCTCGCAAGGCGCCGGTCAATGGCGGCGCAGCGATTCTAATCTTTACCGGGGTTCGATACGAACGGCTCGAGGACCAGCACGGCAGAGCTGGATCTTCTCCTTCCCGGAAGCGCCGCGGCAGCAAGCGCTGACCCCAGGGCTAGCTGAGGTCTAGGGGGCGACAGGAGAGGTTGCGCAAGAAGGCATCCACGGCTCCCTGCCATGTGTCGTCTGAGAGGAAGACGCGAACCAGGACGACACCCTCCTCAAGGCCGCTTTCCACAAAAACCGAGCGATCAAACTCTTCGGGCACTCGGCCCCTGATCTCCTGCATCTGGGCAGGGCTGAGCGCAATGAAATCAAGCGCGCGATCGTTTGAGATACGATCGGTGATGCTGAAGTTGTTAAGCCCGTTGTTATCGTAGATCGAGAGCGACCAGAACGGCACGGAGCCCTCCGATTGCACGCGCACCGGTGCCTCGGCCAGATCGAAACGGCAGGCTGCGGCAAGCAGCAGCGGATTGGCGGCGGCTACAGCGCTGCCGTCCATGATATCGGGGCCGAGCTTCACCACCGTGTACGGCGCGGCGACGGCGGACAGCTTCGACCAAACATCGCGCTCCGAATAGGATGGCAGCATGAACAGGATCGATATGTGAACGATACCGGCACCGACCAAGCCGAGAATGAGGACGTAAAGGAGCCTAAGCATCGCAGCTCACCTGCTTGATGGCGGGAAGCGTGAGGCCCGTGATCCCAAACCCTGCCGAAACCGGCGTATCAAGCAATGTCAGGACGACCTGCATCGCACCCTGTCCCGTGCTGGGAATCCAGTTATCCGGCTTGGGGTGCGGCGAGATGCTGATCGTCAACCCACTGTCGCGACGGCGAAGGACCGTCTCTGAGCTCAGCGCTGCAGGCTTGCGCCCGAAAGAGGGGAGCGAAGCCCCCGCCAGATCAGTGAGATGGAGGATCCAGTGTTGAGCAGGGGGCATCGCTCCCTCGACCTGGTAGGTGCATTGGCGGTTAAGGATCCGCCCGGCTGAATCCTTGCTCGCCGTGAAAACGATACCCTCGGAACGACCGAGCGGTATTCCGCCTTCCCGCGCGAAACGGGCGCGCGAATACGGATCTGCGTGCGGCGTGCCCAGATCAGGAAAGGCGATCCAGGAGCCAGACTCGACGGCACCGATCGGCGGCGCGGATTTGATAAAGAGATAGAGGCTGCCTGCGCCCCCGCCTATTGCGATTAGAAGCGTTGTTAGCGCCAGAAAAACGGTTTTCAGCATCGAAGGCCATATCGAAAATGGATTCGTCGAATACGCAGAGGACGAAAGGGGTGCAACTCTCAATGAGTCAGACACGATCGCAATCAAAGCGCAGATAGACTTTCGGATACACGTGCGGGCCTGACAGGCGGGGCCTCGCGGAAGCGCCTCAGTAGATCCTGAAGCACGCCCCGTGTCGCAAGCGGTAGGCTGTGGGCCGGCCGGCGCATGGCTTCATCAGCATTTTCAGCCGCGGCGAAGGTCGTGCTGTCCTTCACGGGGAGCGGATTCTCGATACCCGGAATGGGCTTCAGCTCGATATTTTGATGAGCGTAGATCATAAAGCGCTGCCAGACCATCGCTGGCAAGGAGCCGCCCGTCATCTCGCGCGTTGGCCTGTAATCATCGTTGCCGAGCCAGACGGCGGCCACGTAATTCCCCGTGAAGCCCACATACCAGGCATCGCGATATGACTGGGTCGTCCCTGTTTTGCCCGCCGAGCGGATATTGGGGAGCGCCGCACGCCGACCGGTGCCGCGCTCGGGCACCTGCACCAGCATGCTGTTCATGTATGATGCGGCCTGTTCGGAGAGCACGCGGTGAGGCCGCGGCGCATCGCGGCGCCAATCATAGATGTTTTCTCCGGTATGGGTGTGGAGTTCCAGGATCCCGTGGCGCGTGCCGGCAAAGCCGCCATTCGCGAAGACGCCATAGCCGGTGGCCTGGTCCATTACGGTCATCCCGGAAGTGCCGAGCACCATCGTCTTATGACCGTTGAGCGGGGTTTCCACGCCCATGTCGCCGACCAGCTTCTGGATGACGTCGATGCCCAGATAATCACGCGCGAGGCGGACGGGCACGGTGTTGTAGGATCGTGCGAGAGCGGTGGCCAGATCGACGCGTCCGGCATAGCTGCGGCCGTAATTCTGTGGCGACCAGTTGCCCCAGGAGATCGGACCATCGGAAATAACGGTGCTTGGGGTAAGTCCGGCCTCCATGGCGGCTGCATAGACGTAAGGTTTGAAGGACGAACCCGGCTGGCGTGCGGCACGGGTGGCGCGATTAAACTGGCTTTGGCCATAGTCACGCCCACCGACCAGCGCGCGTACGGCGCCGTCCGTATCCATCAGGACAACGGCGCCTTCCTCGACATCATAATCCTTGCCGTACTGACGGAGGTGGAATTCGAGCGACTCCTCGACTGCGCGCTGCAGATCAAGATCGATCGTCGTGCGGGCGACTAGCGAGTGGGTGGCGCCCTTGGGGACGATCTTCTTCACCTCCTCGAATGCCCAGTCGAGGAAATAATCCGGTGCCTCGCGCTCGCCCCGGTCGACCGCGCTTGCGGGGTTGAGGCGGGCCGAAAGGACCTGCCCCTCGGTCATGAAGCCCGATTGAACGAGGTTGCTGAGCACCTCGTTGGCGCGTGCGCGAGCCGCAGGAAGGTTGATGTGCGGGGCATAGCGCGCGGGGGCCTTGAAGAGGCCTGCAATCATTGCTGCCTCGGCGAGCGTGAGATCCTTGACCTCCTTATTGAAGTAGAAATCGGCAGCGGCGGAGATGCCGAAGGTGCCGCCGCCGAGATAGGCGCGGTCGAGATAGAGCTGAAGGATTTCCTTCTTGCTGAGATTGGCCTCAAGCCATGCGGCGAGGAAGGCTTCCTTGATCTTGCGCTCGACTGTGCGCTCATTTGTGAGGAACAGGTTTTTGGCCAGCTGCTGCGTGATCGTCGAGCCGCCCTGGACGACCGAGTTCGCACGCATGTTTTCCGCCAATGCGCGGGCGAGCCCGACGAAATCGATTCCGAAATGCTCGAAGAAGCGCCTGTCCTCGGTTGCGAGAACGGCCTTGATGACATGATCCGGCATCTCGTCGACCGGCACGGAATCGCGCTGGCGAATGCCGCGCTGGCCGATCTCGTTGCCATAACGGTCTAGAAAGGTGACGGCGTAATCGTCCTGCGCACGCCAGTCGCCCGCCGTCTCCTGGAAGGCGGGCATGGCGAGCGCGAGCATCGCCACGGAACCTGCGGCCAGCAGGGTGAATGCCTCGCCCAGGAGTTCGAAAACCCCGCGCTTGACACCATAGACCCGGAAGCGGCGGAAGAAGATCGTGAGATCTTCCCATATTTCGGCAGCCTTGAAGCGTGCTTCGTAGAGGCTGGAATCGATCCAGGCGTCGATATCGAGGAAAATCGTGGCCCTCGGTGCCTTCCCCTTCTTTGACGTCCGCTTCTCAACCATGACGAAACCGCCCGGCGTCCTCTCTACATTTGCAGTACCGCGAATGCCGCGTGCTAGGTACGCACGAGCCTACCCCGGCGTAACTTAACACATTCCGTAGGGAGAAGGTTGATCCAGGTTAAAGCGTTTGATGATGAATTTTATCGATAGGAATTTAGTCCTTGACACCGTCACGGTGGTTTGATAGGGTTCAGGCATCATCGGAAAAGTGGGTCCGGCGGGGAGGGCATCGGGAATGCCCGAGCGTTTTTGGACCCAGGCGAATAGAATTGCATAAGCGTCGAGCCGTTTGGCCGGCGCTTTTTTTGTAATCGGACCCTGGAGGAAATATGAGACGCGGTTCGGCAGCCACCGTGCTGCAGGCTGCGCGCGCGCTTTTCGAAGGCGCGCCGCCTTCGCTCGAATTGTTGGCGCGAGCCACCGGGCGGCAGGAAGCCTATCTTGCCAGGATCGCCGGCAAAGAAGGCTGGCGCGAGGCACCGGCTGCGTCGCAGGAAGACCCCGAGACCCTGGAACGGCGGCTGGTCGCGCTTTCGGATCAGCTTGTGGGCGATCTCGAAGCGGCGGGCGCCGAGGGGCGGGCTTCCGGTACCTATGACAAGGCCCGCATCGATGCGCTTTCGACCATGCTGAGAATGGTTGAAAAGCTTGGCGAGATGACGCGTCTACCCGAGCGCGCAGCAGAAAAACAGAAGAGAAGCGATGCAGAACTGGCCGCCGCACTCGCCCTCGTCGATGCCCGCATCCTGGAGCTCGCATGTGAACTCGCTGGAACCATGGGCGGTGGACAGGCTGAGCGGGGAGATAGCGCTTCGGACCCTGTCTGAATGGTTTGGGTCTGCGCGGCTGGCGCAATATCCCGTCGGTGCATCGTTGAAGGATACATGGCTGGTCATGGGCGGCCGAGGTTCCGGCAAGACGCGGCTGGGGGCTGAGTGGGTGAACGCGCTCGTACGGGGCTTGCCGCCCTTCGCGCGGCATCGTTACGGACGCATAGCGCTCGTCGGCGAGACGCTGGGCGATGTGCGTGAGGTGATGATCGAAGGGCCCTCCGGCATTCTTGCTGCCTCGCGCGGCAACCGTCCGCGTTACGAGCCGAGCAGACGGCGGCTCGTATGGGACAGCGGCGCCGTGGCACTGGCTTTTTCGTCCGAGGACCCGGACAGCCTACGCGGGCCGCAGTTCGAGGCGGCCTGGTGCGACGAAGTGGCGAAGTGGAGGAACGCGGAGGATTGCTTCGACATGCTGCAATTCGGGCTTCGGCTGGGCCGCAGGCCGATGCAGATCCTGACAACCACGCCCAAGCCGGTGCCGATTGTCCGGCGGCTGATTGCAAATCCGGACGTTACCGTGACGCAGATGCGGACTGCCGAGAACGCGGCCCATCTTTCGCCGAGCTTCATCCGCGCCGTGGAGCGCAGTTACGCTGGAACCAAGCTGGGCCGGCAGGAACTCGACGGTGAGCTGATCGAAGATCGTGAGGACGCGCTCTGGAGCCGGGCCGATCTCGAGGCGATGCGAGGCTCCACGGAAGGCCGCACGATGAAGCGGATCGTGGTGGCGATCGATCCGCCCGCAACCAGTCGGCGGACGTCGGACGCCTGCGGCATGGTAGTGGCAGCGCTCGACGAGAATGGAAACGGATGGGTGCTTCACGATGGCACGGTCCGGGCGGCAAAACCGCAGGAATGGGCTCGCCGGGCAATAGCGCTCTATCGCCGCTTCGAGGCGGATACGATCGTGGCCGAGGTGAACCAAGGCGGCGATATGGTGCGAAGCGTTCTGGGCGCGATCGACGACACGGTACCTGTGAAGCCGGTGCGGGCAAGCCGTGGCAAATGGTTGCGCGCAGAGCCGGTCGCTGCCCTCTATGCGCAGGGCAGGGTGCGCCATACGCAGCGTTTCCCCGAACTGGAAGACGAAATGTGTGATTTCGGTCCGGACGGACTTTCCGGCGGCCGCTCGCCGGACCGGGTGGATGCGCTGGTCTGGGCGATCACCGAATTGATGCTCGGCCGCGCCGGCGAGCCGCGGATCCGCGACTTCCTCTAACAGCAGGGATAGCAAATGGCATGGAATTGGCCCTGGGCATCGCGTCCGGGACGAGAAAGCGCGCTCTTCGAACGGAAAAGAACGAGCGGATATGGTTTCCTGGCGCTGCATGCGCAGGGAGAGCCGCTCTGGACGCGGCGGGACTATGTCTCTCTCGCTCGCGAGGGGTTCATGCGCAATCCGATCGCGCATCGCGCGGTGCGGATGATCGCGGAAGCAGCAGCCACGATCCCATGGCTTCTTTATGAAGAGGAAGCGGAACTCTCCGACCACCCGATGCTCGAACTGCTCGCACGGCCCAACCACCGCCAGGCGGGGCCAAGTTTCCTTGAGATGCTCTACGGGCACCTCCTTCTATCCGGAAATGCTTACATCGAGCTTGTGGAGACCGGCACCGGCGCCCGCGAGATGCATCTGCTCCGGCCGGACCGCGTGACCGTGATTGCCGACGGAAATGGCTGGCCGATGGCTTTGGAGCACCGCGTCGGCGGCGTGAAGCGCCGGGTCCCGCTGGAGGAAAGCGGAAACGGGCTGCATCTGACACTTTTTCATCCACTCGACGACCATTACGGTTTTGCGCCTTTGTCGGCTGCACTGATGGCACTCGACATCCACAACGCGGCGGCGCGCTGGAACAAGGCGCTATTGGACAACTCGGCTCGCCCTTCGGGAGCGCTCGTCTATGCTCCAAAGGAGGGTGGCAACCTGACGGACGAGCAGTTCGACCGGCTCAAGACGGAACTGGAGCAAGGCTATTCTGGCGCGACGAGGGCCGGACGGCCGCTTCTTCTGGAAGGCGGGCTCGATTGGAAGGCGATGAGCCTCAGCCCTCGAGACATGGATTTCCAGGAGGCCAAGAATGGTGCCGCGCGCGATATCGCCCTGGCGCTGGGTGTACCGCCGATGCTGCTCGGGATACCCGGCGACAACACCTATTCCAATTACCAAGAAGCAAACCGGGCCCTCTACCGGCTGACGGTCCTCCCGCTTGTAGGGCGCACCGCCAAGGAATTGGGCGGCTTCCTGGCTCCGCTCTTCGGCGGCGGTCTGCGGCTGTGGTTCGACCCGGACCAGATTGAGGGCCTTTCGGCGGAACGGGATGCGCTGTGGAAACGGGTGAGCGAGGCAAGCTTCCTCACCGATGATGAGAAGCGCGAGGCGGTGGGGTACGGCTCATATGATCGAAGATAACGGACTTCATTCCCGGACATGAAAATCAAGAGCGCGAATAAGACGCCAGGAGAAACGAGCGATGGCGGGGCCTCCAATGTGACGAACTGGAAGGATCAACAAATGACCGGACTGAGCGAAGCGGCCCTTTTGTGGGCCGCGAAAGCGGCGGGCGCGATCGTCGGTTCGGCGATCTCGATCGCCTATCTGCTGCCCTCCGGGCGGCGCGAGGCGGCAATCCGTTTCGCCGTGGGCGTCGCCTGCGGCTTTGTGTTTGGCGGGACGGCCGGATTGAAGATCGCAACCGAGCTTGGCATCGCCGGCCGCCTGGCCCCGAGCGAACTCGTGATGATGGGCTCGGCGGCGGCGAGCCTCTGTGCGTGGAGCGCGATCGGCCTGGTTACGCGCCTCCTCACGACGGCCGCGCGAAGCGGGCAGGCAACGGAAGGTTGAAGGATGCAGTACAAGATCGCCGCCGGACCGAACGAGCGGAAATATTCGAGCCTCGATGTGGAGGCAATAGAGGATGACGGCACCTTCTCGGGCTATGCAAGTCTCTTCGGCCGGGTCGATCTCGGTCGTGACATGGTCGAACGTGGCGCCTTTGCGGATTCGATCCAGAACCGAGGAGCAGGCGGGATTCGCATGCTCTTCCAACACGATCCGAACCAGCCGATCGGCGCCTGGAAGGAAGTCCGGGAAGACGAGCGAGGGTTGTTCGTGCGCGGCAAACTCGCCACGGGCGTGGGCCGGGCACGGGAGGTGCTGGAATTAATGCGGAACGGAGCACTGGACGGGCTGTCCATCGGGTTCCGCACAGTCCGGGCGACGAGCGATCCGCGCACCGGCGTCCGCCATATCAAGAAAGCCGATCTCTGGGAGATCTCCGTAGTCACATTTCCCATGCTGCCGGATGCGCGCGTGGAGAAGGTGAAATCGCGTGGCGATCTCCCGAGCCCAAGGGAATTCGAGCGTTGGCTGATGCGGGATGCGAAGCTGACGCGCAGCGAAGCAAAGACGGTGATCTCACGCGGCTTCGCTTACCTCCTGCGCAGTAGGGATGCAGCGCCGGAAACGCCAGAGGGCCTGGTGAACACCATTCGCCGGGCGACGAAACTGCTTCAACAACAGGATTGAACGATGACAGCAACGACCAATGCAAGCCCGCTGGAAGTCAAGTCAGCCGCGGCGGGCGCGGACCTTGCCGGCGCATTCGAGGAGTTCATGAACTCTTTCGAACACTTCAAGGAATCCAATGACCAGCGGCTGAAGGAGATCGAAAAGCGCTCGGCTCCGGACCCACTTACCACGGATAAGGTGGAGCGCATCTCCGCTGCCGTCGACGAGCAGAAGCGGGTAATCGACCGCCTTGTGCTGAAGAAGGCAAGGCCACTGCTTGGACGTGAGGGTTCAATCTCAGTCTCGCAGCTCGAGCACAAGCAGGCTTTCGAGAGCTATGTCCGCAGCGGTGACGACCGCCTGCTGAGGGCGCTCGAAGAAAAGGCGATGTCCTACGGCTCGGGACAAGACGGGGGCTATCTTGTTCCCGAGGAGACCGAGGCTGAAATCGCCAAAAGGCTGGCGAATATTTCCCCGATCCGCTCGATCGCTTCAATACGGCAGGTTTCCACGGCAGTGTTGAAGAAGCCCTTTGCGGTGAACGGACCGGCGACGGGCTGGGTTGGCGAAAGCACACCGAGGCCTGAGACGGCATCGAGCCAGCTGGACGAGCTTTCCTTCCCGACTGCCGAGCTCTACGCCATGCCCGCCGCAACGGCGGCGCTCCTGGAGGACAGTGTGGTCGATCTCGATGCCTGGATCGCGGGCGAGATCGAGACGGCCTTTGCCGAGCAGGAGGGGCTTGCCTTCATAACGGGCGACGGCGTGAACAAGCCGCACGGGTTCCTGGCCTATCCGCAGGTGGCGGATTCGGCTTGGAGCTGGGGGAGCATCGGCTATGTGGCTACGGGTGCCGACGGCGCACTGCCGGCCGAGAATCCGGCGGATGTGCTGGTCGACACGGTCTACACACTCAAGGCTGGCTATCGCCAGAACGCCAATTGGGTGATGAACCGCAAGACCCAGGCTGCCCTGCGCAAGATCAAGGACGCTGACGGCAACTATCTATGGCAGCCGCCGGCCGCGCCCGGCAGCCGGGCCATGCTGATGGGCTTCCCCGTGGTGGAAGCGGAGGACATGCCCGATATTGTGGCCGGTTCGACGCCCATTGCTTTCGGCGACTTCGGCCGTGGGTATCTTGTGGTGGACCGCACAGGCGTGCGCGTACTGCGTGATCCTTATTCCGCAAAGCCCTATGTGCTGTTCTACACCACCAAGCGCGTCGGTGGCGGGGTCCAGAACTTCGAAGCAATCAAGCTTCTGAAGTTTGCGGCAAACTAGCTGCGGCTCAAGCTCTAATTGGACGAGCAAACGAAAGCCCCGGCAAACCGGGGCTTTTTTCTTGAATCAAAACTTGAAGAGAGGCGTTTATGGCGCTGTTTCGAACGGTCGACTCTTCGGTCGAACCGGTCTCGCTGGTCGAGGCCAAAAACCATATGCGCGTCGCTCATGACAGCGAGGATGAGCTCATATCCGCACTCATTCGAGCCGCGCGACGGGAGGTCGAGCAGGCGACCAGCACCGCATTCATCGTGCAGTCGTGGCGGTTGGCTCTCGACGATTGGCCCAAGAGTGAGATGGTGCTCCTGCAGCGGACGCCAGTACGGGAGATTTTATCAATCACGATCTTCGATGCTGACGGCGCCGGCTCGGTTCTGCCGCCCGAGCATTATCAGCTCGATAGTTTTTCGCGGCCGGCAAGGCTCTTCCTTAGGAGGAAGCCGGTACCGGGTCTTGAGCTGAACGGGATCGAAATCGATTTCCTCACCGGTTTCGGGGAAGCGGGAACCGACGTTCCTGACCTGCTCAAGCGCGCGATCCTGATGCTGGTGGCCCACTGGTACGAATTTCGCGGTGTCTATGGTGCCGAGAGCCAGCCCGTCTCATTCCCCGATGAATATCGGCGGCTGATTTCCGTATGGCGAACTCCGAGGCTGCAATGAGGGCCATCATCATGGATCCGGGCCGGCTCCGCACCGAACTCATCCTGCAAGAAGCGGTCATCAGTGAAGACGGAGCAGGCGGCCATAGCGAAGATTGGCGCGAGGTGGCGCGCCTGTTCGCGGAAGTCACTCCGTTGCGGGCTGAAAGCCGCTTCGGTGCCGCACAGTTCCTCGAGCATGTGACGCACCGGGTGGTGCTGCGGGAGCGCGCGGATCTGAGGAGCGGGATGCGGTTTCTCCAGGCCGGCCGAACAATGGAGATCGTGACGATAGAGGATGCTGACGGAACGGGCCGTTATCTCGCCTGCCTGGTGCGCGAGGAGGGCCGATGAAGATTGCGATGCAACTTACGCTCGACGGATTGGTGCGGGCGATGCGTATCAAGGCGCACGAGGTCGCGGATGCGATGGAGACGAGGAGGCCGTCGGCCAAGCAGGTCGAGGCGGCCAAGGAGGATCATGTCGTGAGGCGGCGGGGAGGGAAAGATGACAGCGGCGGCTCTTGACCTGCAGGAGGCGGTGTTCGCTGCGCTTAACGCGAGTTCAGCGCTCGTCCAGGCACTGGGCGGGGCGAAGTTTCACGACATCACACCGGCCAATCTGAGCTTTCCCTATATCACCTTCGGACGCACCAGCAGCTATGATTGGAGCACGGGGACAGAGGCGGGTAGCGAGCACTTTTTCACCCTCCATGTATGGTCCAAGCAAAAGGGCCGTAAGGAGGCGCTGTCGCTTATGGAACTCGTGCGCGGGGCATTGCATGAGAAGGACCTTAGGCTCGGCAGCCACCATCTGGCCAATCTGCGGCTCGACTTCTCCGAGATGCACTACGACGAGGACCTCGCCGTCTATGACGGCAGCATGCGCTTCAGGGCGGTGGTTGAGGAATAGACGCACTGGCTCGACATCTCGGCTCCTCCCTGGCGGGGAGCGCGGGCCATTTCACAACGACAATTGAAGGAGACCATGCATGGTCGCGAAGAAGGGCAAGGACCTGCTCCTCAAGCTCGACGAGGACGGACTTGGCAATTTCGTAACGGTGGCGGGGCTGCGGACGAAGCGCCTCGCCTTCAACAGCGAAACGGTAGACGTGACCGACGCGGATTCGGCCGGCCGCTGGCGTGAATTGCTTGCCGGAAGCGGCGTACAGCGAGCGTCGGTCGCTGGTTCGGGCATCTTCAAGGACGCGCAATCGGATGCGGCCATAAGGTCACGCTTCTTTGCGGGAGATATCGCGACCTGGCAGTTTGCTATCCCAGAGTTCGGTATCGTATTCGGGCCGTTCCAAATCACGGCGCTCGAATATTCCGGCAATCATGACGGCGAGGTGACCTTCGAGATTGCATTGGAATCCGCCGGGCCGGTCAACTTCGCGGTGGCGCAATGAGCGTGAATCGCAAACGCGGCGAAGTCGCCGCCAAACTTGACGGGCGCGACTATCGGCTGTGCCTGACACTGGGCGCCTTGGCTGAACTGGAAGCCGCCTTCGCTGCCGAAAACCTCAATCAGCTCGTTGAGCGTTTCGGGACCGGCAAGCTTTCCGCACGCGATGTGATCGCCATCATCACTGCTGGATTGAGGGGCGGTGGCCATGAGGTGAGTGAAGACGAGGTGCGCCGGATGCAGTGCGATGACGGCGCGGCCGGTTTCGCACAGCTGGTAGGAGACCTCCTGGCCATAACCTTCGGCGGGGACAGGTCGGGAGGTGTTGAAGAGCGCCCTTAGGTGCCGCAGCAGGTTCGACGGCACCCTTTCCCTGGGATGAGGTGATGAGGGTGGCTTTCGGCCTGCTGCGGCTTAGCCCGACAACTTTCTGGAAGATGACGCCCATCGAATTCAACGCGGCGCTCGAGGCATTGGGACTGACGAGGGCGGAAGCGCCCGGCCGCGGTGAGTTGAAACGGCTGATGCACCTTTTCCCCGACAAATCCGGAGCGGATAAATGGCAGATGAAGTGAGGGTTCCAATCGTTGCCGATACGACGCCATTTGAAACGGCTCTCACGGATTTAGCGGCGCTCTCTGAAAATTTCGGCACGCAGTTGACCGGTGCGCTTAAGAGTGCAGCCGTGAGCGGCAAATCGCTGGACGACGTGCTGCGCAGGATCGGGCTCAACCTCGCGGGCATGGCGCTGGAGCGAGGACTCCAGCCGCTTCAAGGTTTGATGGGAACGATGTTTTCGGGGCTTCTAGGCGGGCTGGGCAATATCATGCCCTTCGCCAGAGGCGGTGTGGTGCCCTTCGCCAGCGGCGGCATTGTCTCGGCCCCCACTTATTTTCCGGCCGGGAGAAATATCGGTCTCATGGGAGAGGCCGGTGCGGAAGCTATCCTGCCGCTGCGAAGAACTTCGGATGGCAAATTGGGAGTGGCGGCGAGCGGAGGCGGGAGCGGGACCCAGATCGTCTTCAATGTAAGCACGCCTGATGCGGCTTCGTTCCGCAAATCCGAGGCGCAAATATCCGGCCTTTTGGCGCGTGCCGTTTCGCGCGGTACGCGGACACTTTAGGGCGACCGGATTCTACCGCACCGACGCCGGTGCGATGGAAATGTTTGGCCCGCATCCTCGGTCAAGCCAACGATGGTGGGTTGCGCAAATCGCCGATCAAGCGGTTCCAAACCACTCGGCCATCGAGATTCTCGATCAAACTCAGGATCGTTCATGAACAGTTTTCACGACGTCCGCTTTCCGCTCGGCGTCTCCTTTGGGGCGACTGGCGGACCGGAGCGGCGAAACGAGATCGTGCAGCTCACCTCCGGAAGGGAAAAGCGCAACGCTCGCATGGCAAACGGGCGGAGACACTATGATGCAGGGACGGGCGTGCGTTCCCTGGAAGATCTGTACGAAGTGATGGCCTTCTTCGAGGCGCGCCGCGGTTCGCTGCATGCGTTCCGATTTCGCGACCCGTTCGACATGAAGTCCTGCCCGCCGAACCAAGCTCCGACGGCTTTTGATCAGGAGATCGGGATCGGGGATGGCAAGACAAGCAGTTTCGTCCTGACAAAGACCTATGGCGAGGGACCGGATGCCTACCGCCGTGAAATCCGGTTGCCAGTGCCGGAAACAGTGCTCGTCGCGGTAGCCGGTGTACAAAAGCGTCTCCAGGCCGATTACGCGATTTCGCCAGAAACAGGCGAGTTGGTCTTCAATCCGAGCGTCATACCGGCGGCGGGACAGACGATCACCGCGGGCTTTGAGTTCGACGTGCGTGTACGCTTCGATACGGACCGGCTTTCTGCAAGCATCACCGCCTTCAGGGCAGGGCAGATCCCCTCGGTCCCCCTGCTGGAGGTATTGTGATGGCGAAGATATCCGTGGAGCTGGCAAAGCACCTTGAGCAGGAGATAACCACCCTATGCCATTGTTGGCGCGTAACGCGCGGCGATGGCGCGGTGATGGGTTTTACCGATCACGACCGGCGGGTCACCTGCGACGGCACCGTCTTCATGCCGGAAACGGGTCTTTCCGGCAGCGAAGCCCGGCACTCCTTCGGTCTTGCAGTCGATACCATGGATGTCGAGGGGGCGCTTTCCTCGCTCGACATCAGCGAAAGTGACATAGTGGCGGGCCTCTATGATGGTGCGACCGTCGAAACACTGCTCGTCAACTGGCAGGAGCCCCAGCAGTTCATGCGGCTGCGACGCGCGGTGATCGGTCAGATAACGCGTCGGGACGGGCGCTTTGTGGCCGAGCTTGAAAGCCCCGAGCGGGCGCTGGACCAAACCAACGGCCGCACGGTCCGGCGGCAGTGCGATGCCGAATTGGGTGACGCGCGCTGCCGCGTGGATCTAGAAAATGCCCGGTGGCGAGGGGAGGGCGTGCTGACATCGGCCGAAGGCAACAGCATCCGCGTTTCGGGCCTGGACGGATTTACCAGCGGCTGGTTCGCAGACGGAATTCTAACCTGGAAATCGGGTGCAAGCGCCGGGAAGCGCGAGCGCGTTTCAGGGCACAGGAAAGATGCTGATGGTGTCATGCTCGACCTCTGGCGCGACGCGGCGGCGATTGTGCAGCCCGGCGACCGTTTCGGCGTCAGCACTGGATGCGACAAGCAATTTTCCACCTGTAGGGCGAAGTTTTCGAACAGCGCCAATTTTCGTGGTTTCCCGCACCTGCCAGGGAATGACGCCGGCTACTCGTATGTCGTAGAGGGGCAGCTTTTCGATGGCGGCCCGATCGTCGAATGAGGCGTGAGGAGACAGCACCGCCCGCGCTGGTGCTGGCAGAAGCGCTTTCCTGGATCGGCACGCCCTACCGCCATCAGGCTAGCCGTAAAGGCGTGGGCTGCGACTGCCTGGGTCTGGTGCGAGGCGTATGGAAGGGCCTCTACGGAGAAGAGCCAGAGCGACCCGGCCCATACACAATGGATTGGGCGGAGGCGAGCGGCGAGGACCGATTGCTGGAAGCCGCAGAACGGCACTTCATCGCCCTTGGCAGGGATGATCTGGGGCCGGGGACGGTTGTGCTCTTCCGTTGGCGCGTGCACTCGCCCGCCAAGCATGTGGGCATACTCGCGGATAAGAACTCCTTCATCCACGCCTATGAAGGGCGGGGCGTCCTGGTCTCCGCCCTCGTTCCCCATTGGCGCCGGCGCATAGCCGGCATTTTCGCGTTTCCCGCACTGACGGAGTGATTCATGGCAACCATCCTGCTGCAGGCGGCCGGCGCCTTTTTGGGCGGCGTGTTCGGCCCGATCGGAACCGCGATCGGCTCGGCCGCCGGCGCCATGGCGGGCTACGCGGTCGACCGGGCGTTGATTACAAGCACGCAACATTACAATGGGCCGCGCCTCACCTCGGCACAGCCGTTTACTGCAGAAGACGGCGCGCCTCTTCCGCGCCTTTATGGCACTGTGCGGACGAGCGGGACGCTTATATGGGCGACTCGTTTCGAGGAGCGGAGCACCACCAGCCGGCAAGGGGCAAAGGGTTGCCCGAAAGTTACGTCATTTTCCTATTTCGCCAATGTGGCCTTTGCTCTGTGCGAGGGGGAGATTGCCGGCGTGCGCCGTATCTGGGCCGACGGCAAGGAGGTGGACCGAAACGAGATCGAGTTGCGCGCCTATCCCGGCAGCGAGGATCAGCAGGTCGATCCTCTCATCGAAGCAAAGCAGGGGACGGACAATGCGCCCGCCTACCGCGGCACTGCCTATGTCGTGATTGAGCGCCTTCCCATCGATGCATATGGCCGGCGAATCCCGCAGTTCCAGTTCGAGGTCATCCGACCGGTCGGTGAACTCAATCGCCGGATCAGGTCTGTCGCGCTCATTCCCGGATCGACGGAATACGGGCTTTCTCCGAAACTCGTCCGCTCGGAGATCGCGCCCGGCGAGAGCCGGGCGCTGAACCGTCATGTACTCACCGCGGCCACGGATCTTGAGGCTTCGTTGGACGAGCTTCAGATGCTTTGTCCCAATCTCGAGTCGGTGAGTCTCGTTGTGGCCTGGTTTGGTACGGACTTGCGAGCGGGCGATTGCAAGATCAAGCCCATGGTGTCCCACAACGATTCCAAGGCCATGTCGATGGAGTGGCAGGTTTCGGGCCTGAACCGGGAAGATGCGCAGGTCGTCTCGCGCCATAATGGCGCTGTCGCCTATGGCGGAACGCCGACGGACCGCTCCGTGATGGAAGCCATCAAAGCAATCCATGCACGCGGCCTAAAAGTAGCCCTCTACCCCTTCATCATGATGGATGTGCCGGCCGACAATACGTTACCCGACCCTTATGGCAGCGGCAGCCAGGCAGCCTATCCATGGCGCGGACGCATCACCTGCCATCCTGCGCCTGGTCGAGCGGGAACACCCGACAAGAGCTCCACCGTGCGAGCCGAGATCAAGGCCTTCGGCGGAACCGCCCGCCCCGGGCAATTTCATCTTGATGGCAAAACGGTCCGATTTACTGGTCGCCGCGAAGAATGGAGCTATCGGCGTTTTCTCCTCCATTATGCCCATGTCGCTGCGGCAGCGGGCGGGGTGGAAGCATTCCTCATCGGATCGGAGTTGCGCGGGCTTACGACGTTGAGGGACCATCAGAACCACTTTCCCTTTGTCGAACTGTTGGAGGAATTGGCAACAGAGACCAGGGGAATTCTCGGGGACGAGACAGCAATCACCTATGCGGCTGACTGGACTGAATATTTCGGTCACCGGGCGTCAGACGGATCGGGCGACGTATTCTTCCATCTCGACAGCCTCTGGGCTCATCCCGCGATCACCGCGGTGGGCATCGACAATTACATGCCCCTGTCAGACTGGCGAGACCAGGACGTGGGTGGCGGCAACCCAGATGGTTTCAGCGGGCCTTATGATCCTGAAGGTTTGCGCAAGGGCATTACTTCAGGCGAAGGCTTCGACTGGTACTATGCGAGCGCAGGAGACCGCGCCGCCCGTCGTCGCACGCCTATTACCGACGGTGCGCTCGGCAAGCCGTGGGTGTTCCGTTACAAGGATCTGGTTGGTTGGTGGTCCAACCCGCACCACAATCGCGTGGGCGGCGTGGAGGAAGCGTCACCGACTGACTGGGTGCCGATGTCGAAGCCCATCCACTTCACCGAACTTGGATGCGCGGCTGTGGACAAGGGACCGAACCAACCTAATGTTTTCGGCGATTCCAAATCGGCAGAAAGCACAGTCCCTTATTTTTCGTCAGGCGGCCGTTCGGACCTCGCGCAATACCGATTCCTGATGGCACACTACCGGCATTGGGAGGAAGGCGGATTAGCCGCCAATCCGATCTCGCCGGTCTACGGCAGACCGATGGTGGATGTGGGCCAGATCAGCATTTGGGCCTGGGACGCACGCCCCTTCCCGGCATTTCCGCTGCAAGCAGACGCCTGGGGGGATGGTGCAAACTGGTGGAGCGGGCATTGGCTAAACGGAAGGCTGAGCGGCGTTCCCATTGAGGCACTGATCGGCGAAATTCTGGCCAGTCACGGCCTGCCTCCTGCCGATACTTCTCGAGCGGACGGCGTGGTGACAGGCTATGCCGTTCTGAACCCCACGACAGCGCGGGCGGCGATCGAGCCGCTTGCAACGGTTTTCGGCATCGGTGCGGTGGATGACGGGGAGCGGCTCATCTTCGCGACGGAAGGCGAGGCGGCGGGGAAGCCCATCCTGCTAGATGAACTGGTGCTTGAGGGTGACCGCGAGGCGATCGAACGGCTGCGTCAGCCTGATCATGATTTGCCGGCGTTGATCCATGTCGATTTCACCGACCCTTTGAACAATCATCAGTCTGCGACCGTTGCTGCGGATTATGTCGGCGCCAGAGGGAACGGCACCAGCTTCATTTCTTTTCCGGGAACGGTCAGCACGGGTGAGGCGGAAAGCCTCGCGCGCAGCCTGATGCGGCGAACCTGGGATGGACGAGAGCGTATCACCTTCACCGTCCCGGCTGCGGAGCGCCGGATCCAGCCGGGAAGCATTGTTCGCCTGCCGAGTGAGGCAGAGGGCCCAGAATATCTGGTGGAGGAAATTGAGGATGGACTAGGGCGAGTCGTTAAGGCGAGACGCATCGTGCGCATCGCGGCTCCGCCTGCAAAAAATATACAGAATCCTGGAAATTCAGGGGAGGTATATCTGCCGAGCAGGCCTCATGCGCTTTTCCTGGACCTGCCCATGCGTTCTTCTCAGGATATGCCGCAGGATCAGTTCCGCCTAGCGACTCGGGCGGTGCCGTGGCGCTCACAGGCGGTGCTTGCTTCACCTGAGGATGGCGGCTTCGCCTTGCGCACAACGGTGGATCGTAGAGCGGTTATCGGCATGCTGCGGCAGCCGCTGCCGGGTGGGCTAGCAGAGGGCCGGCTGGATTGCTCGTCAACGCTCGACGTCCATCTTCTCGATGGAGAACTGCAAAGCATCTCAACCATCCGAATGCTGAGCGGCGCGAATGCAGCCGCCGTTCGGTCGAGGCTGGGGGTGTGGGAGGTCCTGCAGTTCCAGGACGCAGAGGAAATAGAGCCGTCAGTGTGGAGACTGCAAAAGCTCTTGAGGGGCCAGCTCGGCACCGGTGATGCGATGCAAGCAGGGGCGGAGAGCGGCGCCCCCTTGGTATTCCTCGATGAAGCGGTGGCACCGGCGGGACTTAAGGCCGAAGAAATCGGTCTTAAGCTCAATTGGCGTGTCGGACCGTTTGGGTACGACATTTCGAACGAATACTTCCTGAAGACCGCAGCAGAAGGTGGGATGAGAGCCCTTCTGCCGCTTTCTCCGGTGCATGTGAAGAGCCACATCCAGGATGGAGATCTGCATCTATCCTGGATCAGGCGCGGACGCGTCGATGCGGACAGCTGGATGGGAGAAGATATCCCACTCGGGGAAGAACAAGAGCTCTACCGGCTCGAGATCGCCCGTCCGTCGGGTGAGCTGGTGAGAACCGTCACCGCGAGCAGGCCAGCTTGGACCTATACCGCAACCATGCTGGCGGCCGACTTGCCGCTTCGGCCGGCGACCATAGAAGTATCCATAGCGCAGGTAAGCGCGGCCCTTGGGCCGGGCCTGTCCGCCAGACGGACTATCCAGCTGGGCTGAACATTATCCAACAAGCAAGAGGAGTATCTGGAATGGTGGAAACGAAACCATGGTACCTGTCGCGCACCATTTGGGCGTCGGTGGTTACGGTGGCTGCGGCTGTAGGCAGCCTGTTTGGGCTGCCGGTCGAACAGTTCGATGATCCGGCCGTAGTGGAAACGCTATTGCAGGCCATCACCGCCATATCGGGACTGTTTGCAATCTTTGGACGGCTGGCTGCGGATTCACGCATTCACTAAAAGGCGGTCCCACGTGCGTAACCCGCGCGTGGGACTTTGTTTTCTGGCCTGGGCCGTGATTGTTCATTCCCCATTCAGCCCTGTTGGGTTAGATAGGAGACATGAAAAAGAGCCGCAGAAAACTTTCAGGGTTGGTGAATGTCGCGGGGGCGTTAGGGCTACTGGTCACGAGCGCCTACGGCCAGGTTTCCGAGACTTTGTCGCCCATACTTCTTGCACAAGGCGCGGATTGCTATGCGATCGGACAGCAGATCGCAGCACAGCAGGGCGGCACGCTTGCCGGCGCTTCTGCGGAAACTCGAGGCGGGACCGTTGTCTGCCGGATCGTCATTCTGGTCCCGGCACGAGATGGCGAGCGACCCCGGCGGGTAGAAGTAACTGTACCGTTGCGATAATCAACGATCTGATTCAACAGTTGGGCTGCCCCCCTTATGCGCATTCTGGTTATTGAGGATGACAAGGACCTGAACCGGCAGATATGTGCCGCTCTCACGGATGCCGGCTATGTCGTCGACCGGGCATTCGACGGGGAGGAAGGGCACTTCCTCGGCGACACTGAGCCCTATGACGCCATCGTACTCGATATCGGCCTGCCGCAGATGGACGGGATAAGCGTGCTGGAACGGTGGCGGCGTGACGGACGCAAGATGCCAGTCCTGATCCTCACAGCGCGAGACCGTTGGAGCGACAAGGTCGCGGGTATCGATGCGGGCGCGGACGATTACGTCACGAAACCGTTCCATATGGAGGAAGTGCTGGCACGTGTTCGTGCACTGATCCGCCGGGCCGCCGGCCATGCTTCATCCGAACTTTTCTGCGGACCGCTGCGCCTCGACACCAAGGCATCAAAGGCCGATATCGACGGAGTGCCGTTGAAGCTTACGTCGCATGAATACCGGATGCTTGCCTATCTGATGCATCACAAGGGTTCAGTCGTTTCGCGGACGGAGCTGGTCGAGCATCTTTACGATCAGGATTTCGACCGAGACTCCAACACGATCGAAGTCTTTGTCGGACGCTTGCGCAGGAAGCTCGGGGTAGATTTGATCGAGACCGTGCGGGGTATGGGATACCGCATGCGCGAGCCGAATGATTGATGAGGCGGATCACGCGTTAAACGCCCCAGGGGCAAGCATGATGGCGCGGTTCTCGCATTTGCCACGCACGCTCACCTTCCGCGTTGTGGCCTTTTCATCCATCTGGGCGATGATTGCCCTCGTCGTCATCGCGACCGTGATTTCCACTCTGTTCCGGCAGGTGAGCGAGCGCGGTTTTGACAATGTTCTATCCGCCCATCTCTTCAATCTGATCGCCTCGGTAAGTGCGACCGAAGAGGGCATGCTGGTGGGAAGCCCCAATCTAGGCGATCTCCGGTTCTCGGAGCCTTTATCGGGTTGGTACTGGTCGGTGGAGCCGGTATCTCCGGCACTACGCAACCAGTTGCACTCGCCCTCGCTGGTCACTCCGGTGAGGTCCCCGTCGACGGCCGATATGGCCTTTGACCGCAATTTCCAGCGCAAATACCTGGAAGAGGGCCCCGGCGGCGAGCAGATCGAGGTGCTGGAAGCCGAAATCGTGCTCGACCAGCTCGATCGGATCGCTCGCTTTCGCGTCATGGGCAATCGGAGCGAGCTCGAACAGGAGATTTCTGATTTCTCTGGGCGGCTCTATGCCTATCTCGGCATTTTCGGCGTTGGGATGATCGCTATCAATGTGTTCGCGATCCTCATCGCATTGAAGCCTCTGGGAAGTATCAGGCGAGCACTTGCGAACATACGCGCCGGTACGGCTGAGCGGCTATCAGGACCTTTCCCCGCGGAAATTGCTCCGTTGGCCGAGGAAACAAACGCCCTAATCGAGAGCAACCGACGAATCATCGAACGCGCACGCACGCAGGTCGGGAATCTGGCTCATTCACTCAAGACGCCGCTTGCGGTCCTTATGAATGAGGGCAGGTCTCTCGGGGGAGAGCAGGGGGCGCTAATAACGGCTCATGCGGAAGCCATGCAGAAGCAGATCGATCACTATCTGCAACGTGCCCGCGCCGTCGCACAGAGAAGCACGCTGGCCACGCGCAGCTCGGTGAACCAGACCTTGGCGAGGATGGGCCGGGTTACCGAAAAGCTCAATCCCGACAAGATGCTTGAGCTGCAAATGCCCGAGGCCGAGGTAACTTTCGTAGGTGAGCGCGAAGATCTGGAGGAGATCACAGGAAACCTCCTGGAAAACGCGATGAAATGGGCAGATCGGAAAGTGGTGCTTACGTTGCAACCAGTCGAAGTGAATGGGGCGGACCCGCGCAGATTTCGTATTGCGATCGAGGATGACGGCCCGGGAATCCCCGAAGATCAGGCGCGGCAGGCATTGAAACGCGGACGCAGACTCGACGAAAGCAAGCCAGGCACTGGTCTGGGCTTGGCCATCGTGGCCGACCTCGTGAAAGAATATGGAGGGACGCTGGCACTCGAGCGGTCGCGATTGGGAGGCCTTCGCGCTGAGGTAGTGCTACCGGCGGCGTAACATCGCGACGAGAAACGTGGACAAAATTCCGTCAAACATGAACTATAGTCGCGGCGCGGTTTCGCGGCGGAGGGCGAGAGCAGCATGAGACTATCGGCTGTAGCCATACTGGTTGGTTTCCTGCTTTCCGGCTGTGCCGCCGGAGGCTTTTCCCGCACGGTCGACGTAAGGGCGAGCTCGGGGCAGACCTCTGTGCGCGCGATCGGCGGGATAGTCGGCGGCGGCCTCATCATGGGAAACTTGGGCGCGGACCTCAATCGCCGGGAGCGCATGGCCGGAATTGACGCCGAGTATAAGGCCCTCGAATCAGCGCCTGCAGGCCAGCCGGTGAACTGGCGTGACGAGCGGACGGGACATGGCGGTACGGTTACCGCCTCTCAGCCCTACCGGGTCGGCTCTCAGGACTGCCGTCCCTATTCGCACAGAATAACGGCAGCTGGCGGAACCCGCACCTCGCGCGGCACGGCCTGCCGTAACCCGGACGGAAGCTGGACTTTGCTCGAATAGCTGTTCCATTGGCCGGTAGACCGTGCCGGAGCACCGTCGCGGAAATGCCGCATCCAACAGCGGTTGGCAGCGCGCAACAAGACGGATATTGAACCACCATGTTGTTTTGGGTTCTCGCCGCACTGTTGACCCTTGCCGCTGCGCTGGCCGTTATGCGGCCGTTTCTGCGCCGGAAGAAATCAGATCGACCGGGTGCTGCCCACGATCTGGCGGTTTACCGTGATCAACTCGCCGAGCTCGACCAGGAAGTCAAACGGGGTCTCGTGTCGGAGACGGACGCGGCCGAAGCGCGCGCGGAAATCGGGCGGCGCATTCTGCGTCTGTCCCAATCGGCCAGTGATGGCGTGGCGAGCGAATCGGGCGGGAGGTTGGAGCGTATCATTGCCATTGCGGCGATCCTGGCCGTTCCAGCTTTGAGTTGGGGTCTATATTCCGCGCTGGGGTCACCGGGACTTCCATCCATGCCGTTGCAGGCTAGGCTTAACGGCGACCCGGCTCACGCCCCGCTGGAAGATCTGATCGCGCGTGCCGAAGCTTATCTGGCAGACCACCCCGATGATGCCCGCGGATGGGAGACGCTGGCTCCGGTTTATGCCAGGATGGGGCGCTTCGCCGATGCGGTTGCCGCCTATCGTCGGACGATCGCAATCGCCGGCGCTAACTCCGAACGCGAAGCTGGTCTGGGCGAGGCGATGGTGGGCCAGAGCGGCGGGATCATCACTGCGGAGGCGGAAGCGGCATTCAACCGTGCATTGGCCGCTGATGAAAGCAATCCCCGTGCGCGCTTCTTCATCGGCCTGGCCAGGGCGCAGGAAGGCAAGCGGGACGCGTCACGCGCTATATGGCAGGACATGATGTCGGGTCTGCCGGACGATTCGCCTTGGAAAGCGGCTGCGGCTCAGGCCATCGCGGGACTCGATGGCATGGCTGCCCAGAATCCGCCCGTGGCAGCGAAGAATCCTTCCGAGGAGCAGCTGGCAGCGGCGCAGCAAATGGCACCCGAAGAGCGCCAGCAGATGATCAAGGGCATGGTGGCCAGCCTCGATGCCAAACTACGCCAGAACCCTAACGACCCGGAGGGTTGGAGCAGGCTCCTGCGCTCCTATGTCGTGTTAGGCCGCGAGGATGACGCCGTGAGAGCGCTCGAACGCGGCCTCGCCGCCCTCGGCCCGGAGACTGCGGAGGGCAAATCCCTGTCGGAATTGGCCGAGACACTCGGCATCAGCGGTGCGCAGGTGAACAAATGACGCGCAAGCAAAAGCGGCTGACCATTATAGGATCAGGAATGGCCTTCCTGGCTTTGGCTGCAGGATTGACGTTTTATGCACTTGGGCAACAGACCTCCTACTTCTACATGCCGGCAGACCTGCTGGCACGAGCGGCAGTGGCGGGAGAGCGCATTCGGCTCGGCGGCCTTGTTCAGAAGGGTTCTATTGAACGCAGCGAGGGAACGCATGTTCGCTTCGTCGTGGAAGACAGCGAGAACGAGGTGCCGGTCGTCTATGACGGTATTCTGCCAGACCTTTTCCGGGAGGAGCAGGGCGTCGTCATAGAGGGTGTGGTAGGTGCGGACGGCATCTTCGTCGCCGACACCGTTTTGGCCAAGCACGACGAGACCTATATGCCGCGCGAAGTCGCGGACAGGCTGAAGCAGGAAGGCCTCTGGCAAGAGGAATGAGGAAGCGCGAATGAGCGTCGAACTTGGCCACTTCGCCCTTGTCTTGGCACTGGCTCTCGCGCTGGTGCAGGCGATCGTTCCGCTGGTCGGGGCCCGCATCGGCAGCTCCTCGCTCATGCGGGTGGGCGAGCCCGTGACCATCACTGGATTTGCGCTGGTCTCGGTGGCCTTTGCGGCGCTGGTCCTGGCCTATCTGCAGTCGGATTTTTCCGTAGTGAACGTGTGGGAGAATTCCCACTCCGCCAAGCCTCTCCTCTTCAAGATCACAGGAACTTGGGGGAACCACGAAGGTTCAATGCTCCTGTGGGTTCTGATCCTCGCATTCTTCGGAGCATTGGTCGCAGCCTTCGGTCAGAATCTACCGCCGACCCTGAAGGCAAACGTATTGGCAGTTCAAGGGCTGATTGCCAGCGCTTTTCTCCTCTTCATCCTATTCACGTCCAATCCCTTCATGCGCCTGGAACCTGCGCCAATCGAAGGCCAGGACCTGAATCCCATCCTGCAGGATATCGGGCTCGCCGTTCATCCCCCGCTCCTCTATCTGGGCTATGTCGGTTTCTCTGTCTCCTTTTCCTTCGCGGTGGCAGCGCTGATCGATGGGCGTATGGATGCTGCATGGGCGCGGTGGGTGCGTCCTTGGACGCTAGCCGCCTGGGCCTTCCTGACCGGCGGCATCGCCATGGGCTCCTACTGGGCCTATTATGAACTGGGCTGGGGTGGCTTCTGGTTCTGGGATCCGGTTGAGAACGCGTCCCTGATGCCGTGGCTCGCCGGAACGGCTCTGCTGCACTCTGCCATTGTGATGGAAAAGCGTTCGGCGCTGAAAATTTGGACGGTGCTGCTTGCGATCCTCACCTTCTCGCTCTCGCTGCTCGGCACCTTCCTCGTAAGATCGGGCGTTTTGACGTCTGTTCATTCCTTCGCGACCGACCCTGCCCGTGGCGTTTTCATTCTCGCGATTCTGGTTTTCTTCATCGGCGGTGCATTGACCTTGTTTGCGGTCAGAGCCGCTTCTCTGGCGCCCGGCGGGCTGTTCCATCCCATTTCGAGGGAAGGTGCCCTGGTTCTCAACAATCTGTTCCTGACCACGGCTACGGCGACGGTGTTGATCGGTACGCTTTACCCGCTGCTGATCGAAGCCATCAGCGACAATAAGATTTCGGTTGGCGCACCCTTCTTCAATCTAACCTTTATCCCGCTCTTCTTGCCTCTCCTGGTGGCGGTGCCGTTCGGGCCGCTTCTTGCTTGGAAGCGCGGGGATCTTGCCGGTGCGTTTCAACGCTTGCAATTCGCCTTCTGGGCGGCTGGGGCGACAGCGATCGCAGGCTATTTCCTGATCGATCGCGCGTCTGCGGTCGCCGCGCTCGGTCTGGGGCTCGGGATATGGCTCATCGTCGGCGCCCTGACCGATCTTGCTTTGAAATCCGGTCTCGGCAAGGTCGGAGTAGCTGTTGCCCTGCGTCGGCTTACGGGTCTGCCACTTTCGATTTTCGGTACGTGCTTGGGCCATGCCGGCTTGGGCCTGAGCGTGCTCGGCATCGTTTCGGTAACCGCTCTCCAGGCGGAACACATACTGACAATGCAGCCTGGCCAGAGCACCGAAATCAGCGGCTACACCGTGCAGTTCCAGAATCTGCGTCCCTTTACCGGCCAGAATTACACGGAGGAGCAGGCGCAGTTCGCGGCCGGGACAGTGCGCGGAGGTTCTCTGGGAGAAATCGTCTCCTCCAAACGGCTCTATACGGCACGCGGTATGCCAACAACGGAAGCGGGCATTAAGACGATCGGCCTGAGCCAGCTTTACATTTCTATCGGAGATCAGACTCCGTCCGGGCTCGTCGTGCGCATTTGGTGGAAGCCGTTCGTGACGCTGATCTGGATTGGCGCGCTCGTGATGATGGCAGGTGGGTTCATTTCTCTCATGGACCGGCGACTCCGTGTAGGAGCACCCGCAAGGCGGAAAGCGGCCGCACTAGCCGGCGAGGCGAAGTCATGAGGTTCCGCACCCTGCTGTTGGCTTGCGGGCTTTTGATTGGCTTTGTCGGAGGCGCAGCTGCGGTACAGCCGGACGAGGTGTTGAAGGATCCCGCGCTTGAGGCGCGGGCACGCCATCTTTCGACCGAGCTGCGCTGCATGGTCTGTCAGAACCAGTCGATCGACGATTCGGATGCAGAGCTCGCACGCGACTTGCGCATCCTGCTGCGTGAAAGGCTTGTGGCCGGCGATACAGACGAAGAGGTGCTGGACTACATCGTCTCTCGCTATGGCGAGTTCGTGCTGTTGAAGCCGCGGTTCAACGCCCGCAACGCGCTTCTCTGGGCGGCGCCGGTCCTGATCCTTGTGGGAGGAGGACTGCTTGCATTCACAGCTTTTCGTCGGCGTGGGGACAGTGCTCCTGCACCTCTCTCTCCGGAGGAGGAAGCTTCTCTGAGGAACGTTCTGAAGGACGAGAATTAAGGCGTCGCCGGTGCGGCGACTTTGCGCGCCGCCGGTGCCCCGAGACACGCGTCTCAGCTTTTCTGCTCAGTCGATCAAAAACATTACGAAAGTTTCATGCCTTGGAAATGGCATCGTAAGGTAGTCCGTCCTATTTCAGTGGGCAAACGGGACGAAGAAGCGTCCCCCTAGCACGCTAAAGGCATTAGGAGTGGTTCGTCATGAGCGAAGAACAGAACGTAACCTCTAAGACGCGCAACCGTCTCGTAGCAGCCGTGGCTTCCCTCGCGGTTGCCGGCGCGGTTGGCTTCAGCGCCATCAGTTCGGGCACTATTCCGGTCTTCGCGGACCCGGTGAAGCTCGACAAGCCCATTCAGGCTCCAAGCTTTGCTGACGTCGTCGACCTGGTGAAACCTGCAGTGGTGAGTGTGCGGGTATCCGGGGAGTCGCCCCAGGCAGGTAACGTGGCGACGCCGTTCTTCAACATGCCCGGTTTCGATAATCTCCCGCCCAATCATCCGCTCCGCCGCTTCTTTGATGAATTCCAGCGACGTGACCAGCCGCGTAGCGGCCAGCAGCGCCCGCGCGTGCGCCCGATCGCTCAGGGGTCCGGCTTCTTCATTTCCGATGACGGCTATATCGTAACCAACAATCACGTGGTTGAAGATGGAAACCAGTACACCGTCGTTCTGGAGGATGGGACGGAGCTGCAAGCCGATCTCGTCGGGAAGGACCCGCGTACCGATCTGGCGGTGCTCAAGGTAAAGTCCGATCGCAAATTCACCTATGTGAGCTGGGCGCCTGACGATTCCGTCCGTGTCGGCGATTGGGTTGTGGCCGTCGGCAATCCGTTCGGTCTCGGCGGAACGGTGACGGCGGGCATCGTATCCGCCCAGAGCCGCGAGATTGGCGCGGGGAATTATGACGACTTCCTGCAGATCGACGCGGCCGTGAACCAGGGTAACTCCGGCGGCCCGACCTTCAACCTTGCGGGGCAAGTTGTTGGCGTGAACACGGCAATCTTCTCGCCGTCGGGCGGCAATGTGGGTATCGCCTTTGCCATCCCGGCCTCACTGGCCAAGACGGTCGTCGATCAACTTATCAAGGATGGTTCGGTCGAGCGCGGCTATATGGGCGTCAGCATCCAGGACGTGACACCTCAGATCGCCGACTCGCTGGGGCTGCAAGAGGCCAAGGGTGCGCTGATCAACAGCGTGAATGGCGGTGATCCGGCAGAAAAGGCGGGTATCGAGGCTGGCGACGTCGTGATCGCGGTGAACGGTTCGCCTATCGCTTCGCCGCGCGAACTGGCTCGTACGGTGGCAGCAATCGCGCCGGGCACGAACATCGACGTTACCGTGTGGCGGAACGGCAAGTCTCAGGACTTCAAGGTGACCTTGACCGAGATGCCCGAGAGCGATCAGGTGGCCGCTGCTGCCCCTAGCGCCCCCTCGGACGAGAACGGACAGCCGGCAAGCTTCGGGTTGACCGTCACCCCTGCGGATGACGGCAACGGCCTGGTCGTAACCGATGTGGAGCCGGGCAGCGTGGCCGAGGAAAACGGCATCCAGCCGGGTGACGTGATCCGCGCGGTCAATTCACAACCGGTTAAGGCCGCCAGCGATCTCAAGAAGGCCGTCGATGCAGCATCAAGCGCAGGACGGGGTGCCGTGCTCCTTCAGGTCGTACGCAACGATGCCAATCGGTTCGTGGCATTGCCAATCGGCTGATCCATCGAGAAGTGCGGTTTGACTCTTTGGCGGTGGCGAGGAAAGCTCGCCACCGCTTTTCATCAGCTATGACACGGCGCCATGAAGATTCTGATCATCGAGGATGACCGCGAAGCGGCGAGTTATCTCAAAAAGGCCTTTGCCGAAGCGGGACACACAGCCGATGTGGCCGCTGATGGCGAGGCGGGTTTCGCCTTGGCAGAGGGCGGAAATTACGATGTCTTCGTGATCGACCGAATGTTGCCCCGTCGCGACGGCCTATCGGTCATTGCGGGTTTGCGGGCGAACGGCAATACGACGCCGGCGCTCATCCTTTCGGCATTGGGAGAGGTGGACGACCGGGTGACCGGCCTGAGGGCCGGAGGAGACGACTACCTTACGAAGCCCTACGCGTTCTCGGAATTGCTTGCTCGCGTGGAAGTACTCAAGCGACGAGCCGGCGCGCGTGACGTGGAAACCGTCTACCGGGCAGGGGATCTGGAATTGGACCGGCTGTCCCATACGGTTCGGCGTGGCGGCCAGGAAATCACGCTTCAGCCGCGGGAATTCCGTCTGCTGGAATATCTGATGCGACATGCCGGTCAGGTTGTCACCCGGACGATGCTTTTGGAGAATGTGTGGGACTATCACTTCGACCCGCAGACCAATGTGATCGATGTGCATGTCTCGCGCCTGCGCGGCAAGATCGAGAGAGGCTTCGACAGGCCCATTCTCCATACGGTGCGTGGCGCGGGTTACATGATCCGAGCGGACTGATGGCCACCCTTTCGGCCATCATGAAGACCACTGCGGCACGGCTCTCCGCGCTTTATCTCGTGTTGTTTACCGCTTGCGCGGTGGTGCTCGTCATCTATGTGAGCTCTCTTTCCACGCGCATGCTGGTCGGCCAGACGCAGGAGGCAATCGCAGAAGAGGTCGCCGGCCTCGCGCGTGCCTACCAGCGCGCCGGGCTGACCGGCCTGGTTCGGCTGGTCGAAATTCGTGCCAGGCAGCCAGGCGCAAATCTCTACCTCATTGCGGATCCCAGCGGCTTTATCCTCTCCGGCAATGTCGAAAGCATTCAGCCCGGTGTGCTCGATGCTGCCGGTTGGACGGAGAGTCCCTTCCTTTATCGGCGTTTTGGTGAACAGGGGGCAACGAGCCGCGAGAGTGGTCACGCGGCTGTTGCTCAGGTCATACGTCTGCCGAACCAGATGATTCTTCTCGTCGGAAGAGATTTGAGCGAGCCGGAGCAGTTCGGTCGCGTGATGCGCCGTGCCCTTGCGGTGGCTTTGGGCATGATGGGTCTCGGCGCGTTCCTGATCTGGTATTTCGTCGGAAGGCGCGCGCTCCGCCGGATCGACAGCGTGACGGAAGCGAGCCGCCAGATCATGGGTGGCGACCTGTCCAGAAGACTGCCGGTAACGGGAGCTGGCGATGAGTTCGACCGGCTTTCGGAAAACCTGAATGCCATGCTCGATCGCATTGCCGGTCTGAATGAGGGGTTGAAGCAGGTATCGGCGAACATAGCCCACGACCTAAAAACGCCCCTGACCCGCCTGCGCAACCGCGCGGAGGCTGCGCTGAACAACACGGCTGGCCCGACCGCCGCGAAAGAGGCGCTTGAGCAGACGATTGCGGAATCGGACCAGCTTATCCGTACCTTCAACGCCATTTTGATGATCTCGCGGCTGGAAGCGGGCTATTCCGCTGAAAGCACGGCGAAGATCGATCTTGCCTTGATTGTCTCGGATGTCGTCGAGCTCTACGAGCCGCTGGCTGAAGAACAGGGCGTGACACTGAAGGCGGAGGCGGCGGAAAATGTTCAGATCGACGGAAATCGTGAGTTGATCGGCCAGGCGCTTTCCAACGTCATCGACAATGCTATCAAATATTCTGCTGGTTTTGGGCAGAAGCCGGTTGTCTCCGTATCGCTTCGAAAGGAAGGAGACGCCGCAAGGCTGACGGTCAGAGATAACGGCCCGGGTATACCTGAAGAGGATCGGGAGCGTGCGACGGAGCGCTTTGTCCGGCTTGAGGCAAGCCGCAGCCAGCCGGGATCCGGCCTGGGCCTCAGCCTCGCAAAGGCGGTCATGACCTTTCATGGAGGAAAGCTCGAGCTTTCGGGGGAGGGCGGCGGTCTCGCGGTTGCGATGATCTTCCCGACAGGCAAGAATGAGTAATGACCGACGCTGTCCTGAAAGACGAAGATGGTACCACTTGGTTTGGCTCCCCGGTACGGGAGTTGCACCCCCTTGACGCCGAGCATGCTCAAGAGGAGATCGAGTCTCTCCTGGAAGCCGCACATGAACGCGACTGCCCTCGGCTCGCCAGCCTTCTCTCAGCCGACAACAGGCTGAGGGCGTTTCTGGCGGCGGTCTTCGACCTATCTCCCTATCTTCGCGATTGTGCCAGGCGCCAACCAGCTGCCTTGGAAGCACTTTTCGATGCAAGGCTGGATGCTCGGCTAAATGCGCTTTCGGAAGAGATAGCGGCGGTCGGCCTGGGAGCGGAGGAGAGCGAGGCTGGAGTCATGAAGATGCTCCGGCGCTTGAAACTTCAAGCCCACCTGCTGATCGCCTTGGGACAGCTCTCGGGCGAGGCGGATGCGGCCAAAACGGCCCTGCGATTGAGCCTCCTTGCGGAAGCGTGTGTGAACGCGGCGGTCAATTTCCTCCTTCGGGATGCGGATCGCCAGGGAAAGCTGCGGCTCCCCAACCCCGCGGAGCCTTCCCGTGACAGTGGCTGGATTCTGCTTGCCATGGGTAAGTTAGGCGCACGGGAGCTCAATTATTCGTCCGATATCGACCTCATCGTGCTGATCAATCCGGACGCGCCCGCCGTAAAGGAGCCGATAGAGGCCACGGAACTCTTTGTGAGGCTCACGCGGCGGCTTGTGCGCATCCTGCAGGACCGCACGGAGGACGGCTACGTCTTCCGTACGGATTTGAGGTTGCGGCCCGATCCCGGTTCGACACCGCTCGCGCTGCCGGTGGAAGCAGCGTTGCATTACTACGAAAGCCGCGGCCAGAACTGGGAGCGCGCCGCGATGATAAAGGCGCGCGCGATTGCTGGAGATGGGAAGGCCGGAGAGCGGTTCCTTACGGAACTGCAGCCCTATGTCTGGCGCAAATATCTCGACTATGCAGCGATTGCGGACATCCATTCGATCAAACGCCAAATACATGCCCATAAGGGGCACGGGGAAATCGCCGTGCTCGGCCATAATGTGAAGCTTGGACGAGGCGGCATCCGGGAAATCGAGTTTTTCGTCCAGACCCAGCAACTTATAGCCGGAGGCCGTTTTCCGGAGCTGCGCGAACGTGAGACGGTCAAGATGCTTAGGGAACTCCAGGATCGCGGCTGGATAACCGCCGAGGCGGGAGAGGCCCTTATCGCTCAATACTGGTTTCTGCGCGATGTCGAAAACGTCATACAGATGGTGGCGGACGAACAGACGCATCTCCTGCCGGATGACGAGGAAGGATTGGAGCGCATTGCCCGTCTTCTTGGCTATACGAGCGGGATGATCTTCGCTGAGGCATTTCGGCAGGCACTGCATATGGTCGAAAGCCACTATGCGGCTCTGTTTGAGACGGCACCTCAGCTTTCCCGAGGCGTGGGCAATCTCGTCTTCACCGGTGATGTCGATGACCCGGATACGCTCCACACCCTCTCCGAACTGGGGTTCGAGCGCCCGAGCGATATCTGCCGCGTGATTCGCGGGTGGCACTTTGGACGCTACCGCGTGACCCAGTCTGCCGAAGCGCGCGAGCGTCTCACCGAATTAACCCCGGCATTGCTCGAAGCGTTCGGACGGACCCACCGTGCCGATGAAGCGCTTTTGCGCTTCGACGAGTTTCTCTCCGGGCTTCCGCGCGGCATCCAACTCTTTTCGCTCTTGCAGTCGAACCCGCGGCTCCTCGATCTGATCGCGACCATCATGGGGGCAGCACCTAGGCTTGCAGCGATCATCACCCGCAGGCCCCACGTCTTCGACGGTCTGCTAGACCCCGGACTCTTGTCCGAGTTGCCCAACAGAGCTTATCTGGCTGAGCGGCTCGAGATCTTTCTGTCGGGTGCCAACTCCTTTGAGGAGCGGCTTGATCGGCTGCGCATTTTTGCGGCGGAGCAGAAATTCCTCATCGGCATCCGCCTCTTGACGGGCAGCATAGACGAGACCCGCGCCGGAAAAGCCTTTTCGGACCTGGCCGATCTTACGATTGGTGCGGCATTCGACGCGGTTCAAGAGGAGTTTGCCCTAACTCATGGACGTGTCCGAGGCGGCCGCACGGCTATCCTTGGTATGGGAAAACTCGGAAGCCATGAGCTCACCGCGGGTTCGGACGTAGATCTCATCCTGCTTTACGACCATGCGCCGGAAGCGGAAGAGTCCGATGGCCGCAAACCGCTTGCGCCATCACATTACTACGCACGATTGACCCAGCGCCTGATCGCCGCCGTCTCGGCTCCGACTGCGGAGGGCGTGCTCTACGAACTGGACCTTAGATTGCGGCCCTCCGGCAACAAGGGGCCGGTCGCAACCCATATCGATGCGTTTCGGAAGTATCAGCGCAACGAGGCTTGGACCTGGGAGCACATGGCCCTCACACGTGCCAGAGCCATAGCAGGCGCTGAAACCCTCTGTGCTGAAGCCGAGCAGGAGGTACAGGCGATCGTCTCGCTTCCGCGCGACGCCGTCAAACTGAAGCGCGATGCAAGGGAGATGCGCGCACTCCTGGAAGAGGAAAAACCGGCAAGGAATATCTGGGATTTGAAGCTTCTTGCGGGGGGCATCATCGACCTGGAATTTATAGCGCAGGTGGCGGCACTCTCCGGCAAATGCCTTGCCGATTCGCGGCCGACCAACACCGGAAAGATTCTCGCTGAACTGTCTTCCGATTTTGCCGATGATCAGGTCCGGGCAGAGCTCCTCGAGGCATATCGCCTCTATATGACGCTTACCCAGGTCATCCGGCTGTGCCTTACGGGTCCCCTGGAGCCGGGGGATGTTCCTCCGGGCCTCGCGAATATTCTTCTACGAAGCGTCGATCTGCCCGAGTTCGGCATTCTCGAGGCGCATATCAAGGAGACCAGCGCCCGGGTAAGACGGCATTTCGATAGGCTGCTGGGGGAAGGGCGAGCCTAAGGCCGCTAGGCAGCTCGTTTCCGCTGGGCCTGCAGCGGCAACCGCACGCAAACGACCGTACCTACTCCCTCTCTGGACTGGATGCGCAGCGCGCCGCCGTGAAGCTCCGCCAGCGAACGTGAGATCGCAAGACCCAGGCCCGAGCCGTTATGCGTACGCGAATATTGATTTTCGACCTGCTCGAAGGGGCGCCCGAGTTTCTTCAGCGCGTCTCGCGGTATGCCGCAACCGGTGTCCTTGATCGTCAGCATCAGCGAGCGGGAGAAGGCGCGCGCCCTGAGCGTCACCTGTCCCCCTTGACCGGTGAATTTCACGGCATTGAACATCAGATTGATGAGGATCTGCTTTAGCGCGCGCCGATCGGCATAAAGCGAGAGCGACTCGGGAATATCGGTCGTCAGTTCGATATTCTTCTTCCCCGCCTGCAAAGTGACCACGCGCATGGTCTCGCGGATGACCGCCGCCAGATCGATGTTCTCCCGGTGAATGGAGAACTGACCGGCCTCGATCTTCGACATATCGAGGATGTCGTTGATCACGCCAAGAAGATAGGTGCCGCTGGCATAGATGTCGTTCACGTACTCCTTGTAACGCTCGGAGCCGAGGGGGCCGAAAAGTCCCTGCTGCATCAGTTCCGAGAAGCCGATGATGGCGTTGAGTGGTGTCCGCAGTTCATGGGACATATTCGCCAGGAATTCTGATTTCGCGCGATTGGCGGATTCCGCTCGCTCGGTCTCGCGCATATATTTGCGGTTGAGTTCCACGAGTTCCTGGCTGCGTTCCTGCTCGGCGCGGCGAGCGACCGACAGATCATGGATGGTGGCCATCAGGCGCCGCTCGCTTTCCACCAGCTTTTCCTGATGCTGCTTGAGCTGCGTGATATCCGTGCCGAGGGACACCGTGCCGCCGTCGCGGGTCTTCAGCTCCGTCACCTGAAGCCATCGGCCGTCCGCCAACTGGCGCTCATAGGTAACGCCTTCGACGCTGCTGGATCCTGTTAGCCGCCTTTCGTAGCGAACCGCGTTCATCCGGGACTCGATCTCACGGCGATGCATGCCCGGAATGATCCCGCTGGGATCTATGCCTGTATCCTGCAGGTAACGCGAATTGCACATCACCAGTCGTTCCGAGGCATCCCAAAGGACGAAGGATTCGGTGATGTTCTCGATCGCGGTACGCAGTCGCAGATCCGCAACCTCCGACTGCTGCACCAGCGTTCGCTGCTCCGTCACGTCGACCGCAATGCCGATCAGGTGGATCTCCGGCGCATCGGGATCCACCACCTGCGCCCTGGCGCGTATCCAGATCCATTGGCCATTAGCATGGCGCATGCGGAAAATCTGGTCGACCTGCTCGACCTCGCGCGCGACGATCCGGTTTGCAACCGCAAACAGGTCTCCGTCGTCGGGATGGATGAGGCTCGCCACGTCGCCGAAGGAAAGCATCACATCGGCGGCTTCATAGCCCAGCATCTCGTACATGGACGCGGACCAGTACATCTTTCCGCGCGCCATATCCCAGTCCCACAGGCCGCATTTCCCGCGCACGAGCGCCAGATCGATGCGTTGATGCGCTTCACGGTAAATGCGGTCCGCCGCCTGCGCTCGGGCTGCCTGGCTGAAATAGGCATAGAGGATCGCCATCAGAACGCCGGCGGTCAGAGCGAAGACCGTCACATTGAGGGAGACCGTGCTGCGCCACTCGGCAAACACCTGGTTCTGGGGAGCGAGCGCGATTGCTGCTCCGCTCTCTCCGGGAAGTAGGCTGACGGAGGCATACCAGTCCACGTTGCCGATCTGCACCTCGAGCACGCCGGCTCTCTCGCCGAACATGAAGAGGGGCTGGCCGCCTGAGATCAGGCTGTCCAGGGATTGACCCTTCAGCCGTTGCCCGCGTGGAGACGTTGCGGTGACAACGAATTGCGAGTCAGTAAGGGCGAGTACCCATCCCGCGCCGATGCTTGCGCGAAGCACAGCCTCGTCGATCAGAGTATCTGCCGCGCCCGCCTGGGCCAGCGCTTCCGTTCCGGCAATCTGTACCGCTTGGGCAAGGTTGTTGGCAGCAAGACCAAGATGCCGCTTGGTATCCCCTTCGATATCGTCATGCCAGCTGACCAGTGTCAGCAGCCGGGCCGCGGCCAGGATAAGCAGGAAAATGACCACCAGGATCGGAATGGCCCGGCGCAGATAGGGTTCGACCGCAAGCAAGCGCTCATAGGATGGCGCGGCAATGATCTTCGCATTGCCGGCAACCTCCGTTTCCCGCTTGGGCTTCCTGCGCCTCGAAAAAAGGGCGGCAGGCAATGCCCATGCATACGCGCTCGCCATCCCGACGGGCCCTTTCTTTCCTGCTTGTTCCGCTTGACCGATCCGCGAACGCGTACATGCGAATCATCCATAAGGAATCAAAGCCGATTCGCCTTGTCTAGAGGGGCGGTCGCAAAATTGATTCGGGGGCTGCCGGTCAGGCGATCGTTCGCTCCAGAATGTCCCTGAGGTCGCGAGAGAGATTAGGCCGCCGGGCCATATCGGAGAGGGCGGCGCGGGCTTGCTCCTGCCTGCTCTTCTCGAGCGAGCGCCAGGATCGAAATGCTATGGCCAGGCGGGCGGCTACCTGCGGGTTGTTTTCCTCCACCTTCAGGATGGTCTCTGCGAGAAAACGATAGCCTTCCCCATCCGCGCGATGGAAGCCGGTTTGGTTGCTGCTTGCGAAGCCGCCAATCAGCGAACGGACACGGTTGGGATTGGTGATGGAGAAGGCCGGGTGCAGCATCAGCTTACGGACGAGATCGACGGTTTCCCGGCCGGGTATCGTCGCCTGCACCACAAACCACTTATCGAGGACCAGGGGATTGTCGTTATAGCGCTTCTCGAATGAGGCAAGCGCCTCATGAGCGTCTTCGCTTCCGACGAATTGATGCGCGAGCACGTTGAGTGCTGCGGCCCGTTCAGTCATGCTGCGGGCGGTTCGAAATTGTTGTGTTGCGAGCGCAGGCTCCGCCGAACCCGCGCTTAGATATTCTAAAAGCACGTTGCGGAGCGCACGCCTCCCGGCACTCTCGGCATCCGGGCTGAACGCGCCGTCGTTTCGCATTTGATCATAGACATTTGCGAAAGTTGGCTCAGCCTCTTTCCCAATCGCTGCGCGCAGCATGTCACGGGCGGCACCGATCGCATCCGGGTCAATATTGCTCCCGATCTCGCGTGCGATATCGGCCTCGGCGGGAAGCGCCAGCGCAAGTGCGCGATAGGCCGCCTCCAGATTTCCGTCGGCAGCGATCTCCGCTGGATAGTTGAGCAAGGCCTTATCGAAATCGGGCTTTCCCCCACGGCGGATCTGCGTGGAAGCGTCGACCAGGGCCTGTGTGAAAAGCGTGTTGAGTGCCTGCCAGCGGGAGAACAGATCGCTGTCATGCCGCGCCAGGAAGAACTGATCCTCGGCGCGCGCTTCCAGCGAGAGTGTGACCGGGGCCGAGAAGCCCCGGTTAAGAGAAATCACCGGCCGGGCGCTCACACCCTTGAATTGCACGATATGCCGCCGCTTGCGCAGGTGGATCACACCGTTCTCAATTGCCGCTCCCTCCGCGCTTTCATATTCCATGTCCTGTCCGTTGGGGCCGACAAGCCCGAAGGCGAGGGGAATGTGCATAAGGCGCTTGCGTGATTCGGAGGGCGTGGGCGGTACCGATTGCTCGATCTCCAGTGTGAACTCCTTCGCTTTTGCATCATAGCGTGCAGAAACCCCCACATGCGGCGTACCGGCCTGGTGGTACCAGAGCGCGAATTGCGAAAGATCCTTGCCCGACGCTTCTTCGAAGCACTTGAGGAAATCCTCGATGGTAACGGCCTGGCCGTCATGGCGCGCGAAATAGAGGTCCATGCCGGCACGGAAATGGTCCGGGCCGAGGATCGTATGGATCATCCGTACGACCTCGGAACCTTTCTCGTAGACCGTGGCCGTGTAGAAGTTGTTGATTTCCCGATACCGGCGGGGCCTTACGGGATGCGCGAGAGGTCCCTGGTCTTCGGGAAACTGATGCGCCTTGAGGGTACGCACTTCGGCGATGCGCTTTACCGCCCGTGAGCGCTGGTCTGCTGAGAATTCGTGGTCGCGATAGACGGTCAGGCCCTCCTTCAGGCAGAGCTGGAACCAATCACGGCAAGTGATTCTGTTGCCTGTCCAATTATGGAAATATTCGTGGGCGATGATGGCCTCGATATTGGCGTAGTCCGTATCCGTCGCCGTCTCCGGATCGGCCAGCACATATTTGTCGTTGAAGACGTTGAGCCCCTTGTTCTCCATCGCGCCCATGTTGAAATCCGACACGGCAACGATGTTGAAGACGTCGAGGTCATATTCGCGGCCGAAGCGCTCTTCGTCCCAGCGCATCGACCGCTTCAATGCATCCATCGCATAGGCGGCAAGCGGCTCCTTCCCGTGCTCGACATAGATGCCGAGCTTTACCCTCCGGCCCGACGCCGTGACGAATTCGTCGTGGATGCCACCGAGATCTCCGGCCACGAGCGCAAAGAGATAAGATGGCTTTGGATGAGGATCGTGCCAAACGGCATAATGCCAGCCATCCTTCAGGTCGCCAGCTTCGACGGGGTTGCCGTTGGACAGGAGCAACGGCGCCTCCTCCTTCCTTGCCTCGATACGGACGCGATAGGTGGAAAGCACGTCAGGCCGGTCCAGATAATAGGTGATGCGCCGAAAGCCCTCCGCCTCACATTGAGTGCAATAGACGCCGTTCGAAACGTAGAGACCCATCAGGGCTTTGTTTGCCGCCGGCTCGACATCTGTGACGATCGTCAGTTCGAATCGGCCTGTACGCGGCAGGCGTCTGATGATGAGCCGGTCCGGCGTCGCGTCATATGCTTCCGCCGGAAGGGGCTCGCCGTCGATCAGGAGATCGTCGAGCGCAAGTCCATCGCCGTCGAGGACGAGCGGCACTTCCCGGCCGGTTTCAGCGCGCCGTTCGACCGTCAACCTTGCGGTTACCTGCGTCCGATCACCATCGAGACGAAAGGTGAGATCCGTTTCCGGGATAAGATATGCGGTGGGGCGGTAATCTTCGAGGCGGAACACCTGGCCGGTGTCGGTGCGCATGGTTTTACTCCTGATGGGTCGGTGTCGCCGCCGAAGTTTTTCGAAGCGGGCTCTTTACACAATGCAACCTGTCGACAAAACTATCCAGGCTGCTAGGTTCGAAGTCTCCAATCACTTGCAAGGAATCTCGTTATGACGGTTCTCACACCGAAATTCGGCATGGGCGCCTCCGTGCTGCGCAAGGAAGATGAGAGCTTCATCACCGGTAAGGGCCGCTACACCGACGACATCACTCCGTCCGGCACCTTGCATGGATATGTCCTTCGTTCCCCTATTGCCAAGGCTCGTTTCACCATCGCATCCGTGGAGGCGGCCCGCGCTCTACCCGGCGTACACCTGGTGCTTACCGGAGCCGATACGGCGCATCTTGGCGATCTCAAGTCCTCTGTGATGCCCGAGCAGCCCGACGGCAGCAAGGCCCCGACCCGTGACATTCCCATACTCTGCCGCGACCGTGTTCAATATGTGGGTGATGCGGTCGCCTTCGTCGTCGCCGACACCCGCCAGCAGGCCCAGGATGCGGCGGAACTGATCGAAATCGACTATGAGGGCGAAGATCCGGTCATCGGCACCGCGCAAGCGCTTGAGGATGGCGCGCCGCTCGTTTGGCCGGAACTCGGCTCAAATCAGGCCTTCCTCTATCATGTCGGCGATAAGCAAAAGACCGACGCAGCCTTTGCCGAGGCCGACCGGGTGGTGGAGATCGCCTTCGTCAACAATCGACTGGTCGCAAACTATATGGAGCCGCGTTCGGCCTTGGCCGAATGGAAGCCCGAGGAAGATCGCTTCGTGCTGACCTCGGGCTCACAGGGCGTTCACTCCATGCAGGCAATCCTGGCCCGCGTCTTCGGTATTCCGGCATCGCAACTGCGGGTGGTCACCCCCGATGTCGGGGGTGGCTTCGGGACGAAAGGCTTCGTCTACCGCGAATATGTCCTTGTCATGGAAGCGGCGAAGAGGCTCGGCCGGCCGGTAAAATGGACTGGTGACCGCAATGAGCATTTCCTGACCGACAGTCAGGGCCGGGACAATGCGGTCAAGGCCGAAATGGCCCTTGATAAGACAGGCCGCTTTCTTGGGATGCGTGTGGAACTGCTTGCCAATATGGGCGCCTATATCCACCAGTTCGGCCCTTATATCCCGGTGGGCGGTGCGTCGATGACGACGGGTGTCTACGATATCCAGGCGATCGACGTGAATGTGAGGGGCGTCTACACCAACACCACCCCTGTGGATGCCTATCGGGGGGCAGGGCGGCCTGAAGCGGCCTTCCTGATCGAAAAGCTGGTGGAGGAATGCGCTCGCCAGATGAACCTTCCACGCGAGGAAATCCGCCGCCGCAACTTCATTAAACCGGAACAGTTCCCGTATCGCACGCCGACGGGCCGTCGCTACGATCTATGCGAGCTCGACGGCCACATGACGCTTGCGATGGAGCGGGCCGGCTGGGCCACGTTCGAACAGAGGCTCGAGGAATCGAGAAATCGGGGACGGATCCGCGGTATCGGCATGTCCACCTATATCGAGGCGTGTGCCTTCCCAGGGTCCGAACCCGCCTATCTCACGCTCAATGGCGACGGGACGGTGACCCTTGCGATCGGCACGCAATCCAACGGGCAGGGTCACGCGACGGCCTATGCGCAATTCGTGGCCGAGAAGCTCAACCTCGACATATCCAAAATCAACGTCCATCAGGGCGACACGGATGTTCTCGGGAAAGGTGGAGGCACCGGAGGCTCGCGTTCGATTCCTCTCGGCGGTGTCTCTGCGGCGCGCGCGGGCGAAGATCTCGCGCAAAAGATCAAGAAGGTGGCTGCCGATGAGATGGAGGCTTCGCCAGCCGATATCGAACTGGTCGACGGTGTTGCGCGTATTGTCGGCACCGATCGGGTGATGGATTTCGCTTCAATCGCCAGGGCCGCAAAGAACCCGGAGGATCTGAAAGGCTTCGGAACTTTCGAACAGCCCGAGCCGACTTACCCGAACGGCACTCATATCTGCGAGGTCGAGATCGATCCGGCCACAGGCAAGACAGAGGTCGTAGCGTACACCGTTGTCGATGATTTTGGCGCAACGGTAAATCCAATCCTCCTCGCCGGACAGATTCACGGCGGCATTGCTCAAGGCGTGGGGCAGGCGCTCACGGAGGAAGTGGTCTATTCGGATGACGGGCAACTGGTGACCGCCACGTTCATGGACTATTCCATGCCGCGCGCCGATCTGTTGCCATTCATCCAGTTCGAAACCCGCAACGTGCCGTCGTCTACCAACGCGCTGGGCATGAAGGGTGCAGGCGAGGCGGGCACCGTCGGCTCTACGCCGGCCACGCTCAATGCCGTCGTCGACGCGCTCTATCGCGCCTATGGTATCTCGCATATCGAGATGCCGGCCACCCCTGCGCGCATTTGGCAGGCGATTGCCGAGGCCCGCTCGAAATTCGCGTAACGATCTCGGCCCCGGCCGGGTAACCCGGCCGGGCATTATCCTCTCATTCAAGCCCGGTATAATCATGACGGTCGCCGCGAGCGATTTCGACACGGAGCCCAGACCTCTGGTCGGGATCGCCCTGAAGGTCATCTCAGTCTCAATCTTCGTGGCGATGTCCTCGCTCATCAAGGGGGCCGGAGATGTTCCGGCCGGCCAGATCGTTTTCTTTCGCTCCTTCTTCGCGATTTTCCCGATCGTGCTGATGCTCGCCTGGCAGCGCGAGCTTGCGACTGCGTTCCATACAAAGCACCCGGTGGGGCATGTCATGCGGGGAGTGGTCGGAGTCGCCGCTATGGGGCTCGGCTTTTTCGGACTGACCCGCCTGCCGCTTCCGGAAGCCATCACCCTCAACTATGCTCAGCCCCTCCTTGTGGTGGTCTTTTCCGCCATCTTCCTTGGAGAAGCGGTGCGCATCTATCGGTGGAGTGCGGTGACGGTAGGTTTTCTTGGCGTGGTCATCATCGCTTGGCCCAATCTCACGCTTTTGACCGGCAGCACATCGGCTATGGAGGCGGACGAGGCCGTGGGTGTCATCGCCACTTTGACGGGGGCTGCTGCGTCTGCAGTCGCGATGCTGCTTGTGCGTCGGCTGGTGCTCACCGAGAAAACCGCGACGATCGTCTTATGGTTTTCCGTCACCGCGAGTGTCCTCGCTCTTGCAACCATTCCTTTCGGCTGGATTTGGCTGAGCCACTGGCAGTTCCTTGCCCTGGCCGGGGCTGGCGTTTGCGGCGGGGTCGCGCAGATTTTGATGACCCAGTGCTATCGGCATGCCGAACTTTCGACCATCGCCCCCTTTGAATACACTTCGATGATCCTCGCGATCCTGGTCGGCTATTTCGCCTTCGGCGACATCCCCACCATTTATACCCTGGTCGGTGGCGTCGTGGTCGTGGGCGCCGGCCTATTCATCATATGGCGCGAACGCCAGCTCGGCTTGAAGCGCGTGGCGGCACGCAGATTTGTGCCGCCGAGCCCGTAAAGGGAGGGAATAGGACGTAGGGGGCAGCATGCGATTGTTCTAGTCGAGACAATCGCGACGATCCTGTTTCTCCCGCTTACTGCCCGCTCAACTTCATCTTCACCGCCAGAAGGTCTCGCCAGGCGAGCTTCTTATGGGCCGGATTCCGCAAGAGATAAGCGGGATGCAATGTCGGCATCGTCGGGATTTCCACGCCGCCCGGCGTGCGGTGCACGGACCAGGTGCCGCGCAGCCGCATGATGCCGGTCTGGGTGCCCAGCAGGAGTTTGGTCGAGGGATTGCCGAGTGTGACCAGAACCTTGGGCGCGACGAGTTCGATATGTCGTTCGATGAAGGGCCGGCAAATCTCGGTTTCGAGCGGAGAGGGGTCCCTGTTGCCCGGCGGCCGCCAGGGAATGACGTTGGTGATATAGGCTGTCGTCCGGTCGCGTCCGATCGCTGCCAGCATCCGGTCGAGGAGCTGGCCGGAGCGCCCGACGAAAGGCAGCCCCTGCAGGTCCTCGTCACGACCCGGTGCCTCACCCACGAGCATGAAGTCGGCTTCCTGGTTTCCGTCGGCAAAGACGAGATTCTTAGCCGTGAATCGAAGATTGCAGCCGTCGAACTCCGCCAGGATCGCTTTCAACTCACCAAGGGTTTTGGCTTGCCGCGCGACTTCCCGGGCGCGCGCTGCCTGGGCCTCATCCGGAACCGCTGCGGGCTGCGCCACCACCACCGCGGGGCGGGCCGGCGCCGTTCCGGGGGCCGTTTGACCGCTGCCGTTTTCAGCTCGGGTAACGGGAACCGGCTCGGATATGGCTGCCGCCCTCGTGCTTGTTTCCGCGAAGCGGTTCAAGGGTTCCTCGGTGAGCGGCTCGTCCACTCCGGCCTCCGAATAGAAGGCGAGCAGTTCTCGTAGGCCGGCGATGTCGGGGGTCGGGGTCATAGCCCTATCTCACCCGCGAGCGCAGATAATGCAAGCGCGGCGTCAGGAGAGAGGTATCCGTGGGTCCTCGACCAAATAGAACTGATAGGTGGGCGTGAGATCGGTGATCAGCATTTTGAACGTGGCCGTTTCCTTGGGATCGACCTTTCCGTCGTGGAAGAGCAGGCGATCGTATGGCTCGAAATCACGGCTGAATGCGGCGAAGGTGTCAGCCCCGATCGTTCCTCCTTCCGCCTGGGCCTGATCAAAGGAGAGCCCGTCGCCATAGACGCTGGGCTGCCCAAGATGGACCTGTAACTCGTAGGAAAACTCCACCCACGGGAGCCCGCTTCCATTCACGATTTCTACCTCAAGATAAAGTGCCATGCCGGGCCGATGGGTTTCCTTGGAAGGGGCGCGTGCCCCATCCTGCCGGATGACCAGGATGACCGCACTCGCGGAAGATAGTTCTTGCGTGACGACAACCGGATCGGCTTTTGTGCCGCTGCCGCGGATATCGAGAATGTTGAACCCGCCAAGCTCGTCGGAGAAGGAAAAGCCCCCGGCCAGCCATCGGCCGTCATCAGCCGGTCCCGCGCCGAGCAGGAAGGCTGCGGCGACCACGGCTGCCAAATTTGCGGTACGTGCCATAGGCCTGCTCCCGCGCCAGCGGCACACGACACGCGCGCCGGCGGCGCGAGCGCATTCTACGCGAGAATGCACGTATGGCCGATAGTGAAAATGGGATAGCCATTCCGACGCACGCGAACCAAACGGTCCGCGAGCTGCCGTGTGATCCAAGCCGATGCCAGAACGCCCTCTTTCACATGTATAACTGAATGTATCCATTGAGCGGAAAGGGACCGGTTCTTTTGCCTCTTCTGGTGGTTTCGCTCCCGGTGGTGATGCGCTATAGCCGGGCCGCAACGTCAATCGTGGCGCTTAGGAGGGCTGGATGATCGAGCGGGAAAGCATGGAATTCGATGTGGTCATCGTCGGCGCGGGCCCGGCGGGGCTTGCCGCATCGATCAGGCTGAAACAGCTTAATCCAGAGCTTTCCGTCGTCGTTCTCGAAAAGGGCGGCGAAGTGGGCGCGCATATTCTCTCCGGCGCCGTTGTCGACCCGATCGGAATCGACAAGCTGTTGCCCGGCTGGCGGGAGGAGGATGGGCACCCCTTTCAAACGCCCGTAACCCAGGATGACTTCCTGGTGCTCGGGCCGGCGGGATCGGTGCGGCTCCCCAATTTCATGATGCCGCCGCTCATGAACAACCACGGCAACTACATCGTTTCCCTCGGCAATGTCTGCAAGTGGCTCGCCGAGAAGGCCGAAGCGCTGGGCGTTGAGATCTATCCGGGCTTTGCCGCCGTAGACGTCATCTATAACGACGAGAATGCCGTCGTGGGTGTCGTGACCGGCGACATGGGCGTGGAGCGCGACGGTACCCATGGCCCCGCCTACCAGCCCGGTATGGCGCTCCTCGGAAAATATGTGCTGATCGGGGAAGGCGCGCGGGGCTCTCTCGCCAAGCAGCTGATCGCTCGCTATGCGCTTTCGGAGGAACGTGAGCCGCAGAAATTCGGCATCGGCCTCAAAGAGCTTTGGGAAGTAGCGCCGGAAAAGCACAGGCCCGGTCTTGTACAACACTCATTCGGCTGGCCGCTCGACCGGCAGACCGGCGGTGGCTCCTTCCTCTATCACTTCGGTGACAATCTGGTGGCTGTCGGCTTCGTCGTCCACCTCAACTACAAGAACCCCTACCTCTCACCCTTCGAGGAATTCCAGCGCTTCAAGACGCATCCTGCAATCCGCGGCACGTTCGAGGGCGGGAAACGCCTCTCCTATGGCGCGCGCGCCATCACCGAGGGCGGCTGGCAGTCGGTGCCGAAGATGAGCTTCCCCGGTGGTCTCCTTGTCGGATGCTCCGCCGGACTCGTAAACGTGCCGCGCATCAAGGGCTCGCACAATGCCGTGCTCTCAGGCATGCTCGCCGCCGAGCATGTGGCAGAGGCGATTGCAGCAGGGCGCGCCAATGACGAGCTTTCCGCCTACGAGCAAGCGTGGCGCGGCTCCGAAATCGGCAAGGACCTGAAGCGGGTGCGCAATGTGAAGCCGCTCTGGTCGCGCTTCGGTACGATCCTCGGCATCGGCCTGGGTGGCCTGGATATGTGGTTCAACACGCTGCTCGGCTTCTCTCCTTTCGGCACGCTGCGCCACGGCAAGCCGGACTATGCCTCGCTCGATCCCGCCGAGAAGCATGCGCCGATCGAATATCCAAAACCGGATGGCGTACTTACTTTCGACCGCCTCTCCTCCGTGTTTCTCTCGAATACGAACCACGAGGAAGATCAGCCGGTGCATCTGCAGGTCAGGGACATGGAACTGCAGAAGGCATCCGAATATGGCGTCTATGCCGGACCGTCCACGCGCTATTGCCCGGCTGGGGTCTATGAATGGGTGGATGCGGAAGGGAATTCTCTGGCAGGCGGGCCCGGTGCCGCTGAGAAGGGTGGAGCGGTGCCCAAGAGTGCCGATGCGCGCTTCGTCATCAATGCGCAGAACTGCGTGCACTGCAAGACCTGTGACATCAAGGACCCGAACCAGAACATCAACTGGGTCCCGCCCCAGGGCGGTGAAGGGCCTGTCTACCAGAACATGTGAAAGCCGACGGCGGCAGTGCCGCCGCAGCGCAGGTTCAGTTGAGCGGGCGAAGGGAAGCTTGCAGCGTTTGCGATTCTCCCGGGCGAGGTAGGATGCTGAACTCCACCAGCACCGGGAGATGATCGGAACCGACGCTCTCCAGCCGCTTTGTTTGGACCGCCGTGATCCGGCCCTTTACGAAAACATTGTCGATCGGCAGACCGACCGTTCGCCGAAGCCAGTCAGGCAATGGCTGCGCGAGCCAGCTCGGCCCTATATGGCGAAGCCTCGTGAAACCACCTGCAGCTGCAAGCCGTTCTGCCGTCGCGCTCCAGGGCACAGCATTGAAATCCCCTGCCAGGATGGCGCTGGAGCCGAGTTTCGTTTGAAGTGTCTTCGTGATCGGCTCGATCTGTCTTGGCTGGTCGAATGGCCACGGCCAGCCAAGGTGAAGGGCGGCGATGTCGACCGCCGCTCCGCCAAAATTGATCGTGGCGATCGCGAGCGTGTTCCGGTTCAAGCATTTCGTGGTGGACGGGTGCAGGAATGGGCGCCGCGACAGGATCGCCACGCCACCGATGCCGGGCCGCTGGCAGAATTGATGATAGGGGAATGTCTTCTCGATGAAGGAAAGCTCGCGCCGCCACATATGGGAAACCTCCTCCAGCGTCACCACATCTGCACCGCTGCGGCCGATGAGCGACAGGACTTCCTTGGGCGTGCGGTTGTCATAGCGCAGGTTGAGCTGCAGCAGCCGGTATCGGGCCGTAGATTGAGCGGATGCTTCCGCCGTCCCGCCGGACAATCCGCGCAGCAGCGAGAGATCGAGCACGCTGGTAAAGGCCATGATAGCCAGCGCAAGCGCGACAATTCCAAGCATCCGCCAACCCGTGATGAAGACGAGCGGAAGAGCGGTGATCGCAAGAAGAACGGTCAGATGCGCCCGGAAATGGGTAAATGCGTCGAATGCCGGATGGACGTTCTTCAGAAAACCCAGCACCAGCGGCACCGATATCAGCAGTGTGGCTGCTATCGAGACGAAAGCAACAGGCGTTATTCTGGGCAGGTTCGACATGTCGTCTTGTAGCGGCGCAATTATGGCATCGACAAGGGGAAGTGGTGCTGCAAAACCGCATCGGGATAAGATTTGCCGAGCGCACGCGTGTTCGGGCTGCCGACAAGTTGCCGGAATCAGGGAATAGCTGTAGCTTCCGCTACCTCTTCAAGGGACGATCAATGGCGCGCTGCAATCACGAGAGACACGGTACACCGTCGGATGTGGTCCCCTTCTTGCGCGCATGGCTGGCGCATCCCCTGCGGGTCTCCGCCATTGCCCCGTCGAGTTCGGCGCTCGCCGATCTCATCACCAGTGAGATAAGGCCGAGCGCGGCACCGGTGCTGGAGCTCGGTGCCGGCACCGGCGTTTTCACTCGCGCTTTGCTGAAGCGGGGCCTCGCGCAAGAGGATCTAACGATCATCGAGCTCGGTGCCGATTTCGTCGCTCTGCTGCAGAAGCGCTTTCCGGAGGCACGGGTGCTTCCCGTCGATGCCGCCCGTCTTCCACAATTCGGCCTTTACGAAGGTAGCCCGGTGGGCGCTGTGGTCAGTGGACTACCACTTTTGTCCATGAGCCCGCGCAAGGTGATGGCAATCGTCGGCGGAGCCTTCTTTTATATGCGGCCGGGGGCTGCATTCTACCAGTTCACCTATGGGCCGCGGTGTCCCGTCCCCAGGCCGATACTGGACCGCCTGGGGCTGAAAGCCACGCGCATCGGCCGGGCGATGCTGAATGTCCCGCCCGCTGCGGTCTACCGTATCACGCGCAGAAGCCCGCTCCATATACCGACGGGGCAGGCATAGGCTACTGGAAGGCAGTCTCCGAGAAGCTGCGCAGTTTTCTGGAGTGGAGCCGCTCCGGCGGCATGGCTGCCAGCTTCTCAACCGCGCGAATGCCGATCTTGAGGTGTTGCGCGACTTGCCGCTTGTAGAAATCCGTCGCCATACCCGGAAGCTTCAATTCGCCGTGCAAGGGCTTGTCGGAAACACAGAGCAGCGTGCCATAGGGGACCCGGAACCGGAACCCGTTGGCCGCGATCGTGGCCGATTCCATATCGAGCGCGATCGCGCGGGATTGCGAGAGCCGCTGCACGGGACCACGTTGCTCGCGCAACTCCCAGTTACGGTTGTCGATCGTGGCCACGGTGCCGGTCCGCATGATCCGCTTCAGTTCGTAGCCGGACAGCCCGGTGATCTCGGCTACCGCCTCCTGTAGAGCCACCTGCACCTCGGCAAGGGCGGGCAGCGGCACCCATACCGGCAGGTCCTCGTCGAGAACGTGATCCTCGCGCACATAAGCATGCGCAAGAACGTAATCGCCCAGCGCCTGCGTGTGGCGAAGGCCGGCGCAATGGCCGAGCATCAGCCATACATGCGGGCGGAGTACGGAGATATGGTCCGTTATTGTTTTCGCGTTGGAGGGGCCGACGCCGATATTTACCATCGTGATGCCGCCATGATCCGGCTTCTTGAGATGATAGGCCGGCATCTGTGGCTGGCGTGGAAGCGCTATGTCCGGAGCCGCTTTTTGGCCTGAGATGGTCACGATATTGCCGGGCTCCACGAAGGACTCGTAACCCTCGCCGCCCTTCGCCATCAATTCGCGCGCGAGCGCGCAGAATTCGTCGATATAGAACTGATAATTCGTGAACAGCACGAAATTCTGGAAATGCTCGGGAGCCGTCGCCGTGTAGTGCGACAGACGGTGGAGGGAATAGTCGATGCGCTGTGCCGTGAAGGGAGCAAGCGGCATCGGCTCTCCCGGCCCGGGCTCATATGTACCGTTGACGATGTCGTCGTCGAGGATGTTGAGGTCCGGCACATCGAACAGGTCGCGCAATGGGCGCTTCAGCTCTGCGATGATCGCGCCTTCGACGTAAGTGTCCTTCAGAAACGCGAAATGAAGCGGGATCGGCGTTTCCGATTCCGCGACCGTTACCTCTACGCCGTGGTTGCGCATGAGCAGACCGAGCTGATCGACGAGATAACTCTCGAAAAGGTCGGGCCGGGTGATCGTGGTGCCATAATTGCCTGGCGCGGGCACGTGACCATAGGCGAGCCGGGTGTCAATCTGGGCAAAAGTTGCAGTAGAAAGACTCACCGCCGGATAAAATGCGCGGTATCGGCAATCGCTTTCGCCTGTCTGGCCGACCCGGAAAAAGGCGTCGCGCAAGAAGGCAGTGTTCCGCTCATATATTTCCTTCAGAGCCTGGACGGCTTGCCGGGGATCGCTGAAAGATCTCCGCGCGACAGGCTCCGGGCTGGATATGGTTTCGATCGGTCTATGGTAGATTCGCTTGTCCATACCCCATTATAGGAATTTCGTTCGGCCTTTTCGAGCCATCCGCTAGCGGTTCCGCTGCAGGTTCACCAGCAGCACGAAACCCGCACCGGGAGATTGTTTTTTGTAGAAACCGTTCGTGCCGCCATCGATCGCTGGAATCCCGCTCACCGCCATCATCGGAAGCGCGAGCAGGGAGAGAGCCACCACTGCCCTTGCCAGAAGCGTCTTAAGTTCCAGGAAATTTGCCATCACTGCCCACCGACCCGGTCTTTGGTTTGCTGGAGAGAGCCGCAGTCGGCTCGAGCGTCGGGGCATATTCTCCGAGCGGCGCTGAACCAGTTCTGATCCGGGCGTTCATCCGGCGTTCAAGATCATTGATCGCCGGCTTATTTCGATGGATATTGAACGAGAGCTCTCAATACCCACATTTCTTCCTCCACAGGAGAAAGCCTCATGACGACTCAGACGAAGCCGATCGAGCTGCATTATTGGCCGACGCCGAATGGCTACAAGATAACCATCATGCTCGAGGAGCTCGGGGTTCCCTACGAAGTGCGCTACGTCAATATCGGTCGTGGCGATCAGTTCAAGCCGGAATTCCTGAAGATCTCGCCGAACAATCGTATGCCTGCCATCGTGGATCCAGAGGGACCCGGCGGCGAGCCGATTTCGGTCTTCGAGTCGGGCGCGATCCTTCAATATCTGGGGCGCAAGTTCGGCCGCTTTTATCCGTCCGACGAGCGGGAAAGAGTGGAAGTAGAGCAGTGGTTGTTCTGGCAGGTCGGGGGGCTTGGTCCCATGGCCGGCCAGGCGCACCATTTCCGCAATTATGCTTCGGAGAAGATTCCCTACGCCATCGAGCGCTACACAAACGAATGCAACCGGCTCTATGGCGTGATGGACAAGCGTCTCGCCGACCGGGATTTCCTGGCCGGGGACTACTCGATTGCAGATATGGCATCCATCGGTTGGGTGAAGTCGCATGAAGGTCAGGGGCAGGACCTGAACAATTTCCCGCACCTGAAGCGCTGGTTCGACAGGATGCTGGCGCGGCCTACGGTCCAAAGAGGACTGGAGATCGGCCAGGAGCACCGGCGCAACATCGCCAATGACGATGAAGCAAAGAAGGTGCTTTTCGGTCAGAAGGCACGCTGACCAGCTGGAACTCACGCGATGTGCAGGCGGGGTCTCCCCGCCTGTTTTGATTCCAGCCTTCACCAATGCATTTCGGCATGGTTAGAAAAGCATTGCCGGCAGCAGCACCGCCAAGCCTTCGGAAAAATCGAAAATGCCCGCGGTTCCGGCATTTCCATCCTTAACGGAATCTAGCCGTTTACTTCTTGTTTTACCTTTGTTTTCCGTGCGTTAATCAAGCCGCTTAACGGCCGTTTCAACGCTCTCTGGCATCCTTCGAACCATCAAAGCACCGCGAAAAAAACAGCGGGCTCTCAGGACGAACAGGGATTTCTGAAATGGCACGTTTCAACATCGAAGAGGCGGAGACAGGCGCGATCGGCGCCGGCGCTCAGACCGATATGCTCTTCCAACTGGGCGTGATGTATGCCACCGGCCGCGATTGCGACGTGGATCTGGTCGCCGCCCACAAATGGCTCAACATCGCAGCCATCAAGGGTTCCGAAAAAGCGGCGCGGATGCGCGCCGACCTCGCCGCTGTCATGCCGAAGACCGACATCGCCCGCGCGTTGCGCGAGGCGCGCGAATGGATGACGATGCACTGAATTCCGGAAAGTGAGGGGGCGCGGCACCGTTGCGTGCCGAAAGAGACGCCACGGACGGCAGATCAGCCGCCCACGGCGTTTCGATTCATGCGCCCTGTTCCTCGAACCGCACCAAAACGGTGCCGTCATTCACTTGCATTCCCTCCGCCGCGATTTCTGCAACCACGCCGTCATGAGGCGCGGTGATCGTGTGCTCCATCTTCATGGCTTCGAGAACGAGAAGCGCTTGGCCCTTCTTCACGGCCTGCCTCGGCGCGGCGCGCACCAGCTTCACCAGCCCCGGCATGGGAGCACGCAGGCTTTCGCCCGCAGAGCCAGCCTCCTCTGCAAGAGCGAGGGGATCGTGGAGGCGGAAGGTATGGCTGCTTGCCCCTTCGAAGATCGTAAGATGACCCGGCCAGGCAGCGATCCGCGGGTTCGCATCCACGGATAGCTGGAAGATCTCGTCCGCCCCATCTCCTTCAGGCCGGACCGAGAAGCGCCCGTCCCGGTGCCCGGTGATGGCGAAGGTGGAGCTCTGATCTCCGTGGTGAAGCGTGCGCCGGTGGGTAAGGGGGTGGAAATGCGCATAGGCCGGAATGGCGTCGAAGGGATCGGGCGCATCCGGCAGGGATCGGGCGCCGGACGCGGCGAGTGCGGCGACCGCCGCGATGCGCGGGGCAGGCTCGGGAAGCCGGGTCAACGCCTCCTGACGCCGCGCGATAAGCCCGGTGTCCACGCGGCCTGAAGCGAATTCCGGGTCGCGCGCAAGTTGCGCGAGGAAGCCCGTGTTCACCGTCGAACCGGCGATCTCCGTCCCGTCCAGGGCGACAGCGAGCGCGGCAAGGGCATTCTTTCGATTTTCCGCATGGACGACGAGCTTGGCGATCATCGGATCGTAATAGGGCGTGACGGCGTCGCCCTCGCGCACGCCGGTTTCCACGCGGATCGAGGCGCCGGGAAGCTCTTTCGGAAAGCGCAGGTGGTGGAGCGTACCGGTTGCGGGCAGGAAGTCGCGCGCGGGGTCTTCGGCGTAGATCCGCGCTTCGAAAGCGTGTCCCGAAAGGGCGATCTCCTCCTGCGCGCGGGGGAGGGCCTCGCCAGCCGCGATGCGGATCTGCCATTCCACGAGGTCGATTCCGGTCACCATCTCCGTGACGGGATGCTCCACCTGCAACCTCGTGTTCATCTCCATGAACCAGAAGCGATCGGGCTTCAGCCCCTTGGACGCGTCGACGATGAACTCGACGGTGCCCGCGCCCGCATAGCCAATCGCCTGGGCGGCCTTTACGGCGGCCTGCGTCATGGCCGCGCGCATGGCGACGGTCATGCCTGGGGCGGGTGCCTCCTCGATCACCTTCTGGTGACGCCGTTGCGCCGAGCAGTCGCGCTCGAACAGGTGGACGACATTGCCGTGCCGGTCGCCGAACACCTGCACCTCGATGTGGCGCGGCTTCTCGATCCATTTTTCGACCAGCACCTGGGCATCGCCGAAAGCGGCTTTCGCCTCGCGCTTCGCGGCGGCCAGTGCGTCGGCGAACTGGTCGGGGTCGTCCACGCGGCGCATGCCCTTGCCGCCGCCGCCCGCCCGCGCCTTGATCAGTACGGGATAGCCGATCTCGCGCGCCTTCGTGGCGAGCACCACCACTTCCTGCGCCTCGCCGTGATAGCCGGGGACTACAGGCACGCCGGCCTTCTCCATCAGCCGCTTTGCCGCGTCCTTGTGGCCCATGGCGCGGATGGCCTTTGCCGAGGGGCCGATGAAGACCAGCCCCGATCTTTCCACCGCCTCCACGAAATCCGGATTTTCCGAAAGGAAGCCGTAGCCCGGATGGATAGCCTCGGCACCGGCAGCTTTCGCGGCGGCGATGATGCGGTCGCCATCCAGATAGCTGCCGGCTGCCGCTGCCCCGCCTATATGCACCGCCTCGTCGGCCGTCGCCACATGCAGCGCCCTGGCATCCGCATCCGAATAGATGGCGACGGTGGAAATCCCCATGCGGGCGCAGGTGCGCATGATGCGGACGGCGATCTCGCCGCGATTGGCGATCAGGACTTTTTTGAACATCCGGTCTCCTCTCGGCAGGCAGGCGTGATTTGCACCGATCTATAGCGCGAGGAAAGGAAACCGTCATAGGCCCGTTTGGATCGTCCTGCCGCCTCTCTTGCCCTCCAGGCACTTCCTCGGGATAAGCCGGCCTGCGGACGCGGGGGAACGCTTCCCCTGCGGCAGGACGTTTGGAGCGAAGCCGGGGCAAGTGTTAGAAATCTCGGGAATGGCGGCTTTCGGCTCTCCGTCAGTCCAGGAAACGCAAGTGGGCTATCGCAGATGGCAACGGATCTCTCGCCAAGGCTTCTCGCCATTGTGAACGCGCTGCCGCTGAAGGAAGGCATGCGCGTGCTTGAGATCGGCTGCGGGCCGGGCGGCATGGCACGGGAGATCGCTGGACGCATCGGCCATGGGCATGTGCTCGCCATCGATCGCTCGGCCAAGGCTATCGCCCAGGCAAAAGCTTTATCGCAGGCGGAGATCGCGGCGGGGCGGCTGAGCCTGCGGCAGGTGGCAGCGGAGGATCTGGAACTGGAACCGGGCGAAGCCCGATACGACATCGCGGTCGCCGTCCGCGTCGGGGCGCTCGACGGCCGCCATCCGGGGGCAGGCCGGCTCGCCAGACGCCGCATCGCGGCGGCGCTCAAGGCCGGCGGTCGCCTTTTCATCGATGGCGGCGATCCCCTGCGTGAAATCGCGCTTGAGGATTGAGGCCGCGCCAGCCCTTGACCTGACGTTCATTCGACTGTCAGTTCGGGCGGCTGAGAAGGACTTGTTTGGAGAGGGGCGATTGCTGAAAAAAGGTCTGCCGACGGCGCTTGTTGCGGCCTGTCTCCTGATGCCGCACGCGCCGGCACGGGCCGAGTGGAAGCCCACGGAGAAGATCGTAACCTATCCGGTCTCCGGCAGGACCGGCATCGATCTCTATCGCTCGATCGGGGAAAACGGGCCGAAAGTGGGCATCGGCCGGGTGATCGCCTATACGGATTTCGACCTGAAATGGTCGCGCGACTACCAGAAGCGAAACGGCGGCTGCGTTCTCGCCTCGGCAAAACCGTTCCTCACCATTACCTATCGTCTGCCAAAAGTCTCCGGCGATCTCCCGCCCGAGACACGCCGGCTGTGGGAGACGTTCGTCACCGGGGTCGAGAAGCACGAGCGTGTGCATGGCGAGATCATCCTCGACATGGTGAAGAAGATCGAGGCTTTCTCCGTCGGCCTCACCGTGCAGGACGATCCGAACTGCAAGAAGATCCGCGAAGTGCTGACGAAGAAGCTCGGCGAACTGTCACAGGAGCAGCGGCAGAAGAGCCGCGCGTTCGACCGGGTGGAGATGAGCGACGGCGGCAATGTGCACCAATTGGTGCTGGCGCTGGTGAACGGGGAATAAAGGCCCTTGTTCATGGTATGTTCTCCGTATAACATGGCCGTAAACGGCTGTATGGAGGATAAAGCCGATGCCCGGTTTCATCAAAACCACGGCTGCTCGGGGCGTCGCGGCACATCGATCCCGTAAGCTCTCAGCGGCTCGATCAGTTCGTTGCGATCATAGGTTCTGATGCCGAAGTGCTTTTCAAGGTAGGAACTGGCCCCCATGCGGATAGTAACCCGTTCCATGGGGGCCGTTTCATCTGGCAGCTTGTCCACGATGAGGTGTCCAAGGATCGGAATTGCTTTGTCCGGGTCCCATTTGATGACCTGCCCCGCCGCCCACATGCGAACCTGCGGCGTCTCGTGGCTCAAGAGGTTTTCCAGAACGTCGCGCCCCCGTGGGCCGGCATCGAGGATCGCTTTCAGGGCCTCCAGGACCTTCTTGTGCAGCCTGTTGTAAGCTCGGGTGTTGTCGGTGCGATCGGCGATTGCCTGTTCTTGCAGCCGGCGGACAAATTCCTCCGCCCATTGTTCCAGGTTTTTACTGGATCTACTGGATTGCGCCGAAGTCATAGCCGAGTTCCTCGTAGGCTTCCTTTATCAGGCGAATGCCGAAATTATATTGGTCTTCAAAGGACATCTCTTCAACGATAGAGCGCAGCACACGCCCATCAGCATTGGGTGCAACCTGGCTCATTTTTGCAGTAACGCGCCGATGCACCTCGACAGGCAAGTTGATGATGTTGTCGGTGCTGTGAATTTGCGCCGGCGGGAAGATTCCCTTATCCGCAAGCCTCTTTTCCATGATATGGTGCCATTCACGGCCGGGACCGGCAGGCCCGAGGTAATTGCGCAGTTCTCGTTCACTGCGAAAGCGGATGACTGGGTGCTGCGGCCGACGAGGCGTTGGCGGCCCGATTCGCCCGGTGTCCTTGTCAAACTCTTCGTTGCCGGGAAACTCATCACCCAGATCCCAAATCCGCCGCGAGCGACGAAGGTACGGAGCGGTGCGCCTGATCGCCTCCCGGAGCAGTTTGATAGCAGGCATTCCGACAAAACGCAGGACTGGCAGCGCGGCGTTAATGGCCTCGCTGATCCACTGCCCGCCGATTCCGTGGGCACTCCCAGCCGGAGCCCGTGGCTGGAGATGCCAACACGGATTATATTTGACGGCATTCCGTAACCGTAAACATGAGCGCATCACGCGATTTGCTGCGAGGCAGCTTTTGATTCTGAGAAGTTCGATTTCTTCGATTAAATCTTCCATTATCCCTTCCCGCCACATTAATTGTGCAGGGAGAAGTTTAAGCAGGCGGAAAGAGGTGGGGATAAATTAGGAAAAGTTTTCTTGCGGGTTGCTACATCCTGAACACCCCAAACCGCGTCTCCTCGATGGGCGCGTTGAGAGCGGCCGAGAGGGAGAGGGCGAGCACCTCGCGCGTCTTTGCCGGGTCGATGATGCCGTCGTCCCAGAGCCGGGCGGAGGAGTAGAGCGGATGGCCTTCGCGTTCGTATTTTTCCAGGATCGGCTTCTTGAACTCGGCCTCTTCCTCGGCTGACCACGTGCCGCCCTTGCGCTCGATGCCCTCGCGCTTGACGATGGCGAGAACGGTCGCGGCCTGCTCGCCGCCCATGACGGAGATGCGCGCATTGGGCCACATCCAGAGGAATCGGGGCGAGAAGGCGCGACCGCACATGCCGTAATTGCCTGCGCCGAAGGAGCCGCCGATGATCGTGGTGATCTTCGGCACTTGTGCGGTGGCGACCGCCGTCACCAGCTTGGCGCCATCCTTGGCGATGCCGCCCGCCTCGTATTTTTTTCCCACCATGAAGCCGGTGATGTTCTGCAGGAAGAGGAGGGGGATCTTGCGCTGACAGCAGAGCTCGATGAAGTGGGCGCCCTTGAGCGCGGATTCAGAAAAGAGCACGCCATTGTTGGCGAGGATGCCGACGGGCATGCCGTGAAGATGCGCGAAGCCGGTGATAAGCGTCGTGCCGTAATTCTGCTTGAACTCGTCGAGTTCCGAGCCGTCCACGATGCGGGCGATCACCTCGCGCACGTCATAGGGCTGGCGCACATCGGCGGGGATGATCCCATAGATCTCGCGCGGATCGTAGAGAGGCGGAATCACCTTCTGAAGATCGAGGCCGATCGTCTTCTTCCGATTCAGGTTTTTGACGATACGCCTGACGATGGCGAGCGCATGTTCGTCGTCCATCGCGTAATGGTCGGCAACGCCTGAAAGGCGGGTGTGGACCTCCGCGCCGCCGAGCTCCTCCGCCGTCACCACTTCGCCGGTGGCTGCCTTCACCAACGGCGGGCCGCCGAGGAAGATCGTGGCGTTGCCCTTCACCATCACGGTCTCGTCGGACATGGCCGGCACATAGGCGCCGCCGGCCGTGCAGGAGCCCATCACGCAGGCGATCTGCGGGATGCCGCGCGCCGACATGGTTGCCTGGTTGTAGAAAATGCGGCCGAAATGGTCGCGGTCCGGAAAGACCTCGTCTTGGTTGGGGAGGTTCGCGCCGCCGGAATCGACCAGGTAGATGCAGGGCAGATTGTTCTCGAGCGCGATCTCCTGCGCGCGCAGGTGCTTCTTCACGGTGAGCGGATAATAGGTGCCGCCCTTCACCGTGGCGTCGTTGACGACCACCATCACCTCACGGCCCTCCACGCGGCCGATGCCGGCGATGAGGCCGGCCGACGCGATGTCGCCCTCATACATGCCGTAGGCCGCGAACTGGCCGATCTCCAGGAAGGGCGCGCCGACATCGAGAAGCTGCGCCAGGCGCTCGCGCGGTAGGAGCTTGCCGCGCGCGGTGTGACGGGCTCGGGCCTCGTCCGGGCCGCCGCGCTCGATCGTTGCGGCTTTCTCGGCCATGTCGGCCACCAGAGCCTTCATGCGCGCCTCGTTGGCACGGAAGGTTTCGGAGGAGGGCGAGAGCTCGGATCTTATAACGGGCATAGCTTCCTTTGCACGACGGTGCTTCCCATGCATAGGGCATTTCGCAGGCGAGATCAGCCCTCTCCGACGATCTCCCGCCCAATCAGCCAGCGCCGGATCTCGCTGGTCCCGGCGCCGATCTCGTAGAGCTTGGCGTCTCGCAGCAGCCGGCCCGTCGGGAACTCGTTGACATAGCCGTTACCGCCCAGCACCTGGATCGCATCCAGCGCCATCCGCGTGGCGCGCTCGGCGGCGTAGAGGATGCAGCCGGCCGCATCCTTGCGTGTGGTTTCACCGCGGTCGCAGGCGCTCGCCACGGCGTAGACGTAGGCGCGGCAGGCATTGAGCGTCGTGTACATGTCGGCGAGCTTGGCCTGCACGAGCTGGAATTCGCCGATTGGCTGGCCGAACTGCTTGCGCTCGCGCGCATAGGGCACGGCAGCGTCCAGGCATGCGGCCATGATGCCGAGCGGCCCGCCGGAAAGCACCACCCGCTCGTAATCGAGCCCCGACATGAGGACCTCCACCCCACCGCCTTCCCGCCCGAGAACGTTCTCGAAGGGCACCTCGACATCCTCAAAGACAAGCTCGCCCGTGTTGGAGCCGCGCATGCCGAGCTTGTCGAGCTTCTGCGCCACGGAAAAGCCGGGCATAGCACGCTCGACGATGAAGGCGGTGATCCCGCGGCTCCCTGCCTCCGGTTCCGTCTTCGCATAGACGACGAGCGTGCCTGCATCCGGCCCGTTGGTGATCCACATCTTCGAGCCATTGAGCACGTAGCGGTCGTTCTTCTTCTCCGCCTTCAGTCGCATGGAAACGACATCGGAACCCGCACCTGCTTCGGACATGGCCAGCGCGCCGACGGCCTCGCCCGAACAGAGGGGAGGGAGATACTTCGCCTTCTGCTCCGGCGTGCCCCAGCGGCGGATCTGGTTGACGCAGAGATTGGAATGCGCGCCGAAGGAGAGGCCGACCGAGGCGGAGGCGCGGGAAATTTCCTCCATCGCCACCACATGGGCGAGATAGCCCATGCCGGAGCCGCCAAGCTCCGGCTCGACCGTGACGCCGAGCAGGCCGAGGTCGCCCATCGCCTTCCATAAGTGGGCAGGGAAATCGTTGTTTTGGTCGATTTCGGCAGCAATGGGCGCGATCTGCTCCCGCGCGAAGCGGTGGACCATATCGCGCAGCGCGTCGATCTCCTCGCCCAGACAGAAATTCATCGTGTTCGCGTACATGCTCTCTCCCCTCAGCTTTGGCGAAGGAAACCGCCGTAACAGATGCTCTCCTCGTCTCTTGGGAACACTCGCCAAAATGGCGGGACGGAACTCTGCGCGTCCCCCTTCATTTTAAAGGAGTTCCCATCATGCGAGGAGTTTTCCATGCCAACGCTGACCAGGGAAGGGGTACATCGTATTCTGGGGCCGGTGGACAACGCACTGCTGGCGGAGATCGCCTCCACGGGCGCCGACGAGCGGGAATTGGCAGAAGCCCATGCATGGGTGATGAGCGACGAGGCCTTGGTTAACGATTTCCGTCCGATGCCCAAGGGCAGGGTAGCCGAGTTGGTGGAAATCCTGCACCGCCGCTTCGGTCCGGGCGGCGAGGAAGATATGGATTGACCAGCCTCCGCCGGAACTTCCATCCCCTGAGAAAGGAACGTGCAATGCCGCGCTCGAAGATTAGGCGCACGATGTTCAACATCGCGGCCGACGATCTCGCCGCTGTGCGGGATTTCTATGTCCGCCTTCTGGACATGGAGGTGATCTACGACAGCCACTGGTTCAAGGTGCTGGTGCCCAGTGAGGGACCCCGCTTTGAACTTGGCATCATCGCCCGCGACAGCGAAGTGACGCCTGCGGCGGCGGCCCGGCCACCGGGGGGCGGCTATCTGACCTTCGTGGTTGAAGAGGTGCTGGTCGCCTTCGAGCAGGCCAAGGCGATGGGCGCGGAGATATTGGAGCCGCCGACGGACCTGTTCTACGGCCAGCGTCGATTGCTCCTGCGGGATCCGGCGGGCACCCTTGTGGATGTTTCCTCACCCGTGCCGGGCACGGTGGCCTGAGAGCTCCTATAAGCAAGCAGGCTGAACTGCCGTCTGCTATTGCATGGGCAACATTCCACGGGTTATGAAGTCCGGGTCAGCAGAAGGAGATTTATGCGCAGCGGCTTCATCGAGGGAAATCTCAAAGGGGAAACCGGCCTATCGGCCGAATGATGACTCGCGCGCATTCGCGCCTCAACTGACGGAATCTTATAATGGATATTGAACTGGACATCCGGCCCTACAGGTCGGAGGACGAAAGCTGCCTGCTGGCGATATGGCGAGCAGCGTCCGCCAAAGGACATCCCTTCTTCACGAGCGGAGAGCTCGACGCACAGGCGCAGCTTGTCAGGGAAGTCTACCTGCCCAAGGCCGAGACCTGGGTCGCAGTGCTGGAAGATGAGCCGGTGGGCTTCATCGGCTTACTCGACAATTTCATAGGCGGCCTCTTCGTCGATCCCGCAATTCACGGGCGCGGCATCGGTCGCACTCTTATCGGCCATGCACGGAAGCTGAAAGGCACTCTCGAACTGGAGGTTTACGCCCTCAACGAAAACGCCAGAGCGTTTTATGAGCGGCTGGGCTTCGGGGAGATCGACCGGCAGGCAACCGATGCGAACGGGTTGCCCTTCGAAGTGATAAGGCTGCGTGGTTGAGCAGCGAAGGCCGGGGGAATGCCCCGGCCATTTCTTGATCCGCCGCCCGCCTTCCTATCAGACGTCTATCGACCTTGGCCCTCGCGCGCCTTCTCGAGCGCTGCGCTCAGCTCCGCCTCGAACAGAGCGATCTCCGCTTCCGGTCCGGCACTGACGCGGATGCAGCGGTCGAGACCAGGTGCCATGGGTTTGCGCACGAACACATCGCGCTCGGTCAGTGCTTTAAGCACGCGCATAGCGAACGCTCCATCGCCGCCGCAGTCGATCGTCACGAAATTGGTGGCCGAGGGGAGGGAGGTCAGCCCGTTTCTCTCCGCTATATCGGCGATGCGGCGCCGGCAGGCCGAAACGGCCTCGACCACGAAGCGGAGATGCTGCTGGTCGGCAAGCGCCGAAAGCGCGGCCGCCTGCGCCATCCGGGTGATGCCGAAATGGTTGCGCACCTTGTCGAAGGCACGGATCGCCACCGCCTCCCCGATGCAATAGCCGCATCGCAAACCCGCCAGCCCGTAAGCTTTCGAGAAGGTGCGCATGCGCAGCACGTTAGGCCGGGAGGTGTCGAGCGGGGGGAGAGCCGAGGCCGGTGCGGTCTCGCCATAGGCTTCATCCAGAATGAGGAGCGTGGTTTCCGGAAGGGCGGCGATAAAACGCTCGATTTCGTGAGCTTCCCACCATGTGCCCATCGGATTGTCGGGATTGGAGATATAGACGATACGCGCTTTCTCCCGCCGCGCCGCCTCAAGCAGTCCCTCGAGATTTTCCCGGTCGCCTTCGTATGGCACCGTGACGAGGCGCCCTCCAAAACCCGCAACATGATAGTTGAAGGTGGGATAGGCGCCGAGGGAGGTGACGACCGGCATTCCCGTCTCCACATATTGCCTCACCACGAGGCCGAGAAGGCCATCAATACCTTCGCCGATCGCGATGTTTTCAACGGCTGTCCCGAGATGGGCCGCTAGCGCCTGTTTCAGGTCGTGGCTCTCGGGGTCGCAATATTTCCACATCTCCGGCGCGGCGGCCCGCATGGTCTCCACAACCGTCGGCGAAGGGCCGAAGCCGCTTTCGTTGGCGCCGAGACGGGCGCGGAACGGCCTGCCGCGTGCACGCTCCTGCGCTTCCGGTCCTACAAAGGGCACGGTGGCGGGCAGGCTATCCACAAGAGGGGTGAGAGGAGGGCGATCGGGCATGGCGAAATCCTCGGCTGACGGCAGCGTTATGCACCGGCAGGAGGATGTTCAGCAACATGCCGCGGGCGCGGGATGCCCTGTACCGGCGCCCGCGGCTGAATGACCAGGCTTATGCCCTCAACGCGCTGGGTACACCGGCGCCGGCGCGCTGGCGATCGAGGCTCCACGCACCCGGCCCGGCAAAGACCAGATAAAGAAAGACGAAGCAGAAGAGGATCGCCGATTCGCCGCCGTTCAGAATGGGATAGAAGTTCTGCGGCGCATGCGCCATGAAATAGGCGACCGCCATCATGCCGGAGAGAATAAAGGCGACCGGCCTTGAGAAGAGGCCGATGACGAGGAGGATGCCGCCGACCACCTCGAGGACACCAGCAAGCCCGAACAGCGAGAGGAGGGGCGGAGACATGCCAGTCTCCGGAAAGCCGAAGAGCTTGGCGGTGCCATGCGCCATGAAGAGCAGCGCAGTCATGATCCTCAGTATGGCGAGTACATAGGGCGAAAGTTCCGTCAGCCGAGCTTCCAGATTGTTCACGTCCAGATTCCCCTTTTTCATGCAGGCCCAATGGCCTCTGTTGCGATGAGGCGAGGCAAGCAGATGCGCTTGCTCATCCAAGCGTCTGGGTCAAAAAAACACAACTGACCAGTCACAAGTCGGTGAGTGGATGACCAGCCGCAAGTCAGTCAGTGGGAGCGGGCCTCCGCCGATTCCTAGGGCAGGAGACGATTATAATGAAATTGCTGCGCCGCCGGGGATAGCCGGTACGCATCCTGAAGGGCGGAAGGAGCGACGCTACTTGTTCCGAGGCACCCGCGTCGCGGCCACCAACACGAAAGCATCGTGAGAAGCCGGGCAACGCAAAATGGCTGGCGCAGGGAAATCCTGGTGGCGGAGAGGATGGGATTCGAACCCACGAGGCCCTTTTGGAGCCTACTCCCTTAGCAGGGGAGCGCCTTCGACCACTCGGCCACCTCTCCGGTGCCACGGACATAACCGCAACCCCCTAGGATTGCAAGGCGGACAAACGTTTCCAACATGCGAATTGCGTAGCCAGGCAGGGAAGGCTGGGCCTTATTGGACCATCAGATCGTTTCCCCTCAATTTCGGCCCGATAGGTGGATCACGAATCGCAGACAGGCGACGTACCCGGTGTGATTCGTACCTGCCGAAGGTCAAAGGGAGCCGTTTAAAGAGCCCTATAAGGAAAAACCGGGCACATATGGTTACCGAATGGTGAACCCATACGGTCAGATCGTGGCTTTTGTGCAACAGATCCCCTGCATAGCGTCGTGCGGGCTCCGTCTCGCCGGCAATGGTGGTTGAACGCGGCTGCGTCATAAGTAATGTCGGCTGCGGAGAAGGGGCGCCTGGGGGCGCAACTTTTCAAACTTCGGGGATGGGGCAGGGAACGCTGTCCTTCAGCAAAAGATACCCAGACCCTTATTTTAGAACCTTTGACTGGAGGTCAGAAATGAACATCAAGAGCCTTCTGATTGGCTCCGCGGCTCTTTCAGCAGTCGCGACGGGCGCCCAGGCGGCCGATGCCATCGTCGTTCCAGAGCCGGAGCCGATGGAATATGTGCGCGTCTGCGACGTCTACGGCGCAGGCTTCTTCTACATTCCGGGCACCGAGACCTGCCTCAAGATCGGCGGCTATGTCCGTTATCAGATGGGCTACTCGGACGGCGACTTCGCCGAGCAGGAAGGCTGGAACAAGACCACCCGCGCGACCGTGACGCTCGACGCTCGTTCCGAGACCGAGTACGGCACGCTGGGCGGCTTCATCGAGCTGCGCTTCGAAGCTCGCGGCGGCGCGGTTTTCGAGGCCGACCTTAACGAGGGCGATGCTCTTTCGCTGGGGCTGGACAACAACACGCAGCGTGTGCAGCAGGCGATCATATCGCTGGGCGGCCTTTCCATGGGTGTTGCCGACTCGCTCTATGACGCCGGTCTCTCCGCAGAGTTCGACCGTGGCGGCGCCGATCGTGCCAACTTCATCCGCTACACCTTCGACGGCGGAAGCGGCTTCTCGGCTGCGGTTGCTCTCGAAGAGGTTGATCGTGGTTACGACTGGACGCCGAATGTGGTTGGCCGCATCGGCTTTACCCAGGGCTGGGGTGGCGTGAATCTGTGGGGCGCNTATGACGCCACCGCCGAGGAATTCGCTCTCAAGGCCATTGCGAAGGCTAACCTGAGCCAGGCGCTGTGGCTCGAGGCCATTGGCACCTATGAGAGCGGTATCAACTTCTACTCGGTCGATCCATTCAATTCCACCGGGCTCTCCTTCGCTTCTCTTGGTATTCCGCGCGAAGGGGCTGAGTGGTCTGCTGGCGGCTTGATCGGCTACCAGTTCAACCCCCGCTTCAAGGCCTCGCTCGGCGCTCAGTACTTCAGCAATGTCGGTCATGACGTGCTGTTTGCTGACGAGATCAACTCGCTCAACGTCGGCGCCACGCTCGACTACGCGATCGTCGAGAACTTCGACGCCAAGCTCGCCATCAACTACACCACGGTTGACGGCACGATCGCTGGCGTCACCGACGGCGACCAGTGGCACGGCTTCCTGCGCCTGCAGCGCAGCTTCTAATTTCGGTTAGAAGACAAGCTTAAAAGACCCGGCGGGCTTGCCCGCCGGGTTTTTCGTTGAGTGAAGCCCTCGTTTATATGGACGTGCGGCAGAAGCCCGCTATTGACGCCCGCTCACCAGATCTTCTGCGATCGTGAAGCGGCCGGTGAGCCGCATCTTGTAGACCTGATAATTCTCCATCACCCGCTGCACGTAATTGCGCGTTTCGGTGAACGGGATACGCTCGATCCAGTCCACCACCTCTTCGATCGGTTTGCCGCGTGGATCGCCATAGCGTTCCATCCAGTCGCTCGCCCGGCTCGGGCCGGCATTGTAGCCGATGAAAGTGAGGATATAGGAACCGTCGAAGCGTTCGAGCTGCTCGCTGAGATAGGCTGCTCCGAGCGTCGCGTTGTAACCAGCATCGGAAGTGAGCTTGGCCGGAGCGTAAGGCAAGCCTGCCTTCTTTGCCACCATTCGCGCCGTTGCCGGCATCAATTGCAGGAGACCGCGCGCGCCGGCATGCGAAACCGCCCCCACATTGAATTCGCTCTCCTGGCGAGCGATGGCATAGGCGAGCGCCTTGCCGGCCCCGGAAATCGAGGCTTTCTCCGGGATAGCGCCGATCGGATGCGCCAGAAGGCCGATTTCGAGACCACGCCGGGCGGCGGTCTTGCCTATCCGGAGCGCAAGGTAATGATCTCCGCGTTGCCCCGCTTTCTCCGCCAGCAACGCCAATTCGCCCGTGCTTGAGAGTTCCTCGGCGAGTTCGCTGTACAGCATCCCGGCAAGGCGCTCCTGTCCTGCCTTCTCCAGCCGTTCGAGAGCCAGGACCGGTTCGCGAGCGATGAAATTCTTCCGGTCCAAGGCGCTGGGATCGGGATTCCCCGTCGCGATGGTCGTGCGCCCCAGCCGGGCTGCTGCGAGCTGGCCGTAGAAGGCTGTGCCGTAGTCGGCTGCCTGCTCATAATAATGTGTGGCATCGCCCGATGCGCCGGCTTCCGCCGCGCGGCCGAGCCAGTAATAGGCACGGGCCTTGGAAATTGGCCCGTCGGCGATTTCCAAAATGCGGGCAAAATGGCGTGCGGCGATCTTGGCTTCGTCAAGGCTCCGCAGCGCATACCAGCCTGCGTGGAACTCTGCGTCGGCCATGGTCGCCTTGCTGCCGCCCAGATGTGCGGCGGCAATGCGATAGGAGAGGCGCGGATTGCCCTCGTCGAGAAATTCGCGCGAAAGGACACGCCGCTCGAACCACCAGGCATCCGGGTCCACCAGCATGGAAGCGTCCCGCGGAGCGGCCAGCATGGCCTTGGCCGCTTCCGCAAACTTACCGGCGCGGCGAAGATAATGGGCCTTCGCGAAATAGTAACCTGCCGAACGTTGCGCGGCAGGCACCGCTTCGAGCAGGTCACCGGCATTTGCCTCACGGCGGATCACCGCCGCCCAAGCCTTGGCGAGTGCTTCGGCTCCGGCGCGCTTGGCTACTCGTTCCGCCGAGCGGATTCGATCCTTGTAGAGCATGCGCTCCATACGATGGCGGTGATCGGATGCGGGGATGAGATCGCCGAACTCGTCGAGTATGGCCGACTCCTGTCGTGCCTCCAGCTTCTCTTCACGCCACACCGGCGAAAGGGCAGCCCGCGCCGCATCCAATTTGCCGAGCTCCACATTGGCGCGCGCAAGCGCGATCGCGCCTTCAAACGTGGTGGGGCGCGTCTTGCCGAAGGCCGCGATCACCTGCTGTGCGGTCGGCTTCTCGCGGTAGAGGGCCCGTTCGCTATTGGCGCGCAGCCGGGTCTTTCCCGGCCAACCCGAAAGCATATCAGCGATGTCGGCAATTTCCGCGCTTCCGACGTAATCGCCGGACATGGCGATTGCCCAGGAGATGATCTGATAGTCCAGAGAGGAGGGCGCCAACTCATCTCGGATCCGTTTCGCCTCAGTCGTATCGCCCTTTGCAAGGGCTTGGAGCCCGTCTTTTAGCGTGCTGAGATGCTCTTCCAGAAGCACGCCCGCTGCAAAGGGGATCGAGGCTGCAGCGGCAGCCCTGTCGATCGGGGCAAAGGGCCTCGGCTGCGGAAGTGGTGCATCCGACGGCAGTTCGAGCGCGTGCGCTACGCTTGCGTGGGAAAACACGATTGCGAGCGCGGTGAGCGCAGTTTTCTTCATGGAGCAACCCCGAAATTGCGGGCTCTTCTGGCAAACACGCCGGCCCTCTCTCCCGCCCGAGGGTGAAACGCCTTTCGCGAACGGTAGCGCAAAAGGTTACGTTGTACCAATCAAACCAGTTGCAACCGAGCATGGCGATATTAGGGCGATTTGCTCCCGGAAAAACCTGTGGTGCGGTGAACCCGGATGGGATAGAAGCGCCGGACGGCTCTGCGCGAAAGGCGCAGGTTGCAGCATTTGCAGCGATGGAAACTTTTTATCTGCAATTCTGCATTAATGTGGCTAAACAAAATTGCGTGGCGGCCGGTCCAACCGGATAGATCGCCCAAGAGGAGATCGGAGATTTCTCGATGTTCAGGGGTTCCATCACAGCGCTCGTGACGCCTTTCCGTGAGGATGGAAGTCTGGACAAAGAGGCCTTCAGTTCCCTGGTCGAATGGCAGATCCAGGAAGGCTCCAACGGGTTTGTCCCTGTTGGCACGACGGGCGAGTCGCCGACACTCACGCATGATGAGCACCGGGAGGTAATCCGCCTTTGCGTCGAGGCGGCGGACAAGCGCGTGCCGGTGATTGCCGGGGCTGGCTCAAATTCCACACGGGAGGCGATCGGTTTTGCTGAACATGCGGAGAAGGTGGGAGCCGACGCTCTTCTGGTCGTGACCCCCTATTACAACAAGCCGAACCAGCGCGGGCTCTACGAGCATTTCGCGGCTGTCGCAAAGGCGACCAGCCTGCCGATCTTCATCTATAATATTCCACCTCGCTCTGTGATCGACATGCTTCCTGAGACGATGGCCAAGCTTGCGGCCGACTATAAGAATATCGTCGGCGTAAAGGATGCCACGGCGAAGCTCGATCGCGTGTCCGAGCAGCGTGCGGCATGCGGACCCGACTTCATCCAGCTATCGGGTGAGGATGCTACGGCGCTCGGTTTCAACGCTCATGGCGGCGTGGGCTGTATTTCGGTGACTGCGAATGTGGCGCCGCGGCTCTGCTCGGAATTCCAGGCAGCCTCCCTCGGGGGCGATGGCGCCCGCGCCATCGAGCTCCAGGACCGGTTGTTGCCGCTTCACAAGGCCCTCTTCCTCGAACCCAATCCGGCCGGCGCCAAATATGCGCTGTCGCGGCTTGGGAGAATCCAGAATGTGCTGCGGTCGCCGCTTGTCACGATCGAGTCTTCCACCGCCGAGAAGATCGATGCAGCCATGAAGCACGCGGGGCTCTTGAACTGACGCGCCCTTACGCGCATCTCCTTCGCTATGGCCAAGAACACAAACATCAAAACGGTTGCCGACAACCGCAAGGCACGCTTCGCTTATGAGGTGATGGACACGCTTGAGGCGGGCCTTGTGCTTTCCGGTACCGAGGTGAAATCCCTGCGGGAAGGGCACGCCAACATCCAGGAATCCTACGCTTCGGTGGAAGGCGGAGAGATCTGGCTGATCAACGCGCATATCCCCGAATATTTTGCCGGCAACCGCTTCAATCACGAGCCGCGTCGCAGGCGGAAGCTGCTCCTGTCCAAGAAGGAGATGGCGCGCATGGCTCAGGCGGTGGAGCGCGAGGGTATGACGATGGTGCCCTTGAAACTCTATTTCAACGAACGTGGCATCGCGAAGCTGCAACTCGCGCTCGCGCGCGGCAAGAAACTGCATGACAAGCGCGAGACCCTGAAGCAGCGCGACTGGAGCCGGGAACAAGCCCGCCTTCTGAAGGAAAGAGGGTAGGGCAGTAGACCAGTGGGGCAGTAGGAGGCGTCTTCGAGCCGGTGCTACGCCTCCGATAGCCTGCAGCTTCACCTGCAGCCGCGGCGGCGCGTCAACCCATAACCATGGTCGTTGGGTCAAGCAGAAGGTGGCGCTTGCAGCCGCATAGTTGCCAACCGCCAGCTCTGGAGTTGCCGAGATTCTCGACGCATCCAGGTTGGCCCCAGGAGCCATGCCTGAATCTTGGAGGGGATCCGCGGCATGCTCATGCTGTTGAAGCAAAGCCGAACGGGGACAGTATCGGAACAGCCTGAAAACCTGAATCAATAAGCTTACCGCCTGTTAAGACCGAGGCGGGAAACCAGTACCTTTCCCTGCTGCTTAGTCCCCTAAAAACTCCCTCACGCTCCGGAACACGTCCACGAACATCGCCTCCGTCAGAACGCCGGTGTTCGTGTTGTAGCGGGAGCAGTGGTAGCTGGAGAAGATGCGGAGCGCTCCGGCCTGCTCCTGCGCCCCGTGGACGAAGGGGACAGCGCTTAGCCGATGACCAAGCGCTCTGACGGTGGAGTCATGGGCGATCTTTCCGAGTGTCACGATGGCCTCCAGCTTGGGAAAGCGCTCGATCGTCGGAGTAAGAAAATATTCGCGACAGGTGCGGATCTCGCTCGCATCCGGCTTGTTTTCGGGCGGCACGCAGCGCACGGCATTGGTGATCGCCGTGTCGGTGAGTGTCAGCCCGTCATCCGGCCTGGCGTCGAATTTTCCGCGGGCGAAACCGAAGCGTATGAGTGTTTCATAAAGCAGTGTGCCTGCGTAATCGCCCGTGAAGGGACGCCCGGTGCGGTTTGCGCCGCGCAGCCCCGGTGCAAGCCCCACCACGAGAAGCCTTACAGATTCCTCGCCGCCTTCAGGCAGGAAGGTTCTGACAGGTGCGTTGTACCATTCCGGCTCTTTCTCGCGCCAGCCGGCGATGAAACTGTGAAGCCGAGGGCACAGAGGACAGTCACGCGGCGGTTCTCCGGCCGCTTCAGGCAGGCTCATTCAGTGTCGTCTTGATCAATATCCGTAGGATCGGGGCGGCGGGCCGGGCGCTCGCTCGGATCGCGGCCAACCTCCGTCTGCAGCGTGGCAAGATCGATGAAGTGATCGGCCTGGCGCCGCAACTCGTCCGAGATCATCGGCGGCTGCGACTGGATCGTCGATACGATGCTCACCTTACGGCCCTTGCGCTGCAGCGCCTCCACCAGTGTGCGGAAATCACCGTCGCCCGAGAAGATCACGTAATGGTCGACGACATCGACAAGCTCCAGCGCATCAATTGTGAGCTCGATGTCCATATTGCCCTTGATCTTTCGCCGGCCAGTCGAATCAGTGAATTCCTTTGCCGGTTTGGTGACCACTTTGTAACCATTGTAGTCGAGCCAATCGATAAGCGGCCGGATAGACGAGTATTCCTGATCCTCCACGAGAGCTGTGTAGTAGTAGGCGCGCAGAAGGTAAGCCCGCTTCTGAAAACTCGCCAAAAGCTTTCTGTAGTCTATATCAAAGCCCAAGGATCGCGAGGTGGCATATAGATTTGCGCCGTCTATGAACATCGCGATCTTTTCGCGGGGATCAAACATTCTCAAATATCCTTCGTGGCAATCGCTGCGTGGGAATTGCCGCAATGCGCCAGTTCAATCGCGGCAATGCCGCTCCTCATCCCGTGACATAGTGCGGACTTGTTTTCATGCCAATGCCAATTAAATTGTATAAGGTAAAAAACTGCAAATAATATGGGTCTAAGCTCAGGCTGATGCCTGCCCGGACTGTGAACCTTTGTGAGGGAAAGGTCTAATGCCTGTCCCTCATGGGTGTTGTGTTTTTTCCGTGGAAAAGCTATGGACCCCGCAGTTTCCAAAAATTCCGCGCGAATGAAAGGGGCGACAGATGGCCCGTGTAACCGTTGAAGACTGCATCGACAAGGTCGAGAACCGCTTCGAGCTGGTGCTTCTCGCAAGTCATCGTGCGCGTCAGATCTCCCAGGGCGAGCATATCACCGTCGATCGCGACAACGACAAGAACCCAGTGGTGGCGCTGCGCGAGATTGCCGATGAGACCTTGTCTCCGGGCGATCTCAAGGAGGCTCTGATCCACTCCCTGCAAAAGCATGTGGAGGTGGACGAGCCCGAGGCCGACCTGCCGGCGATCACTGCCCAGGCCGAGGATGCGCCGGAAGCCGACCTTCTGCCCGAGGACAATATCGCCTTCGATCGCATGAGCGAGGAAGACCTGCTGGCCGGCATCGAGGGTCTTGTTCCGCCGGAGAAGAACGACGACTTCTGATCCGTCGTTCCGCTGCCTTTCGTTGGCGGCGGATCTTTTCTCAGGGCGAATCCACATGCGTCGCATGCCCGATGCGGCGCATGATTTACGTTTATAGGCCCAGGAGAAGCCGCTCATGATGCGTCAGTACGAGCTTGTCGAGCGTGTGCAGCGCTACAAGCCTGACGTGAATGAGGCGCTTCTGAACAAAGCCTATGTCTACGCCATGCAGAAGCATGGTCACCAGAAGCGGGCTTCGGGCGATCCCTATTTTTCCCATCCGCTCGAAGTGGCGGCCATCCTGACGGACATGCATCTTGACGAGGCGACGATCGCCGTCGCGCTGCTGCATGACACGATCGAGGATACAAGCGCCACGCGCGATGAGATCGACGAACTCTTCGGCCCGGAAATCGGCAGGCTTGTCGAGGGGCTTACCAAGCTGAAGAAGCTGGATCTGGTATCCTCCAAGGCCGAGCAGGCGGAAAACCTGCGTAAGCTGCTCCTGGCCATATCGGAAGATGTTCGCGTGCTTCTCGTCAAGCTCGCGGACCGCCTGCACAATATGCGCACGCTCGATCACATGCCGTCGCACAAGCGGTTGAGGATCGCCGAAGAGACGATGGAGATCTATGCTCCGCTCGCCGGCCGCATGGGCATGCAGGACATGCGCGAGGAACTCGAGGAACTCGCCTTCCGCTATATCAATCCGGAAGCCTATCATGCAGTGACGGAGCGCCTGGCGGACCTCACCGAGCGAAACCGTGGCGTGATCGGGGAGATCGAGGAGGCGCTCAAAGGTCTCTTCGACAAATACGACATAAAGGCCGTCGTGAAGAGCCGGCAGAAGAAGCCCTGGTCCGTCTTCCGCAAGATGGAAGCGAAGGCACTCTCCTTCGAGCAGCTTTCCGATATTTTCGGCTTCCGCGTGATCGTCGACACGGTGGAGGATTGCTACCGTGCGCTAGGAGCCATTCACACGACGTGGTCCCTCGTTCCCGGGCGGTTCAAGGATTATATCTCGACTCCGAAACAGAACGATTACCGCTCGATTCACACCACGATCGTCGGCCCTTCGCGCCAGCGGGTGGAACTGCAGATCCGCACGCAGGAAATGGACCGTATCGCCGAATATGGCGTGGCGGCGCACTCGCTCTACAAGGATTTCGGTCCCAAACCGAACGGGCCGGGCCACCAGATTTCAAAGGACACCAACGCCTATGCGTGGCTGCGCCATACGATCGAGCAGCTCTCGGAGGGCGATAACCCCGAAGAATTCCTGGAGAACACGAAGCTCGAGCTGTTCCAGGACCAGGTCTTCTGCTTTACGCCCAAGGGCCGTCTGATCGCTCTGCCGCGCGGCGCCACGCCGATCGACTTCGCATATGCGGTCCACACGGATGTCGGGGACACCTGTGTAGGCGCCAAGGTCAACGGCCGCATCATGCCGCTGATGACGGAGCTCAAAAACGGCGACGAGGTGGAGATCATCCGTTCGAAGGCGCAAGTGCCTCCCGCTGCCTGGGAGTCGGTGGTCGTCACCGGCAAGGCGCGCTCAGCCATCCGCCGCGCCACGAGAAATGCGATTCGCCGGCAATATTCCGGGCTGGGCACCCGTATTCTCGAGCGTGCCTTCGAGAGGGCGGGGAAGACGTTCGGCAAGGATCTGCTGAAGCCTGTGATGCATCGCCTGGCCCGCAAGGATGTGGAGGACGTGCTGGCAGCCGTTGGGCGCGGCGAGATTACCTCGCAGGATGTCCTTCGCGCAGTGTTCCCCGATTACAAGGACGAGCGTGTAACCGTTCAGCATCCCAAGAAGCGGGAAGAGGGCTGGTTCAATCTGCGCAATGCGGCAGGTATGCTCTTTAAGGTCCCTGGCCGGTCTTCACGCCGGAAGGGAAAGGAAACCGCTTCCGCCGAAAATGGAGCAATTCCCATCCGCGGTGTCTCCGGCGACCTGCCGGTGCGTTTCGCGCCCGAGGGAGCGGTGCCGGGAGACCGGATTGTCGGCATCCTCACGCCCGGATCCGGCATCACGATCTATCCGATTCAGTCGCCCTCGCTCACGGCCTTCGATGACCAGCCGGAACGTTGGATCGACGTGCGCTGGGACATCGACGAGAACACAAAAGAGCGGTTTCCCGCGCGCATCCTGGTGACGGCCATCAACGAACCCGGCTCGCTCGCGACCATCGCCCAGGTAATGGCCTCCAACGATGCGAACATCCATACATTGTCGATGCGGCACACGGCGCCCGATTTCACCGAAATGGTCTTCGATATCGAAGTTTGGGACCTGAAGCACCTGAACCGGTTGATTTCACAACTCCGCGAAACGAGCAGCGTAAGCAGCGTTCAGCGCGTTAACGGATAGTGTCGGTGATTTTTCGATTTGCACCGACCATAGGTTTGCCCCGACGCCTTTCGAGCATAGATTAGGGGACGCCGGGCGACGGAAAATGATATGAATGCGGGTATGCTGGTGAGAAGGTCGTGTCGGCTGCGGCAGATGGCCGGAGCGCGGTAGCGAAATGTTGTTCAAGCGCAGGACAAGGGAACCGCTGCGGGACAGGCTGAGGACGATGGTCTGGCCTCGCCGCTCGTTCCGGCGATCGGCGGCTTACGTCGTGAAGCGCGCCCTGCGTTTGAGCGCAACGCCGCATGCAATCGCGATCGGCGTCGCCGCGGGTATATTCGCCTCCTTCACGCCTTTCATGGGATTTCATGTGATCCTCGCCGCAACGGCTGCGTGGCTGCTGCGCGGCAATGTGGTGGCCTCCGCGCTGGGCACCTTCGTCGGCAATCCGCTGACCTTCCCCTTCATCTGGGGGGCCACGCTCGGTCTCGGCAGATTCATCCTGCGTGGCGAGCATCCGGCGGGGATCGGACCGGAAGACATCGGCCACTTGTTGTGGCATCTGGAGTTTGAAAAGCTTTGGGAGCCGCTGCTGAAGCCGATGGCGGTTGGCGCGCTGCCGCTTGGCGCGTTAGCGGCGCTGATCGGTTACATCGTGACTCGGTGGGCGACGAATGCTTTTCGCGAGGAGCGGCGAAAGCGGCTGGCGGAACGGGCCCGCCGCCGGGCGGCAGATGATGCGGGCGCAATGGCTTCATGATCATTGGTATTGGCAGCGATCTCATTGATATTCGTCGCGTCGAGAAGACGCTTGAGCGGCATGGCGAGCGCTTCACCTATCGTGTTTTCACCGAGGTGGAGCGAGCCAAATCCGACCGGCGCCGCCAGCGCGCCGCATCATACGCAAAGCGCTTCGCGGCCAAGGAAGCTTGCGCCAAAGCACTCGGGACGGGGTTGGCACAGGGCGTGTTCTGGCGCGACATGGGCGTGGTGAATTTGCCGAGCGGCAAGCCGACCATGCATCTGACCGGCGGCGCTGCCGAGCGCCTCAATGCGATCACCCCCCCAGGCTATAGGCCTCTCGTCCATCTCACCATCACCGATGATTTCCCGCTTGCCCAGGCGTTCGTCATCATTGAAGCCGTGCCTGAATAAATGATGGTAGAGGCAGAACGGAAGAAGCTGCGAATGCCGCAGTCCCGCGCATTGCCGTGAGGGCTGCAAGCCGATAAGACGAAACGCGAAAGGGGTCGCGGGCACGCGACCGAACTGAGGACTAGATGAGCGTGGCCCATAAATCTCATAAGAAATCCGGCGGACTGGCCGAGACCATCAGCGTCGTCGTCCAGGCGCTGCTGCTTGCCCTTGTGATCAGAACATTTCTTTTTCAGCCATTTTCGATACCCTCCGGTTCCATGCGCCCGACGCTGCTGGAAGGCGATTATCTGTTCGTGACCAAGTGGGCCTATGGCTATTCGCGCTATTCACTTCCTTTTTCTCCGCCGCTGTTTTCCGGCAGGATCTGGGGAGGAGAGCCGGAGCGCGGCGACGTCGTGGTTTTCAAGTATCCGCCGGACCCTTCGCTCGACTATATCAAGCGCGTGATCGGCCTTCCGGGCGACCATATCCAGATGCGCGAGGGGCAGCTTTACATCAATGGCACCGCCGTTCCGCGCGAGAAGATCGGGCAGATAGACAATGTGGATATCACGGAACTGGCGCGGCCGGTGGATATCTATCGCGAGACATTGCCCAATGGCGTTTCCTACGAGACGCTGGATCTTTCCCCCAATTCCGTCGGTGACAACACGCGAGAGTTCGTGGTTCCCGAGGGACATTATTTCATGATGGGGGATAACCGCGACAATTCCACAGACAGCCGCTTCTCGGTCGGCTACGTGCCGGCGGAGAATCTGGTCGGCCGGGCCAACATCATCTTCTTTTCGATAGCCGGCGGCGCGAGCCCGCTGGAGATCTGGCGTTGGCCGTCTGAAATCCGACTGTCGCGCATGTTCAGCTGGGTCGACTGATCGGCAATGGCGCAGCGGCGTCTCAAAGGGCATGCGCTGGCGGAGGCGGTCGAGGAACGGATCGGACTTTCCTTCCGCGATACCGAGCTGCTTGAGCGCGCGCTCACTCATTCGAGCGTGCGCGGGAAGGGCGGTGACTATCAGCGTCTGGAATTTCTGGGCGATCGGGTGTTGGGGCTTGCCGTCGCCGAGATGCTTTACGAAGCCTATCCGGATGCGCCTGAGGGTGAGCTTTCTTTGCGTCTCAATGCGCTGGTGAACGCGGAGACCTTGGCCGAAATCACCGAGGAATTGGGGCTCGATACGCTCATCCGGACCGGAAGCGACCTGAAGGCGCTTGCCATGCGCAAGCAGGTCAATCTGCGTGCCGACGTTCTGGAGGCACTGATCGCCGTTATCTACCTGCAGGACGGGCTGGAGGGCGCACGCCAGTTCATCCGGACTCATTGGACGGAGCGTTCCACGGCCGAGGGAGCGGCCCGCGCCGACGCCAAGACAGCCCTGCAGGAATGGGCTCATAGGGCTTCAGGCGCCACGCCGGAATATGTGATTGAAAGCCGCGAGGGGCCGGATCACGACCCGATTTTCACCGCGGTGGTGCGTATCGCGGGGTACAAGGAAGGGCGTGGTCGCGGCCGTTCCAAGCGCGAGGCGGAACAGGCAGCGGCGACTGAAGTTTTGATTCGCGAGGCCGTATGGACGCCGATGGAAAGCTTGCCATGACCGGAACCGGAGAGCCTTCGCCGGGGACACGGTCCGGGTTTGTCGCGCTGATCGGGGCGCCGAATGCCGGAAAATCAACGTTGCTCAACCAGTTGGTGGGCGCGAAAGTCTCCATAGTCACGCACAAGGTGCAAACCACGCGCGCGCTGATCCGTGGCATCGCGACCCATAACAAGACGCAGATCGTGTTCGTGGATACGCCCGGCATTTTCAAGCCAAAACGGCGGCTTGATCGCGCCATGGTGACGACCGCCTGGGGCGGAGCCAAGGATGCGGATATCGTGGCTTTTCTCATCGATGCGGAACGGGGGATCAAGGGAGATGCCGAAACGATCCTCGACAGCCTTGCGGACGTACGACAGCCAAAGATCCTGATCCTCAACAAGATCGATCGCATCAAGCGCGACAAGCTGCTTGTCCTTGCGGCGGAGGCGAATGAGCGCGCCCCCTTCGACAGAACCTTCATGGTCTCTGCGCTGACCGGGGACGGTTGCAAAGACCTGCTCGACTATCTGGCCGAGACGCTGCCGGAAGGCCCCTGGTACTACCCGGAGGACCAGATTTCCGATCTGCCCATGCGTCAGCTTGCGGCCGAGATCACCCGCGAGAAGATTTATCTTCGGCTTCACCAGGAACTTCCCTATTCCGCCCACGTGGAAACGGAAAAATGGGAGGAGCGGAAGGACCGCTCGGTGCGTATCGAGCAGGTTATCTATGTGGAGCGCGAAAGCCAGAAGAAGATCGTGCTCGGCCATAAGGGATCGACGATACGCGAGATCGGCCAGTCTGCGCGCGAAGAGCTTTCACAAATCCTCGAACAGAAGGTCCACCTCTTCCTGTTCGTAAAGGTGCGCGAGAATTGGAGCAACGATCCCGAGCGCTATCGCGAGATCGGGCTTGAATTCCCCGGTTGAGGGGAAGAGAACCGTGCCATGGAATGGCTCGACGAAGGCATTGTCCTCGGTACCCGGCGGCATGGAGAGACCAGCGTTATCCTGGAAACGATGACGGCCGGCCACGGCCGGCACCTTGGCATGGTCAGGGGCGGTCGATCAAAGCGTATGCAGCCGGTGCTGCAGCCGGGGAATCGCGTCGGCCTTACCTGGCGCGCAAGGCTGGACGAGCATCTGGGCACGTTCCAAGTGGAGCCGTTGGAGCTCAATGCCGCCCGGCTCATCAATTCTGCCGTCGCCGTCTATGGCATCCAGACGCTCGGCGCGCATTTGCGCCTCTTGCCGGAGCGGGATCCGCATCCCGGCCTCTTCGAAGCGCTTGGGGTGATTGCTGCGCATCTGGATGATCCTGCCGCGGCAGGGATGCTGGTCGCCCGCTTCGAACTGGCCGTGCTGGAGGAATTGGGTTTCGGGCTCGACCTTTCCCGCTGCGCCCTTACGGGCAGCCGGGAAAATCTCGCTTACGTATCGCCGAAGACGGGGAGGGCCGTCACCCGCGAAGCGGGTGCACCCTGGGCGGACAAGCTGCTCCCGTTGCCGACCTTCCTGAATGCCGGCGAGGGTCTCTGCGACAGGAAAGCGCTTTTGCAGGCCTTCGCGCTCACGGGCTTCTTCTTCACGCGTCACGTCTACGAGCCGCGCGGACTGACCGAGCCCGAAGCGCGAGCGGGATTTCTGGCGGCTTTGATGCGGTGCCTCCCGAGCGGGGAAGGAGCTACCCGCGTATCTGCAAGCTGAAATTCCAAAAAAGGCGGGGCCCAAAAGGCCCCGCCTTACGGTATATCGCTGATCGCTCAAGCCGCGATTTTGCCGCCGCCCTGCTTGGTCACGACCACCACCGCGGGACGAACCGGCAGGTTGTCGTCGAAGTCGGGCCAGCGGGTGGCCGGTTGCTCGAAGGTGGCGAGACCTTCGTCGCCCGGATGCTGGACGGCCAGGAACAGGGTCTCCCCATCCGGTGTGAAGTAGGGACCGCACATTTCGGCACCCACCGGCACGCGGAAGAAGAGTTTTGAGGTTCCGCGCGCATCCCCGTCGGTATCAACGGCCCACAGGCCATCAGTGCGGCCGGTGGCCTTCTGGTTGTTGCCGTCGGTCGAGACCCAAAGGCGTCCATCTGCGTCGATGGCACAATTGTCCGGCATGCCGAACCACCCGTTGCGGGTCGTATCCGGCGAGAAGCTCGCTCCCACTTCGGCGAGCGAGGGATCGCCGCATTTGAGCAGCACTTCCCAGGTCGATTTGGTGGACGCGAAATCACCGTCCGTTTCGGTGATCTCGATGATATGGCCGAAAGCATTATCCGCGCGCGGGTTGGCGGCATCCACCTGGTCCGCCCCGCGCCGGGTGTTGTTGGTCAGCATCACGTAGACCTTGCCGGTCTTCGGATTGGGCTGCACGTCTTCCGGGCGGTCCATTTTGGTGGCGCCGAGCATGTCGGCAGCGCGGCGCGTCTCGATGAGAACGTCCGCCTGGCTTTCGAAACCGTTCTCAGCCGTGAGCGGGCCTTCCCCATGGATGAGCGGCAGCCACTCCATAGTGCCGTCCTCATCGAAGCGGGCGACATAAAGCGTGCCTTCGTCGAGGAGGTCCATATTTGCGGCGCGGTCCTGCTCGTTAAAGGTGCCGGCCGTCACGAATTTGTAGACATAGTCGAAGCGCTCGTCATCACCGCAATAGGCGACCACGCGGCCGTCCTTGTTCACGATGCTCTCTGCCCCTTCGTGCTTCACGCGGCCGAGCGCGGTGCGCTTCTTGGGCACCGAGTTCGGGTCGAGGGGATCGACCTCGACCACCCAGCCGAAGCGGTTGGGTTCGTTCGGCTCCCTGGAGACGTCGAAACGGTCGTGGAAGGTGCCCCAGGCATATTCGGCGGCGGGGACGCCGATGCGCTTGTAGTTTTCGGCCTCGCGATGGCCTTCCGGAAGCTCGCCGGAGAAATACCCGTGGAAATTCTCCTCGGCCATGAGATAGGTGCCCCAGGGCGTGACGCCGCCGGCGCAATTGTTGATGGTGCCAAGCACCTTCGTTCCCGTGGGATCGGCATTGGTCTTCACACGGTCATGACCGGCAACCGGCCCGGAGAGCTGCATTTCCGTGTCGGCGGTGATGCGGCGGTTATACCGGCTGTCGAGCACCGGCTGCCAGCGGCCATCAACCTTGCGGATCTCGATGACCGTGCCGCCATGTGCCGCCATCTCGATATCCACCAGCTCCCTGGTGTATTCGCCGAGCTTGACATCGTCGCCTTCCACCTTTGCGAAGCCGGGGAACATCAGCTCGGCATTGGTGTATTCGTGATTGACGACGAGAATCCCGCGGTCATTGGCGCCTTCAAGCGGGATGAAGCCCACATAGTCATTGTTGTAGCCGAACTGCTTGGCTTGGGCTTCCGCGGTCTGGTTGGCGGGGTCGAACTCCGGCGCGTCGGCGAAAACCTTGTCTCCCCACCGCAGGAAAACCTGTGCGTCGTATCCGTCGGCCACGTGATGCGTCTCGTCGACGCCGGCCTCCACCTCGGTGAAGTTGAACTGCGAGGCGGTGCCTTGCGCCTTCGCTTCTTTCGCGGCGAGCAGTGCCATCGGGCTCACCGTGGCGCCGATGGCGGCAACCGCCAAGGAACCACCAAGGAAACCTCTGCGCGAATAGCGGCGATGGATGATATCGCCCATGGTGGGATTGGCGCTCGGGTTGCGGCCGATGTCCTCGCGCTCCTCGCGGATTTCGCTAAGCGTTTTGATCGCTTTCGGATCGACGTTCTTGTTCATTGCCTGCCTCCTGGTGGGTGGAAATGTCCAAGAGGGCTAAAGCAAACCGATGTTGCAGGCGCATGACAGAAATTTGTCGATGCTTCCGTTTACTCCGCCGGCGCCAGTGCCGGCCGTTCCACCGGTTTCTCCTGAATCGGCCAGTGAACGACGGCGGCGAAGATGCCGAGCGCTACTCCCAGCCACCAGACCGGGTCATAGGAACCGAATTGGTCGTAGAGATAGCCGCCGAGCCACACTCCGAGAAATGAGCCGATCTGATGCGAGAAAAAGACGATGCCGCCCAGCATGCCGAGATAGCGCGTGCCGAACATGACGGCCACGAGACCGTTGGTCGGCGGCACGGTCGAGAGCCAGAGCAGGCCCATGATAATGGCGAAGACGATGACCGTGGTCGGGGTCTGCGGGATCAGCAGGAAGGCAGTCACAAGCACCGAGCGCGCAAGGTAGATAAGCGCAAGGAAGGCTGGCTTCGGGTAGCGTTGGCCGATGACGCCGGAGGCGAGGGAACCGATCACATTGAAGAAGCCGATAAGGGCCAGTGCGATCACCGCATAGCTGGCGTCAATGCCGATATCCCCCAGATAGGCTGGAAAATGCGCGGTGATGAAGGCGACCTGGAAGCCGCAGACGAAGAAGCCAGAGGTAAGGAGGAGAAAGCCGCGATGGGCGAATGCTTCCCGCAGGGCGGCGCCGAAGCTTTGCTCGAACTCTGCTTGCCGGACCGAGCCGCTCGCGGAATTCCCGGTAAGCGGGATCGCGAGCAGAGGAACGAGAAGCATGGCTATGCCCATATAGACAAGCGTATCGGACCAGCCAAAAGCATCGATCATGCCCTGGCTGATAGGCGCAAAGAGGAACATGCCGGCCGAACCGGCCGCGGTGCCGATGCCGAAAACCATGCTGCGCCTTTCCGCCGGCACATTCCGTGCGAAGGCGGAAAGCACGATGCCGAAGGAACCTGCGGCCACGCCGAGGCCGACCAGCACGCCGCCGCCGATATAGAGCATGGTCGGGCTATCGGCGCTTGCCATCAGGAGCAGGCCGAGGGCATAGAGGCCGCCCGACATCGCCAGCACGCGCCAGGTGCCGAATCGGTCGGCGATAGCGCCGAAGATCGGCTGGCCGAATCCCCAGAGCAGGTTTTGGATCGCCATCGCAAGGCCGAATGTCGTGCGGTCCCACCCCTTCTCCGCAAGCATCGGAAGCTGGAAAAAGCCCATGGCCGATCGCGGGCCGAAGGTAAGCGCGGCGATAAGGCAACCGCATATGACGATCAGCCAGGGAAAGGATGCGGAAGCGGAGCGCTGCGAAACGGAGCCGGCCATGACGATTGCCCTTTAAATCTCAGCTTAAGCCTTATCCGAAGCCATCCTTTATTCAAATGAATTGGCAAAGGAGAAGCATTCAATAGTTTTGATGGATCATCCCGCGGTCTTCCGACCTTGCTGTCAGACCTTCGCCCGGCCTTGGCTTATCTGTGTGCTCTGGCCTGCTGCATCCGCAGGCGTGACGTAAATCTGCCGCTGCGGGAAAGGTATGGAAATGCCATGGGCGTCAAAGGCTTCCTTCGCCGCCTTGCGAAGATCGAGGCTCGCCTGCCAGTAATCGCCGGTTGACGTCCAATAGCGCAGCGTTACCAGCACAGCACTGTCGCCGAGGGCACCCACGAACGTCTCCGGCGCGGGAGCGGCCAGCACGCGGTTATCAGCCGTTGCAAGGTTCATCAGCAGCTTCTGGGCAAGGTCTATGTCGTCGTCGTAGCCTATGCCGATCGCGATATCGTTGCGCCGAACCGCGTTGCGCGAGTAGTTCGTGACGGGCTTGTTCCACAGTTCGCTGTTTGGAGCCATGACATAGACACCATCGGCAGCCTTGAGTTCGGTCGCGAACAGGCCGATCTCCTCCACGGTTCCCGCGATACCGCCGGCGTCGATATATTCTCCGACCCGGAAGGGCTTGAGGACCAGCAGCATGATCCCGGCGGCTATGTTCTGAAGCGTGCCCTGAAGGGCAAGGCCGATCGCGAGACCCGCCGCACCGAGCGCGGCGATGATGCTTGCAGTCTGCACACCGAACTGGGCGAGCACCGTCACGCCAACCAGGATCAGAATGGCATAGCGCACGATCTTGGAGAGGAAGCGGCTTAGGGTTTCATCAATGCCGGGCAGGCGGCCAAGAGCAGCGCGTGTCCATCCCTCGAACAGGCGAGCTGCAAAGATGCCGATCACGATCAGCAATAGCGCGCCGAGGGCGGAGAATGCATAGGAAATTGCAAGTGCACTCAGGTCGCGCCAGAGCGCTTCAGCCGTGGTTATCATTTCGGCGGGATCGAGTTCCATAGAGACTGCCTCATTTTGAACTTGTCATAAGCAAGGGACAAATGGCGCCCAATGTAAACCTCCGATCGCCATGACCGATCCCGGCCTCCCGACGAAGGGACCTGTCATCCGGTGGCCGCAAGTCGCGCGGAAGCACGCCGTTGCGGACAATCTCTTTTTCCCACTGGAAGTGTCTGAAGGTGGTGCTATGACTGGCAACCCTGGTTCGAGGTGATCCGCACACCCATGCACGCCGACATTCGTCCGGCTCGCGCTTCCGATATCGATACGCTCGTTTCGATCGAGAACAGCGTTTTCGAATCGGACCGCCTTAACCGCCGTGCTTTTCGCAACCATATAGGAAGCGGCACGACTTCTCTCCTGGTCGCTGAAAGGGACGGCGTGGTGCTTGGATACGCGCTTGTTTTCTACCGACGAGGCGTGAAGATCGCCCGGCTCTATTCAATTGCTGTGGCCAGCAGCGAGGCTTCTGCCGGTATTGGCCGTGGCTTGCTCGCTGCTGCAGAGGCGACGGTGCGAGCCAATGGCCGCTCTATACTTCGTCTGGAAGTGCGCGAGGACAATCTGCGCGCTCTGGAGCTTTACAAGCGCGCCGGCTACCGCCCGATCGGGCGGCGCGAAAACTACTACGAGGACGGCGCGCCGGCGCTGCGGCTCGAAAAGGATTTAGGAGGCTCCACGGAGCAATGAGCTGGGTCATTCTCACCGGCAGGCAGAACGATCTCGATCAGGTCGCAACTCCCCACAAGATCATCACCAGCCGCGACTACCTGGCCCACCCATCGCTGTTTCGCGGCCAAAGGCCGAAGATCATCAATCTGTCGAATACCTATGCTTATCAGAGCCGCGGCTATTACGCATCGCTGCTTGCAAGCTCGCGCGGCCACAAGGTGATCCCGTCGGTCGAGACGATGATCGATCTGTCCGGCCGCAAGCTATACGAGAATGCGCTGCCGGAACTGGAGCAGGCGCTCAACAAGTGTCGCAAGGAATTGGGCGGCGGTTTTCCGACGACGGTTTCGATTTTTTTCGGCATAGGCCCGTCGAAAGCCTGGGATCGATTTGCCCGGCTGCTTTTCGACTGGTTCCGCGCGCCCGCGCTGGAAGTGGCGATTGACGACGGCGAATGGGCCACGATCAGGAAAATCGGCTTCTTGCCGCTCGCGCGCATGAAGAAGGACGAGAAGACACGTTTCCTGGAGAGTCTCGACACCTATACCAACCGGCAGTGGCGGGATACGAAGGCCCGCACGCCATCGCGCTATACTTTCGCCACGCTCATCGACCCGCAGGAGGTGCTCCCGCCCTCGAGTGTCAATTCGCTGAAATATTGGTCGCGAATTGCCGAGAAGATGGGCGTCGAGGTCGAGCCGATCACCCGCAAGGATTTGCCGAAGCTCGCCAATTACGACGCGTTGTTCATCCGCGAAACGACGGCGATCTCCAACCACACCTATCGTTTTGCCCGCCGGGCGCAGCAGGAGGGCATGCCGGTCATCGACGACCCCCTCTCGATGATCCGCTGCACCAACAAGGTCTACCTGAACGAACTCATGTTGTTCAATCGCGTGCCGGTGCCGCCCACCGTCATGATCTCCGGACCGGGCGATCTGGAGCCGGCGGCTGATGCGTTGGGATTTCCGCTGGTGCTCAAGATCCCCGACAGCGCATTCTCGCGCGGGGTGAAGAAGGCCGCCAATATGGCCGAGCTCAAGGAACTCGCCACGAAATGGCTTGAGGATACCGACCTTCTGCTGGCGCAGAAATTCCTTCCCACCGAATTCGATTGGCGGATCGGAGTCCTGGGTGGAGAGCCGCTTTTTGCCGTGCAGTACCTGATGGCCAAGAAGCACTGGCAAATCGTGAACCATGAAAGGCGGGGCAAGCCGGACGAAGGCGGTTTCCGTACCTTCCGGCTTCAGGAGACCCCGCGCGAGGTGATCGACATCGCCGTGAAGGCTGCGCGCTGCATCGGCGATGGCCTCTATGGGGTCGATCTGAAAGAGACGCGCGAAGGCATCCATGTGATTGAGGTGAACGACAATCCCAATCTCGACCACGGCTGCGAGGATTCCGGCGAGAAGGACCAGGTCTGGGTCCGGCTGACGCAATGGTTCATCGACCGGCTGGAGCGGCAGGGGAGATAAGAGGCGGCCCTCTCAGGCCGCTTTGCGGCGTCGTTTCTCCAGCGCCTCGAAACGCGCGAGAAAAGCCGATTGCGCGCGGCGTGCGGGTTTCGGCTCGAGATCGAGCATATCCAGGGTGAAGCCGCGTGGCCGGCCGAAGAAGCGGGACGCCTCCCCATGGGCGAACCCGGCGAGCTCCGTCGCCTCGAAATAGGCGGCAATGCAGTCGGCCCTCTTGATTTCGGCTTTGAGCTTCGAAGACGTTTCGGCGGGCAGACCGAAGCGAAGGTGGATCGCACGGTGAAGCCTCTGCTCGACCGATTTGTAATCCTGCCCCAGCGTTGCCTTGAACGGCGAGATCATGTCGCCGATCACATATTCCGGTGCGTCGTGGAGAAGGGCGGTCAGCAGCCAATCGACCGGCGCATCCTCGTGCAGTCTCTGGAAAATCTGCTCCACCAGAAGCGAATGCTGCGCGACGGAAAAGGCGTGATCGCCATTGGTCTGGCCGTTCCACCGTGCAACGCGCGCAAGCCCATGGGCAATGTCGGCGATTTCTATATCCAGCGGGGAGGGATCCAGGAGATCGAGGCGGCGACCCGAGAGCATGCGCTGCCAGGCGCGCGGTGCAGCGGCTTCCTTGGCCGGCATCAAGCGGTCTCCGCCTCGCCAGGGCCGGTGGAAATGTTGAACTTTGCATAGTTGGGAACGCGAAGCGTCAGAGGGACGCCGCCGGCAAGTATCGGCAGCCCCGATTGCGCCGCTTCGGCGGCCCGGTCGATGCGCAGGATCGCAAGTCCTTCCGAGCCGGCGACCGTACCGAGTGCGCCGATCACGCGTCCGTCCGCGGTCACTTCGGCACTGGGTGGGGGCAGGGTGCTTTCGCCATGGACGATTACAAGCCGGCGGCGGGCAGTCCCGCGATGATGCATTCTCGAGACGACCTCCTGTCCCACATAGCAGCCCTTCTTCAGGCCCACCCCCCCATTCTGGTCGAAAAGGATCTCGTGCGGGAAAGCATCTCCCAGTTGGTAGTCCTGGCCGCTCTCGGGCACGCCATGCTCGATGCGCAGAAGATCCCATGCCGAGGCATCCCCGCTTTCGGCTGGAGAGGTGCCGTAATTGCGAATGACCTGCAGGGTTTCCGGAAACCGGCGATCGAACACTGAAGTTGAATCAGTTTGCGAAACGGATGAATCACTTTCCCAAGATGTCGAGATAAGCGATTCATTATCCAGCGAAAGCTCCGCTTTTGCCCTCAGCCGGTAGAGCATCATCCGCTTGAGAAGATCCGGCGCGATATCGCGCCGGCAATCGAGGCGGAAACTGTCCGGGCCGGCGCGGGAAATCAGGAAGTCGAAGAGGATCTTGCCTTGCGGCGTCAAAAGCGCGCCGGGTCGCGCTTCCCGCTCGCCCAAGGTCGCGAGATCTATGGTGATGACATTCTGCAGGAGCGCCTCGGCATCGGGGCCGGTGGCGCGAAGGATCGCGCGGTCTGAAAGCTTAACGGTAGGCATGGCTTCGAATCCGGACTGTGCTTCTCCATTCAGGTAAGCGTGCCGGCGAGCGACGGCAAGCGGCCTGCTCAGTCTCCGGCCACGAAGAAGAGCCAGCGCCCCTCCGGCGTGATTGCCACGCGATAAAAGACATAGGCCCCGTAGTTTTTCATTTCTTCATAGTCGCTCGCGGTGAGCAATGTAAAAAGCTCCACCTTCTGCGGCGGCGTCAGTTCCTCCAGAGGAACGGCGAAGAAATAAGGCCAGGCGTAATACTCGCTTTCGGTGCCGGCATTGAGGTGCACGAAGCCGGATTCCATGACTTCCAGAAGGATGGCCATGATTTCATACCCCTCCTGATCACCCGAGATCTGGCGCAGGAAATCGATCGGATCGCCGTCGAGTTCGCCAAGCAGAAGCTGGGTGGCTCCCTCGCCGGTACCGATAAGCGGCCTAAGCTTCTCTATGTCCCCGCTCTTGCAGGCGTCGATGATCAGCTGTCGCATCCGCCGCACCGGCTCCGGCAGGCGGCTGAGATCATAGATGATCTCGGGCAGTTCCTGGCCGGGAGTAGTATCAGGACGCGCGGCGTCCCCTGCGGGTGCCTCCTCCCCATCCGTGCCGTCAGAGGGCCTCGCAGGCGAGAGAGGTGAAGTCTTTGGGATGATTCCGGAACCGCCTTCGGGCTGCTGTTCGATCTGGCTCTGCAGAGGGCGGTATTCCGGAAACGTGTCGTTCAATGCATGGACTGCGCTGGTGAGCCCGAGAAGTGCCGCCAGCGTGACCACTGCGATATTCGATCCGGAAGGTAGTGCCGGAAGGAGAGAGAACGGCATCGCGCCACCTTGAAATCAGTGCTGCCGAAAGAACGGCTGGGATATGCGATGCCAGGAATAGCGAATGCGGAAGGTAAGCTCAATGGTGGCTGCGCTTGGGAAGGAAATCCCCTGTGAGCACACGCCGGCGCATGGAATCGAGCAGATCCAAAAGCTTCTCTTCTTCCCCGCTCTTGCCCAGTTCCGTGAGGGCGGTGGTGAGCGCTGCCTCGGCAATGATCTCCGGTTCGATACCGGCCAGAAGTCCTTCCGCCCAGGCTGCGCCATGGCATTCAGCACAGGTCGTACGCTTTTCTTCCTCGATCAGCGCTTCGATGTCGGCAACAGTCATATGCATTGAAATACCACCCGTTCCGTTGACGCCAGCATACCGGCGTCTGTCCCTGTTCGTCCCCTTATCGATAGGGGTACCATGAAAAATGCGGCGGGACGGAGACACTGCCAGGAGTGGTAAAGGAAAGGTAAAATTTTAACGGTTTGGGGCGCCGGGCAAGCTCAATTTCCATAGCGGCGGGTAATTTCGTCGGTCAGCGTCTCGCCTTCCTTCATATATCTGGCCACCGCCTGCGCCGCGGCTTCCGTGCAGCTGGTGTAAACCCCTGCGAAGGCGCGATAGCCGCGATTGAAACTTGCGATCAGCCTCGCTTTGCGTTCTTCCGAAGGAGCTTCGGCCAAGATCAGGGCCTCCATCCGGTCTCGCCACACGCTCTCCTCTTCCCCGCAAAGGCTGCGCAGGAAATGGATCGAGCCGAGAACCTCGGCAAGACGCATAAGCTGCGGATCATAGGGCGCTTGCGCCGAGGCGGGCATAAACGACAAACAGGCAGCCAGGATACCGGCGAAAAGGGGCTTCAGAAGCGGTTTCATAGAGACTTCTACGTCGTGGCGTGCCGGCAGGATAGCTCCAATTCATGAAGCTTCGCTTAGGGCAATCATGTCTTGCGCGATTTCGAGCGTGCTCGCCGTCACCGGCAGCGAGCGCATCTCCTCGATCGTATACCAGCCAGCGAGGTCCGCATCGTCTCCCGCCCTGGCACAGCCCTTCAGCTCGCGGCCTCGGAAAATTTCGAGGCGGTAGCGCTTTCCGCCTTCTGCCTCCAGCGTGATCTCGCGGAACGAGTAAATCTCGTCGACAACCAGCCCGGTCTCTTCATAGAGCTCACGCCGGACGGCGGTTTCGGCATCTTCGCCTTCCTCTACGCGCCCACCCGGAAAGGCGAAGAGCCCCTTCGCCGGTGCGTGGCCCCGGCGCACGAGCAAGAAGCGCCCGTTCGACAACACCGCAAGCGAAACGGCGTGGATATCGTTTTGACCCATCGTTACATCCCTGAACCGAGACCCTAGTCTAAACACATCTGTGGCGAGAATGCCGTCAAAGCCTGGGGCGAAGATAGAAATGTGCGGACGATTTGCATTGACGGCAAAAGCGAAGGAAGTGGAGATATTCCTCGGCCTTGCCGAACTCGACGATTTTCCACCCCGCTTCAACATTGCACCCACCCAGCCGATTCTGATGGCCGTCTCCACGCCGCGGCCGGAGGGTTCTAACCTGCCGCGCCGGCGGGCGGCTTTGGTCCGCTGGGGCTTCATACCCGGTTGGGCAAAGAACCCCAGGGATATGCCGCTTCTCATCAATGCACGTTCGGAGAGTGCCGCGGAGAAGGCTACCTTCCGCGCCGCCATGCGCCACCGCCGCACGCTCGTGCCAGCCTCGGGCTTCTACGAATGGCGTCGGGAGGGCAAAGGCCGCGCGCAACCCTTTTGGGTTCGGCCCCGAAAGGGAGAGCTCGTCGCGTTTGCCGGGCTGATGGAGACCTGGTCGGAGCCGGGAGGCAGCGAGATCGACACCGGCGCTATCCTGACCACCGAGGCAAACAGCGACCTTGCCCCGATCCACCAGCGCATGCCGGTGGTGATCCCGCCCGAACACTTCTCACGCTGGCTTGATGGCGTGAAATACGAGCCGCGCGACATGGCGGATTTGCTGGCTCCTGTCGAGCCCGGTTTTTTCGAAGCCGTACCCGTTTCCGACAAGGTCAACAGCGTCGCCAATGTGGGACCCGACCTGCAGGAGAGAGTGGAGATAGACTTTGAAGGTCCGCGTTCCGAAGGAAAATTGGACACCCAGTTGAGCCTGTTTTAGCGAGCACTGGGCGCAACCGCACTTTTGGCATACACCGCCGGGTGATTCTGCCCATTGTCTCGGGCATCCAAGTAGGGCAAATGCGCCGGCATGGACACGGCGCTTTATCCTTCTTTTCTGGCAGGCTTCTTCCTGGGCGGTTCGCTGATCGTGGCGATCGGCGCGCAGAATGCGTTCATTCTCCGACAGGGGCTCCTCAGGCAACATGTCTTCATTCTCTGCCTGATCTGCGCATTATCGGACGCGCTCCTGATCGCGGCGGGTGTGGCGGGCCTGGGCACGCTGGTGGCACGCTCGCCCTCCTTGATCACCGCCGTGACCCTTGGTGGGGCCATATTCCTCTTCGCCTACGCGATTTTCGCTTTTCGCCGAGCATTGCATCCGGACGCCCTAAAAGCTGCCAAGGAGGAAAAGCGGGGGCTGAAAGCCGCGATAGGCGCTTGCCTCGCCTTCACCTTCCTGAACCCGCACGTCTATCTCGACACGGTGGTGCTCGTGGGCTCGCTTTCAGGCGCATATGAAGGCGCCGCACGCACAAGCTACGCGCTCGGCGCGATCGCGGCGTCGTTCCTGTGGTTCTTCAGCCTCGGCTATGGTGCACGCTTGCTGCAGCCGATTTTCGCGCGTCCCCAATCCTGGCGCGTGCTCGACACGCTGATCGGCCTTGTGATGGCCGCGCTGGGATCAGGTCTCCTCGCGCGGCTCGTATAAGCGCTTAGGCTCTTCCTTCTTGGCCTTGGGCTTGCAAAGGAGCGCTGCGTTGATCGCGGCGGGACCGACTTGCCTATATTCGCGGACGAGCTCTGCCTCTGCGGGCTTCTCCCGAGGTCGTGCTCGGTCTTGTGTGGCGGTGTAAGAGGCCATGGTACTGCCTGTCTGTTTACTATTGCCCCCAACTGCGAACTGATTCCGACGAAATCATGTTCCACGAAGGTTCAGGCAAGCTGTATCGGAGCTTCTTGCGACATGCTTAATACTTCCTTTCGGCAGTGTTGCGCTGGAAACACAGCCGTTCCCCGCTTGACGCGAGAAGCGGTCGAGGCGATAAGGATGACGATGAAAACGCTGTTCGCCATTATCGGCATTTGCATTATCGGCTAGCGCACCTACGCTGGTCCGGTCGTTTTCGCCTCTTCCCTCCCGATACGAAAAACGCCCAGGCCAGCCGGCCGGAGCGTTGGCACGGATCTTTTAAACACGGGATCGGGCATGTCTGACGGGTTCAAGGGACTGAAGCTCTACAACACGCTGACGCGGCGCAAGGAGGAGTTCGAGCCCCTCGATCCGGCAAATGTGCGCATGTATGTCTGCGGGCCGACCGTTTACGACTTCGCTCATATCGGGAATGCGCGGCCGGTCATCGTCTTCGATGTCCTGTTCCGCCTCCTGCGCGAACTCTATGGCGAGGATCATGTCACCTATGTGCGAAACATCACGGATGTGGACGACAAGATCAACGCCCGCGCCCTGCGCGATTTCGGCGACGAGATCGAGGCCGGGAGTCTCACGCTCAACGAGGCCATTCGGCGCGTGACGGAGCGCACGGCCGAGCAGTTCCACGCAGACGTCACCGCGCTTGGATGCCTTGCGCCCACTCACGAGCCGCGCGCGACGGAATTCGTGCTTCCGCGCCCGGACGGCAAGGCCGATATGGCGACGTTGATTCAAACTCTCATCGATCGCGGCCATGCCTATGCCGCTAAAGGCGAAATCCTGTTCGACACGGCCTCCATGCCAGATTACGGCCAGCTTTCCAAGCGCCGGCTGGAGGACCAGCAGGCGGGCGCGCGGGTGGCCGTGGATCCGCACAAGAGGAATCCGTCGGATTTCGTTCTCTGGAAGGAATCGTCGGCCGAAGAACCAGGGTGGGAAGGGCGTTTCACCTTGGATGGGAGGCCGCTTGCCATCCGGGGCAGGCCCGGCTGGCATATCGAGTGCTCGGCCATGTCGGCGGCGTATCTCGGCGAAGTCTTTGATATCCATGGCGGCGGCTTGGATCTGATCTTCCCGCACCACGAGAACGAGATTGCGCAATCGCGCTGCGCCCACGGCACGCCGGTCATGGCCAATTACTGGCTGCACAACGGCTTCGTGCAGGTGGAGGGCAGGAAGATGGCGAAATCGGAAGGCAATTTCGTCACCATCAACGAACTCCTGGAGACGGAGCGGTTCGGGGGGCGCAAGTGGCCGGGCGAGGTGCTGCGTCTTGCCATTCTCATGACGCACTACCGCGAGCCGCTCGATTTCTCCTTGAGGAAGCTCGAGGAAGCCGAAACCGTGCTGGACGGATGGTATCGTGCTATCGGGGATGCCGAAGCACATAACGGGGACAACGCTCTGGCCCGCGCTGCGCTGCGTGATGATCTCGGCACGACCGGCGCGATCGCCGCGCTCCATGACCTGCGTGCACAGGCGGCGAAGGGGAGCGAGGCGGCGAAGGCGGATCTGAAGGCGAATGCAGCCCTGCTTGGACTCCTGACGCAATCGCAGGAGCAGTGGTTTTCCGGCAAGGCAGCAGGCGCCGCCATCGACGAAGCCTCGGTCGAGGAGCGCATAGCGTCGCGTTTGTCCTTCCTGCGCGAGAAGAATTTCGCCGAGGCAGACCGCATTCGCGAGGAGCTTGCAGCTGCCGGCATCCAGCTCATGGACTACAAGGATCCCGAAACCGGCGAGCGCAGGACCAGATGGGAGGTGAAGAGATGATCGACCATATCGGCATCAGAGTAGCGGATTTCGATCGCGCGAAGGCGTTTTACGATCAAGCGCTCGCCCCGCTCGGCGCGCGCCTTTTGATGATGGTGCCTACTGAGCACACGGGTGGTGTCAAGATCGGTGGCTATGGCCGTGACCGGCCGGTCTACTGGCTGCACGAAGCAGGCAGCTCAGGCGAATCAAAGCATGTGGCGTTCAGTGCCCGGACGAGGGACGAGGTCGACGCCTTTTATCACGCTGCGATTGCCGCCGGAGGCAAGGACAATGGTGCGCCGGGGCTGCGCCCGCACTACCACGCCAACTATTATGGCGCGTTCGTTTTCGATCCGGATGGCAACAACATCGAGGCCGTCTGCCACGCCCCGGCGTGACGAACGGCAAGGAGCTGCGCAATGAGCCTCGACAATCAACCGGTTTACACCGGCGGCTGCCAGTGCGGTGCTGTGCGCTTCCGCATTGAAGGCGCGCTTGGAGATGCTTCCATCTGCCATTGCCGCATGTGCCAGAAGGCTTTCGGCAATTTCTATGCGCCGCTGGTCTCTACGCGCCAGGCGAAGCTGGAGTGGACCCGTGGGGAGCCGAAGCGTTTCCAGTCATCCAATCATGTGAAGCGCGGCTTTTGCTCCGAGTGTGGAACCCCGCTCACCTTTGAGGGGCCGGACGGGATTGCGCTTGCCATCGGCGCTTTCGATCATCCCGAAGAGGTCGCGCCGCGCGTTCAAGGGGGCATCGAAAGCAAGCTGCCCTATGTCGATACGCTCCACACCCTGCCGGGCCATGAAACGATGGAAGATGTTGGTGAGGCCGATTTTCTCGCCGACCTCGTCTCCTACCAACATCCCGACCACGACACGGATCAATGGCCGCCGGTGAGGACCAAATGAGCTTGCGCACATTCTATCCCGAGATCGAGCCTTATGAGACCGGCATGCTGGATGTCGGTGACGGCCACAGGATTTATTGGGAGCGGGCGGGCACGCGCGGCGCCAAACCTGCCGTATTCCTGCATGGCGGGCCGGGTGGCGGGATTTCCCCGACCCACCGGCGCCTGTTCGATCCGGAGAAATACGACATCCTGCTTTTCGACCAGCGCGGGTGTGGAAAGTCGATGCCTCATGCCGAACTGGAAGCGAACACGACCTGGCATCTGGTGGCCGACATGGAGCGGTTGCGCGAGATGATGGGCGTCGAGAAGTGGCAGGTCTTCGGCGGCTCTTGGGGATCGACATTGGCTCTCGCCTATGCGGAAACCCATCCCCACCGCGTCTCGGAACTCATCCTGCGCGGCGTCTACACCCTCACCAAGGCAGAGCTTGACTGGTATTACCAGTTTGGTGTCTCCGAAATGTTTCCGGACAAATGGGAGCAGTTCGTTTCGGTGATCCCCGAAGCCGAGCGGAGCAACCTGATGGCGGCCTACCGCAAGCGGCTCACTTCAGGCGACCGGAATGTGCAGCTCGAGGCGGCCAAAGCATGGAGCGTCTGGGAGGGCGAAACGATCACCTTGCTTCCCGATCCTGCGCTCTCGTCACACCATGCGGAAGATGACTTTGCTATCGCCTTCGCGCGCATCGAGAACCACTATTTCGTCCATGGGGGCTGGTTCGAGGAGGGGCAGCTCCTGCGCGATGCCGTGAAACTCAAGGGCATCCCCGGGGTCATCGTGCATGGCCGCTATGACATGCCATGCCCGCTACGCTACGCTTGGGAGCTTGCCAAAGCTTGGCCGGACGCAGAGCTACATATCATCGAAGGTGCCGGTCATGCTTTTTCCGAGCCGGGCATACTCGATCGGCTGATCCGGGCGACCGATGAGTTCGCGGGAAACGCGTGATGGAGATCCCAGCCCCTTCGCGCGTGTCACTGGGAGAACATGGAACGCTGCGCATCGAGGTGTCCGCATGACCAGAGAACGCATCTATCTTTTCGACACCACGCTGCGTGACGGCCAGCAGACGCCGGGAGTGGACTTTTCCGTCGAGGACAAGATCGCCATCGCGCGACTGCTCGACGAACTTGGCGTGGACTATGTCGAGGGCGGCTATCCCGGAGCGAACCCCACCGATACCGAGTTCTTTTCACGCAAGCGCACGCGTCGCGCCGCCTTCGTGGCTTTCGGCATGACCAAACGGGCGGGCGTTTCCGCAGCGAATGATCCGGGCCTTGCGGCACTCACCCAGGCAGAAAGCGACGCGGTGTGTTTCGTTGCCAAGAGTTGGGACTATCATGTCCGCTTGGCGTTAGGCGCGACGAATGAGGAGAATTTGGAAGCAATTCGTGCTTCCGTCGCTGCCGCACTGGCGGCCGGCAAGGAGGCCATGGTCGATTGCGAGCATTTCTTCGACGGCTACAAGGCCAATCCGGATTATGCGCTCGCCTGCGCCAGGGCAGCCTACGAAGCGGGATGCCGCTGGGTGGTGCTATGCGACACCAATGGCGGCACCCAGCCGGGCGAGGTGCGCGAGATTGTATCGGCGGTCATCGCTGCGGGCATTCCGGGATCGCATCTAGGCATCCATGCCCATGACGACACGGGCCAGGCGGTCGCCAACTCGCTGGCGGCCATAGACGCAGGCGTGCGCCAGATCCAGGGCACGCTGAACGGGATCGGCGAGCGCTGTGGGAACGCCAATCTCATCACGATCATTCCGACGCTGATGCTGAAGCCTGCTTACGCCGACCGGTTCGAGATCGGCCTTACGGACGAAGGACTTGAGGGCGTCTCACGCGTATCACACGCTTTTGACGAGCTTCTGAACCGGGCGCCCAATGCGCAGGCACCCTATGTGGGAGCTTCTGCCTTCGCCACGAAGGCGGGGATCCATGCATCCGCGATCCTAAAGGACCCGCAGACCTATGAGCATGTGGCGCCGGAGAAAGTCGGGAACACGCGTCGGGTCATGGTGTCGGACCAGGGCGGCAAGGCCAATTTCATCGCCGAGCTGACCCGGCGCGGCATCCAGGTGGAGAAATCCGACCCACGGCTCGATACGCTGATCGCGCTGGTCAAGGAACGTGAGGCGCAGGGCTACGCCTATGAGGGCGCAGACGCCAGTTTCGATCTCCTGGCGCGGCGGATTCTCGGCAGGCTCCCTGAATTCTTCAAGGTGGATGGTTTCCGCTGCATGGTGGAGCGCCGGTTCGACGCCAAAGGCCATCTGAAAACAGTATCCGAAGCGGTGGTGCGTGTGACGATCGATGGCGAGACGCGGCTTTCCGTTGCGGAAGGACACGGGCCGGTCAACGCGCTCGACATCGCGCTCAGGAAGGATCTCGGTAAATTCCAAGCCGAGATCGAGGACATGGCGCTCACGGATTACAAAGTGCGTATCCTCAACGGGGGCACTGAGGCCATCACGCGTGTGCTAATCGAATCTCGCGATGTGACCGGTGATCGATGGTGGACCGTCGGCGTTTCCGACAATATCATCGACGCTTCCTTCCAGGCACTGATGGACGCCGTGATCTACAAGCTGGTGAAGAACCGGGAAAGGATTGGCCTCGCGGCCGAATAATATGACCGACACGGTGGCAAATCCCCCAGCGAGCGGGGGCGATTCAGCGCGGGGGTTCCTCTTCGCATTCTCCGCCTATTTCCTGTGGGGTCTGCTTCCCTTTTTCCTGAAGGCAGTGGCTCATATCCCGGCCATGGAAGTTGTTGCCCACCGGGTCGTCTGGTCCGTTCCGATTGCCAGCATCGTACTGCTTTTCCTGGGGCGCACTGCCGATGTCCGCAAGGCTTTGACTTCCCCCCGCACGCTGTTGCTGGCCGCGTTGACGGCGGCCATCATCTCGGCGAATTGGGGCCTTTATGTTTGGGCGATAGCGACCGACCGGGCGCTTGATACGGCGCTTGGATACTACATCAATCCGCTGGTTTCGATCGCCATGGCCGCTGTCCTTCTCGGCGAGAAACTGACCCGGCTGCAACTCGCAGCCGTTGGACTTGCCGTCATCGCGGTTGTTGTGCTCACGATCGAAGGCGGTGGGCTTCCATGGCTGTCGCTGCTGCTTGCATTGACATTCGCCGTCTACGGCTTCTTGAGAAAAACCCTGCCCATTGGTCCAAGCCAGGGCTTCTTCCTCGAAGTCCTCATCCTGAGCGTTCCAGCCCTTGGCTATATCGTCTGGCTGCAAGCCATCGGCCAGGGCCATTTCCACATGGACCAACCCGCCAACATCGCCCTGCTTCTGGCTTGCGGTCCGGTGACTGCCGGTCCCTTCCTTCTCTATGCCTTCGGGGCCAAGCTCCTGCGCTATGCCACGATCGGCATCATGCAGTATATCGCGCCGAGCATGGTGTTCATCATCGCGGTGTTCATTTTCAAGGAACCGTTCAGCCACGAACAGGCGATCGCCTTCGCGCTGATCTGGACCGCACTGGTGCTCTATACGTGGCCGATGCTGCGGAGCCTGAAGGTCACAGCCGCTCAATGATCGCCGGATCGCCCTCCGAAGGAGAGCCGGCGCTCATCAGGGCCGGCACGATCTCGTCGATTTGTTCTATGACGAGCGGCTGCACGCGATGCCCCGTATGGATGAAACCTTCCGCTCTCATGTGATCGAGAAGTGAGAGGAAGGGGTCCCAGAAACCGCCCACATTGGCGAAAACCATCGGTTTTTCGTGCCGTCCGAGCTGGGCCCACGTCATGATCTCGACGATCTCTTCCACCGTCCCGATACCGCCCGGCAGCGCAACGAACGCATCGGAGTGGTCGAACATCAGATGCTTGCGCTGATGCATATCGTCGGTGACGATGAGGTCATCCAAACTCGATAGCGCCGATTCGGTCGCCTCCTTGTTCATGAGGAAGCGGGGAATGATGCCGGTGACCTTGCCCCCTTCTTCCAGGCAGCCGGCGGCGACTGCGCCCATGATGCCCTTGGTGCCCCCGCCATAGACGAGCCTGAGGCGTGCGCGCGCGAGCGCGTTGCCGAACCTGCGGCCGGCGGTGAGATAACCGTCCCCGCGCCCGGTGGAGGAGCCGCAGTAGACGCAAACGGATGTGATGGTTTTCATGGCATCATTGGTGATCGGGTTGGCGAGTCGGGTCAAGCGGCAATTGCTCGTGCGGCATGGTTTGGGCAAGCCTCGTCCTGCATGATCGAAACCCGCTGGCCACAACGGGTTTGCAAGGCCTTTGCCTTGTCCTGCTGTTCAAAAAGATATAGACCGCTCGGTAACGATAAAGAGTTTGACAACATGGTTCTCACTCCGCTCAGAGTGTTGCTTCTCATCGCGGGAGTCCTTGTCGCCGGCGTTGTGGTTCATCTGGCCGGCATCTTCAACCCGCAAGGCGAACAACAACCGCAGGCGGCCGTGAATGGCCCCCTTTCCGGGCAGCGCGCCGAAAGCGGTGCGGCCGCGGAGAAGCCGGCAAGCGAAGCTCCTGTTGTGGCTGAAGCGGGCGAGGAGGGGAAGGCCGGCGATGAGCAGGTCGTGGTTCCCGCTTTCGATCTCCTGCGCGCCGAACCTGACGGCTCGCTCGTGGTGGCCGGGAGGGCAGAGGCAGGGGCGGAGGTGGAAATCGTCAGCGGCTCTTCCGTGCTCGCCAAGGCAACCGCCGGTCCCGGCGGTGATTTCGCTGCAATTCTCGATGATCCGTTGGAACCTGGCGAACACAATATCGTGTTGCGTGCGACATCGAAGGACCGAGTGTCAGCCACATCCCTGGAGACTGCGATCGTCTCGATCCCCACCGCCGAAAGCGGGCAGGTCGTCGCTCTTGTCCAGCAACCCGGTGAGCCGAGCCGACTGATTACGGCACCCGTAGCCGAGGCGCAGAAGCCCGAAGAGCCGCAGCGGATAGCCAGGGCACCGGAGGATGCGTCCCCTCCCGCAGGGCAGGGAACCTCTGAGGTCTCTCGAGAGCAGGCCGGGAGTGGCGGGGCGTCTGCCGGTGAAGATGCGCCGAAGGAGCCGGATGGCACCGGGGATGTTGCCCGCTCCGACCCTGGTGGAGCACCGGCCGGGGAGGGAGACACCGCAGCTTCGGCGGATGCCGCGGAAGCCCCCGAAAACGACGCGCCCTTCATTGAGGCGGTGGAAATCGACGGGCGGGATGTTTTCGTCGCGGGGCGGGCAGAACCGGGGCATACGGTCCGTGTCTATGCCAACGATATCCTGCTCGGCCAGACCGATATTTCGCAGGAAGGGCGCTTTCTGATCGAAGCCGAGCGCGATCTCCCTGTGGGGGACTACATCGTTCGAGCCGACGTGCTTGGCGAGGATGGAAGCACCGTCGTCTCACGCGCTGCCGTCCCATTTGAGCGCCCGGAAGGCGAAAAGATCTCCGCCGTAGCGCCGCAGACGCTTTCGTCGCGCAAACCCTCAGAGCGGAGCGAGGCCGCCGTTCCATCAGGCGACCGGTTGGGGGAAACGCCACAAGCGGCTCCCGCAACAGATGACCAGGGCCACGGCGCAGGAACCGCCGCTTATGAAGCCGGAACGCCTTCGGGCAACGGGAGGCGCGCAGGCGATGCGCAGGGCCGACTGGGCGAGCAGATGGGAGCCCGAAGCGCGAATGCCCCCCAGCGCGCTGGCTCTGAAGCAGACGCTGCTTCCTCCGGCATGACTTCGCCGGCGCTGGAGCCCGTGGATGGTTCGGTCATCATCCGGCGCGGCGACACGCTTTGGCACATATCGCGCCGGGTCTATGGCCGGGGCATCCGCTACACCACGATCTATCTTGCCAACCAGAGCCAGATCAGTGACCCGGATCTCATCTGGCCGGGCCAGGTCTTCACCGTCCCGAACGAAACCGAGGAAGGCGAGAAGGCCGACCTCGATGCCATTGGCGGCCAAACACCGGAACTGGGGCAATCAGCCGAGCGATCGGGGCAATAGCCCTCTGCTTTTTCAGCGTTGAAGGTGTGAACTAGCCGGGTTCACATCGGGCCCATTTCGCGGGAGCCGTCTTGCACGAAAATGAATCATCGTATATCGCCGATATACGATGAAAGAGTTTTCCGACAATCCCGGGAAGGAGGGTTGCTGCACGCCGGAAACGCTGGCGCGCAGTCTCGCCGCCCTTTCCCATCCCGTCCGCATAGAGATATTGCGCCAGCTTTCCAGGGCCGAGGCATGCTGCTGCAAGGATGTTGCAGGTCGCCTGCCGCTTGCACAATCCACTGTATCGCAGCACCTGAAGGTCCTTCTTGATGCGGGTCTGGTAAGGATGCGCCCCCAGGCCCAGCGCTCTAACTATACGATCGACACCGAGGCGTTGTGCGCGCTTTCGCAGGCCGTGAGCGGTTTTCTTTCCGATTGCGCCGCCAGCGCTGCTGCACCTCAAAAAGAGAAGATTTGAGCCAATGGCTTCCAAGACTGTTTCCGCCGATACCGGCTCGATGTTGGGCACGCTTGCCAATCTTTGGCCGTATATGTGGCCGGCCAGCAGACCGGATCTGAAGGCTAGGGTGGTGATTGCGGGCATTTTCCTCGTGCTTGCCGAGGTGGTGCTGGTGCTCGTGCCCTTCTTCTACAAATGGGCGACCAATACGCTTTCCGGCGCCGGTACGCTGCCGGCCTATCTGCCAGCGTTCCTTGCCGCGCCCTTGATGCTGGTCGTGGCGTATAACCTCATGCGCATGATCCAACTTGGCTTGGATCAGTTCAACAGCGCATTGTTTGCCCGTGTCGGCCAGAATGCGGTGCGCCAACTCGCCCACAGGACCTTCGTCCACATGCATTCCTTGTCTCTGCGCTTCCATCTGGAGCGCAAGACAGGCGGTCTGTCGCGCATCATCGAGCGCGGCGTGAAGGGCATAGAGGCTATCGTCCGGCTGGCGCTCCTGAGCGCCGTGCCCACGGTGATCGAGTTCACGCTCGTCGCCGTTATCTTTGCAGTGAACTACGGTTGGAGCTACGTGGCCATAATGGCCGTCACCGTTTGGCTTTATGTGTGGTTCACGATCAAGGCCAGCGACTGGCGTATTCACATCCGCCGGCAAATGAACGAGTCGGATACGGAAGCGAACACCAAGGCCATCGATTCGCTTCTCAATTTCGAGACCGTGAAATACTTCAATAACGAAGCCATGGAGGCTCGTCGCTTCGATGCGTCGATGGCGCGCTACGAGGAGGCGGCTACCAAGACCTGGACCTCTCTCGGCTGGCTCAATTTCGGCCAGGGTGTGATCTTTGGTCTGGGCATGATGGCGTCGATGGGCCTTTCCGCCTGGGAGGTGATGCAAGGAACCCAAACGGTGGGCGATTTCGTCTTCATCAATGCGATGTTGATGCAGCTTTCCGTGCCGCTTAACTTCATCGGGTTCATGTATCGCGAGATCCGGCAGGGATTGACCGATATCGAGCAGATGTTCGACCTGCTCGACGTGCCGCCGGAGGTGAAGGACAAACCGGGTGCCGTGCCTCTCCGCGTCACGGAAGGCCGTGTGCAGTTCGACAATGTCGTCTTCGCCTATGATGCGAACCGGCCGATCCTGAAGGGCATCAGCTTCGATATCCCTGCGGGAAAGACCGTAGCGGTCGTTGGGCCCTCCGGGGCGGGCAAGTCGACGATCTCTCGCCTGCTTTTCCGGTTCTACGATGTCCAGCAGGGAACGATCCTGATCGATGGACAGGACATACGCGAGGTGACCCAGAAGAGCCTGCGCGCCGCGATCGGCATGGTGCCGCAGGACACGGTTCTCTTCAATGACACCATTGCCTACAACATCCGCTACGGCCGTACCGACGCCACGGAAGAGGAAGTTCGCCGTGCTGCCGAACTGGCCCAGATCAGCGGCTTCGTGGAAAGCCTGCCGGATGGCTACGAGAGCATGGTGGGCGAGCGCGGCTTGAAACTCTCGGGCGGGGAGAAGCAGCGCGTCGCAATCGCCCGCACGATCCTGAAGGCGCCGCCGATCCTGATCCTGGATGAGGCGACTTCGGCGCTGGATACCCATACGGAACAGGAAATCCAGGCCGCGCTCGACCTGGTGAGCCGAGGGCGCACGACGCTCGTTATCGCTCACCGCCTTTCGACCGTCATCGGCGCCGACGAAATCATCGTGCTGAAGGACGGCCGAATCGCCGAGCGCGGTACGCATCGGGCGCTTTTGGATGAAGGCGGACTTTACGCAGACATGTGGGCGCGCCAACGCGAGGCCAACGAAGCCGAGGAGCGGCTGCGCCGTGCCCGCGAAACCGATGACATGGGCGTGATTGTGCGCAAGGCCCCAGCTTATTGATGAGAATACTAATGACCATCCGCTGATGAAGGAAACGAGATGACACTTCGCCGACTTGGACAGAGCGAGATTGAGATCGCGCCTTTGGTGCTCGGAACCAACGTGGTTGGCTGGACTGCGGACGAGAAGACATCCTTCGCCATTTTCGACGCTTTCGTGGCGGAAGGCTTCTCGGCGATCGATACGGCCGATTCCTATTCACGCTGGGTTCCCGGGAATGACAGCGAAAGCGAGAAGATCATCGGTCGTTGGCTGAAGGAGCGCGGTAACCGCGACAAGGTTCATATCTTCACCAAGGTCGGCTCGGATATGGGCCAGGGCAAGAAGGACCTTTCGGCGAAGTGGATCGAGCAGGAAGTGGAAGCTTCTCTCAAGCGCCTGCAGACGGATTATATCGATCTTTATCAAAGCCACTGGCCGGATCCCACCGTGACGCACGAGGAGACGCTGTCGGCCTATGACCGCCTGATCAAGGCCGGAAAGGTCCGCTATACCGGCGCTTCCAATTACGATGCCGACCTGCTTTCCGAGGCGCTTACGGTCTCGAGGGAAAAGGCGCTGCCGCGCTACGAGACCCTTCAGAACGAATACAATCTCTATACGCGCGACAAGTTTGAAGGCGCGATACAGGAGCTCGTGCTGCGGGAAGGCTTAAGCCTCATTCCCTATTATTCGCTCGCCGCTGGTTTCTTGACCGGCAAATACCGCTCGGAGGCGGATTTCGGCAAAAGCCCGCGCGGCAAAGGCGTAGCGAAATATCTCGACGCCAAGGGAACGCGCATTTTGGCCGCGATGGACAAGGTGGCCGAAAGCACGGGCGCGGCTCATGCCGAGATCGCGCTCGCTTGGATCAATGCGCAGCGCGGTGTTGCTGCTCCGATCGCCTCCGCGACCTCGGTGAGCCAACTCGAAACCTTGGTTCGCGGTGCGAGGCTTACCCTGTCAGAGGATGATCTGAAGCTCCTCAAGGAGGCAGGTGCTTAGCCATTTTCCCGGAAGGCTTCCGGGACCACGGCACGTTTCAATACCGCAGCGTCCTGATTAGGGCGCGCAATCATTACGCCAAATTGCTGGAACGCCTCTCGACCAGAGAATAGAAGAGGGCCGCTTTTCAGCGGCCCACTAAAATTTTGCCCTCGAAGGTTGTTCAGCGAAGCCCGAACAGGCGACCGACGGCATTCAGGAACTTGGATCGACGTTCCTTTCTGTCTGCATGCTGACGCAGGCGACGAGCCACGAGCGGCCCGGTCATGCTTCCCTGATAACGGCAGTCGCACAATAGCAGGTGCGCGTCGTGGTCACTCAGCTCGAAGAATTCCATCGTGTCACCGAGCCGGTCGCTTTTGAGGCCCTCTTCGCGCAGAACGGGGTCCTCGAACGCGACTGTAAGCGGCGTATTGGCACCCCTGTAGGCTCTGCGTTCTTCGGGCGAAAGGTACTCGACCCGCCTTAGAGCATTAAGACCCCCGTCGTGTCGCTCCAAGAGCTCTGCCCAGCGCTCGATGCGCTCGCGGCGTGACAGCCTGGGTTGTGGCGGCACCGAGAAGGTGGTTGCAGCTGCAGCCAATTCTTGTGGGCTTTGGTGTTTCATGGACTCCTCCCTATCACTGGCTTCCATAAAGGCAGGTAGAGCGCGCGCCGGAAGCCGACAGGGCGTGAGTTCGGGCAGGGGTCATCACAATTTATTTTAATTTGAAACATTGTGCGATTTTCTTCCCCTTGCGTTGCAGCGGAGCCTTCTTTTCGTTAGGAAACCCGGTCCCGTCTTATTGGAAATGGTTGAATATGAGCCTGGCCGACACCATCCGAAGCACACTCGTGCCCATTCATCGCGAGGGCTACCGCTTCATCGCCGGTTTCGCCATCGGCTCGATTGTCCTGGGGCTGGTATGGGAGCCGCTGTTTTGGATCGGCTTGCTGCTGACCGCCTGGTGCGCCTATTTTTTTCGCGACCCGCCGCGCATTACCCCGGTTGACGACAGGTTGGTGATCGCGCCAGCCGACGGGGTCGTCTCCTCGGTGGGCCCTGCGATCCCGCCGCCTGAACTCGGATTATCCGGAGAATTCACGCGTATCTCCGTTTTCATGAACGTCTTTTCCTGTCATATCAATCGCGCGCCGGTGCGCGGCCGCATCTCGTTGATCGAGCACCGGCCGGGCAAGTTCCTCAACGCCGACCTCGACAAGGCAAGCATGGACAATGAGCGAAACAGCCTTGTGATCGAGACCTCTCATGGTCCGGTGGTGGCGGTGCAGATCGCGGGTCTCGTGGCGCGCCGCATCGTCTGCTGGGCGGAGGCGCCAAGCGAGATTTCCGTCGGCGAGCGCTTCGGACTGATCCGCTTCGGATCGCGCGTTGATGTCTATCTGCCCAGGGAAGCGCGTCCCCGCGTGGCGGTAGGGCAGGTCTCCGTCGGTGGGGAGACGGTAATCGCGGAGTTCGGCAGCGAGGCGCCCCCGCCTCTTGTGCGGGTCTCCTAGATGCCTGGTCCCTTCGCTCCTTTCGAGCCTCATGGCGGGGGTGGTCCGCGCATCCGCGAGATCCCGCTGCGCATGATGGTTCCCAACCTGATCACAGTGCTTGCTATTTGCGCTGGCCTGTCGGGCATTCGCCTTGCGTTTGAGCACCGGATGGAGCTGGCGGTCGCGATGGTCCTGTTTGCCGCCTTCCTCGATGCGGTCGACGGGCGCGTGGCGCGCGTGCTGAAGGCCTCATCGAAATTCGGCGAACAGATGGATTCGCTCGCGGACATCGTCAATTTCGGCGTTGCCCCCGGATTGGTGCTCTATGCCTACCTGCTCGACAGGGCAGGGGCCATCGGATGGATCGCCGCCCTTCTTTTCGCGATTGCCTGCGGCCTGAGGCTGGCGCGTTTCAATGTGATGCTCGATGATCCGAACCGCCCTGCATGGCAAACGGATTATTTCGTGGGGGTTCCCGCTCCGGCCGGCGCGGTTCTGGTGATGCTGCCCATTTACCTCGGCTTTCTGGGCCTGGAAGCGAGCCGACCTGTGGCCCTGGCCGCCTGCGCCTATACGCTTCTCATCGCCTTCCTGATGGTGAGCCGCCTGCCCGTTTATTCCGGAAAGGGATCCGGGAGCCGCGTTCGCCGGGAGCACGCCATCCCGATCATGCTGGGCGTCGTCTCCTACGCGCTCCTGCTTGCCAGTTACACTTGGCTCACCATGGCCGTTTCAGCCATGATCTATCTCCTGTCTCTGATCTGGAGCGTGCGCGCCTATTCGCGCCGCGCGACACTTGAGGAGAAGATGAGCAAGGAAACCGCCGGCTACGAGGTTGATTGAGAATTTTCGCCTGAGCCCGGTCTGAGCTCCCTTTGCAATCGAACGCAGGGATCAGGCCGGCTCGTGCGCTTGTTCCCGCGGCGTATCCTGGCGCCGCACGGCAAGCATCCGGTCGAAGAAGGCATTTGCCCCAAGCGGCTTCTCCGCGCCTGCCAATGCCACCATCTGTGCAATCGTAAGCGGCTCAAGAGCCGTGATGTTGAATCTGGGCGCCAGCCGGCGCCTCATCGCCCGGGTCAGGGAAAAGGGAGAGCGTTCGGCGCCTTCCACGTGGATCGGCACGATCCGGGCTTCCGCATTGGTCGCGATACGGGCGATTGCGCGAAACAGGCGGAAGGCCTTCGGGTCGGGAGCTTCGTCGTCCGGCAGGTAAACCGCGAGGCGTCCCCGCCCTTTGAGCCGGCGCACCAGCCTGCGGCTGACAAAAACATGATGTGCGTTGAAGGCAATCGTGCGAGCGAGCGCCCGCCAGGGATCGAGCCATAAGCTACGTGCCGATTCCTCATCGAGAATGTGCAGCGTATCACTGGGAAGAAGCGACAGCATCAAGGCCGGCTCCAGCCGCGACCTATGCCATATGGCATAAATGACCGGCGGCTCAGCCTCTCGCGCTTGGCGGATCGGCACATCCCTGATGCGAAAGAAGACCTTCAGAGGCACGTAGAGCATGGCCTGATGCAGATTGAGCCCGAGCCGCACCATGAGAAAGGCAGCGATAGCCAGCCACACGGCGAGAATCACGCACAGAACTGCGACGGCCGTCAGCATTGCTCAGTTCTCTTCACCGGCGTCCTCCAAAAGGATTGAAGCATCAACATAAACTATGAGGCGGTATATAACGTCGCCAATGCAATAGGGTCCCCAGACGGCTTCTTATAGCCGTTTGCGCTGCAGGGTAGCGGAAGGAGTGACAAGGTCAATCCGTCTCCGGCGCTAATCAGGCATCCGGTAATGCGTGAAACGGCCAAGCCGCACATCATAGATGAGCCCGGTTTCCGTAAGCGACGGGCTTGCAAGCGGCAGGATCTTCTCGGCGACTTCCTGCGGATGCGGCAGTGTGTTCGGATCCTCGCCCGGCATGGCCTGGGCTCGCATTGCGGTGCGCGTGGCCCCCGGATTTACGGCATTGACGCGCAGCGGCATATTCCGCGTCTCGTCCGCCCAAGAGCGGGCCAGCGCCTCCACGGCGGCCTTTGAAGCCGCGTAGGGGCTCCAGAAAGCGCGTGCGGAATGCGCCGCACCCGAGGACATCACAATCGCGCGACCGGCGTCGGAAGCCCGGAGCAGCGGGTCCACCGAGCGGATGAGGCGCCAGGTGGCAGTTACGTTGATAGCCATCACCTTTTCGAAGGTTTTCGCTTCCACATGCCCGATCGGGGAGATCACGCCCAGTATGCCGGCATTTGCGACCAGCACGTCTAGCTTGCCCCAGCGTTCGTGGATTGCGCCGCCCAGCCGGTCGATGCCCGCCATGTCGGTAAGATCGAGGGGTACCAGCGTCGCTTGTCCGCCAAGCGCCTTTATCTCGTCGTCAAGCTCCTCGAGACCACCCACGGTTCGTGCGACCGCAATCACATGCGCTCCTGCAGCTGCAAGTCCCTTCGCAAGGAAATAGCCGATCCCACGCGAAGCGCCGGTCACAAGGGCTATACGGCCTGAGAGATCGGTCGAACTGGGCATTGGATGTTCCTTCTCGTGGGTGCCGCGCCGGTATTAGTACGAATCGCGCCGGGGTGAAACCCGCTTCCCATCCCCGTTGCGATTGGTCGCAAGCGGACGTATATCGGCTCGCGCAAGGACGGCCTTGCGCTTTTCCCTATCCGGATGAGGACGACCTCATCGCCTTTTTGTGGAGATCAGCATGGCCTGGTTTGCGTTGTTCACCGCCGGCCTTTTCGAGGTGGGATGGGCGGTCGGACTGAAATATACCGAAGGTTTCACGCGGCTCTGGCCAACGGTCCTCACGATCATTTCCATGATCGTCAGCCTCGGCCTGCTTGGCGTCGCATTGCGCACCCTGCCGCTCGGCACCGCCTATGCGATCTGGACGGGCGTGGGCACCACCGGAACAGTCATCCTCGGGATCTTCCTTTTCGGCGAATCCGCCGACATGATCCGGCTCGCCTGCATCGGCCTGATCGTGGCCGGCATTGTCGGGCTTAAGCTCGTCACCGACTGACGAGACTATTGCCCGCCCGAGGCAAGCAGCGAGAGCTGGCGGACATTGTCCGTTCCGTGCTGATCGGTAAGCTGCGTCGGATATTCGGTCGTGAAGCAGGCGTCGCAGAATTGCGGGGCCTCATTGTTCCGTGCCGCCTCGCCGACGGCTCTGTAGAGGCCATCGATCGAGAGAAAGCCCAACGAATCGACCCGAATGAAATCGGCCATCTCCTCGATGGACATGCGGGAGGCAAGCAGCTTGGCTGTTTGAGGCGTGTCGACGCCATAGAAGCAGGAGGCACGGGTGGGCGGCGAGGCGATGCGCATGTGCACTTCCTTGGCGCCGGCGTCGCGGACCATCTGGACGATCTTCTGGCTTGTCGTGCCGCGCACGATCGAATCGTCGACCAACACGACGCGCTTGCCTTCGATAGAGCGCCGGTTGGCGTTGTGCTTGAGCTTTACGCCCATGTGCCGGATGGCATCCGTAGGCTGGATGAAGGTGCGGCCCACATAATGGTTGCGGATAATGCCGAGCTCGAACGGGATGCCGGCTTCCTGGGAAAAGCCGATTGCAGCTGGCGTACCGGAATCCGGCACCGGCACCACGAGATCCGCCTCGACCGGGTTTTCCCGAGCGAGTTCCGCGCCGATACGCTTGCGCACTTCATAGACATTCTGCCCCTCCACGGAGGAATCGGGGCGGGCGAAATAGACATATTCGAAGATGCAGAAGCGCTGGCGCACCGGCTCGAAGGGGAAAAAGCTTTCGATCCCCTGTTCCGTTACCACGACCATTTCGCCTGCCTGCAGGTCGCGCACGAAGCGTGCACCGATGATATCGAGAGCGCAGGTCTCTGAAGCCAGGATATAGGCGCCGTCGAGATCGCCCAATACCAGCGGGCGGATGCCGAGCGGGTCGCGGCAGCCGATCATCTTCTTCGATGTGAGCGCCACCAGGGAAAAGGCGCCTTCAAGCTGACGGACGGTATCGATGAATCGGGCGTTGAGGTTGGTTTCCTTGCTGGTGGCCACCAGGTGGAGGATTGTCTCGGTGTCCGAAGTGGATGAGAAGATGGCGCCTTGTGTCTGCAGGCGGCGCTGCACCGTCATCGCATTGGTAATGTTGCCATTGTGGGCAAGCGCAAGTCCGCCATCGGCGAGTTCTGCGAAAAAGGGCTGCACATTGCGCAGTCCCGAGCCGCCGGTGGTCGAATAACGCGTGTGTCCGATCGCCCGCGAACCTTTGAGCCGCTCGAGGACTGCGGGCTTTGTGAAGGTATCGCCGATGAGGCCGATATGACGCTCGACGTGGAACTGGGTGCCGTCGAAAGACACGATACCGGCAGCCTCTTGGCCTCGATGCTGCAGGGCATGGAGGCCGAGCGTGACGATAGCCGCCGCATCCTGGCGGCCGAAAATGCCGAACACGCCGCATTCGTCGTGAAAATGATCGTCCGCTTCGCCCATGAGAGGCAAATTCTTGCTTTCCGCCATCACTGGCCGCCCTGTTTCAGTTGGTTCGTCCGGCGGCCATCGGCAGCCGTCAATTGCTTGTTTCAGCTCCGTCTGCCGCACCCGGTTCAGGCGAGCCCGCCTCAGGCGCTGCATTCGGCTCGGCCGCATTCGGCGACAGACGATCGAATATCGTGGTCTCCGGGTCCTCGGGCAATAGGCTTTGCAACCAGTTTCCTACTCCCTCCAGGAGAGGCCGGGATTTGGCTTCCGTTATCCATGCGGGCGGGTTCGATCCCAGCAGCCAATTGAGGAACAGGAGAGCCACGGCCACCACCAGGATGCCGCGCGCGGCACCATAGAGGAAACCGAGTGTCCGATCGAGAGCTCCGATACGAGAATCGACGATAAAATCCGCGATTTTCATCGTAATGATCGTGACGATGATAAGCGCCACGAAGAAAACCGCGGCCGCCGAGGCAGCGAGTGCCAGTGTCGCGTTGTTTATATAAGGCGTCACATAGGGCAGCACGACCGGGTAAAGGAAATAGGCGGCAATCGCCGCAAGCACCCAGGACGCGATCGAAAGGACTTCGCGCGAGAAGCCGCGCACCATGGCCAGCATCGCCGAGACCAGCGTGAAGCCCACGAGAATGCCGTCAAGCAGCGTGATTGGCATCTGCACCCCAGTTTTTCTTCACGGCAGGATCTTTCCTTTCATCCTGCCACGGCACAAGGCCATTCTTCACTCCCGTACCCGCGACCCCGCTATACGGGCAACGAGATCCGCCAGTCCCTCGGGCTTGAACGCGTTGGCTGCAATTCCGCCGGCCAGCTCCTCATTCGCAGGTGGCATGACGGCTTGCGTGAATCCCAACTTTTCGGCCTCTTTGAGCCGGCTCGCCGCGTGCGCGACGGGCCGGACCGCGCCCGAGAGACTGATTTCGCCGAAATAGACGCAATCGGGGGGCAGAGCAAGCCCGGTGAGGGAGGATACGAGGGCAGCTGCCACAGCCAGATCGGCCGCAGGCTCTGATATTCGATATCCGCCGGCCACATTCAGATAGACGTCGTGGGTAGAGAAGCGCACCCCGCAATGGGCTTCGAGCACGGCAAGCACCATGGAAAGCCGCGGCCCGTCCCAACCGACGATCGCCCGGCGCGGTGTACCGAGCGGGGACGGGGCGACGAGCGCCTGGATTTCCACAAGAACGGGCCGCGTCCCTTCGATGCCGGCGAAAACGGCCGCGCCCGGTGCTGCGGCGCTGCGCTCCCCGAGGAAGAGCTCCGACGGATTCGGCACCTCCCGGAGGCCTTTATCGCCCATCTCGAAGACACCGATTTCATCGGTTGGGCCGAAGCGGTTCTTGACGGTGCGCAGGATGCGGTAGTGATGGCCGCCTTCGCCTTCGAAATAGAGCACGCCATCTACCATGTGCTCGACCACGCGGGGGCCGGCGATCTGCCCTTCCTTGGTGACGTGACCGACCAGAACGATGGCCGCGCCGGTGGATTTGGCATAGCGAATCATGGCCTGGGCGGAAGCGCGTACCTGAGTGACGGTGCCGGGGGCGGATTCCACCATATCGGTCCAGAGCGTCTGGATGGAATCGAGGATGACGAGGTCAGGCCGCTTTCCATCCTCGATCGTGGCGAGGATGTTCTCCACATTGGTTTCAGCCGCGAGTTCCACCGCGGATCCGGCCACGCCGAGCCGCTGCGCCCGCAACCGGATCTGCGCCACCGCCTCCTCGCCGGAGACATAGACGATCCGGTGCCCTCCGCCGGCAAGCGCCGCGGCCGCTTGGGTCAGGAGAGTGGATTTGCCGATTCCCGGATCTCCGCCCACAAGGAGGGCGGACCCGCGCACGAAACCTCCCCCGGTCGCGCGGTCGAGTTCGCCGATGCCGGTAACGATCCGCGGCGCATCCTCTATGTCGCCGGAAAGCGTGGTGAGCGCGACGGGTCTTCCAGGTCGCGCCTTCCTGAGAGCCTGCGGGCCCGCCCCGATGCCGCTTACGGTGCCTTCCTCGACAAGCGTGTTCCACTCGCCGCAGCCATCACATTTTCCCGCCCAGCGGGCATGGACGGTGCCGCAATTCTGACAGACGAACTGAAAGCGGGGCTTGGCCATTAAATCTCAACTCCGCCGGAGGCTGGAGGCATCGGGTTCATACAGTGCCTCCTACATATTCCCGGCAATATCTTCGCCCTAGCGAAGTCAGGAGTTCGTAGGCGATGGTCCCGGCGGCCTCGGCCACTTCGTCGATCGGCATGTTGGGCCCGATGAGCTCGATGTAATCGCCTATGGCAACGGCGTTGGGGCCGAGCGAGGTGATGTCAAACAGGGTAAGATCCATCGTGACGCGGCCGAGCACCGGCACTCGGTGGCCATGAACGAAACCCTGCGCGCCGTTTGGGACGGCGCTTCTGAGCGGCACGCCACCGCCCGAGCCAGAACGGTGATATCCATCCGCATATCCCGTTGCGCAGACCGCAACGACGCTGTCCCGTACGACCGGAGCCGCCCCATAGCTCACGGTCTGACCGGCGCGCACGTGACGAACCTGCACGATCCGCGTTTCCGCTGTCACGACGACCTGCATCGGATTGCCGATCCCGCTCACCGGCGCCCCGCCATAAAGGGCGATTCCGGGCCGCGTGAGGTCGCCGAGGAAATCACCGCCCAGAAAGATGCCTGCCGAATTGCAGAGACTTGATTCACTTTGTGGAAAAAGCGCGCGAACCGCCTGAAATGATTCAAGCTGCTGGCGATTCAGCGAATGGTCTGGCGCGTCCGCACAGGCCAGGTGGCTCATCAGAAGGATCGGCGTAAGCGCGCCTGTCAGCGCATTCTCCTCCGCAAGCGAGCGCGCGCGTTCCGGCGTGAGCCCGAGCCGGTTCATGCCGGTGTCCACGTGGATGGCGCAGGGCCGTGAGCGCTCGTCGTCCCAGCCATGGGCTTCCCATATGGAAAGATCGCTCTGGGAATTCAGGACGGGGATCAACCGCGCTTCGCGGTAGGCGGCGGCCGATTCCACGGAAAAGAGCCCGGTAAGCACGAAGATCTCGGCCTGCGGAAGAACCGACCGCAATTGGAGCCCTTCAAGCGGAAGTGCAACGAAGAAGCGCCGGCACCCCGCTGCCCAGAGCGCCGAGGCCACAGGCTTTATCCCCAACCCATAAGCATCCGCCTTGAGGACGGCTGCGGCCTGAGCCGGGGCAGACCGTTGGGACAAAAGCCGGTAGTTTGCCGCCAGTGCAGAAAGATCGACCGTCAACCGTCCGCCTGCCAGATGCGATGGGGGGCCGTTGTCGGTCGTATTTGATGGAACGGGCACTGCTACTCGAACCGTTCCGGCAAGTGTGATTCCTCGGCCAGATCGAAGAAACGCGTGAATTCGCCCTGGAAGCCGAGCGGTACCGTTCCCGTCGGGCCGTGACGCTGCTTGGCGATGATGACCTCAGCTTTGCCGCGGACCTCGTTCATGTCGGCTTCCCATCTCAAATACTCTTCGGTGCCCGGCTTGGGCTCCTTGTTCTTGAGATAATATTCCTCGCGATAAACGAACAGGACCACGTCGGCATCCTGCTCGATGGAGCCCGATTCGCGCAGGTCCGAGAGCTGCGGGCGTTTGTCGTCGCGGCTTTCCACCTGGCGCGAGAGCTGGGACAGCGCGATGATCGGAACCCCGAGTTCCTTGGCAAGCGCCTTGAGACCGGTGGTGATCTCGGTGATCTCCTGCACGCGGTTCTGCTGTGCCTTGGCTGAAGAGCCCTGCATGAGCTGCACATAGTCGATAACGAGGACGTCGAGCCCGCGCTGGCGCTTGAGCCGCCTCGACCGTGCGGCGAGCTGGGCGATCGAGATGCCGCCGGTCGCGTCGATGAAGAGCGGTATCTTCTGCATCATCTGGGCGCAACCGACAAGTTTCTCGAACTCCGCCTCGGTGATCTCGCCCCGGCGGATCTTGGAGGAGGGGATCTCGGTCTGCTCGGAAATGATACGCGTGGCGAGCTGCTCGGAAGACATTTCGAGCGAGAAGAAACCCACCACCCCGCCATTGGCGGCCTTGAAGCTGCCATCCGCCTGCTGGGCCGGCTCGTAGGCGGCTGCGATGTTGAAGGCAATATTCGTGGCAAGCGAGGTCTTGCCCATACCTGGACGCCCGGCAAGGATGATCAGGTCCGAGGGTTGCAGGCCACCCATGCGCTTGTCGAGATCGCGCAGGCCAGTGGAAATTCCGGAAAGGCCGCCATCGCGCATGAAGGCGGCATTGGCCATGTCGATGGCCGTCTTCGTGGCGTCGCCGAAACTCTCGAACCCGCCGTCATAGCGTCCCGTCTCGGCAAGCTCGAAGAGGCGCCGTTCCGCATCCTCGATTTGGGACTGCGGAGCCATGTCGACAGGGGCGTCATAGGCGATGTTGACCATGTCCTCGCCGACCGTGATCAGCGCTCGGCGGACGGCGAGATCGTAGATGGCGCGCCCGTAATCGGCGGCATTGATGATGGTGACGGCCTCGGCAGCCAGCCGTGCCAGATATTGCGCTACCGTCAGCTCGCCGACCTTTTCCTCGGCTGGCAGGAAGGTCTTGATCGTGATCGGACTGGCGATCTTGCCCATCCGGATGAACTCGGCCGCCACCTCGTATATTCGCCTGTGCAGCGGTTCGTAGAAGTGGTTTGGCTTGAGAAAATCCGACACCCGATAGAAGGCGTCGTTGTTGACCAGGATCGCACCGAGGAGAGCCTGTTCAGCCTCGATATTGTTCGGTGGTTCCCTGTAAAGCGGCGTCTCCGCCGGATTCAATTTGCGGACTGCGTCGGCCATCTGACTTCCATCTTATGAATGGCGGCCGGAAACTGCGAATGGTCCGGCGCCCCCCTTGAGCATGGTCATAACCTCTCGGGAGCGGTGATGTAAGTAAGGGTGCTCCCTGATTTGGTCAGACAAGGCGACAATCGGATCGTAGAGCACGATATCCACACCACCCACAAAACGAATCGCTGTCGAGGGCCGTAAAGCCCTCTTACAGCTTGACTGTGACTTGATTCGTTTCTGGATGATATTCCTATTCGGCGGCGTCGGGAATCGCGGTCCCGTTGTCGAGAGCGTTCAAGCGCCGCTCTACCTCGAGCATGTAGTCGCGGGTCACCGGCAAAGCGTCGCGCCGCTTCGTGATCTGGATCTGGAAGTTGACCATATCCTGCCAGCGGAAGGATGCTTCGGAGCCAGCGAGATAGAACTCCCACATGCGCGCAAAGCGCTCGTCATAGATCTCAACCGCCCTTGCGCGATTGGCCATGAAGCGCTCGCGCCATGCCTTCAGCGTCTCCGCATAGTGGAGTCTCAGGATCTCTATATCCGTGATGATGAGCCCAGCCTTCTCGATCGCCGGAACGACCTCCGACAGGGCGGGGATATAGCCGCCCGGGAAAATGTATTTGCGGATGAAGGCGTTCGTCACCGAAGGGCCGGAAGTGCGGCCGATCGTATGCAGCAGCATCACGCCGTCATCGGCCAGAAGCTGAGCGCATTTATTGAAGAAAGTGCGGTAGTGATTGACCCCCACATGCTCGAACATGCCGACGGACACGATCCGGTCGAAGGGTCCGGTGAGCGCGCGGTAGTCCACGATTTCGAAGCGCGCCTTCTCGGCAAGACCGGATTCGCGTGCGCGCCGTTGCGCGACCGCATGCTGCTCTTCCGATAGCGTGATGCCGAGCACATTGGCGTCGAAACTGCGCGCAATGTCGAGACCGAGGCCGCCCCAACCCGAGCCGATATCGAGCACCTTCTGACCGGGCTTCAGCGCCAGCTTCGCCATGATGTGGCGCTTCTTCAGACGCTGCGCCTCCTCCAGCGGAATGCTGGGGTCCGGATAGTAGGCGCAGGAATACTGCATGTCCTCATCGAGGAAGAGTTTGTACATCTCGCCCGAGAGGTCGTAATGGCGCTGGACGTTGCGCTTCGACCGGCCCGCCGGATTGTACTGATGCAGACGGCGGAAAAGATAGCGGACGCCTTCGCCGACTTTCATCGCAAGCGCCTGTGGGCCGCCGCGATCAAAATTTTCGTAGGCGACCTTCAACAGCGCTAGAATGTCGCCTTCAATAAAATCCACCTCGCCGTCCATGTATGCTTCAGGAACGGCAAGCATGGGATCGAGCGCGATGGCTCGTTCCGCACCATGTGAGCGGATGACGATGTGAACGGGCTCGCCGGAGCCGTCACCAAACCGGTGCATGCGTCCGTCTGCATCGGTGATTGTGAGCGATCCGGTCTGGATCAAGCGTGAAACGAATTTCTGGAGCAGAGGATTCATTGCGGCCTCCGTCTTGGGAAGCCACAATTATGTATCAGATCGCCTGCGGATGAAAAGAGTTGGGCTTTTTCGGGGCAACTCCGTGGCACCACCATTGTCTCCATTTGTAAGTATAGGAAACTAAATGAAATCTCCGCATGGAGAGCTGCTTATGGTCAAATGGCGGCGCGTTGGTTCAAACCTTCTTAAACATTGGCTCAGCGCAACCCCGCATAAATGGCCAGGGTGACACTGGCCTTCTGCAACCAAATCGGCCTGTCACAATTATTCAATCGATTCATGTTGCTAGGTGGGGCGGAGAGGGCCTTGCCGTCCTTCCGTGTCTTTGTCACAACAGCCGATAATTGTCTCGCGCGGGCGGCTTCCGCGCTCATTTCCGGGAGAACAGGGATGACCTTCATGCCGAAAAGCCCCCATGCCGGCCTAGACCGAATCTTGACCCTCGAGCTGGTCCGCGTGACTGAGAGGGCGGCGGTGGCGGCAGCCAGGCTGCGGGGCCGGGGCGACGAGAAGGCTGCCGACCAGGCGGCCGTGGACGCGATGCGCTCCGAACTGAATCGCCTGCCCATTCAAGGCACGGTGGTGATTGGCGAAGGAGAGCGCGACGAAGCCCCGATGCTTTATATCGGTGAGGAAGTCGGGGTCGGCGAGGGGCCGGAGGTGGACATCGCGCTCGATCCGCTGGAAGGCACGACGATTTGTGCCAAGAACCTTCCAAACTCGCTCGCCGTGATCGCGATCGCCGAACGCGGCAGCCTGCTCTACGCGCCGGACGTCTATATGGAGAAGATCGCGGTCGGTCCGGGCTACCCGGAAGGGATCGTGAACCTGGATGCGTCTGCGGCCGAGAATGTGGAGAATCTTGCCAAAGCCAAGGGCGTGCCGGTTTCCGAGATCACCGCCTGCATTCTCGATCGGCCGCGGCACGCGCGCCTGATCGAAGAAGTTCGCGCCACAGGTGCCGCCATCCGGCTCATCGGCGACGGCGACGTGGCGGGCGTCATCCACACCACCGACCCGGACAATACCGGCATCGACATCTATCTCGGCATTGGTGGTGCGCCGGAGGGCGTTCTGGCGGCAGCTGCGCTGCGCTGTATCGGTGGCCAGATGCAAGGCCGCCTACAGCTCAATACGGAGGAGAAGGTGGCGCGCGCCGCCAAGATGGGAATCTCCGATCCCAACAAAGTCTACCGCATGGAGGAAATGGCAAGCGGCGACGTGCTCTTTGCTGCGACCGGCGTCACGGATGGCAATCTCCTTTCCGGCGTGAAGTTCGCCCGCGATTCCATCCAGACCCACACGATTGTCATGCGCTCCTCCTCTCGCACCGTGCGCGAGATCAAGGCGCGGCATCAAGATTTGGAAAAGTTCTGAATTTTTCCCAATTCCGCCGCTCAAAGGTCTATCGTCCGACGAAAGACGGAGACCGGGTTGAGCAGCGAGAGGCGGTATTTTCTGGGCGTAAAGCAGTCGGCGCGCGGGGTGAGCTGGGAACACCGGCTCGACCCGCGCGGTGAGAACATTGCGCTCGGGATTGCCCAGAGCCATGGCGTCCCTGAGATAGTGGCGCGCGTGCTTGCCGGGCGTGGCGTCGGGCTGGAAGAGGCCGCTCGGTTCCTCACACCCTCGATTCGCGACCTGCTGCCTGATCCTGCCAGGCTCACGGATATGGAGAAGGCGGCCCGCCGGATCGCCGATGCGGTGATTGCCCGCGAGCCCGTGGCTATCTTCGGCGATTATGACGTCGATGGCGCGGTATCGTCCGCCATCCTGAAGCGCTTTCTCGCCCATTATGGCGTGGCCGCGGAAATTTATATTCCCGACCGGCTGTTCGAAGGGTACGGCCCCAATCCAGAAGCCATGCGTGAGCTCGTGCGCCGAGGCGCCAAGCTTATCGTGACGGTGGACTGCGGCACAAACAGCGCCCCCTCCATTGCGGCCGCCAACGAGATGGGAGGCGATGTCGTGGTGCTCGACCACCATCAGGTGGGTGGCGAGTTGCCGGTTGCTGTCGCCATCGTGAACCCGAACCGGGAGGATGATCTTTCGGGGCAGGGGCATCTCTGCGCAGCCGGAGTCGTCTTTTTGGCGCTGGTGCAGACCACGCGCATTCTGCGGACCGAACTGCGCAATACGCCCCCTCCGGATCTTCTCTCCATGCTCGATCTGGTGGCGCTCGCAACCGTCTGCGATGTGGTGCCGCTGGTGGGCGTGAACCGTGCTTTCGTGGCAAAGGGCTTGCTTGCCGCGCGACAGATGAGGACGCCGGGCCTTTCCGCTCTCGCCAGGGTGGCGCGCATAGGCGAACCCCTCAACTGCCATCACCTCGGCTTCCTTCTTGGGCCGCGCATCAATGCCGGCGGGCGGATCGGCAATGCCGCGCTCGGCAGCCTTCTTCTGGCAACCGTCGAGCCGGGCGAGGCGGAGTCCATTGCTGCGACCCTCGACCGTCTCAACCAGGAGCGCCAGGCGATGGAGACGGCCATGCTGGCCGAAGCGCGGGCGGAGGCCGACGCGGAACTGATGAGCGGAGACGGCCCGGCGGTGTTGGTCACGGCGAGCGACAAATGGCACCCGGGAATTGTGGGGCTGATCGCGTCGCGGCTCAAGGACCATGCGCGCCGACCAACCTTCGCTATTGCCTTCGACACGAATGGCCTGGGCACAGGTTCCGGACGTTCTATTGCGGGTTTCGACCTTGGCCGCCTCGTTAGGGATGCCGTATCCGAGGGCCTGCTCGTCAAGGGTGGCGGACATGCCATGGCGGCCGGAATAACCATCGAGCGGAAGAAGCTCGGGGCCTTGCGCGCCTTTTTCGAGGAAAAGGCGGCGAGCGCCGTCTCGCTTTTACGCCAGAGCGAAAGCCTCAAGATTGATGCCGCCCTGTCGGCGGATGGCGCAACCCTGGACCTCTTGGAGACCTTGGAAGCGGCCGGACCCTACGGCTCCGGCCATCCGGCTCCGGTTCTGGCTTTGCCGCGTCACCGCCTGGTGGATGCCAAGCCGGTCGGCAACGGTCATATCCGCGCGGATCTGAGGTCGCTGTCAGGCGCGAGGCTGCAGGCCATCGCTTTCCGTGCCGCCGAGACGGATGTGGGGAATTTCCTCTTTGCAAACCGGGGAGCGTCCGTCCACGTGGCGGGCTCGCTCGCCGTGAACCATTGGAATGGCAGCCGCTCGGTGCAGTTCCGCATCACGGATGCGGCGAAGGATTAGCTCAATACGGTCAGCATGCGCTGCAGTTCAGGCAATTGGGCCTTGGTGGTCTCGTACCCGACCTTGATCGCCTCGTCCGCACGATAAAATTCCGTCAGCCCGATATGACCGAGCTTTGGCTGGAGCGACAGATCTGGCGGGTCGCCGGCCATGCGGGCGCGGGAAATGCGGTCCTGGATAATGTTGAACGCCTCGACCATGACGCCGGTAATGCCGAGCCGGACATCGTGCCGTTCGGGCCCCTTTTCGACCACCAAAGGTGCTTTCTCGCCGTCCAGCGGTTTACCTTCCTTTTCAGGCAGGTCGGCGCTGTGGCGGATGACGGCAGCCCGGCCGAACACGTCATAATGAAGGTTCACCGCGACGACGAGCGGCTGCTCATAAGACCGGCACACCGTGACCGGCACGGGATTGACCAGCGCGCCGTCGATCAGGACCCGGCCGTTGCACACCACCGGCTCAAAGACACCGGGAAGCGCATAGGAGGCGCGCATGGCAAGGATCAAGGAGCCGCTGTAAAGCCAGATCTCGTGCCCAGTGCGGATTTCCGCTGCGACGCATACGAAAGGCTTCGGCAAGTCCTCGAAAGTGAGCCCGTTGAGATGCTCCTGCATTCTCTGGTTGAGCTTCATGCCGCCAAAAAGGCCGCTGCCACCGAAATTGAGATCCAGAAGTCCAAGGATGCGGCGACGGGTCAGAGACCGCGCGAAATCTTCCAGCTGATCCAGCTTGCCGGCAAGATAGCAGCCGCCGACAAGCGCTCCGATGGACGTTCCGGCGATCATCGAAATGTGTACGCCGGCTTCATCCAGCGCGCGCAGCACGCCGATATGAGCCCAGCCGCGGGCAGCTCCTCCGCCAAGGGCCAGCGCAATACCCGGGCCCTGACCGCCATTGGCCAATGGCTGGGCCGGAGGCTTTACGGCATTATTGTCATTGCCGTCGGATTTTCCGCGGAGCGGTCCCCAATCGAGCATCACAATCTCCTGAGCCCCCGGACAATAATGCCCAGGTTCCGTAATAAATTCATGAATGTGGGAAGGCAAAGGCCCGAAATAGGAGGCTCCGCTCACCCGAAAGCGAGGATTTCACCCGTTTTCGGTCAGAATTGGGCGGCCGCCTTCAACCTTCACATCCCGATAGAAGCAGGAACGTCGGCCGGTATGGCAGGTTGCACCTTGGCCGGCGACATGCACCTTGAGCAGGACCGCATCCTGGTCGCAGTCGGTGCTGATGGCCACCACATGCTGTTCGTTTCCAGAGGTTTCGCCCTTTTTCCAGAGGGTTGAACGGGAGCGAGACCAGTAATGGGCTATGCCGGTCTGGAGAGTCTTGGACAGCGCCTCGGCATTCATATGGGCTACCATGAGAAGCGTGCCGTCATCCGCATCGGTAACGACCGCCGTTATGAGCCCATTCGCATCGAAACGTGGTGTGAAGAGTTTCCCTTCCTCCAGCTCGGTTTTATCGGCGGAAGGTGGCGCAAAACGGAATTCTTGCATCGGGTCAGCCGTTGCGGGGATCTCGGACCATGGTGATGAAGCGCATCTGCTCTTCAGGCCGCGTCTTGAAGGTCCCAGTAAAGGTCGTGGTGAGTGTGGTGGAGCCCTGCTTGCGGATGCCCCGCATAGCCATGCACATATGCTCCGCCTCAATCATAACGGCAACGCCGAGCGGCTGGAGCACATCCTGGATTGTGCCGGCGATCTGGGCCGTCATCGTTTCCTGCGTTTGCAGCCGGCGGGCGAATATGTCGACCACCCGGGCGATCTTGGAAAGGCCCACCACTCTCCCATCCGGCAGATAGGCCACATGCGCCTTGCCGACGATCGGCACCATGTGGTGCTCGCAATGGGAATGGAACGGGATGTCCCGGATCAACACCATATCGTCATAACCGGCGACTTCCTCGAAGGTGCGCCCGAGTTCTTCGGCAGGGCAAAGATCGTAGCCGCCGAAGAGCTCCTGATAGGCCTTCACCACGCGCGCGGGGGTCTCCTTAAGCCCCTCCCGGTCCGGATCGTCGCCCGCCCAACGCAACAGCGTGCGCACGGCAGCCTCGGCCTCCTCGCGGTTCGGGCGATCGGTGACCGGCTTGTCGAGAAAAGACGATTGTTCCGCCGGCAGGGCGGTCTGGTCGGAACGGGGCGGGAAGCTCCGGATGATCGCGTCCATGTTTAAGGCGTCTCCCGTAGCCCCTGTCTCTGGCAGGAGCGAGTTGAACGGACACTGCCTTCGCGGGTTGTTGGGAACTCAGTCCCGCCCGAAAGCGGCATGCGGCACCGGCGAGGCGTTACAATATCTTGCCCTTCGCCGTGTACCCTCACTATATAGTTTTGTAACGGCGTAAATGAAAGTCATATGCGCGACATCCTGTTCTTGGTTCGCGCCGCAGGCTGAAATTCCATGATCGACGACGTCTATAACGCGAAAATTCTTGGCTTTGCCGGCAATATCAGCCGGGTTGGCAGGCTGGCCGACCCCGATGCTACTGCCACGGCCCATTCCAAGCTTTGCGGGTCGACGGTCACGGTCGATCTGAAAATGACAGACGGCGTGGTGACGGATTTCGCCCATGAGGTTCGTGCCTGCGCCCTGGGCCAGGCGTCTTCTTCGGTTATGGCCCGCCATGTTATCGGCGCCAGTGCCGAGGAGCTGCGGGTCGTGCGCGAGGAAATGCGGCGTATGCTTAAGGAGAACGGTCCGCCCCCGGAAGGGCGCTTTGCCGACCTTAAATATCTGGAGCCGGTGCGCGATTACAAAGCGCGCCATGCCTCCACCATGCTCACCTTCGATGCGGTGGTCGACTGCATCGACCAGATCGAGCGCAAGGAGGCAGGCGAGGCTGCCTAGGAGAGAAGACATTGCGCCCGACGGAAGCCCTTGCAAATGGAGCTTGAGGCGCTGTTGGGAGTGAGTCGACGTCCGGACGCCCGGGAATTTGCATAGAGGCGAACGGCGAAGCCGCAGGACGGATTCTCAGCTAGCATCCGGAACTCGCCGATGCTCATCCGGATCTCTAACTCGGGGAAGCCTTCGAATGCGCAATCGCCTGTCCCATGGGTACGGATCGGTCAATTGGCTGGTTGTTTGGCGCAGAGCTCGTGGCGATATTCCAGCATTGGCGGAGCGCATTCGCAGGCTCTTGGGCGAAAAGTGACGGGCTCGCGCAACTGGCAGGGACAATGGCCGAAAACGCCCGGGCGGGTTTTCGGCACCGCCTTCGTTCGCTTCTACCAGCTTACACTGTCCGGATTCATCGGCAATTCCTGCCGGCATTTTCCGACCTGCTCGGAATATGCCTATGAGGCGATCGCCCGGCATGGTCTCTGGAAAGGCGGTTGGATGGGGCTGTTCCGCGTGGTCCGATGCGGACCGGGCGGAACCCACGGCATTGACCTCGTGCCGGAGACCTTGAGCCCGCGCCACCAATGGTGGGCGCCCTGGCGCTTCTGGCGATTGACGCCTTAGTTGCTCCGGGGACTTGCCGCAGCGCTTCGTACCCGCTAGATGCGCAGCCTTGATCGTCTGTCACCACCCGCGTTCGTTGGCGGGACTGGATAAGGAGATTTTTCCATGGCTGAGGCCGTTTCCCTGACATTTCCCGATGGCTCCGTCCGCAATTTCGATGCGGCGACGACCGGTGCCGATATTGCAGAATCCATCTCGAAGTCACTGGCCAAAAAGGCCGTGGCCTATGCTCTGGATGGTTCCATACGCGATCTTTCCGATCCTGTGGAACGCGGCGGCAAGATCGAGATCATCACGCGTGAAGACCCACGCGCGCTGGAACTCATCCGCCACGACGCAGCGCATGTTCTGGCTGAGGCCGTCCAGGAGCTTTGGCCGGGTACTCAGGTGACCATCGGCCCGGTGATCGAAAACGGCTTCTACTACGACTTTGCGCGGAACGAGCCTTTCACGCCCGAGGATCTGCCCGTTATCGAGAAGAAGATGCGGGAGATCATCGACCGCAACGAGCGTTTCAGGAAAGAGGTCTGGTCACGCGACAAGGCGAAGAAGGTGTTCGCCGAGAAGGGCGAGACCTACAAGGTCGAGCTGATCGATGCGATTTCTGAGGACCAGGACGTCAAGATCTATTTCCAGGGCGATTGGTTCGACCTCTGCCGCGGGCCGCACATGGTCTCCACCGGGCAAATCGGCAAGGCCTTCAAGCTGATGAAGGTAGCCGGTGCGTATTGGCGCGGCGACGCCAACAACGCCATGCTCACCCGCATCTACGGTACGGCATGGACGGACCAGCAGCAGCTCGATGACTATCTCAACATGCTGGAAGAGGCCGAAAAGCGCGACCACCGCCGGCTCGGCCGCGAGATGGATCTGTTCCACTTCCAGGAGGAAGGGCCGGGCGTCGTCTTCTGGCACGCCAAAGGCTGGCGCATGTTCCAGAACCTTGTCTCCTACATGCGTCGCCGGCTCGACGGCGTGTACCAGGAGGTGAATGCACCGCAGGTGCTGGACCATTCCCTGTGGCAGACCTCGGGTCACTGGGACTGGTATAAGGAGAACATGTTCAAGGTCGAGTGTGCCGACGAGGAGGCGGAGGACAAACGCGTCTTCGCCTTGAAGCCGATGAATTGCCCCGGCCATGTCCAGATCTTCAAGCATGGGCTTAAATCCTATCGGGACCTGCCGATCCGCCTGGCCGAATTCGGCGTGGTGCATCGCTACGAGCCGTCGGGCGCTCTGCACGGGCTGATGCGCGTTCGGGGATTCACCCAGGACGACGCGCATATCTTCTGCACGGAGGAGCAGCTCGCCGAGGAATGCCTCAAGATCAATGACCTGATCCTCTCTACCTATGCCGATTTCGGCTTCGAGGAGATCACGGTCTACTTCTCCACCAGGCCGGAGAAGCGCGTCGGCTCCGATGCGCTTTGGGATCATGCCGAGGAGATCATGAGCGGCGTGCTCAAGCGCATCCAGCAGTCGGACAATCGCATCAAGACAGCGATCAATCCCGGTGACGGTGCATTCTACGGACCGAAATTCGATTATGTGCTGAAGGACGCGATCGGCCGCCAGTGGCAATGCGGCACCACGCAGGTGGACTTCAACCTTCCTGAGCGGTTCAACGCATTTTATATCGACAAGGATTCGGAGAAGAAGCAGCCGGTGATGATCCATCGCGCCATCTGCGGCTCGATGGAGCGCTTCCTCGGCATCCTGATCGAGAACTATGCGGGGCATTTCCCGCTCTGGTTCGCGCCGCTGCAGGTGGTGGTAGCGACGATCACCTCCGACGCGGACGATTATGCCAGGCAGGTGGCCGAGCAACTGAAAGCCGCAGGGCTTTCGGCGGAGACGGACCTGCGCAACGAGAAGATCAATTACAAGGTGCGCGAGCACAGTCTTGCGAAAGTGCCCGTCATTCTCGTCTGCGGCAAGCGCGAGGCGGAGGAGGGCAGTGTGAATATCCGCCGCCTTGGCAGCCGCGACCAAAGCTCGCTTCCCTTGGCGCAAGCAATCGCACAACTTGCCGAAGAGGCCACGCCGCCGGATATCCGGCGTGCAAAGGCATAACTTTGGCGGCGCTGGCTTCGGCCGGCGCTGCCTCTTCACCTAGTCTGGAAATGCCGCATCGGGAGGAACCAGGTCGCCCGGCAGAAGCTCGACATCCTGTTTCTGACCGGCCGCCACCGTGAAGTCGCGCTGATAGATGCGGTCCCGGTTCTTCGCCACGATCGTGTATTCGCCTTCGGGCAGAACGATCGTGGCATAGGCGCCGACCGTATCGAGCACGATCTCTCCGGACTCGGTCAGGATCGACCATGCCGTGTCTGCTATAGCCTCGCCTCCGGACTCACGTACCAGCTTCAGGGTCACCTCGGCCGCCCTGTGTTCCACCGTTGCTTCGGTCAACTGACCGGCCTCGACACGGATGTCGGAGCGGATGACGGCGATCGGGCCGTAGTTGGAGACGACGTGATAGGTGCCGGCATTGAGCCTTATGATCGCGTTCGGCCGTACATTGGGTACGATCAGGGGGCGTTCGCCAGTGGCGTCGGCGTCGGCTTCATAGATGGAAAAGCGGAGCTGCTTCTCCGGTATGCGGATATCTCCGGGGAGCACTGCATCGAGCTTGAGGCCGCCGGCATCGAGTACCAAGCTCTCGCGCTTCGATGCACCCGCGACGGTAATTCTCTTCGTTGCCCCCGCCCGGCCATAGGCAGCGTGGACGAGATAGCTTCCGGGGGCCAGTGTAAAGGCGCGGGTGCCGCCCTTGGCCGTTGCCACAAGCGGCAATTTTCCATCCGGTCCTGGTTCCGGCGCGAAGATCCGCCATATCAACCCCTCGGGGATCTCCGGCGTATCCTCCTTCAGTTGAGCTGCCAGCACCAGTTGCGAAGCTTTGGCCTGATCAAGGGGAGACTGCGTCTGAGGAGCGGCATATTCGGTAAGGCCGGGCGATAGCTGATCGTCGTCATCCCGGGCCAAGGCGGGGTTTACAGAAACCCCGGCCGTAAGCAAAGACATCAGGATGATTCGTATCGCCACCAACCGCATTCTTGCCATGAAGCCCAAGCCAGTGGCAATTTCAAGGCTATAGCCATGCGAGCTCCGCCTCGCCCAGCCAACAAGGGCCATTCGGCCGATCTTTCCACGACAGGAGAATATTCTTGAGCAATGCAGTAATCGATCTTTTGCTCGCCCGCCGTTCCGCGCCCATCCACGAGCTCGCTCAACCTGCGCCGTCGGAAGGTGAACTCGAGATCATCCTGCGGGCCGCCACCCGCGTGCCCGATCACGGACAACTCGCGCCATGGCGCTTCATCCTCTATCGCGGCGAGGCGCGTGAGCGGGTGGGGCAGATGCTGGCCGAGCTTGCGGAAGAGCGCGAAGGGTCATTGAACGAAGCGCGCCGGCAGCAGGAACTGACGCGTTTCTCGCGTGCGCCGCTCGTCATCGGCGTTGTGTCGAGCCCCAAGGAGAGCATCAAGATCCCGCAATGGGAGATGTTCCTTTCGGGAGGCATGGTGGCCATGAACCTCATGATCGCCGCCAATGCGCTTGGCTATCACACCAACATCATAACCAACTGGTACTCGGACGTGGAGGAGGGCCGGCGCATTCTCGGGCTGGCTCCATATGAGCGGGCGGTTGGCTTCGTGCATATCGGGACCCATCCCGGGGGAACCCCGGATCGCCGCAGACCCGAAGTGGCGAGCCTCGTCAGTGATTACGAAGGGCCGTGGCCGCAGGAAGGCATGAAGGCAGCAGGGGAAAGATCTTGAAGATAATGGGTAGGGGAACGATAGCGCACATGTTGCCCTACCGTCTCACCGCCCATTCCCCTGATCCAATCCTGCAAGGCGCGCGCGTTCCAGGATGCGTTCGGCGCGGATGAGGTGAGGCCGGTCGACCATCTCTCCGTCGACGCTGGCCACCCCTCGGGCTCCTGCATCGGCGAAGGCGGCGACCACCCGGCGGGAGTGGTCGATCGCCTCCTCCGAAGGTGTGAAGGCGGCATTGATGATGGGCACCTGGGAAGGATGAATCGCCATTTTGCCTGTGAAGCCGTCGCGCTCTGCGTCCCGGCAGTCGCGCGCAAAGCCTTCCATGTCCCGGAATGCCGGGAAAACGGTATCGATTGCCGGCACACCCGCAGAGGCAGCTGCAAGCAGGGTGATGGAGCGCGCAAGCGCGAAAACACCTGTGTAGCCGCCTGCGTCATCCCGGGTGACCCGTGCTCCGATCTCAGCGGAGAGGTCCTCGGCGCCCCAGGTAAGGCCGCATAGCCGGTTGCTCGCACCGGCAATCGTGTGAGCCGCGAAAACAGCTTTCGCCGTCTCGGTGACGATAGGGAGGATGGATGTTGCCCCATCCTTAATGCCGTGTTCCGCCTCATGCACCCGAAGCTTGGCCGAGAGAAGGGCGACATCCTGGCCGCCTTCTGCCTTGGGCAGCATGATTCCGGCAGGCCGTGCCGGCATCACTGCTGCGAGATCCTCATCCGTAAGCCCGGTGGCAAGCGCGTTCACCCGCACATAGACCCGCGCCGGAATCGCTTCCTTCCGAAGGAAATGGACCGCGATACGGCGCGCCTCCTCCTTTTGGGACAGCGCGACCGAATCTTCCAAATCCAGGATCAAAATGTCGGCTCCTGACCGGAGCGCCTTTTCCAGCTTGCGTTCGGAATCCGCCGGCACGAAAAGGAGCGAGCGCATCAGGAGGGCCTTTTCACGACCATCGCTTGCCGCAAGCAGCGGGCCACCAAGATGTCGTGCTGATTGAAACCGCGATGCTCGAACTCAACGATTCCGCGGTCGGGCTTGGAGCGGGATACACGCACACTCTTCACTTCTGTTTCCACACGAAAAGTATCTCCGTGGAAAAGGGGGTTCGGAAACACAGTTTCCGTCATGCCGAGATTGGCAATCAGCGTGCCAAGTGTAGTATCATGAACGGAAATGCCGATCATGAGTCCCAGCGTGAAGAGTGAGTTCACGAGCGGCTTGCCCCATTCGGTCTTTTCGGCGAAGTCGAAATCGATGTGAAGCGGCTGCGGGTTCAATGTCATCACCGAGAAGAGGACATTGTCGCTCTCGGTTATCGTCTTTCGCAGCGTATGGCGGAAGATTTGTCCCGGTTCAAAGTCCTCAAGGTAAAGGCCCGGCATATCCACTCCCCTTGTTCAGGGCATTTTAGCGGGGCGTCTCCCGCCCGCAAGTTCTCGCAGTAAACAATTTCTGACCCGTAATCATAGTAAACGATTTCTAAACGAACAGAGTCTAATCTGGCGCCTTCAGGGGGAGACCGGTAGTGTCTGTCATCCAATATTTCCTCCGTTGGATCGCAACGGCAAAGGTGTCACAGCGCGCGCCTGCGGCGGCGGCCTTGGCGCGGGCCTATCTTCATAGAAAATTTCCCTTCGAGGAACGCGCGGCTGCGGAAGCCGCATTGACGCTTCTGGCGGAAGATCCTTCGCCCCAGGTCCGGCTGGCCCTGGCAGAGGCTCTATCGCTCAGTCACGTAGCCCCGCCACAGGTAATCGCCGCGCTTGCGAACGATCAGCCTGAAGTCGCCGCACCCGTGCTTGTCCGCTCGCCTCTCCTTACCGATATCGATCTTATCGACTGGGTGGCAACGGGCGAGGTGCGGATCCAGGTTTTGATCGCCTCCCGACCCTGGGTCTCGATGGCGCTCTCGGCGGCGGTAGCCGAAGTGGGAGAGGCCAAGGCCTGCCTTGCGCTTCTGCGCAACGGCGGCGCGCAGATCGCGGCGCTGAGCTTCCGTCGCATGATCGAACGGCACGGCACGCACGCCGCCGTTCGCGCCGCGCTTGCATCGGACCGCCGCTTGCCTTCCGACTGCCGTCATCTTCTGCTCGTTCAGGTGGGAGAGGCTCTTTCCTCAGCCCGTTTTGTACAGGCGCTCATGGGTTCCGAACGCGCGGAAAAACTGACGCGAGAGGCCTGCGTGAAAGCATCGCTGACCCTGATCGATGCCACCGAGCCCCGGGAGCATGCAGCCCTGGTGGAGCATCTGCGGCTGCGCGGAGATCTTACATCCGGGTTCCTCGTACGGGCTGTGACTTACGGCAAGATCGACTTTTTCGGGGTGGCGCTCGTAGCCCTTACAGGCCTGAGCGAGTCACGCGTGCGCTCGGTCCTCTCGCGCGGAAGGGACGGGGCCGTGACAGGACTGCTCGTCAAAGCCGGCCTCAAGCCGGTTACCCATGCGCCGATTCTTGCAGCGCTGAAGATCTGGCGCCAAGTCGCAAACGGAAAACGCGCGGCAGGGCCTCAAGAGGCTTCCTGGCACATGCTGAAAGCCCTGGAGGGCAATCCGAAAACCCTGGAAGACCCGACCGGTACCGCGCTCACCACTCTGCTGCGCCGTATCCACCTCGATGCGATGCGGCAGAACGCGCGTCAGCAGGCTCTGACGCTGGTGGCGGCGTGACGCTGGGCCAATAAAGAACGGGATGGCCTCGGAGAGCAGTGCAGGCGCTTGGCTATCGGTTTTTGACCCCGACCGCCCCCCCTAGATATCCAGATCTTCGACGAACTCCGCATTTTCCTGGATGAAGCGGAAACGGGCCTCGGGTTTCGTTCCCATCAGGGCATCGACTGCGCTGTTGGTGGCCTCAGGACTATCAAGGACCTCCACGCGAAGAAGCGTGCGATGTTTCGGGTCCATGGTCGTTTCCTTAAGCTGAGCCGGCATCATTTCGCCAAGGCCCTTGAAGCGGCCGATCTCGACCTTGCCCCTGCCGGTGAATTCCGTTCGCAGGAGTTCGTCCTTATGCGCGTCATCACGGGCATACATGGTCTTGCCGCCCTGGCTGATGCGGTAAAGGGGCGGCACGGCCAGAAAGAGATGGCCGTTCGTGATGAGCTGCGGCATCTCCTGATAAAAGAAGGTGATGAGCAGCGAAGCGATATGCGCGCCGTCGACGTCGGCGTCCGTCATGATGATCACGCGCTCGTAGCGTAGGTCGTCTTCCCGGTATTTGGAACGCGTGCCGCAACCGAGCGCCTGGATGAGGTCGGTGATCGTCTGATTGGCGGCAAGCTTGCCCGATCCGGCGCTGGCGACGTTAAGGATCTTGCCGCGCAAGGGAAGGACGGCCTGGGTGGCGCGATCGCGTGCCTGCTTGGCCGAGCCACCGGCGGAATCTCCCTCGACGATGAAGATCTCGGCACCGGCTGCAGCGCCCACCGTGCAGTCTGCGAGTTTGCCGGGCAGGCGCAGCTTGCGCACCGCGGACTTGCGGCTCACCTCTTTTTCCTGCCGGCGCTTTAAGCGCTCGTCTGCGCGCGCGATCACCCAGTCCAGCAGCTTCGAGGCCTCGGCCGGATTGTCGGCGAGCCAATGGTCGAACGGGTCGCGGACCGCGTTCTCGACGATCCGCATGGCAGCGGCGGTGGCGAGCTTGTCCTTCGTCTGGCCGACGAATTCCGGTTCGCGCACGAAGACCGAGAGCATGCCGGCGGCCGAGATCATCACATCCTCGGCTGTGACGATGGAGGCGCGCTTGTTGCCGGTAAGATCGGCATAGCCGCGCAGGCCCCTCAGAAGCGCGTTACGGAAGCCCTGTTCATGAGTGCCGCCCTCAGGCGTTGGAATCGTATTGCAGTAGGAGTTGAGGAAGGCGTCGCCGCCATACCAGGTGACCGCCCATTCCACGGCACCATGGCCGCCTTGTTTCTCGCTCTTGCCGGCGAAAACTTCCTTCGTGACCTGGAACTCGCCGTCGATGCTCGCGGCGAGGTAATCTTTGAGGCCACCCGGGAAATGGAAGACAGCTTTTTCGGGGGTCTCGTCCTTTTCCTTGATGAGCGAGGGGGCACAATTCCAGCGAATCTCGACGCCGCCGAAGAGATAGGCCTTGGAGCGCGTCATCCGGTAGAGGCGGGCGGGCTCAAATTTGGCGTCGGCGCCGAAAATCTGCGGGTCGGGCTTAAAGCGCGTGCGCGTGCCGCGGCGGTTGTGAACCTCCCCCACATTTTCAAGCGGCCCCAGCGGGTGCCCGCGCGAAAAACGCTGGCGGTACAGCTGGCGCCCGCGCGCCACCTCCACTTCGAGCGATTCCGACAAGGCGTTGACGACCGAAACGCCGACGCCGTGCAGGCCGCCCGAGGTTTCGTAGACCTTGGAATCGAATTTGCCGCCCGAATGGAGCGTCGTCATGATCACTTCAAGGGCGGACTTGTTCTTGAACTTGGGGTGCGGATCGATCGGAATGCCGCGGCCATTGTCAGTGACCGTGAGGAAGCCGTCCTCGGAAAGATCGACCTCGATGAAGGTCGCGTGGCCGGCCACGGCTTCGTCCATGGAGTTGTCGATCACCTCGGCGAAGAGATGATGCAGGGCCTTGTCGTCCGTGCCGCCAATATACATGCCGGGGCGCCGTCGCACCGGCTCCAGGCCCTCCAGAACCTCAATGTCCGCCGCGCTGTAGCTGTCGCTCCCGTCACGCGCCTGGGAAGGGGCGCGCTGCGGCTTGCTCGCCGCGATGGGATCCGGCTGCTTGATCCGCTCAGCGCTGGAGGAGCCAAGCGTTCCAAAGAGGTCGTTGCTATCGTCCATCGAAAGTCTTCTTCCCCATGCGCGCCCACGAATCACATCGAGTTTGCCATGGATTTCATGGCAAAGCGAAGGCCCGTTCCGGTTCCGTTCGGTAGTTGTGAACGGCTCTTATCGGAAGAACCGCCGTTAGCCAACCCGATAATGCGGCGCATTCCTTAACGGAGTGCACCGCATTTGTTAACCTTTCGGGTGGCGATCAGCTGGCGAGCGCTTCGATGGGTGGGCAGGCGCAGACAAGGTTACGGTCGCCGGCGACATTGTCGACCCGGGAGACCGGCGGCCAGTATTTTGCTGCCCAGTCCATGCTGCCCGAGGGGAAGGCTGCGTCCGTGCGGGTATAGGGATGCGTCCAATTTTCCGCCGTTAACTCAGCCGCCGTATGGGGAGCGTTGACGAGCGGATTGTCGTCCTTCGGCCACTCGCCCCTCTCCACGCGCCGGGCTTCCTCGGCGATGGAGATCATCGCGTCGCAGAAGCGGTCTATCTCGCCCTTAGGCTCCGATTCCGTTGGTTCCACCATGAGTGTCCCGGCCACAGGCCAGGACATGGTGGGGGCATGGAAACCGTAGTCGATGAGGCGCTTCGCAATGTCTTCCACCGTGATCCCTGCGCGATCTTTGAGAACGCGGGTGTCCAGGATGCATTCATGCGCGACGCGCCCGTTGCGGCCCTTGTAGAGCACCGGATAGTGAGCCTTGAGCCGCTCGGCGATGTAGTTGGCGTTGAGGATCGCCATCTCGGTCGCACGTTTCAGGCCGGCGGCGCCCATCATGCGGATATACATCCAGGTGATGGGCAGGATCGAGGCGCTGCCGAAGGGGGCTGCCGCAACCGCATCGCCGGACCCGAGCTCCACATGGCCGGGCAGGAACGGTTTCAGGTGCTCCTTCACGCCGATCGGGCCGATACCGGGGCCTCCGCCGCCATGGGGAATGCAGAACGTCTTGTGCAGGTTCATGTGGCAGACGTCGGCACCCAGATCGCCGGGCCGCGCGAGGCCCACCAGCGCGTTCAGGTTCGCTCCGTCGAGATAGACCTGCCCGCCATGCTCATGAATGACCGCGCACATGTCGCGCACACCCTCCTCGAACACGCCATGGGTAGAGGGATAGGTGATCATCAGGGCGGCAAGCCGCGTCGCATGCTCGGCGGCCTTCGCCTTGAGGTCCTCCACATCGATATCGCCATCATCCGTGCAACGGACAACCACGACCCTCATGCCCGCCATCGCGGCGGAGGCGGGATTGGTGCCGTGAGCTGACGAAGGAATGAGGCAGACATCGCGATGGCCTTCGCCACGCTCGCGGAAATAGCGGCGGATGGCGAGCAGCCCGGCATACTCGCCCTGACTGCCCGCATTGGGCTGCAGCGAGACGGCGTGGAAGCCGGTGATTTCCGCCAGCCAACCCTCAAGTTCGTGGATCATGCGGCGGAAGCCCACCGTGTGCTCCTCGGGCGCGAAGGGGTGTAGCCCGTTCACCTCGGGCCAGCTCACCGGCATCATTTCCGCCGCCGCATTGAGCTTCATGGTGCAGGAGCCGAGCGGGATCATGGCCCGGTCGAGCGCCAGATCCTTGTCGGCCAGCCTGCGCAGGAAGCGCATCATCTCCGTTTCCGAACGATGTTCGTGGAACACGGGCTGGGTGAGGAAATGTTGGCCGCGGGGCGCAGCCGCCGCGAGCGTGGCAGCTTCGGATGGGACGGAAATGCCGAAGAGGGAGGCGATCGCCTGAAGATCCGCTTCTGTGGAGGTCTCGTCGAAGGCGACGCCGATGCGATCCGCGTCGATGACGCGAAGCAGCCGACCCGACTTCTCGGCTTCCGCCGCGATGGCTTCGGTCCTGCCCGGAACACTGACCGTGATCGTGTCGAAGATCTTCTCACCTGCGAGCTTCAGTCCGGCGGCTTTGAGCCCGGCATGGAGGCGGGCGGCAAGCCCGTGAACATGCGTAGCGATGGCCTTCAGCCCCTCGGGTCCGTGCCAGACGGCGTAGGCTGCTGCCATATTGGCGAGCAGCGCCTGCGCGGTGCAGATATTGGAAGTCGCCTTATCGCGGCGGATATGCTGCTCGCGCGTTTGCAGGGCGAGGCGGTAACCGGGACGGCCATGGGCATCCACGGATTGGCCGACGAGACGGCCCGGCATGAGGCGCGTGAGCCGATCCGAGACGGCGCAATAGGCAGCATGTGGCCCGCCGAATCCCATGGGAACACCGAAACGCTGCATCGAACCCACCGCGATCTCCGCGCCAAGGCTTGCCGGCGTTTCGCTAAGGAGCAGTCCCAGCGGATCGGCCACGAAGATGACGATGATGTCCTTTGTCTTCGCCTCGCGGATGAGGGCGGAATGATCATGATAGACGCCATAGGTGTCCGCCCATGGAATGACGAGAGCGAACGTATCGCTGTCGAGCTGGCCATTGGCGGCGATCTCGATCCCGAGCGGCTCGGCACGCGTCTTCACCACATCCTGGGTTTGCGGGTTCAAGGCACCCGCAATCACCAGCCTGTTGCGGCTGCTGCGATGGTGGCGCCAGGCAATCCCGACAGCCTCCGCCGCAGCAGTGGCTTCGTCCAACAGGGAGGCGGAGGCGACGGGAAGGCCCGTCAATTCCGTCACCAGCGTCTGGAAATGAAAGAGCATCTCCAGACGTCCCTGGCTGATCTCCGATTGGTACGGCGTATAGGCCGTGTACCAGGCCGGGTTCTCAAAGAGATTGCGCTGGATGACCGGCGGCACGTGGCAGCCATGATAGCCTGCGCCGATGAAGCTCTTCAGAACCTTGTTGTCCCGCATATGCGCTTGCAGCTCGGCAAGCGCCTCGGCCTCGCTCGCCGGCGGCGGCAGGTCGAGCGCGCGGTCAAGTCGAATCGAGTTCGGCACGGCCTGGCTGATCAGCGTCTCCAGCGAGGGCAGCCCCAGCGATGCGAGCATCGCCTTGGTTTCATCGGCACGGGGGCCGATATGGCGGGCGGAAAAGGGGGCGGTAGAAGACGTCATGAGATGTTTCCTATTCGCAGATGCGCCTCATGGGGAACCGGGAGATAAGGGCGATCTGCTCCATTTCTTCTATATGGGGCTAGGCGATGCTCGCCTTATAGGCGGCTTCGTCCATCAGGCCTTCGAGCTCGCTTTCGTCGGCAAGCTTCATCTTCCATAGCCAGCCGTCACCCATCGCTGAGCTGTTGACGAGGGCAGGCTCGCTGGAAAGCGCCTGGTTCACCTCCGTCACTTCACCGTCGACAGGAGCGTAGACATCGGAGGCCGCCTTGACGGATTCGACGACCACGGCGGTGTCGCCTTTTTTGAGGGCCTTGCCCACTTCCGGCAATTCGACAAACACCAGGTCACCAAGCTGTTCCTGGGCGTAGTCGGTGATGCCCACGGTCGCCGTGCCGTCCTCAACACGGAGCCATTCGTGGTCGGACGTGAAATAGGTCTTGCTCATCTTGTTATCCTTTGCGGTAGCGATGGGGCGTGAAGGGAAGGGCGTAAATGGCGACCGGCAGCCGGTTTTCGCGAACCTGCGCCTCGAGCATCGTGCCGGACTCGCGGTAGGCGGGGGCGACATAGCCCATGGCGATGGGATAACCGGCGGACGGGCCGAAGCCGCCGGATGTTACCTGGCCTACAATTTCGCCCTTTTCGTTCAGGAGCTTGGCGCCGGCGCGGATAGGCTGGCGCCCTTCCGGCTTGAGGCCGACGCGCACGTGGCGGGGACCTTCGGCGATGATGCGTCGCAACGCGTCCGCTCCGACGAAGTCTCCGGCTTCGCGCAGCTTCTTCGGAATGGCCCAAAGGATGGCTGCGCTTACCGGGTCGGTGTCCTCGTCCAGGTCCTGACCGTGCAAACAAAGCCCAGCTTCCAGCCGAAGACTGTCGCGCGCAGCAAGGCCGATCCACATGACACGGTCGTCCGCAAGAAGCTTCTCGGCAAAATTCCGCGCTTCCTCTGGAGGCAGCGCGATTTCGAATCCATCTTCGCCGGTGTAGCCGGAGCGCGCCGCGAACCAGTTTTCGCGTGGTTCCGCGGCGGTCATGAAGGTGAGGTCGGTAAGGTCCAGGCCTGCGCCGACCAGCACGCTTTCTGCCTCCGGGCCTTGCAAGGCGAGAAGGACGCGATCCAGAGCCTCGATCGCCACATCGAAGTCACCTGCGATGGCGCGGAAATGAGCCTCATCCTTTGCGGCATTCCCGGCATTGGCCACCACCATGAAGCGGTCCGGGCCGAGCCGGGTGACGATCAGATCGTCGATGATGCCGGCATTCTCATTGAGGAGGATCGTGTATTTCGACGTGCCCGGCTGCAACGCAGCCGCATCCAACGGACAAGCGCGGGAAAGGAAGGCGGCGGCATCTTTTCCTTCCATCGCAAAAAGCTGCATGTGGGAGATATCGAAAAGGCCCGCCTCTTGCCGGGTATGAAGATGCTCCTTCATCACGCCTGCGGGATAGGTAAGCGGCATGCGCCAGCCAGCGAAGGCGCCGAAGCGCGCGCCCGCTTCCTCATGCAGGGATTCGAGTGGAAGATGTTTCAGGTCGCTCATCAGGCCTCCAAAGCTGCACCGACGCTGCTTGCGCAACGCATCCGTGCCCCTCTGTCGGAAGCCTGAGAGACTCGCGCACCGGACCTATCGGCAGCGCTTACACCTTCGGCGCGGGGAATATCCCCGACTTTCCAGAGCGTCTAACCCGTCCGCGGTTCTTTTGCCTGAGAGATTTCGGGCGATTTCCCCTTCGGCGGCAGCGTCGCTGCTCTCTCCCACGGACAGGCAGGATTTCTCCTGCGACGTGGCGATACCTAGCGCAGCCGCATCGCTTTGTCACCTGCCTGCATGCAATGTCGGAACACTTCTTTGTGGGGGATCCTTATGCCTCAGCTTTGGCGTAAGGCGCGGCGAGCCGCTGCTTCCAATGCCTGGAGAAAAGCGCTGCGATCCTTGGCGGTGAAACCGGGATTGTAGCCCTTGATCTCACCCGCCTCCCGCAGATCCTGCTTCAGGTTCCGCATGGCGACGTCCATGCCAATGCTTTCTCGGGTAAAGGAACGTCCTGTCGGCCCAAGCACCTGCAGGTGCTTCTCGACCAGTCTTGCGGCGAGAGGAACATCGGCGGTGACCGCGATATCGCCGGCAGACGCATTTTCAACGATCCAATCATCGGCCGCGTCGGCCTTTCCGGGAACCACGACATGGCGAATCATCGGATCTCGGGAGGGACGCAGTCCACCATTCGAGACAAAGACGACAGGCAAGCCGTGGCGCGCGGCAACGCGCGTGACCTCTTCTTTAACGGGGCAGGCATCGGCATCGACATAGATTGTGGGCACGCGTGTTCTCCTGCCGGGCAGCCGAACGGATCGAATCGACCCCATGTACGGTGCGAGCGCCGCGAATGAAATAGCGACGGCGATTGTGCGACCGAACGCACCCGCTTGAGGACTGTGTTGTGAAACCATAGAAAGGATTGTCCGGGAGGGGAAACTCCGCATGTTCAAGAAGATACTCATTGCCAATCGTGGCGAGATCGCCTGCCGGGTGATCAAGACCGCCCGCCGGATGGGGATCGCAACGGTCGCCATCTATTCGGAGGCTGATGCGGACGCGGTGCATGTGGAGATGGCCGATGAGGCGGTGGCGATCGGACCGGCGCCTGCGAGCCAGAGCTACCTCGTGGCGGACAGGATCATTGCCGCCTGCAAAGAGACCGGCGCCGAGGCCGTGCATCCGGGTTATGGCTTTCTTTCGGAGAACGCGGATTTCTGTGAGAGACTGGAGGCGGAGGGGATCGTCTTCATTGGTCCGAAGCCCAAGGCGATCCGCGCGATGGGCGATAAGATCACCTCGAAGAAGATCGCGGCCCAGGCGGGCGTGTCCACCGTGCCCGGTTTCATGGGCCTGATCAAAGATGCCGCGCACGCGGCAAGGATCGCCGCCGAGATCGGCTATCCGGTGATGATCAAGGCGTCAGCCGGGGGTGGCGGCAAAGGCATGCGCGTCGCGGGAAACGACGTGGAGGCCCGCGAGGGATTCGAGCGGTCGCGCTCGGAGGCTGCCTCGTCCTTCGGCGACGACCGCATCTTCATCGAGAAGTTCATAGAGGAGCCGCGCCATATCGAAATCCAGGTGCTGGCGGATGCCTTCGGCAACTTCATCCATCTGGGCGAGCGCGAATGCTCGATCCAGCGACGCAACCAGAAGGTCGTTGAAGAGGCGCCGTCACCCTTCCTCGATGAGGCGACGCGTCAGGCCATGGGTTCGCAGGCCGTGGCGCTCGCCAAGGCTGTGGACTACCAGAGCGCGGGTACGGTGGAGTTCATCGTCGATCGCAATCGGAATTTCTATTTCCTGGAAATGAACACAAGGCTGCAGGTGGAGCATCCGGTGACGGAGCTCGTGACCGGCATCGATCTCGTCGAGCAGATGATTCGCATTGCGGCAGGTGAAAGACTGCAAATCACCCAGGAAGAGGTGAAGCTCGAAGGGTGGGCGATCGAGAGCCGGCTTTATGCCGAGGACCCGACCCGCAACTTCCTTCCCTCGATCGGCCGGCTTGCGCGTTACCGCCCGCCGGCGGAAGGCCGATACGGCAGCATTGTGGTGCGTAACGACACCGGCGTGGCCGAAGGGTCGGAGATCTCGATGTTTTATGACCCGATGATCGCCAAGCTCTGCGCCCACGCGCCGGACCGCCCAGGCGCAATCGATGCGATGGCCGCGGCGCTCGACCGGTTCGTTATCGATGGAATCGCACACAATATCCCTTTTCTCGCGGCGCTCATGCGCCACCCTCGCTGGCGCGAAGGACGGCTATCGACGGCCTTCATCGCGGAGGAATATCCCGAGGGGTTTTCGATCCCGCGGGCCGGGAAAACCGAGCGCGCCGTGTTCTGCGCCGTGGCGCTCGCCATCGAGCTGATCCGACGCGACCGGCTCGACCGCTTGCCCGGACGGCTGGGACCGCATTCAGGCGATCTCCGGCGTGACTGGGTGGTAAAACTCGATCAGGATTATGTACCGGTCTCGCTGGTGGAAGGAATGATCTCCATTCCGGCCGAACTGGACGTCTCGATCGAGGGCGCCCCTCCTGTCACGCTCACTTCTTCATGGCGTCCGGGTGAGCCGATCTGGGAAGGCCGCATCGGCCGAAGGGAAATCGCAGTGCAGGTTCGTCCGGTGCTGAACGGTTATGAGCTTTCCTGGCAGGGTGTGGCCTCCGTGGCGAAAATGATGACGCCGCGCGTCGCCGAACTTGACCGGCTCATGCCGGAACGCGCGACGCCGGATACATCCAAGAAGCTGCTTTGCCCCATGCCGGGCCTCGTGGTCTCCATTGCGGTAAAGGAGGGGCAAGAGGTGAAGGCGGGAGAGGTGCTTGCCGTGGTCGAGGCCATGAAGATGGAAAATGTGCTGCGCGCCGAACGCGATTGCACCATCGCGGCGATCAACGCCGGACCCGGCGACAGCCTGGCCGTCGACGCCGTCATCATGGAATTCGCCTGAAGGCCGCGCTCGTTTCTCCGTTTTCAGGAAGGCCGTGAGGCCTTAAAACAAGGCAGCATCCCTCAAGCAAGAGGAACGATCCATGGCGGGTGAAGCGGCACACGGGGTTGACCTCGTTCCGGTGGTGGTGCTGCTCACGGCAGGCGTGGTGGCCGTACCGCTCTTCAAGCGTTTCGGGCTCGATTCCGTGCTCGGCTATCTGGCGGCCGGGCTCGTGATCGGGCCGTTCGGGCTCGGGCTGTTCACCGACGCCGGTTCCATCATCAGCGTCGCCGAGCTCGGCGTGGTGATGTTCCTTTTTATTATCGGGCTGGAGATGCAGCCTTCTCGCCTGTGGAGCCTCAGGCGGGAGATCCTCGGCCTGGGGGTGCTCCAGGTCGTCGCCTGCGGCGTGCTGCTTACCGGTGCCGGCATCGCATTCGGCTATTCGGCCGCTGCCGCCTTCGTGTTCGGCATGGGCTTCGTGCTAACTTCGACGGCAATCGTGTTCCAGATCCTCAACGAGCGCGGAGAGCTTTCGACGCCGAGGGGCCAGCGCATCGTTGCGATCCTGCTGCTCGAGGACATGGCGATCGTGCCATTGCTTGCCTTTGTCGCCTTCATCGCGCCCGGGCAGGTATCCGCCGATGGCGGCTCGGGCCTTGTGCAGATCGCAATTGCGCTCGGCGTGCTTGGCGCCCTCGTTCTGACCGGGCGCTTTCTCCTCAATCCCATGTTTGGCATCCTGGCCCAGGCCGGCGCCCGCGAGGTGATGACGGGCGCTGCATTGCTGGTGGTGCTTGGCGCCGCGCTCGCCATGCAACTCGGCGGCCTCTCAATGGCGATGGGTGCGTTCCTTGCCGGCGTGCTTCTTTCCGAAAGCTCGTTCCGGCATCAGCTGGAGGCCGATATCGAGCCGTTCCGAGGCCTCCTCCTCGGTCTTTTCTTCCTGGGGGTCGGCATGGCCCTCGACCTGAGCGTAGTGGCTCGGAATCTCGGGCTGGTCGTGCTCGCGGTCACGGCCTTCATGATCCTGAAGGGATTGGGTATTTATGCCGTTGCGAGGCTTCTGAAAACCACACATGAAGAGGCCGTGGAACGCGCCACGCTGATGGCACAAGGCGGCGAGTTCGCCTTCGTACTCTATTCGGCAGCCGCCTCTGTCGGGATCATCGATGCACCGACAAACGCCATCTTCACCTCGACGGTCATTATTTCGATGGTGCTCACGCCCTTCATCAGCATGGTCGCGCGTCGTCTTCAGCCCCGACCCGCCCCATCCATGGAAGGCGTGGAGGCTCCCGATGGGCTTTCCGGCAATGTGCTGATCATCGGTTTCGGCCGCTTCGGCCAGATTGTTAGCCAACCGCTGCTAGCGCGCGGCTTTGACGTCTCGACCATCGATACGGATGTCGAAATGATCCAGGCCGCGGCGACCTTCGGTTTCAAGGTGTATTATGGCGACGGCACGCGCCTCGACATCTTGCATGCGGCGGGCGTCGGACATGCCCAGGCGGTCCTCGTCTGCGTCAACGACCCGGACACGGCTATCCGCATCACCGAACTGGTGAAGGCGGAATTTCCGTTTGTGCCAGTGCTGGCCCGAGCGTTCGATCGGGGAACGTCCTTAAGTCTCATCAAGGCAGGTGTGGATTACCAGATCCGCGAAACGGTCGAATCGGCCTTCGCCTTCGGTCAGGCAACGCTCAGAAAGCTCGGAGTTCCGGAGATGGACACGGCCGAGATCATGGAGGATGTGCGCCGGCGCGACGCGGAGCGGCTGGAGTTGCAAGTCGCAGGCGGGCTTTATGCCGGTTCGCAGCTTCTCCGCGGCAATCAGCCGGTACCGACACCGCTTACCCAGCCCCGCCGGGCAGGCCGGGCCGGTAACCCGGAAACGGCCGCGGTGCTCGACCAAGCGCCTTCCGGCGATGGCAAACAGCCGCAGGCGAGCTAGGCTTCCTCGTCCATTTCCGGCTGAAGCGCTTGTTCTTCGGGCGCTGGCTCTCGCATGCCGACATTTCCCGCTTTTGCCAAAGACGCTGCGAAGTTGCCGCTACGGGAAACCTCCACCTTCTCCAGTCCCAGCCATTCGGCCATCGCGTTGAGCGAGCGCCAAAGCTCCGGCGCGGTCTCGGAAGGCGCACCAGTTTCTGCGTGGGCAGCTTGAACGCGCAACGTGCCGTTCTGGCGGTCGGCCTTGAGATCGACGCGGGCGACGATGCTCTCGCCGAGGAGGAAAGGATACACGTAATAGCCGTAAACCCGCTTGTGCGCGGGCGTGTAGATCTCGATCCGGTAGCGGAAGTCGAAAAGCCGTTCGGTGCGCGAGCGCTCCCAGATGAGTGGATCGAAGGGAGCGAGGAGCGCCCGTGCCTCGATCTTGCGCGGCAACCGAGCGTCCCGATGCATATAGGCCTTCTGCGGCCAGCCGCTGACGGTGACCGGCAGCAATGTGCCTTCCTCGACCAGTTCCTCGATGCGCGGATAGGCATCTTGCGGCGAGAGGCGGAAATAGTCACGTAGATCGCTCGCCGTCGCAACGCCCAGCGCCCGGGCGGAAATATCGATCAACTTGCGTTGGGCATTCTCGGGGGAAGGCGTGGGTGCCTCGTGAACTGACCTTGGCAGGACGCGTTCGGGCAGGTCATAAAGCCTCTCGAAGCTTGCGCGCCGCGAGTGGGTTGTGATGAAACCGGCCCAGAAAAGCCATTCGAGCGCGCGCTTCGCATCACTCCACTGCCACCAGCCCGATGTGCCCTTATGGCCTTCTATATCCGAGGCGGCCAAGGGCCCGCGTTCCACAACCTCGGCAAAGACCTGCTCGATGAACTCCCGCTGCTCGCGGCCGAAGCGTGCGAGCCCGCCGTAAATGCCGACGCCTTCCCGCGCACGTTCCATGCGCCAGCGCATGAGCGGTTGGGTTTCCACAGGCAGGAGCGAGGCTTCATGCGCCCAGTATTCGAAAAGCACACGCGGCTTCCGGGCAGCCGCGCGGTCGATGAGGTCGGCGGGGTAGGGGCCGAGGCGGGAAAAGAGCGGCATATAATGCGCGCGCGCTGCCACGTTGACGGAGTCGATCTGGAACATGCCGGTGCGCCCGAGGACGCGAGAGAGATGCCGCCGCTCTATGGTGCCCGTCGGCAGCCTGTCGGCAAAACCCTGCGCCCAAAGGGCGATCCGGCGCACCTCTTTTATCGTCAGCTTTTCACGTGGCTTCATTCGCTCGGATGTCCTGTTGGCTTGGGCGAAGGTAGAGCCCCCGCTTCCCCCGCGCCACCCGGTTTGTGGAATGGCGGTTGGACTCCTGACATTTTTCGCCGGGGCCAGCGGCGCCGCACTTCAAATGTGTTTTCAGCCTCCCTAAATGCCGGGCATGGTCAGCATGCGGGGGTGCGCGAGGATTCCTGAGAAAATCCTGCAGCGGTACCGAAGGCCTCACTTGGGCCAAGGTTTGACTTGCTTCACCGGACCGGCTGCGCTAACCCTCGCCGCGGTGCAACAAGGGCTTGCCGCGCTGCTTATAAGCCGGCGTCGCACGTGCCCGGTACGGAGCCTGCTGGTCGGGCAACGGAAAGTCGGAAAATGAACGATCTTTTGAGTTCATATCTACCAGTCATCATCTTCATGGGCGTGGCGCTGGCAATCTGCCTCGTGCTCATCGTCACCCCATTCATCATTGCCTACAGGAACCCGGATCCGGAAAAGCTGTCGGCTTATGAATGCGGCTTCAACGCCTTTGATGACGCTCGCATGAAGTTCGATGTGCGCTTCTACCTGGTCGCGATCCTCTTCATCATCTTTGATCTCGAGGTCGCCTTCCTGTTCCCCTGGGCGGTGTCTTTCGGCGAAATCGGCTGGCTCGGTTTCTGGTCGATGATGATCTTCCTCGGCGTGCTGACCATCGGCTTCATCTATGAATGGAAGAAGGGAGCGCTGGAATGGGATTGAACGACACCCTTGTCGCGCCCAAGCCCCGCGGCATCATAGACCCCAATACGGGCAATCCGGTCGGGGCGGATGATCCGTTCTACGGCGCCATCAATGACGAGCTGTCCGACAAGGGTTTTTTGGTCACCTCGTCGGAGGCGCTGATCACCTGGGCGCGCACCGGCTCGCTCATGTGGATGACCTTCGGCCTTGCCTGCTGCGCCGTGGAAATGATGCACACTTCCATGCCGCGCTACGACGCCGAGCGCTTCGGTATCGCGCCGCGCGCGAGCCCCCGTCAGTCCGACGTGATGATCGTGGCCGGTACGCTGACCAACAAGATGGCCCCGGCGCTGCGCAAGGTTTACGACCAGATGCCCGAGCCGCGCTACGTCATCTCGATGGGCTCCTGCGCCAATGGCGGCGGCTACTACCACTATTCCTATTCGGTGGTGCGGGGCTGCGACCGCATCGTTCCGGTGGACATCTATGTTCCCGGCTGCCCGCCCACCGCGGAAGCGCTGCTCTACGGCATTCTTCTTCTGCAGAAGAAGATCCGCCGCACCGGCACCATCGAGCGCTAGGGAAACGACATGAGTGAAGAAGCGCTGAAGGACCTTGCTGGCTATATCAAGGAAAAGCTCGACGGCCGCGTTCAAGATTGGATCGTGGCCTATGGCGAGTTGACCCTTTTCATCGAGCCGGGCGACATCCTCGATGTGCTGACGTTCCTTAAGAGCGACGTCCAGTGTCAATTCTTCGCCTTCATCGATATATCCGGTGCGGATTATCCGGCGCGCGAGAAGCGCTTCGAAGTGGTCTACCACCTGCTCTCGCCGCGGCAAAACCAGCGCATCCGGATCAAGGTGTCGACAGACGAGGATACGCCGATCCCTTCCGCGGTGGAGGTGTTCCCGGCCGCCAATTGGTACGAGCGTGAGATCTATGATCTTTACGGCGTGCTCTTTTCGGATCATCCGGACCTGCGCCGCATCCTCACGGACTATGGGTTTGAAGGGCATCCCCTGCGCAAGGATTTCCCGCTGACGGGCTTTGTCGAGGTCCGCTACGACGATGAGGCCAAGCGGGTGATCTACGAGCCGGTGAACCTGCGCCAGGAATTCCGCAATTTCGATTTTCTCTCCCCATGGGAAGGCACGGATTACGTGCTGCCGGGGGACGAGAAAGCCAAGCAGTGATCGGGAAGGTGGCCTGTGCCTGAAACATCGGTCCGCAATTTCAATATCAATTTCGGCCCGCAGCATCCGGCTGCGCACGGCGTTTTGCGCCTGGTGCTCGAACTCGATGGCGAGGTGGTCGAGCGTGTCGATCCGCATATCGGGCTTTTGCATCGCGGCACCGAGAAGCTGATCGAGCATAAGACCTACCTGCAGGCGATTCCCTATTTCGACCGCCTCGACTATGTGGCGCCGATGAACCAGGAGCACGCCTTCGCGCTCGCGGTGGAGCGGCTCTTAGGCATCGACGTGCCCATTCGCGGCCAGCTCATCCGCGTGCTTTATTCAGAGATCGGCCGCATCCTGAACCACCTGCTGAACGTGACGACTCAGGCCATGGACGTCGGCGCGCTCACCCCGCCATTGTGGGGGTTCGAAGAGCGCGAGAAGCTGATGGTCTTCTACGAGCGGGCCTCGGGTGCGCGCATGCACGCCGCCTATTTCCGCCCGGGCGGCGTCCACCAGGATTTGCCCGAGAAGCTGGTGGAGGATATCGGCAAGTGGATCGACCCGTTCCTGAAGACGGTCGATGATCTCGATGAGCTTCTGACGGAAAACCGCATCTTCAAGCAGCGCAACGCCGATATCGGCGTGATCTCGCTCGAGGACGCATGGGCCTGGGGTTTCTCGGGCGTGATGGTGCGCGGTTCCGGTGCGCCATGGGACTTGCGCAAGAGCCAGCCCTACGAGTGCTACCCGGAGATGGATTTCGATATTCCGGTCGGCAAGAACGGCGACTGCTATGACCGCTATCTGATCCGCATGGAGGAGATGCGCCAGTCGGCCAAGATCATGCGGCAATGCGTGGAGCGTCTGCTCGGCAAGGACCGCGTCGGACCCGTTTCGAACCAGGACGGCAAGATCGTTCCGCCAAAGCGTGCCGCCATGAAGCGTTCGATGGAAGCGCTCATCCACCATTTCAAGCTCTACACGGAAGGCTATCACGTGCCGGCCGGCGAGGTTTATGCGGCCGTCGAGGCGCCCAAAGGCGAGTTCGGCGTCTATCTCGTCGCCGACGGCACCAACAAGCCTTACCGCTGCAAGCTGCGGGCGCCGGGGTTCGCCCATCTTCAGGCCATGGACTATATGTGCCGCGGCCATCTTCTGGCCGACGTCACGGCCGTGCTCGGCTCCCTCGATATCGTGTTTGGTGAGGTAGACAGATAATGGCAGTGCGCCGTCTCGCAGACGAAGCCGTCCAGCCCCAGGGCTTTGCCTTCACCAAGGAGAACGAGGTCTGGGCGCATCATACCATCCGGAAATATCCTCCGGGCCGCCAGCAGTCGGCGGTGATCCCGCTTCTCATGCGTGCGCAGGAGCAGGAAGGCTGGGTGACCCGTCCGGCGATCGAATATGTCGCCAGGATGCTCGACATGCCGCTGATTCGCGTGCTGGAGGTCGCGACCTTCTACACGCAGTTCCAGTTGGCACCGGTCGGCACCCGCGCCCATGTGCAGGTCTGCGGCACCACGCCTTGCATGTTGCGGGGGGCCGGCGATCTGATCGAGGTCTGCAAGAAGAAGATTCACCCCGAACCCTTCCATATCAATGAGGGCGGCACGCTTTCCTGGGAAGAGGTCGAGTGTCAGGGCGCCTGCGTGAACGCGCCCATGATTATGATCTTCAAAGACACCTACGAGGATCTGACGCCGGAGCGTCTGGAAGAGATCATCGATGCATTCGAGGCCGGTAGGGGCGATACCATCAAGCCGGGGACGCAAATCGATCGTCTCACATCGGCGCCAGCGTCGGGTCTCACGTCGCTGACGGATGAGAGCGTCGTTCTTAAATTTCCGCAGGGCGAGGAGAAGGTCGCCAAGCGGAGTAGGGCAGCTGCAACGGGCGCTGATGTGCCGCCCACGCGCGCTGCCAAGCCCAAAACGGATGCCGTAGAGACCGATGCCGCGATCAGGTCGCCTTCGCCGGTCAAGGCGCGTTCCAACGGCGAGGAGCGCGCGAGCGCCGGGGCACCGAAGGAAAACCCGGTCCAGGCAGACCGCGTGGCAGAGGAAGCTGAGTTTGCTTCCCGTACTCGCCGTCACAGCGAAAAGCCCAGCGAAGAGCAACCCTCCCTGCGCGCCCCGGAACTTAAGAAGCAGAAGGCCGCGCCCGGAATGGATGTGGGGCCGGAATCGCCCGAGCCTGCCGCAGCGCTCCAGGCGGGCAAGCCTTTGAAGATGACGCGCCCGCAGGGGATCGAGCGGCCGGCGCAGCCGGACGATCTCAAGATGATTTCCGGCGTCGGTCCGCGGATCGAAGGCATCCTGCACGAGCTCGGCATCTACACCTATGCGCAAATCGCCTCGTGGAAGAAGGCCGAGCGTGAATGGGTGGACAGCTATCTGAAATTCAGAGGCCGTATCGAGCGTGAGGACTGGGTAAAGCAGGCCAAGGCGCTCGCGAAGGGCGGCGTGGCCGAGTACGAGCGCGTGTTCGGCAAGAAGCCGCGCTGAGGAGAGATAGATGCTTCAGGACAAGGACCGCATCTTCACCAACATATACGGCCAGTTCGACCGCTCGCTTAAGGGCGCGATGGCGCGCGGCCATTGGGACGGCACGAAGGCCATCCTGGAGAAGGGCAGGGACTGGATCATCAACGAGATGAAGGCCTCCGGGCTGCGCGGGCGCGGCGGTGCTGGCTTTCCGACCGGCCTCAAATGGTCCTTCATGCCGAAGGAACCTGGCGAGAGGCCGCACTATCTGGTCGTCAATGCGGACGAGTCGGAACCGGGCACCTGCAAGGATCGAGACATCCTGCGGCACGATCCTCATACGCTCGTGGAAGGCTGCCTCATTGCCGGTTTCGCGATGGGCGCGCATGCGGCTTATATCTATGTGCGTGGCGAGTTCATCCGCGAGCGTGAAGCGCTGCAGGCGGCAATCGACGAGTGCTACGCGCACGGCCTTCTCGGCAAGAACAATATCCATGGTTGGGACTTCGACGTCATCGTTCACCATGGAGCCGGCGCCTATATCTGCGGCGAGGAGACGGCTCTGCTCGAAAGTCTCGAGGGCAAGAAGGGCCAGCCGCGGCTAAAGCCTCCATTCCCGGCGAATATGGGCCTTTATGGCTGCCCGACAACGGTGAACAATGTGGAATCCATCGCAGTGGCGCCGACGATCCTGCGCCGGGGCGCTGCATGGTTCTCCTCCTTTGGCCGGCCGAACAACGCAGGCACCAAGCTTTTCTGCATTTCCGGACATGTCAACAATCCCTGCACCGTGGAAGAGGAGATGTCGATCCCCTTCCGCGAGCTGATCGAGCGCCATTGCGGCGGGATACGCGGCGGGTGGGACAATCTCCTGGCGGTGATCCCAGGCGGCTCGTCGGTTCCGCTGGTGCCGGCCGAGCAGATCATCGACACGCCGATGGATTTCGATTCGCTGCGCGACCTGAAGTCCGGCCTCGGCACCGCGGCGGTGATCGTCATGGACAAGTCCACGGATATCGTTAAGGCCATCGCGCGGCTTTCCTACTTCTACAAGCACGAGAGCTGCGGCCAGTGCACGCCCTGTCGCGAGGGCACGGGCTGGATGTGGCGCGTGATGGAGCGGCTGGTGCGCGGCGAGGCCCGCAAGCACGAGATCGACATGCTGCTCGATGTGACGAAGCAGGTGGAAGGCCACACGATCTGCGCGCTGGGTGATGCCGCGGCCTGGCCGATCCAGGGCTTGATCCGGCATTTCCGGCCGGAGATAGAGCGGCGCATCGACGAATTCACCCGCAATGCGCACCGCGCGGAGCCCGCGCTGGTGGCTGCGGAGTAGGAAGAGCGGAAACGGGTTTTGCTTTCAGAAGCAAGCAGTTAGCGGACGGCGATAATGGCAAGATTGAAAGTCGACGGCACGGAGATCGAGGTACCCGATCACTACACGCTGCTGCAGGCTGCCGAGGAGGCGGGGGCGGAGATCCCGCGCTTCTGCTTTCACGAGCGGCTTTCCGTCGCCGGCAATTGCCGCATGTGTCTCGTCGAGGTGAAGGGCGGTCCGCCCAAGCCGCAGGCCTCCTGTGCCATGGGCGTGCGCGATCTGCGCCCTGGGCCGAATGGAGAGCTGCCGGAGGTATTCACCAAGAGCCCCATGGTGAAGAAAGCGCGCGAAGGCGTGATGGAGTTCCTGCTCATCAACCATCCGCTGGACTGCCCGATCTGCGATCAGGGCGGTGAGTGCGATCTGCAGGACCAGGCCATGGCCTATGGCGTGGACTCCTCCCGCTTTCACGAGAACAAGCGCGCCGTGGAGGATAAGTATATCGGCCCCTTGGTGAAGACGATCATGACGCGTTGCATCCACTGCACGCGCTGCGTTCGCTTCACGACCGAAGTGGCGGGCATCTCCGAGCTCGGCGCCACCGGCCGCGGCGAGGACATGGAGATCACCACTTATCTGGAGCGGGCGATGACGTCCGAGCTCCAGGGCAACGTGATCGATCTCTGCCCGGTTGGGGCACTGACGTCGAAGCCATACGCATTCCAGGCGCGGCCTTGGGAGCTCGGCAAGACGCAGTCCGTCGATGTCATGGATGCGGTGGGCTCGGCCATTCGCGTCGATACGCGGGGCCGCGAAGTGATGCGTATCCTGCCCGTCGTGAACGATGCCGTGAACGAGGAGTGGATTTCCGACAAGACCCGCTTCGTGTGGGATGGCTTGAGGACGCAGCGCCTTGACCGGCCTTATGTACGTAAGGGCAAGCGCCTGCAGCCGGCCACCTGGGGCGAGGCCTTCGAGGCTATTGCCAAGGCCGTGAAAAAGGCAGCACCTGAGAAGATCGGTGCGATCGCTGGTGACCTCGCCAGCGTCGAGGAGATGTATGCGCTGAAGCTGTTGATGCAGTCGCTGGGCTCGCCCAACATCGACTGCCGCCAGGACGGCACGGCGCTCGACCCCAAGCTGGGCCGGACCAGCTATATCTTCAACCCGACGATCGAAGGCATAGAGCAGGCAGACGCGCTGCTGATCATTGGTTCCAATCCCCGCATCGAGGCGGCGGTGCTCAACGCACGCATCCGCAAGCGTTGGCGCATGGGCGAATTCCCCATTGGCGTGATCGGCGAGGGCGGCGAGCTGCGCTACGATTACACGCATCTCGGCACCGGGCCGGAAACGCTGTCGGAGCTTGCCGAAGGGCGGGGAAGCTTCCTATCCGTGCTGAAAAACGCCAAGCGGCCGATGGTCATTGTCGGCCAAGGCGCTCTCGCACGCCCGGATGGGGCTGCCGTCTTGGGGCTCGCTGCCAAGCTTGCGCGCGATATCGAGGCAATCACACCGGAGTGGAACGGCTTTGCGGTCCTCCACACGGCGGCTGCCCGCGTGGGGGGGCTCGATCTCGGTTTCGTACCCGCTAAGGGCGGCAAGAGCGTAGCCGGGATGATGGGCACGATGGAGGTGCTCTTCCTGCTTGGAGCCGACGAGATCGACATGGGCAGGATCGGTGACGCCTTTACGGTCTATATCGGCACCCACGGCGATGCCGGCGCACACCGCGCCGATGTGATCCTTCCCGGCGCGACCTATACAGAGAAATCGGCAACCTATGTGAACACCGAAGGCCGTGTGCAGATGACCAACCGGGCTGGCTTCGCCCCCGGCGATGCCCGCGAGGACTGGGCGATACTACGCGCTCTTTCGGATGTGCTCGGCCGCAAGCTGCCCTTCGATTCGCTTCAGCAGCTGCGCTCCAAACTTTATGCCGAATTTCCGCATTTTGCGGCGCTCGATGCGATCGCGCCGGGGGCGGCGGACCAGGTTCTGGCGCTCGCGACGCTGGCGGGCAAGCTCAATCCGATGCCCTTCCTTTCGACGGTCACGGATTTCTACCTCACCAATCCGATCGCGCGGGCATCAGCCGTTATGGCCGAATGCTCCGCGCTCGCACGCGGCGAACTCAAACAGGCGGCCGAGTAGGGACGAGAAACGATGGAATCCTTTGTCACGCTCTACGTTCTTCCCGGCCTCTTGATCCTCCTCAAGTCGGTGGCGCTTATCGTCATCCTGCTCGTTGGGGTAGCTTATATCCTCTATGCCGACCGCAAGATCTGGGCTGCCGTGCAGCTTCGCCGCGGTCCGAACGTGGTCGGTCCCTGGGGCCTGTTCCAGGCCTTTGCGGATCTGTTCAAATTCGTCTTCAAGGAGCCGGTCATCCCCTCCGGCGCCAATAAGGGCGTGTTCCTGCTGGCGCCGCTGGTTGCTGCCGCACTTGCGATCGCCGCCTGGGCCGTCATCCCGGTGAACGAGGGTTGGGCCATCGCCAACATCAATGTCGGCATTCTCTACGTCTTCGCCATCGCCTCGCTCGAAGTCTATGGCGTGATCATGGGCGGCTGGGCGTCGAACTCGAAATATCCCTTCCTGGGGGCGCTGCGCTCGGCCGCGCAGATGGTCTCCTATGAAGTCTCGATCGGCTTCGTCATCGTTACCGTGCTGCTGTGCGTCGGCTCGCTCAACCTGACGGATATCGTTCTGTCCCAGCGTGACGGTATCGGAACCATGGTGGGCCTGCCCAATACGTTCCTCGATTGGCACTGGCTGGCGCTGTTCCCGATGTTCATCATCTTCTTCATCTCGGCGTTGGCCGAGACGAACCGCCCGCCCTTCGACCTGGTGGAAGCTGAGTCGGAGCTCGTCGCCGGCCACATGATCGAGTATTCCTCGACGCCGTTCCTGCTCTTCTTCCTTGGCGAGTATGTCGCCATCGTGCTCATGTGCGCGCTCACCACCATCCTCTTCCTCGGAGGCTGGCTGCCGCCCTTCGACTTCGCGCCGTTCACGTGGGTGCCGGGCGTTGTCTGGTTCGTGCTCAAGGTGGTGGCCGTCTTCTTCATGTTCGCCTTGGTGAAGGCTTTCGTGCCGCGCTACCGTTACGACCAGCTGATGCGGCTCGGTTGGAAGGTGTTCCTGCCGATCTCGCTCTTCATGGTGGTGGCGACTGCCGCATTCCTGAAATTCACGGGGCTGGCATGAGTAGCCGCCTGTCACGATTTGCCGGAGAATTATGATGTCGGCTCTTGCCCAAGCTGCGAAATCCCTTCTTCTGAAGGAATTTTTCGGTGCGATGGTCCTATCGATGCGGCAGTTCTTCGCGCCGAAGGCGACGTTGAACTACCCGCATGAGAAGGGCCCTCTTTCGCCGCGCTTCCGTGGCGAGCACGCTCTACGCCGTTACCCCAACGGGGAAGAGCGCTGCATCGCATGCAAGCTTTGCGAGGCGATTTGCCCGGCGCAGGCCATCACCATCGAGGCAGGCCCGCGCCGCAACGATGGCACGCGCCGCACCGTGCGCTACGACATCGATATGGTGAAGTGCATCTATTGCGGCTTCTGCCAGGAGGCTTGCCCGGTGGATGCAATCGTTGAAGGGCCGAATTTCGAGTTCGCGACGGAAACGCGCGAGGAACTCTATTACGACAAGGAAAAGCTGCTTGCGAATGGCGACCGGTGGGAGCGCGAGCTTGCGCGCAACATCGCGCTTGATGCGCCATATCGCTGAGCAGGCGGGGCTTGCAGGAGTAGACGAGGGCGGGGCGCTCCTTTAAGAGGGCCGGCAATCGGGGCGGAATGAAGCCGCGGCGGGCAGCCGTGGCCAGGAAAAACACCGAGGGTATCGATGCTGACAGGACTCGAGGCGATCTTCTTTTATCTCTTCGCCTTCATCGGGGTTGCGGCGGCCTTCATGGTCATTTCCGCACGCAATCCGGTGCACTCGGTGCTTTATCTGATCCTGACCTTTTTCAATGCGGCGGCACTGTTCCTGCTCGCAGGCGCCGAGTTCCTGGCGATGATTCTCCTCATCGTCTATGTGGGCGCGGTGGCCGTGCTCTTCCTCTTCGTCGTCATGATGCTCGACGTCGATTTTGCCGAGCTGAAGCAGGGCGCGCTGCAATATGCGCCGATCGGCGCGACAGTCGGCATCATACTTGCGGTCGAGTTGATCGTGGTGCTCGGCGGATATGCTTTTTCGCCGGAGATTGCCGCCGACATCGCCCAGCCGGCACCGGCACTTGCCGAGCGGCACAACACGGCCGCCTTGGGCGATATCCTTTACACGAACTACTTTTTCTTCTTCCAGGTCGCGGGACTGATCCTGCTCGTCGCCATGATCGGGGCGATCGTTTTGACGCTCCGCCACAAGCCCAATGTGAAGCGGCAGAACATTGCCGCCCAGGTGGCACGCACACCGGCGACCGCAATCGAGATTCGCAAGGTGGAAACGGGCGAGGGAATTTGAAGCAATGGAAGTCGGTATTGCGCACTATCTCACCGTTTCGGCCGTCCTGTTCACGCTCGGCGTCTTCGGCATTTTCCTCAATCGCAAGAACGTCATCATCATCCTGATGTCGATCGAACTCATCCTGCTTTCCGTGAACCTCAATTTCATCGCCTTCTCGGCGGTGCTGGGCGATCTGGTGGGGCAGGTCTTTGCACTGTTCGTGCTCACCGTCGCTGCGGCCGAGGCCGCAATCGGGCTTGCCATCCTGGTGGTCTTCTTCCGCAACCGCGGCTCGATCGCGGTGGAAGACATCAACACGATGAAGGGCTGAGGCTAGAGGGACATCATGTATCAAGCGATTGTTTTCCTTCCGCTTGCGGGATTCCTGATTGCTGGGCTGTTCGGCCGTTCCATCGGGGCAAGAGGGTCGGAGCTGATCACCTCCGGGTTCCTGGTGATCGCTGCCGTGCTTTCTTGGATTGCCTTCTTCACCGTCGCGTTGGGCGATGGCGAGGCTTTCACCGTCCCGCTCCTGCGCTTCATCTCCTCGGGTGCGCTCGATGTCGACTGGGCGCTCAGGATAGATACGCTCACCGCCGTGATGCTGGTGGTGGTCAACACGGTTTCGGCGCTGGTTCATATCTACTCGATCGGGTACATGCACCACGATCCGGACAGACCGCGCTTCTTCGCCTATCTGTCGCTCTTCACCTTTGCCATGCTGATGCTGGTGACCGCCGACAATCTGGTGCAGATGTTCTTCGGCTGGGAAGGGGTGGGCCTCGCCTCCTATCTTCTAATCGGCTTCTGGTACAAAAAACCTTCCGCGAATGCGGCGGCCATGAAGGCCTTCATCGTCAACCGTGTGGGCGATTTCGGCTTCCTGCTCGGCATTTTCGGGATTTTCGTTCTTTTCGGCTCGGTCAATTTCGACACGATCTTCGCGAACACGGCCGCGTTCATGCCCTCGGAGGGCGCCGCTGAAGCCGCGCAGCCGGTGCTCACCTTCCTCGGCTACGCGCTCGATCCTCATGCAGCCTTGACCATCGTTTGCCTGCTCCTCTTCATGGGCGCGATGGGCAAGTCGGCGCAGGTGCCGCTCCACACCTGGCTCCCGGATGCCATGGAAGGCCCGACGCCGGTTTCAGCGCTCATCCATGCGGCGACCATGGTGACCGCCGGCGTCTTCATGGTGGCGCGTCTCTCGCCAATCTTCGAGCTGTCGCCGACCGCATTGACGGTAGTGACCGCGGTCGGCGCCATCACTGCGTTCTTTGCAGCCACCGTCGGCCTCGTGCAGAACGACATCAAGCGCGTAATCGCCTACTCGACTTGCTCGCAGCTCGGCTACATGTTCGTGGCGCTCGGGACCGGCTTCTATAGCGCGGCGATCTTCCACCTCTTCACCCACGCTTTCTTCAAGGCGCTGCTCTTCTTGGGCGCGGGCTCCGTGATCCATGCCGTTTCCGACGAGCAGGACATGCGCAAGATGGGCGGCCTGAGAAGGCTCATCCCGCAGACCTATTGGATGATGGTGATCGGTACCCTCGCTTTGACCGGCGTCGGCATCCCCGGCACGCTCATCGGCACCGCAGGCTTCTTCTCGAAGGACGCTATCATCGAAGGTTCGTTCATGGGCCACAATGCCGTGGCGCCCATTGCCTTCGTGCTCCTGGTCGTCGCGGCGGTGTTCACGAGCTTCTATTCGTGGCGGCTGATCTTCATGACGTTCCACGGCAAGCCCCGTGCTTCCGCCGACGTCATGCACCACGTGCACGAATCCCCCTATGTGATGCTTGTGCCTCTGTTTCTGCTGGCCATCGGCGCGATCTTTGCCGGCCTCGTCTTCCAAGGCTTCTTCATCGGCGCTGGCTACGAGAATTTCTGGAAGGGCACGCTTTTCACGCTTCCGGAGAACCACATCCTCGAGGAGTTCCACCACGTGCCGCTTTGGGTCAAGTTCTCGCCCTTCGTGGCCATGCTTCTCGGCCTCTTGATCGCCTGGCAGTTCTACATCCGCTCGCCGGAAAGCCCGAAGCGGCTCGCCGAGCGGCATCGCGGGCTTTATGCCTTCCTTCTCAACAAGTGGTATTTCGACGAGGCCTACGATTTCCTGTTCGTGCGCCCGGCGAAGCGCCTCGGCCGCTTCCTCTGGAAGAAGGGCGACGGTTGGTTCATCGATGGCCTGGGCCCGGACGGCATTTCCGCCCGCGTGGTCGATGTCGCCAATCGCGTGGTCAAGCTGCAGACCGGCTACCTCTACCACTACGCCTTTGCGATGCTGATCGGCGTCGCCGCCTTCGTGACCTGGATGATGCTTGGGAGCTCGTTCTAAACCATGACCGATTGGCCCATTCTTTCCACGGTCACCTTTCTGCCGCTGGTCGGTGCCTTCCTCATCCTGCTCATCAGGGATGACGGGCAGAGCGCGCGCCGCAATATCCGCAATGTTGCGCTGCTGACGACGGTCTTCACGTTCATCCTGTCCCTCTTCATCTGGATTGGGTTCGACTATTCGAATCCGGGCTTCCAGATGGTGGAGAAGCGGGAGTGGCTCGACTCCGGCATCTCCTATCATATGGGCGTTGACGGCATCTCGATGCTGTTCGTCATCCTCACGACGTTCCTGATGCCCTTCTGCATCCTGGCGAGCTGGGAAACCATCGAGAACCGCGTCAAGGAATACATGATCGCGTTCTTGATCCTGGAAACGCTGATGATCGGCGTTTTCTGCGCGCTCGACATCGTGCTCTTCTACGTGTTCTTCGAGGCGGGCCTCATCCCGATGTTCATCATCATCGGCGTCTGGGGCGGCAAGCGGCGCGTCTATGCGAGCTTCAAGTTCTTCCTCTACACGCTTTTGGGCTCCGTGCTGATGCTGCTGGCCATGATGGCCATGTTCTGGCAGGCCGGCACGACGGATATCCCGACGCTGTTGACGCACGCCTTCCCGGTTCAGATGCAGTATTGGCTATGGGCTGCCTTCTTCGCCTCCTTCGCGGTGAAGATGCCCATGTGGCCGGTGCATACCTGGCTGCCGGACGCTCACGTGGAGGCGCCGACGGCCGGTTCGGTCATCCTTGCCGGCATTCTCCTCAAGATGGGCGGTTACGGGTTCCTGCGTTTCTCGCTTCCCATGTTCCCTGTCGCCTCGGCGGATCTCGCGCCCTTCGTCTTCACGCTTTCGGTCGTCGCCATCGTGTACACTTCGCTGGTGGCGATGATGCAGGAGGATATCAAGAAGCTTATTGCCTATTCCTCCGTCGCCCATATGGGCTTCGTGACCATGGGCATCTTCACCATGAACGAGCAGGGCGTGCAGGGAGCCATCTTCCAGATGCTCTCCCACGGTCTGGTCTCGGGCGCGCTGTTCCTCTGCGTCGGCGTGATCTATGACCGCATGCACACCCGCGAGATCGCCGCCTATGGCGGCCTCGTGAACAACATGCCGAAATATGCGGTCGCGTTCATGCTCTTCACAATGGCGAATGTGGGCCTGCCTGGCACCAGCGGGTTCGTGGGCGAATTCCTGACCTTGCTCGCGGCCTTCCGGGTCAATACCTGGGTTGCTTTCTTCGCCACTACGGGCGTGATCCTTTCGGCAGCCTATGCGCTGTGGCTCTATCGGCGCGTGATCTTCGGTGCGCTGACGAAGGAGAGCTTGAAAGGCCTTACGGATCTTTCGCTGCGCGAGAAAACGATCCTTTATCCGCTTATGGCCTTGGTCATTTTCTTCGGCATCTATCCTTCCGCGCTGATCGATACGACCACGGCTTCGGTGAGCGCGCTGCTCGACCATGTCAGCGCATCGCTTTCATCCGCGCAAGCGGCGCTAAATTGAACGGGAAGACCTCGCAATGACCTTTGATCTCGCTTCGAGCCTGGCCCTCGCGGTTCCCGAGGTGGCGCTTGCCGTAGGCGCGATGGTGCTGCTGATGATCGGCGTCTTCTCGAATGAGAAGGCGAACAACACCGTCACGGGTCTTGCCGTGGCGCTTTTCCTCGCCGTCATCGCGTGGACCATCATCTTCCCCGCCGATGGCGAGGCATTCGGCGGCGCCTTCATCAGCGACGCTTTCTCGCGTTTCATGAAGCTCTTGACTCTGGTTGGCGCGGTCGTGACGCTCATCATGTCCGTGGGCTTTGCCAAGGCCGAGAAGTTCGACAAGTTCGAGTATCCGGTCCTGATCATGCTATCGACGCTCGGCATGCTTCTCATGGTCTCGGCCAACGATATGATCTCGCTCTATCTTGGCCTCGAGCTGCAATCGCTCGCCCTTTATGTGGTCGCTGCGATCAACCGCGACAGCGTGCGCGCAACGGAAGCTGGCCTGAAATATTTCGTCCTGGGCGCGCTTTCCTCAGGCATGCTGCTTTACGGCGTTTCCCTAGTCTACGGCTTCACCGGCAACACGGGCTTTGAAGCGATCGCCACGGCGCTTTCCAATGGCGGTGAGCGGCAGCTTGGCCTCGTCTTTGGTCTGGTCTTCGTGCTCGCCGGTCTTGCGTTCAAAATCTCGGCGGTGCCGTTCCATATGTGGACGCCCGACGTCTATGAGGGCGCGCCAACGCCGGTAACGGCCTTCTTCGCGGCTGCCCCCAAAATGGCTGCCATTGCTCTTCTCGTCCGCGTGACGATGCAGGCATTCGAGCCGATCGCGATCGATTGGCAGCAGATCGTGGTCTTCATCTCGATCGCTTCGATGCTGCTCGGCTCCTTTGCCGCCATCGGCCAGCGCAACATCAAGCGGCTGATGGCCTATTCTTCCATTGGCCATATGGGCTTTGCGCTGGTGGGACTTGCTGCCAATTCGCAGGCCGGCGTCCGCGGCGTCATCATTTACATGCTGATCTATCTGGCGATGACGCTCGGCACCTTCGCCTTCATCCTGGCGATGCGGCGAAACGATACCAATGTGGAACAGATCGAGGATCTGGCGGGCATCGCCTCCACCAATCCGGTCATGGCGACGGTCATGACCATCCTGATGTTCTCGATGGCCGGCATCCCACCGCTCGCGGGTTTCTGGGCCAAGTGGTACGTGTTCCTGGCGGCGATCAATGCCGGGCTGGTTCCCCTCGCGATCATCGGCGTCCTCTCCTCCGTCGTTGCGGCCTATTATTACCTCCGCATCATCAAGATCATGTGGTTCGACGAGTCCGTCGGCGCGTTCCAGTCCATGGCAGGCGAGTTGCGTTTTGTGCTCACCCTTTCGGGCGCCTTCGTTCTCCTCTACGTGTTTTTTGGCGGACCTTTGGGCCGTTTGGCGGAAGCCGCGGCGATGACGTTCTTCTGAAATGTTTGCGCTTGCACCCTCGGCCTCTGTCGCCGACTACCGGCTTGAAGCGCATGAGAGTGTGGGTTCCACAAACGCGCTGGCACTTGAAGCTGCGCTGAAAGGCGATCCAGGAAAGCTTTGGATCGTCTCGAAAAACCAGACAAGCGGGCGCGGGAGGCGTGGCCGCGCCTGGGCCACGCCTCCCGGGAATCTCGCAGCCACCCTGCTTCTTGCCGACAGGATCGAGCCAGGCATGGCCGCGACGCTCGGCTTCGTCGCGGGCCTGTCGCTTTCGGATGCGCTGCGCCAAGTGGCGCCGGCGGCCCGACTCGGCATCGGAATTGATGGTGGCGAAGAGAAGGGGAAGCGCAACCGTTTTGAGCTCAAGTGGCCAAACGATGTGCTCGCCGATGGTTCCAAACTAGCCGGCATCCTTCTCGAATCCTCTGTCCTGGACCAAGGGCGGTTTGCGGTGGCTATCGGGATCGGCGTCAATATTGTTTCGCATCCGGTCGACACGCCCTATCCCGCAACCTCTCTGCAGACGCTCGGCGTCGACTGTGATGCCGAGCGGGTATTCGAAGCGCTTTCGGCGGCCTGGGTCGACAATTTCGATCTCTGGCGAGGACCGGGAGGGATGTCAGCCATCCGCAACCGTTGGCTCGAGCAGGCCGCAGGTCTCGGCTCTATGGTCTCTGTACGGGCGGACGGGCGCGTGGTGCGCGGCACCTTTGAAACAATCGACGACCAGTGCCGGTTCGTCGTAAGGGAAGATGATGGATCGCGGCTCCTGATTGCCGCGGGTGATGTGCATTTTGGCGCCGTGGCGTCAGTGAGGGAATAGGAAAAGGAGAGGGCGTGGCATCCGGCGAAGCGGAACTGGTTTTCTGCCCATTGGGCGGAGTCGGCGAGATTGGAATGAATTTGGCCCTTTATGGTTACGGGCCGCGCGACAACCGCTCCTGGATCATGATCGATTGTGGGGTGAGCTTCCCCGGCGAGAACCTGCCAGGGGTCGATCTCGTTCTGCCGGACACCCGCTTCGTCGAGGAACAGCTTCCCAATCTCGCGGGCATCATCATCACCCATGCCCATGAAGACCACTACGGCGCGCTGCTGGATCTTTGGCCACGGCTGAAGGCAAATGTTTGGATGTCGCCCTTTGCCGCCGGACTGCTCGAGGCCAAGCGGGAAGGGGAGACGAATGCGCCGAAGGTGCCGGTTACGATCTACAGGGCCGGGGAGACGTTCACCGTCGGCCCCTTTAAGATCGAGGCGATTGCGGTCGCCCACTCCATTCCCGAGCCCGTCTCGCTTGCGATTACCACGCCGGCGGGAACGCTGATCCACACTGGCGACTGGAAGATCGATCCGGCGCCCGAACTGGGGCCGAAGACGGACGAGAACCGTTTCCGCGCATTGGGCGAAAAGGGCGTGCTCGCCCTGGTTTGTGATTCCACGAACGCGCTCCGCGAAGGCGTTTCCCCGTCGGAGCAGGATGTTGGAAAGGGATTGAAAGAGGTTATCGAGAAGGCGTCGGGGCGTGTCGCCGTCACCACCTTCTCCTCCAACGTGGGCCGTATCCGCTCCATCGCGGAAGCGGCGCGCGACGCGGGCCGGCAGGTGCTTGTCCTTGGCCGTTCTCTGCAGCGCGTCATCGATGTGGCTGCCGAACTGGGCTATCTGGATGGGCTGCCGCCTTTTCTCTCGGAAGAGGATTTCGGGTATATTCCCCGCGAGAATGCGGTCATCCTGTGCACCGGAAGCCAAGGCGAACCGCGCGCGGCGCTCGCCAAGCTTGCCCGCGACGAGATGCGCAATGTGGCGCTTTCGCCCGGTGACACCGTCGTCTTCTCCTCCCGCGTCATTCCCGGGAACGAAAAGGCCATTCTCACCATCAAAAACCAGCTCATCGAGCAGGGAGTAAAGGTGATCGAGGATGGCGACGCGCTGGTCCACGTTTCCGGCCATCCGCGCCGGAGCGAGCTGAAGCAGATGTATGACTGGGTGAAGCCGCGCATCCTGGTTCCCGTGCATGGGGAGGCCGCTCACCTCGTCGCACAGGGATCCCTGGGCGCTATGTCCGGTATCCCGGAAGTGGTCCAGGTCAGGAATGGAGACATGCTGCGGCTTTCGCCCGGACCTGCCGAGATCATCGACCAGGTTCCTTTCGGCCGCATCTATCGCGACGGAAAGGTCATCGGCACGGATGAGACGGTGGGTGTCCGCGAGCGGCGCAAGCTTTCCTTCGCGGGCCATGTCGCTGTGAACGTGGTGCTCGATGACCGCTATGACCTCGCAGGCGATCCGGACCTTGTGGCAATCGGCGTTGCGCATGCGGACGCGGCAGGCGAGCCACTTGAGGACATCATGCTGGACGCAGCCATCGGAGCGGTGCGCAGCATACCCCGCGGCAATCGCAGGGATCTTGATCTTGTGGGAGAGGCGGTTCGGCGCGCCGTTCGCGCGGCGGCGAACGATGCCTGGGGCAAGAAGCCCATTGTGACGGTATTCGTTACCCAGTGAGGGAAGCAATGCTGGGCAGGCTCAATCACGTGGCGATCGCGGTGCCGGATCTGGCAGCGGCTGCGGCGCGATATCGCGACCTGCTCGGCGCCGACGTCTCACCTCCTTTGGCTCTGCCGGATCATGGCGTGACGGTGGTCTTTATCGACCTCGGCAACAGCAAAGTGGAACTGCTCGAACCGCTTGGCGGGAATTCGCCCATTGCAGCGTTTCTAGAAAGAAACCCGACGGGCGGCATGCACCACATCTGCTATGAGGTTGACGATATCCGCGCCGCACGTGACCGCCTCTTGGCAAGCGGCGCCCGCGTACTGGGGGATGGGGAACCCAAAACCGGCGCTCATGGCAACCCGGTGCTCTTCCTTCATCCCAAGGATTTCTCCGGAACGCTGGTCGAGCTTGAGCAGGTGTGACGGCACGCCGCGCTGCCAGCGATTTCAATGGGCAGACCTAGAGAGTATTTAGGACGGATTGGAAGACAGCTTGTTGGGACGGCTGCGTCACATCCAGGCTGGGATTGATCATCTGGCGGCCTTATCGATGCGTATGGAAGCAGCAGCGGCCATTGGAACCTTACCGCCGGTCGCCTACGGAGAGTTCAAATGAGCTGGATATCGCTCGTTGCGGTTTTTTTCATCATCTGGTGGCTGATGCTGTTCGTGTCGCTGCCGATCGGGCTGCGCACCCAAGATGATGAGCAGGACGTCGTGCTCGGAACGACCTCGAGCGCGCCGCGCGGGCCGCATATGATGCGCGCGCTGATCCGCACGACGGTGCTGACTTTGATCATCTTTGCAGCCTTCTACGTCGTGACGCGCGTCTTCGGCTACACGATCGACGACATTCCCCGGGTCGTCCCTGAATTCCGCTAGGAAGTTTCTGCAAAAAAAAAGCAAGGCAAAAGCCTTGCAACTAGAACGCGTCCGATCCGCTTCCGTTTCTTTAAACGGCGGCTGCGAGAAACCGCGCCAGGACCGTATCCTCCCAAGACTTTTGACCGCGTAGTAAGGGCGGATTCATTGTCCCACCCTCTTGTTTTGTGGTGGGTACATTAGACCAAGTTTTGACTCAATGTCACGCGAAATTTTGCATTCATATGACAGGGGTTGCGGGAATGGTTGACAGTGCTTGCGGAGCCGGCTCCACAACTTGCCGGGCGGGTTTTCAACTTGCCCCGAAACCGATAAGAAACCTCACCACTTTGGCCGGTGGAAATGATTCCGCCTCACTCTCGCCTTGGATAGACTCATGCGTGTATCGCGTTATTTCCTGCCCATCCTGAAAGAGAACCCCCGCGAGGCGGAGATTGTATCCCACAGGCTGATGCTGCGCGCCGGAATGATCCGTCAGCAGGGCGCCGGCAGCTTCTCGTGGCTGCCGCTGGGTAAGCGGGTTCTCGACAAGGTGTGCCAGATCATTCGCGAGGAGCAGAATCGCGCGGGTGCTCAGGAGATTCTGATGCCCACCATCCAGTCTGCCGATCTGTGGATCGAGAGCGGGCGCTATAACGATTACGGCAAAGAGATGCTGCGCATCCGCGATCGGCAGGATCGCGCCATGCTGTATGGACCGACCAATGAGGAGATGGTGACGGATATTTTCCGCGCCTATGTGAAATCCTATAAGGATCTGCCGCTCAATCTCTACCACATCCAGTGGAAGTTCCGGGACGAGGTGCGCCCACGTTTCGGCGTCATGCGCTCCCGCGAATTCCTCATGAAGGACGCCTACAGTTTCGATCTCGATTACGAGGGCGCGAAGGCAGCCTATAACAGGATGTTCGTGGCTTATCTGCGCACCTTCGCGCGCATGGGGTTGAAGGCGATCCCGATGCGTGCCGACACCGGCCCGATCGGCGGCGACCTCAGCCATGAATTCATCATCCTCGCCTCGACCGGCGAGAGCGCTGTGTTTTGCGACAGTGGCTTCCTTGAGCTGCCCGTCCCCTCGGCCGAGATAGACTTCGCCAATGATGCGGAAATCGCCCGGACGGTGACGGAGTGGACGACGCTCTATGCGGCGACCGACGAAATGCATGACGAAGACGCCTGGTCGAGCGTCCCCCAGGGCAATCAACTTGCCGCCCGTGGCATCGAAGTCGGTCACATCTTCCACTTCGGCACGAAATACTCCAAGCCGATGAATGCGAAGGTGAGCGGGCCCGACGGGCAGGAGCATTTCGTCTCCATGGGTTCCTACGGCATAGGCCCCTCGCGGCTCACCGCAGCGATCATCGAAGCGAGCCACGATGAAAACGGTATCATCTGGCCGGAAAGCGTCGCTCCCTTCGAACTGGCGCTCATCAACATGAAGGCGGGCGATTCCGAATGCGACCGGGTTTGCGAGGAGCTTTACGCAGGCCTGACCGCAGCCGGCCGCGAGGTGCTCTATGACGACACGGATCAGCGGGCCGGCGCCAAATTCGCAACGGCAGACCTGATCGGGCTCCCCTGGCAGGTGATTGTCGGCCCCCGCGGGGTGGCCGTCGGCGAGGTCGAAGTGAAGAACCGCGCCACTGGCGAGCGCCAGACCCTGCCGATCTCGGCTGTGGCGGAGCGGTTCGGCGCAAAGCGATGAGCAAGGCCGAGGCGGCAAACGGGGCGATCAGACCCTTCTCCTATTTCGAGCGGCTTGTCGCCTGGCGCTATCTGCGCTCGCGCCGCAAGGAAACCGTCGTTTCCGTTATCGCGTTGATCTCCTTCCTCGGCATTATGTTGGGAGTGGCCACTCTCATCGTCGTCATGGCTGTGATGAACGGCTTTCGAGGCGAGCTCCTGACGCGCATTCTTGGCGTCAATGGCCACATCGTGGTGCAGCCGATCGATTCCCCCTTGAGCGATTACGAAGCCGTTGCGGGCCGCATCTCCCAAATACCGGGAGTGAGATACGCGATGCCGCTCGTGGAGGGGCAGGTGCTCGCCTCCGGGCGCAGCGGAGCAGGCACGGGCGCGCTGGTGCGCGGGATGCGTGCCGAGGATTTGACGAAGGTCGACTTGGTCGCAAAAAACATCCGCGCTGGCTCCCTGGTCGATTTTGCGGCGGGGCAGGGTGTGGCGGTCGGCTCCCGCATGGCGGCGAATCTTGGTCTTGCGGTAGGTGACTCCATCACGCTTGTCGCTCCGGAAGGCGATGTCACGCCCTTTGGCACCACGCCGCGCGTGAAGGCCTATCCGGTGACTGCCGTCTTCGAGATCGGCATGTCGGAATACGACGCCTCGATCGTCTTCATGCCGCTGGAGGAGGCACAGCTCTTCTTCAATGTCGAGGGCCTTGCGCAGTTCATAGAAGTGTTTGTCGATCAGCCCGACAGCGTCGAGGCTTTGCGTCCGCTTGTGGAGGAGGCGGCGCAGCGTCCGGTGTCGATCACCGACTGGCGCCAGCGCAACCAGGTGCTTTTCTCCGCGCTCGAGGTGGAGCGAAACGTCATGTTCATGATCCTGACCATGATCGTGCTCGTGGCCGCGCTGAACATCATTTCGGGCATGATCATGCTCGTGAAGGACAAGGGGCATGACATCGCCATCCTGCGCACAATGGGCGCGACAAGCGGCTCGATAATGCGAATCTTTCTCATGGCAGGCGCTTCGATCGGCGTTGCCGGGACGTTTGCCGGCCTTGTTCTCGGGACGCTGATCTGCCTCAACGTGGAAAGCATTCGCGAGTTCTTCACCTGGCTCTCCGGGACCATGATTTTCGATCCGGAAGTGTATTTCCTCAGCCAACTGCCTGCGGATATGGAAAGCGACGAGACGATTTCCGTGGTCCTCATGGCGCTTATCCTTTCCTTCCTGGCAACGCTTTTCCCGGCCTGGCGCGCCTCGCGCCTCGATCCGGTTGACGCCTTGAGATACGAGTAGATGCCGACAAGCGTATTGGAATTGAAGTCGGTCGACCGGCATTACGTTCAGGGACCGAACACGCTTACAATCCTCAAAAATGCTGATTTTTCGCTTCTGCCGGGCGAGATGGTCGCCCTTGTCGCCCCGTCGGGCACGGGCAAGTCGACGCTGCTCCATATTGCGGGATTGCTCGAACATCCCGATGACGGTGACGTTGTCGTCAACGGGCAGTCCTGCGCCGGCCTTTCCGATGACAGAAGGACGGAAATCCGCCGGAAGGAAATCGGCTTCGTCTATCAGTTTCACCACCTTCTGCCGGAATTCACCGCGCTCGAGAATGTGATGATGCCGCAACTCATCGCCGGCTTGAGCCCGGCGGAGGCAAGGGAGCGCGCCGGCCAGCTTCTCGCCTATATGAAACTGGGCCCCCGCGTCGAACACAGACCGTCCGAGCTTTCAGGCGGCGAGCAGCAGCGCGTCGCGATCGCGCGCGCTGTGGCAAACGCGCCGCTGGTCCTGCTTGCCGACGAACCCACCGGCAATCTGGATCCCGAAACGGCCGGCTATGTGTTCGAGGCTCTTGAGGCCATCGTGCGCCATTCCGGCCTGGCGGCGCTGATCGCGACGCACAATGAAGAGCTTGCAGCGCGAATGGACCGCCGCGTCACCCTCTCGGAAGGGCGCGTCGTGGAACTGCCGAAAAAGTAACTGGCAGCTTGCCTTTCCACCCATGTGCCCACGGATAGATAGGGCTAACCGGAGCAGGCTTGCGAAGTTGCCCTGGTGCAGCTGGACTGCCACCTTTTCGAAGGGCTATCTGAGTGGCTGACGCTCGCTCGACCGCTGACACTCACGCGGTATGGGCCAGGATATTGACCAGCTTCCTGAAAGGGTCCCGAACAAAGAAACGTCGCACGCCCCAGGGTTCGATCGCGGGCCCGTATTCGATCGGAATGCCAGCGTTTTTCACCCGGTCAAGAATAGTTTCGAGGTCGTCCACCTCGATCGATAGATCTGGCACTGGCGTGCCGGATCCGCCCTCCGAGGCGAAGCTGATCTGGACGGTCATCTGCTGCTCCGATCCATAGGTGGAAATCCACCCATGATCCATCAGCGGTTCGAGCCCGAGCACCTTGCCGTAGAACGCATCGGCCGCCTCGATATCCGAGGTCGCTATATTCGCGACGATTCTCCTGACCTTCAACTCATCCCTCCGCAGGCGTTTGCCGGATCTGGTCCCCGATCAAGCGCTGGGCTGCTCCAACCCAAGCCCGTCGTCCTCGACAGCCCCGTGCCATCGCGTCCATAGCCTCCCCGCAGAGCCTATGGCTCGACTGTTCTGTTGACTCGAACAAAAATAGAACATATAGAGATCATATCAAGTTTTATCCCACGGTTGTCCACAGGAGAGACACATGACGGAATTCGCGCAGGATCTTGCTTCCCTCATCGCATTGGGCTCCTTTGTTCTCGCTGTTTCGACTTGGATCGTAATGATTTGACTGGCCGCGGCCGAAAGCGTGCGCCAGCGAAAAACGATGTACCACATTGCCCGGTGTTGCCCGAACGCCCTCTCTCTGAGAGCAGCCGGCGCTCCTCAGGAGGAGCCACTATTGATCACGGCACATTCCGGATGCTGGCGGGTGTGAATCCAGCGTCCTAGCTTCGGGTGAGCGCGGCGGATCCTGGGATTCACACGGGCCAAAGACCTCTTCGAACGCCTGCTTCAACGCCACGTCAAAGTCAGCCATGGTGACGGGCAGGCCTAGATCAACAAGGCTGGTCACGCCGAAGTCAGGGATACCGCAGGGCACGATGCCTGAAAAATGGCTGAGCTCCGGTTCCACATTGACCGCGATGCCGTGAAAGCTGACCCAACGGCGCAAGCGGATTCCGATGGCGGCGATCTTGTCTTCCATGGACGTGCCGTCGGGGAGGGGGGGCTTGTCGGGCCGTACCACCCATACGCCGACGCGGCCCTGCCTGCGCTCCCCTTTCACGTTGAAATGGGCGAGGCTGGTGATGATCCACTCCTCGAGTGCGGCGACGAAGGCGCGCACATCCTCGCGGCGGCGCTTGAGGTCGAGCATCACATAGGCCACCCGCTGGCCGGGCCCGTGATAGGTGTATTCTCCGCCCCGTCCGGTCTGGTAGACCGGCAGTTCGCCGGGATCGAGCAGGTCCTGCGAATCAGCGCTCGTTCCGGCTGTGTAGAGGGGAGGATGCTCTACGAGCCAGACCATCTCGTTGGCGCAGCCGGCCCGAATCGCTTCGGCGCGGCTTTCCATGAAGGCAAGTGCGGTCTCATAGGGCGTGAGGCCGGCCTCGACGCGCCATTCGACGGGTGGCGAGGGAAGGCGCGGAAGAAACTGATTCTGGTTGCTACGGTCCATATTTCCTCTTGCTCCGCGCCTTGCTGATGGCCCGAAAACGATGATGGGTCCAGCGCCGCGGAAGGAGAATTGGGCATTATTCTACTTTTTGCATATTTGCGTTCAGCAGGCTTGTTTCGCCAGAGGTGATTTGCTACATGCGCCCTGCCGGTGCTTACCGGCCTTCTGTCCGTGCGGTCGTGGCGGAATTGGTAGACGCGCAGCGTTGAGGTCGCTGTGGGGCAACCCGTGGAAGTTCGAGTCTTCTCGACCGCACCAGACTTTCTCAGCTAGATCCTGTAGCCTCTTGATCGATGACCTCCGGGCCTCCGGCGATCTCGCTTTTGATCTGCGATAGACGATGCGGCGATGCGAGGAAGCCGCGGCCGAACAGCATCGGTCCGGTTCACTATCAAGCTGATCGGGGTTGATGAGCAAACCATCGCGCTTTCGCTCGTCATCTATGGCAGCTGTCGCCCGGCGGCTCTTCATCGATGTCTTGCGGGCTGCTGCACCCAAAACCCTCGACAGTCTGCGTTATGGAAGCGCAAGTGGCGATTCGCCATCGGCTCAGGCCGGCGATTAGCTGCCCGGCTCTCGGCCGGTACGAGCCCCGTCGGGACGGAACTGCTCATCTCCCTTATGCGCCAGTCCGGATTCGCATTCCACGCGTGATTCCCACAAAGACGGGTTGGGACATCTGGGGACCTCGTTTTGATAACAAACCACGACACCCTCTGGGACATCATGGGTCCGTGGGTCCAAGCCATTCCACCATTTGGAGTAGGCTCACTACGCGCGGCCGGTTCGAATACTCACGATTCGGGGGCTCGAGCCTCGCCGGTGCCAGCGATGCCATCCGGGTGCCCTATGCCTCGATTGTCGATATTTCCCCCGTCGGGATGGACGCCTTGATCGGTGTGGAGGCTGGAAAGTCGCATTCGACCACAGCATGCCTCTGGCACAAAGAGGTGACAGCCAGGACCATGCGTTCGGTATCAAACTGGGTGCGCAGGTTCTGACGATCGCAAATGCTCCGAATGACTGATTCCAGATGTGATCAGCGCCGATATGACAGTTGAGACGAGGGCGTCAGCGAAAGGCGGCTTGTCGCACTCTGCCGAACCGACGGGCAGAGACGGCCGAGAGTGGAACAGTCATAGCGGATTTGCCTCGTGGCGCGCGGAATCCGAGACATCATGCGAACATCCCGTAAGCACCTGCACTCCCTCTGGCGTCGTGTTGCATCCATCTGGAGCTAGTGCAACACTACACCACCAGCGAAGGAGGACACCATGTGCCGAAACATAAAGCCGCTGTTCAACTTCGAGCCGCCAGCCACCAAGGACGAAGTCCACGACGCGGCGCTTCAGTTCGTGCGCAAGATCTCTGGAACCACGCGGCCCTCGCACGCCAATGAAACTGCATTTCATACTGCCGTGGAGGAGATCGAGCGATCTGTGCACAAGCTCTTGCAGGCTCTGGAAACCAAGGCGCCGCCCAAAGACCGCGAAGTCGTCGCTTCCAAGGCACGCGAGCGGGCCAGGCAGCGTTATATGCGCGCCAGCTGAGCTATCCTCATTCGGCGCGTAGTTCCCGAAACACCGACTTCTCGCAGCCTAAGGTGACGGTCACTTGCACCTCTGGGATGAGGTTCCGGATCATCGAACATGGCCCTAGACGAACGTCCTCGCCGGGAACGAGTTTCAAAAAGCCCACCGAGTGCATGGCCCGGTGGTCAGGTTCGAAAGAACGATCTGTTCTTGCTGCGTCGTTCGCCCACGGCCGAGTAACCGAAGGCAGGGAGCCCGGTTGCAACCGCGTCAGGTTCCAGAAATGCAGTAGACCTATTCAAGCGTCGTGGCGAAGCCCGGTGCAACTGACGGGTATTGGAATGTTCAGTTCCATTTTTCGAGTTACCAGGGCCCGCCTGCCTAGGGCTAGCCCGCTGCTGCGGCTTCCAGCGCTGCAATATCGATCTTCTTCATCGTCATCATCGCTTCCATTGCGCGCTTGGCCTTGGCCCGGTCGGGGCTGGTCGTCAATTCCATCAGCCGCCTCGGCGTGATCTGCCAGGAGAAGCCCCACCGATCCTTGCACCAGCCGCAGGCGCTTTCGCTGCCGCCGCCTCCGACGATCGCGTTCCAGTAGCGGTCGGTCTCTTCCTGGTCTTCGGTCAGCACCATGAAGCTGACGGACTCGTTCGCTTTGAAGTTCGGGCCGCCGTTCAGGCCCAGGAAGGATTGGCCGAGCAGGGTGAACTCCACGGTGAGTTCGTTGCCCTCCTTGCCGCCGGGATAGTCGGATGCGGACGCATTCACGCGATCCACATGGCTGTTCGGAAAGGTGGCGGCGTAGAACGCGGCCGCCTTGCTTGCTTCGCCGTGGTCGAACCACAGGCAGGTCACGAATTTGCTCATCTCTGATCTCCGTCGTGGATTACGTGTCAGCACCGTATCTGCAAGGGAGGGTTGGTACGACAGAACCAAATCTTCTAGCCTTCGCCTTGCGGGGCTTCACTAGGACGAACGACCGGCTGCCCTTCCGACAGGGCTGCTCGATTTTTCCAGCAATGCAGGCGTTGTGGCCGGCACGTCGTTCGTGTCGCAGCGTTTGGCGGCGAGCGGGAACAGAGCCCGAAGGCGCTGGTCGCGAAGCCATAGCCCGCCCCACATGAACAGTCCGAGATAGATGCTGAACAGGATATGGCTGAAGAGGGGATTCTCCACTCTAATTTGCGTCGCCATCGCGCCTCCCAGCAACCCCATCATCAGAACCGCACCGAGCAGGCTGGTGCGGGGAAAGAGGTAGAGCACAAGGCATGTCAGCTCGATCAGACCGATTGAGAAGGCATATCCTGCAGGCCAGCCGAGTTGCGCCATGGTCTCTTCGGCGACGGACATTCCCAGCAGTTTCGGCGCGATCGATGCGCCAAGCATGAACAGGGCGAAAACGCCAGTCAGGACGCGGCCGGTCCAGACCATTGCGGATGTGTTCATATCTTCCCTCCTTAGGTATTATGCGCCTGTTGCGCCTGCTTTAAGACGGACAACCCGCGGCGAGTCCGACAGCGATCGGGGCAACCGAGAAGAATTTTGTCCGGCATGTGCTTCAGGGGGGCAATCCCGGCTTGCGTCGTGATGAAAATGGTCACGAAGTGGCCGTGGGGCCGGATCTCATTGGCGACGGCCACGTTAGTGGCGATGATCTCGTTCGCGCCTGAACATCGGTTCGTCAATGCCGGGAACATTCGGCTCCATGTCGTCGAAGCAGGTCCTGCCGGGGGTAAGCCGGTCATCCTCCTGCACGGCTTCCCCGACTTCTGGATCGGATGGAGACGGCAGATCGATGCGCTAGCCTCCGCCGGATTCCGGGTCATCGTTCCCGACCAGAGAGGCTACAATGTCAGCGACAAGCCAAAGGGCGTCCGCGAATATGCGCTGGCCAAGCTCCTTGGCGATGTCGTGGCCCTGGCCGACGCGCTCGGCATTGAACGCTTCCACCTCGTCGGCCATGACTGGGGTGGCGTCGTCGCTTGGACGGCAGGGGCGAAGCTGCCTTCGCGCTTGGACAAGCTTGTCATCCTGAATGCGCCCCATCCCGAGGCGCTGTTTGCCCACCTCCTGCGCTCGCCGACGCAGCTGCTGCGGAGCAGTTATGCCGCGTTTTTCCAGGTTCCTGTTCTGCCCGAAGCCGTCCTGGGTGCGCGCCACTCGGCGTTGCTCGCCCGAGCGCTCAGGACATCCAGCCGCTCGGGCGCCTTCCTGGAGGAGGAAATCGCGGAATACCGTCAGGCCTGGCAGCAGCCGGGAGCGCTTACAGGTATGCTCAACTGGTATCGAGCCCTTCGCTTCCGCCCGAGCGTGAAGGAGCCGATCACGACGCCGACCCTGGTCTTGTGGGGTATGCAGGATCACGCTTTGGAAGGAGGACTGGCCGAGCGCAGCCTGTCCTTTTGCAATATTGGCCGCCTGCAGCCTTTCGAGAGGGCGATGCATTGGGTGCAACGGGAAGAGGCCAGCGCGGTGAATGCGGCCCTTCTAACCTTCCTGGACGGTTAAGGTGCAATCCCGGTCTCAGGGCGGTCCGAGCCGTCGCAATCTCTTGGTTGCGCTTGCAGCTGCCGCTGCGACCCACCATCTTGCCTCTGGCGCTGATACATCGGAGGCAGAGGCATCAACGGAGCACGCCATGCCGCATATCATTCTTCTTGGGGATTCGATCTTCGACAACGCTGCTTATGTCGCAGGCGGATCCGACGTCGTGCGGCAGTTGCGGGAGCGGCTGCCTAAGGGTTGGCGTGCTACGCTCAATGCTGTCGACGGCGCTGCCACGGACGGCATCGAGCGGCAGCTTGAACGGCTCCCGCAGGATGCGAGCCATCTCGTTGTCAGCATCGGTGGCAACGATGCTCTTCGTCACGCCGGGCTTTTGGACCAGGAGGCTCGTTCGGTGGCCGAGGCTCTGGACAGGATCAGCGGTGCCCGGGAGCAGTTCGAGCAGGATTACAGAACGATGCTGGATGGGGTCCAGCGCCGAGACCTGCCCACGGCTTTATGCACGATCTACGACGCGCGTTTTCCCGACCCGCAGCGTCGCAGGCTTGCGGCGACTGCACTGACGACCTTCAACGACGTCATCACCCGAGCGGCGTTCTCGCGTGGCTTGCCGGTCATCGACCTGCGCCTGGTCTGCGATGACGATGCCGACTTTGCCAATCCAATCGAACCCTCGGTGCGGGGCGGCGCGAAGATTGCGTCAGCCATCGCGGCTCTCATCGCGGAACACGATTTTTCCGGGAGGCGGACGGAGGTCTTCGCCCGCTGATCAGCGTCTTCACTCTACGAGCTTCCCAATAGGGCCCGTTGGAACATGCATCTCGTTCAACTCCTCCTTCCCCTCTACGACAATGACGGGATCGCTCTCCCGCAGGAAAATTTCAGGCGTGTCCGGCGAGACCTCACCGAGACCTTTGGCGGGCTGACAGCGTTCACACGGGCTCCCGCCGAGGGTCTGTGGAAGCAGGTAGGCGAGCCTGCCAACCGGGACGAAATCGTCATCTTCGAGGTCATGGTGCCCGAGATCGATGAAGGTTGGTGGCGCGATTATCGCCGGGAACTGGAACGCCGATTTCGGCAAGAAAGCATCGTCATCCGCGCACATACCGTCCAGCTTCTATAGGCAGCCTTCCGGTGCGACGGCCCCGAGCTATGATTAGGAGTGCGTCAAGTGCGATTACTCCGTGGCATAAGGCGAGAGCAGTTCCCAATTGAAGGTGACCCCGATGCCGGGCTCTTCCGGTGCGACCGCTTGCCCTTGGTCGAGAAGCAGTGGGCGGGTAGTATACTGATCGATGTCGAAGCTGTGCGCCTCGACCCAGCCGCTGCTTGGGTATCCGGCAACCAGACTGACATGCAATTCCTGCATGCCGTGACTGCAGACGGGAATACCGGCAGGCCCGAACAGGGCAGCTACCCTCAGCCAGCCGGTGATGCCGCCGCAATTGCTGGCATCGGGCTGAATGAACGAAAGCTTCGACTGAGCCAAGGCATATCCAAATTCGTGAACGGTATGGAGGTTTTCGCCCATAGCCAAGGGCATGCCGGTTGCGTCTGCGATCGTGGCATAACCGAGATAGTCATCCGGTTCGATCGGCTCCTCGAACCAGTAGATGTCATAGGGTGCGAAGGCTTTCGCCGCCGCGATCGCCTGCGGCACGTCCAGCGCGTAGTTGGCATCCACCATGAAGGTGACATCGGGCCCGATCATTTCGCGCACCGCCCTCACGCGCGCGACGTCCTGCTCGAGCGTCGGCTGGCCAACCTTGATCTTGACCGCGGTGTAGCCTGCGTCGAGATATCCGGCGACGCTCGAAAGGAGCTGATCGAGGGGGAAATTGAGATCGATGCCGCCGCGATAGGCTTTGGCCGTGCGGCCGGCGCCACCTGCCATCTGCCACAGCGCCTGGCCTTCGCGTTTTCCGCGGAGATCCCAAAGCGCGATGTCGACCGCTGACACGGCGAAGGCCGTGATCCCCCCACGCCCCACATAATGCAGGTGCCACCACATCCAATCATGAATGGCATCGATATCGGCACCATCCCTGCCGATCAGGAAGGGAACGAGATCGTGCTCGATCACCGCTCTGATGGCTCGGCCGCCCTTACCGCCGGTATAGGTGTAGCCTGTCCCCTCGCTGCCGTCGGCAAGCCGAATTGTGACGGTGAGGAGCTCGAAATGCGTATGGGTGCCGTGCTTGGCGTCGCTCATGGCCTCGCGCAGTGGCACACGGAACAGCTGACATCGAATGTCGGCAATCTTGCTGCTCATGCTCGCCTCCCATTGCCGGCCAGGATCACCAAGCCCTCTTCGACGGTCGCTCCGGGCGGTTCCGGGAGCTTTTGTTCAAGCACGATAGATCTCTGTTTGGTCTGACGAATTGGGGCAAAGAAGGCGCCATAGCCACGCGATAGTCAACGCAAAACTCATCTTTTCGCATTTTTGTACGACAAAAATAGAATGCGGCTTGCGCTTTTATTCGATCTGTCGGATCAAATATGTCTGTGCAACGGCAGGAACACGCATGCTGGAGGAGCCCGAGCTGCCGAGCGAGACCGTCTCCCGCGCCACGGCGCGCGCGGCGGATGCCGTGGTCGTGCATATCGAATCCCGCATCTCCGTCGGAGAATGGCCGGACGGCGCCTTTCTTCCTGCCGAGCGAGAGTTGATGGCGGAATATGGGATCAGCCGAACGGTCGTGCGCGAGGCCATCGCGCGCCTTGCGAGCCGTGGATTGGTCGAAGCGCGCCACCGGTTCCGGCCCGTCGTCCGACGCCCGGGCTATGATGCGGCCTTGTCGGCCGTCGGCGGCATCGTTTCGCATCTCCTGAGCAGCAGCGGCGGCGTCAAGAACCTATACGACGTGCGGGTGTTCCTGGAGGCGGCGCTGGTGAGGCACGCTGCGCTTCACGCCCGCAGGGAGGATATTGCCGCACTCCGCTCCGCCCTGGCGGCGAACGAACAGGCCATACCGGACTCGCAACGCTTTTACGCCACGGACGTGGCCTTCCATGGCGTGCTTTACCAGGTTCCGCGCAACCCGGTATTCCCCGCGCTGCACAAGGCGTTCACGTCCTGGCTGGCGCCGCACTGGGAGCGGATGCTCCGCTCCCCGGAGCGCAACCGCATCAATTATCTCAGTCATCGAGAGATCTGCGAGGCCATCGTCGAACGGGACCCTGATGCGGGCGAGAGGGCACTTCAAAACCACTTAGGCGCCGCATGGGAATATGTCCGCGGCACCTTTGCCGATCCGGCTGCAGACGCGGGGCCGGCCGATGCGTGAGGGATACGATCACATCGTCATCGGAGGCGGCGCGGCCGGATGCGTCGCAGCCGCTAGGCTGGTCGAGGCGGGCCGGCGCGTTCTCCTGCTCGAGGCCGGCCCGTCCCATCATCATCCGCTGCTCGATATGCCGCCGGGCATCTTCAAGATGATCAATGGCAGCAAGTTCATGCGGTACCACCGCACGACGCCGCAGGAACATCTGGACGGCCGGGTGCACGAGATCAGCCAGGGGAATGTGCTGGGCGGCGGGACCTCGGTCAACGCCCAGGTCTATATGCGCGGGCGGCCGTCGGACTACGACGAGTGGGACGAACTCCTGCGCGGCAACAATGCCGGCGTGCGGTGGGACTGGCGGCATGTGCTGCCGCACTTCCGCAACATGGAAGGGAACAACCGGCTTTACGACGAGCGGCACAACAGCGATGGGCCTCTGCTCGTCTCAGATCCCGGCCATATCGATGACGTCTCGCGCTGGTTCGTCCAGACCATGCAGGGGCTCGGCGTTCCCTTTACGTACGACTTCAACGGAGAAAGCCAACGAGGTGTCGGCTTCTACCAGTTCATGAACCGACGCGGCAAACGCAGCAGCGCTGCTTATGCGTTCATAGAGCCGCTGCGCAAGGATCCGCGCCTGAAGGTGAAGCTGAATACCGCCGCCCGCCGAATTGTCGTCGAGGGCAAGCGCGCAGTCGGAGTGACCTATAGCGACGGTCAGGTCGAGAGGACCGCCTTCGCCGATGCCGATATAGTCATCTCCTCGGGCGCGCTGGTCACTCCGAAGCTGTTGATGCTGTCCGGCATCGGCCCTGCAGACGAGCTCAGGACACACGGCATCGATGTGGTGGCCGATCTGCCGGGCGTCGGACAGAACCTGATCGACCATCCCGAGGTCCCGATCCTTGCGACATGCAACGGCCCCTACGGCTATTTCACACACACCAGCGGATGGCGCATGCTCATGCACGGCATCCAGTTCAAGGTGTTCGGAACCGGCGTCATCACCTCCGCCGGCGTCGAGGCGGGTGCTTTCGTCAATCCCCTGGATCCCGATGCGGAGCCGACGATTCAGGCCTTCTGCGTGCCTTTCGTCTATCTCGACCGCGACCTCCTGCAGCTCATCAAGCCTACATACGGCGTCACCGTGACGACGGTGGTGACCAAGCCGAAGTCTCGCGGCTTCGTCAGGCTGGCCTCGGCCAATCCGGCCGACATGCCCATCGTTTCGCCGCATCTGCTCAAGCACAGCGATGACATGGCGATGATGATCGCCGGTCAGAGATTCTTCCTGCGCGCATTCCAGAACCCGCCGCTCGGCAACCGCATCGACCGGGTACTGAGGCCGGACCCGAACGATCTGAGCGACGAGGCGCTGGCGGCCCATTGCAAGAAGACCGTGAAGACCAACTATCATCCGGCAGGGACGGCGCGCATGGGCGTCGACGGCGATCCGATGGCCGTTCTCGACGCGGCCATGCGCGTTCGAGGAATCGAGAACCTTCGCGTTGCCGATATGTCCGCCTGTCCGAACATCAATTCCGGCAATACCGCCGCGCCGGCCATGATGCTTGGGGACCGCTGTGCGAGCTTCATCCTTCAGAGCCAGTCGGCAGCTAGCTCTGGCATCGATACCGAGGTCCGCTGTGTGGCTTGATGCGACATATACGCGCGCGGCCGGCGACGAAGAGAGGAGAGGGGACCCCGGCTGCTGAGGCGTGCATAGAAAACCATCCAGGACAACAGGGAGGAATACATGTCCAGGACAATAGGGAGGAGTACAAGATGATTACCCGTCGCAAACTGCTGATTTCATCAGCCGCGGCAGCGGCTGCAGCCTCGATGGCAGGGCGCGCCTTTGCTGCGGCGCCGCCCCTGCCCAAGAAGGACACCTACAAGGTCGGCTTTGCCCAGACGGAATCGAACAATCCGTGGCGTCTGGCTCAGACAAAGTCCATGCAGGACGAAGCGGCCAAGCGCGGGTGGCAGTTGGTTTATACCGATGCCGCCGGTTCCGCAGCCAAACAGGTGGCCGATGTGAATTCCATGATCGCGCAGCAGGTCGACCTGATCTTCCTTGCCCCGCGCGAGGAAGTGCCGTTGATACCAGCGATCATGGCGGCCAAGGCCGCGAACATCCCGGTGATCCTGCTTGACCGGAACGTCGACCAGAGCCTGGCGAAACCCGGCGAGGACTATGTGTGCTTCATCGGCTCCAACTTCATCGAAGAAGGCCAGCGGATCGCCGAATATCTCGTAAACATGAACGGCGACAAGAAGACCATCATCGAGCTCGAGGGCACCGTCGGCTCCTCTCCGGCCAACGACCGCAAGAAAGGCTTCGATGAGTACCTCGCCAAGCATGAGGGTTACCAGATCGTGGCGTCGCAGTCGGGCGACTTTGCCCGCGACAAGGGACGGCAGGTCGCAGAAACCCTGCTGCAGGCGCACCCGGAAGCCAATGTCATCTACGCCCACAATGACGAGATGGCGATCGGCGCGATCGCGGCGCTCGAGGCTGCCGGCCGCAAGGCCGGCCGCGAGGATTGCCTGGTGTTCTCGATCGACGGCGGCCGAGAAGCCGTGCAGCTGGTCGTTGACGGCAAGATCGAAGCCGTGGTCGAGTGCAATCCGCGCTTCGGACCCAAGGCTTTCGACACTGCCGTAGCCTACGCCAATGGCGAACAGATCCCGCCGGTGATCATCAATCCGGACCAGATCTATACGCCCGAAAACGCGGCCAAGCTGCTGGACACCGCGTACTGACGAGACGGTGCAGGCCGCGGCTGGCGCTAGGCCGCAGCCTGCTCTACTCTTCCCGCGAGGGGAACAAGCTCATGATCGACGGCGCGCTGCTCTCCATGCGCGGCATAGACAAGCGCTTCGCCGGAATTCCGGCCCTGAGGCAGGCTTCGCTCGAGGTCAGGCCCGGCGAGGTTCACGCGCTCATCGGCCAGAATGGCGCCGGCAAGTCCACTCTCATCAAGGTGCTGACCGGCTATCACCGCCGCGACGCCGGCGAAGTGACGTACCTTGGCCGGCCGTTGGAGGCGAACTCCCCCCAGCAGGCGCAGGCGAGCGGCATCAGCACCATCTATCAGGAGATCAACCTGGTGCCGCTGCGCAGCGTCACCGAGAACATCTGCCTGGGGCGCGAAAAGCGGCGCTTCGGCCTGCTCGACTGGCGCGCCATGCATCAAGAAGCAGAGCGTCTTCTAAGCAGCTTTCGGGTGAAGCTCGACGTCCGCCGGCCACTCATGGATTTCTCCACTGCGACCCAGCAAATGGTGGCGATTGCGCGGGCGATCGGGTTCTCGGCGCGCCTCGTGATCATGGACGAGCCGACCTCTTCGCTGGACGAGCAGGAGGTTGGCGTCCTCTTCGACGTCATCCGTCAGCTCAAGACGAATGGCGTGTCGGTCATCTTCGTCTCGCACAAACTCGATGAGCTTTACGAAGTCTGCGACCGCGTCACCATCATGCGCGACGGCAGCACGGTGTGCAGCGCGAACATGACCGAAATAACGAAGCTCGAGCTCGTTTCGCAGATGCTCGGCCGCGACGTGAGCAAGGTCGCCGGTCATGCGACGGCGTTCAGCCGCTCGGCGACGGACGGTGAGGGCGATGTCGTGCTCGTCGCCGAATCCCTTGCGGCCGGCCAGGCGGTCCGTGACGTGAGCTTTCGGCTGCGCCGCGGCGAGATCGCCAGTTTCGCCGGTCTGCTCGGCGCCGGCCGTACCGAAACGGCGCGCGTCGTGTTCGGCGCCGATCGTCCTCGCGCCGGCAGCATGTCGCTTGGAGCGCGGCCGTTCGCCCCGGCGCACCCCCGCGATGCCATCGACGCAGGCCTCGGCTTCGTAACGGAAGACCGCAAGATGGAAGGCATCGTGCCCGATATGAGCGTTGCCGAAAACATGACGCTTGCGCTCTTGCCCCGGATCAGCCGCAACGGCGTCGTGGACGAGAAGCGCCAGCGCGAGGTGGTGAAGCGCTTTATAAAGGAACTTGGCATCAAGTGTTCCGGACCGGCGCAGAAAATCCGCGAACTTTCGGGGGGCAACCAGCAGAAGGTATTGCTCGCCCGCTGGCTGGCGATGAACCCTGACGTGCTCATCCTGGACGAGCCCACGCGCGGTATCGACGTGGGAGCGAAAGGCGAAATCCAGCGCCTGATCCGCTCGCTTTCAGATAGCGGTCTGACAGTACTGATGATCTCCTCCGAACTCGAGGAGGTGGTCGAAGGTGCAGACCGGGTGTTCGTGCTCCGCGAGGGCCGGACGGTGGCTGAACTCTCCGGCGAGGAGATCACCGAGGAGCGCATCCTCGCCGCCATGGCGCAGGGCCATGTCGCGCATCACGATCAGGAGGCCGCGCAATGATTGACGCTGCTTCGAGCCGCAGCGACAGCCGCCCTGCCGCGAGCTTCGACCTCTTCGGCTTCCTGGCACGTTACGGAACGCTGATCGCACTTCTGCTGCTGATCGTCTTCAACCTGTTCTTCACCCGCAACTTCGCGACGCTGCAAACGCTGAACGTCAACTTGACCCAGGTCTGCACCATCGTCATCGTCGCCACCGGTATGACGCTGGTGATCGCGACCGGCGGCATAGACCTGTCGGTCGGCTCGATCATGGCGATCGCCGGCGCATTGGCGCCGCTGATCTTCCTGAGCCCGGTCTTCGGCGGCAATGTCGCCCTGGCCGTCGCAGTCGGCATGGCGGCCGCCATCCTCGCCGCGACGCTGTGCGGTCTGTTCAATGGCTGGTTGGTCGCGCAATTCCGTATCCAGCCGATCGTCGCGACGCTCATACTGTTCATTGCCGGCCGCGGCATCGCCCAGGCGATGACCAATTCCAACCTGCAGGTCTTCCGCGTGCCGGAATTCCAGTGGATCGGCCTCGGCCGGCCACTCGGCATCCCGGTTCAGGTGATCATCATGGTTGCGCTGGTGATCATCGCGGCATGGATGCTGCGCCGCACCCGCTTCGGCCGATCCATCCTCGCCACCGGCGGCAATGAACGGGCGGCAGAGCTCGCCGGGATCGCCGTGAAACGCACCAAGCTCGCCGTCTACGCCATCTCGGGGTTCTGCGCAGGAATAGCAGGCCTCGTCGTGATCGCCATCAACTCGGCCAGCGACGCCAACCTGGTCGGGCTCGGCATGGAGCTCGACGCCATCGCGGCAGTGGCCGTGGGCGGCACGCTGCTCGTCGGCGGCCGAGCGACGATCCTCGGCACCTTGCTCGGGGCGCTCACCATACAACTGGTCCGTTATACCCTGCTTGCGAACGGCGTGCCGGATGCGGCGGCACTGATCGTCAAGGCGGCAATCATCGCGTTCGCAGTCTGGCTGCAGCAGCAGAGGCGCGCATGAACCGCGCTCAGTATGCCCGGCTGGTAGGCACGTACGGCGTTCTCATCGCGCTCGCTGCGCTTATCCTCTTCGGCTGGTGGCGATACGACAATTTTCTTAGCGCCTTCAATGTCACGACCGTGGTGCGTTACAACGCCATGTTCGCGCTGATTGCGCTCGGCATGTGCTTCGTCATCATGACCGGCGGTATCGATCTCAGCGTCGGGTCCACGGCGGCGCTCGGCAGCGTGGCCGCGGCGATGGCCAGCCATTATGGCATGGCAGCAGGTATCGGCGGCGGGGTAGGGGCGGGGCTGCTTGTGGGCTTCGTCAACGGGCTCCTGGTCACACGCGCCAACATCATGCCGTTCATCGCGACGCTTTCCACCTTGTTGGCAGCGAGCGGCGCTGCCCTGCTTCTTTCCAAACAGACGTCGGTCCCGATCTCACCCACCAGCGGTTTCATGCTGGTCGGCCACGGCATGTTGTGGATCATCCCGGTGCCGGCCGCCATCGCTATTATCGCCTACCTGCTCGGCGCGATCCTGCTCAACTACACCAGCACGGGACGCACCGTGCTCGCCATCGGCGGCGGGGAAGATGCCTCGCGGCTGATGGGATTGCCGGTGGCGCGGGTGACCTTCCTCGTCTATCTGGCAAGCGGCGGTTTGGCGGGAATGGCGGGCGTTCTGCTGGCCGCGCTGGGCTTCGCGGGCCAGCCGACCGAAGGCGTGGGCTGGGAGCTCTTCGCCATCGCCGCCGTCGTCGTCGGCGGCACGCTGCTCACCGGGGGCAGCGGCTCGGTGCTGACCACGCTCGCCGGCGTGCTCCTGCTTGGCATCCTCTTCAACGTGCTGAATTTCGAGAACGGAAAAGGCTGGATCTCCCTGTCCGCCGCCTGGCAATCCGTCGTTCGTGGCCTGTTTCTGCTGGCGGTTGTCCTCCTGCAGGCTAGGCTCACCCGCCAACACACAAGGAGCGCATGAACCAGGCCTGCCGCGGCAGGCATCCCGGCCCCTATCGAACAGTTCTGCGTGCGAGATCCGGGGGCACCTCCATGGCTGGCAAAGGCCATGGATTGACAGTCTGCGCCGATCTAAGAATAGGCATCGGCATAGACCGGCCGTTTCGACTAGACGCAAATCAGGAGACAAGGTTCTGACCTGGCGATGGGTCGACCCGTTTACCGAAAAGCTGGTCGCTTAATATTGTGGCAGGACCAGCAGATCAGGCGCCTTGAGCGTCTACATCCTGGATCGCCGACAGCTTCCACTCGCCGCCGTTTTTCCGCACGAAGGTCCAAAGCTCTACCGTCTCGGTCGGCTCCTCAACGCCGCCGGCCAAGGCACCTGTGACGCGGTCGCGCAGGACGTCGATCGCCTCATAGCGGAAGGCGGCGGTAGCGTAATCTTCCTCGCCTTCGTTCCACGCTTCAGCAATATCCGCCTGCAGCAACCGCACGCCGGATACCTCGTTGCGCACGCCGCGTTTGGCGTTGTCGGCAAGTTCTTCGGAGAAGTAGGAGACCATCTCGGGCGTCGAGAGGCGACGGAGAGCGGCGTGATCCTCATCCGCGAAGGCACGCTGCACCTCTCCCAGCCGGCGCTCGAACACGTCGAGATCGGCGGGGTCGAGGGTGATGTCGGTCATCTGCGGTGTCGCGGCCACCGCGCCGCCGCCTCCGATCCGCGGCAGTGTGAATCCGGCAGACGATCGGGCAGGCGCAGATCGAGGTGCCGCATCGCGCTGGGAGCGCTGCCCGAAATCTGGGCCGCGGGCCGGCTCTGGCGCAGGTGCGCCGCCCGCAACGGCGGGCTGGCTGCGCGAGCGGAAGAAGGCCATCGCCAGCCAGATGAGCGCGCCGATCAGGAGCAACTGGACCAGGAAGCCGAGGACGCCTGCCATGCCGCCGAAGCCGTAGCCGAGCAGCATGCCGAACAGACCGCCGATCAGGATGCCGCGCATCAGTCCGCCACCCAGTCCGTTGAACAGGCCGGGTCGCTGCTGCTGGCCCATGGTCTGCTGCTGACGCGTCGCCGCGTTCGGCGCCGGCGTCATGCTGCGCTCGACGGGACCGGTCTGGTTCGGGGCGGTCCGTGTGGGCGGCACCGTCTGCTGCGTGCGAAGGCCGCGACTGCCGAAGCTGCCGCCGCGACGCGCCTCGGCAAAGTCCACTGAGACTAGTGTCATGGCGACGAAGGCCGCCGAGAGAAGAGCAATAAATCGAAAGCGTCCGAAGCGCATCATCGCACCGTTCCTCCAGTTGCCCGCTTACGACCGTCGCAAAGCGGGCGCATATCCAAACGGTCCGACATCGCGACGCTTCAAGAAGTTCGCCAGGGGCCCGGTCCGCTGCGCTGGATATGGCAATATCCCGCTCCCGTTGCAAGGATGCGGGATGTTCGATGCGGCAGCAAAGTTGCCAAGCACGGCGTCGGTTCGTTCGGCAACTGCCGGCGGCGCATGCCAGCGTTGTGGAGTATCCTATCACGTCGAGCGCAAGTCCGATTCGGCGGCGTAAGGCCGACAGGCAAACTGTGCCTGAAAAAGGGCCCAGAGCGGACTGTCCGGTCCGGGGACAATCAATGAGCTGCCGTTGAGCATCTCGGTGATGCCGGCGTCCGCTTGCGCCCCCATCTCGGCCATTCAAAGACCTGTGGCGGTCTCCCGAAAGCTGCCGCTCGATCAGTTAGCGAGAGTGACAGGATGGGGCCGATTCCGAACCGTCCGGTTCGGGCTGAGAAACTGGGAAAGCTGCCATTCAGCAGCCGACCCCAAGTCGGCCGTCCAGGGCAACGATCGACGATGCTGAAAGCGGGCGTAGCCGAGCGTTGCCAACCTGGGCCGACATCTGAGCCAATTTCGGGGATTTGGATTTATAACTCCGCCTGGTCGTAAGCGCGCCGGCGCGCCTTGATGGAGTCCAGATTGTCGTGGACCCAGAAATTAAATCCCTCAAGGGCGCGCAAAGCACCTTGGCCGATCTCCGTCAGCTCGTACTCGACACGCGGCGGCACTTCGGGGAAATAGTGACGTACGACAAATCCTTCGCGCTCGAGATTGCGCAGCGTGAGCGTCAGCATCCGGTGGGTGATTTCGCCGGCCTCTTTTCTCAAAGCTGAAAATCGGAGCCGATGATCCTTCGCGAGCGAAAGACGCCAAAGAACCGGCAGAGTCCATTTGTCACTCAGCAGGCTGCAGACCCCGTTTGACGGGATGGGTCTGAAGTGTCTGTCGTTCTCTGATCCGCGCAATGTGCCGGCATCGATCTCTTTGTCCAAGAGTATCATCCTTGTGCCTGATGCTGAAAAATGTGCCGTCTTCCGACCGAACATTTTTCGTATATATGGATGGCCCTTGTTTAACGCGAGGGTTTCAAGTGACCAATAGCAAACACCCCATTCTGGTTTTCGGCGCTACCGGAAGGCAGGGAGGATCAGTCGCCAAAGCCTTGTTGAAGGCGGGATGGCCTGTTCGCGCACTCGTTCTGGATTCCACCAAAGCTGCGTCGCTGCAATTGCGGAATGCAGGCGTCGAGCTTGTGCAGGGTTCATTTGAAGAGGCCGATGTTATCCGCTCAGCGATGAAAGACGCTTACGGTGTCTTTAGCGTACTGCCAGCCAACCTGGCCGCCGAGGACGAAGTCCGTCATGGCATTTCGATTGCGGATATCGCTGCTGAAACCGGCATCAACCATTTTGTCTACTCGTCGGGCGCCAGCGTGGGGAATGAACTGACAGGTGTTCCGCGTTTCGACGCCAAGCCTCGTATCGAAGCACATGTTCGGGAACTGGCCATGACTACGACCATCATCCGGCCGACGATTTTCATGGAAATGCTGGTGCGACCCGGCTTCGGTCTGGATGAGGGCCGGCTGGTGTCCCTGATCCGACCGGAGCATTCCATTCAGCTTACCGCAGTGGAAGACATCGGCAGGTTTGTTGCTGCAGTGTTCGCCGACAGGCCCCGTTTCGGCGGCAGGACGCTTAAGATCGCGAGCGACCGCCTGACCGGGCGCGAGCTTGAGGCAGCCTTCAGCGAAGCAGCCGGTTGCCCGATAACCTATGAACGTTTTCCCGACGACGTTCTCGCTGCAAACGCTGATCTCGCGCATATGGCAAAGAGCCTGGAAGACGGGCCGCTTGCCGAGCAGGTCGATCTGAAATTCATGCGCGAAATCAATCCCGACCTGCTGACTTTCGCGTCCTGGCTTGCTGGCAATGGGCGCAGGTCGCTTGATGAAGCCTTGCGAGCATCATCCTCCTGACCCGCCTTCGTCCTCGTTAGAGTAATGGCGTTTCATAGCGGACTGGCAGGAAACCACCCCAAATCGGTAAAAACCTTAGGCCTGATGTCGGTCTTGGATAAAAGCGTGAGATGTCGGAATGTCCGGTATGGGGACGCATTCACGTCATTGCGCTGCGGAAACGACGACTTTGAATGGAGGCGCGTCTCGTCGGACCATTTCTGCTGCCGATCCTCAAATGAACGGAAGCATCTATCTAAGGCGCTCATGCGCTCGAGTGGGGCGCCACCCGGGCTTTGTCCTTAGCAAGGCCGGTGATGAATTAACGGGGCCTCATCGGCCTTCTTCGCCGTCGCCGAGGAACTGCTGCAGTCGCGGCACGACGAAATCGAGAAAGGCGCGCACGCGCTGCGGCATTCTGGGCCCTCCAAGAAAGACGGCGTGAATCTCTTCTTCGTCGGGTTCGATCACATCGGCGAGCACTTCCACCAGACGGCCAGCGGCAATGTCGGCCCGCACATGATAGTCGCCCATGCGGGCAAGCCCCACGCCGGCGAGTGCCATGCGCCGCACCGTCTCGCCATTGTTGGCGAGCAGCGATCCATTCACCACGCGATCGACCGTTCGCCCGCTTTGCCTGAGCGGCCAGACAGGTGCAGCGCGCCGGAAGTTGAAGCCCAGGCAATTGTGCCGGGAGAGGTCTTCGACCTTGCGCGGCGTCCCGCAGCGGCCGAGATAGGAGGGCGCCGCCACAATCTTCCGGCGGGCGACCCCGATCCGGCGCGCCATCATACCGGAATCGGGGAGGGGTCCCACCCGGAAAGCGATGTCGGTACGATCGAGATAGAGATCGACGATCTCGTCAGACAGCGATAGATCGACGACGATATTGGGATAAGTGCGCCAGAACTCGGGCAAGAGCGGCTCCAGGCCCAGCACCCCCAATGCGACCGAGGCGTTGACGCGGACCGTACCGCCGGTCGCCGTGGCCCCATATGAAAGTTCCCGCTCGATCAGGTCGAGATCCTGGAGGAGTGCCTGACTGCGCTCATAATAGAGTTGCCCCTCCATCGTCAGAGACAAACGCCGGGTGGAGCGCTCGACAAGACGCACCCCGAGCCGCGTTTCCACGCGCGAGATCAGCTTGCTGACCGTAGAGGGCGTCATGCGCAAATGCCGCGCGGCTTCCGAGAAACTGCCCGTCTCCACCACGCGCAGGAAAACCTGCATCTCGCCGATCCGGTTGTCCATGCATGCCTCAGCTATGATTTCGTTTCACAGATGATGTGGAAACAGAAGTGATTATCAAGTCGGAACAGGCACTTTATCTGAGGTGGTATGCAATCGCTCCCACCCTCGAACTCCTTCGCGTCGCCTGATTAACGCTGCCGCCCAACCAATCCAAAAGGAATTCTGCAATGCAAACCGTCACCGCTCATGGCGCGGCCATCCCCGCTCTTGGCTTCGGCGTCTTCCGTATGTCCGAGGCTGAGGTAGAGCGCATCATCCCCACGGCGATCGAGGCGGGCTTGCGCCATTTCGATACCGCGCAAATCTACCAGAATGAAGCCGCGCTTGGCCGCGCGCTGCGGCGCGCCGGGGTCCGTCGTGAGGATTTGTTCCTGACCACCAAGGTTTGGGTCGACAACTACAGCGCCGGCAGGTTCGCCGCTTCGGTTGACGAAAGCCTCGACAAGCTGAAGGTCGAGCAGGTTGACCTCCTTCTTCTGCATTGGCCGGCCGACAAGGTTCCGGTCGCGGCACAGATCGAGATGCTCAATGCCGTCAAGGCCGCCGGCAAAACCCGGTTCATTGGTGTCTCCAACCAGAACATCGCGCAGATGCGGGAATCCGTCGAACGTTCCGGGGCGCCGATCGTCACGAACCAGATCGAGTTGCATCCCTATCTGCCGCAGCGCGCGCTTGTCGCGGCCGCACAGGGCAGCGGTGTCGCCGTCACGGCCTATTACGGCATGGCCGACGGCGCAGTGCCGAAGGACCCGGTGCTGCAGCGGATCGGCGCCAAATATGGCAAGAGCGCCGCACAAATTGGGTTGCGCTGGCTGGTCCAGCAGGGCCATATCGCCCTTTCCAAGACGGCCAACCCAGCACGCGTCGCCGAAAACATCGAGATTTTCGACTTCGCCCTTGACGAAACCGACATGGCCGCCATCGCCGGGCTTGCCCGCTCCGACGGACGGCTCGTCAGCCCGCCCGGCCTTGCTCCCGCTTGGGACGCTTAAGGAGCATCGATCATGAACACCCATGTCTCGACGGCCGAAGAAACCTTGTCCGCCCGTCTGGCGCTTCTCGCTCTTGCGATCGGCGCCTTCGGCATCGGCACGACCGAGTTCTCGCCGATGGGGCTTCTGCCCGTCATTGCGCAGGGAGTCGATGTCTCGATCCCAACGGCGGGGCTCCTCATCAGCGCCTATGCGATCGGCGTGATGGTCGGCGCGCCAATCATGACGCTGGCCTTCAGCCGTTTCGGCAGGCGGACGGCGCTGATCCTTTTGATGGCCATCTTCACCATCGGCAATCTGATGTCGGCGATGGCGCCGGGCTACTTCACGCTGCTCGCTGCGCGTCTCGTGACGAGCCTCAATCACGGCGCCTTCTTCGGCTTGGGGGCGGTTGTGGCGGCAAGCGTCGTGCCAAAAGAAAAGCAGGCAAGCGCCGTGGCCACCATGTTCATGGGGCTGACGATCGCCAATATAGGCGGTGTGCCGGCAGCCACCTGGATCGGCCAGCAAATCGGCTGGCGCATGGCCTTCGCCGGAACGGCACTGATTGGCATCGCAGCCATCGCGGCGCTTTGGGTCGCTCTTCCGAAGGGCCGGCGCGGTGCGATGCCGGACGTGAAGCACGAACTCCGCGTGCTCACCCGGCCTTCGGTGCTGCTTGCCATGGCGACCACCGTCATGGGCGCCGGCGCGATGTTCACGCTCTACACCTATGTCGCGCCCACCCTTGAGACGCTCACGGGCGCGTCAGGCCGCTTCGTCACTTTCGGGCTGGCGTTGATCGGCATCGGCTTCACCATCGGCAATTGGCTGGGCGGGCGGCTCGCAGACTGGTCGCTCGACGGCGCGACCAAGATGTTCCTCGGTGCGCTTGCCCTAATCATGTTGGTCCTTCCGCTGGCCTTCGGCAGTCATGTGGGGGCGGCAGTCGGTCTCCTCTTCTGGGGCGCGGCGGCATTTGCGATTGTTCCGCCGGTGCAGATGCGGGTGATGCAGGCTGCGGCGGAAGCGCCGGGCCTTGCCTCCTCGATCAATGTCGGAGCCTTCAATCTTGGCAACGCGCTCGGGGCCGCGATGGGGGCAGGAGTCATCAGCCTTGGCCTGGGCTATGCCTCAGTCTCGATCGCCGGCGGCGTTCTCGCCGCTGCCGGCTTGGCGCTGGTCTGGCTAGGGAGCCGGAAGAGCAGCATTCTGCAGCCCTGCGAAGCATGACGCGTGAAAAGACCCAGAATGTCGACACGACATTCTCCTCCAGGGTGGGCAGCTTTTCGAGGTCGTCAATGGCGTGGTCTGGTTGCGGAGAACGCCTGCGCTGAATCCGGCTGTTGGCACTATTTTACGGCCGCCAGAGGAAGTATTGCTGCTACCATCGTCTCTGCTGGGTCGTGCGCGATCTAAGAGGCGGTAGCAACAAGCTATTGCAAACAACGTGTAAGTCGGCCCACCGTTGTAACGCCCAAACATTCTAAACACGCCCTGAAGAGCTTCAGGGGTTGGGATAGATCGAACAAGGGCGCCGCGAACCAGAAGGATTGGCGGCGGCTCTCTTCTGGACCTTCCGTGATGGCTATGGGCATTGCCGCTATCGCGGATCAACTCGATGAAGCGGCCTGCCGGGACAACTGTAGCATTCACTGACGCAATTCCGCTCTTTGCTGTTATCGTAAAGCCGAGTGAGGGCAGCTGGGTCCACTGATGCTTGCAGTTGGTCTCAACGTGCAAATGCCTGTCCTCGTCTACAGGATCGGGCACCTAACTTTGGCGCAATTCCTGATAGTGATCGCAATTGGATTGTACCTGCGAGAGAGGAGGAGGGGGACGGCTAACGTTGTCAGATGGTCTATTCTTATTCTAACCGCTTTATAATTACCGAGATGGTTGTCGCCTTGTTGCTCGCTGGCGCAATCGACTTTGACCTGAGTGGAAGAACTGCGGTTTTGTGGCGCTACTTGCTCACGCCTATACCGTTCTTGTGAGCTTCCCAATAATGTTTGATAGGGGGTTGGGGGACTTCGCTTCACGAAGGCGGATACGTTTTTTTCTATGAACCTGTTCGCGCCGCGTCGGCGGAAGTCTAGTCCAGTTTCCAACATTTAGCCTAGGAACAATTGGCCAGAATGCTATCTCGCGAGATATATGCCTGACTGTAATTGCGACGATAATCAATTGGCCACCGCGAATAGTGGTCGTTCAGTTTTCGTCTACGCCACTATCCAATTTCAACTTGGAGCAGGCGAGGAAGTATGCTCCAGCCGAGTGTTATGCCAGCCACAGAACCAATGGATTGTCGCTAACTCCGATCTCTAATGATGTATCTCGGGCGATGTTTTGATGCATCGTAGATACGGGCGATGTATTCCCCCACAATCCCAATCGACAGGAGTTGAACGCCTCCAAAGAAGAGGATGAGGGCGACAATCGTAGCATAACCGGGAACGTCGCGCCCTCTCATAAGGGTCTCGGCCAAGACTACGACAAGGTAAAGGAACGCCAAAAGAGCCACTGATGCCCCGACCAATGACCATACGCGCAATGGCCATGAACTGAAAGAAAGGAAGGCGCCGAAGGCAAGCGTGAACTTTTTCCTAGTGATGGATTTGGGTTCTCCACCTCTGCGCGGGCGAATGATGATAGGTACGAGCTTTCTTCTGAACCCGATCCATCCAACCAAGCCCTTTATGAAGGGATATTCTTCAGGGATTTGGCGGAGCGCGTGCACGACCTTCGGACGTAAAACGTTGAAGTCCCCAGCGCCTTCATCAATTGGGCGTCCGCTTAGGTGATGAAAAAGTCTGTAGAAGCCCTTTGTCATCCAGCGTTCGAACCTTGTCTGGTAGCTGCGATCAGTTCTTACGCCACACACCATATCGATCGAGGGGTCTTCCGCTTCCTTAATGAGGCGCACGAGATCCCATGCGGAATGCTGCCCGTCGCTGTCCATATAAGCAAGAACATCGAAATCTTCCCCGGCTTCTGAAAGGCCGGCCATAATGGCGGCTTCTTTGCCAAAATTTCTGGAGAAAGAAATGTAGGAGAATTCTGGATGACTTTCGCACAGAGACTCAACTACGTCCTTTGACGAGTCGGTACTGCCGTCGTCTACCAGCAGGATCGAGGGCTTATATCCGGCCTCCTTGAGGGCTGACATAGCTTCGACGGCGACGGCCTTGATGTTCGTTTCCTCATTGTGCAGAGGGAGAATAAGCTTTACCTTTTCGATGGCAGCATGATTACGAACATTGCTGGACTGCTTAAAAGACCGGTCATGGCGCAACTCCTGCGCTACGGAATCGTCGGCGGGGCGTCGGTCTTCGTCTATATCGGTCTTCTCGCGACCCTCGTGCATCTAATCCCCCAACATTCCGTGCTGGCCAACGCAGCAGCCTACACGATCGCAACAGCCGTCAATTATCTGCTCAACTACTACTGGTCCTTCACCGCGAAAAGGCCCCATGCGCAGACCTCGTGGCGTTTTTTATCAATCGTTGTGGCAGGCGTCATTCTTAATTCATTCTATGTAGCGGCGATGAGCAGGTGGACCGAACTTCCTCTCGAATTGATAGGGCTCTCATTCGCTTTGGCTTGGCCGATTATTTCATTTGCCTGCCTGAGATTTTGGGTTTTCCGCTAGGCCGCTCTGCTAGAGGCGCGAGTCCGCGCTCGAATTGCTAGGCGCGTAATCGCGTTCTGAAGGACGTCGGCCCAGTTGGCTAGGCATCTTCGCCGGTCGGAGCGACGCCAAGCTTAAAGTCATCGCGCAGACAAGTGAGACATTCGAAAACTTCCTTCGGTCTCAGATCCGCTCGATTTGCATGCGGCTGTTGATTTTAAAGTTTGCGGTGCACTCCTGTGCAAGAAAGGAACGAGCCTCCTCTCCGTTCGGCCCACGGTAGATTAACATGGACGAACAAGACGGCGAAAATTCTCTAGCGCATGCTGTGCACAGCTGTGCAAAAATCGCTTGACAGTCGATATCCGCCGGACAATCCTGTCACCAGGATGCTCGCGGCCGGTGGAGGAGGGGCGCGGGAGAGTGCTTCCGGGAGCCGAGCGTCCGTGCGTTGGGAGGAAAAATGCCAAAGGTTTTTGCGCCGGGAGACGCATCAGAGGCCTTTCGCGCACATCCTATGTGGTGTGGGCGATGAGTTTCGACGGAAGGAGAGCGCTTCCGGCCGGGGGACCGGTGGAGTTCTCGCGGCCGACGCGCGGCAGACAGCTTCGCTACAAGGCCCGGATCGCCCTGCGGGAGCCAACCACGCTCATCGGCGTGCTCATGGCGCTACTCTTCACCTATCTGATCGTCGTCCCGATTCTTTCGCTTCTGATGGACGCGGGTCGCGTGCAGTTCGGCGACGAGAGGCGGATCGGCGCCGCTATCGGCGAGTGGACGCTCTACTATGTAAACCGCACGATGTTCTCGCCGGTGGCGCAGGATCTTTTCTGGCTTCCGCTCTACCACACGCTTTCGGTCGCCTTCGGCGCAATCGGTGTGTCCGTGCTGATCGGCTGCATCCTGGCCTGGCTCCTGAGCCGCACCGATATGTTCGCGCGGCGCTGGTTCGCCACTGCGCTCATCGTCCCCTACATGCTGCCTGCGTGGACTTTCGCGCTTGCCTGGACCACCCTTTTCAAGAACCGTTCGGTTGGCGGACAGCTCGGTTGGTTCGAGACCCTCGGCTTCTCGCCACCCGATTGGCTGGCCTACGGACAGGTGCCGATCACCATCATCCTGGCACTGCACTACACGCCCTTCGTCATCCTTCTTTTCGGCAATGCCTTGCGTCGGTTCGATTCGCAACTCGAGGATTCGGCTCGCGTCCTCGGCGCGCGACCCTACACGGTGGCCTGGAAGATCATGCTGCCGCTGATGCTGCCCTCCGTGATGAGCGCGGTGGTGTTGATTTTCGCCAAATGTCTCGGGGAGTTCGGTGTTCCCTATGTGCTGGGCTTGCCCGTCAAATACGACGTGCTCGCCACATCGCTTTACCGCAGCATCTCGTCCCGGCAGACCGGCGTGGCGGCGGTGCTTGCAGGAGCGATCATGCTTATCGGCATCATCACGCTTCTCGTGGATGCGCGGCTTGTCCGCGAAGCGCGGAAATTCGTTACGGTCGGCGGCAAGGGCGCGATGGCCCGCCGCACTGCGCTCGGCATATTCCGGCTGCCTGCCACTGTCTTTGCGGCCCTCATATTCGTGCTGTCCGTCGGCCTGCCGATCCTGACACTTTTCCTCTCCACGGTGATGAAGCTTCCGGCGGATTTCTCATGGTCCAACTTCACCCTCGACTATTGGATCGGCCGCAATCTCGATACGGTGGCGCTGCGTGAGGGCGTGCTCCTGACGCCCGATCTCTGGCAGGCGGCCTGGAATACGTTGAGGATCGTGGGCACCGCTTCAGTGTGCTCCGGACTGCTGGGGCTTCTCGTTGGCTACGTGGTGGTTCGCACGCCGGTACGGCCGCTTTCGGGCTTCCTGCGGCAAGTGACGTTCCTGCCGTATCTCGTTCCTGGCATCGCCTTTGCCGCGGCTTACCTCTCGCTCTTTGCGGTCCAGCGCGGCCCCATTCCCGCGCTTTACGGCACCGCGGCGATCCTGATGCTGGCCTTGGTCGCCGACCAGATGCCATACGCCTCGCGTGCCGGAATTTCCGCCATGATGCAGCTCGGCAAGGACCCCGAGGAGGCGGCACAGATCGCAGGCGCGGGGTGGCTGCGGCGCATGATCGCCATTATCGTGCCGATCCAGAAGGGCGCGCTGGTCACGGGCGTCCTGCTGCCGTTCATTTCCGGCATCAAGGGGCTGAGCCTCTTCGTCATATTGGCGGTACCGGCAACGGACGTGCTCACCACCTATTCGCTCCGTCTGGTCGATTACAATTACACGCAGGCCGCCAATGCCGTGGTCCTGATCATCGCCGGCATCGCGTATTTCGGGACCGTTCTCGCCCAGAAACTCACAAGAACCAATCTGGCCGACGGACTAGGGAGCTGAGGGAGGATCATGCCTACCATTGCTTTGCAGAACGCAGACAAGAGCTATGGCGCAAACGCTGCCAACGCCGTGTCCAACCTCAACCTGGAGATCGGCGACGGCGAGTTCATGTGCCTGCTGGGTCCCTCCGGCTGCGGCAAGACCACCACGCTCAGGATGATTGCTGGCCTTGAGCACCTTTCGGCGGGCCGGATCGCCATCGGCGACCGGGTGGTTGATTGCGTCGCCTCCGGCACCTTCGTGCCGCCGGAGCGGCGGGAGATGGGGCTGGTGTTCCAAAGCTACGCGCTCTGGCCGCACCTGACGATCGAGCGCAATATCGATTTCGGCCTGCGTCTGCGCCGTGTCTCCAAAGCTGAGCGGGAGGCCTGCGTGGACCGCGTGATGCGCACGCTGGGCATCGAGCAGTATCGCAAACGCTACCCGTCGCAGCTCTCAGGCGGCCAGCAGCAGCGCGTGGCATTGGCGCGCATGCTGGCAGTAAACCCGGATGTTCTGCTCCTGGACGAACCGCTCTCCAATCTCGACGCGCGGCTGCGCCTCGAAATGCGCGCCGAGCTCAAGCGGCTGCACGAGGAATTCAAGACAACCATCGTTTTCGTCACCCATGACCAGTGGGAGGCGATGACGCTTGCCACCTTGATCGCCGTCATGAGCGAGGGCGAGCTGCAGCAAGTGGGCACGCCGAACGATATCTACGACCGGCCGGCCAACCGGTTCGTCGCGGAATTCGTCGGCAGCCCGCCGATCAACATCATCGAGATGGACACGGGGCCGGCAACCGGTCTCACAGCGCTCGCGCAGGACTATCTCACCAGTCACTACCCGCAGCTTACGGAGATCGGCTCGGTCGGACTGCGGCCGGAAGCGATCGCAGCCGTCTCCAGCAGGGCCGAATTGCCCGCAGGTCACCTTTCCGGGGAGATGAGGATTTCGGGAATTCTGCCGACAGGGGGAAGCTGGATATTGGAGCTCGAGGCTGCTGACGCAAAGCTGTTCCTGACAATCCACCAGCCCCCCCGATTCAGGGTGGGCGATACAGGCTTTTTCCACGTCGCGCCTCAAGCACTTCATGTGTTCGATCGACAGGGCAGGCGATCGGCAATGGCCGATGAGCAACTGCGTCCAAGCGAGTTGGGTACGGTCCGGAAGATGGCCGGCTGCAGGGAAGTCGCCTGACGAGGCGGCAGAAGGAGGAGGAGAATGAAGGTAAATACACGAAGATGGGCCGGCTTTGCCGCTGGGCTGGGAGCGGCGGCATTGCTTTCAGGAACGAGCGCGTCGCCGGCCCGGGCGGAGGAGGCCTGGGCGCCGGAGAATTTCAGCCTCGATGCGCTCGTAGAGGCCGCACGCGCCGAGCCGCCGATCACCGTCTATGACAGCACAGGCAAGATCGTCGAGATCGCTGACGCCTTCACGGAGAAATACGGCGTCAAGGCAACTGGCTCGAAGGTTTCGAGCGGTGCGCAGATCGAGCTGCTCGTCCGCGAGGGGCAGGCCGGCAATATCGTTGGCGACGTGTCCGTTGTACAGGACGTCCCGCCCGCAATGGCACAGCTCTTTCCTCAAGGACTTGTCGAGAGCTGGTTGCCGCCGGACCTCGCCAAGTCAATCCCAGAGGCCTTGCAGGACCCGCTGGTCGTCGTGTCCTCGCCGAATATATGGGCCTACAACACCGAGGTTTACGACAAATGCCCGGTGGACAATATCTGGGCGCTTACCGACAAGGCGTGGACGCGCAAGATCGCCTTTCAGGATCCGCTCGGCAAGCCTTCCTACACCGACTGGTTCAACCAGATGGAGATGCACCACGACGCTGCGGTTGCTGCAGCCTACGAAGCTTACTATGGAAAACCGCTGGAGACCGACGAGGCGAGCGCCACCCGTGCCTGGGTGAAAGCGATCGCGCAGAACGCGCCGCTGCTCACGGATTCCGACTCTGCGGCAGGCGAGGCGGTCGGTGCCAAGGGGCAAGCCGAGCCCTTCCTCGGTCTGGTCTCGACAGCAAAGTTCCGCGACAACGCGCCGGACGGCCTTCAGCTCGGCATCTGCACGGGCGTGAAGCCGTTCTCCGGCTGGATGTATCCCGGCATCGGGGTCGTTTCGACGAAGACAGACAGCCCGAATGCAGCACGCCTCTTCCTTCATTATCTGATGACGGAGGAGGGGATTTCTCCGCAGACGGTCGATGGCAAGATCTCGTCCAACACCGAAGTGCCCATGCATCCGGATGAGCCCTCGGGTGTGGGTGAGATTCTCGACCAGCTAATGCCCTACGCCTTATCCACGGCGCTGCAGGATTTCGACCTGCGGCAGGATTGGCAGGATTTCTGGCGCGTGAACTATACGCGCTGACCGACGTGTCCTGGCGGTGAGCCGCCGGGCGCCAGCAGAAGAAGACAATACAGGGAGGATGCGGGGAGTTGCACGCGCAATCCCCGTACAAGGAGATGCTATGACCCGCTTAAATGCAGGATGCGTGCAGAGCCTCATCATAGCGGCTGGACTTCTCTCCGGCACGAGCGCTGCGGTGCTGGCCGAGGAAAACTTCAGCCTCGATGCGCTGATCGAAGCGGCGCGCAAGGAGCCGCCGATCACGGTCTATGACAGCACCGGCAAGATCGTCGATATGGCGGAGGCTTTCAGCAAGAAATACGGAGTGCAGGCGACCGGTATAAAAGTCTCGGCCGCCGCGCAGTTCGAACAGATCATACGTGAGGCGCAGGCCGGCAACGTACAAGGCGACGTGGCGATGCTGACCGACACGCCGGCCACCGTCGCGCAATTGTTGCCGCAGGGCTTCCTCGAAAGCTGGTTACCGCCGGACATGGCAGGCAAGATTCCGGCCGAATTCCAGAAGCCGCTCGCGGTGACCACGAATGCCAATGTCTTCGCTTACAATACCGAAGCTCACGACAGCTGCCCTGTCACCAATATCTGGCAGCTCACGGATCCGAAATGGGAGGGCCGCTTCGCCATGGTCGACCCTCTCACCAAGCCGAACTACGCGGATTGGTTCAATCAGATGGAGACCTATGGCGACGAGGCGCTGAAGAAAGCGTATGAGGATTATTACGGCGAGCCTCTGAAAACGGAAGAGGCGAGTGCAACGGCTGCCTTTGTGAAGGCGCTTGCCGAGAGCGGGCCGTTGCTGACCGACGGCGATGACGCCGTTTCGGAGGCTGTGGGCGCATCCGGGCAGGAGGATCCATTCTTCGGATTGTTGAGTTCGGCGAAGTTCCGCGACAATGCCGATTCCGGCTATGTGCTTGGCCTTTGCAAGGAAATGATGCCGTGGGTGGGGTGGAGCTATACGAAGCTCGCTCTCATTGCGGCCGGTACGGACAGTCCCAATGCGGCTCGGCTCTTCGTTCACTATGTGCTGACACGCGAGGGGATCGAGCCGCAGATGGTGGATGGAAAGATCCCTACCAATACTGAAGTCAAGATGCCGGATGACGAGCCGTCCGGGCTGATGTCCGTTGTCGACAAGGTCTTCGGCTACAACGCTGCCAGCGCACTCGATGACTGGGACTCGCGCCAGGATTGGCAGGATTTCTGGCGTGTCCATTACAAGCGCTGATGCCGAAGCGCGCGCCATGACGGCCCATCCCTCAGGAACAGCGACGAGCGGGAGGAGAACCGAAGTGAAAAGGATCTTACACTGCACCACCGGCCTTGCAGGCTTGGCGCTGCTGCTGGCCGTGGTCGCTCCCTCTATGAGCCAGCCGGCAACGGCATTCGATCTGGAAGCTCTCGTCGAAAAGGCTCGGAGCGAACCGCCCATCACCGTCTACGCCGTCACAGGCAAGATCGTCGAGACCGCAGAGGCCTTCAGCAAGAAATACGGTGTGACGGCGACAGGCCGTAAAGTGAACGAGGCCGAACAGATCGAACTGCTCATCCGTGAGGGCAGGGCGGGCAACGTAGTGGGGGACGTCTCGGTGGCTGCGGATGTGGCGGCTATCGCCGGCCAGCTGATCCCATCCGGCTTGGTACAGAGCTGGGTGCCTCAGGATCTGGCCGGCGACATTTCGCCCGCTGCCCACGATCCGCTGGTTATCGTCACCGATCCGCACGTGTGGACCTACAACACCGAGGTTTTCGATGCCTGTCCTGTCAGCAATATCTGGCAGCTCACCGAACCCGCTCATGCGCGCAAGGTGACAATGCTCGATCCACTGGTGAAACCGAATTACGCCGATTGGTTCAACCAGATGGAGATGCATCACGACGCTGAAATGGCGCAGGCATACGAGGACTATTTCGGCAAACCCCTTGAGACGGAGGAACGCAGCGCCACCGCAGCCTGGGTGAAGGCCTTCGCGCAGAACCAGCCACTCCTTGCCGATTCATCCGCCGTCGCCGAGGCGATCGGCGCGCCAGGCCAGAGCGAACCCTTCTTCGGGATCGTCTCCACGGCCAAATATCGCGACAACGAGGCTCACGGATACAAGCTCGGCATCTGCGCCGATATGCAGCCTTTCGCAGGCTGGCTCTATCCCGGCCTTGGCATGATTGCCTCTGGTACCGACAGTCCGAACGCCGCCCGCCTCTTCATCCGTTATCTCCTGACGGAAGAAGGGATCGCGCCGCAGACGATCGACGGCAAAATATCGGCGAATGGCTCCGTGCCCATCCACGCGGAGGAGGCATCCGGGATCGGCAAACACCTAGACCGGCTGATGGCGTTCGAGATGAAAACGGCAATCGACGATTTCGACAACCGGCAGGATTGGCAGGATCTCTGGCGCTCCAATTATTCCCGCTAGCCCTCGGAACCGAGGAGCTCGTTTCAATAAGAGAACACGATGACCAATCTCACCACGCTCCCGCGTGCTTCCGTCACCGAGGCTACCCTGTCGCGCCATCTGCGTGAGGTAGCCATTCGAGCAGCGAGATCCGTGCAACCCTATCTCGTCAATGCATTCCGTTCCCCGATGGTGATCGATACCAAGCGCGACTTCCATGACGTCGTGACGGTGCACGATAAGGAAACCGAGAAGCGGCTGATCGATTTCATTCTGTGTGAGGTTCCGGATTCTTCGATCCTCGGCGAGGAGGGCGGCGCGACCGGCCAGGGGTCGATCCACTGGTACATAGATCCGATTGACGGGACGGCGAATTTTGCGCGCGGCCAAGGCTTCTGGTGCGTCTCGATCGGGGCGGTCGTGGAAGGTGAAATCATCGCGGGTGCAGTTCTCGATCCTGTTGCCGATCTCACGTTTAGCGCCGACGCGGAAGGAGCTTGGCTCGGCTCTGCACCACTACGCTCCCGCTCCACGCCGCGTGAAAGCGACGCCATCTTGATTACCGGCTATCCAGTTGAGCGAGATTTCCGTTCAGATGGGCGCGAGGCGGCGCTCGATCATTTCGGCACCCTGGTCGAAGCCTTCTCCACGCTGAGGAGGCCGGGCAGTTCGGCCCTCAGCATCTGCTCAGTTGCGGCTGGCTGGTGCGATGCAGCAGCGGGCTTCGGCGTCAATCCGTGGGACGTTACCGCCGCAATCCTGATCCTGAAGCAGGCCCGGGGGACCTACATGCCCCTGGCTCTTCACAAGCCGCCGGCGACGCCCGATTTCGCCTGTCCCGGATATGTCGCGCTGGGGGAGGGCGCCAATTACCCGACACTGATGAATGTTGCGCGCCTCGTGTCGGAAACCCGGGCGAAAGCCGCAAAATGACATCGCAAGAACCATCCAGAAAAGAGCAAGCATGCAATGACGGCCCTATCTCCTACCTTGAGCGCCGAGTCCGGCCCTACTCCTTCCGATCCGGGACTGGACAGGCGAGAAGCCTTCCTGATCGACCTTGCCCGCGAGGCCGGAAGGCTCGCGCAGCGCGCATTCTCCGGCGCTGAGACGCTTGCCTACCGCATGAAGGGGCCGCAGGACTTCCTGACGGTAACAGACGCGGCGGTGGAGGAACTGGTGCAAAACCGCCTTCAATCGGCGTTTCCCGAGGATGGTTTTCTCGGCGAGGAATCCGGCGGTGTTCTCTCCCCACAGATCTGGGTGGTGGATCCCATCGACGGTACGGCCAATTTCGCCCGCCGCATCCCGCACTACTGCGTCTCCATCGCCTTCGTCTCGCACGGGGTGATCGCGCTGGGAGCCGTTTTTGATCCTGCCCACGACGAGCTTTACTTCGCACGGCAAGGCAGGGGTGCCACGCGCAACGGAAAGCCAGTCCGTGTTTCGGATGTTCGCGACGCACACGCTGCATGCGTCGAACTCGGCTGGTCCACCCGCGTGCCCAACAGCGACTATCTCGACGCATTGGCAGGCATTTTGAAGGCGGGGGCCAATGCGCGCCGCGGCGCCACCGGCGCCCTGGGGCTTGCTTATGTCGCGGATGGTCGTTCGGATGGATATGCGGAGTTGCACATGCAGCCCTGGGATTGCCTTGCCGGCCTCCTCCTGGTCGAGGAAGCGGGCGGAAGGGTGAGCCCGTATCTAGAAAACGGTGGCCTGGCAAAGGGCGGTCCCGTGCTAGCCGTTGCTCCCGGGGCTGCAGATCTGATGCAGTCCGCCACCGGAATCGCGCTCAAATAGAGGCCGTCATTTGGGCCGGACCGACTTGCGCCAGACAGGATCGGCCTGGAAGCGCACCGGCTCGTGGACAATCCGTGAATCAGGCTGATGATCGATTTGGCTGACGATATGCGTTGCGATTTGATCGATCGGTTGCCGGAAGGTCGTCAATTCGTAAGACGACCAGCCGGCCTGCTCGATATCGTCGAAGCCTACCACGCAAAGTTCCTCGGGGATATTGAGGCCGAATTCGTTTCGAGCGGCATCCATGAAGCCACAAGCAAGAAGGTCGGTGACGCAAAATACACCGTCCGGCCGGTCGGAGCGGCTGAGGAGCAGGCGGGCGATCTCGGCGCCCGAAGCATAGGCGGTAGGGCCGAACCGCGTCACGCGGACTTCCATTCCAGCTTCCTTCGCCGCTTCGACGAATGCCCTTTCGCGCCCGGAAACGCTAGCGCTGCCTACGTCGGATGCAACGACGGCGAGCCTTTCGCAGCCCGCGCGCCGGAGCATGTGGAAGGCCTCACGGGCCGCGGCGCGGTTGGCGACGATCACGGTTTCGGGGCCGGGCACGAGCTCTTCGCGGTTGACGAGTATCACGTGCTGCCCGTTGTTGAGGCACGTTTCGATGAGCGAGGCTTTGGGCTGTCCGGAAAGCACGATCGTAGCATCGGCCCTGTAGTGCAGGGTTTGCCGCAACGCGCTTTCCACGCTGTCCGTCTCGCCGGAGGTGTTGATCACCATAGCCACCTTGTTTGCGAGTTGCAGCCGTCGCGTGAGGACCTCGATCATCTTCGACTGGTATGGCGTGGCGATGTCGGTCACGACGAGCGAGACGATGTTGCTGCGGTCGCTGATCAGCCCCCGGGCAAGGTGATTCACGTGATAGCCGAGTGCCTCGGCGGCCTCGAGCACCTTTTTCCGCGTGGCTTCGGAGACGCTGGCTCCATCCGTGAATGTACGCGAGACGGCCGAGCGCGAAACACCGGCACGCTCGGCAACCTGCTGCGCACTCACGAAGGATCTGCTCTGGAGCCTGCTTCCCTTCGCAGCCGTCATGTTCTTCCTGTTGAGCATTGTCTGCTGTGTCTTTGCACGGGTGTGCGCTTCTTTGCCGGCGATGAAACCACCGGACCGGAAAACTCTATAACGCGAGCCAAGCCGGGAGAGCAACCGTCCCCTTCACCATGGCGGCCCTTGCGGCGCCAACGCTATGGGATGCGAAGTGGCCAGATGCGAAGGAATTACCTCAGTCGCCGCGTTGACGCGTTTGCACACCTGTGCAAAACAAACTATGGCGATCTGGGCTTCTGTGTTCATCCGGCTTCGAGGGGCCCATTCCGGATGGGCCCGGCAGACTCCAACCACAAGAACGAGAGACCTTTGATGATGCAATTCTCACCTCGCTATGACCGCCCGGCAATAAGCCTCATCGCAACCGGATTGGGGGAGGACGGGGTGTCGCTATATCTCGGGGATTCCGAGGGCGCCCGCGACATCGCGCTGCTCAAGGAGCAGGGGATTACCACGGTGATCAATTGTGCGGTCAATCTCGACTTCAATTACGTCAATGATCCCGTGCAAAAGGAGGAGCCCGGCAAGGTGGCCGCAGGGCACGGAGTCGTGCGAGCCTACAAAATCGGCCTTATCGACGGTGAGGGCAATCCTGCGCGGATGATGCTTGCTGGCTACTACATCCTTGATGGCGCTCTGAAGCAGGTTATGCCTGAAAAGGAGAGCTATCCGCACCGTGAGCGTGGCAATGTTCTGGTGCATTGCCGGGGAGGGCGCAGCCGCTCCGTGGCGCTTGTGGCTCTTTACCTCCACAAAAATTTGCCGGAACGCTTTCCCACATTGGACGACGCACTTGCCCATGTGCGTGTCAAACGTGAATTGCGGCCCGACGAATGGTTCGAGACGCCAAAGCCGATGCTGGTGGAGGCGGCCCGGCAAGCATCGGATGCAATCGACCTGCTGGAGGGCAAATAAATTTCCTCAACGCTGATCCTGATCGATCTGCTTGGCGCCGGCGCGCTGCTCCTGTGGGGACTTCGTCTCATCAAGACAGGGATGCTGCGCGCGTTCGGCACTTCATTGCGCACCTGGATCGGACGCAGCACCAAGAACAGGATTTCCGCCGTCCTGGTGGGTATGCTTGCTACAATCGCCGTCCAATCCAGCACGGCGACGGCCGTCATCACCGCATCCTTTGCTGCGCGCGATCTTCTTTCGGGAACGATGGCGCAAGCCGTCATGCTTGGGGCAAATGTCGGGACGGGGCTTGTTGCGGCCATCCTGTCGATGGACCTGCATTGGCTCGCGCCTCTGATGATCCTGATCGGGGTGGCCGTATTCTTTCGTAGCCACCGCTCCCGGGGAAAGGGCATCGGCCGTTCTATCCTCGGGCTCGGGCTGATGCTTCTCGCTCTTCGTCTCCTTGGAGAGGCGACAGCACCTATTCGTGAATCGTCTCTTGTCGTCCTGATGCTGCGCGGGCTGGAGAATGCGCCGATTTTCGCTCTGTTGTTTTCCACGGGTCTTGCGTTTCTTGCCTCGTCGAGCCTTGCCGTCGTGCTTTTCGTCGTTCTGTTGGGAAACGGCGGCGTCGTGACACCAGTTTTGGCGCTTGTGCTGGTCGCCGGTGCGAATCTCGGCGGCGCAATTCCGCCTTATCTGGCGGTCTTGCATGAAGGCGTGGAGGCAAAACGCCTTGCTCTCACCAATCTAGCGATCCGCGCGGCGGGTGCGGTCGCGCTTACCTTCGGTGCAGCCTATGTGGCAGCGCTCGCCGCGCCATTTTGGCCATCCACGGGAGCGCTGGCGCTTGCGGCTCATGTCGGATTTTCTCTGGCCTTGCTGCTCATCTTCCTGCCTGTTCTCGGACCGGTTACCCGGATGATGGAGCGGCTGGTGCCGTCCATGCCAGAGGATATGTTCGGTCCGCGTTATCTGGACGACAGCGCCATGGGGTCGCCGGCCATCGCGCTTTCCGCCGCGGCGCGCGAGACGCTGCGCCTGGGAGACATGGTGCGTGACATGCTGGAGGGGAGTATGCGAGCTCTTGAAACCTCGGATCCCGACATGCGCGCAGAGCTCGCCCGCATCGAGGATCAGGTCGACCGATTGCACGGCGCGATCAAGACCTATCTCGCCCGCCTCGGCCAGGAGAAACTCGACGCTGAGGACATGCAGCGCGCATCCGAGATCATGTCCTATGCGGTCAATCTCGAACATATCGGCGACATCATCGACAGCGGGCTGTCGGATCTGGCGGCCAAGAAGGCGAAACGCAAGCTTGCCTTCTCCGCCGAAGGAATGGCCGAGATCATGGCGTTCTATCATCGCACGCTCGACATCCTGCAGATCGCACAGAGCGTCTTCCTCTCGCGCGATCCTGAGCTTGCTCGCCAGCTGGTGGGGTGCAAGGTCGATGTCCGCCGGCTGGAAGCGGAATCGGCGGAACGGCATCTTGAGCGCCTGCGCGCCCGCCGCACCGAGACGGTCGAGACCTCCGGCCTGCATCTCGATATCCTGCGCGATCTGAAGCGAGTGAACGCGCATCTTATATCCGTCGCCTATCCCATACTCGACGGCATCGGCGCCCTGAGTGACACCCGCCTCCGCCCGGCATCGGACCTGTAGGCGAAAGCCTGATCGCAGCTGATCCCCGCTTTTGCTGGAGTGGGGCGCTTCTGCTGGAGTGGGGCGCTTCTCATGGTATGATCACGAAATCCTTCCGTCCCCATGAGAAGCTTACCGGCCGGTCATCCGAAATTCTGTGCGTCCCCCCAGTTGATCCATTCAGGCAGCAGTCACGGATTGAAATGTGGTTCCCAGGTGCGAATCATGAAGAGTGTGCAACGGCCTCGATCAATTCTTCGGCGCTCCAGCGCGTATATCCGACCGGCCATTTCGATATTGAGCATCGAGGCCCAAGCGGCCTGCCAAAAGGTAGTGGAGTGCCTGGGCCATCCGGATGTCGACCTGATCTCCATGTCCGCAACTTGATCTTGCGGCAAGAGGCGCAGGTCTGCAAAGAACCTCTCACCATGCCGGTCGATATATCCAGACGGCCGCTTGTTCTTCAGCATGTGCCCGCACGGCTAGGAACAAGCGGTCGAGCTCGGGGACGAATAGCGACGTGCGCGCGCCGGGCGCGGTGGGAACATGAGCGATCCGGCGGAGGCTGCCGTCTTCCGCTTCGAAGGCATCCAAATACCCTTCTCCGCAGCTGACATAAATCCGGCGGCGCTTGGCGTCCACGAACACGTCATCGGCATCGCCGCATGCCCCTGTGCTTGCGACAGGCGATCCGTCCTGCATTGAAAAAGCGGTCAGCGTCGCCGGCTTGCGGAATGCAACGAGCAGCCGCCCGGAAGCTTCATCCAGCGCCATTGGATAGTTCTCGCTCGCCTGACCAGTCGGCCAGCGGGCTATCACCTCCCGGCGCTGGCGGTCGCCGACTTCAATCATGTGTGCGTCGGGAACGTTCACGAAAATCCGGCTTCCGCCGCTCTCAAGCCGGAAGCTTTCGGGATGGCCATCCAGGGGGACGTCGCCGCTCTTTCGGTTTGCTGCCGCGTCGATGATCGCCAGCGCTCCATCCCCATAGCCGACGAACAGCTGGTTGGCATCGCTGTCGATGCGGATGTTGTCTGCGTCCTCGCCAAGTTGGATGCGGCCGGTTTCCTTCAGATCCGGCCCCTGGAACAGCCGGAGCGACCCGTCGCCGCTTGCCACGTAAAGCGTGCCGGCAGAGGCCAGATATGCGACGCCCTGGGGCTCCTCAAGGCCGCCGATGCGTGCAGCCACCTGCGACTTCTTCAGGTCGACAACCCCAACGCTGTTGTTGCCAAGCTCGGCCACGAACAGGCGTTGCCGGTCGAGGTCGACCGCCAGATGATCGATCCGGCCTGCCACGTCGCCGAGAGGGATCTTGCTTTCGAGCTGCAGAGGGCCGGAATCGGCGGCGTAAGCGTTCGCAAGCTGGACTGCGGCGAAAAGGGCGGTCCAGATCGTCAGCCGTCGGGGATCGGAGAGGCAAGGCATTTTTACGCTCACTGCGTGAAGCCGAATGCTAATTCCGAAGTGGAATTGGTACAATGCCTCAATCGGACGATCCCGTACCCTTACGGCACAGTCAATGCTGGCAGCTAGACCTGTCCGCCGGACTCTTTCGCGTCAGGTATGATCCAAACCGATCTTCGACCGGCTGGCTCATGGAGACAGCGCGCCTGAGCCAAGGTTCTTTATCAAGCTATGGAGTGCCTCCCATTGTCGGCCACCGGCAACATGATCGGCGGCAACAAAAGATGCACAGGCTTGGTGTCACGATAGATAGGCTGGCGATGGTCAGCGCTCGCCGTCCATCTCCGCAAGCTTTTGCACGCGGCGGCGGAAATCCTCGTCGGTCGAAAACTCCGCCTGCAGGTAGGCCGTGACCAGATCCTTGGCGAGCCAGGGGCCGACGATCTGCGCGCCAATGCACATGACATTGACGTCGTCGTGCTCTACCGACTGATGGGCCGAGTGGATATCGTGACAGACCGCGGCCCGGATGCCCTTTACCTTGTTTGCAGCAATCGAGGCGCCGACGCCTGTGCCGCAGACCATGAGTCCGCGGTCGGCCTTGCCCGCGATGATCGACGAGGTGACGATTTTGGCGATGTCGGGGAAGTCGACCGGATTGGGGTCGTAGGATCCCGCGTCATGCACCTCGTGCCCCAGCGACCTGATGTGATCGATGATGGTCGCCTTGAGCGGGAAGCCGGCGTGGTCAGAACCGATGACAATGCGCATCTTGAAGGATCTCCGGAAGGTTACTGGGCGATCATTCGCGGCAGCCACAACGTGAAATCCTTCGCGAAGGTGAGGATCGCGAGCGTGGTCAGCAGCGGGATGTAGAAGGGAAGCAGCGCCTTGAGCAGCTGCCGGATCGATACCTTTGCGATATCCGATACCAGGAACAGCGACAGGCCCATTGGTGGGGTCAGCAGTCCGACCATCAGATTGAAGATGGTCACGATGCCGAGCTGGACGGGGTCGACGCCTGCCAGCACCAGCGGCGGCGCGATGATCGGAACCAGGAGCAGTGTGGCCGTCGTGGAATCCAGGAACATGCCGGCGACGAAAAAGATGAGGTTGGCGATGATGAGCAGCATCAGCGGGTCGCGCGAAAGGCCAAGGAGTGCTGCCGCGAAGGTCTGCGGCACCTGCTCCACGGCGAGGATCCAGCCGAAAAGTGCTGCGGCTGCGACGATGATGAGGATCGCGGACGAGCTGCGCGCCGTCAGCACGGCCGAGTTCCACAGGTGCTCGATGGTGAGTTCGCGGTAGAACACGGCGCTTATCACGATCACGTACATCGCCGTCATGGCCGCAGCTTCCGTCGGCGTGAAGGCGCCGTAGGTCATGCCGGCGACCATCAGCGCGGGCGCGATGATGGCGGGCAGCGCCGGCAGGAAGTCGCGAGCGACCTCCCATGGCGTCGGCCAGCGTTCGGCACGTGGATGCTTGTGCCGGATCGCCACGATGAGCACGGTCACCATGAGGAGCACCGTGCAGACGATTGCCGGCATGATGCCCGCGACCAGCAGTTGCACGATCGAGACGCTGGTGACCGAGCCGTAGACGATCAGCGGGATCGATGGCGGAAAGATTGGCCCGAGCGTCGCTGAAGCGCCCGTCACCGCTCCTGCAAAGGAAGGATCAAAGCCTCGCTTCTTCATCGCGTCGATCTCGATGCGGCCCAGCCCGCCGATATCGGCAAGTGCGGCGCCCGACATTCCTGAGAAGACGAGGCTGCCGAAGACGTTCACCTGTGCCAAGCCCCCCGGGATGCGGCCGACAAGCGTATAGGCGAAGCGGAATATGCGGTCGGTGATGCCCGACAGGTTCATCAGGTTGCCGACGAAGATGAACAGCGGCACGGCGACCAGCGGGAAGGAGTCGAGTGCGTAGGTGATGCGCTGCGCGAGAAGGCCGAGTGGCAGGCCCTCGATGATCACATAGGCGATGGACGGCAGCAGGATCGCATAGACCACCGGGAAACCGAGCATGAAAAGCGCCAGGAAGGCGATGACGACTGCAAAACCCATGGGCGTCAGACCGCGATGTTGGTATCGGCCTGCGGCGGCTTGCGCAGGTGGAGGAGGTGGATCAGCGCGGCGCCTGCGAAGCCGAACAGCGTCGCGCCAAGAAAGAGCCAGAACGGAATCCCGAGAGTTGGTGTCGCGTTTGTGAGATTGCGCGAAATGTTGGTGGCGGTGACATAGGCGATGAAGCCCGTCGCGGCGATTGCGCTTATCGAGATCGACCAGTTCACGATCCCGCGCAGCCGCTTCGGCATCGCGGCCTTGAATTCCCCCATCACGATGTTCTCGCCATTTTGCACCACGAGCGGGTAGGCACAGAAGATCAGGCAGATGAGCAGGAAACGCGTAAACTCCTCCGCCCCGATGAACGGCAGCACGAAGACGCCGCGCGTGATGACCTGAGCTGTCGGCACAAGCACGAGCCCCGCCATGATGAAGACCACGAATGCCGTGAGAATGCGTTCTGGAATGCGCATCCGGTCCCTCCCTGAAGATCGCTCGGCACGCAAGGCGCCGCCGACAATTGGTCTGGTGGGCGGCCGGAGCGACGGGCGCCTCGGCACGCCAAGAAGACTTACCGCACTGACTGGATCTGCTCGATGAGCGGCGTGAAATTCGGGAAATCCTGGGCGATCTGGGCGCTGACCTTCTCGCGGAACGCGTTGACGTCCAGCCCGTCGGCCTCGGTGATGATGGTCATGCCACGCCCCTTGAGCTCTTCGACAAGCTGGGCTTCACCTTCCTGTGCCAGCTGAAGCGACTTCTTCGCCTCCTCGTCCAGCACCTTCGTGATCGCCGCCCGCTGCTCCTCGGTGAGGCCCTGCCAGACCTCCTCATTGACGAACACCGCAAGCACGGCGCGCATATGCCCGGTCATCGAGATATGCGACTGCACCTCGTTGAGGTTGTTCGACGCGATCATGGTGAGCGGGTTCTCCTGGCCGACGACAACGCCCGTCATGAGAGCAGTCGGCAGTTCGGCGACCTCGACGGGGGTCGGAATGGCTCCGAAGCCCTTCACCATCGAAACCCAGAGTTCAAGCGGAACGGCACGGAACGGTTTGCCGGCAAGATCGGCGGGCGACTTCACCGGGAAATTGGACGATATCTGCCGATCGCCACGATAGATACGGCCGATGATGCGCACGCCTTGTGCGATCAGCTTCTCGTTGATCGCCTGAAGCGCCGGCGAGGTCGCCGGATCGGTTGCCTTCAAGGCATGCTCGCCGTCGCGATAGATGAAGGGCGCATTGAACACCGCAACCTCGGGTACGAGGCGGGCGAGCGAGGCAAAATCGTGGTGGCCCATCGAGATGGAGCCCATCTTGATGCCGTCGACCATCTCGGCGACGCCGCCAAGCTGGCTTGCCGGATAAACGGTCAGCGTGACCTCGTCGTTGGTGGCGGCAGCGATGCCTTTGGCCGCCTCGGCGGCGAAGATCGTCTGTATGTCGCCCTCTGCCCCCACATGCGCATATCGCAATTCGACGGCGAGCGCGGCCCCCGCCATTGCCACCAAAAAGGCGGCACCGGTCAGGGCGCGGATGATGGTCCTCTGCAGCATGTCGAAAATCCTCCCTTTGTTCTTCATGCTTCTGCTTAGGTCTGCGGCCTCCTGGTGAAGGCCGAGATGAGGCTGCGGCGGCGGAACTCGTCGCCGATCGCGAAATGATCGCGGAGTTTGAGATCAGCGGCATTTGCGTCCCGCTCCAGGATCGACAGGAACACCTCCCGGTGCGCCTCGACGAGGTAGTCGACAATGCCGGGCTCGGAGATCGTTACTTCACGGCGCTGGACATGGCTGCGGCGCAGCAGCTCGCCGATGGCTCCGTAAAGCGTGGTCAGAGCCTCGCTGTGGCTTGCCTCGACGATCGCCTGGTGGAAAGCGAAGTCGGCCGCACCGCCTTCGACCGGGTCGTGAAGCGTATCCATCAGCTGGGTGAGCCTCGACCCGATGCGCTTGAGGTCGCTTTCGGTGGCGCGCTCGCAGGCCAGCCTGATGGCCTGGCACTCGATGGCAATCCGTGCCTGCATCACGTCATCGAGGATGTCCGGCTGTTGGGCGAGGCTGAAGGTGAAGAAATCGGACAGGACGTTGATATCGGCCTGGCGCACATAGGCCCCTTTGCCATGCCGGATGTCGAGAAAGCCAAGCATTGCTAGCGAGCGCAACGCCTCGCGAAGCAGCGGGCGCGACACGCCGAGCTTCAGGGACAATTCCCGCTCGCCGAGCAGGCGTTCGCCGGGCTTCAACGAGCCGTCGAGCAGCGCATCACGGAAGAAGGCGAACACCTTCTCGGCGCCTGAAAGATCACTGCTCTCGGCTAGCACGGTGGACATCGGGGCTCCTCCCCACTGGCATTACAGTGGTCAGACCACTTGATTCCCGATCAGCCGTCTCTTGTCAAGCACTCCCAGGTTCAGGTGCGGCGGCACGGGGAGCCCACTCCGCAACCCCTCGATGCTTGACGGGCAGGCCGGCCATCTTCAGCGCTGACCAAGTTTGTGCGGACAGCGAACGACGAGCTGCTGCACTCGATCCTCATCGACAGGGGCATTGCAACCGGCGGTGGGAAGAGGGGAGGGCGGAGCTGCGCGAGCGCAAAAAGCTACGCCCGTTGCAGAGGCACATCGGGCGATATGCGGATCGGCTAGGCTTCGCCTTATCTGAGCGAACCGCCGCCCGCCCGGCGTGACTGCGGCATATCGGAATCCGACTGGCTCGGGATCACCTTGCGAAGGCCCTCAAGGGTAATATGGTAATGCTCGGTCAGCAGCTGACACGCCAACTCCACATTGCGTTCGAGCACGGCATTGAGGATCGCCTGATGCTCGGCCGCAGCGCCTTCGCGCCGGAGTTTGCTCGGATTTGTATTCATCGAAAGGTTCCGATACCGCACCGCCTGGTCCATCAGCGTCGAGCAGAACCCCAGCAACCAGCTCGATCCGCAGCGATCCAGAAGCAGCAAGTGGAATGCCTTGTGCCGAACCTCCCATTCCTCGGAAATCTCGCGCCCCGTCTCGGTAGGCAGCAGCCGCTGCGTACGCGCTAGACGGTGATAACTTACCACCAGCGCATCCTCCCACGCCTCGTCCGCATTGCGCATCGACTGTTCGAGCGCGAGTGTCTCCAGCCAGACGCGCGTCTTCACCAGTTCCTCGAGATCGGCCATCGAGATGGTTGCCACGAAGAAGCCGCGATGGCTTTTCCTGTCGACGAGGCCTTCCGACGAAAGCCGGTTCAAGGCCTCGCGCACCGGCACGGCTCCGATCCCGTAACGCTCGGAAATGGCGTCTATCTGGAGCTTTTCGTTGGGGAACAGTTCGCCGTACAGGATATCGTGCCGAATCCTGTCATAGGCCTGCTCCGATAGATTTCTGACTTCCACTACATCACCAATGCCGCGACTGCTCATCTCAGCCGATTGCGCCCTGACGTTCGGACTTGTTCCAGAACACAAATCTGCGCTGCGCCCACGCGATCGTGAAATAGAGCGCCAGTCCGAGAAGGCTGAGATAGAGAATGAGAGCGAACACGCGCGGCGTGTTCATCTGGCTGGCCGATTGTCTGATCAGCGCGCCAAATCCTTTGCCGCCGCCCAGGAACTCTCCTGTGATCGCGCCGGCCATCACGCCGACTGAGGCGATCTTCAGGCCGGTGAAGATGTAGGGAAGGCCGGTCGGCAGCTTGAGCCGGATCAGCGTTTGGAATCGCGACGCTCCCATGGATTTGAACAGCATTCGCTCGTTTTCCGACGCGGCGTAAAGACCCGCAGCTGTCGCCACCACGATCGCGAAAGTAGCGATGAAAGCCGCAAGCGCCACTTTCGAGGAGATGTCGAAACCGAGCCACGCAATGAAAAGGGGCGCGAAGGCGATCTTGGGCATCGTGTCGATTGCGACGAGGTAGGGCATGACGGCCCGTTCCCCGAACTTTGTTTCTCCCACCAATACACCCAATGAAAACCCGATCGCCGCGGCTATCAGGAATCCATAGATGACGGTCAGCGTCGTGGTCCACAGCGCCCCCAACATATAGTCTCCGGTGACCAGGTTGTGCCCGACGAAGATCAGGTCGTCCAGCGTTTCCCGCGGACTGGGAAGGATGATGGGAGACACCCAGCCCATGCGCGTGACGAGGTCCCAGATCGCGACCACCGCCACGAACAGGATCGTCATGGCAAGCCATCGCGGAATTCGATCGATCAGCGCGTCCCGTTCGACCCAGACCGTATCCGCACGTTCCGTATGCGAAACATCCGTCATGCGAAAGCCTCCCGGCCAAGTAGGTTGCGTATATGCGCCACGATCTCGCCAAAGCGCGGTGTGTTGATCATTTCAAGCGTTCGCGGTCGCGGCAGATCGATCGGCACGTCTTCGACGATCCGGCCGGGGCGAGCCTGCATGACGAGGATCCGGTCCGACAGTATCACCGCTTCGGCGAGCGAATGGGTGACGAGGAAGGCGGTTGCCTGGCGTTCCATGCAGATGCGCTGCAACTCCATATTCATGAAGTCGCGCGTAAGTTCGTCGAGCGCCGAGAATGGCTCATCGAGCAAAAGGACGGCTGGATCCGCGATGAGCATGCGGCAGATGGCGGCGCGCTGCGCCATGCCGCCGGAAAGCTCACCCGGATAGACATTCCCGAACTCGCCGAGTCCTACGAGTTGCAGCAGATCGCGCGCACGGGCCATGGCAGCCTTCGCGGCCCCGCGGCCGGACCGGATCTCGATCGGCAGCACGATGTTCTCGACCGTGGTTTTCCACGGCAAGAGGGTCGCCTGCTGGAACATCATGCCGATATCGGGCCGCGGCCCGAGCACCGGTTGCCCCTCGAGCACGACACGTCCCCGGGTGGGCGGCAGGAGCCCCGCCATGATTTTGAGCAGCGTCGACTTTCCGCAACCGGACGAGCCGATCACGGAAACGAACTCGCCCTTGCGAAGCGTCAGGTTTACATCGGTGAGCGCGGTCAGGCTGTTGCGGGCGTAGGTCTTCGCCAGCCGCTCGATCTCATAGACCGGCCGCGCTTCCCGCGCGACCGGTTCCGCACTCAGCGGGCGGGTTTTCACCATCGTCATCAGGCGTTCCAGCCCGCCACGAATTCGTTCGTGTACACAGACGACAGATCGTCCAGCGGCTTTTCGAGGGCCCCCGATGCGACTGCAGAATCGTGGATCTTCTGCCAGTGCTCAGGCGGCTGATAGCCGTAGCCCTGAGCAGCGTAAGCCTCAGTCGGCGTCATCCGGTAGATCACACCCTCAAGCAACGAAGCCGCGAAGTTCTTGTCCTCGCCTTCCTGCGGGTTGCCCGCCGCGCAATGCTCCAGCGCCTTGTCCTTGTTGGCCGGATCCATCGCGAATTTCGTGCCGCGCACCAGCGCCTTGCCGAATTTCGGCGCCAGGTCGGGTGTTGCCGCCATCTGGCTTTCCAAGATCGCGATTCCGTTGCCGAAGAAGCCGAGATAGGCTTCCGGGGTGATCTCGCGCAGCTTCAGGCCGCGCGCGGCGAGGATCGCGGCATCGGAGACGGCGCCGGCATAGCACGCGACCTCATCGCGCAGGAAAGCCACCGCCGCCGTACCTCCGTCGCCCACGGGCAAGAACGTGTAGTCGGTACCCTCCTCCAGATTGAGATCGGCCATGATGGCCCGGGTGAAGGAGACTTCGGCGCCATCCGCGGTTCCTACGCCGATCACCTGTCCTTTCAGGTCGGCGGGCTCCTTGAACTCGCTCTCTTCCTTCACCAGCAGGCCGAAGACCGACTTCGGATAGAGATTGTAGATGAACTTGACATCGACGCCGCGGGCACGTGCGCCCAGTACCGGTCCCGGTCCTGGCGCTCCCAGTTGCGCCTGGCCCGCTGACATTGCCTGGAGCACAGCCGATGATCCGTCGATCGCCTCCAGCGTGGGGTTAAGTCCTTCCTCCTCGAAATAACCCTCTCCGACCGCAACCCAGTAGGGCAGCCAGGTCAGAGCCGACGGGTTCGGCACGGCGAACGTGATCGCAGTCTGCGCACGCACGATCGCCGGCATGCCCAGCGCCGCGGTCGCAATGCCGGCGCCAGTCAGCTTTGCGAAGGTGCGGCGCGATACCTGAGTTCTAAGCGTCATGAGTTCCTTCCTCCCACTCATCGTTGCTGGGCACCGACAGGTGAAGATGGCCGCCAGCGCCCATCATTCAAAGGTATACGAACCGCCGCGGATTGCAAAAGAATATATGAAATTACGAAAACAGTGATTTCATATCTTGATCTCGAGGCCGTTATGGGAAATCGTGGCGCGACTTCAAGCGGCAGCCGTCAGGTTGCCAGTCATTCATGAGGGAGGACATCTTTGGTTTCTTACGCCGTTCCGACGCCGCCCCAGGCGCATCTCGACATCACCGGCTCGGACGAAAAATTCCCGGTCCGGCGCATTTATTGCATCGGCAAGAACTATGTGGCCCATATCCGCGAGATGAACGCCGACGAGCGCGATCCGCCCGTGATTTTCATGAAGCCGGCGGATGCGATCGTGAAGAATGGCGGGGAAATTCCCTATCCGGTGTTCACGAACAACTTCCATTACGAGTGCGAACTGGTCGTTGCGCTGAAATCGGGGGGCTACAACATTTCCGAGGCGGACGCGTCGAAACACATCTTCGGCTACGCCGTCGGGCTGGACATGACACGCCGCGACCATCAGGCCGCTGCTTTGGCCAAAGGCCTGCCGTGGGAGGTGACGAAAGCTTTCGACCTTTCCGCGCCGGTCGGCCCGATCACCCGAGTTGAAGACTGCGGCGTGCTCACCACCGGTCACGTCAAGCTCAAGGTGAATGGCGAGGTTCGACAGGATTCCGATATCTCGCTTATGATCTGGAAGATCGACGAGATCATCGCCAAGCTTTCCGAGCAGCACCGCCTCATGCCCGGCGACATCATCATGACGGGAACGCCGGCGGGGGTCGGGGCCGTGGTGACGGGAGATGTGCTCGACTGCTCCGTCGACGGGCTCGCCCCGATGCAGCTTCGCATAGGGGCACCCGCAGTGTGACTGCGTGACCGCCTCGCCCCCGCCGAGGGCAGGCGAGGCGGATCATCGAAGGGCTGCGGGCCGGCGGGACGACGTTGGTCCCTGGATTGAGGGGGAGGGGGAAGACAATGAGCCTTATCGGAATTGCTGGTGCCGGCCGGATGGGCACAGCGTTCGCGCGCCGCCTTATCGAAACCGGGCACGAGGTGACGATCTGGAACCGAACGCCGGCGCGCACCGCAGAGGCCGCGCAAGCGGGCGCTGGCCTCGCGTCCGACCTTGCTGCACTGGCCGGATCGGACGTCATTCTGATCTCGTTGACGAACGGCACCGCGGTAAACGCGGTCGCCGATGGGCTGATCGCTGCCGGCATCGGTGGGCGGCTCGTCATCGACATGTCCACGATCCTGCCGGACGAAAGCCGCGCGGTGGGGGCGAAAATTGCTGCTGCCGGAGCAGACTTCGTCGACTGTCCGGTCGGCGGCACGGTCGCCCCCGCGCTGAAGGGGCAACTTCTCGGAATGGCAGGCGGGTCGGATGCCGCATTCGCCCGTGCAAGGCCCGTTCTGGAGCAACTTTGCCGCCGCGTCGAGCATCTCGGGCCGGTAGGCAGCGGCGCGCAGATGAAACTCGCCATCAACCTGCCGCTGGCGATCTATTGGCAGACGCTGGCGGAGGCGTTGGTCTTGTTGGACGATGCGGGGATCCCGGCGGAGAAGGCGGTGGGACTGATCGCGGACAGTTCGGCCGGGCCGGCTGTGCTGAAGAACCGCGCCCAGGTCGTGGTGGATACGCTGGGCGGTAAGGACCAGCCGGGCACCTTCGACATTTCCGGTCTGGCCAAGGACCTCGACCTGGCATTGCGCTTCGCGGCCGCGGGCGGCAAAGAGCTGCCGATATCCCAGACGGTAAGAGCCAGTTACGCTCGCGCGCTCGCGGAAGGACTCGGCCGTTTCGACGGCGCGAGCCTCACGCGCATGCTTCTGGGTTAAGTGCCTTGGAGATATTCGCTGATCCACAGACGCTTTTCGCCCTGATCGCCGCCCTTGTGGTGGCCGGTGCGGCGATCGGCTTCCTCGCCGGCCTGTTCGGGATTGGCGGAGGCGCCATATCAGTCCCGGTCTTCTACGAGATCTTCGGCGTCCTTGGCTATAATCCCGAGGTGGCTATGCCCCTCGCCGTTGGAACATCGCTGGCCGTGATCGTGCCGACCTCGATAAGTTCGGCTCGGGCGCATCATGCCAAGGGAACCGTGGACATGGCGCTCCTGCGCATCTGGGCGGTGCCGGTGCTTGTCGGCGTGCTGCTTGGGGCCGCCATCGCGCGTTACGCCGATCCAGCGGTTTTTCAGGCGGTCTTCGTCGGAGTGGCGACGGTGAATGCGGCAAAGCTGCTCACGGGCGGAAAGGGGTGGCGCTTACGCGAGGAACTGCCGTCAAAAGGCGTGCTGCGCATCTATGGCGCCGCGATCGGGCTCGTATCCGCGCTGATGGGTATCGGCGGCGGGGCGGTGTCGAACCTGGTGATGACGCTGCACGGCGTGCCCATCCACCGGGCGGTGTCCACCGCGGCGGGCGTCGGCGTCCTCATCGCAATTCCGGGAACGCTGGGATACATGATTGCCGGCTATGGCCGGCCCGACCTTCCTCCGGACGCCATCGGCTTCGTTTCGCTGGCTGCTTTCGCCCTGACGATCCCAACCTCGCTTCTCACCACGCGTCTGGGCGTAGCCTTGGCGCATGCCCTGCCGAAACGCACGCTTGAGACCGCATTCGGCTTGTTCCTCCTTTTGGTGTCCCTTCGTTTTCTTTGGGATCTCCTGGGATAGCCTGGCGTACCCTGTACCAGCTGGTACGCCGGCGCTGCCAAAAAGAGCTTGGCTCCGCGCATTGGTTGAGCCTATTCGGATGGCAGGTGCCGCGCTGCCAGGCTCGCTTTTGAACTGACCCAGGACATCAAATGACTGCACCGCTCTACGTCGTCACCGGGGCAATGGCTGCCGGCAAGTCTACCGTTGCCAAGGCGCTCGTGCAGCGCTTCGAAAAATCTGCCCATGTCGGCGGGGACGCGTTCCTGCGCATGATTGCCAAGGGAGGCGCCGTGATGGGGCCTGTGCTCAGCACCGAAGCCATCGCGCAGCTCCATCTGCGGCAGGACATCGCCATGGATGCGGTGCGCCGCTTTGTCGGAGCGGGATTCACCACGGTGTACCAGGACATTTTGATCGGGGCAGACTTCGTCCGAGTGACCAAGGCACTCGCCGATCTCTCCCCACGCGTGGTGGTGCTCAATCCCAATGCCGAAACGCTCGCGCACCGCGATGCGAACCGACACAAGACAGGTTATGGCGAACACTTCCCGCCGAATGTTCTTGCCGAGGCCCTGCAGTCTGAGACCCCCCGCGAAGGGCTATGGCTCGACACCTCCGCGATGACGGTCGATGAGGTGGTCGAGCAGATACTCCAGAACTGGTAACGCCGCGCCAATGACCTCTCGGTCAGCTTTGGCTCGCAGCCGCGTCGCTCTTGTGTGAACCAGTTCCGCTCCTGATATCGCGTGGCAATAACCGAGCCTGCCTGAGCGCCAAGCACGGCGATGAAATATCAGATTGCGCGTTTGATACATCAGTTATAAAAGTTTTCTCGTTTCGGCGATCAGCTCGGCACAATCTTCGCTTCAGAGGAGGGCGGGGGGATCGTAAAGTGCGGCAGGAAAGCCAATTAGGTAGGGGGGTCTCGCACATGCCTTTAATAGATCGTCGTCGTATTTTGGCAGCGGCGGCTGCCGCCACGTTGGCAGCCACCATCGCGTCGCCGGCATGGGCGCAGGAAACGCCGGAGATCGAGTTCCTCTACTCGCCCTTCGCCGACTACGCGCCGTTCTTCGTTGCCGAAGAGCTGGGCTATTTCGATGAATTCGGCCTGGACGTGACTCTTTCGCCCAAGAGCGGCACAGCGGAAACCATCCAGATGCTTGCGTCCGGCAATGTCGTTTCGGGTGCGGCGACCTGGGGCGCCGGCCTCTTCAACTCCATCAACAGCGGAGCGACCGTGACCATCGTCGCCACGCTGGCCAAGATGCCGAACTCCGTGCCATCGCCGTCGCCTTTCATGGTGTCGGAGCAGGCCTGGCAGGCCGGCATCCGCGAGGTGAAGGATCTCAAGGGCAAGCGTGTCGGCATTCCTGGACCGGGTGGGTTCGGTCTCTATTCGGTTGCCAAGGCGCTGGAGAAGGGCGGGCTTACCCTCGAGGACGTCGAGCAGGTCTTCCTGCCACCGCCGGCTACCGCGGCTGCCTTCGCCAATGGCGGCCTTGAAGCGGGTTGGAGCATCGAGCCATTCGCGCTGCAGCTAGAAAAGGAAGGGCTGGGGCGCCGCCTCGTGGAAGACCACACCTTCGGCACGGAACTCGGCTTCATCGCCTTCAACAACGAGTTCGCAAAGGAGAACGAGGATTCCGTCGTCAAATTCCTCGCCGCTTTCCTGAAGGCCGCGCGCCAACTCGACAATGGCGGCTGGCAGGACGACAACATCCTGGAGATCGTTTCCAAATACACGGGCACGGAGAAGGAGACGCTGAAGGGGATCGCTTACACGGTCCGCTCGGAAGATGGTTCTATCGATCTTGCCTCGGTTCGCGAGCAGGAGGAGTTCTTCCGGGCGCGTGGCGCCCTCGAATATGACGGTCCGATCGACATCGAGTCCGTCTATCGGACCGATCTTCTCGAAAAGGCCAACGCCCTTCTCGCAAAGCAATGAATTTGCCCGTCTCAGAAATCGGCCGGAATTCGGTCCCGGTCGATGCCGCCCCAGCCATCGAGGTGCAAAATCTCGTCAAGGCGTTCTACGACGTTGCGGGGGATCGCATCACGCTTGCGACCACTGACGTCAACTTCACGGTCAGGCGCGGCGAATTCGTCTGCATCGTCGGGCCCAGCGGCTGCGGCAAGACAACGGTGCTGCGCATCCTCGCGGGTCTGGAGCAACTCTTGAGCGGGCATGTGCGCATCGACAGCACAACCCCGCCGGCCATGGTCTTCCAGGAAGCGTCCGTGCTTCCCTGGTTGACGGTGGCGCAGAACGTCGCCTTTCCGCTCAGCCTAAAGGGTGTGCCCAGGCAGAAGCAGCGCGAGCGCGTGAGCGAATTGCTGGCGCTGACCGGCTTGACGGATTTCGCCGACGCGCGTCCGCATCAGCTTTCCGGCGGCATGAAGCAGCGCGTTTCGGTGGCACGTGCACTGGTCGATGACCGCGACATCCTTCTGATGGACGAGCCTTTCGGCGCTCTCGACGAGCAGACGCGTCTCACGCTGCAGCAGGAACTGCTTCGCATCTGGGAACGCACCGGCAAGACCGTCGTGTTCATCACGCATAGCGTTGACGAAGCGCTGACGCTGGCAGATCGCGTGCTGGTCATGTCGCCGCGACCCGGTACCATCGTCGCCGATCTGGCCGTTCCTTTCGGGCGCCCGCGCGACGTGGTGGAGATGCGCCGGGACAAGCGGTTCTGGGACCTTACCTACGAGGTCTGGCGATTGCTGGCCACCTCACCGGAGCGTTGAGATGACGACCGCCCATCCTTCTCTCTCGCCGGAAGAGATCGAGCGCCTTAAGGCGCCCGCACGCCGCGAGAACATCTATCGCATCCTGTCCTTTTTCAGCCCGCTGCTGCTCCTCCTGATCTGGGAGGTGGCGGCGCAGGCTGCACTGATCGACCGCCGCTTCTTCCCGCCGCCGAGCGCCATCGCAGGTACGGCCTGGCAGATGATCGTCAGCCTGGAGCTTTTCGAGCATATCGGGGCGACTCTGCGCCGGGTAGCGGTCGGCTATGCGATGGGCGCCATACCCGGAGTGTTGCTTGGCCTGATCCTCGGTCTCTCCACCCGTATCCGGCGTGTCCTGGGGCCGATCTTCGCGGCGCTCTATCCGGTGCCGAAGATCGCCATCCTGCCGCTCATCCTGCTGATCTTCGGCGTCGGCGATGCTTCGAAATTCGTGGTCATCGCAATCGGCGTGTTTTTCCTCATGTTCTACAACACGCTCGGCGGCGTGATGCAGATCCCGCAGATCTATCTCGATGTCGCGCGCAACGCGGGAGCAACGAAGTTTCAGACTTTCCGCCGCATCGCGCTGCCCTCGGCGATGCCGAGCATCTTTACCGGGCTGAAGCTTGCGGCCGGATCATCTTACATCATCATTGCCGCCGCGGAGTTTCTGGGTGCCCGCAGTGGCGTCGGCTTCTTCATATGGGCATCCTGGCAGACTTTCGCGGTGTCGCGGATGTTCGTCGGCATCGTGGTGATTTCGGTCATGGGCTATCTCACCATCCTCGCGCTCGAAGCGCTGGAGCGGCGTTTCGTGCCCTGGGCGAAGCATTGAAGGGCTCGGGGGCTATCGCATGACGTTCGATGCCGGTTCGGCCACCACCGCTCCTGCATCTGTTTCGGAGCGCATCTACCTGGCGCTCCGCCAGGAGATCATGCGTTGCGAGATCGCACCGGGAGCGACGCTCGATGCAGCCTCCATCGCGCGTCAGTACGACGTCTCGAAGACACCGGTGCGCGATGCCATGCAGAAGCTCGCCGCCGACGGGCTGGTAACCATTCTGCCGCGCAGCGGCTATCGCGTCGCTCCGATCACCTTTCAGGCGGTTCACGAAATCCTGGACTTGCGCGCGGCGATCGGGCCGCATGCGGCCAGGCAGGCGGCGCGCTACGCCACTGCGGCAGATATCGCGGTGCTGCGCCAGATCGTCTCGGAATATGCCGCTCCCCTCGATGTCGGCACGATGCAACAGGTCGCTCGCCGCTTTCACATCGCAATCGCCCGCTGCAGCCGCAACAAGCGCATCGTCACTCTCTCGGAGAGCCTGTTCGACGAGCTCGAACGCCTGCTGCGCTTCGCAATCGATTTCTCGGTCAAGACGGGGGAGCATTCCGAAGAGCATACGGCGCTGGTTGATGCGATCGAGGCGGGCGACGGCGAGCGGGCCGCCGCGATCGAGGCTGCCCATATCAAAAGCAGCCGAGAGTTCCTGATCGAGCGCCTGATGACGTTGGGCTACCTGTCGGAAGGCGAGATCCAGCTTGGCAATGCGCGGGGTGCGGGCGAATGATCGCGGTCTCTGATGCCATCGATCGGTTGTCGACCGCCCTGGGCGGTGGCCCTGCAGCAAAGCTCGCAGCTTCGGCTTTGATCGAGGCGGACGCGCTCGACCTGCCGCGATTTGGTATTGCCATGCTCGATGAGTGGACAGCCGATGCTGCGCCCGTACCGACGGTCGAGGGCCGGCAAGGCATAAGCTGGCTCGACTGCTCATCCGCTTTTGCGCCGCTTGCGGTCGCCGCCGCTACGCTCGATCTGGCTGAGGCTGCGCGGCAATTCGGCATCGCCGCCGTCTTCCTGCGGGGCGTAAGGGGACTTGGCCGGCTCGCGCCCTTCGTTCGCCATTTTGCCGATGCCGGCCTCATCGGAATGGCGGGAGCAGAGGGTCCGCCTTTCGTTGCACCTTTCGGCGGCACCCGGCCGGTGATCGGCACGAATCCCTTTGCCCTCGCCATGGGGAAGGGCGACGACCGTGTGATAATCGACGTCGCCAGCAGCACAGCCACCATGGCCGATATTCGCAACGCGCGTGCTTCCGGCACGCCCATGCCCGAGGGAATCGCGGTCGACAGAGAAGGACGGCCGACCAGGATTGCCGCCGAGGTTGCGGCATTGCTGCCGCGCGGCGGGCAGATCGGCTCGCTGCTCGGGTTGGTGGTCGAGCTCATGGCCGGCGCCGCCGGCGGGGGCAGGGGCGATCCAAAAGGTCGGGGCGCCTTCATCATCGCGCTCGATCCGGCCAGGGCGGAAGAAGGCGTCGACTGGCAGGCCAAACTTGCCGCGCTGAAGACCGATTGGACCGATGGAGGCGGCCACTGGCCACGGGGCGGCAGCGTGCCGCCCGATGCCGTGCTGGACAGTGTTTTTGCAGAGCGTTTGGAAAGTTATCTCGTCCGGATGACAGGTCAGACAGGCTGATGATGCGGCGCTTCACTGCCTCCGGCAATCCTCCTCCAGATGTGGAAATCCGGACAAGCTGACCGACCCGCAAAGATGGTGAACCTGATGACTGCAAAGCCAGTTTCGACCCCGGTTTTTTCGATCGATCCTATCCATGGCCTGATTGATGAGCCGCGCCGGATTATCGTTTCCGGCCTGGCTCCCGACGAGCTCGTCGCCATATCGGCCCGCACGCAGCGCGCGGGGGGCATTGACTGGATGAGCCAGGCAACCTTCATGGCCGATGCGCATGGCATGATCGATCTGACGCGCGACGCCCCGGTTGGCGGCGATTACGCGGAAGTGTCGGCCATGGGGCTGATCTGGAGCCAGCAACCGGTGGACGGCGCGAGCGCCGAACTCTTTCCCGATGATGTCATGGAGCCACTGCTGACGAAGCTTACGGCCGAAACCGCCGATGGCGTCCAGGCTGAGGCCGAACTCTACCAGCGCTTCGCGGCACAAGGCGTGGAGCGGCGGGAGATTCGCGAGGACGGGTTGGTGGGCACGCTCTTTACGCCTTCGGGCCAAGGCCCCCATCCTGTCGTGATGGTGCTCAACGGCTCCGGCGGGGGGATCAACGAGCCGCGCGCAGCACTGCTCGCTTCTCGCGGCTACCAGGCCTTTGCGCTCGCCTATTTCAAGGCACCGGGCCTGTCGCCCTTCATCACGGAAACTCCGCTCGAATATCTTGAGGCGGGCCTCAACTGGGTGCGCCGGGAGCTGCAGCCGAAAGACGGTTTCGTCGCTGTCAGCGGGCAGTCGCGCGGCGGCGAGCTCGCTCTACTGCTGGGCGCCACCTTCCCGGATCTGGTCTCGGCCGTGATCGCATTTGTGCCCGGTGCCATGGTGCATGGCGCCCAGGGTGCCGGCGATCCCGCACGCGGCGGCTGGCAGGGTGCAACCTGGACCAGAGGTGGCGTTCCCCTGCCGCATCTGTGGCAGGACAACAGTGCCGTCCATTGGCATCCCTGGGCGGGCGACGCACCGCCCAGCCGGCACCACTCGGTTTTTTTCGAGGGGCTGAAGGATAGGGAGCTGGCCACGCGGGCGCGTATCCCGGTCGAGAACATCGCAGGCCCGGTGCTTCTGATCTCGGGTCGCGACGATCGAGCCTGGCCGTCCAGCCTCTATTCCCGCATGGTGGTCTCGACCCTGCGTCGGCATGACCATCCTCATTTGGTCCGCCATCTCGATTTCGACGATGCCGGGCACGCCATCAACCTGCCGATCGTGCCGTCGACGCAGCTGGTCCGCGTTCATCCGGTATCGAAGGTGCCCTACACGAATGGTGGCACGCCTTCCGGCAATGCCAAAGCCAATGACGGCTCCTGGCGCGGAATGCTCGCTTTCCTCGACGAGGTCAGCGGGTCCGCAGGCCACCAGCGCTCTCAAGCAAACACCTGAATTTTTGAAGGGAGACGAACATGCCCACAAGAGAACATTTGGAAGGCCAGTGGCGCGAATGGCGCTACGCCCATGTAGCCAAGATGTTCCGTCCCTACGGCTGGACCTCACTCGTTGCCCAGTACTGGCTGGAAGCAGACGACAAGGGCGTCAGCTTCGATCTGCTTCCCGGAACCTGGTCGGTCGAAGAGGGCCGCATCATGTTCACTCCGCCTGCCTCGGGACCGAACCTTTCAGTGAACGGTGAATACCCCTCTGAGCCCGTGGAAATTGTCCCAGGCCGCAACCAGACCTATGGCCACGGCAAGAGCGTGCCGGTCTATTTCGGCTTGAAGGAAGTCGAGACGATCCTGCGCAGCAACCATGATGGCCACCCCCTCTATGGCGTGCGCGTCCGCGATCCGCTCAAGGCGATCCGGCCTGAGGATGCCGGCGTCACCGCTTTCGACTACGATCCCGCATGGCGCATCCGCGGCTTCTATACGCCGAGCGCGCTCACCGAATTCGAGGCCGAAACCGTGGAGGCCGGGGTGCGTGAATCGACGCCGCGCATCGGCACGTTCACGTTCGAGCACAAAGGCAAAAGCTATAGCCTCGTGCTGATCGGCAAGCAGACGGCGACCGGCGTGCAGCCCGTGGCACATATTCGCGACCAGACCAGCGGCCCCATCACCTATGGTGCGGGCCGCGTCATCGAGCTGCAATTTGCGGACGAAACGAACACCCGTATCGATTGGATCGATTTCAACTACGCGGTGGCGCTGCCATGCGCGTTCACTAATTTCGTGACTTGCCCGGTGGCGCCTCCCGAGAACCACCTCGATTTCGAGGTGCTCGCGGGAGAGAAGCGCCCCGCGCAGGATGTGGTAAGGACAATGACCTATCAGCCGCGAGCAAACGGCGCTTCGTGACGGGCGCTGCTCATGCGGGGACGGGTGTCCATCAACAGCAGATGGACACCTGCTTACGCTTCCGCATCGTGTGTTATACGCTGCTCGCTAGCATTGGCATCTCGTCGCGGCGCAGGGTCAAGACATCGACGCCCGTCCCCGTGACCGCGACCGTATGCTCGAATTGGGCGGAGAGCTTGCGGTCCCTGGTGACGACCGTCCATCCGTCGCTCTCGGTCGAGACTCTGCGGGTGCCCTGGTTGACCATCGGCTCTATGGTGAAAACCATGCCTTCGCGCAGCTCGAGGCCGGTTCCGGGCCGCCCGTAATTCAGCACCTGCGGTTCCTCGTGCATCTCGCGGCCGATGCCATGTCCGCAATATTCCCGCACGACCGAAAAGCCGTTTCTTTTGGCGTGCCGTTCGATCGCGAAGCCGATATCCCCCAGATGTGCTCCGGGCCGCACTTGCCTGATGCCTTTCCACATTGCTTCGTGAGCGACCCGCACGAGCCGCTTTGCGGCGGGCGAGGCGTTGCCGACCAGGTAGGTCTTGCTCGAATCGGCGATAAATCCGTTCTTCTCCAGGGTGATGTCGAAGTTGATGATGTCGCCGTCGCGGATGATCTCACCCGCATCGGGCACACCGTGGCAGACAACATGATTGATCGAGCAGTTCAGGACGTAGTTAAAGCCATACTGCCCCTTGCTGGCCGGACGTGCGGCGAGATTCACGGTGATGAAACGCTCGACCAGATCGTTCACCTGCAAGGTCGACATTCCGGCAAGTTCCTGCCCGTCAAGCATCTCGAAGACGGACGCCAGCAACCGGCCGGATAGGCGCATGAGCGCCAGTTCGTCTGGGGATTTCACCATGTCAGGCGGCAGTTAAATCCGCCACATGCACATTCGCCGCGGCGAACTGCATCTTGACGATCTCGTTGAAAGACAGGGTCGGATTGGCTTCCGCCAGCATGCCGATCTTCATCCAGAATTCGGCCTGCGCATTGATGGACCGGCACATCACCGTGCTGGCCCGGCGGGCTTCCTCATGCAGGTCGTCGTCGATTTTTACGATGCCCATGGGCAACTCCCAAGTCGATCAATATACGAACCATATATGTTTCGGATGTTCTGCGGTCAATCCTGCGCTGCGGAACCTGCTGTTGCAGCTTCTGGTCTGGTCGAGGCAGGGGGCTGATTTGGCGGAGACTTTGGTAAAGCGGAAGCCTCAAGCAGAAAGGCGCTGATACACACAATCTTCGCCTGCGCCATCGTGCCTGTGGGAATCTCCGCGGCGATGCTTCGCTCTGCGAGGCGGCGGATGTTAAGGACGTGCTCGAAGGGGTGCCGGATGAAGGTCAATATCGACATGGGCGCCGCGGCCGGCGGAGCCGTGGCGGAGCTGGATCTGGAAGAGCTGCTCGCGACCCGCCTGCTGGTGCAGGGCAATTCCGGGTCGGGCAAGTCGCATCTGCTGCGTCGCCTGCTCGAACAAAGCGCGCCCTGGGTGCAGCAATGCATCATCGACCCCGAAGGTGATTTCGTCACGCTGGCGGAAAAATTCGGCCACCAGGTGGTGGACGCCGCCCGCACCGAAGCGGAGCTGACGCGGATTGCCGGCCGCGTGCGGCAGCACCGCGTTTCCGTCGTGCTCAATCTGGAGGGGCTCGATGTCGAGCAGCAGATGCTCGCGGCGGCTGCCTTCCTCGGCGGCATGTTCGACGTCGAGCGTGACCATTGGTATCCCGTGCTCGTCGTCGTCGACGAAGCTCAGCTTTTCGCGCCTGCCGTTGCCGGCGAAGTCTCAGACAATGCGCGAAAGCTGTCGCTGGGCGCCATGACCAATTTGATGTGCCGCGGCCGGAAGCGGGGCCTGGCGGGCGTCATCGCCACCCAGCGTCTGGCCAAGCTTGCTAAGAACGTCGCGGCGGAAGCGTCCAATTTCCTGATGGGGCGCACCTTCCTGGATATCGACATGGCGCGCGCCGCCGATCTGCTCGGAATGGATCGGCGTCAAGCCGAAATGTTCCGCGAGCTTGCCCGCGGAAATTTCATCGCGCTGGGCCCTGCGTTGTCGCGCCGCCCGTTGCCGATCACGATCGGCCCCGTCGAAACCTCTGCGCGCTCGACCAGCCCGAAACTCATGCCACTGCCGGAGGCGCCGGAGGACGCCCGCGACCTGATCTTCATGCCCGGCCCCGAAGAAGCTTCTCCGGTGGTGCGAAGACCGCCGCCAAAGCCGATTCCGACAGACGAGATTTTGACGCAACTGTCGCGGCCGAGGCTGGTCCCGCAACCGCCGGCCGAGCCGGTTTTTGCCGTCATCGACGAGGCGGAGCGCGAAGCCGGCATCGATGCGGTGCTGCGCGAGATCCTCGAAGATCCCGATGCCGCCTTCCGCTCGGATGCCGTGCTCTATCAGGATTTTCTGGTGCGCAGCCGCATCCGCCGCGTGCCCGGCGAGCCACTGCCGCTTTCCGCTTTCCGCCGTCGGCTGGCGATAGCCCGCGCCGGCGTCGATGAAGGCTCGGAGGGTGAAACCTGGGCGATGGCGCTGTCCCTCTCTGAAACATTGCCCGACGATCTTCAGGGCATATTTTTGATGGTCGCCCGCGCGGCAACCAACAACGATCCGTGCCCGTCCGATGCCGCTTTGGCGCGCGCCTATGGCAGCCACTCGCCCCGCCGGGCGCGGCGCCTGCTTGCCTATTTCGAGGAGCGCGGCTTGCTTGTCGCCCGCACCGATTTTCACGGACGCCGCGTGCTCGCCTTCCCAGATCTTGGATGCGAGACGGCGCCGGGCCATCCCGATGCGCCCGACGAGACCCAGCGCGACGCTGCGGAGTAAGCACCTTCTGTCCGGTGCGGATCGCAGGTTTGCCGGTCAGGCCGTCCTCCGAGCCGCAAACCCTTCCATCGCCTGAACGGCAATGGCGTAGCCCTCCGGACCGAAGCCTGCCATGACGGCGGTGGCTATCTTGGATACGAAGGAGTGGTGATAGTAAGACTCGCGCCGGTGAATGTTGGAGATATGAAGCTCGATTATCGGGCCGGGAAACATCTTCAGTGCATCCAGGATTGCGATGGAGGTGAAGGTGAGCGCGGCCGGATTGATGATGATGCCGGCAGCACCTTCGTCGATCGCCTCGTGGATCCAGTTGACGATCTCGCCCTCGAAATTCGATTGATGGAAGCGGACGGGGCGGTCGCCCGCAGCCTTCCGACACATCGCCTCGATCTCGGCCAGCGTCGTCGTGCCGTATATTTCCGGTTCCCGCTTGCCGAGACGGTTGAGATTGGGGCCATTGAGAACGAAGATCGGCTTCGTGATCATAGGATTTCCTTTCAGCCCTGATAGCCCAGGAGACGAGGCAGCCAGAGCACCGTTTCAGGAACGAAGGTGATGAGGGCGAGTGCGCCGATCATGGCGAAGAGGAAGGGGAGCACATCCCTAACGAGATCCTTGATCGGGACCTCAGCGATCCGTGTCATGACGAAGAGCAGGAGGCCGTAAGGTGGTGTGATCAGGCCCAGCATGATGTTGACCACCACCACCACACCGAAATGGACGAGGTCGATGCCGAGCGCTTGTGCGGTCGGGACCAGCACGGGCACGACGACGAGAAGGATCGTCGTACCTTCAAGAAGGCAACCAAGCAGCAGAAGCAGTACGTTGACCAGGATGAGATAGGTGGTTGGCGAGAGGTCCCACGCGGTGAGCAGCGCCCGGATCTCGTTCGGGATGTTTTCGACCGTGACGACGTAGTTGAAGACGAGGGCCCCGGCGATCAGCATGCCGATGGAGGCGCTTGTGCGTGCGCTTGCGAGGACCGAGGCGTAGAAGTCGCGGAAACTCACGCTGCGATAGAGCACCACCGAGATGATCAGGGCATAGGCGGCGGCGATCGCCGCCGCTTCGGTGGGCGTGGTGACGCCGGTGTAGATGCAGCCGAGAAGGACGACCGGCATCATCAGTGTCGGGAATGCGCGCCAGGTGATGCCCGGTAGTGCGCGCAGCGGCGTGGGCTCTTCGACCGGGAAGTTTTCGCGCCGGGCGGCGAGCACGACGATGATCATCTGCGCGAGCGCCATCAGGAGCCCAGGCACCATGCCGCCCAGGAAAAGATAGCCGATGGAGGCGTCCGATACGAGCGCATAGAGCACCATTGGAATTGAAGGCGGGATGATCGGGCCGATCACGGCGGTGGCCGCGGTCAGTGCGGCGGCAAAGCTTGCACGATACTTGCCGTTGGCGGTCATCATGTTCTGCATCATCTTGCCGGTGCCGGCGGCGTCCGCGATCGCTGAACCCGACATGCCGGCAAAGATGATGCTTTGCAGGATGTTGACATGCGCCAGTCCGCCCCGGAAGCGGCCAACAAACGCATCGCAGAACTTCAACAGCCGCTCCGTCATGGAGCCGATATTCATGAGTTCCGCTGCCAGGATGAAGAGCGGCACCGCCAGGATGATGTAGTTGGAATACATCCCGTTGAGGAACTGCTCGGCGGCTGTGCCCATGTCGAGACCGGCGAGCAGGAGATAGAGAATCGAGCCTGCGATCATCGAATGGCCGATCGGCAGGCCGAGGAAGGCGAGGACCGTGATCGCCACGATCGATATGGAGAACGGGCTGGCGAAGCTCATAGGCCGGACCCTGCTTTGGCGGGATCGAATTCCTGCGGCGCGCGGCCGAACATGGCGCGCCAGCAGAGCCAGATGTAGCGAATGATGACCGCGACCACGAAGATGATGTAGATCGAGAAGAGCCAGTCGAAGCGGATCTTGAGATAGGCGGTGCTTTCCACGCGCATGAAGGTCACATAATCGAGCACGGCGGGAAATGAGATGCCGTAGAGCGCTATGAGGGCGAGGGCGGAGACGATGAGCATGATGCGGCGCGCCCGTGGCCCTGCCGAGGCATAAAGGAGGTCGAAGCGGATCTCTTCCTCCTCCTTCAGCACGAAGGCCGCGCCCCAGAGCACCATCCAGATCCATAGGACGACGCTGATCTCGTTCGTCCAGCCGATCGGCAGGTTAAGCGCGTAGCGGAACACGATCTGCAGCAGAAAGGCGGCGAACATAGCCATGAGCATTGCTGCAAGCGCGTTTTCGGCCCGCCGGTAAAGCCAGCCGCCGAGGCTGCTTCTCGTTACGTTCATCGCCCCTCCCGGATTTTCTGCGGTTAACCACGAGGGCTGGATGCCTGGGGCTCCGACCCTCCGATGCGGTCGATCAGAGTGCGTTGATCTTCTCGACCATGCCTTCCGGCCAGTCCTTGGCGAGATCGGAAGCCAGATATTTTTCTTGCGCATATGATCGGAAGGCCGCGATATCCGGCTCGTAGATCTTCAGTCCCTTCTCCTTGAAGAAGGTGACGAGCTCGGCCTCGTGCGCCAAGTGCTTTTCGGTGCTGAAGTCGATCGCCGCATCGGCCGCAGCCTGGAAGCGCGCCTGCTTATCCGAGTCCATCTCGTCCCAGACCTTCTTGGAGACGACCAGGAGGTCGAAGCCAACGAGATGCGAAGTCATGACGATCTGCGACATCACCTCGTAGAACTTCATGTTCTCGACATTGGGGAGCGGATTGTCCTGGCCGTCGATCGCGCCGGTCTGCATACCGGTATAGACCTCGGCATAGGCCATCGGCACAGGATTTGCGCCGAGCGCCTCGCCCAAAAACTGCCACGCATCGCCACCGGGCATGCGCAGCTTGATGCCCGCCATATCGGCGGGAGTCCTGATCTCCTTCTCGGGCTTGAGACCCACCTGCCGCGCGCCGAAATAGGTGGGGCCGAGCACGCGGATCCCGAGTTGGTCCTCGGCCATCTTCTTCATCTCGGCACCGAGATCGCTGTTGAAGAAGGTTTTCAGGTGCGCCGCGTCGCGGAAGAGATAGGCGGCCGTCACAACGGACCAGGCCGGGATCTGCTTGGAGATGTCCTGCGGGGCGATGTTGCCCATCTCCAGATTGCCGCGTTGTATGGCGACGAGTTCCGTACCCTGCTTGAAGAGATTGCCGCCATAATAGCCTTCGAACGTGAAATCGTCCTTTATGGCGTCGGCAAACTGCTTCATCATCTCGGCGCGGATGTCCTGTTCCGAGAACACGGCAGAAAAGCGCAACTTCGGCTTGTCCTGGGCGAAGGCGGGAAAGGCGGCGGCAGCGGCCGCAAGGCCTGTCCCGATCAGGAACCGGCGGCGATTTGTGGTCATATCCATGGTTTTCCTCCCTTTATGGTGCGTTAGAGCGCGTTGATCCTTTCGAGCATTCCCTCCGGCCAGTCCTTCGAAAGCGGGGATTCGAGATATTTCTTATTGGAATAGGTCCGGAATGCCGCGATGTCTGGCTCGTAGACGTCGAGCCCCTCCGTCTTGAAGAATTCGATGAGCTCCGCCTCCTGCCGGATGTATTCGGCATCGCTCCACTCGAAGGCGGCATCGGCGGCCTCCTGCATTCTTTGCTGCTGTTCGGGCGTCAGCGAATCGAAGAGCTTGGCGTTGATGAGGAGCAGGCCGAAGCCGACATTGTGCCGGGTGAGCACGATCTGGTCCGTCACCTCGTGGAATTTCATGAGCTTGTTGTTGGGGAGCGGATTGTCCTGGGCGTCGATCGCTCCGGTCTGGAGGCCGGTATAGACTTCCGCGTAATCCATCGCGACCGGATTGGCGCCGATCGATTCGCCGAGAAACTGCCAGGCCTCGCCGCCGGGCATACGAAGCTTCACGCCGGCAAGGTCCTCGGGCCTTTCGATCTTCTTGTTGCCCTTGAGATTGAGGTGGCGCGTGCCGTAATAGGCAGGCGCCAGGATGACGACGCCCATCTTCTCACGGGCCATTCGCTTGAACTCATCGCCGATGTCGCTTTGGAATATCGCCTTGAGATGGGCAGCATCACGAACAAGATAGGCGGCGGTCAGGATGCTGAAGGCCGGCACCTGCTTGGCGAAATCGGAGGGCGGCATCAGCGCCATCTCCAGATTGCCGCGCTGGACGGCGACGATCTCGGTGCCCTGCTTGTAAAGCGTGCTGCCGAAATAGGGCTCGAACAAGAACTCCTCGCCAAGCTGCTTGGCAAAGATGTCAACCAGCGCCACGGAGCGCGGTGCGTCGGCCGTGGTTGAATCGGCGAAGCGCAGCTTTATCGGCTCGGCGAATGCCTGCCTCGCGGCCGCAAGCAGCCCGAGCGCAGCAATGCCCGCTGCAAGCGCCCGCCTCGTGAACTTTATCCCCATTTGTTGCCTCCCTAGTGTCCGAAACGATGTTCGGGCAGACCTTGCCCAAGCCCCTCGATAGCCAAAAGCGCGCCTGCCAAGGGCTCCGCCGCTCGCTGGTCCGGAGTCAGGAACTTGGTGGCGCTGGTGATGAAGAGCGTTTTGTAGTCCTTGCCGCCGAAGCAGAGGCAGGTCGGGTTGGTGACCGGCAGCGGGAACGTGCGGTCGATCACGCCGTCCGGCCGGTAGCGCACCAGCCTTCCTCCGGCAAAGAAAGCCGCCCAGAGGCAGCCCTCGACGTCGACGCAGGCGCCGTCCGGGCGGTCGCCGGTCGCCGAATAATCCGCGAACACCCGGCGGTTGGTGATCACACCGTCGTCGAGGTCCAGATCGTAGGCATAGCTCAGGTGGCGGCGCGTGTCGGTGAAGTAGAGCGTGCGTCCGTCGGGCGAAAAGGCGATACCGTTGGCGACGATCACACCTTCCTCCATTCGGGACACCGTTCCGTCCGGATCGACGCGGTAGAGCCCGCCATTGCCGCGATGGAGCTGGTTGTCCATGGTGCCGACCCAGAACCGGCCGCGCGCATCGACACGACCATCGTTCAGGCGGTTGTCCAGCCCCGTCTCCACCGTGGCAAAGGACGTCCTCTCCCCGGTCTCGAGATCGAGCCGGTAGAGTGATAGATCGGCCGCAAGCAGGCGGCCGCCGCTCCGGGTGAGCGCCTGCGTCCCGGCGAAGGTGCCGGGAAGAGGGATGGCCTCATAAGTCCCGGTCTCCGGGTCGAGGGACTGCAGCTTCGGCCTTTCGATATCGAGCCACCAAAGACGCCCGGTCCGGTCGCACCAGAGCGGCGTCTCGCCCAACTGGTCGGCCCCGTTGAAGAGCACTTCGATGCTGCGGTTTTTCAATTCGAGGTTCATGCCGCGGCCTCGAAATGACGGGCCATGGCACGCATGTCTGCGGCGCGGCCCGTGAAAAGCTCGAAGGCGCGGACTGCCTGCCCGATGGCCATGCCGATGCCCGGCAGGACTTTGCAGCCGAGCTGGCGCGCATGGCGCAGAAGCTCGGTCTCCGGCGGGAAATAGATGATCTCGGCCACCCAGTGGCCGGGCCGCAAGTATTCGGCGGGGAAGGGGAGGCCGGGATATTTCGCCATGCCAACCGGCGTTGTGTTGACGAGCCCATCTGCCGTCCTTAGCGCTGCCGCCGCATCCGTTTCCGCCCGAACGGCCTTGCCCGTTGCCATACACATCTTTTCGGCGAGGAGGCGCGAGCGCGATGGGTCCGTATCGATGATCGAAAGACTCTTTACGCCGAGTTCCAGCAGCGCATAAGCGACCGCTGCCCCCGCGCCGCCGGCGCCGAACTGGGTTACCCTGTCGAGAGGGATGCCCACCATCTCCCGCCGGAAACTTTCGGCGAAGCCCCAACAATCCGTGTTGTGACCGGTCGCCTTGCCGCCCGAAAAGACGACGGTGTTGACCGCGCCGATGGCGGCGGCTTCGCTTGCGAGCTCGCCAAGGCAGGAGAGCACCTGTTGCTTGAACGGATGCGTCACGTTGAGACCGTTGAAGCCGAGCTCCCGCGCCGCGGCGATGCAGGCCGGCAGGTCGTCGTCGGTGAGGTGCAGCCTGTCGAAATCGGCAAGAACATAGGTGGAGCTGAGGCCGAGTCGCGCCGCCTCGCGCTCATGCATGGCGGGGGTGCGGGAGGATTGGATGGAGCGCCCGACGAGGCCCACGACCATGTCCGATTCGGATTGGCGCAGAACGGAACGCTTCTCCGCAATGAGATCGCGAAACGATGCGACGATCGAATGAACGGCTGCGGGCACTTCTCCTCCGCTTTTCCAGTGCAGACGGCATGCGGTGAGCACGCCGTGCTTGTGTTCCCTCCGGCTCGCCCGATAATTGCCCCTGGCGAGCAAGCTTCACTTTGTACGAAATAGTTAGTACACGGAATCAAAAATGAAGACAAGGCACCAATCCATGGCGACAGAGCCCAGGCGGGGCGGGGATTCCGATACGCTGAAGCGGCAGCAGGACCCTGAGGGCACCAAGCGCGACATTATAGAAACGGCATCTCGCGAATTCGCGCTGAACGGCCTTTCCGGCGCCAGGATCGATGAGATCGCGGCCCGGACCCGCTCTAGCAAGCGCATGATCTATTATTATTTCGGCGACAAGGAGGGGCTTTACCTCAAGGCGCTGGAGAACGCTTATCAAAGAGTGCGCGAGGGCGAGGCCCAGCTCGACACGAAGGGAATGCCACCGATTGAAGCGCTGAAGCGATTGGTGGAATTCACCTTCGACCACCATCACCAGCACGAGGAGTTCATCCGGATGGTGATGATCGAGAACATCCATCACGGCGAGTATCTGGACAAGTCCGAGGTGATCCGCGACTTGAACGTAACCGCCATCGACAACATTGCCGCGATCTACGAGCGTGGGGTGGAGGAGGGCGTGTTCCGCTCCGGGCTCGATCCGGTGGAACTCCATTGGCAGGTGAGCGCCCTTTGCTTCTTCAATGTCTCAAACCGTACGACTTTCTCGAAGATTTTCGGGCGGGATTTCGGCTCGGAGGAGGCGCTTGGCCGGTTGCGGAAGAATGCGGTGGATATGGTTTTGCGCTTCGTCATCCAACCCGAGGCGCTTTCGCTTCTCGACGAATCCGCAGGTTGACTTGCATCCTCGCCGGCCGATCTAGTATTGTACGAACTAGTACGTTCATTTCTCGGAGGGATATTCGAGGATGAAGACTTCTATTGCCACCGTCTCCATCAGCGGCGACCTGAAGGAGAAGCTCGCCGCGATCGCTGCTGCCGGGTTTGACGGCGTGGAGATCTTCGAGAACGACTTTCTCGCCTTCGATGGGACGCCTGCCGAGGTGGGCCGCATGGTGCGGGACCATGGGCTCGAGATCACGCTGTTTCAGCCTTTTCGCGATTTCGAGGGGATGCCCGAGCCGCATCGGTCGCGCGCCTTCGACCGGGCGGAACGCAAATTCGACCTGATGCAGGAGCTGGGTACGGACCTGATGCTCGTCTGCTCGAACGTCTCGCCTCTGGCGCTCGGCGGCGTCGATAGGGCCGCCACGGATCTCCGCGAGCTTGGGGAGCGAGCTGCGCAACGTGGCCTTCGCGTCGGCTATGAGGCGCTCGCCTGGGGCCGCCACATCAACGACCATCGTGATGCGTGGGAGATCGTCCGGCGGGCAGATCATCCCAATATCGGCCTGATCCTCGATTCTTTCCATACGCTGGCGCGCCGTATCGATGTAGAGACGATCCGGGCCATTCCGGGCGACCGCATTTTCATCGTCCAGCTTGCCGACGCACCCGAGATCGATATGGATCTGCTCTATTGGAGCCGCCACTTCCGCAACATGCCCGGGCAGGGCGACCTGCCGGTTGTAGACTTCATGCGGGCGGTCGCGGCCACGGGATATGATGGCCCGCTCTCGCTCGAAATCTTCAACGACCAGTTCCGCGGCGGATCGCCGAAATCGATCTCCGTCGACGGGCGGCGGTCCCTCGTGAGCCTCATGGATCAGGTTGCGCGCATCGAGCCCGGCATCCGGCTTTCCGTGCCGTCGATCCCCGACAGGATCGTGGTTGAGGGCGTGGAGTTCATCGAGTTCGCGGCGGATGAAGAGGAGGCCCGGGAACTCGCCGGCCTGCTCTCTGCGATGGGCTTTGCCCTTGTCGCCCGCCACCGCAACAAGGATGTCGACCTTTGGCGGCAGGGCGGGATCAACATCGTCATCAACACGGAGAAGGAAGGTTTTGCGCACTCCTCCTATATCGTCCATGGCGCCAATGCCTATGCCATGGGGCTCAAGGTGGAGGATGCCGCCGCTACCGTCGCTCGCGCAAAGGCGCTAGGCGCGGAAATCTTCGAGCAGCGGCATGGACCGGGGGAACTTGCCATACCGGCTATCCGCGGCGTCGGCGGCGGGGTCATCTATTTCCTGGACGGCAGAAGCGAGCTTTCGCGTGTCTGGGAAATCGAGTTTGAGCCCCTGGCTGGCGGCAAGGAGGCGGATGCGGGGCTCGTGGCAATCGACCATGTCGCCCAGACCATGAATTATGAGGAGATGCTGACGTGGATCCTGTTCTACACGTCGATCTTCCGCACCCGTAAGTCGCCCATGGTCGACGTTGTCGATCCTGCCGGGCTGGTCCGCAGCCAGGTCATCGAGAGTGAGGATGGGGCGTTGCGGCTGACGCTCAACGGCGCAGAGAACCGGAAGACGCTCGCCGGCCATTTCATCGCGGAAAGTTTCGGCTCGTCCGTGCAGCACCTTGCCTTTGCCTGCCGCGACATTTTCGATACGGCGCGCGCTCTGAAGGAACACGGTTTCGAGGCACTGGAAATCTCGCGCAACTATTATGACGACCTCGAGGCCCGCTTCGGCCTTGATGCGGATTTCTCCGACCGGCTGCGGGCGGAAAACATTCTTTATGACCGTGACGGCGAGGGCGAGTATTTCCAGCTCTACAGCACCAATTATGGCGAGGGCTTCTTCTTTGAGATTGTCGAGCGCCGCGGCAGTTACCGCGGCTACGGCGCTGCGAATGCGCCGTTCCGCATCGCTGCGCAGAAGCGCTCGCTGAGACCTGCAGGACTTCCGAGCCTGGACTTCACCACAATACCATAGGCGTTCTTCGAGCGTGATCGAAGCCGAAGGCGGTTGTGCATCCCGGTGCAAACACCGGAGATCCGGCGTAGCTTTAACCGACACGTGCTCCGTCCCGGTTGGGCGAGGGGGAGGCGATTACGTTCCTGCCTTAGGGAACGTGCCCAGTCGTCCGCGCATTTCTCCTCACCTGATATCTGCGAGGAGGGACCATGCTGCGGGACGTCAAAGATTCATTCCGACCACTCGCCCGCGCGGGGTATGCGGCGCGTGGCTTGATCTATGCCGTGATTGGCTTTTTTGCTGCGCTCGCGGCGATCGGCGGTGGTGAAGCGATGGGTTCTCGCGATGCGTTGATGGTGCTGCTGTCCAGCGGGGCGGGCAATGCGCTTGCCTATGCGCTTGTCTTTGGATTCCTGTTCTATGCTCTGTGGCGTTTTATCCAGGCGGGTTTCGATACCGATCATCATGGAAAGACTGCCAAGGGTATCGCCATCCGAACGGGTCTCGCGATAAGCGGGATCACCTACGCGGCACTCGCCAGTTACACATGGTCCCTTGCCAGAGGTGCGGGAAGCGGCGGTAGCGGCGGCGGATGGGCGGACACGCTTGCCTCCTTCGTCGGCGCGCGCTGGGTTTCGGCGGGGCTTGCTCTGGCTCTTGCCGGCGCGGGCATAGCCCATGTGATGAAGGCTCTTCGCGAACGCTACGCCCGCTATCTCGAAGCAGACGCGAAAACCATGAAGGTCATAAATCCGATCGCCAAGGCGGGACTGATTGCGCGCGGTCTGGTGTTCCTCGTACTCGCGTTCTTGCTGGCCACACGCTCCGTGCGGGGAGGCGAGGAAGCGAGTTCCAAGGGCGCGCTCCAGTTCATTCAAGGGCTGCCGTTTGGGTGGCTTCTTCTGACGCTGATGGGCTTGGGCCTGATCGCATTTGCAATATATTCGTTCACCGAAGCGATCTATCGGCGCATCAATGTGGAAGACGCTCGGGTCTAGCCCGAGCCCGGCAGAAGCCCCGGCCCTAAAGGCCGGGGCTCGTCTGCACAGGTCTTCTCAGTGCACATTCCGCTCGGCCCTGACCTCGCCCTCGCTGAGACTTCTGACGAATGGTATGAGCTGCCAAATCGCTGACAGGCCAACGAGAACATAGACGATCCGCGAAAGCGTTGCGTCCTGGCCACCGAAGATGGCCGCAACGAGGTCGAACTGGAACAGGCCCACCAACAGCCAGTTCAGGCCGCCCACGATGATGAGCAGCAGCGTTATGATGTTCAATGCGTGCATTTGCTTCTCCTAGAGCTTGATGGCTCCCAACAGCCCCGGTGGCGCAACGTTCCCTTGAGGAAATCCCTCGTGAGCTCCCTTCATCGGGAATCTGGATCAACAGCCGCGCCGCCCTCTACTAGCGACCGGACTGCGGTCGCAGACCTGGGAAGTCCGCCTGTGGGAGCAGCTTGGCGGCGACGCATGTCAGCGCTGGACCACGATTTCCGTCTTCAAGCTCTTCTGAAGGGCGATGCCCGAACCGCCCGCGGCTGGAGTAGCTGCGTCGTCAGGCTCAATGGCGGAACCATGGCTTTGCCAGCGCAAATCTTTCGTCGGCGCGCTGAAGGAAGCATGAATGCCTTCGCCCTCCATCCTTCCATGGGCTGTCGGCAGCACGCCGGCGACGCGGCACGCCGCCCTGAAGGCGCGGAAGGCAGCGGAAGGTGCTTTCAGCCCGTCGAGGCAGTCGCGGCAGGCCCGGACGGCACTGCGATATTCTCGGCATCTTGTGATTGGCCATGACCCAAGCAGGCACTCTAGTGCCTCGAAGGCCGTCGCCACGTTGCGCAGATTACCGCCGAGCGAAATTTGCACGGTCAACGGAAAGGCTTTGTCGTTCATGGTATTCGCCGTGTTATTGTCGTTTTTGTCGGTGGCTTCGCCCCATATCAGCCGGCCTTTCAACACCCGAGGCCGCGGTTGGTTCCCCTGGATCGTTCCTTTTTGCGAAGGGAGCGATGAATGCGGTCACCCGCATCGGGCCCGCAGCATGGTGGCGCGTGCTGCATTGGGTCAGGTGCTCTTAATGGCAGGGGATACGTGGTTTAGGGCCTGCAACGCAGCCCGTCGGATGCTCTTCCCGGCGCCGGCATATCAGAAGCCAGAATGCCGTAGGTCTCGGCAAAATCGAGGAATGCTTCCCAAGCGTTTTCCACAAGCTCGGAGTCTTCCGTGGCGGATACGAACGAGTCAAAAGCGCGTTCCAGGACGGCATCGCTCTCGATCGGGAACTGGGCAACGATGTCGATGGCCTGCTCCAAATCCCAAACCTCGGCATTCTCGCCGGGGCTCAACACGATCCTTACGGGAAGCTGGAAATGCGGCTGCATGCTCGTCCCTTTTGCAAGCCAAAGAGCCAAAACGGCCGAGAGCGGCAAAAGTTGCACGTTCATCGCCGGGGAGTCCAGCGACAGGGATCTTAGAGCCGGTATCTGCGCCGCTGCAACAGGCGGTCCGGGCCGAACTTTTTGCCCCGCCGCTTGTTCGAATGTCCCGGCAGATGCCGTGACCCGAACTAGGAGAGCCAGATGCACAAGGACGAAGCAAAGGGTACCGCAAAAAAGATGCGCGGCAGCGTCAAAGAAGCCGCAGGAAGAGCAACCGGCGATGACAAACTTCGCGCCGATGGCAAGGCCGATAAAGCAGAAGGCAGCGTCCAGAAGGGCGTCGGCAAGGCCAAGGACGCGATCAGAGACGCGCTCAAGAAGTAGTGGCGGTTCCCGGAATTTGATCTCGGCTGGGCTGACGCAGCAGTGGCCCAGCCGGAAACGAGGTCAGGCGTTCAACGCAGGATGGCGGCGAGCCCCGCCATAGCGCATCCAGAGCAGAAGCGCTCCAAGCACAGGCACCAGAATGTCGGTGTAGAAGATGATTCCCGCATTCCCCGGCGCAAAATTTCCGGCAGTGACCATCTGGTATACGTGACCACCGGCTGCACCAAGCAGGAAGCAAGCAGGTCCCAGCACGGCGGCCAGGCGCATTTCGAAGCCGCTGCGATAGGCAAGAAAACCGACGACCGCGAAACCTAAGCTCGCCCAGCCCACTTCCGCTTGAAACGGGCTGTTCTCCCACCCGATGAAGGAGGCGGCCACGTCTCCGAAGAAAACGTGCATGACGAAGTTATAGAGAAACGTGAAGCCGATCACGAACAGCGCGTAGAAGGCCAGCGCCGACTCAGCGAACTCAGAGCGCCCCGTTACCCGCGCTCTCGATTGGGAGATCGCGGTCGCAATCGCGGCGATTATGAGAAAAGTCAGCGTGAAGTTGCTCAGCAGAAAAGCGATTAGATTCGCCATCTCTCTCCTCCCGCCTTGATGGCTGCAAGCCGTCGTCGCGCTCAGTCGCGGCCCGGCTTCGGGGGAAATATGGCACAGCAAGGCCTCACCGGATAGCGGTGCAGCATGTATGATCCGCGCAACCCGCCGGATTGATGGGCTAGAGCCGTCGGCCCGCAACCGTGCTGAGCGGAATGGGCGCAATCACCGCCCGGTTCTTGCCGGCCTGCTTCGCCTTGTAAAGCGATCGATCCGCACTCGCCATCATTGCCGAAAGCTGCTCCGACTGATGCCGCGTATGGATGCCGATGCTTATCGTGACGGGATAGTCATCCGGAAGCCCCGTGATTCTTGCACGGTCCAGTTCGCTGCGGACCCGCTCGGCGTATTCGAGCAGATCATGCCGTCGTGTCTGGTGGTAGAACAGCGCGAACTCCTCACCACCTGTACGGCCGACGAAATCGGCAGCGCCATGGAGGGCAAGAACTCTTCCGACACCGGCTATGACCTGATCGCCGACGGCATGGCCGAACGTGTCATTGATCTGTTTGAAATTGTCGATATCGGCGAGCATAAGTGCCGAGGAAAGCGGCGCGGGTGCAGTGCATTTTAGTGCCGTGGCTACCTTGCTCTCGAAACCGCGACGGTTGAGGATACCCGTCAGATAGTCCTGGTCGACCTCTGTGCGAAGCTCGTTGAGCATCTGAGCAGCCGCCGCCACCAAGAAGGTCAACGCAATCAGGATGGCAAGCAACGGCGTCACCGCCTGCACGGTTGCCCAGTAGGCCGACCCGTGAACGGAGCCTGAAGAATTGACATCCAAGGCTTTGAACAAAGTGGCCGTCGGCCGTACGACCGCGATCGCGAAGAGGAAAATCGTTACGGCCACGAACAGCCGATCTACACTCGATCTGATTCCGGCTCGTATCAGCAGCCAGCCGGTCACTGCAGAAAGGACCGCAAAGCCAGTGTTCACGGTGTAAATGCGCCCCTCGACGGAAGGGACGACAAGGAGATAGCGGTAGAAGAATACAGCGCAGATCGCACACGTCGTCACGAAAGCCAGGACGGGCACCCGTGCTCTCACGCGCATGAGAGCGCTCACGCAGGCTGACAGGACCGCGCCAAGAAAGAGGCAGTTGACCGCAATGCGAAGACCCGGACCTTCGAATTCGTCGAGAAAGTCATTCGCCACGAAAGCCAGTCCATAACAAAGGAATGCGATCCCAAGCAGCAAGAGATGTTTTTGGGTTGGCTTACTCCACCATAGAAGAAGAAACGTCGCGGTTAGGACTGCGGCGATCGCTGGGTTCAGCAACTCAAAAAACAACTGACCTGCCAAGTGTCAGCCTTTTCATTGTAGGAGAGTTCTATGATCTCCCTCTAGATCCACCTGCCCAAGGAAGCGTTAAACCCCAACTTGGTTGAATGCACAGAAGTGGTGGTAACGGCAGAAAGCCGGGCACCCCACTCCGTCGTCATAGGATCGCTACCGTCGCACGCGCCAGCCTGCATATCCCGCCGTTAAGCGGCACTGCGGCCAACGTCACGCCAGCCAATAGGCGAGACAGAACGTTGCCAGGAAAAGCACGCAGACCAGTGCGGTGAAGGTCGCCGGGCGGCTTCTGGGAGCCAGATCCTCGGCCAGAACCTTGAATTTCTTGGGCTCCCCCCATTTCACCCGCCGGAACTTGTAGACGTTATCCCGCATTTTGCGAATTTTGGCGCCGGGGGCGTTAAGAATCAGTCAAGACTGTGCCGGCGCCATGGATATTGGCCTCGATGAAATGCGTTCATTCACACTGCCGGCGAGGACCGCCGCCGTAAGGCTGGTACGTATTGTCCTCCGGCCGATACGAGCGGTATCTGGCAAAGCAGGACTGGATATGTGCCGGATCCAGGTGAGAGGCTGGCGCTGGGGGCGCACTGAAGCTGTTGCCCAACGCGGAGGATTCCTCTGACGAAGCGCTGACCACCTGCTCTGGCTCGTCCCGTGTTTCGAAAGCGTTGGAAGTTTCGGAGAACGGGGAGACGCACTCGCGTCGCTCGCCGCTATAGGCGGTGTATCTGTTGTCCTCGGGATTGTAGGAGCGATATCGCTCCAAACACCATGCGACATGCGCTGCGTCGGGCTGCGAAGCCGGCTGAAAGGTCGGCTCGGCTACGGCCGAGGCGGTTATAGGGTCGACGGTCGACTCCATAGGATCCATGGTCGACCCGGCGTTGAATCCGGCGAGTTGCTCATCGGCAGCGGCTTGCGCCTGCATTGGCATTCCTGCTTTGGCTGGCGCCGGTGCGGGTTTCGTATTCTTCGGCAAAGCTTCCTGATTGGCGCTGACCCTTACGGGTTCGTTGCTCCATGGCCCTGAATAACTCGCATTGAACTGACGGACAGGAACCGGCTCGGCGGTCAGATACACAATAGTGACGGCGGCGCCGCTCACGAAGATGACGAGGGTCAGGAAAAAGCCGCTGATGAAGGCGAATAGATATTTCATAGTGCGCATCCCTGGTTCGTCCCTCCCTTCCAGAATGAAGCGAGCGGCCCAGAGTTCCCTCCGATGTGAGTCGGACAAGGATTTGCGCTGGGGATGCGCAATGAGACAGGCAATGGGAGCTGGACGTTACCTGGTCTGTACCCGCGATCCCGTCAGAAAGAAGCGCCGCGTGGTCTTGCTGGATATTGACCGGTTGCCACTGTTTACAATCGTCTAGTTCTGCATATTTCGGATGCCAAGGATATCTTTATGCGGCCAAAGATGCCGTGGCCGTATTTACTTCACCCTGCTTGCGTTATAAATCGCTTCTGGGGAACAATTGGGGGAAGTTGACGTGGAAAACCATCCGCGTTGGAGCTGTCATGGGTGCGACGCCGAATTTCCATTGCGGCTGAACGACAAGTGGCGAACGCTTCGGGTATCGATCAGCCATCCCGAAGCTGCATCTCGCCTCGATGAGGTCTTCGAGCTGTGCCCCGCCTGTCACTTGAAGCTGATGGAGCTTGCCCACCCTCGAAAATGGCCCCGGGTGGGCGTTGGCAGCTAGCAGCGACGCGGAAGGGGCATGCCTCTCCCGGCGATGCTGAAGCTGCGGCCGGCACTTTCGCGGTGCGTTCATGCCGGCGGAAGAGCAGGGCGCTCCGCCGTTGTAAAGAGCAGCGAGCGCCTCTCATCCCGTTCAGGCGGCCTCGAAAAGCTCGACAATCTCCATCTCCGGAACAAGCACGAGCCCCTTGTCGGTGATGCGGATTTCCGGAATCACCGAGAGCGGGATCAGGTTGAAGCCCATATAGGGAATGGAGCAGCCTGCCTTTTCCCATTCTGCCTTCAGGGCCTTCACCTCCTCCGCAACCTCGGTCACACGCTTGTCTGAAAGCAGGCCCGCGATCGGCAGGGGGACCATTGCAGTCACCTTGCCGTCCACCACCACGCAGACACCGCCTTGAGTCTCTTCGATAGCGCGCAAGGCCGCCTGCATGTCTGCTTCATTGGTGCCGGCCACGATGACGTTATGGCTGTCATGGCCGACGGAAGAAGCGACTGCGCCGCGCTTCAGGTTGAAATTGCTCAGAAGCCCGTGCGCGACATTGCCGGAGGATTTTCCGTGCCGCTCGACGACGGCTACGAAGCAGAGTCCATGCCGGTCGAAATGGTCCTGCCAGTTGTTTGCAGGCTCTAGCGTGATCCGCTCATGGCCGAGGGTTATTCCCGGAAGCTCGGTGCGGATCGCATGCGCCACCACTTTAATGGTCGGCAGATCGGGCGTCAGCTTGACGTTTCGAGGCAGTTTCACCGTCTGGTAGGCGGCTTGCGGGTAATGGTAGCGGTTGGAGAGGGCTGCATCGAGCAGCGGCGTGATGCGGTGGTTTTCCACCACAAGCTCTCCGCCATACCAGGTGTTGACCGGCTTGAAGCCATCATCGAGCAGGACGAGATCCGCGCGGCGCCCGCCGCCGAGGCCGCCGATCTCGCCTTCCAGGCCGAAGCGGGTCGCACCATGGAGCGAGCCCATGGCCCAGGCCTGCTCCGGCTTCATGCCCGCCCTCATGGCTTCCCGCGTGACCCAATCGAGGCCGAAGAGCAGAAGGTCGTCCGCATCCCGGTCATCGGTGCAGACTGCGATCCGCTTGTGCGAGGCACCGAGTTCAGTGATCGTCTTGATTGCCTCCGGCAAGCTGTGCCACGGCGTGGTCGGCGGGCCGCCGCGAAGAAAAAGCCAAATGCCAGCCTCGAGGAGGTCGTCCGCAATATCACGGTCGATCGCCTCATGCGTATCGGTCACGCCGGAAGCCGCGTAAGCCGCGACGAATTCGCGGCCATAGACGTGGCCGGAGACGGGACGTCCGCGCTGGAGCGCCGCCGCCAGTATAGCATGGCTGCGTTCGTCACCCATGGCGACCTGCACGAAATCCATCTTCTCGCCCAGGGCAACGGCTTCGGGCCACTTGTCGAAGAGGGCTGCGATTTTCTGTGCGGTGAGGTCGCCGCCTGCGGTCTCCAATTGCGGAGATGTGGCCGGCACGGTGCTCGGTACTGTGAGGAAGATGGAAAGCGGCGCCTGGCGCGCGTCTTCCAGCATGGCCTCGATGCCCGCTATATCCATCACATTGCCGATTTCGTGGCTGTCGCAGAAGATCGTGGTCGTGCCGTTGAGAAGCGCGGCTTCCGCATAGGCGCAGGCGGTCACCATGCTTGATTCGATGTGGATATGCGGGTCCACGAGCCCGGGAGCAATCAGCCCGCCCGCAGCATCATAGGTCTTGGCGAGGCTTCCCTTGTGGCTGCCGGCCGGCTTCACCGCTGCGACACGCCCGCCCGCAATCCAGATCTCGCGATCGGGCAGGATACGCTCCGAATAGGTCGAGAGCACCCGCGCGCCTTTGATGACGAGGTCCGGGTCGGCGCGACCCGAAGCCACGTCGGCGAGATGCCGCGTCATGGTTGCCAAGGGGCGCACGGAAAAGCGGGTGAGGGAATTCATGGTGACCTCAATGATCGAGAAGCAAGCCAGGCAGGCAGAATGGCCCTGGTATGGTGAAGGATCAAGCGGCCTTGGGCTTGCGCGGTCAACGCTCGCAGAACCTTCAGGACCTTCCCTCGTTATACAGGCGGTCAAAGCAAGGACAATGGGATATGCGTCTCACCGACAGGATAGCGATTGTCACGGGCTCGGATTCGGGCATGGGGAAGGCAATAGCGGAGGAGTGCGCGCGCGAAGGCGCCGACATCGTCGTAACCTACCACTCGGATGAGGAAGGAGCGGAGGAAACCCGCAAAAGAGTGGAAGCTGCGGGCCGGAGGGCACTGGTCCAGCAATTGGACGTCAAGGACGAGAGCAATGTGGTGAGCTTGTTCGAAGCCGTCCAGCGCGAACTGGGCCTTCCGGACATCCTGGTCAACAATGCCGGCATTGGCGGCGGCGGCGCGAGTGTCGCCGAGATGACGACGGAAGATTTCGACCGCGTCGTGAAGACCGATCTCTACGGGCCGTTTTTCTGCTGCCGCGAGTTCATCAAAATCCGCAAGGAGAAGCGCGGCGGCAAGATCATCAACATCACCTCCGTGCACGAAGCAATCCCTAGCCCTCGAAGCGCGGCCTACGGCGCTGCGAAGGGTGGTCTTCTGACCTTTACGCGCTCGCTGGCGCTTGAGCTTGCGCCCCTGCAAATCAACGTCAACGCGATCGCTCCCGGGCTCATACGCACGCCCATGACAGCGCAGCGGACAGAGGACCCGGAGAAGATGCGAGAGGAACTGCCAAATATTCCCTGGCACCGTCCCGGCGAGCCTTGGGAGATCGCGAAACTGGCGCTTTATCTCGCATCCGACGATTCCGACTATGTGACGGGCCAGAGCTTCACGATCGACGGCGGCCTGGAGATGAACTGGGGGCAGGGGGCCTGATATTCGCAGGCCTCCCGATCAGGCCTGCAGCTCCGGTGGTGACCTTTTTCGACCGCGGTCGCGCGGATCGAGCCAGGCCCGCGCGTCTTTCCTTGGACTTTGTCTTTGCAACGCTTTTGTTCCAGCCGAAGGCGCGCTAGAGGTGGCGCGAAACGCGTAGACGTGTGCCGTATAGTCGGTAGGAGGCGTCCTTGAGCGAGCCGGAGACGCAGGAAAGAAACGGAATCCCGGCCGCAGCGTCCGGGCATGATATCTACGGCGAGGATGGCTCCGTCTCTGCGCAGTTTCTCTCGCATGTCGGCGCCGCGATTGCCGATCGGGACACGCTGACCCTTCGCAGGGATGTCGGCACGCTCCACCAGTCGGAGATCGGCCACCTCCTCGAGGCTTTATTGCCCGAGCAGCGTCGTGCCCTGGTCCAACTCATGGGCAACGAGTTCGACTTCACCGCATTGACGGAGGTCGACGACGCCATACGCCACGATATCGTGGAGAGCCTGCCCAACGCGCAGATCGCTCAAGCCGTCCAGCAGCTCGATTCGGACGACGCGGTCTACATCCTCGAGGATCTTGATCCGGAGGATCAGGACGAAATCCTGGCACAGCTGCCCTTCACGGAGCGAGTGCGACTTCGTCGGTCGCTGAGTTATCCGGAAGAGACCGCCGGCCGGCGCATGCAGACGGAGTTCGTTGCCGTTCCTCCGTTCTGGACGGTGGGGCAGACGATCGACTACATGCGCGAGGATCAGAATCTCCCGGACAGCTTTGCGCAGATCTTCGTCATCGACCCGACGTTCCGGCTCGTCGGCGCGGTCGACCTCGATCGCATTTTACGTACGAAGCGCTCGGTCAAGATCGAGGAGATCATGCGCGAGACGCGCCACGCCATTCCGGCCACGATGGACCAGGAGGAAGCCGCGCGCATTTTCGAGCAATACGATCTGCTTTCCGCGGCGGTGGTGGACGAGAATGAGCGTCTGGTCGGAGTGCTGACCATCGACGACGTTGTTGACGTGATCACCCAGGAGGCGGAGGAAGACCTTCTGCGCATGGGCGGCGTGGGCGACGAGGAACTGTCCGATTCGGTGCTGGCAGCCGGGCGGTCGCGGGTGCCCTGGTTGATGGTCAATCTTGTGACCGCCTTTCTGGCGGCTTCGGTGATCAGCTTGTTCGACGCCACGATCGAGCAGGTTGTTGCGCTCGCCGTTCTGATGCCCATCGTGGCCGGGATGGGAGGGAACGCCGGGTCGCAGACGATGACGGTGACGGTGCGCGCGCTCGCTACCGGCGACATCGACATTTACAATGCCGGTCGCGTCATACGCCGTGAAATGGGGGTAGGGCTGCTCAATGGCGTCGTCTTTGCCACGCTGATAGGGCTCGTCGCCGGGATATGGTTCCAGAACGGCGACATCGGCGGCATCATCGCGGCAGCAATGATCATCAACATGTTCGTCGCTGCGCTCGCGGGTATACTTATCCCTCTCTTGCTTGACCGTGTCGGCGCCGATCCCGCGGTTGCCTCTTCCGTCTTCGTGACGGCTATAACGGATGTTGTCGGGTTCCTTGCCTTTCTCGGCCTCGCAAGCTGGTGGTTCGGCCTGCTATGACCTCGCGGCAAGCGACCGGCGCGCGACGTAAAGCGCCACCGCAGCCGCATTCGAGACATTGAGCGAGCGAATGGCGCCTGGCATATCGAGGCGCGCGAGAGCCCGCACCGTCTCCCGTGTCTTTTGCCGCAGCCCCTTGCCTTCGGAACCCAGCACGAGGGCGATCTTCTTGCCTTGAAGCGAGTCTTCCAGCAGCTCCGGCCCGTCCGAATCAAGGCCGACGGTGAAGAAGCCCGCCGCATGCAGCTCCTCGAGGGCATTCGCGAGATTACGCACTTCGATGTGATCGATGTGCTCCAGCGCGCCCGACGCAGCCTTGGCGAGCACCCCCGATTCGGTGGGGCTGTGACGAGAGGTGGTGACGAGCGCATCCGCGCCGAATGCCACCGCCGAACGCATGATGGCCCCTACATTGTGAGGGTCGGTCACCTGGTCGAGCACCAGAACGAGGGAGGCCTTGTCCAATCCGGAGAGCGGTTTCGGGCGACGCGCCTCCGCCTCCACGAGCACGCCCTGGTGCACGGCGTCAGGTCCCACCAGCGCGTCGATGATCTTGGGCTCGACGATTTCCGTCGGGAAGGGCAGGGCGTCGGGATTGGCGATCCCCAGCCGCTGGGCGGCATTGCGCGTTATCAGCATGCGATGAATCGAGCGCGCAGGATTGTCCAGGGCCGCGCGCACGGTATGCAGCCCGTAAAGGCGCACGATATCTTCCGGCAATTCCGTTTCCGCCTGCCTTGTGGGCGCGGTGCGGTCACGATGTGCCCTGCGCAGCCGGGCATAGTGGCTATCCTTGGGGGATCCTGGTTTTTTCTGGTCGCTCATGGGCCCTCCTATAAAGGAGCGAAGGGCCCGCGCCTATGGTCGCACGGGCACCTTCTTGCGATTTTCCGCGTTGATGTGCCTCGACGCTGTTGACAGCCGGAAATGACGTGGCCATAAGGCGCTCACGAAAGACAGACGCATTGACCTGCGTGCATGTTTTTCCCAAATAGATCCCGCGTGCTACATGCCGCGCGGCTCGGAGGGGTGTCCGAGTGGTTAAAGGAGACGGACTGTAAATCCGTTGGCTTCGCCTACGCTGGTTCGAATCCAGCCCCCTCCACCATCCTGCTTTGATGGTTTCCAATGTCGGGACGGTTGACCGTCAATCGAGATCAAGTTCGATCCACACAGGCGCATGATCGCTTGCGCCGTCGCGGCCTCTGACCTCCCGGTCGACGCCTGCCCTGACGAGCTTTTCGCGCAAGTTCGCCGTCAGCAGCAGGTGATCCAGCCGCAAGCCGGCATCGCGCTGCCAACGCAAGCGCTTGTAATCCCAAAACGTGTATATCCGCTCATCGAGGTGGAGAAACCGAACGGCATCGGTCCAACTCCGCCCGAGAAGCTGTTTGAAGGCTGCACGGCTCTCCGGCTGGATAAGAGCGTTGTCGCTCCATGACTTGGAGGGGTAGATGTCGAGATCGGTGGGCGCCACGTTGAAATCGCCCGCCAGAACGATGGGAGCGCCGGTTTTCCTGAGCGCGGTCGCGTGCCTTCGCAGGCGTTCCATCCACGCCAGCTTGTAGTCGAATTTCGGTCCGGGCTGCGGATTCCCGTTTGGCGCATAGATCGAGGTGATGAGAACCCCGCGGACAGCCGCTTCGATATAGCGGGCTTGCATGTCGGAAGGATCGCCCGGCAAACGCGTACGGGTAAGAACCGGCTCGCCGACCCGCGACAGAATCGCCACTCCGTTCCAGGATTTCTGGCCCTTCCAGACCGCGCCGTAGCCGGCACCCTCGATTGCATCCCGCGGGAATGCATCATCCGTCGCTTTCAGTTCCTGCAGGCAGACCACGTCGGGCTTGGACGACTGCAGCCAATCAAGAAGATTGGACAAGCGCTTGTTGACATTGTTGATGTTGAAAGTGGCAATCTTCATCGTGCAATGCGATCTGCCCATGCTGCCACGGCTCGCGCAACCGTACGCAGATGGTCGGCGCTGGAGTATCCGGACACGCTCTTTCGGGGCTTCAGGTCGTGATCGCCATCCTCGAGCCAGAGCATTTCGATCCGGTCGGACAAATCGTAAGCGGCAACCTCCTCGCGCGTTCCGAACTCGTCCCTGGTTCCCTGGCAGATCAAACTGGGAGTCTTGAGGTCGACCAGATGTGCGGTCCGCAACTGTGCCGGCTTCCCCGGTGGATGGAACGGATATCCGAGGCAGAGCAGGCCGGCGATTCGGTTCTTCGAGTAGAGGTCGTCGGCGATCATCGAGGCCACCCGACCGCCCATTGATTTTCCACCGATGATCAACGGTCCTGAGGCGCTGAGTGCATCGACTGCGGCGAGATATTCGGGTTTCAGCGATTCCGCCCGGGGTGGCGGCTTTCGTTGCCCGCTTCGGCGGCTAGCCATATAGACGAACTCGAAACGCGCGATGCGCAAGCCTTCCGCCGCCAAGGCTGCAGTGGTGGCGTTGAGAGAGGCCGAATCCATCGGCGCTCCCGCTCCATGGGCGAGCAAAAGGGTAACGGGTCCATCTTCCGGGCCGTCCAACAGAAAATCCATGATAACCCCTCTGTTTGGCCGGTCCTTGCTTACTGCCGGGAAGGATCGTCCGCCTTCAGATCGGAACGCAGAAACTCCATAAGCTGATCCGCGCCGCTGGACAGCTGCCTTCGAAGAGAAGCGATCTGGCGGATCTGAAACGTCAGCTCGGGGCCATCGAAATCAAGGATGGTAAGCAAGCCGCGCGCCACGTCCGCTTCGACGCTTCTGGCGAGCGAGCAGGAAATGCCGACGCCGGCTGCGACGAACTCGCGAAGGAAATGATATTCCGTCGCCTGTGCCGCCACTTTCACCTCGCCAATTCCTGCTGATGCGAGCAGCTTGGAAACGGCGCGGCCGAAGCGCGAGGATGGCGGCGGACCGACGAAATCATAGCGTTCGATCTCGCGCGGCTTGATCCGTTTGCGCCCCGCCAAGGGATGCGTCGGCGAGGCGACGAGCACCAGCTTTTCGAAGCCGATCACGTCCGAACGCAGCCCGCGCGTCTCCTCATTGCTCAGGAAGCAGCCCACATCGGCAATGCCGTCCCGAACCTCGTCGATGACGTCTTCCTGTTTGCCGATGCGCACCACCAGTTGAACTTCCGGATGGGAGAGGGCGAAACCTGTGATCTGCTGTTTCAGCGCGTAATTGGCGAGCGAGCGCTGGCAGGAAAGCACCACCCGATGGCCGGTTGCGTTCCGCAGCTTCACCACATCCGCACGCATGTCGTCGGCCTCTGCCAGAAGCTCGCGCGCATGCAGGAGGATGCTGCGGCCGAGATCCGTCAAGACCGGCTTGCGGCCGCGTCTGCGTTCGAAAACATCGCCGCCGACCATCCGTTCCAGTGCCCGGATATGCGCGCTGATCGATGGCTGCGCAATGCCGAAGCGATCCGCTGCAGCAGCGAAACTGCCTTCATCGACAATGGCGACGAACACTTCCATTCGCCGAAGGGTGACGTTCAACATGATCAAACATATAGCCTATAGCTTATCGAAGCGATAGCTGCCTGACCCGTTGCTCCTGCACGCGCTGTATCTGATCTTCCATCTCGACAAGCAGATGACGGTCCGACCGTCCGCTTGCCCGGCACAATAGTCATCGTTCCGGGGAAGGAGGATGAATGGCAGCGCGAGTTGGTAGGCGTTCCTTCGATCATCCCGGCGGACGGTCTCCGTATCCGGGGATGAGCGAATGAATGTAGTTGGAATCGATATTGGCGGCACTTTTACGGATCTCGTCGGCTATGTGGACGGAGCGATCGTCACCTCGAAAACCTCCACGGTTCCGGCCGATCCGACAAAGGGCATCGTGACGAGCCTGGAGCTCGCCGGATGCCGGACCGACCGTCTGGATGAGATCCTCCACGGCTCCACGATCGCCATCAATACCGTCCTCGAACATAAAGGTGCGCGCACCGCACTTATCACGACCAAGGGCTTCCGCGACGTCTATGCGATCGGCCGTTCGAACCGCATCGAAGCATTTAATCTTTTCTTCAAACGCCCGCAGCCGCTCGTTCCGCGCAGCCTGACCTTCGAAATCCCTGAGCGCATCCTTGCTTCAGGCGAAGTGCTTGAGCCTTTGGACGAGGGAGCACTGGAAGCCGTTATCCGCGAGCTCGATGCCGAGGACGTCCAGGCCGTGGCCGTTTGCTTCCTCCATTCCTATGCGAATCCTTCGCACGAGCGCCGGGTCGGCGAAATCCTGCGCAAGGCGCGGCCAAATCTCTTCGTGACGCTGTCGCATGAGATCCTGCGTGAATACCGCGAATACGAACGCACCTCGACCACTGCCCTCAATGCCTTTGTCGGCCCGCGCGTGGAAGGCTATCTGAAGCGTCTCGAAGGGCATCTGCGCGACGGCGCCTTTGGTGGCAAGATCCACATCATGCGCTCCAATGGCGGCGTGATGTCGATCAAGGTGGCGCAGGAGCAGCCGGTCTCCATGATGGAATCGGGTCCGGTTGCCGGCATGATCGGCGCCGGGCGCTTGGCGAAGCTCCTGGGGTTGAAGCGCTGCGTCGGCTTCGACATGGGCGGTACGACCGCCAAGTCCAGCCTTATTACGGACGGCGCACCGGCCATCGAGAGCGGCTATGTGATCGGCGATCATGCAAGTGGCCAGCCGATGCAGCTTCCAGTCGTCAACATCGTGGAGGTGGGTGCCGGTGGCGGCTCAATTGCCTGGGTTGACAAGGCGGGCGGCCTGCATGTCGGTCCGCAGAGCGTCGGCGCCGATCCGGGACCGGCATGCTACGGCAAGGGCGGACAGAACCCGGTCGTGACAGATGCGGACCTGATCCTCGGCCGGATCAATCCGCAGCGCTTCCTGAATGGTGGCATGCCGCTCGACAGGGCAGCGGCCGAACGTGCCATGCAGTTCAAGGTCGCCGGTCCGCTTCAGCTCAGCGTCACCGAAGCCGCACTCGGCGTCGCGCGGATTGCCGATGCGTCCATGTCGCTTTCGGTACGCGCCGTTTCCATCAACAAGGGCGTGGATCCAAGGGACACCGCCATGATCGCATTCGGCGGGGCAGGTCCGCTGCATGCGGTCTCGATTGCCCGCGAGATCCACATCCCGACGGTGATCATCCCGAAGCTGCCCGGCACTTTCTCTGCGCTTGGAATGCTCATGGCTTCCTGGCGGCAGGACTTCGTGCAGACGCTTATCGGGCGCATCGGCGCCTTGTCCACGGTGGAGATCGAGAGGGTTTTCAGCGAGCTGAGCGCCGCCGGACGCGAGCAACTCGAGCGGGACGGCATCGACACAGCTTCAGCTGATTTCCGCTTTTTCGCCGACCTCCGCTATGTTGGCCAGGAGCACGCGATCTCCATTCCGCTGGAGAATGTGGAGATGCTCTCGGGGGATACTTCGGAAATCCGCCGGCGCTTCGACCGCGAGCACGACCAGCGCTACAGTCAGTCCGCGCCCGACGAATCCCTCGAGATCGTCAGCCTTCGCCTGGTTCTGACCGCTGCCCGCAACGATGACGCGGCGGACGAATGGCTGTCGCGGCCATGGGTGCCGGAGGCTGAAGCCGAGGTGACTACCCGCGATGTGGTTTTCAATGATCCCGAAAAACCGCTTGAAACCAGCATCTATTGGCGTCCGGCATTGGCGGCGGGCACCACGCTCCGCGGACCGGCCGTGATCGAGGAGCCCAACTCCACGATCCTCATCCATCCCGGTGACGAAGTGCTGGTGACCGAGGCCGGCCACCTCGTGATCACGCTCGCCAAGAACGCCTGAAGGAAGAATGATGAAGCACGCCGATCCGATCACGGTTGAAGTCGTCCGCAATGCGGTCGTGGCCTATGCGGACGAAATGGCCGAGGCGCTCTGCAAGTCGGCCTATAACATGATGATCTATGAGGTGCGGGACTATTGCTGCGGCCTCATCGACACCGAAGGCCGCATGATCTCGCAGAACCGCGGCGGACTGCCGATCTTTCTCGCCGATCTCGGGGTCGCGGTGGAGGACGGTATCCGCAAATACGGCCTCGACGGTTTCTCGGAAGGCGATGTGCTCGTGATGAACCATGGCCATGTCTGCGGCCAGCATCTGAACAATGTCGTCGTCTACGCACCCTGCTTCCATGATGGCAAGCTGATTGGCTTTGCCGCAAACCGCGCCCACTGGGTTGATATCGGCGGCGGACGGCAGGGCTTCGGCTCGAATGCCACCACCGACATCTTCAGCGAAGGCCTGCAGATGCGATCGCTCAAGATCTACAAGGCAGGTGAGCTCAACGAGACACTTTACCAGATCATCAGCGACAATATCCGCTATCCGGAGGCAAGCCTGGGCGATCTGCGCGCGCAGGTGGCGTCCTGTCAGATCGGTGCGAAGCGCTATGCCGAGCTGGTTGGGCGTTATGGGCGGGAGACGGTCGAGGAATGCGTGAGCACCATTTGGGACCACACGGACCAGGCGGTGCGCCGCGTGATCGAACGCATTCCGGACGGCGTCTACACGGCCGAGAGTTTTCTCGACAATGACGGGCGGAATCTCGACACTCCGCTGCGCATCAAGGTGAGCGTGGCTGTTTCCGGTTCGACCATGACGGTCGATTTTTCCGAGATGCACCCCCAGGTGAACAGCCCCCTCAATTCGGGCCGCTCCGGCGGCATCGCCGCCGCGCGCGTGGCCTTCAAGGCGCTGACTTCGCCGGAGCTCGACGTGAATGAGGGCTGCTTCCGCGCCCTCAATGTCGATCTGCCGGACGGCACGATCCTTAGCGCCCGCCCGCCGGCGGCGCTCGGCCAGTGGAGTATTGCCCTGCCGACGGTGATCGACACCATCCTGAAGGCCCTTGCGCCGGCAGTGCCGGAGCTCATACCGGCTGCGCACAAGGGCGATATGGGCGGCTGCTCCTTCTTCGGCTTCTATGAGGATGGTTCGCGGTTCCTGCTCATGAATATCTTCGGCGGCGGCTGGGGCGGCAGACCACATGAGGATGGCGAGTCCGCAGCAGTCTCGGTGTGCCAGGGAGATGTGCGCAACACGCCGGTCGAGCTGCAGGAGATCAAATATCCCTTCATCATCGAGCAGCATGCGCTTCGGCCCGATTCGGGCGGGGCGGGAGAGCATCGCGGCGGGCTTGGGATCGCGCTTACTTACCGAGTGCTGCGCGATTGCCGTGGCAACATCAATTTCGACCGCACCGTCACACCGCCATGGGGCCTTCACGGCGGTAAGCAAGGGGCCGTCAGCGTGGCGGTCATCGAGCGCGCCGATGGCACGCTTGAGAAGGTGCAGAAGGCGACGGACGTGCAGTTCCGGGCAGGTGATCGGGTGACCTATCTGACCGCCGGCGGCGGCGGCTATGGCGATCCCAAGATGCGGAGCAGGGAACTGGTCGAGGAGGATATCGCCATGGGCATCGTTTCGCCGGAAGCGGCCCGCGCCGACTACGGCTACACCGAACTGCCGCAGAAGCTGGCCGCCAATTCGTGAGCGCTGCGATGAGCACCGCCGAGACGCGTAGGAAACGATTGGCGAGGGCGATGGCGGAGACCGGGCTGGATGCTCTGGTCCTCTACGGCAATGCCTGGCAGAACGACTATCTGCGCTATGCCGTCGATTTCGGCATCCTTGAGGGCGAAGGGATCGCGGTGGTGGGCCGCGACGGCGAGACGGCGCTCTATCTCGACCTTCCGATCGAGGCTGAACGCGCTTCGGTGGAGTGCCCCGAAGCCGATATTCGCCTTGCTTCGGATCTGGTAGGAGAGGTCGCGGCCGTCATCGAGCGTCTCGGCAACAGCCGGGTGGCTGCGGGACCTGCCCGCCATCTCCCCTATGGCCTGGTGCGGAGCGGCAAGCGTTTTGAGGACGCGACCGCGCTGATCGATCGCCTGTTGATGGTGAAGGCACAAGACGAGCTCGACTGGGTTCGCAAGGCTGCAGCTATCGCGGACGAGGGCTATGCCGTCTTTCGCGCCGCAGCGCGACCTGGCCGGCCGGATTACGCATTGATCGCGGAAATCGAAGCCTTCTTCCGCACCAAGGGTGTGGACGACAATTTCATGATCATCGGAGTCGGCGGGCCGGAGGTGCGCGGAATGGCGCCGCCCTCCGGCAAACTCCTGAAGCCCGGCGATATGGTCACGACGGAACTTACCCCGTGCATGGGCGGCTATTACGCCCAGATCTGCCGTACGCTCGTGGTGGGCGAACCTTCGCAGGCGCAGCAGCAGGCATTCTATATCTTCAAGGAGGCTCTGGAGGCGGGCATCGCCGCTGTGAAGCCGGGCGTGACGGCTGCCGATGTGGCCCGCGCGGAAAATGACGTCTTCCGTCGCTACGGTCTCGGCGACTATGTCACCAGCGAATATACCCGGGTTAGGGGACATGGGGTGGGGCTTTTCCCCGACACGAAGCCGCAAATCCTCGAGGATGTGACGACCACGCTCGAAGAGAACATGTCGATCATCGTGCACCCCAACACCTATCATCCGGAAGTGGGCTATATCGTGCTGGGCGACACGCTGATCATCGGCGCGGACGGTCCGGAGGTGCTTGCGCGCACCCCTCGCGAGCTATTTGCCGGCACGGCCGGAAAGGAGGGCTGATGCGACGCGGTCTCATGCTTTGGCGCGAGCAGGAACTTTCGGCAACGGACGTGCTGTCGCGCCAGCAGCGGCTGGAAGCCGCCATGAAGGCGGCCGGGCTCGATGCGTTTCTCGTCTATACCAATCATGTGCGTTCGGCGGGCGTGACCTACCTCACGGGGTTCACGCCGTACTGGTCCGACGCACTCCTTCTTATCGTTCCCGGAAAGTCGCCGCTCCTTTCCACCGCGCTTTCCAAGCGGGTCGGAAACTGGATCCGCTCGGTAAATCCCACATCCGAGGTCGCCCACTCGCCAAAGCCGGGCCGCCTCGTCGGCGAACGGCTCGCTGCCGCTGGCTGTCGCCGTATCGGCGTCCTGGAACTTGATCGTCTCCCGGCAGGGCTTGCCGAGGAAATCGCATCGGTTTCCGATGTCGAGTTCGTAGACGCCAGTGCAGTCTTTGCCGATGTGCGGGCAACGGCGGATCGGGCGGAACTCGACCTTGTGTTCCGGGCAGAAGCGCTTGCGCGTGAAGCACTTCAGGCGGTCGACCCGAACCAGGAGCGCGCTGGCGAAGCCGTCAGCCTTCTCGAACGCGTGGCGCGAGAGGCGGGCGCAGAGGAGTGCTATGTCGCCGTCGCGCCGGATCTTGAGAAGGACAGCCGTCTCGGGCGCCTCGGCAATGTACCCCTCGGGCGGCTCTTCGCGGTCCGGCTTTCGCTTGCCTATAACGGCGTCTGGATCCGCCTGACGAAGACATTCTCGCGTGACGCGGCGGTGCGCGAGCAGGTGCAAAAGCTGGAAGAGGCCTTTGCGGAGATGGCGCCGGAACTCGATCTGTCCGGCCCCCTGGGCCCACAGCTCTTGAAGATGGCCGATGTGAGTGCTTGGCGCCTGGAGGTTCCGAGCGGCACGTTGCCGCTGGCGGAGACGGCCAATGAGAGAGAGGACGTGGGAACGCGGGCTTCCTATGGCAATCTGAGCGCCGCGTTTCTGCTCGGCGGGGCCACCGTTCTTCTGGGAGGACCCGTCGGCCACCGTTTTTCGAGACCAGCCACGGAGGCTGCCGCTTGAACGCACGCGAATTTCTGGCGCCACTTGCCGCGATCGACGGGCAGGATCAAAAGCTGCGGTCCCTTGCAGGATTGCATGCCGCCGACTCCCTTGCCTGCCTGATTGCCGGCGCTCAGACGCTCGAAGGCCGCGCGCTGACAGCCTTCTATCGGTCAGACGGCGTCCCGGAACCATTTGCCGCCGCCGCGGCAGCCGCCGCTGTCATCCGCTTCACCGAGTGGGACGATATTCATGTTCCTTCCTGTGTGACGCCGGGGGCAGTGGCGGTCCCTGCGGCATTGGCATTTGCCGCTGACGAGGCATCCTTCTCGGCGGCCATGGCTTCCGGATACGCCATCGGCACCGCTTTGGGCGAGGCCATCGGCGGTGTTTCGGCGCTTCCTGAAACCTGGCCTGGATTGTTCGCCGCTCCCGCAATAGCTGCCATTGCGACTTCAACTGCGCTCGGCCTCGCCCCCGAGATCAAGGCGCAAGCGCTCGTCCTGGCACTTGCCGGAAGCTCAGGCCGTCATGGCCGGCCTTCCGGCACGCCTTCGGCCCGGTGGCTCGTCATCGGCGAGGCGACGTTGAAGGGCATCCGCGCCGCCTTTGCCGCACGCGCTGGGTTCAAGGGTGATCTTGACCTGCTCTCGCCCGGATGGCTGCGGGCTCAGAGCGGGGCCGCGGGGGAATGGCAACTGCCGCGCCCTGATGCGATCCGATCGGTTGGGCTGAAGCCCGTTGTCGCGGCGCGGCAAGGCATGAACGCCATCGAAGCCTTCCGCCGTTTGATCGCTGCAGGCATGGAGCCGGGGGCGATCGAGGAGATCCGCGTTTCGCTGCCACCCGCGGCCGTGGCGGTGGTAAGCCGCCCGCTCAATCTCGAAGACCGGCTTTCGACGATTGCCCATCTCGGCTTGCAGTTGGGTATTGCAGCATTCGAGCCCGAGCGCTTGAGCGATGTCGGCCGCGCGCTACCGTTCGGGCCTGATGCCCGGAGCTTGGCGGAACGCGTGGTTATCGTCGCCGATGAAGCCTTGTGCGAAGGGGCAGGCTGGCCCGCGAAGGTGGCCGTGCGAATCGGCGCCGAATGGGTCGAGCAAGCTTGCCCTTCTATCCCCGGCGAAGACGGAGACGAAAGTCGGGCGCGGGAATTTCTGGGGCGAAAATTCGTGTCAATCCGCGATGTCGATCCGAAAGCCGAGCGCGTCTTTGAAGCTCTGCTTGCAATGGAAACGGGGGCGGTCAGACGCGCATCCGAGATGCTGTATCAAGCGCTTGCGATCCAGGGCACGCGTGGGAATGCCACCCGCCCCAATGGCAGCTCGGTGCGGGAAACCATCGACAACGTGAAGCGGCGGTCGGGCCGCGAAACAAGGGAGGAAAGGCAATGATGAAGTTTTTGAAGACAATCGGCGCAGCCGTGACTGCCCTCGGGCTTGCCACAGGCTTGGCGCAAGCGCAGGCAGCACCCGAAAAGACCGACGTCACCATAGGCCTGCCGGTCACGACTTCAACCTTCATTCCCCTCTATCTCGCGGAGGCGGAAGGTTATTTCAAGGATGAGGGTCTCAACGTCCAGATCGTCGCCTTCAAGGGCGGGACGGACCTCGTGCGCGGCATGGTCGCGGGAGCCGTCGATGTGGGCGTCGGCGCTTTGTCGGAGGCACTTGTCGGCGTGGACACCGGGCAGGGCGTGAAGGTCTTCTATAGCGGTTTCAATATGACCGTCTTCGACTGGTATGCGGTGCCGAATATCAAATCGCTCGCCGATGCGAAGGGTGCGCGCTTCGGCGTGACGACCTTCGGTTCCTCCACCGATTTCCTCACCCGCTATGCGCTGACCATTCATGGCATCGATCCGCAAAAAGATGTGCAGATCATCCAGGGCGGAGGCTCGGCACCGCGGCTTGCCGCAATGGAAGCAGGCCAGCTTGACGTGAATATCTTCGCCACGCCGGAGAAATTCATGGCTGCGGAGCGTGGCTTCCATAAAATCATGAGCCAGAAGGAAATCGCGGAGGATTATCCGTTCCACGTCTTCTACGCGAAGGAGGATTTCCTCCAGTCGAGCCCCAACACCATCAAGGCTCTCCTTCGCGCTTATGTAAAAGGTGTGCGCCTGGCCAAGGCGAACAAGGAACGCGCCGTGGAAGTGCTGGTGGACAAGGTGGGCTTCGAAGAAAAATATGCCTCTCTCGGCTATGACGACTTCATCAACCAGATCTACGAGGATGGCCGTCTTCCAACCGAAGCGGGCATGAAGGCCTTTTGGGACATGGGCATCCAGAGCGGAACCTACAAAGAGGCTTGGCCGCTGGAGCGCTTCTGGGATCCCACCTATGTGGACAGCTTCAACGAATGGAAGCCCGAGTGATATCGCTCCCGGGTGTTTGCCCGGGGTGATCCCTGCGCCGGCCTAAGGCTGGCGCGGAAGCTGGTAAACCGAAATCGCGCTGGTACGCAGTGCAAGGGGAGAAGCGGCCATGGCCGAAATCGAGATCCGGAATCTGGGCATCGATTACAGGAAGCCGAACAGCGACGAACTTTTCGCCGCGGTGGATAACGTCAACCTCTCCGTGGGTGAGGGCGAATTCGTCTCGATCGTCGGATCGAGCGGCTGTGGCAAGAGCACGCTCCTGCTTTCGGTCGCTGGGCTCGTGAAGATTACCAGGGGCTCCATCACCATCGGCGGAAAGACGGTCACCGGACCCGGCCCGGACCGGGCGGTGGTCTTTCAGGACGCGTCGCTTCTGCCTTGGCGGACCGTGCTCGGCAATGTCCGCTTCGGGCTCGAGATGCAGCGCTGGACGGGCGGCGATCTCACCAAGCAGGCGATGTCGATGATCAAGCTCGTCGGACTTGCGCGCTTTGCCGATTACTACCCGCACCAGCTCTCCGGCGGCATGCGCCAGCGCGTGAATATCGCGCGGGCTCTTGCCGTCGATCCCGAGGTGCTCCTCATGGACGAGCCCTTCGGCGCACTTGACGCGCAGACGCGTGAGATCATGGGCGGCGAACTCCTGCGCATCTGGGAGAGCGACAAGAAGACCGCCCTTTTCGTGACGCACGACATCGACGAGGCGATCTTCCTCTCAGACAAGATCGTGGTGATGGGTCGCAATCCCGGCCATGTGAAGGAAGTGATCACGGTCGATCTCCCCCGGCCGCGCACACCGGAGATACTCGATTCCGAACGCTTCACGGAGTTCCGGCGAAGGCTGCGTGCCCATTTGGCCGCGGATATGGCCGGAATGCATTTCATGGAAGAGGCGGCGTGATGGCCATGGTCGCGACCTCCGCCCGCGACACGGGAAAGACGGGCACGGCGAAAGCCTGGCGTCCTGCTCGTTCCACAATCGTGAGCATAGTCTCCGTCGCCGTCTTCTTTATCCTCTGGCAAGTGGCTCCTGATCTGGGATGGGTCAATGGCCGCTTCACGAGCCAGCCGAGCCAGGTCTTCCTGGCTGCCATCGAGGTCTTGCTCAATGACGATTTCTTCTATCACGCTCGCATAAGCCTGACGGAGTTCTTCCTGGGCTTCGCGCTGGCGCTGGTCGTCAGCATTCCCCTTGGTGTCCTGCTCGGGACGTCCCAGACGGCCCGCTATCTGATCGATCCGCCCCTGATGGCGCTCTATATCGCGCCCACGCTCGTGCTTCTGCCGATCCTCGTCGTGTGGCTCGGCATCGGGATGGCGTCCAAGGTGGCCGTGGTCTTTTTGGGGGCGCTCTTCCCGATCGTCGTCAACACCATGGCCGGCATGCGGGAAGCGGACCCCAAGCTGATCCGCGCGGCCAGGTCTTTCGGCGCAAGTCGGCTGGACGTCTTCGTGCGCATTCTCGTGCCCGGCTCGCTGCCTTCAATTCTTACGGGCATCCGCCTTGCAGTCGGGCGGGCCGTGCTTGGCGTCGTGGTGGGCGAACTTTTCGTCTCCCAGGCTGGTATCGGCTATCAGCTCAACACCTATGGTTCGGCGATGCGCATCGACCGGCTGCTTGTCTACGCGCTCGTCGTCAGCGCCTTCGGTTATACGCTTACGGTGCTGGTCCGCGCTCTCGAGGGGCGGGTGCGCACATGGAGGCCCGAATGATGATGGACATCTTCATGCGCCGGCAGGCGCTTATCCTGGGCACGCTCTCTCTCGTTACCATCGTCGTCCTCTGGCAGCTGGTCGTTGATTTCGGGATCGTCAATCCCTTCTTCATCTCGACGCCCGGCGCGGTTTGGCAGGAGTTTCTCGTCCAGCTCAATGACGGGTCTCTCCTCACCAACATCCTCGCAACCCTCTATTCCTTCGCCCTGGCGCTTGGTCTCGCTGTCGCCGTGGGCATCGGGCTGGGCATGCTGTCGGGGTGGTTTCAGGATGTGGAAGCCGCGCTGGAGCCCTTCATCTGGTTCAAATATTCTGCGCCGACCGTCGCCTTCTATCCGCTTTTCATCGCCTGGCTCGGCTATGGCACGCCAACCATCGTGGCGATTGCCTTCCTCTTCGCGCTGACGCCGATCTATGCGAACACGCTTTCGGGCATCAAGAATGTAGATCGCGACCTGAAGCGGGCAGCAATCTCCTTCGGCGCCCGACCCTACGATATTTTTTTCCGGGTGGCGCTTCCGGGCTCCGTGCCGGTGATCGTGGCGGGGCTTAGGCTGGGCGTGGGGCGTGCGCTCACGGGCGTGGTCGTGGCAGAGCTCTTCGGAGCCAATGCCGGACTCGGCTATTCGATCGCCTATTATGCGCAGATGTTGCAGACGAACCGGATGATGGTGCCGATCGTGGCCGTGATCCTGCTCGGCGTGATCCTCACCCAGGCTCTGTCCTATGTCGAAAAGAAGACTGATGCCTGGCGCGTGACGCATGACAATTAAGGGCTGATCCATGAAAATCATCGACTCCCATTTTCATTGGTGGCCGCGCTCGGTCCTGGAGCACCTTCATAGGCGTCACGGCTTTCCCCGCGCCGACCCGAACGATCGTGGCGGATACACATACCAGGGAGCGGGCGGACGCAGCGGCACGGTTGCGAGCTGGGCCGAATGGTACGATCTCGACCGGCAGCTCGAAGCCATGGACGCGCTCGGCCATGAGGTTTCCGTGGTGCTTTCCATCGGCCCGTTATCGATCGCCTTCTCCGAGCTTCCGGTCGAGGAGGGGAGGGACCTCGCGCTGATGTGGAACGAGGAAATGGCCGGCGCGCAACGCCGCTATCCCGGCCGGGTGTGGGCGAGCGCGGCAATTCCGCTGAGCGATACGGGCGTAGCTCTCGATGTGCTTGAGCACGCCGTCCGCAAGTTCGGTCTCATGGGCGTCAATTTGCCGGGCAGCGTTGGGCGCGAGGGCAGGATCGACGAGGAGCGCCTGGAACCCTTCTATGCCCGCGTGGAAGAGCTCGGATTGCCGATGTTCCTGCATCCGACCGATGCCGTTTTCGCCGATCTTCTGGAGGGCTACAACGGCGCCCTTCACCTGAGTCTGGGGCGCGTCGTCGAGGTGAGCGCGGCAGCATCGCGGCTTGTGCTGTCGGGCTTGATGGAGCGTCATCCCGGCCTCAAGCTTGTGCTTTCGCACACGGGCGGTGCATTGCCCTACCAGTCCGGCCGCATGGACAAGAACTCTAAGACTGCGGGCCTACCAAAGCCTGTCAGCACCTATCTCAAGCGCATGTACACCGATACGGTCTCACCTCATGCGGCCGGCATGAAATTCGCGATCGAGTATTACGGCATTGACAATGTGATGTTCGGCACGGACTATCCTTGCTGGGATCCCGCGACCGCCTTGAGGCTATTGGGCGAACTGGCGCTTTCTCCCGATGACCAGGAAAAGCTGTTCCGAACCAATGCGCAGCGGATTCTAGGCCTGAAAGGCGCCTGACCAGCCTCAACCGGCCAACTCCCGGACACAGGAATCAATTATTTCAGCTTCAGTCGCCGACATGCCATTCAGGCCCAAGCACGGACTTGACCTCGGCGATTTGCTCGAATAGGTGTGCATTCGCCGCGGGCATGGTGAAATGGTATCACAGGAGCCTTCCAAGCTCTTAGTGCGGGTTCGATTCCCGCTGCCCGCTCCAAACTCCTAACGGAACCTACAGCACGCTCTCTGGTTGGGTCGCCAAAACCCATCTCGGAAGGAGAGCACATGCGCAAAACACTTTTAGCAACATCGGCTCTTTTGTTGGTTGCCGCCTTTCCGGCCGCCGCACAGGACACCAGCACCATGCGGGTATGGAGGCTTGTCCCTCAAGGCCAGGCCTACGCGCCGGGAGACTGTGTCGAAGTATCGGGCGGAACTGAACAGTTCCATCCCTCCGGCCAGGATACGCCCTCACAGCAGGGAGCACCCGGCCAATGTCCTCCAGGGATGGCACCCGCCGACCAGCTGACAACCGGCTCTACCAGCGATGAGGGCGAGGAGGATTCAGTTACCGGAGATCAGGACGATTCTTCCGGCCAGGCTGACGGCGCCGGCTCTGGCGGCGCTGATACCGGCGGTTCCGCTGGCGACGCGGGTGGCGGCGGTGCCGGAGGTTCTGACACCGGCGGTGCTGCAAGCGACTGATTGATCAGAGTTCTCAATCCCCGGCGGCCTGGTGCTGCCGGGGAAATCAATTGAACATCAGCCGGTCTGAAGGTCGATGCCGGGCCCTCGTGGCGGCTGGGCTCCCAAGTTTGGAGGCAGAAATGGTGAACGCAACTGAGATTCGGGAACATGCGGAAGTCATCGGTGCCGATGGCGTGCATGTCGGGACCGTAGACCGCGTGGAAGGTGACCGCATCAAGCTGACAAAAGCAGACAGTGGCGAAGGCATGCATGAGGGGCACCATCATTTCGTGCCACTCGGCCTGGTCGCCGATATTGAGGGCGACAAAGTGCGGCTCTCGGCCAATGCCGACGTGGCAATCATGTTTGAAGATGAGGAAGACGGCAAGCCGGTAGAGTAAGGGCCTCGGCAGGCGATCGGTAACCGTTTTGTGCCCGGTCGCCGCAGATTTCTTGTCCGCATCTAACCCGTGACAGTTTTCGCACTTGCGCCCGAGCCCTTGAGAATATAGGGGTTTCTCCGCTTCGGAGCGTAGCGCAGTCTGGTAGCGCATCTGGTTTGGGACCAGAGGGTCGCAGGTTCAAATCCTGCCGCTCCGACCATGACAATCCAGGTGCCGGCCGAGGCGCGCCGGCCATTTTGCCGTAACGTTGAAAGAACGGGGAAAATTGTCAGTGTCCGCGCGCATCTACAGCCCTTCGAGAACCGCCATGCAGTCCGGCACCGCCAAGACCGGCCAGTGGGTGCTCGAGTTCGAGCCGGAGACGCCGCTTAAGATCGATCCGCTGATGGGCTACACCAGTTCCTCCGACACGCGGCGGCAGGTGCGGCTGAGCTTTGCCACAAAGGAAGAGGCGATTGCCTACGCCCAGCGCAATGGTATCGCCTATTTGATCGAGCCCGAGAAGCCAGTGCGGCGGCGACAGGTTTCCTACGCCGAAAATTTCCGCTATGACCGCAAAATTCCTTGGACGCACTGAATAGCGCGTCCGCAGCGGCCCCGTAGCTCAGCTGGATAGAGCACCGGCCTTCTAAGCCGATGGTCACAGGTTCGAATCCTGTCGGGGTCGCCATGAAATCAATATGTTAGCTTATCCCGCCGACCAGAGTTCCAACTCGCCCGGAAAGCGAGTTCCAACTTTTCATCACGCTTTGTTCTGATTTCGCAGTCTCTGCCGGCCAATCCTGCGGGCACCTGTACTGGCAGAGTTGTGGGGCTGCATTACGCCCATGCGGCCTGGTGGGGCGTTTCGGCTCAAACGGCCGACAATGCGCCACTTTTGAACGCGGTTTCAGCTCGCGTCGATGCCGCTATTGCAAGCGATGGTGGAAGGCCCACGGTCGAGATCCTTTCCGGAGAACTCCCTGTGAGTTCGACATGGGCGGTCCGCCCCACAGCCAACATCCGCTTGGAGGTCAAAGGGCAACGGTCATCCTTCAGTGGCGCCAGTTTAAAACCTGCGGCTGCTTTCACGTCCGGTGCTGTATTCCACGTTGACGGTAATGCGACGGCACGGCGAGCAAGATCGAGAAGATCTACATCGGTAATTTCACGAATGGTTTTCTGCTCAGCCATATTCGCCAGTGCGAGTATCGCCGGGTGTCGGTCCGGAATGACGGTACGGAGCAACCTATAACACATGCGTCTCCATCACGCAGAACGGCGGCTTCACGGAGGATTTGAACCTCTATGACTGCCAACTTGTGAACAACAATTTGGTCAATATCCCTTCGAACACCGCCACCTTCACCGGCGACACATGAATTCAGTCAACGGGCTCAGATTCCACGGGGATTGCGTCTTCTATGCCGGTGGTGTCCGTGTGCGAATCTTCGCCGGAAACGGTTCCCGTGTTGGAGATGTGTTCTTCAACCCCGTTCTCCAGATGGACGGCACCAGTTACAAGGATTTCCAGATGATAACGGCTAGCGCGCCCTCGCAGGCCGGGAGCGTAAAGGTACGCGGAGCGTGGATCGCCGGAAGCAGCAACAATCAGGTTGAGATAACCGCCAATGCTATCGGCAAGATCGATAGCATTGAGTTCCGCGGGAACTGGTTCAAGGGTGGAAGGAAAGGTTCTCAACGCCGACAACCTGCTGGGCCGAAAATCAGGTAACGGATATCTCTAATCCGAGCGGTCCAGCGATGCAGATCAGGATGTCAGGTGGCGCACATGCGGGACAACATCGTGATCAACACCGCAGGTAAACGATCCAGTTCTTGGCTACTACTCTTGATTCCTGTGATGACTACTCAGATAACAGGCAACCTATCCCGGCGCTATCGTACGAGGCGGGTGACGATCACATCCACCTGAGGATTAGCTCCTTGCTCATCCACTACGCCTCCTATAGAGCCACTCCAAAGGTTGCTTATGCCGACATAACAATGAGACCGATGCCCAATTTAAACCGTAGGCGCATCTTGCTGGATCTGAGTACCTCGTTGCAATGGCGGGGCAAGCATGCTGTCGGTATCGTAAGAACCGAACGCGAAATCGCGAAGAGGCTTCTGGTAGACCCCGATCTTGACGTCCTGCCGGTAATCTTCAACGCTGGGCGTTTTCTCGCTTTGGATCCCGTTCTGGCTGAGGAACTCATAACAGTTGACGATCGAACTGAGCCGCAAGCTATTCCTGAGGTGGTCCCCAAGCCCCTCCAGAAGAATCGCACAGTTTCGCCGTTGAGGCTTTTGGGAGCCGCTGCGCGGTTCATAGCTCGGACACTGGTAGAATTGGTTCCTGCGGGTGGGCGGGAAGATTTTAGGCTAGCGCTAGTCCATTTAAGGGAGGTTGTCCGCAAGATCCTCTACGGCTCGCCGAAGAGCGATGATCCGCAAGCCGCGCCAGTAGCTGAACGCCCGATAGATCTCAGATTTGTTGTCGACCCCTCTGACAACGATGTCTTGTTCTTAGGGGGCTTGGGTTGGGATGTCATTGATTGCCGCAGTGTGGCGGCGATCAAACGCCAGTCCGGGATGAAGGTGGTTTCCATCATGTACGATCTTATCCCTACCAAGATGCCGCATTTCCTGGGCGGCAATCCAAAGGATTATTTTCTGAATTATTTTCTGCATATGGTGGACTTGTCAGATCATATCTTTTGTATTTCGCAGACGACCCAGTCTGATCTTGTCGAATTCTGCAATCTGAATAATCGAACGTGCCCTCCTGCCTCTGTGATCTATCTGGGCTCGAACATTCCTGCGCTGCCTGACCCCCGCGGTATTCAGCCCGATGAAATTAGAGATCGGTTAAGTCGCGGTCGTTTCGCGCTGGCTGTTGGGACGTTTGAAGTCCGCAAGAACTACGCCTTTCTTTTGTCACTGTGGGAAGATTTGCTGGAGGATCCCGAGTTCGATTTGGACCTCGTGATAGCGGGAATGCCGGGTTGGGGGGTGGATGACATTCTTGCAAAGCTTGAGGCCTCCCCCCATTTCGGGAAACGGATTTTTTGGTTCAAACGTCTTTCTGATGGTGGTATTTCTTGGCTTTACGAGAAATGCCAGGTCTTCGTATTTCCGAGTCTCTATGAGGGGTGGGGCTTACCCGTGATCGAGGCGCTCCAGCATGGCAAACCGGTTATAGCTTCCAACCGGGGGTCGGTCCCTGAAGCAGGGTTGGGAGTTGCGAAAATCCTCGATGTTTGTGAGCCGGAAGCCTGGAAGGACGAAATTCGAAGGCATGCCGTCTCGCGAGTAACGCTTCCTCCAAACATTCCGCTACCGACATGGGAGGATGCCGCTCTGACCGTGAAATCAACCCTCGTTGGGCTCAAATGACACGTTCCCGCGTTCTTCACCTAATCCCGTTCCCTATTGAAAACGCCAGACATGGCGGTCAGATTAGAGCTAGGGAGACCAATGCAGTTTTGAGAAACGCTGGTTTCGAGATAACCACGATGGAGATCTTCGACGCCAGTGCATATTCCCCACACATTCCGGCGGTGGATCTCAGCGACGCCCTTTCTACTGGCGAATGGGAGCTCGATTGGAGGCTGAGAGACTATATTATTGGTGCGGCGTTAGCGCAGGACGATGCGGCCTTCGCTGACTTTGTTTCGAAGATTCCATCGGATATCGATTTGATTGTTCTCGAGGAGCCTTGGTTTGGTCCAGCTGTCCTGCGCCTAAGGAAAGACGGCCATACTTCTGCGCCGATCATCTTCAATTCGTATAATGTCGAGTATATCGCAAAGGCAAATATCCTGCGCGAAACAGACTTAGACAGCAAAAAGTACACCCAACAGATCAAGGCAGTTGAAAGAAGCCTAGTTCGGAGAGCGGCTGTTTGTACTGTAGTGACGGAGAACGACGCCGACCTCTACTCGAAATTTGGTGGGTCCGAGATAGTCATCGCTCCAAACGGCACTATAAGACGCAAAATGAGCCATTTGAAGGGTGTGCGCTATCACGGGATCGACCCGAACTCCGAGTACGCCCTGTTCGTAGGAAGCGCCCACCCGCCAAATGTCGCGGGGTTTCGCGAGTTAATTTTGGAATCGTTAGAAGCCCTGCAATCTCATCAGCGGATTGTGGTCGCAGGAAATGTTTGTGATCCTCTCTATCAGATAGTGGTTGGCTCTGAGAGGCCGAGAATTTGTCGCGACCGTCTTTCGCTTGTGGGCCAAGTTTCGGAATTTGAGCTCAGCGCCTTGATTGCGAATGCCTCAGCAATTTTGTTGCCGATAACATATGGCGGGGGGTCCAATCTCAAGACGGCGGAAGCCCTAGTCTCGGGAAAGGTGGTAGTAGGCACGCGCCAGGCATTCCGCGGCTATGAAGCATATCTCGATGCACCAGGAGTCATTTTGGCCGACACCTTACCGGATTTCAAAGCTGCCGTTAGACGCGCGTTAGATGCAACAAGGTCAGAACCCATCGTACGGTCCGGGGTCGAAGAGCTTCTATGGTGCTCCACTCTTCAGCCAATTGCCTCGGCTGCCCAGCGCCTACTTTATGGGAAGGGGCGCGGACTAGCAGCAGCCTAACGCCGACGACTCTTTTTTTCTGAAGAACGCAACGTTCTCTTCGATTCTCATTTCCTTCGACTGCCCATGGTAGCGCTGAACCGCGAGTTTGTAGTCCCTTAAGGATATATAGCAGCCCGAATCTGCCCAGGCCTGCACCCATGCATGATCATCAGATGTTCGCCCGCCGAACCATCGTTTAACGATGTGCATTGGCAATCTCTCCGTTTTTTCGGACCCAATCAGTTGCGGTTTCTTGACCATAACGCACAATACAACCACAATGAGGCGGAAGGTCGGGAGGAGCGCTATTGGGAATATTGTCGAGACTTGGCCTGGCCAAAGCTTACCATGACGAGCCGGCACCGCCAATACAGCAGGCGGTCTCTCGCGACGCTTTAAGCTTAGGGCTCTATCATTCGTTCTTGAACGCAGAGGAAATCGTCCTTCGGCATGAGGATCGGGGGCGAAACAGCGTGCCAGGCCATCTGGTGAATTATTTGGGTGTTGCCACGGACATCAGATACGTCGGTGCGTTTTCGCATTTGGGTGGCGTCGTAGAGGGACCTCCTATCCCCTGCAACAATCATGCCGAGCTGGTCGAATGGGCGGCCGTGCTGAGGGCCGTGGAGCTTTCGAATCAATGCTTCACGGTCGTAGAATTAGGCGCGGGGTGGGGGTGCTGGATGGTGAACTCAGCCGTCGCTGCTAAGCGTCTCGGAAGGGATGTGTACGCCATTGGCGTTGAAGGTGATCAAGAACACTCGAGGTTCATAGCCGAACATGCATTCAAAAACGGTCTCGCCCCGAGAGAATTCGATGCAGTGAATGGAGTCGTTGGGCCCGCCAAGGGGGTGGCATTGTTTCCCGTCGTGGAGCAATCTTGCCAATCCTATGGGCAGGAGCCTCAGTTCTTCGATTCCGACGATTCAGCGCGGCGGTTCCTCGAACAAGCCGTGGGTGATTACATATCAACCCCAATTCTAGCGCTGGAGCAGGTACTTGGTGGACGCGATCGCGTCGACCTTCTCCATATAGATATCCAGGGTGCTGAGGCCACATTCATCAAAGAGTGCATAGGTAGTCTCGATCGCCGTGTTGCGTACATTGTTGTGGGGACACATAGCCGCGCAATAGAGGGGGAGTTGATCAACTTCCTCCATGCAAGTGGCTGGCGCATGGAGTTTGAAAAGCCTTGCACTCTATCCGTCGATCCAAGCGGAAGCTTCTCGAACATTCGTGACGGGACGCAGGGGTGGCAGAATTCTAGGCTGTTTTAGGCGTAGTTGACCATTAAGATCCACGATCAGTGCGGTCGTGGCTGACCGCACTTTGCTCCACTTACGAAAGAAACCGCGGCTCCATGCCAACGAGCGCGGCCGATTGCCACCCTTCGCCACCTGAAATTGGAGACTTACCATGGACCGCACTGCACCAGCCGGTGCGGGACCTGCTTGACTTCATTCGTAAGACTCAGGTTGAACGCGTTCAAGCCTCGCCTTCGCGGATGATGAGTCGCCTCAGTTGCTAAGAGAATGCATTCCGCATAAGCCCTTCGAACGAAGTGCATCGCAGGGGAAAACAAATGCACCGAAAGACGTGGCGGATGAATCCAGATGGGTGGGGGGCGGCCTTTATCTCCATTGCTCTCGCGTGGGCCTATTTCGAAGTCATATTCCCCGGTGCTCGATTCATCTGGGGCACCAGCAGTTACTGGCAGACTCACATACAGGATGTCACTCAGTACATCTCAGGGCTAACGGCATTCCGTAACGAGCCTTGGGGTTTGCCGTTGCTGCGGATCAACTCTATCAACTGGTCTACTGGGACATCAGTGGCATTCACGGATGCAATTCCGTTGTTTGCGCTGGTATTGAAAGTCCTAGGGCCGATTGCACCTGAAAATCCTTTTGGAATTTGGGTGTTGCTTTGCTTCCTGCTTTTAGGGCTCGCGACATGGTGGGCGTTAAAGCAGTCCGGTCAAATCAATTGGATCTCATTGATTCTGGCGGTTGGTCTCTGTGTTCAAATGCCCGCGCTTAGCTACAGGCTCGGGCATCTAAGCCTAATGGCCCACTTCCTTATCGTACTTGCAATAGGATTGTACTTTAGAGACCGCTTGAGGGGCTATGTCAGTACGGTTGGCTGGGGATCTCTTGTGCTGCTTTCCTTCTATATTAACTTCTACATCACGGCGATGGTGCTTACAATCATGGTGGCGGCTGCAGCAGACCTTTGCCGTGACGGTCATTGGTCGGGGATCTGGCGCTACGGCTTGGCGTTTCTCCCGCTCGCTATAACCTTTCCCATCATGTTCGGGTTTGGCTTCGGATCGTCGGTCCAAGAGGGGGGCTTTGATTATTACTCCATGAATTTGCTCGCCCCCCTCGTCGGGGGTAGTATCATTGATTTTCCTAGTTATTCACTTGGGACCATTGGTCAATCTGAAGGATACAACTATTTAGGATTTGGGCTTCTAGGTGCGTGCGCAGCGGTAGCGTTCGCGCGGAATGCACTACCACTCCGTCAGATCGGTCCGTCGCTTATCGCGGCCTGCATCATTCTCACCGGCTATGCAGTATCGAATGATGTTTATGCTGGGCCGCTGCACCTGATCCATTGGGACGTACCTTGGCCTCTTACCGAGATTACTGGAACCTTCCGCGTATCCGGTCGCTTTTTTTGGCCCGTCTCCTACGTTCTCGCCTTTGTAGTAGCCCTTGCGATTGCAAGAATGAACGCGAGGCGTGCTGCGGTCGCTTGCGTCGTGATATTAGCCGTTCAATGGATAGACCTTGAAACCGTTAGGGCCAGGGCACAGGCGACATCACAACGTCCCGCGGAAATCGTTGCTGACATTGATGCCTGGTCTACATCGTTGAATGGAGTAGAAACTATATATTTCTACCCCAAGTTTCGATGCGGCAAGGCCGACCATGCTGAGATTTTGCCGATCCAACTAATCGCGTCTAAGCTACATCTAAAAATTACGACTGGTTATTTGGCTAGGTATGTGCCTGATTGCAACGCTGAGGCTACCGAGATTGCTACCGCGGGCCTCGAGACATCCGCCTTCGTCTATTCGATGAGCGATTTCAATCTTGAGGAAGCCAAAGAAAGAGCACCGCGTGAAGCAGTTTGCCACCAGCAGGACAAATGGATTCTTTGCCGCTAGCGCGGAGGGGCAGTATCATAAAAATTGAGGCAACCGAACCGCGGTTGCTCGGCGGCCCAGAGATCTACTGAACTCGAAGTTTTGAGACGAAGGTAAACTTGCAGAAGCATGTCAATGTCAGCTGAATGAGAAATCAGCACGGCGAATAGCACCCACACGGCTGCTGCAATCAAATTCCACTGCCATCCCCCCGCGCGCGAACTTTTTGCGTCTAGGGTTAACGATATCCCGAAGCCCTCTTAGGGGGACGTTCACTTACCTGCGGGGCGGTTTTAACCCGCCCTCTGTTCTGACGGCTTAAAAGGACCCGACATGGACCGCACCGTACCAGCCGGCGCGGCGATCCTGCTCGACTTCATTCGCAAGAGCGAGGTCGGGCGGAAGGCGTACGACGTAATCTATGCCTACAAGCAGCACAAGCTCGCGCAGCCGCTCACCAGCATAACAATCGGCGAGATCGTGGATGCGCAGAAGTTTTGGTCGAAGAACGGCCGGCGGCTATTGTTCATGCGAGCCACGCTGATCGACCTTCCAAGGAACTGCATGTTCGCGGCGATCAGATCTTTGACTCCGAATCTACAAGACCGGCTCGACTACCACCTCCTGAAGCGGAGGGGCTACGAAAGCTTCATGGCTAGCACGATCAACCAGGAGGAGTTCGGCAAGCGCCTGGCGCAAGATGGGCCTCTCTGCCGGTTCTGGTGGCCAAACGTGGCGCAAGGCGGATGGTAGGGAGAGGGCAGAGCTTTTACGCTGGCGACGGACTCAACAAGACGCTTGTCGATCCTGTTGAGTTCGAGATGGTGCTGCAGGTGGCGAAAGCAGCCGGGAACGGACACACAGCGCCGTGCCCCTCGGCGATTGTGGCTCTGTTCGCAGCGCTGGCCGCTTGCCTACGTCGCTACCGGGACGAAAATAATCTGGCCGAACTTTACGGGAGCCGGGCAAATACCCGCCTCACTAAGGTTCAGAAGGGCGCGCATTACCGCGCCTCTTTCTGACTATGGCTTTGGGATCATTTCGCTGACAGGAGCCCATCCGACTATGCGTTGCCCTTCGACGAGCTTCAGCGGTGAGATGATTGCGCCGTTCTCCTCGTCCGGCAGGTGATCAAACCATCCAGTTGCATTGCATCCATCCGCTCTGACGAAGGGGTTTTCCTGCAACACTGGCGGTTCGCTCCATAGCGGGAAGTCGTTTAGGTAATCCGCTGCAAAGCAGTGCATCTCGCCTGCGGAATTCGCGGTCACGACGATGAAGGTTTCCATCTCGCCGGCAGCAACTGGCGGCAAAGTATCGGCAGACCGGTACCGGATGGTCACCGGCTTCTTGATGGCCAACATAAGATTCTCCGAATATGAATGAGATTGCTGAGATCTGGCCGCGGAGTTTAACCGCGGCAGTGGGATGGTTGGCAGTTAGGAGTTAAGAGCCGAGTTGACGGGCTTAACGCGGCCTTCCATCGCCACATCTGCGGCCATGTCGATCATGTAGCCGAACAAGCGATTGTCGATTTTCTTCGCCATCGTGAGCGCCAGGCGGCGCGCCTCAAAAAGGTGCATGACGATGAGATCCTCGGTCGGAATCACCATCATGTGCGGGTCGGCTTTTGCCGAGCTGTTATCGTTGGAACTCATTATACGGATACTCCAGGCACGAAGCGGTTCGATTGTTGTTGATCAGGCGGCAAGCTGGCGCGGCGTAGCGCTATAGGGTGTAAAAACGGGCTCCGAGAAACCCAGGCGCTCTCGCATGCGCGACACGGCGCGCTCTGAGATCTCAAAGGCACCGCAGCAGACCGGAAATTTGCCATAGCCATCTGCGCGACCCACCTCGTCGAAGATGGCGCTGGACCTTTCATAGATGCGCTTCACGCGGGGCTCATAATTCGCAACCACCGTCTCGATGCCGTGGGCAAGGCAGCATTCCACCGTTGCCAGCAGAAGCAGACCGAATGCTTTACCTGGTGAGAGGCTCGGGAAATCTCTGGCGAGACTTTCCACATCAACGCACGATCGGGTAGCCTCCCAGATCCCCGGCGCTGAGAATGCAGCGGCATTCGGCATCGTGTCGCTAAAGACATCGCTCAGAAGAGTGGGGCCTGTTGTAGGCATCAATCTAAGCGAAGCATAGAGAACCTGCAGCTCCGGATCGCACCAAACGAGATAGACCGGACCAAGGCTGCCGTAGAAGTCTCGTTCCTGATCTCCTTTGACTGGGACGTCCCATCCCAGCACATCATGAAATACGCGCTTCCTGAGACGGAACATCTCCGCTAGGACAACCTCATTTTCAGCGTAATTGACCTCTTTGATTGTTGTGAACATTGTCCCCAACCCCCTTTTTTGTTGACGGCGGGGAGTGAATACTAGCTTCCAGGGGAGGGAAATTGCCCTGAAATGGCGTATCTATTTGGGGTGACCGCGGAGGGCATACAAAGATCGATACACCCGAATAGGGGTATTAACTCCCAATGACCCGGTGTCGTATAGCCTTTGCCACGGCTTGAGCCATCGTTGTGCAGTCAAGCTTGTGACGAATGGATTTCAGATAAGCTCGGACCGTGTTTTCGGAGAGTCCGAGGATCAGTGCAATGGAGGGGGAATCTTTGCCTTGGGCAATAAGAGAAAGACACTCGATCTCCCGCTCGCTTAGATGAGGGAACCGTTGTTCAGGCCCAAACGCCTCGATTACAGCTTTCTGGTGAACGATCTGCTCCAGGTCGACCAACGCGCCGCCGTTCTCAGCCGTAAAGCGTCTCCACTCCTCCTCCGGCATATTCGCGGTGATAGAGAACAGGGAGCGGCGGTTGGATTTATCGACAACCGGAACAGAGTATCCGCAGGTTCCAACATCAAAGGCGCGCGCATCGGCAAGAAGAGCTTGAGCCTCCGGTGTTACCGCAAGTTCAGTCCAGTCGAATGGCAGACGGCGGGAAAACCCTTCAAGAACGACTGGGTCGACCAAGAGGTATCGCTTAAGCAAATATCGGGCGAGCCATTCGGAGGAATATGTGCTCTTCACATAAGGAGCTTCTACGATGGACGAATTCGAGAAACCCAGGTGACACGTCACATGATGCAAGCTGAAAAAAGTTCTGATGGTCTCGATGGCAGTTTCGACACTATCCGCCTTCCACACCGCTTCACAAACCGATGGTGCGGGTTTCATTGAACCAAGCCTGTTATGCATGATCTCCCCTCAGATCTTGTTTGAGAGGCATGAGGCGGCATAACGCACACGCAATTCTTGCGGCGTAAAAGAAGGTGTAGCGATTAGAAGGCCGTTCATGCCTGATAGGAAATGGGACCGTATTCTTCAATCTGGCGAGCTCGCCCAACTCGCGCGAGAAGACCTCGTGCGAGATGTCGCGTCTGCTTTGCGGGACGGCTATCGCGCCGAGGCAAGCGCTGTCGCTCTGAAGCGTGCGCTCAGGCACGAGCGCATGAGCCAGAAGAGTGCAGCGAGCGCTGGCCACGCTCGTTTTTGGGTTGAAGTCTATCTTGCGCTGATCGCTGGGCGTAACGAGGAAATGCCTTGGTAGTATTGCCAGCATCAGGCTAGACAATTGCCCCACGGCACTACATCCCCGCGGCGTCAAAAAAAGACAATAATAACGGAATCCGGCTGCCGCTCATCAACGCGCCCCCAAACCTCGGCACAGCGACCGGAAGCAACCGATCGTTGTAATATCCCATACTCCCCAACCAGTAATAAGACTTATGACGCGGTAAGTTGCAAGAGGTATATCGGCGCCCGTTACAAAAGTTGAGGAAGGGAGTAGACTATATCCTGGCGTTCACATGCACCGATCGACTTGATGTCCTGGTCTTCACCGCAGTGCATATCCCTCACAAAGAACGTCGCAGGCAGTCTCTCCATCAGGCATCCCCACCCCAACCAGCGGCCGGCATACCGATCGCAAACACCTGAGTCCTCGAAGCGCAGAAAGCAGGGGATAGGGCTGGGGCGGATTTAGAGTTCAAGTTTCCCGGTCTGTTCATGCCTCCCGAAGAGGACAAACAGTCGGAACTTTGTTTGAATACATTTCGCTTTCGGATGGCCTTCTAAGCCGATGGTCACAGGTTCGAATCCTGTCGGGGTCGCCACTCTTGGACGCTTATCCTAGACCCGCTGCCTTCAGCCCGTTCGCGATATCGGCCTTGAGGTCTTCCACGTCTTCCAGTCCGATCTGCAAGCGGATCACAGGACCCGGATAATTGCCTTTGGCGATTGTGCGGTCGGCAAGTGAAACCTGAACCGCAAGGCTTTCGAAGCCTCCCCACGAATAACCGAGCCCGAAAAATTTCAAGGCATTCAGGAAAGCGTTTGCCTCATGGTCTCCGCCGCCGGTGAAGACGAAGGAGAAAAGGCCGCTCGCGCCTGAAAAGTCGCGTTTCCAGATTTCGTAACCGGGATGTGAGGGAAGGGCAGGATGGAGCACCTGCGCCACGCCCGGTTGACCCTCCAGCCAGTGCGCGATTTCAAGCGCGCTTTCCTGATGGCGTTCCAGCCGGACTCCCATTGTGCGCAGCCCCCGGAGAACCTGATAGACGTCGTCGGGCCCCGCGCATGTGCCGAGAGTGATGAAGGCGTCGTGCAGGCGCTTCCAGCAATTCTCGTTGGCGGAGACCGTGCCGAGGAGGACGTCCGAATGGCCGCCGGGATATTTGGTGGCCGCGTGAATGGAGATGTCCACTCCATGTTCGAGCGGCCGGAAGAAGACCGGCGTTGCCCAGGTATTGTCCATCATAACGATCGCGCCTTTCTGTCGGGCTACGGCCGCTATGGCTGGAATATCCTGCATCTCGAATGTGTTAGAGCCTGGTGACTCGGTGAAAACCACCTTGGTGTTCGATTTCATGAGCGCGCTGATGCCGCTCCCAATATGGGGGTCGTAATACTCCACCTCCACCCCAAAGCCCTTGAGCATGCTGTCTGCGAAGCGGCGGGTGGGCCCATAGACCGAGTCGACGATGAGCACGTGGTCGCCAGCGGCCAGGAAGGCGAGAAGCGGAACGGTAACCGCTGCAAGCCCGGAGGGCACGATGATGGTCCCGGCTGATCCTTCGAGCTCGTCCATGGCTTCCGCGAGAGCGTCCGTGGTCGGAGTGCCACGGGTCCCGTAGGTGTATTTCTGGTTGTGCGACTTCATCGTCTCGGCGTCCGGAAAGAGGACCGTCGAGGCGTGCACGACAGGCGGGTTAACGAAGCCATAGAAGGCACGGGGATCATTGCCGATATGGGCGAGCCTGGTGTTGATCCCGTCTTTCCGCTTGGTGGTCATTTTCGCCGTGCTCCGTGCTTTTCCGCGCTGATTGGCATGGGCTTAGTTATTCCAGGGCGCTTAAACAAGACTTGGGAACGTCCCGTCAATTGTGCGTAAGCTCTTGACCGGCGCTCATTTATTAAATTTGATGGGGCCGTGCTTGGGAGAAAAAGCCGTCGCTCGAGGGAGCGGATATCCGGCTTCTGCACGCAACTGGGGATAAGCCCTGCTTCTTAGAATAAGGGTCAACAACATGAAAAATCTCGTTAAGGCATTGCTCGGCTCCGTCGTGATCGCGTATGCCGCCATACCGGCCTCTGCCGCCACGCTGGATGACGTGAAGAACAGGGGCGCGCTGCGCTGTGGCGTCAATACCGGCCTGCCGGGCTTTGCTTCCCAAAATGACAAGGGCGAGTGGCAGGGCCTCGACGTCGATTATTGCAAGGCGGTCGCCGCGGCGGTGTTCGAGGGCGATGCGAGCAAGGTGCAGTATTCGCCGCTTTCGGCCGTCCAGCGCTTTCCTGCCCTGCAGAACAACGAAATCGATCTGCTGGCCCGCAACACGACCTGGACCATGAACCGTGATACGGCGCTGGGCCTGAACTTCGTGGGCGTGAACTATTATGACGGCCAGGGGTTCATGGTCCGCAAGGATCTGAACATCACCTCGGCCCTGCAACTGTCCGGCGCCACCGTGTGCGTGCAGGCGGGTACGACAACCGAGTTGAACCTGACGGATTACTTCCGTGCGAACAATATGGAGTTCAACCCGGTCGTCATCGAGCAGCAGTCGGACGTGAACTCCGCCTATGAGCAGGGGCGTTGCGACGTGTTGACGACGGACGCATCGGGTCTTTACGCGAGCCGGCTCGAGCTTGCCAATCCAGACGAGCATGTGGTGCTGCCGGAAATCATCTCGAAGGAGCCGCTGGGCCCGGTTGTCCGTCAGGGCGACGAGCAGTGGTTCGACATCGTGAAGTGGGTTCATTTCGGGCTGCTGAATGCTGAAGAACTCGGCGTGACCCAAGACAATGTGGAGGAGATGGCAGCGAATTCCGAGAATCCGGACGTTCGTCGGCTCCTGGGCAAGGATGGCACCTTCGGCCAGGATGTCGGCCTCACCAATGACTGGATGGTTCATGTCATCAAGGCCGTCGGCAATTATGGCGAGATTTTCGACCGCAATGTCGGTCCGAGCACACCGCTGAAGATCCAGCGCGGGCTGAACGCCCTCTGGACAAAGGGCGGGTTGCAATACGCCCCGCCGGTCCGCTGAGCGAACGGAAAGGAGCCGCGGCAATATCTGGCGCGGCTTCTCCGTTTAGCCGAGCTGTTGCAGGTCGTCCTCATTGAGGGCGGGCCTTGGCGCTGCATAGGCAAATCGCATGACTGTCGAGACTTCGAGCATTTCGCTGCCGCATGAGAGGGTAGGACTCATGCGGGATCCCCGCACGCGCGGGCTCATCATTCAGATCATGTTGATCATCGCCATTCTGGCTTTTGCCGCTTGGCTCATCAACAACACCATAGATAATCTGACCCGCGCTCATATCGCATCCGGTTTTGGTTTCCTTGAGTCACGGGCGGGCTTCGACATAGGCCAGGTGCCGATAACCTACACCGCGAATTCCACTTATGGACGCGCGTTGATGGTGGGCATCACCAATACGGTGATCGTCGCGGTGTCAGGCATCCTGCTTGCCACGATCGTCGGCTTCATCATCGGTGTGGGCCGCCTGTCGCGCAATTATCTCGTCCGTGCTCTATGCACCGTCTATGTCGAGATATTCCGGAACATCCCGCCGCTTCTGGTCATCCTGTTCTGGTATTTCGGCGTGCTTTCGGTCCTGCCTCTCCCGAGAGAAGCCTTCGAACTGCCGTTCGGCTCATATCTTTCGAATCGCGGCCTGCAGATGCCCGCGGCCAGATTCGAGCCCATCGCCGTATGGACACTCGTCGCCTTCGCGATAGGCATCGCGATGGCTGTTGTTCTTGCGCGGCAAAACAAGCTGCGGCAGATGCAGACCGGCGTGAAACGCCCGGTCCTGTGGCCCATTCTGGCTCTCGTGATCGGTTTGCCGCTTTTGGTCTTCCTGATCACCGGCCTTCCTGTCAGCTTCGAGCTGCCGCAGGCGACGCGCTTCAATCTGGTGGGCGGATGGCAGATCAAGCCGGAGTTCCTCTCGCTGTTTCTCGCGCTTTCCTTCTATACCGCGGCTTTCATCGCGGAGATCGTCCGCGCCGGAATCCTCTCGGTTTCCAAGGGGCAGACCGAGGCTGCGTCTGCCCTTGGGCTTACCCGGCGACAATCTTTGAGGCTCGTCATCGTGCCTCAGGCATTCCGGGTGGTCATCCCGCCATTGACAAGCCAGTATCTCAACCTGACGAAGAACTCGTCGCTGGGATTGGCCGTCGGCTATCCGGAACTGGTCGCCGTCGGCTCGACGGTCCTGAATCAGACCGGGCAATCGGTTGAAGTGGTGGCGATCTGGATGGTCGTCTATCTGGGGCTCAGCGTCGCCACGGCCGCGTTCATGAACTGGTTCAACGCTCGCGTGGCGCTTGTGGAGCGATAGGAGGCTTCCCGTGGAAGAACAAGTCGCAGCCTATGTCGCACGCGAGCAGAAGCAGCCCCTTCCGCCGCCGCCGAGCGAGTTCGGTACTGTGGCGACACTGAGGAAGAACCTTTTCGCAACGCCATTCGATACGATCATCACGATCGTGCTCGGGCTCTTCACCGCCTGGGCGGTGTGGCGGCTCGTCCAATGGGGATTTGCCACCGCCGTATTCACTGGTGAGAACCGCGAGGCATGCCTGGCGGGTGAAGGAGGTGCCGTCGGGGCGTGCTGGGCTTTTGTCCATGCAAAGCTCGGCCAGTTCGTCTACGGGCTCTATCCACTCGACCAGCGCTGGCGCGTCGATCTCCTCTTCGCCCTCCTCGCCGTGCTGATGGTGCCGTTGGCGATACCTACGGCTCCTTACAAGAGACTGAACGCGATCCTTCTGGTGCTCGTGTTTCCCTTCGTAGCGCTTGTCCTGCTTACCGGTGGAAACATTGGCCTGAGCGGCGGTTGGGTCGCATTTCTCTTCATCATCGCGGCATTCATATCCAGCGCTTTGGCGGCCGGGAACGTGACGGCATCCGCGAAGCTGTTGAAGGTCGCAAACGGCCTTGCATTGGTGGGGCTGCTGGTGCTTTTGGCTGCCAATGTCGTTGCGAGCGGCAGGGTCACCTTTCTTGATTTCCGCTTCTCTATGCTCTCGCTGTTCGCCTTCTTCTTGGCGCTCGGCTCGATCGGGGCAAGCGTCCTTTCCTCGCTCGGTGCGCGCGAACCCCGCCATGCCGGCGTGCTCCGCATTCTCCTTCCTCCGCTCGTAACGGCTGTCCTGATTGCTGTGCTTGCCGCCGATTTCGGTCTGCAACACGTTCCCACCAATCTCTGGGGCGGGCTGATGTTGACGCTCGTGGTGGCTCTCACAGGCATTGCCGCATCCTTGCCGGTCGGCATTCTGCTTGCGCTCGGAAGGCGCTCGCATCTGCCGGCCGTGCGGCTCTTTTCGATCATCTTCATCGAGTTCTGGCGCGGCGTGCCGCTGATCACCGTGCTCTTCATGTCCACCTTCATGATTCCGCTGCTTCTGCCGGAAGGGGTGACCTTCAACCAGTTGCTCAGGGCGCTGATCGGCGTTGCGATCTTCTCGGCAGCCTATATGGCGGAGGTGATCAGGGGAGGGCTCCAGGCAATTCCCAAAGGCCAGTATGAGGGTGCGCAGGCGCTGGGCCTCGGCTATTGGCAGATGATGCGTCTCATCATCATGCCGCAGGCGATAAAGCTGGTCATTCCGGGAATCGTGAACACCTTTATCGGCCTCTTCAAGGATACGAGTCTCGTCTATATTATCGGGCTTGCCGATCTTCTGGGCACCGTGCGCCGCGGCTTTTCGGATCCGAACTGGATAACGCCGACCACCGCCGCTACCGGCTTGGTCTTCGCGGGGTTCGTCTACTGGATCTTCTGCTTTGGCATGTCGCGCTATTCTATGTTCATGGAACGCCGGTTCGACACCGGCCACAAACGATAAGGGGAGAGCACAATGGCTGCTCAAAATCTCAACGCCGCCGAGGCCATCCAGGTCGATCGGTCCAAGCTCAAGATTTCCGATACGGAGGTCGCGATCGAGATCGTCGACATGCACAAGTGGTACGGCGATTTCCACGTGTTGCGCGACATCAACCTCAAGGTGATGCGTGGCGAGCGGATCGTGGTCTGTGGTCCGTCCGGATCGGGCAAATCGACGATGATCCGCTGCATCAACAGGTTGGAAGAGCATCAGAAGGGCAGGATCGTCGTGGACGGCATCGAGCTTACCAACGATCTGAAGAAGATCGACGAGGTGCGCCGCGAGGTGGGCATGGTCTTCCAGCACTTCAACCTGTTCCCGCATCTGACGATTCTTGAGAACTGCACCTTGGCGCCGATATGGGTCCGCAAGACCCCGCGCAAGGAAGCCGAAGAGATGGCCATGCACTATCTCAAACGTGTGCGGATTCCCGAGCAGGCGAATAAATATCCGGGCCAGCTGTCAGGCGGGCAGCAGCAACGCGTGGCCATTGCGCGCGCCCTCTGCATGAACCCGCGTATCATGCTGTTCGACGAGCCGACCTCGGCGCTCGACCCTGAGATGATCAAGGAAGTGCTGGACACGATGGTGGACCTGGCTCAGGAAGGCATGACAATGATCTGCGTCACCCATGAGATGGGCTTCGCCCGGCAGGTGGCGAACCGCGTGATCTTCATGGATCAGGGGCAGATCGTGGAACAGAACACGCCCGATCAGTTCTTCGACCACCCGCAGCATGAACGCACGAAGCTGTTCCTGTCGCAGATCCTGCACTAAGGCCTGTTGAGATTCAGGATTCCATGCCGCGCTTGTTCGTGATTCAAGCTTCGGATGGAGCGATTCGTACTGACTGACGCCCAATGGGCGAAGATGGAGCCACATTGCCTGGGCAAGCCGACGGACCCCGGGCGAAGCGGCAGCGACAACCGTCTGTTCCTCGAAGCGGTGTTGTGGATCGTGCGGACGGGCAGCCCGTGGCGCGACCTGCCCGCGCTCTTTGGTAACTGGAACACGGTGTTCAAGCGATACCGAGACTGGGTCAAAGCCGATATATTCGTTCGGCTTTTTGACGCGTGCTCCGACGAGCCGGATATGGAGTACGCCATGGTCGACGCCACCATCATCAAGGTCCACCGCCACGGCCAGGGCGCAAAAGGGGGACTCAGAGCCAGGCCATAGGCCGTTCCAAGGGCGGTATGACCACCAAGATCCTCGCGCTCACCGATGCGCTCGGTAACCTCGTGCGCTTCATTCTCCTGCCCGGCCATCGCTTCGATACGGTCGGCGTGCCGCCGCTCATTGACGGTGTCGCTTTCGGCGCGCTGATCGCCGACAAGGCCTTCGACAGCAATTCCATCGTCGCAGACCTGAACGAACGCGGCGCCAGGATCATCATCTCCCAGCACCCGCGCCGCGCTCAGCCTCTTGCTCTCGATGCGGAGATGTACAAATGGCGTCATCTGATCGAAAACTTCTTCTGCAAACTCAAAGAGTTCAAGCGCATCGCCATGCGTGCCGACAAAACCGACCAGAGCTTCAACGCCATCATCCATCTCGCAGCAGCCGTCATAAACTCCCGATGAATCTCAACAGGCCTTAG